>NZ_JBFTZI010000001.1:0-1446079 GCF_056406895.1 Polaromonas sp. P1_A2 | reverse complement strand
GCCACGATGGGCTTGGGCGCGGGCTTGGGCGCGGGCGGCGGTTCAGCGGGCGCGCTGGCCGGCTCGCCGGCTTCGGCGAATTCCGCGGCGGCGGCGGCTTCAGCGTCGGCGGCAGGCTCGGCGGCCTGAGCGGCCGGCTCGCTGCCAACGGCAGCCAGCGTGGCCTCCACGGAAGGCGTGGTGGCTTCGGGCGCTGGCGCTGCGGCTGCGGGCGCTGCGGCGGCAGCCACGGGCACCTGGCCGCGCACAATGGCTTCCAGCGCCTTGGCGGCGGCATGGATCTTCTGGGCGTCGCCGCTGGCGGTGGCGGCTTCCACGGCCTTGGAGGCTTCCAGCACCATGCGGTCGTATTCACCCAGGGCCGCGGCGGCTTTTTCGCGCTCGGCGGTCTTGCGCTGGAAGGCGTCGTCTATGGGCTTGCGGAAAGCGTCCCACATCTTCTGTTCCTGCTTGCGCTCTATGGGCACGGCCTGCGCCTCATGTTGCCAGCGCTGCTGCAGCGACTTGACGGCGTCTATGCGCAGCTGCGGCTCGGCGCCCAGCACGCCGGCTTCTTCAATCATGGCCTTGCGGCGGGCGATGCTTTCGCTGCGCGCGGCGGTCAGCGCGGCGTCGGCCGTATCCATGGCGGCCTTCCACACGGGCTGAATTTCGGCAAAGGCCTTTTCACCCAGGTGGCCGGCCTCGCGCCATTTTTCGACAAAACCGTTGAGGCTGCGGATGTGGTGCTTCCAGTCGGTATTGCCCTTGTTGGCTTCTGCCCAGGCAAGGACTTCGTCGATCAGCAGCTTGCGCTCGGCCTTGACGGTTTCGTTTTGCTCCTTGACCTTCTCGAGCCAGGCCTCGACGACCTTGTGGGCTTCGTTGCAGGCGTCGTCAAAGCGTTTCCACAGCGCGTGGTTGGGCGTGCCGCCCTGGTCGCTGGTCTTCCACTGCTCACGCATGGCGCGCAGGGCTTCCTGCTGCTTGCGCCCGCCCAGCGGCTTGGCCACCAGCGCTTCGGCCTTCACGACCAGCTCTTCGCGAATCTGGTCGGCGCGCCAGCGCTGCCAGCCTTCGAGTTCGCCGGCCGCGGTGAGCGCGGCATGCGCGGCGGCTTCGAGCTTGCTGTCGATGTTGCGGATGTGTTCCTTGAGCGCCTGGCGCAGCTCGGCCGCCACCTTGGGGGTGGACTTGCCATGGCCTTCGGTGACCTCATGCTCGAGCTTGGCGAGCGCGGCCTGCACGGCGGCGGACGACTTTTCGCGCATCTCCTTGAGCACGGCCGGATCGATCTTGGCCTTGGGCGCGCGCGCGGGCTGCTCGCCCTCGGCGGGAGCCTGGCCTCGGGCGGCGCGCAGTTCATCGGCCCACACGGGCACGGCGGGCAAAGGCGCGGCCGTGTCTTCGGCGGCCTTGACGGCCTGTGCCAGCGCGCCCTGGAAGGCTTCCCACACGGCCAGCAGCTGGGCGCGCGAGGCGTCAAGCAGCGGCGGGAACTTGGCGTCCACGCTGGCCCAGTTGGCGTCGTGCGTGAGTTCATCGGCCTGGCCCTGCCAGTGGGCCACGTCGGCTTTCAAGGTGTCCAGTGCGCCTTCGGCTTCGCGCCAGGGCTTGATGGACAGCACCTCGATGCGCTGCGCGATCAGCACGGCGGCCTCGCGCTGCACCTGGGTGCGGTGCTGCAGGTCTTCAATCGTCTTGACGCGCTCGGCCAGCTGCGCCTTCAGGCCGGCCAGCGGTTCCTTGGACAGGGGAGCGCCGGCCTTGGCGGCGTCGCGCTGCCAGGCCAGGGCGTCGGCCAGGTTGAGCTTGGGCACGGCCAGCAGCGCCTGGGCTTTGTCGGCCCATTCGGCGGCCACGGCTTCCTGGCCCTTGCTGCGTTTGATCTCGTCGAGCTTTTCCTTCAGCGGCTTGGCCGCGCCCTTGTCGCGGTTGGACAGGTCCTTGTAGACCTCGGCCATCTGCTCGGCCGTGGGCTCGGTGGCCAGCCAGCTGCGGATACGCGAGGCGCGCTCGCCGGAGGTCGGCGCGGAAAACGCGCCGCCGGTCAGGCCGTCCAGCGGATGGGCTTCGGCCTGCTTGGGGGATGGCGTTTTCACGGCGGGAGTGTCGGGTTTTGAAGATTTAAACATGGGAACGCAAGGTCAAAAAAATAGTTGCCGCCGACCGCAAGGGCTCCCTCGTCAGGGGATTCTTGCGCAGCGGCAGCAGGTATTGGAATGGATGGGAGGCCGCGCCGCGCAACCGCGTTGCGCGCATTGGCCCTGGTCCCATAAAAGCTTTATCAATAAAGCGCTGGTGCTATTTTCGCCTTTTTTAGGGCATCGCCAAATTCAGCTCCGCGCGGGGTGTCCATTTGGCCTCCGGCGGCACGGCTTTGGCCGCGCCCAGGAACAGCCTTTCGGGCGGCAGATCGCGCGAGGCGAGGTAGTCCTTCACCGCCACGCCGCGCTGCACGGCAAGCTCGCGCATGGCGTCGTCATTGACCTTGATGTCGGCCAGCAGCAGTTTTTCCATCTCGGGCACGGGCAGGTCCTTGGCCAGGCCTATCAGGTTGCGCGGCTTGGGCATGTCGGCGCGTTTATAGACTTCCTTGAGCAGCTCCGGGTATTCGGCCGGGCTGATGCTGACAACGGCCGAGGTGGTGCCGCCCTCCTTCACGGTGATGCGGCGTTTTTCGGCGCGCACCAGCGCGTCCAGCCGCTCGCGCTTGAAGCCCTCGCGCTCGGCCTCCACGCTGCTGGTGCCCACCACAGTGAGCTGCAGCGAAGGCCTGTCGAGCAGGGCCTTCGCAACCTTGTCCAGCCCGGCCTTGGCTTCGGGGCGCAGCTCGGCGCTGCCGGGCGCGAAGCCCACGGTGCTGAGCTCCTCGCCGCCGCCGCCGAAGGCGTTGGCCAGCAGGCTGAAAGGCGCGGTGATGGCCTTGACGATCACGTTGACGATGACCTTGACGATGATGGGGCCCAGGCTGAACTGCGGGTCGTTGAGCGAGCCGCTGATGGGCAGGTCGATGTCGATCACGCCGTTGCGGTCGGCCAGCAGCGCGACGGCGAGCTTGACCGGCAGGCTGGCGGTGGAGCCCGGCACCTTTTCGCCGAAGCTGAGCTGGTTCAGGATCACCTTGTTGGTGGCGGTGAGCTTGCCGTCGGGCTGCACCAGGTAGCTCACGTCGACGCTGAGCTTGCCGCGGTTGATGCCGTAGCCCGAGTACTTGACGGAGTACGGCGACAGCGGCGGCAGCTCCAGGTCGCGCACCTTGCCCTTGATGTCCAGCGCCAGCGGCTTGGCCAGGGGGTTGAGCTTGCCCAGGATTTCGAGCGAGGCCGTGCCCTCGGCGCGACCGCGCAGCTCCAGGTCCGCCATATTGGGGGCAGCGGCCGCCGCGCCGCCCGCCGGCGCGGGCGCCACCGACGAAAAGGCGCTGAGCTTGCCGGTCAGGTCGCTGAGGTCGGCCGAGTAGTTCGGCTTGACGAAGCGGTCGGAAAACAGCACCTTGCCGTTGATCAGGCTGATGGGGCCGAAGCTCACGATGGGCGGCGGGGCTGTTGCGGCCGGCGCGGCTTTCGCATCGGCAACCGTCGTTTTGGGCGGGGCCGTGGGCGCTGGCGCGGAGGCCGGCGCGGCGGCCGCGGCGGTGGTCTCTGCGGCTCCCGCCGGCTCCCCGGATTTGACGAGGTCCTGCAGGTTGATGCGGCCGTCGGGCATGACGATCACACGCGCGAAAAAGTCGGTCAGCACGGTTTCCTTGACCTCCACGCGGGTTGCCTTGGCCGGATCCAGCGCCACATGGAAGCCGCGCAGGTTCAGCGCTTTCCAGGCCAGCAGGTCTTCGCTGGGGGCCAGCGTGTTGGCGCGCAGCTCTTCCAGCGACACGTCGCCCGACACCTGGGCCTGGGGCCCTGCCGGCGTCTGGCGATAGGCTACCCGCCCCTTGAAGCTGGCATCGGCGCGCAGCAGCTCGATATTGAGGATGTCGGCAACGTAAGGCTCAAAGGCCTGTACCGGCAGCCGGTCGACCAGCAAGCGGCCCTGCGCCTGGAGCGGTGCCAGGCCCAGGCTGCCGTTGAAATCCAGCTTGCCGGGCTCGAAACGCCCGGAGGCCAGGCGCAGGGAGGCGGTCAGCGGCATGGGATTGGCGGCCTGGGCCCGGGATGCGGGCCTGTCGTCGAGCAGCAGCCCGCCCAGCTGGGCCTTGGCCGCGGTCACCTCAAAAGCCACCGGCTTGGCGCCGGCCTTGTCGGAAAACGACATGGCGCCGCCTTCAAGCTGCACGTCGTTGATGGCCACGGCCCAGGTGGGAGCCCCGGCCCGCGTGGCGGCATCGGTGGGTGGGGGCGCGGGCCTTGCCGCGCCGGAGTTCACCATCCAGCGCTCGTACATCCAGCGCTTGTCGCTGCCCCGCTCCACCAGGGCCTTGGGCTGGGTCAGCAGCAGTTTGGCGGCCTTGAAGTTCTGGCCGGCCACGTCAATGTCCACCTGCGCCAGGTCCACGCGCTTGACCGATACCAGGGAGACCTTGCCCTGCGCCAGTTGCACTTCGCTCAGCGCGAGCTGCGGCGCGCTGAGCCGCAGCACTTGCGGCTTGTCGCCGCTGGCCGCCTGCCAGTTCACGCCCAGCTCGGCGTCGAGCTGGCCGTTCAACGCCGGCAGCAGGAACTGGCCCACGTATTTGGCGGCCATGCCCAGCGGCCAGGCGGCCACCTTGGCCGTCAGTTGGGCGGCCTGGTCGGTGGCGCTGCCCTGGAACGTGAGCAGCGCCGGAATGGCAGGGGCTTGCGGCGCGGCGGGTTTGGCGCCTGCCTTTGCGCCAGCCTTGGCGGGCACAGGGATGGCAGGCGGCTCAAGCCCCACCGAGCCGTCGAATTGCAGCGGGGCGCCGGCCGAAAAAGGCATGGCGATGGCCGTGGCATTGAGCGCCAGGCCGCTCAAGCGGATGTCGGCGGGCGAAGCCAGGGTTTCGTCCAGCCAGTTCACGCTGCCCGCGCGCACCACCACACGGGCCACCTGCAGCTTCCAGGGTGTCGTCGCCGGCGCCTTGGCCGAGGTGGCGGGCTTTGCGGTATCCGGTACGCTTGCTTCACTTTTTGTAGCAGGCGCGGCAGCCGGCGGCAACAGGTTGAGCCGCCCCGACCGGTCGCGGACCACGGACAGCGCGGGCGCACTCAACTCGACCGACGCGAGCTTGACGAACTGCTCCAGCGGGCGCACGTCGGCCATGTACACCTGCAGCCGCTCAAACGCAAGCATGTCGGGGCGGTTAGCAGGCACCTGGCCCACCGCCTGCACGCGCACTTTTTCCGCCGTCACCGTGCCGGAGATCCGCACCTGCGTGGCCGGCGTCTGCTCAAACGCCACTTTGGCGTCGGCATGCAGCACGGCACTTTGCAATTTGTAGGGCAGGCTTGCCGGCCAGTAGGCCAGGTAGGGGTTCAGGTCAAGGCCGCGCAGCATGAAGGTGGCGTCGGTTTTGTGGGTCTGGGCAAAGGGTGTGCCTTCGGCGGCAGTGTCAAAGCTGCTGCCGTTGAGCTTGAAGGCCAGGTGCGGCGAGGTCTTGATCTCCCGCTGGGACTTGAGGTTGCTCAGGAAAGGCACGGAGAGGTTAAGGTCCCTCAGCTCATGGGTCTTGCCGACGGACTGGTCGGCAAAATCCATGCGCCCGCCGCTCACCACGATGTTGTAGACCGCAAAACGCGGCGGATCGCCGGCCGGCTGGTCCGCGGGCGCCTTCAGGCGCTCCAGGATGTCGTCAATGTCATAGCGCCCCCCGCCCTGGTGGGCCAGAAAGGCCACGGGTTCGTCGATCTGCACGGCGTCGGCCACCGGCGCCAGCCGCAGCAGGGATTCCAGTTCCGCATCTATATATATGCGCTTGACGGCGAGCTGGGGCACTTCCTGGGGGGAAGCCTGGGGAGCGCCGGCGGCTCCGGCCTTGGCGATGGCCAGGTCGCTCAGCGTGAGTTCGAGCGACCAGGGCTTGAAGTCGACCGCGCCCACAGTGACCTGCCGGCCCAATTTTTCAGAGGCGACCTTCTCCAGTTGCGATTTCAGGATGGACGGCACGGCCGCATAGGCCAGCACCCAGACCAGCAGCAGCACGCCCAGTGCCCAGGCGGCGCGGCGCCGCCATAGGGGCGAGCGGGCCACGCCGGCAGCCCGTGCCGGCAGGGTTTTTGCGGTGTTTCGCCATTCGATGTCGCGCCATTTATTCTTCAGATCATTGATTGCCATAGGCGTCGAGTTTTTAACGCTGGCGCCAATCGGTCAATGACTTATTTGAAAAAGACGGTCACCCCGAAAGGGCAATATCCAAAAGAAAAACCCCGGGCAGCTGAGCCGACCGGGGTTGACGGCGGGCGTTTATGCTCATGCCGTCGGGTTTCGCAAAGGAGAGATGAATCGTCTCCAGTGCGATGAAAGCAAGTGATTGCTTCCAGTTTTTCCGGGGTTGGTTACCCGGTTGGATGCCCAAATGAATCAGGCAACTGCAGGTTAAACCTCCCGCACCGTGCAGGCAAGACCATCTTTTCAATCACCGGGACCGGAGTGATTGCCGCAGCCTTCGGACCCCCGCCAGCATCCCGAAATCGCCCCAATCGTCCCACATCGGGCATCGGAAACCGCCTACAGCCGGACCCGCGATCCGCTGATCCGGTATTTTTCACGTCGAATCTAACTTAGAGCTTGGTCTCAAAAAGGGGCCGTAACTACCTTGATTCAGGCGGGTTCTGCCCAGAATCAAGGTTTTTATTTGCTTAATCAATATAAAGAAACGATTTGTTATTATTGACAGGTTATTTAACGACCCCATAGAATCCCGCCAGTCCCACAGAAACCTAGGGACAACCCGAATCTCCGCTGCCCCCCTTCCCCAAAGAAGCCGGCAACGTCAAACAGGGGTCAACACCCACAAGGCATGCCTTGGTTTGATGGCGACCCAATCAAAGCCTGCTTGGCCCCCAAAGGGCCTGCAAGCGTAGAAAGGAGTGCTATGACAGCGCTAGGACAATTCGGCCTTGAGGCGCACTTGAAAAGTGTACGCAGCAGTGTTTTAACCATTGCTGATGACATCGCCCAGGGCTTTTTCGAGATCACCCACAACAGCTTCGCCCTCCTGGGCCTGGCGGTCGTATTCGCGGTGATCACACTGACTGCCCGGCCCGACTTGCGTCAGGCCGGTGAATTCAAGCTCATGACCTGGCTGCAGCAGCGCCAGGAAGCGGCCATCGGCTTTACCGAGCCGGCCGCCATCGAGCGCGCCACGGCCTCCAATCCCAAGGACCTGCCGGCCCAGCAGGCGGCGGTGGCTTACTGGCTCAGCAAGAAATACGGCGTGGCGCCGGAGCCCTTGAGCGTGCTGGTGGCCGAGGCCTTCGACATCGGCCAGAAGGCCAAGCTCGACCCGACCCTGATCCTGGCCATCATGGCCATCGAGTCCGGCTTCAACCCGTTCGCGCAAAGCCCGGTGGGCGCCCAAGGCCTGATGCAGGTCATGACCAAGGTGCACCACGACAAATACGACAACTTCGGCGGCAAGCTGGCGGCCTTCGACCCGGTCACCAACCTGCGCGTCGGCGTCAAAGTGCTGCAGGAATGCATCGCCCGCGCCGGCTCCATCGAGGGCGGCCTCAAATACTATGTGGGCGCCGCCAACATGGAAGACGACGGCGGCTACGCCGGCAAGGTGATGGGGGAACACGCCCGGCTGCTGGCCGTGGTGGCGTCGGCCTCCAAGCGCGGCAAGCCCTCGCCCTTCTTTACTGAACCCGGCGGCAGCTCGCGCCCGGTTCCGGCCTCCCTGCCCGGCAAGTCCGAGACGCCGGCCTCCGAAGGCAAGACGCCTGAGAAGGTGGCGCTGCTGAGCCAGTCCTGATCCCGTCGGGGCGCGGCGAGAGGGCCCGTCCCGCCTGCGTCGCAAAGCCGGGCTGCTGCCAGCGCCCGGCTTTTTGCTTTCAGGGCCACGGGAATGGGACGATGCGCCGCGGGTTTTACGCGCCCTCAGTTACACTAGCCAAGTGCGCAACTGGCGATAGGCTCGAGGTTTTTACAACCATTGAAGCTGACGTGGGACACCACTGGGAAGCGCACCGCTGACGGCCGTTGGGCCTCAGCGTTCAGCCGTTCGCCTGGGCAGCCCTTGTTTCATCTAGAGCCACGGCTCATATGAATAGCAGGGACCACGTCTTTAAGGACTGCCATGTACCACCGCAACATCCTGGTCGAACAGACCGACCCCGAAATCTTCGCCGCCATCCAGGCTGAAAACGCCCGGCAAGAGCAGCACATCGAGCTGATCGCCAGCGAAAACTACGCCTCGCCCGCCGTCATGGCCGCGCAGGGCTCGCAGCTCACCAACAAATACGCCGAAGGCTATCCGGGCCGCCGCTACTACGGCGGCTGCGAGCACGTGGACGTGGCCGAGCAGCTCGCCATAGACCGCATCAAGGCGATCTTCGGCGCCGAAGCCGCCAACGTGCAAGCGCATTGCGGCGCCTCGGCCAACGAGGCCGTGTTCCTGGCCTTCCTCAAGCCCGGCGACACCATCATGGGCATGAGCCTGGCTGAAGGCGGCCACCTGACGCACGGCATGGCCCTGAACATGAGCGGCAAATGGTTCAACGTCGTCTCCTACGGCCTGAACGACAAGGAAGAAATCGATTACGACGCGATGGAGCGCAAGGCGCATGAGACCAAGCCCAAGCTGATCATCGCGGGCGCCTCGGCCTACAGCCTGCGCATCGACTTCGAGCGTTTCGCCAAGGTGGCCAAGGCCGTCGGCGCGATCTTCATGGTCGACATCGCCCACTACGCCGGACTGGTGGCCGCGGGCGTCTACCCGAACCCGGTGCCGCATGCGGACATCGTCACCTCGACCACGCACAAAAGCCTGCGCGGCCCGCGCGGCGGCATCATCCTGATGAAGGCCGAGCACGAAAAAGCCATCAACAGCGCCATCTTCCCCGGCCTGCAGGGCGGCCCGCTGATGCATGTGATCGCGGCCAAGGCCGTGGCCTTCAAGGAAGCCATGACGCCCGAGTTCAAGGCCTACCAACAGCAGGTCGTGAAGAACGCGCAAATCGTCGCCGACACCCTGACGCAGCGCGGCCTGCGCATCGTCAGCGGCCGCACCGAAAGCCACGTGATGCTGGTCGACCTGCGCGCCAAGGGCATTACCGGCAAGGAAGCCGAAGCCGTGCTGGGCAGCGCCCACATGACGATCAACAAGAACGCCATCCCGAACGACCCGGAAAAACCCATGGTCACCAGCGGTGTGCGCATCGGCACCCCGGCCATGACCACCCGCGGCTTCAAGGACGAGGAAGCCCGCGCCACCGCCAACCTGATCGCCGACGTGCTCGACAACCCGCGCGACGCGGCCACCCTGGAAACGGTACGCGCCAAGGTTCACGCCCTGACGAGCCGCTTTCCGGTTTATCGCTGATCGCGGCGGACGGCGCGGGAACTATGATTTTGATAGCATCCCGCGCCGATCTCCAGGGGCTTGCTAAGGACCGATTGATGTCTTTAAATTCAGGCCAACACCCATGAAATGCCCCTTCTGCGGCCACCTCGAAACCCAGGTTGTCGAAACCCGGGTGGCAGAGGACGCCGACTTCATACGCCGCCGCCGCCAGTGCGGCGCCTGCGAAAAGCGCTTCACCACTTACGAGCGGCCCGACGTGACCTTCCCGTCCATCGTCAAGAAGGACGGCCGGCGCATCGAGTACAAGCGCAGCAAGATCCTGGGCTCCATGAACCTGGCGCTGCGCAAGCGCCCGGTCAGCACCGAGCAGATCGACTCGGCCATAGAACGCATAGAAGAAAAGCTGCTGAGCCTGGGGGTGCGCGAGGTCGCCTCCAACCGGCTCGGCGAGCTGGTGATGCGCGAGCTCAAAAAGCTCGACAAAGTGGCCTATGTGCGTTTCGCCAGCGTGTACCGCAGCTTTGAGGACATCGACGAGTTCAAGACCCTGGTCGACGAGGTCAGGCGCTAGGAGCCTGGGCGGCAGAAGGCGCTGACCGTTCGTCACGCAGAGCTGACCGGGCGTCGAATACAGGAGGCGGGAGCGCCGGCGCATGCTCACAATTGCGCATGTTCGAAAATCTATCGATCGCCGGCCGTGCCACCTCCCGTCCCCAACCGCCCTGGCGGGTAAGGCGAATCCAGCACGGCTTTACCCTGATTGAAATACTGGTTGTCGTTGCCATCATCGGCATTCTGGCAACGCTTGCGGCGCCTTCTTTCCTGGGCCTGCTCGCCAACTCATCCGTCACCCGGGCCACCAACGGGTTTATCTCGGATACCCGCTACGCCCGCGGTGAAGCCATGCGGCGTGGAAAGAGCGTGACCATTTGCAGGACCGCGGACTCGACCGCGGCGAGCCCCGTATGCTCTACCGGAAACGGCACGACCGTCGGCGGCTGGATGCAGGGATGGGTGGTGTTCCTTGACAGCAACAGCAACGGCAGCTTCGACGCCGCGACCGACATCGTGCTGCGCGCCCAGGAGCCCATGGCCGGCATCAGCGACTTTTACGCCGTGGGCGTCTCCACCCCCACGGCCGTCAGCACCGGGAACGGCATCATTTATGACGCCACGGGCCGCGCCATCGGCCAGTCAGGCCGGTGGCTGGTACATGCCTCAGGCTCATTCGCCACCAACGCTTACTACACCCGCACCCTGTGCATGAACTCGGTGGGCCGGGTCAAAGTCCAGACGGGGGACACCGCATGCTAGGCCTCACCAGAAAATCCCCTCCTTCGCGGCACGGGCAGCAAGGCTCGTCGCTGCTGGAAGTGCTTATATCCATACTGCTCATGTCCTTCGGCATGCTGGCGCTCGCCGGCATGCAGGCCTACTCGGTCGCGGCGCAAAAGAACGCGGCCAACCGCGCCATCGCAAGCGCCCTGGCCACGGAACTGGCGGAAGTGATCAGGCTCAACCCGACCGGTCTTTCAAACGGCAATTACGACGTGGCGATGATGACCACGGGCAACCCCCCGGCCCTCGCGCCCTGCGTTTTTCCCAATTGCACCACCCCCGCGCTGCTGGCTGGCGCGGACCTCACGGCCTTCCAGAGCCGGGTTCGCGCGCTGCTGCCCCAGGGCGGGGTTGAAGTCACCCGTCCCGGCGCCAGCGCAACCCAGGCCAACATCTGGATCCTCTGGGAAGAAGCCAGCGTGCTGGACAACACCCGAAAGGTCAGCGGTGTCGACCAGTCCGCCGAATTGACGTCCGACAACTGCTCGGCCACCGCAAAGGCCCTGGCCACCCTGCCGCGCTGCTTTTACATGAAGGTGCAGTTATGACTTTGCGCGCAACAGGCTGCCCACAGCAGCGTTTCCGTATGCCCGCGGCAAAGTTCGCCGGAAGGCGGCAGTCAGGCTTTACCCTGATCGAGCTGCTGATCTCCATGGTGTTGGGCATGGTGATCATAGGCGCGCTGGTCGTCATGTACCTCTCCGGCAGCACGGCCACGCGCAACGCGCAGGCCCAGGGCCAGATGAACGAAGACGCGCAAATGGCGCTCGGTGTTTTTACCCAGGAGCTGCGCCAGGCGGGGTACAACCCCACGCGCACCGGCGGCGTCAAGAACGACCTGGGCCAGGGCGGCTGGAACCTTTACGCCTGCAACACGGGCTTCACGGATGCCACTGTCGCCAACATGAGCGCCCTGACCTGCGCCGGGAGCGGTGGCTTCGGCCTGGCCGTGGCCTACGAGGGAGACCTCAACACCGGAAAGAACACCGCCGGCGGCTTGCCCATGGACTGCATAGGCAACGGCGTGGCGGCTGCGGGCGCGGGGGGCTACTACACCATGCAGTCGCGCATCTCCATCACCAACAACACGCTGACCTGCCGCGGAAGCGGGAACCTGGCGCAATCGCAGGTGCTGGCTGAAAACATTGAAAGCGCGACGGTGAATTTCGCGGTCGTAGAGCCCGCCGTCCCCAACAGCCAGAACGTGCGCGGCTACCTGAGCGCCTCCGGCATCATCAACCCCACGGATGCGGCCTTGACGGCCCTGCCCATGCTGGACCGCTGGAACAAGGTGGTCGCGGCGCAGGTCTGCGTGGTGGTCAGGAGCGAGAACGTCGTGCTGAAGGACCTGGGCACCTCGGCCACCAAGCCAAGCTATCAAAACTGCGCCGGCACCGATGTCGACATCACCGACGGCAGAATGCGCCGCGCCTACCGCACCACGGTGCTGCTGCGCAATCACGGAGTAGGTTATGTCAATCCCTGAACCACGCCAAACCGTAAAAATGCACGGGCAGCAGGGCGTCGTGCTGATTGTGGCGCTCATCATGCTGATGATTCTTTCGGTTCTGGCCAGCATCTCGATCCGCGGCGCCTCGTCGACCGAACAGGTGGCCAACCAGAGCCGCCAGCAGGCACTGGCCCGGCAAACGGCGGAAACCGCCCTGCGCTTTTGCGAGCAGCAGGTGCAGCTTTACGCCGCCAACCCGGCCACCGGCTTCGCGCCTGAGGCAGCCCCCGTGGGCGCCGGTACCAAATACGGCTGGGAAACCATGGCCAACTGGGACACCCTCGCGCCGACGGCCAACCTCAAGACGGTCGCGTTCACCTCGGCCGGCGACGCCGGAGCCGTTGTTTATTTCACCCGCCAGCCCGAGTGCATGGCGCAGTACCTGACCCCCGCCGACACCAAAGTTTTTGTCACGACGGCCAGAGGCTTCGGCCCTGAAGTCGGCGCAAAAGACGGGAGCGCCCCCAGGGGCACCGAGGTGTGGCTCCAATCTGTAGTAACCATGAAATGATGCTCGACGCGAGCATGAAAGGCCTGGCCATGAAATTTTCCTTTATGCGCAACGTCGCGTTTTACGCGGCCGCGCTGATCGCGGCGGACAGCTCGTTCGCGGTCGTCGCGCAAGAGCCGCTGCTGTCCAAAACCGTGAACGTCAGGCCCAATATCGCGCTGGTGCTGGATACCTCGGGCTCCATGGACTGGGAATGCGTTTATGCCAAGCAAGTCACCGCCGCGCTGCTCGCCGAGTCCCCCGGCTCCACCAGCATTCCGGGCTTTCATGTGGATTGCATTGGCAGCGGCGACCCTCGCCAGAGTTCCCCTGTCAACAACCTGCTGTTTTACAACCCCAAAAAGGTCTATTCACCAGGTTATGTCGGGGGTGTTCTCCAAGGGAACGCCGCAGTGGATAACAACTCGGTCGTGACCATGTTCCTGCCGAAAACAGGCGTCGACCCGACAACCTTCACCACGTCCGCCGCCCTCTCGAATACCGGAAACTACGACAGCTACAAAGTTACAAACAGCAAGTTCCAGTTCAATGGCTCCAATACTGCCGGCAGCGGCAGCACCAACCCGTTCGGGCCGCATGGCGGCACCCGCACGGATTGCGCTGGTGCCACCTGCACCTTTGCCGAAGAACGCCAGAACATCGCCAACTGGCGCATGTACCACATAGACCGTATCAGTTCGGCAAAGACCGGCCTGTCCGCAGCCTTCGCGAGCCAGGCGGACAACTTCCGGCTGGCCTATGGCGACATCAACGGCACGCCCAATACGATGACGGATTTCGGTGTAGCCAAACCCGCCTTTTACGCCTGGCTTGACGCACGCGTGGCCAGTGGCGGCACGCCGCTGCGCGGCGCGCTTGACAGGGTCGGCAAGTACTACCAGAACAATGCCAACAGCGGCCCCTGGGGATCCAAGCCCTGGTCGCCCCCGGCCGGTGAAACCGCGGCCAGCCACCTGTCCTGCCGCCGCTCCTATTCCATGCTGATCACCGACGGTTTTTACACCGATGCCGCGCCCGGAGGCGTAGGTGATGTCGACAGCACACTGGGAACCAAATACACCCATGCGCTGGATTCGACCAAAACCTACCAGTACAAGCCAGGCGACAAGACCGACATCCGCAACCGAGGCAAATCTGACAAGGCGAACGGCACCAGCGGCACCGCCGACACGCTGGCCGACATCGCCCTGAAGTATTGGGCCACCGACCTGCGCGGCGACCTCGCGAATGACAACGGTACCGGCGATCCCGCCGCCCCGCCGTTCTGGCAGAACATGACCAGCTACATGGTCAGCTTCGGCGCCCCGGGCCAGATGACCAATGCCGAAGTGGCCAGCGCCAAGCTCGGCAACCTGAACTGGGCCACGCCCGTGCTCAACACCGTCACGACGATTGACGACATGCGCCATGCCGCCCACAACGGCGGCGGCGACTTCCTGACGGTGACCGATGCGCAACAGTTCGCGACCGACCTGGGCAACGTCATCGGCAGTATCGCAAGCCAGCAGTTCTCGCAAGCCGGTGTGGCGGCGTCCGCCGTGACACTGACCGCGGGCACCAAGAAATTTGTGCCCTACTACACCAGCGGAACCTGGTGGGGCAATGTGCAGATGGTCAACCTGACCGCCAATGGCGACAGCGCCGGCGTGGCATGGCAGGTCATCGCCACCGACGGCAACGGCCAGCCTACAGGCGTCACCACGCTGCCCGCCCCGGCTTCCCGAAAGATCTTTGTCTGGACCGATGCGGCCAAGCAAGGCCTGGACTTCACCTACACCAACATCACCACGGCGGCCAACAGCCTGAAGGGCACCAACACCAATATGCAGATGAGCAATGCGGTGACCTCCGACATGGTGGACTACCTGCGCGGCGTGCGCACCAAGGAAGGCGCGGGCATGAGGAAGCGGCCCGCGGTTCTGGGCGACATCGTCAACTCGACACCGTCCTTCATCAAGAACAATACCAACCCCCAGTATGAGAAGCTGCCGGCATCCACCCCGGGCTTGACCACCTATGCCGCCTACATGGCCGCCAAGGCGGCGCGCCCCGAAGGCGTGCTGTTTGTGGGCGCCAATGACGGCATGCTGCACGCCTTCGGCGAAGGTAACGGCGCCGCCGTCGGTGGCCGCGAACTCTTTGCCTATGTCCCACGCTCCGTGCTCGGAAAGCTGGAAGCCCTGACCGACAGCGGCTACACCTATGCCCACACCTACTCGGTGGACGGCCCGTTGACTGAGGTCGACGCCTATTTGACCACCCCCAACCTGACCGCCGGCGGCACGTCGACGGGATGGCGCAACCTGGTCATAGGCACCACCGGCGCCGGCGCAAAGTCCGTCTTCGCGCTGAACGCCACCGACCCCGTCAACATGAATGGCAAGGCGGTTTTGTGGGAACTCAATCCGGACCCGGCATTCCCGGTGATGCCGGGTAATTCCACCACCTCGTTCGCGGAACTGGGCAGTGTGCTGAGCACGCCCCAGAGCGGCATCACGGTCAGCGGCGACTGGGTGACCATCTTCGGCAACGGCTACGACAGCAAATCCGCCAAAGCCAGCCTCTTCATCGTCGAAACCGGCACCGGCAAGCTGCTCAAGGAAATCAAGACCGACAACACGCTCGCCAATGGACTTGGCGGCGTGCGCCTGGTGTACAACGCCAAGCAGCAGATCATCGGCGCCTATGCCGGCGACCTGCAAGGCCGGTTGTGGAAATTCGACCTGAGCGGCGCCACATCCTCCGCCTGGGGCCTGGGTAACGGCGGCGTCGCACTGTTCACCGCGCTGAACGGCGTCACGCCCTTGCCCATCACCGCCCAGCCGGCTGTCCTTGAGCGGGTCGACCAGCCCAGCTTCCTGCCAAGCTACCTGGTTTCCGTGGCGACCGGCAAGCTGTTTGAAGCCGGCGATCCCGCCGTCACGACGCCCGTCCAGGCGGCCTATGGCCTGTGGGACAAAAAGCCCTTCGGTTCGACGGGCACCGACACCGTTCTTGACTCCCAGCTGGAGGTCCTCAAGGCCACCGCCGTCACGGTCGGCATAGACCCGAGCACCGGCAACACCATCAACGGCGGCGGCGTCACGGGCTTTTACACCGTGAGCTTCAACAATCCGGCGGTCACCAGCCTTGACTGGGCCACACGGCGCGGCTGGAAACTGCCCCTCAATGTGTTCACGGGCCAGCGGGACATCTATCCGCTTCAGATACAGGGCGATATCGTCAAGATCGATACGGTCGCGCCCCAGGCCAGCTCATCGAGCTGCCTGGCCTCTACCAGCAATGCCTTGAGCTTCTACATCAATCCCCTGACCGCCTCTTGCCGCACGGGCGGCACGCTGGACACCAATGCCGACGGACAAATCAACGGCAGCGATGCCAATGTCTGCGCCTACACCTCGCTGGCCGACGGTACGGACGTGGTCCTGACCATCCTCAACTCGATTGGTGAAGACACCGGGGTGAAGGACGTGCAGAACTCCAGCGGCCACATCAAGGTCCGTACGGGCAACCCGCCCCCGCCCCAGGACTGCACCAACCCGGCCTATGCGGTGGCCCACGTTGCCGAATGCGGCAGCTGCGCCGACGCGGCTTACGCTGCAGCGCATCCCAGCGAATGCACGACAGCCAACTGCAGCAGCGCCGCTTACCGGGCCGCCCACCCCGGCGAATGCCCAGGCTCCGTCCTGAACCGTTCGTGGCGCCAACTGTTCCCGCGTGCCAACTAAGCTTGAAAATCGCTGCTTTTACAAAGAGAATCGTCCCATGATGACCAAATTGAAAAAAAACAGCGGCTCGGCGGGCTTTACGCTGATTGAGCTGATGATCGTGGTGGCGATAGTCGGCTTGCTGGCCGCGATCGCCCTGCCCTCCTACCAGAGCTACATCGCGCGCGGCAACCGTGCCGCGGCGCGGGCGCAACTCTCCCAGGCCGCGCAGTACATGCAGCGCTTTTATGCGGCCAATGACCGTTACGATGCGGACCGCACGGGCGCGCAAACCATCTGGGCGACCATGCCGCCCGCCTTGCTGAGGGCGCCCGCCGAAGGCACCCAGCTCTATGCGATCTCCAACACCGGCGCCGGTCCCAGCAGCGCCACTTCGAGCACATTCACGCTTATCATGCGTCCTTTGAGCACGGCCAGCATGGCCAACGACAAGTGCGGCGGCTTCACCATGACGCAGTCGGGAGCCAGAGGCATCACCGCCGCAGGCGCGACCGCCTCCCTGATCGCGGAATGTTGGCGTTAAAGCACTAGGCCCCGTCCCTGATGAGGCCGCAGCAGGACACAATGCAGCAGCCCATCCATACAGCCTCCGCCCTCGAATTCATCCAGACCGCCCTGCAGGCCGCGGCCAAGGCGCCCTTGAGCGCATCGCCCAATCCGCGCATTGGCTGTGTGCTGGTATCCGCCGCGGGACAAACCATAGGCACCGGCCACACGCAAGAGGCCGGCGGCCCCCATGCGGAAATCATGGCCTTGCGGGATGCGGCGGCCCAAGGCCAGCCCACCCAAGGCGCCACCGCCTACGTCACCCTGGAGCCCTGCTCGCACCATGGGCGCACCGGCCCCTGCTGCGACGCCCTGATTGCCGCGGGCATCCTCAAAGTTGTCGCCGCCATGGCGGACCCCAATCCGCTGGTTTCCGGCCAGGGCTTTGAGCGCCTGCGCGCAGCCGGCGTCGCGGTGGAAGTGGGCGCGGGCGCCGCAGAGGCCAGGGAACTGAATATCGGCTTCTTCAGCCGCATGGTCCGCAAAACCCCCTGGGTGCGCATGAAAATCGCCGCCTCGCTGGACGGCGCCACCGCCCTGGCCAACGGACAAAGCCAATGGATCACCTCGCCCGAAGCCCGGGCCGACGGCCATGCCTGGCGCGCCCGGGCCGGCGCCGTGCTGACGGGCATAGGCACGGTGCTGCAGGACAACCCCCGGCTGGATGTCCGGCTGGTGGATACGCCCCGGCAGCCCTTTCGCGTGATCGTCGACAGCCTGCTGCAGACACCACTGGACGCGAAGATTTTCGAGGGCGGCGGACCGGTGTGGATTTACACCGCGGTTCAGGGTGCGCCACAAGAGGCCGCCCTGACGGCCAAAGGCGCCACGGTAACCTGCCTGCCCGGCGCCCGCGGAAAAGTGGACCTGGCTGCCATGATGAAAGACCTGGCGCGCCGCGAAATCAACGACTTGCACATAGAGGCCGGCAGCAAGCTCAACGGCTCCCTGGTCCGCGAAGGGCTGGTCGACGAATTCCTGGTCTACCTCGCGCCCAGGCTGCTGGGCCCGGGTATGGGCATGGCCTCGTTCGGCCCCCTGGAACAGCTCAGCGATGCCGTGGCCCTGCAATTCCAGTCCGCCGAAAGGGTAGGCCCGGACCTGCGCGTGCTGGCCCGCGGCGTAGGCAGGGATCAGTTCTAACCAGGTTTGATGCGGCCTGGGCCGCTTTTACAGGGCAATAGTGGCCTTTCCCCACGCCCCGGCCTGAATCCCTGCGAAAATAGCGCATGTTTACCGGAATCATTACCGGCTTGGGGCGCATCGTCGCCATCCAAAGCCTGGGCAGCTCTTCAGACCACGGCAAGCGGCTCACCATCGAGGCGCCTGCGGGTTACCTTGACGACGTGGGCCTGGGCGACAGCATCGCGCTCAACGGCGCCTGCATGACAGCCACCACGCTGGACCTTGCCCTCAACCGCTTCACCATCGACATTTCCGCCGAATCGCTGGCCAAAACCACGGGCCTGGCCGAAACCGGCACCGTCAACCTCGAAAAAGCCCTGCGCGCCCATGACCGCCTGGGCGGCCACATCGTCTCGGGCCATGTCGACGGCATAGGCCGCGTCACGCATTTCGCCGAGGTCGGTGAAAGCTGGGAGCTGCGCATACTGGCTCCGCGCGAACTCGGCAAATACCTGGCCTACAAGGGCTCCATCACCGTCAATGGCGTGAGCCTCACGGTCAACCGGGTCACCGACCAGGCCGAAGGCACGGAACTCAGCATCAACCTGATCCCGCATACCGTGCAGAACACCGCCTTGGGCCGGCTGGCCGCCGGCTCCCAGGTCAACCTCGAAATCGACCTGATCGCGCGCTACGTCGAGCGCATGCTGGGCGACACCCACAACAACACACTCAAAAAGCCCTGAACCATGAGCACTGCCATTTCCCCTGTTGAAGACATCGTCGCCGACATGCGCGCCGGCCGCATGGTCATCCTGATCGACGAGGAAGACCGCGAGAACGAAGGCGACCTGGTGCTCGCGGCCGACCACGTCACGCCCGAGGCCATCAATTTCATGGCACGTTTCGGCCGCGGCCTGATCTGCCTGACCCTGACCCGCGAACGCTGCGAGCTGCTGCAGCTGCCGCCCATGGCGACGCGCAACGGCACCAAACACTCCACGGCGTTTACCGTCTCCATCGAAGCCGCCGAAGGCGTGACCACCGGCATCTCCGCCGCCGACCGGGCCCGCACCGTGCAGGCCGCCGTCGCCAAAACCGCCAAGGTCAGCGACCTGGTGCAGCCCGGCCACATCTTCCCGCTGCAGGCGGTGGACGGCGGTGTGCTGATGCGCGCCGGCCATACCGAAGCCGGCTGCGACCTGGCCGGCATGGCCGGCTGCTCGCCGGCCGCCGTGATCTGCGAGATCATGAAGGACGACGGCACCATGGCCCGCCTGCCCGACCTGCTGGTCTTCGCGGCCGAGCACGGCCTGAAGATAGGCACCATCGCCGACCTGATCGAGCACCGCAGCCGCAACGACTCCCTGGTCGAGAAAATCGGCTGCCGCACGCTGCAGACCGCCTTCGGCGAGTTCACCGCCCACGCCTTTCGCGACAAACCCAGCCAAGGCCTGCACCTGGCCCTGGTGAGGGGCGAATGGTCGGCCGATGACATCGTGGCCGCGCGCGTGCACGAGCCGCTGTCGGTGCTGGATGTGCTGGAAACCGGCCGCCCCATGCACTCCTGGAGCCTGGACCAGAGCCTCAAACACATCGCCGATGAGGGCCGGGGTGTGGCCGTGCTGCTCAACTGCGGCGAAAGCGCAGCGCAGTTGCTGGCCCAGTTCGAAGGCACGGCACGCGCCAGCCAGGCGCCCGAGCGCGGCCGCATGGACCTGCGCACCTACGGCGTGGGCGCGCAGATTTTGCGCGAATGCGGCGTGCACCGCATGAACCTCATGGGCAACCCGCGCCGCATGCCCAGCATGACGGGCTACGGCCTAGAAATCGTCGGCTACATCACCCGGGACTGAGCTTTTCGCCAGCCCGTCAACCTATAAATCAATCAAAAGGGAATCACCGTGTTCGGAGCAGAAAAAGGTACGGCCGACAAACTGGACGGCAGAAAACTTTCCATAGGCATCGTGCAGGCGCGCTTCAATGAAAGCGTCACCAACGCTCTGGCCGAGGCCTGCAAGCACGAACTCGCGGCCCTGGGCGTGCACGAGGACAACATTCGCCACGTCAAGGTGCCCGGCGCGCTGGAGGTGCCCTGCGCGCTGCAGGCGCTGGCCGAAAGCGACAAGTACGACGCGCTGATCGCCCTGGGCTGCATCATCCGCGGCGAGACTTACCACTTCGAGCTGGTGGCCAATGAAAGCGGCGCCGCCGTCACGCGCCTGGCGCTGGACTACCAGCTGCCCATCGCCAATGCCATCCTGACGACCGAAAACCTCGCGCAGGCCCAGGCCCGCCAGGAGGAAAAAGGGCGCGACGCCGCGCGCGTGGCCGTCGAAATGGCCAACCTGATCAATGAAATTGCCTGAGCGCGCCAAGCCGCTTGCCGAGCACTGCGCCCACCCCCTTAACCTGACTGGCACTTTTCATGGCTGAACCCATCATCAAACCCAAACGCCCGCCGCAGACCCGCACCGGCCTGACCGATACCGGCGTCAAAAAAGCCGCCGACAAATCGGCGCGCACGCGCGCGCGCGAATTCGCCCTGCAGGCCCTTTACCAGCACCTGGTGGGCCGCAACGAGGCCGACTCGATAGACGCCTTCACACGCGACCTCGCGGGCTTTCACAAGGCCGATTCGGCCCACTATGACGCGCTGCTGCACGGCTGCATCGCCGACGCCAAAACGCTGGACGCCGGCATTGTTCCCCTGCTGGACCGGCCCATGGCCGAGATTTCGCCCATCGAGCACGCGGTGCTGTGGATAGGCGCCTACGAATTCACCCACTGCCTGGATGTGCCCTGGCGCGTCGTGATCAACGAGTGCATCGAACTGGCCAAGGCCTTCGGCGGCACCGACGGCCACAAATACGTCAACGGCGTGCTTAACAAGATGGCGCCCGCCCTTCGCGCCGCCGAAGTCGCCGCCGACAAAGCCCGACAAGCCGCCCGGTGAAAGGCCTGCCGTGAAAATCGCCCGGCGGGCTCAACGCATTGAGCCGTTTTATGTCATGGAGGTCGCCAAGGCGGCCTCGGCGCTGGCGCAGGAATTCGCCCACAGCGACCGGCCCATGATCTTCCTGAACATCGGCGAGCCCGACTTCACCGCGCCGCCCCTGGTGCAGGAGGCCGCCGCCCGCGCGATCTCGCAGGGCAACACGCAGTACACCCAGGCCACCGGCCTGCCGGCGCTGCGCGAGCGCATCAGCGCCTGGTACGCCGCGCGTTTCGGCGCTCAAGTCGCGCCCGGCCGCATCATCATCACGGCGGGCGCCTCGGCCGCGCTGCAGCTGGCCTGCCTGGCGCTGATCGAGGCCGGCGATGAAATCCTGATGCCCGACCCCAGCTATCCCTGCAACCGGCATTTCGTCAGCGCCGCCGAAGGCAATGCGGTGCTGGTGCCGGCCACCGCGGCCGAACGCTTCCAGCTCACCCGCGAAAAGGTCGAGGCCGCCTGGAAGCCGCAAACACGCGGCGTGCTGCTGGCCTCGCCCTCCAACCCCACCGGCACCTCCATCGCGCCCGAAGAACTCCAGCGCATCCACGAGTTCGTGCACGGCCGCGGCGGCATCACGCTGATCGACGAGATTTACCTGGGCCTGAGCTACGAAGAGCATTTCGGCCATTCGGCCCTGGCCATGCCCGGCGAGTTGGGCCAGAGCGTGATCAGCATCAACAGCTTCAGCAAATACTTCAACATGACCGGCTGGCGCCTGGGCTGGCTGGTGGTGCCCGAAGCACTGGCGCCGGTGATAGAGCGCATCGCGCAAAACCTCTTCATCTGCCCCAGCACCGTGGCCCAGCATGCGGCGCTGGCCTGCTTCGAGCCCGAAAGCCTGCGGGAATACGAACGCCGCCGCGCCGAATTCAAGGCGCGCCGCGACTACTTCATTCCCGAACTGAATCGCCTGGGCCTGACGGTGCCGGTGATGCCCGACGGCGCCTTCTACGCCTATGCCGACTGCACCCGGGCCGCCGCGCGCCTGGGCGTGAGCGGCAGCTGGGACTTCGCGTTCGAACTTATGAAGCGCGCCCACCTGGCCGTCACGCCGGGCCGCGATTTCGGCCATGCGGCACCCGAACAATTCATCCGCTTTTCCACGGCCAATTCCATGGCGCAGCTGCAGGAAGCCGTGGCCCGTCTGGAGCTTGTCCTTGCCTAGCCAGAAGAAGATCAAGCCAACCGAAGACGGCAATCCTTTCAAGCAGGGGCCGCGGGACTGGCTTCGCCAGACCGCAGGCGCAGCGCCCCCCTCGGGGGGCAGCGTATTACACGAAGTGAAAAGCGTGGGGGCCACATTCAGCTGGCCACTGAGGGTCTATTGGGAAGACACCGACGCCGGCGGTATCGTCTTTTACGCAAACTATCTGAAATTTTTTGAACGTTCGCGCACCGAATGGCTCAGATCACTCGGTATTGAACAGCAGCGCCTGCGGGAAAGCACGGGCGGTATCTTCGTGGTGGCGGAAACCAGCATCCGTTACCATCGTTCCGCCCGGCTGGACGATGAACTGATTGTTACGGCAAGCCTGGTCGAAGCCGGCCGCGCGTCCATGATAATCAGCCAGCAGGTGCTATTAAAAACAGAGCAGGCGCCCTTGCTCTGCGAAGGAACCATCAGGATCGGCTGGGTCGACGCCGCCAGCCTTCAGCCACGGCGCATTCCGGCTTCCATTCTTGACAGCTTAAAAACCGATACGGCCACAACATGAACCAAGACCTGTCCATCGTCAGCCTCATCCTCAACGCCAGCTGGGTCGTGCAGGCCGTCGTGGCGCTGCTGGTCGGCGTGTCCATCGCCAGCTGGGCCGCGATCTTCCGCAAGATCGTCGCGCTCAAGCGCGTGCAGAAACTCAACGACGAATTCGACCGCGAGTTCTGGTCGGGCACCAGCTTGAACGACCTCTTCGCCGGTGCCGCGCAAAACGCCAAGCATTCGGGTGCGATGGAGCGGATTTTTGCCAGCGGCATGCGTGAATACCAGAAGCTGCGCGAGCGCCACATCACCGACCCCGGCACGCTGCTGGACGGCGCGCGCCGCGCCATGCGCGCGAGCTACCAGCGCGAGCTCGACGCCATCGAGTCCAACCTGTCCTTCCTGGCCACCGTCGGCTCGGTATCGCCTTACGTGGGCCTGTTCGGCACGGTCTGGGGCATCATGCACGCCTTCACCGGCCTGGCGGCCCTGGAGCAGGTCACGCTGGCCACGGTGGCGCCCGGCATTGCCGAGGCACTGGTGGCCACCGCCATCGGTCTGTTCGCGGCCATTCCGGCCGTCGTCGCCTATAACCGCTTCTCGCACGACATAGACCGCGTCGCCAACCGGCTGGAGACCTTCATCGAGGAGTTCTCCAACATCCTGCAGCGCAACCTGGGCGCGCACTCGCCTTCCGGCCACTGAGCTACGAGGAGACAGCGATGCCAGCAGTCAATTCCCGCCGGGGCCGCGGCCGGCGCACCATCAGCGAGATCAACATGGTGCCCTTCATCGACGTGATGCTGGTGCTGCTCATCATCTTCATGGTGACGGCGCCGCTGATCACGCCCAGCATGATCGCGCTGCCCAAGGTCGGCCGGGCGCCCAGCCAGCCGCAAAACCCGGTGCAGATCCAGATCGGCAAGGATGAAGCCGTGCAGATCAAGATCAAGACCGACAGCGTGCCCAGCAATGTGCGCAACGTCGCGGCCGATATCGCGAAACTGGAGCCGGGCGTGAAGGCCGAGGGCGCGCAGGCCGTGCCCGTGGTCATCAGCGCCGACAAATCCATCAAGTACGAAACCGTGGTCCAGGTCATGGACAACCTGCAAAAAGCCGGTGTCTCGCGCGTGGGCCTGTCGGTGCAGACCGGCAGCAAGTAGCCAGCAGGCCGCCCGCAACCCGCCATGCCCAGCGCCGCAGACCGCCTAGACTTCCTCCCGCCCCGGGACGGCGGGTCGGGCCGTGCCTTCGCGCTGGCGCTGCTCGCCCATGCCCTGCTGATCGCCGCCCTGACCTGGGGCGTCAACTGGAAACGCAGCACGCCCGACGTTGCCTTCCAGGCCGAGCTGTGGACCAACGTTCCGGCCCAGCAGGCCGCGCCCAAACCGGTCGAAGTGCCCACGCCGCCCCCTCCCCCGCCAACGCCCACCCCGGAAGCCAGGACGCCCCCACCGCCACCCGCACCCAAGGTGGACATCGCGCTGGAGCAGGAAAAGAAACGCAAGCTCGCGCAGGAACAAAAACAGGCCGAGGCCGAGCGCCTGAAAGAAAAGCAGAAAGCTGAGCTGCAGGCCCAGAAAGACAAAGAGCTGGAAAAACAAAAAGCCGCCGACAAGAAGGCCAAGGAAGAGCTGGCCAAACGCAAGGCCGCGGAAGACGCCAAAAAACTCGAAGCCCAGAAGGACAACAAGGACGCCGCACAGCAAAAGGCCGTCCAGGCCGCCGCGGAAAAACAGCGCCAGGAGAACCTGCGCCGCATCACCGGCATGGCCGGCGCCACGGGCAATGCTGACTCCAAGGGTACGGCGCAAAAATCCAGCGGCGGTTCCACGACCTATGGAGCCATCGTCAGGGCCGTGGTCATGCCAAACATCGTGTTCACACAGGAAATTCAAGGCAATCCAACTTCCAAGGTGGAAGTACGCGTGACACTGGACGGCACCATCATCAGCCAGCGCATGATTCAATCCAGCGGCAACAAGGCCTGGGATGAGGCGGCTATCAACGCCATCATCCGAACCCGGGTCATGCCCAAGGATGTCGACGGCCGGATACCCGACACCACCTTGATCCTGGAAATAAAGCCGCACAACTAGAGCCAGGCGTCAACACAGGCCTCGGCCTTGTCGGAGCCCATGGGCATGGGCGGCCGGCTCACTCGTAAACGATCTGCACCAGCCCCCTGTCGGCCTGCGCCATCCAGCTGGCCAGCGCCGCATCGGTCGGGAAAAACCTGGCGGCTTCGCCCAGATGCAGTTCGGCCGTCGCGCCACCCACCTCGTTTTGCCGCCTGAGGCTCAGGCGCACCGGCAGGCCGCGGCTGACCTCGCCTTGCTCCGACATTTCGCGGCGCGGCGGGAAATCCCTGACCATGCGCGAGATATCGGGCGCGCTGCCGTTGACGGCCACGCGCAGGTACTTGCCGAATTTGCAGCGCGCGGTTTCCAGGTCCCATACCTGGGTGACCTTGAAGCGGCGCCCAAAGCGCTCGGACGCGCCCTGCAACGTGCCCTGCACGATCACCAGTTCGTCGTCCTTGAGCAGGTTGCGGTTGGCATTGAACAGCGCCTCGTCCACCGAGGCTTCGAGCACGTCGGTCTTGTCGTCGAGCTTGAAGATGATCAGCTTGCCGCGGTTGCCGTTGATGATGCGCAGGTCGCTCAGGATGGCGGCCAGCAACTGCGGCTCGCGCGAGTCGATCAGGTCCTCGATCTTGCGTTTGGCGAACTGGCGCACCTCGGTCTCCACCTCGTCGAACAAATGGCCCGAGAGGTAAAAGCCGATCGCGGTTTTTTCCTGCACCAGGCGCGCTTTCACGCCGAAGGGCATGGCCTCCACCAGCGGCGGCTCCTGGGTGCTGGCGGCGTGCGAGTCGCTCATGTCGAACAGCCCGCCCTGGTTGGCGTTGGCCTCGGTCGCGGCGGCGAACTCAAAAGCACGGTCCACCGAGGCCAGCAGCGAGGCGCGGTTGAGCTGCAGGTTGTCGAAGGCGCCGCCCTTGATCAAGGCTTCCACCGTGCGTTTGTTCAGGCGGCTGCGGTCCACGCGCACGCAAAAATCGTAGAGCGAGGTAAAGGGGCCGCCTTCCTTGCGCGCCGCGACGATCGCGGCAATCGCCTGCTGGCCGGTGCCCTTGACGGCGCCCAGGCCGTAACGCACCGAGGTCGCGCTGATGGGCTCGAAGCGGTAGTCGCCGCGGTTGATGTCGGGCGACTCGAACTGTATGCCCATCTTCTGCGCGTCGCCGAACAGCACCTTGAGCTTGTCGGTGTCGTCCATTTCCACCGTCATGTTGGCGGCGAAGAATTCGGCGGTGTAGTGCACCTTGAGCCAGGCCGTGTGGTAGGCCAGCAGCGCATAGGCGGCGGAGTGCGACTTGTTGAAGCCGTAGCCCGCGAACTTTTCCATCAAGTCGAAGACCTCGTCGGCCTTTTCCTCGCTGAGGCCGCCCTCGCCCGCGCCCTTGCGGAAGATCGCGCGCTGCGCGTCCATCTCCTCTTTTTTCTTCTTGCCCATGGCGCGGCGCAGCAAGTCGGCGCCGCCCAGCGAGTAGCCACCCAGGATCTGCGCGGTCTGCATCACCTGCTCCTGGTAGACCATGATGCCGTAGGTCTCCTCGAGGATGGCCTTGACGCGCGGGTCCGGGTATTCGGGTACTTCCTTGCCCTGCTTGCGCGCGATATAGGTCGGGATCAGCTCCATGGGCCCCGGGCGATACAGCGCATTCATCGCGATCAGGTCTTCCAGGCGGTCCGGCTTGGCGTCTTTCAGCATGCGCTGCATGCCGATACTTTCAAACTGGAACACGGCTTCGGTCTGGCCCCGGCCGAAGAGTTCGTAGACCTTGCGGTCGTTGAGCGGCAGGTCTTCGAACTTGAAGTCCTTCTGGGCCGGGTGGCGCGCGATGATGAACTCCCTGGCGATCTCCAGGATGGTCAGGGTGGCCAGGCCCAAAAAGTCGAACTTGACGAGGCCAATGGCCTCCACGTCGTCCTTGTCGAACTGGCTCACCGCGGAGTCGCTGCCCGGCTGGGCGTAAAGCGGGCAGAAATCGGTCAGCTTGCTGGGTGCGATCAGCACGCCCCCGGCATGCATGCCGACGTTGCGTGTCAGGCCCTCGAGTTTTTGCGCGAGCGCCAGCAGGGTTTGCACGTCCTCTTCCTTGCGCTCGCGCTCGGCGAGCACGGGCTCCTGCTCTTTCGCCTGTTCAATCGTGATGTGCTGGCCCGGCTTGTTGGGGATGAGCTTGGAGATGCCGTCGCAAAAGCCGTAGGGAAAATCCAGCACCCGGCCCACGTCGCGGATGGCGGCGCGCGCCGCCATGGTGCCGAAGGTCACGATCTGGCTCACCGCGTCCTTGCCGTATTTGTCCTTCACATAATCGATCACGCGGTCGCGGTTGCTCTGGCAGAAGTCGATGTCGAAGTCGGGCATGGACACCCGCTCCGGGTTCAGGAAGCGCTCGAACAGCAGGTTGTACTGCAGCGGATCCAGGTCGGTGATCTTGAGCGAATAGGCCACCAGCGAACCCGCGCCGGAGCCCCGGCCCGGACCGACCGGGCAGCCGTTGTTCTTGGCCCAGTTGATGAAGTCGCCCACGATCAGGAAGTAGCCTGGGAATCCCATCTTGAGGATGGTGTTGATCTCGAACTCCAGCCGCTTCACGTACTCGGGCCGCTTCTGGTCGCGCACGGCCGCATCGCGGTACAGGTGGGCCAGGCGCTCTTCCAGGCCTTCAAACGAGGCCTGGCGGAAATACTCGTCGATGGGCATACGCACGCCGCCCACCTCCGGCGTCGGGTAGTCCGGCAGCATGGGCTTGCCGAGCTCCAGCGTGAGGTTGCAGCGCTTGGCGATCTCCAGCGTGTTGGCCAGGGCCGTGGGCACGTCGGCGAACAGCGCCTGCATCTGTTCGGCCGACTTGAAGTACTGCTCGCGCGTGAACTTGCGCACGCGCCGCGTGTTGCCCAGGATCTCGCCTTCGGAGATGCAGACGCGCGCTTCATGCGCCTCATAGTCGTCGTAGGTCAGGAACTGCACAGGGTGGGTGGCCACCACGGGCAGCTTGAGCCGCGCCGCCAGCTGGACGGCGGCGGCCACATGGCGCTCGTCATCGGGCCGCTGGGCGCGCTGCAGTTCCAGGTAAAAGCGGTGCGGAAACAGGCCCGCGAAATACAGCGCGCATTCCGCGGCGCGGGCGCTGTCGCCCTGCAGCAGGGCCTGCCCCACGGAGCCGCCCTGCGCGCCCGACAGGGCGATCAGGCCTTCGCCCAGTTCCTGCAGCCATTCGAGCTTGACCACCGCCTGGTCGCGCACCACGTTTTTGGTCCAGGCCCGCGTGAGGATCTCGGACAGGTTCAGGTAGCCCTGGCGGCTTTGCACCAGCAGCAGCAGGCGGGCGGCAGGCGTGCCGGCGTCCTTGCCCGGCACCTGCACCCAGATGTCGGCGCCTATCAGGGGCTTGACGCCCGCGCCGCGGGTTTCCTTGTAGAACTTGACGGTGCCGAAGAGGTTGCTCAGGTCGGTGATGGCCAGCGCCGGTTGCCCGTCGGCGGCCGCTGCGGCCACGACTTCATCGATGCGGTTGGTGCCGTCGACGACGGAAAATTCGGTGTGGAGACGCAAATGAACAAACATAGGGGCCATTTTAGGGCCGGGTCTGTCCGCTGAGACTTCACCGGCTGGTGCAAGGCCTTGCATGCCTGCCTACAATCGATCGCATCATGCAAATCCTGAACATTGCGGCCTACAAATTCGTCGCGCTGGCCCAGCCCGAGGCGCTGCAAGCCAGCCTGGCGGGCAGGCTGCAGGGCCATGCCATCAAGGGCACAGTGCTGCTGGCCGAAGAAGGCATCAACCTCTTCCTGGCGGGCCCGGCTGGCGATATTCATGATTTTTTGGCATGGTTGAAACAGGACGCGCGCTTTGCCGACCTGCAGGCCAAGGAAAGCTGGTCCGGCGCCCAGCCTTTTCGCAAGCTGCTGGTCAAGGTCAAGCCCGAGATCATCCGCATGAACCACCCGGCCGTGCAACCCGCGGCCGGCCGCGCGCCGGCGGTGGACGCCGCCACGCTCAAGCGCTGGCTGGACACGGGACACGACGACACGGGCCGTCCCGTGGTGACGCTGGACACGCGCAACGACTTTGAAGCCGACGTCGGCACTTTCCGCAACGCCATCGACTGGCGCATCCGCAAATTCACCGAGTTTCCCGAGGCCTTGCAGGCGCACAAACAGGAGCTGGCCGGCAAGACCGTGGTGAGCTTTTGCACCGGCGGCATACGCTGCGAAAAGGCCGCCATCCTGATGCGCGAAGCCGGGGTGGAGAACGTCTGGCAGCTGGACGGCGGCATCCTCAAGTACTTCGAGGAAAGCGGGCACGCGCATTTTGACGGTGAATGTTTTGTGTTTGACGAACGCCGCGCGCTGGACCCGGCGCTCAAACCCCAGGTCAATCCGCCCATGAAGCCTTTGAACTCACCGCCGTCTGCCCGCAGGTCCGAAGTTTTCGGGCTCTTGTCCGACAGCTGAGCCCAAAACCCCGTGCGAAGCTTTTGAGTCGTTCGCGTCCCACAACGTCCCACGTCTGCCAGCCGTCTCTTTTTTACGGTAGCCACCATGCCCACAGACACTTCCCCCGCACGCCAGCAGGCTGCCCACACCTCCCTGTCTCCGCTCGCCAGGCGCTTTATCGCCCTGCGCCAACAGACCGAAGCGCTGGTACAGCCCCTGAGCCCGGAAGACTGCCAGCTGCAGTCCATGCCCGACGCCAGTCCCGCCAAATGGCATCTGGCCCACCTGACCTGGTTTTTCGAGACCTTCATCCTCGAACGTTTTGAGCCCGGCTTCACGCCTTTCGACGCCGGCTTTCGTGTGCTGTTCAACAGCTATTACAACGGCGTGGGCGACAAATACCCGCGGCCCAAACGCGGCCTGATCAGCCGGCCCTCGCTGGACGAGGTGCTGGCCTACCGCGCGCAGGTCAACCAGCGCATGCTGGCGGTGATTGACGCGGTCGAGGCCGGCACCGACAACGCGCGGCGCCAGGAACTCGAGGAACTCGTGACCCTGGGCCTGCACCACGAGCAGCAGCACCAGGAATTGCTGCTGACCGACATCAAGCACGCGCTGTCCTTCAACCCCGCGCGACCGGCCTATGCAAGCCGCTGGCCGCTGGCCGGCATACACCCGCAGCCGGTGGAATGGCTGCGCCATGAGGCCGGCCTGGTGGAGCATGGCTACGATGCCGCGCGCGACGGCGAATTCGCCTTTGACAACGAAACGCCGCGCCACAAGGCCTATGTTGCGGCCTTCGAGCTGGCCAGCCGGCCGGTGACCAACGGCGAGATCATGGCCTTTATCGCCGACAAGGGCTACCAGCGCCCCGAGCTGTGGCTGTCCATGGGCTGGGACTGGGTCGCGGAAAACAAGGTCAGCCTGCCCTTTTACTGGCAGGGTGGCGAGGGCGGCTACCAGCACTTCACGCTGCAAGGCCTGATTGAAGTGGACCCTCACACGCCGGCCTGCCACCTCAGTTATTTTGAAGCCGACGCTTTTGCGCGCTGGGCCGGCGCCCGCCTGCCGACCGAGTTTGAATGGGAGCTCGCCGCGCGCGGCCTGCCGGCAGGCGCCGCGCCTCAAGGCAACTTTGTGGAGACATCGGCTTTCCACCCGCTGCCGCAGCAGGAAGGCAGCCGCGGCCTGCCCGCGCAGATGTTTGGCGACGTGTGGGAATGGACGCAGTCCAACTACAACCCCTACCCCGGCTACAAGCCCTGGGAAGGCCTGGTCGGCGAGTACAACGGCAAGTTCATGTGCAACCAGTTTGTGCTGCGCGGCGGCTCCTGCGCGACGCCGCAAAGCCATATGCGCGCGAGCTACCGCAACTTCTTTCCGCCCGATGCGCGCTGGCAGTTCAGCGGCCTGCGGCTGGCGCGCGACCTGCGAAGCTGATCGGGCGCGGACTCAGCTCGCCGAAAATTTCCGTTCCGGCAGCGGAATGAATTCGGTCTCGCCGGGCACCTGGCCCATGGCCTGCGCTTCCCAGTCCTCGCCGGCCTGCACGATGCGCTCCTTGCGGCTGGAGACAAAGTTCCACCACATAAAGCGGTGCGCATCGAGCGCATCGCCGCCTATCACCACCAGGCGGGTTGGCACACCCGCGCTCAATTGCACCGCCGCGCCGGGCGCCAGCGTCGCCAGGGTGTGCATGGCCAGGGGCTCACCGTCCACCATCAGGTCGCCATCCACCGAATAAATCGCCATCTGCTCCGCGAGTGACGGCAGCATGAAGGGCATGCCGGCGGCCAGGGCCACATCCAGGTACAGCGTCTTGGAAAAAGTCTTGACCGGCGAAGTCTTTCCGAAAGCCTCGCCGATCAGGACGCGCACCGCGGCGCCGTCCACCGTGGTGGCCGGAATCGCCTCTGCCGGCGTGTGGGAAAAGCCGGGCGCTGTTTCTTCAAACTCCTTGGGCAGCGCGGCCCACAGCTGCAGGCCGTGGTTCACGTAAGACCTGCCGCGCAGGTCTTCAGGCGCGCGCTCCGAATGCACGATGCCACGGCCGGCCGTCATCCAGTTGATGGCACCGGGCTCTATGCGCTGGGCCGAGCCCAGGCTGTCGCGGTGCATCATCGCGCCCTCGAACAAATAGGTCACCGTCGCCAGGCCGATGTGCGGATGCGGCCGCACGTCGTGGTTGGTGCCGGGCTGCTCGGTCACCGGGCCGAAATGGTCAAAAAAGATAAAGGGGCCGACCGACTGCTGCTGCGCGGCGGGCAGCAGTCGGCGCACCATAAAGCCGCCGCCCAGGTCTTTGTGGTGGCCCGTGAGTTTCAGGGCAAGCTTCATGGCAGGCGCTCCAGTTCGGTGGTGATTTCAGTCGTGACGGTGGTCATGAGTTTGTGCACCGGGCATTTCTGCGCCACGGCGTGCAGCTCCTGCAGCTGGGCGTCGCTCAGGGCGCCCTTGATCTGCAGCCTGGCTGAGAGTTTGTAGACGCCGCTGCGTTCCTGCGAGTCGTCGCGCTCTATGCGTGTGTGGATGTCCTCGACCGGGATGCCTTTTTTGCGGGCGTACCACATCACGGTCAGGGCCTTGCAGGCGCCGAGCGCCGCGTCGTAGAGGTCGTGCGGGCTGGGGCCGGTGTCGGCGCCGCCTTCGGCTTCGCTGACGTCGGCGCTGAGGGCATGGCTGCGCACATGCACCTGCTGGGCCATGGCCGCGCCGAGGTCTCGCTGGAGTTCTATGGTCATGGGGTTCCTGTGGGCAAGGAAAAAATCAGGCGGCGAATTTCGCGGCGACGGCGGCGACACGCGCGCCGAAGCTGCGGGCGGTTTCCAGGTCGCCGGGCAACATCTCGCCGGCGCCGGCATCGGAGGGCGACTGCGCGATGGCGCCGCTGTAGGAGCCCAGGTAGTTGGCATCGTTGCGCAGCGCGGCCTTGCTGTTGCTGGGCAGCATGCCCTGGCTGACCCAGATGCCGCCGTGCTGCATGGCCAGGGTGAACAGGTAGTTCAGCGTGGACAGCTTGTCGCCGTTCATCGCGGCACTGTTGGTGAAGCCGGCGAAGAGCTTGTCTTTCCAGGCCTGGCTGTACCAGGGTTTGGAGGAGGCGTCGGCAAACTTCTTGAACTGCCAGCTCACATTGCCCATGTAGGTGGGCGAGCCCATGATGATGGCGTCGGCGGCATCGAGCGTCTCCCAGCCGCCTTCGGGCAGGTTGCCGTCGGCGTCTATGGCCAGCAGTTCGGCGCCGGCGCCTGCCGCCACCGACTGCGCCATGCGCTGGGTGTGGCCGTAGCCGGAGTGGTAAATCACGACAACTTTGGGCATTCAATATCTTTCGCGGAAGAAGAATGAAATTTGAAACCAGGCCAAATAAAAGGGCTGCAGCCCGGGCGTGAAAGCCCCCGCCGCAGCCCTGTTTTTTCGAGGATTAACCCTTGATCTTGGCGTCCACGCTCCAGGCACCGCCACCCCAGGCCGCCACGGTGAGCAGGCCGCCGACCACGGCAATGTTCTTGAAGAACATCAGTTGCTGCATCATGGCCTGCTCGGCGGGCACGCCCCAGTAGTTGTGGAAGATGAAGGTGATCACCACGGTGAAGAAGGCGATGCCGAGCGCGGCCCAGCGCGTCATGAAGCCGACCAGCAGCAGCAGGCCCAGTCCCAGCTCAATCGCAATCGCGGCAGCCGCGGCGACTTCGGGTAGCGGCACGCCTTTGGAGGCGATGTAGCCGGCCGTTCCGGCGAAGCCGGCGATCTTGCTGAAGCCCGCGGGCACAAACAGCAAAGCCAGCAGCACGCGGCCGACCAGGGAGAGAGGGTTTTGCAGGGAATTGAGCATGGTGAGTCCTTATAGGTAAGTTAACGGGGAAATCATGGATGAAAAAAACACTCCGGGCAAGCGCCGTGCGCTTATGCGCATTCGCGCTCGCCCTGGGTGTGGGTTACGGTGCCAGGTCAAACACCAGCACTTCGGCGTCCCGGCCATGGGCCAGTTGCAGCGAGGCTTGCGACTGCAGCATGGCGGCATCGCCGGCCTTGAGCACCTGGCCGTTGACTTCGAGCTGCCCGCGGACCAGGTGCACATAGGTCTTGCGCGCCGCACTCAGTTCCAGCGTGGCGCTTTCCGCGCCGTCGAAGAGGCCCGCATACAGCCTCGCATCGGCGTGGATCAGCACCGAGCCCTTGGCGCCGTCGGGTGATGCCACCAGGCGCAGGGCGCCGCGTTTTTCGGCCTCGGCAAAGGTCTTTTGCTCATAGCTGGGGGGAATGCCGGTCACATTGGGCTCGATCCAGATCTGCAGGAAGTGCGTGGTCTGGCCGTCCGCATGGTTGAACTCGCTGTGCTGCACGCCCGTGCCGGCACTCATGCGCTGCACGTCGCCGGGCGGGATGCCCTTGATATTGCCCAGGCTGTCCTTGTGCGCGAGTTCGCCGCTCAGCACATAGCTGATGATTTCCATGTTCTGGTGGCCGTGCGTGCCGAAGCCGCGGCCGGCCGCGATGCGGTCTTCATTGATGACGCGCAGGTTGCCAAAGCCCATGTGCTCCGGGTCGTAATAACCGGCGAAGGAAAAGGAATGGAAGGACTTGAGCCAGCCGTGGTCTGCGTAGCCGCGTTCGCTGGAGGTTCTTAAGGTCATCATGAGGTGCTCCTTTCGAGCTGGTTGAGATGCGTTGGCGATGACTCCAATGTAGGCCTGGGACCCCGGCTTTCCATTGCTGCGCTTTGATGGCATCATTCAAATTATTTGAATCATTCTTATGGCAACGATCAACAACCGGGTGCGTGACGCCCTGACGCCCGAAACCCTGGGCCTGATAGGCGCGATCCACGGCGCCGGCAGCATGGCGGCGGCGGCGCGCGAGCTGGGCTTGGTGCCCAGCGCCCTGACCTACCGGATACGCCAGGTGGAAGACGCGCTGGACGTGCTGCTCTTCGACCGCTCCTCACGCCAGGCCAAACTGACCGAGGCCGGCAAGGAGCTGCTGCGCGAGGGCAACCGCCTGCTGGCCGAGCTCGATGCCGTGGCCAACCGGGTCAAACGCGTGGCCACCGGCTGGGAGCCGCAGCTCACGCTGGCGGTGGACAGTGTGATTTCGCGCACCACGGTGATGGAACTGTGCGAGGCTTTTTTCGCGCTGAACCCGCCCACCCGGCTGCGCCTGCGCGAGGAGGCGCTGTCGGGCACGCTGGAGGCACTCACCTCGGGCCAGGCCGACCTGGCCATAGGCGTGGCCATAGAGCCGTCCGTCAACACCGCGGTGCAGCACAAGACCCTGGGCAGCATCCATTTCATTTACGCGGTCGCGCCCCACCACCCGCTGGCGCAGGCCCCCGAGCCCGTGACCGACGCCATGCTGATGCCGCACCGCGCCGTGGCCGTGGCCGATTCGGTGCAGCGCGGCAGCGGCGTCACGGTCGGGCTGCTGGGCGGGCAGGACATCTTCACCGTGCCCGGCATGCAGGAAAAACTCCAGGCGCAGCTGCGCGGCCTGGGCGGCGGCTTTCTGCCGGAATACCTGGCGCGCCCCCACGTCATCACCGGCCGGCTGGTGGAAAAACGCATGCAGCGCCCCCCGCGCCATGTACCCATGAGTTATGCCTGGCTGCGCGCGCCCGACGGCAAGGAGGGCCGCGCGCTGCAGTGGTGGCTCAAGCAATTGGAGAGCGCGGCCACGCGAAAAGCGCTGCTGGAACGCGAGCAATCCCTGTGAAAACCCGTAGTCGCTTCGCAATCCGGGCGCGGCGGCCGCGCCTGCGTGTAGAGTGTGCTTAGAGCTTCTTATCGTTTTCGTTTATGGTTCAGACGTGATGACCCAGGCCGGGGGGCCGTGAATTGCCCGCGAAAGCGGCAAGGCGCCTCATTCATCAAATCCAAAAAGCACACAAAGACATGACAAAAAACACCAGCCTCCCCCTCCCTGAATCCGCGGCCGGCCGCCGCATCGCCGTCATAGGCGCGGGCATCGCCGGCATTGCCTGCGCGCGCACGCTGGCGCAGGCCGGCCACCAGGTCACGGTGTTCGAGAAAAGCCGCGAAGTCGGCGGGCGCATGGCCACGCGGGACAGCGAATTCGGCGGCTTCGACCACGGCGCGCAGTATTTCACCGTGCGCGACGCGCGTTTCGAGAAAGCCCTGGCCACAGTCCCCGGGCTGGTGCGGCCCTGGAGTGCCAACACCGTGCGCATCCTCGACGAGCTGGGCCGTGTCGTGGCCTCGGCCCTGCCGCCCAAAGAAGCGCACTGGGTCCCCACGCCGGGCATGAATGCGCTGCTGCGCCAATGGGCCCAGCCCTTGGCGGCCGCGGGCCGCCTGCTGCTGGAGACCGAGGTGCTGCGGCTGGAACGCGACAAGCTGCACCCCGAACAATGGCAGCTGCAGACCGAAGGCCCGGGCGCCGGCAGCCGGGTGCATTCGGGCTTTGACGACGTGGTGCTGGCCCTGCCTTCGCCGCAGGCGCACGCCCTGCTGCTGAGCTCGCAACAGGGCAAGCCGCTGATGGAGGCACTCGCCAAGGTCAGCGTGGCGCCCTGCTGGACGCTGATGCTGGCCTTCCCCCAGGCCATGCAGCCCACGATGGCGCACCTGGGCCCCCACTGGAACGCGGCGCGCAGCACCCACCACCGCATCGCCTGGCTGGCGCGCGAGTCGTCCAAGCCCGGCCGCAGCCCCATTGAACGCTGGACCGTGCAGGCCAGCCCAGACTGGTCGCAGCGCCACCTCGAGGACGACGCCGAACGCGTCAAGGCCAAGCTGCTCAAGGCCTTCACCGAAGTCACCGGCATACGCGCGGCGCCGCCCCATGCCGTGGTGCACCGCTGGCGCCACGCCCAGACGCTGCAGCCGCTGGGCAAAACCCACGCATGGGACGCCAAATCCCGTATAGGCGCCTGCGGCGACTGGTGCCTGGGGCATCGCGCGGAAGAAGGCTTTATATCGGGCCTTGAAATGGCTCTTGAACTGGCCTGAACGCCGGAAGCGAAATCGGCGTGGAGGCCGAATACCGGGGCCGCTTCGCCCCTTCTCCGACCGGCCCGCTGCACGCAGGCTCACTCGTGGCCGCCCTGGCCAGCTGGCTGGACGCCCGCGCGCACCAGGGCCGCTGGCTGGTGCGCATCGAGGACGTGGACACACCGCGCTGCGTGCCCGGCGCCGACCAGACGGTTCTTGAGCAACTGGCCCAATGCGGCCTGCTGCCGGACGAGCCGCCCGTCTACCAATCACAGCGCGGCGCGCTGTACCAGCAGGCGCTGGACCCGCTGGTCGCCCGCGGGCTGGCCTATCCCTGCGCCTGCACGCGCCAGGACATCGCGCGCGCACTGGCGGCTTCAGGCCAGCCGCGCGAACGCCATGGCGAACTGGTCTACCCCGGCACCTGCCGCAATGGCCTGCACGGCCGTACCGCGCGCGCCTGGCGGCTGGACACGCGAGCCCCCGCGCCCATCCGCTGGCAGGACCGCCTGCTGGGCCCGCAGTCGCAGGACGTGGCCCATGAGGTGGGCGACTTCGTGCTCAAGCGCGCCGACGGCCTGTGGGCCTACCAGCTGGCCGTGGTGGTCGACGACGCGGCCCAGGGCATCAGCGACATCGTGCGCGGCGAAGACCTGGCCGACAACACGGCGCGGCAAATCCTGCTGCAGCGCGCGCTGGGCCTGCCCCAGCCGCGCTACCTGCACACGCCGCTGGTGCTGGGCGCCAACGGCGAAAAGCTCTCCAAACAGAACGGCGCGCAGGCGCTGGACACTTCCCAGCCGCTTGCCGCGCTGCGGCAGGCAGGTGCGGTACTGGGCCTGCCATTGCTGGCCAGTGCTGCCACGCCGCAGGACTGGCTGGGGCAGGCCGTGCCGCTGTGGGCAGCCCGCCTTAAAATCAACCGGTGACAGATACCAACTCCCCCACCCCGCCCGCCCCCCTCCCCGCTGACCCTGTCGAAAGCGCGGCCGCCGAACCGGGCGCTCCCCGCAACATCCGCAGTTTTGTGCGCCGCACCGGCCGCACCACCGTCGGCCAGGCCAAGGCCTTTGCCGATGTGGGCCCGCAGTTCCTGCTGCCCTACACGGCGCAGCCGGCGGATTTCGAGGCCATGTTCCAGCGTTCGGCCCCCACCATCCTCGAGATAGGCTTTGGCATGGGCGAGGCGACGGCCCACATCGCCGCGCTGATGCCCGAGAAAAACTTTCTGTGCTGCGAGGTGCACACCCCCGGCGTGGGCGCGCTGCTCAAGCGCATCAGCGAGCAGGGCCTGGCCAACATCCGCATCCTGCAGCATGACGCCGTTGAAGTGATAGACAACATGCTGCCGCCGGCCAGCCTGGACGGCGTGCACATCTTCTTTCCCGATCCCTGGCACAAAAAACGGCACAACAAGCGCCGCCTGATCCAGGCGCCGCTGGTTGCCAAGCTGGCCGCCCGCCTCAAACCCGGCGGCTACCTGCACTGCGCCACCGACTGGCAACCCTATGCCGAGCAAATCCTCGAGGTGCTGAGCGCCGAGCCGCTGCTGCGCAACACGGCGGATGCTGCCCAGGGCGGCTACGCGCCCAAGCCGGCCTACCGGCCCCTGACCAAATTCGAAAACCGCGGCATCAAGCTGGGGCACGGCGTCTGGGACGTGGTGTTCACCCGTGTCTGAATGCCCGCCCGTGCCGGCGTGAACGGACAGCCGTCCCATGGGCTGCCGACCCGCGACGGGGTCAGCCCCAGCTGCGTGGGCCTGCCGGCCGGCAACTGGCCCAGCATCACCGACTTCCTGGTGCAGCGCTTTCCCGCGATCACGCGCGAAACCTGGCTGCAACGCATGCGGGACGGCCTGGTGGCCGACGAGTTCGGCGTGCCCGTCACCGCTGAACGGCCCTACCGCGGCCACATGCGCGTCTACTACTACCGCGCACTGGAGGATGAGCCCCGCGTGCCCTTCGAGGCCAGCGTGCTGTACCAGGACGAGCACCTGGTCGTGGCCGACAAACCCCATTTCCTGCCGGTCACGCCCTCGGGCCACTATGTGCAGGAAACGCTGCTGGTGCGCCTTAAAAACCGCCTGGGCCTGGACGGCCTGGCGCCGCTGCACCGCATAGACCGCGAAACCGCCGGCCTGGTGCTGTTTTCGGTCAGGCCCGCCGACCGCGATGCCTACCAGGCGCTGTTCAGGCGCCACGAGGTGGCCAAACACTACGAGGCCATCGCGCCGTGGCGTGAAGACATTGCTTTTCCGCTGCTTCGCCAAAGCCGCATCGTGCAGGGCGAGCCCTTCTTCCGGCAGCAGGAAGCACCCGGCCTCGCCAACAGCGAGACCCATATCAGCGTGCTAGAGGCCCGTGAGGGCTGGGCCCGCTACGCGCTGAGCCCGGTCACCGGCAAGAAACACCAGCTGCGGGTGCATATGCATGCCCTGGGGATTCCCATCCTCAACGACAGGATCTACCCGCCGGTGCATCCCACGCCCGACGACGACTACAGCCGGCCCCTGCAGCTCCTCGCGAAATCCATGCATTTCACCGACCCGGTCACGGGTCAGCAACGGTCTTTCCAGACGCGTTTGAGCCTGCTGGCAGGCCTGCCCCCGGCAACGGGCGGCTAAACCCCTCGCCTCTTTCCAGCCAAACCGCGGCGCGCGGGGTGCCCATGCCCGCGCGCAGCCGGGCTGTTCCCGGCCTGCCCGTGTCTCCCCATCCCAACGCATTTTCCCGACTCCACGCCCCTGGAAGGCCGGGCGTGAGCCGGATCACGGTATTAATCCGAAAGTGACGTTTTTCGTGAAATCGGTCACCAAAGATGTCAGGAAAGAGGCGAAAAATCGCGTATTAGTTACATATTGAATCACTTTTCAGGAATTTCTACGTAGAAACCGATATATCTATCTCCTTGTCAGCATGTGATTTTTTCCTCAAAAATCAATCAAATCAATGCTTTACAAGAAATTCATCGGAAATTTCCGCATGCTTTTTCCGTGACCTATGGGAGAATCCTGTGAACTAGTTACATCATTTGTACATATTTTTACAAATAGCACTTAAGCAAACACTACCGGCCACACGCCTGTCCTCACCCCACCATGAACAAGTTCTACCGTACCGTCTACAGCGAGCTTCTGGGCACGTGGGTCGCCGTGTCGGAGATCTCGAGTGCGCGCGGCAAACGCAGCGGCTCCAAGGTGGTCCAGGTCGGCGCCGCAGGCGCCGTGGTGCTTGCGGGACTCCTCAACGGCGGGGGCCTCAGCCCCGTGAGTTCGGCCTACGGGCAAACATTGCCGGAAGCCGCCTGTACCGCGGGCAATGGCGGCACGATGTATTCCGCCGCCTCGACCTGCGTGAATTACGTCAACAACACGCGCATTTACGTCGACTCACTGTCGACTTCGACGTCAACGGGCCTGAGTACCGCCACCAGCCGCCTCAACTCGCTGTCAACGGGCCTGAGCACCACGGACAGCCGCGTCACGTCGCTGTCCACCTCCACCTCGACGGGTATCAGTTCCCTGTCCACCGGCCTGAGCACCGCCACGAGCAGCATCACGTCCCTGTCGACCTCCGCTTCCACCGGCATCAGTTCGCTGTCCACCGGCCTGAGCACCACCAACAGCAGCGTGGCTTCGCTGTCGACTTCGGCATCTACGGGCATCAGTTCCCTCTCGACCTCCACGTCCACAGGTTTGAGCACCGCAACCAGCGGCATCACCTCSCTGTCCACCGGACTGAGCACGACGAATAGCARCGTCACTTCGCTRTCCACATCGGCATCGACCGGCCTCAGCACGGCAAACAGCGGCATCGCGTCTTTGTCGACCTCCACCTCGACAGGCTTGAGCACCGCAACCAGCGGCATCACCTCGCTGTCCACCGGACTGAGCACGACGAATAGCAGCGTCACTTCGCTGTCCACATCGGCATCGACCGGYCTCAGCACGGCAAACAGCRGCATCGCGTCTTTGTCGACCTCCACCTCGACAGGCTTGAGCACTGCAACCAGCGGCATCACTTCGCTGTCCACCGGCCTGAGCACGACCAACAGCAGCGTCACTTCGCTGTCGACTTCGGCATCTACGGGCATCAGTTCCCTCTCGACCTCTACGTCCACAGGCTTGAGCACCGCCAACAGCGGCATCGTCTCCTTGTCCACTGGACTGAGCACAACCAACAGCAGCGTCACCTCGCTGTCGACCTCCACCTCTACCGGCCTGAGCACCGCCACCAGTGGCATTACGTCGCTCTCCACCGGACTGAGCACGACGAATAGCAGCGTCACTTCGCTATCCACATCGGCATCGACCGGTCTCAGCACCGCCAACAGCGGCATCGTCTCCTTGTCCACTGGACTGAGCACAACCAACAGCAGCGTCACCTCGCTGTCGACCTCCACCTCTACCGGCCTGAGCACCGCTACCAGCGGCATCACGTCGCTCTCCACCGGACTGAGCACCGCCAACAGCAGCGTCACCTCGCTGTCGACGTCTACGTCTACCGGCCTGAGCACCGCCACCAGCCGCATCAACTCGCTGTCGACGGGCTTGAGCACCACGGACAGCCGTGTCACCTCCCTGTCCACCTCGACGTCGACAGGCCTGAGCACCGCTACCAGCGGCATCACATCGCTATCCACCGGCCTGAGCAGCACCAACAGCAACGTCACATCACTGTCGACCGCCAGCAGCTCACTGTCCACCGGGCTCAGCACGACCAACAGCGGCGTCATCTCGCTATCCACGGGCCTCAGCACCACCGACAGCCGCGTCACCTCGCTGTCCACGTCGACATCGACGGGCTTGAGCACGGCCACCAGCGGCATCACCTCACTGTCTACCGGCCTGAGCACGGCTGCCAGCGGGATCACCTCGCTGTCCACCGGCCTGAGCGCCACCAACAGCAATGTCACATCGCTGTCGACTGCCAGCAGTTCGCTGTCCACCGGGCTCAGCACGGTTAACAGCAGCGCCACCTCGCTATCCACAGGCCTCAGCACCACAGACAGCCGTGTCACTTCCCTGTCCACCTCGACGTCGACAGGCCTGAGCACAGCTACCAGCGGCATCACATCGCTCTCCACCGGGCTCAGCACGGTTAACAGCAGCGTGACCTCGCTGTCAACCTCGGCCTCTACCGGTATCAGTTCGCTGTCCACCTCGGCATCGACCGGCCTCAGCACCGCGGACAGCCGGATCACCTCACTGTCGACCTCGACGTCAACGGGCTTGAGCACGGCCGCCAGCGGTATCACCTCACTTTCCACCGGCCTGAGCAGCACCAACAGCAGCGTGGTTTCGCTGTCGACTTCGGCGTCGACGGGCATCAGTTCGCTCTCGACCTCGACATCCACAGGTCTGAGCACGGCCACCAGCGGCATCACCTCGCTGTCCACCGCCCTGAGCACCACGGACAGCCGCGTCACCTCGCTGTCCACGTCGACATCGACGGGCCTGAGCACCGCTACCAGCGGCATCACTTCCCTGTCCACCGGGCTCAGCACGGCCAGCAGCGGCATCCTCTCCCTGTCGACTGGGCTGAGCACCACCAACAGCAGTGTCACTTCGCTGTCGACCTCCACCTCGACGGGTTTGAGCACAGCCACAAGCGGGATCGTCTCGCTGTCGACCGGCCTTAGCGGCACCAACAGCAGCGTGGCGTCCTTGTCGACGTCGACCTCCACAGGCCTGAGCACGACGAATAGCAGCGTCACTTCGCTGTCAACATCCGCCTCGACCGGTATCAGTTCCCTGTCCACATCGGCATCGACCGGCCTCAGTACCGCAGACAGCCGGATCACCTCACTGTCGACTTCGACGTCGACGGGCTTGAGCACCGCCACCAGCGGCATCACTTCACTGTCCACCGGCCTGAGCAGCACCAACAGCAATGTCACATCGCTGTCGACCGCCAGCAGCTCACTGTCCACTGGGCTCAGCACCGCCAACAGCAACGTCACCTCGCTGTCCACAGGCCTCAGCACCACCGACAGCCGCGTCACATCGCTGTCCACGTCGACATCGACGGGCTTGAGCACCGCCACCAGTGGCATCACCTCCCTGTCCACCGGCTTGAGCAGCACCAACAGCAATGTCACATCGCTGTCGACCGCCAGCAGCTCACTGTCCACTGGGCTCAGCACCGCCAACAGCAACGTCACCTCGCTGTCCACAGGCCTCAGCACCACCGACAGCCGCGTCACCTCGCTGTCCACGTCGACATCAACGGGCTTGAGCACCGCCACCAGTGGCATCACATCGCTATCCACCGGCCTGAGCAGCACCAACAGCAATGTCACATCGCTGTCGACCGCCAGCAGCTCACTGTCCACTGGGCTCAGCACCGCCAACAGCAACGTCACCTCGCTGTCCACAGGCCTCAGCACCACCGACAGCCGCGTCACATCGCTGTCCACGTCGACATCGACGGGCTTGAGTACCGCTACCAGCGGCATCACATCGCTGTCCACCGGCCTGAGCACCACCAACAGCAGCGTCACGTCCTTGTCGACATCTGCCTCAACCGGTATCGGCTCACTTTCCACCGGCCTGAGCACCGCCGCCAGTGGCATCACGTCCCTGTCAACGGGCCTGAGCACCACAAACAGCAGTGTCACGTCCTTGTCGACGTCCGCTTCGACCGCGGTCGGCTCCTTGTCCACCTCAGCGTCAACCGGCCTGAGCACCGCCGACAGCCGGATCACCTCGCTGTCGACGTCCACGTCCACCGGTATCGGCTCACTTTCCACCGGCCTGAGCACCGCCGCCAGTGGCATCACATCCCTGTCAACGGGCCTGAGCACCACGAACAGCAGTGTCACGTCCTTGTCGACGTCCGCTTCGACCGCGGTCGGCTCCCTGTCCACTTCGGCTTCGACGGGCCTGAGCACGGCCACCAGCGGCATCGCGTCCCTGTCAACGTCGGCCAGTTCGCTGTCCACCGGCCTGAGCACCACCAATAGCAGCGTTACCTCGCTGTCGACTTCGACATCCACGGGCCTGAGCACCGCCGACAGCCGGATCACCTCGCTGTCCACCTCGACCTCCACGGGTTTGAGCACCTCCGCCAGCGGCATTACCTCCCTGTCCACGGGCCTGAGCACCACCGACAGCAATGTCGCGTCGCTGTCCACCTCGGCTTCGACCGGCATGGGTTCCCTGTCGACCTCGGCCAGCTCGCTGTCCACCGGCCTGAGCACGACCAATAGCAACGTCACCTCGCTGTCGACATCCACCTCAACGGGCCTGAGCACGGCCGACAGCCGGATCACTTCACTGTCATCCTCGACCTCCACCGGTTTGAGCACGGCGACGAGCGGCATCACGTCCCTGTCGACAGGCCTGAGCACCACCAACAGCAACGTCACCTCGCTGTCGTCCTCGACATCGACCGGCTTGAGCACTGCCGCCAGCGGCATCAGCTCCTTGTCCACCGGGCTCAGCACCACGGACAGCAACGTCACATCGCTGTCCACATCGGCATCCACGGGCCTGAGTACCGCGGCCAGCGGCATCACCTCCCTGTCAACCGGCCTGAGCACGACCAACAGCAATGTCACGTCCTTGTCGACGTCCGCTTCGACCGGCATCGGTTCCCTGTCGACCTCGGCCAGCTCCCTGTCTACAGGCCTGAGCACGACCAACAGCAATGTGGCCTCGCTGTCGACCTCCACTTCGACAGGCCTGAGCACCGCCGACAGCCGGATTACCTCACTGTCGACCTCGACGTCCACCGGCTTGAGCACGGCGACCAGCGGCATCACTTCCTTGTCCACCGGCCTGAGCACCACCAATAGCAACGTCACCTCGCTGTCGACTTCGACATCCACGGGCCTGAGCACTGCCGATAGCAGGACCACATCGCTGTCGACTTCGACGTCTACCGGCCTGAGCACCGCAGCCAGCGGCATCACTTCGCTGTCCACCGGCCTCAGCACCACGAACAGCAATGTCGCGTCCTTGTCGACGTCCGCTTCTACCGGCATCGGTTCCCTGTCGACCTCGGCCAGCTCCCTGTCTACAGGCCTGAGCACGACCAATAGCAACGTCACCTCGCTGTCGACCTCCACTTCGACAGGCCTGAGCACTGCCGACAGCCGGATCACTTCACTGTCGACGTCTACTTCCACAGGATTGAGCACGGCGACCAGCGGCATCACTTCGCTGTCCACCGGCCTCAGTACCACGAACAGCAATGTCGCGTCCTTGTCGACATCCGCTTCGACCGGCGTCAGTTCCTTGTCCACCGGCCTGAGCAGCACCAACAGCAACCTTGCGTCGCTGTCGACCTCCACTTCCACGGGCCTGAGCACTGCCGATAGCAGGACCACATCGCTGTCGACCTCGACGTCTACCGGCCTGAGCACCGCAGCCAGCGGCATCACTTCGCTGTCGACTGGCCTGAGCACCACCGACAGCAATGTCGCATCGCTGTCCACGTCGGCTTCGACCGGCATCGGCTCCTTGTCGACCTCGGCCAGCTCGCTGTCCACCGGCCTGAGCACTGCCGATAGCAGGACCACATCGCTGTCGACCTCCACTTCCACGGGCCTGAGCACCGTAGACAGCCGGATCACTTCACTTTCCACGTCCACGTCAACCGGATTGAGCACCGCGGCCAGCGGCATCACTTCGCTGTCAACGTCGGCTTCGACCGGCATCAGCTCGCTGTCAAGCTCCACTTCGACGGGTTTGAGCACGGCCGCCAGCGGCATTTCCTCGCTGTCCACGGGCCTGAGTACGACGGACAGCAATGTGGCATCCCTGTCGACATCCGCCTCAACCGGCTTGAGCACGGCCGATAGCCGGACCACGTCGCTGTCGACGTCGACCTCCACCGGCCTGAGCACCGCCGCCAGCGGCATCTCCTCGCTCTCCACCGGCCTGAGCACGACCAACAGCAGCGTCACCTCGCTGTCGACTTCCACTTCAACGGGCTTGAGCACAGCAACCAGCGGCATCACCTCCCTGTCGACGGGCCTGAGCACCACCAACAGCAATGTCGCGTCCTTGTCGACGTCCGCTTCGACCGGCGTCAGTTCCTTGTCCACCGGCCTGAGCAGCACCAATAGCAACGTCACCTCACTGTCGACCTCCACTTCGACAGGCTTGAGCACCGCCGACAGCCGCATCACGTCGCTCTCGACGTCTACCTCCTCGGGGTTGAGCACATCGACCAGCGGCATTGCTTCCTTGTCGACGGGATTGAGCACCACGGACAGCAATGTCGCGGCGCTGTCCACGTCGGCCTCGACCGGCATCGGATCCTTGTCGACCTCGGCCAGCTCGCTGTCCACCGGCCTGAGCACCACCAACAGCAACGTCACCTCGCTGTCGACTTCCACTTCAACAGGCCTGAGCACCGCCGCCAGCGGCATCACTTCGCTGTCGACCTCGGCCTCAACCGGCTTCAGCTCGCTGTCCACCGGATTGAGCAGCGCCAATAGCAATGTCGCATCCCTGTCGACGTCTGCTTCGACCGGCATCAGCTCGCTGTCAAGCTCCACCTCGACGGGACTCAGCACAGCCGCTAGCGGTATTTCCTCCTTGTCCACGGGCCTGAGCACAACGGACAGCAATGTGGCATCCCTGTCAACGTCCACCTCGACCGGTTTGAGCACCGCCACAAGCGGCATCGCCTCAGTTTCCACCGGACTGAGCACGACCAACAGCAATGTGACCTCGCTGTCGACCTCCACCTCGACAGGCCTGAGCACCGCCGACAGCCGGATCACTTCACTGTCGACTTCGACGTCCACCGGCCTGAGCACGGCGACCAGCGGCATCACTTCGCTGTCGACCTCGGCCTCCACGGGACTCAGCACAGCCGCCAGCGGCATTGCCTCCCTGTCGACTTCGACGAACTCGCTGTCCACCGGCTTCAGCTCCCTATCGACCGGTTTCAGCTCGCTCTCGACCGCCACGTCGGCCGGCTTCAGTTCGCTGTCCACGGGCCTGAGCACCACCGACAGCAACCTGGCTGCGCTGTCGACCTCGACCTCGACCGGTATCGGCTCCCTGTCCACCTCGGCCTCGACGGGCCTGAGCACCTCGGCCAGCCGGATCACCTCGCTGTCGACCTCCACCTCGACGGGCTTGAGCTCGCTGTCCACGGGCCTGAGCACCACCGACAGCACAGTGGCCTCGCTCTCGACCGGCTTTGGTTCCATCTCTACCGGCTTCAGCTCCATTTCGACCGGTTTCAGCTCGCTGTCGACTTCAACATCCACCGGCTTTAGCTCGCTGTCCACGGGCTTGAGCACCGCCGAGAGCGGCGTGGCCTCGCTGTCGACCGGTTTCAGCTCAGTGTCTACCGGCTTCAGTTCACTCTCGACAGGCTTCAGCTCCCTGTCCACGGGTCTCAATTCCCTGTCCACGGGCCTGAGCACCACGGACAGCGCCGTGGCCTCGCTGTCCACCGGTTTTGGCACGGTCTCCACCGGCTTCAGTTCCATTTCGACGGGTTTCAGCTCGATCTCGACCGGCTTTAACTCGCTGTCGACTTCGACGTCGACCGGCTTCAGTTCCCTGTCCACCGGCCTGAGCACCACCGAAAGCGTGGTGGCCTCGCTGTCCACCGGCTTCAACACGGTGTCCACCGGTTTCAGTTCCATCTCGACGGGCTTTAACTCGCTGTCGACCTCCACCTCGACCGGCTTCAGTTCGCTCTCCACCGGCCTGAGCACCACCGAAAGTGTGGTGGCCTCGCTGTCCACCGGCTTCAACACGGTGTCCACCGGTTTCAGCTCGATCTCGACGGGCTTCAGCTCCTTGTCGACCTCCACCTCGACCGGCTTCAGTTCGCTCTCCACCGGCCTGAGCAGCACCAACAGCAATGTCGCCTCGCTGTCGACGTCCACCTCGACCGGTGTGAGCTCGCTGTCCACCGCCATTGATTCACTGTCGACCTCGGGTTCCACCAGCACCAGCTCGCTGTCAACCGGCGTGAGTTCGCTGTCCACGGGCCTGGATTCCCTGTCGACCTCAGCCTCCACGGGCATCAGTTCGCTGTCGACCGGCTTCGGCTCCCTGTCCACCGGGTTTGGATCGCTGTCCACCGGCTTTATCTCGCTGTCGACCAGCGTGGGCTCCCTCTCGACGGGCCTCAGCACCACCAACAGCAATGTCGCGGTGCTGTCCACCTCGGCCTCGACGGGCATCAGCTCGCTGTCGACCGCCATCGACGGGCTGTCCACCTCGACCTCCACGAGCGCCAGTTCGCTGTCCACGGGCCTGAGCAGCACCAACAGCAACGTCGCGTCCCTGTCCACCTCGGCCTCGACCGGTGTCAGCTCGCTGTCGACCGGTGTGAGTTCACTGTCCACCGGCGTCAGTTCGCTCTCGACCGGCGTGAGCTCCCTGTCCACCGGTATCAGTTCACTGTCGACCTCGACATCCACCGGCATCAGCTCACTGTCCACCGGGGTCAGCTCGCTCTCGACGTCGACCTCGACAGGCATCGTTTCCCTGTCGACCAGCATTGATTCGCTGTCGACCTCGACGTCCACCGGCCTCAGTTCGCTGTCCACCGGGGTCAGTTCCCTGTCGACGGGCGTCAGCTCGCTGTCCACGGGCCTGAGCACCACCAACAGCAATCTCAACTCGCTGTCGACCTCGGCATCCACGGGCATCAGTTCCCTGTCGACCGGGCTCAACTCGCTGTCCACCTCGACCTCCACCGGCTTCAGCTCGCTCTCGACCGGCTTCAGCTCCGTCTCCACCGGGCTCAGCACGGTCAGCAGCACCGTGACTTCGCTGTCGACCTCGGTTTCCACGGGCACCAGCTCGCTGTCCACCGGCCTGAGCACGGCCAACAGCAACATCACCTCGCTATCCACCTCGACCTCCACCGGCCTGAGCACCGCCAGCAGCGGCATCACCTCCCTGTCGACCGGCCTGAGCACAATAGGCAACAGCGTGACCTCGCTGTCCACCGGCTTGAGCACCGCCAACAACGGCATCGCCTCGCTGTCCACCGGGCTGTCGAGCGCGACCTCGGGCACCACGGCCCTGGCCCCGCTGGTCAATGCGGCAAACTCCGCGGCGGCCAACGGCGGGGCGGTCATAGGGTCCACCGCGGGCGGCGCCGCCGGCGCCGGGCTGCTCACACAGGGCAAGTCCCTGAACGGCACGGCGCTGCAAACCGTGGCCTCGCCTTCCGATTGCACGGTGGCCAACGGCGCCGACACCACGGCAACCGGCTTGTGCGCCAGCGCCGGCACCCGTGCCGGGGTCAACGGCGCGACCGCCACAACGGTGGCCACCGGCGCCACCGCCTACGGCTCACAGTCGCTGGCCCAGGACAAAAACACCACCGCCATCGGCTTCCGCGCGACGGCCACCTACGAAGGCTCCGTGGCCATAGGCTTCCAGGCCAGGGCGATTGCCGACCCGGCCACCGCCGTCGGCTGGAACTCGCTGGCCTCGGGCAACGACTCGGTGGCCCTGGGCGCTGCGGCCGAAGCCACGGCCAACCGCTCCGTGGCGCTGGGCGCCTACTCGGTGGCCGACCAGCCCAATACAGTGTCGGTGGGCTCGCCCGGCAACGAGCGCCGCATCACCAATGTGGCCCCCGGTGTTTACGCCACCGACGCGGTCAATGTCGGGCAGCTCAACGATGTCAGGCGCGTGGCCTACTCCGGCATCGCGATGAGCATGGCCATGGCCGCCACCTACATGCCCAACCTCGAAGGCGGCGAAAAAGCCCTGGGCATAGGCGTGGGCAACTACAAGGGCTACGGCGCGCTGGGCCTGAACTTCAAGGCGCTCAACAACGACGGCAAGAGCGCATGGGGCTTCGGCGTCTCCACCACCGGCAAGGAGTGGGGCATGAACTTCGGCGCAAGCTGGAAGTGGCGTTAAGAGAGGGCTCCGGGAGCCGCTCTCAGTAGAATGCCCTAAGCGCCTACCTATCAAACAAGAGCCCCCGGGGCTCCCGGTGAGCGCCGCGCGGCCCCCAGGGCCTGCGGCGCTCATTGCTTTGGGAGAGACACAAGCATGCGTATCGGTATCTCGGTCCTCACACACGCCGGCCAGAACATCTGGGAAAACGGACTGGGGCAAAACGTCATCTTCCTGGCCCAGTCCTTCCAGAAGCTGCCCTTTGTGCAGTCCGTCGTGCTGCTCAACGGCGGGGACCAGAGCAGCATGCCGCCCCAGGTCAACATGGACGCGCTGGGCCTGCGCATGATGTCCGCGCACGAAGCCACCGACCACATCGACCTGGCCATCGAGATGGCCGGCGCGCTGGACGTCAAATGGCTGGACTACCTGCGCGCCCAGGGCAAAAAAGTGGTCTGGTACTGCGCCGGCCAGCCCTATGTCGGCCTGATAGAGCCCAGCGTGTTCGACCGCCCGGGGTTTTTCAGCCGGGCCGACCGCTGCGACGAGATCTGGATACTGCCCAAGGACTTTTCCGCCTTCGCCCCCATGCTGCGCGCCCTGCACCGCTGCCCGGTGCATGAAGTGCCCTATATCTGGTCGCCGCAGTTCCTGGACGCGCGCGCCCGGGAGCTGGAGAAAGAGGGCTATGCCTTCGGCTACAAACCGCGCGCGCCCGGCGCCGGCCTGCGCGTGGCCATCTTCGAGCCCAATGTGTCGGTGGTCAAATGCACCAACATCCCCATGCTGGTCTGCGACGAGGCCTTCCGCGCCGAGCCCGCCCAGGTGAGCTTCATGCACGTGCTCAACACCCTGCACCTCAAGGACCACCCCACGCTGCTCTACCTGGCCAACTCGCTGGATCTGGTCAAGCAGCAAAAAGCGATTTTCCAGGGCCGCCATGACTTTGCCGGCTACATGGTGCAGCATGCCGACGCCGTGGTGGCCCACCAGTGGCAAAACGACCAGAACTACAACTACCTGGACGCCCTGCACGGCAACTACCCGCTGATCCACAACTCGCCCTGGCTGCGCGACGCCGGGTATTCCGACTACTACTATCCCGACTTCAACACGGCCGAAGGCGGGCGCAAGCTGCTGCTGGCCGCAAGCCAGCACGACAGCCGCCTGGAGCAGCACCGCCAGCAGGCCCGGCGGGTGATCGCCTCGGTCGATCCCTTCGCGCACGCCAACCTGCAAAGCCTGGCGCGCAGGCTGCAGGCGCTTTTCAGCAATACCGCAAGCGTGGGAGCCGCCGCATGAGCCAGGCCAAAGCGACCACACCTGACCGCCTGCGGGTCGGCGTTTCCATTTACGTGCGCAAGGGCGAGCAATCGCTGTGGGAAAACGGCATTTACCAGAACTGCCTGTTTCTGGTGATGCTGCTGCTCAAGGCCCCCAACGTGGCTGAAACCTACCTGGTCAGCGGGGGCGGCGACGGCGACGCGGCCGACGCCCAGCGCTTCATGGCCGACTCCCCCGTGCCCATCATCGACATGGCGGCCGCGGCCGACAAGCTCGACATCATGATAGAGATGAGCGCACAGCTGGGCCGGGACTGGGCCGTGGGCTTTCGCGATCGCGGCGGGAAGATCGTGACCATGCGCGTCGGCAACGACTACGTCATCGACATCGAGCGCATGATTTTCAACAAGCAGCACGGCTTGCTGATCGCCGGAACGCCCTATGACGAAATCTGGACCCTGCCCGAATACGAGCGCAGCTGCATGCACTACTTCGGCAGCGCGATGCGGGCGCCGGTGCGGCTGATGCAGCACCTCTGGAGCCCCGGCGTGATAGACCGCGCGGCCGCGACCCTGCCCAACGGCGAGACCTTCGGCTACAAGCCGGGCCGCAAGAAATGGCGGCTGGGCATCTTCGAGCCCAATATCTGCATGGTCAAGACCAGCCACCTGCCCATGCTGCTGATCGACATGGCGCACCGGGCCAACCCGCGCGTGATCGAGCTGATGCGGGTCTACAACAGCTTTCACATGAAGGACCACGTGACCTTTGTCGGCTTCGCCAACAGCCTGGACATCGTCAGGCACGGCCTGGCCGTCTTCGAAGGCCGCTTTCCGGTCTACCAGTGTTTGTCGTCGCAGGTCGACGCCGTGGTCTGCCACCACTGGGAAAACGGGCAGAACTACCTGTATTACGAAGCGCTTTACGGCGGCTACCCGCTGGTCCACAACTCCAGCTTCCTTGCCGATTGCGGCTACTTCTATCCCGGCTTCGACTGCGAGGAAGGCGGCCTGGCCCTGCTGCAGGCCTTTTCCCAGCATGACGCCGACCTGGCCGGCTACCGGGAGCGCGCGCGCACCTTTTTGCGCACGCTGGCGCCCGAGAACGAAGACAACGTGCGTGCCTACAATGAGGCGCTGGTCCATTTGTACCGCGCAGCTTCATCGTGATGCCCACCTCCTTCTTCTCCTTTTTGCGCCGCGCTCTGCTGGCGGCCGCGGTTCTGGGCGCGCCGGCTTTCCAGGCGCAGGCACAGGTCACGCCGCAGCGCCCGCCCGCGGCAGCTGCCGCTCCCGCCGCCGGCGCACCGCTGGACGCGCTGACGGCCGCAGCCACCAATGTGGGCGTGAGGCGCTGCCTGCCGGCCATCACCCGCCTGTCCTCGCTGACCGTCAACGGCAGCACCGGCAACGACGTGCTGGTCGACTGGGACCGCAAGAACCCCGACGGCGGCCCCTTCTTCTCGCTCAGCGGCGTCGAGTACAAAAACGCCTCGCTGGCCTTTTCCCTGACGGCGGTGCCCGACAGCACGGGCGGCTGCTCGGTCGCGGCCGAACGCATCTCGGTCGCGCCTTTTGCCTGCCGCAGCATCGCGCAGCAGGAGCTGGGCGGCTACCAGGCCACGCAGCTGCTGGCCACCTTCACCGTCTACGTCGATGCGCGCGACCCAGGCGCCTCGGTGACCCTGATCGACTCGCCGCCCGGCTGCCTCATCATCCGCCGCCACGTCGAGTACGACTGGAAAGACCCTGCGCTGAAAGCGCCCAGGCGATGAACGGCGGGGCAAACCGGCCATGAAGGCCCTGCGCATAGGCATCACCATAGGCCTGCGCTCGCCCGATGAAAGCCTGTGGGTCAACGGCATCAAGCAGAACGCGCTGAACCTGGCCTGCGTGCTGCAGGCCTCGCCGCTGGGCCACCGCGTGCAGCTGGTCAACACCACCGACGTGCCCATCACCAGCCAGCTTCCCTGGGACCTCCAGGCCTTCCCGGTCGTCACGCTGGAGGCCGCCATGAAGGACCTCGACGTGCTGATCGAGCTGGGCGGCGGCATCAGCGAGGCGCATTCCCTGCAGCTGAAGGCGGCCGGTACGCGCCTGGTCAGCTACTGCTGCGGCAGCGAGTACGTGGTGGTGCTGGAGTCCATCCTGTTCGGCAGGCCGCTCTGGCCCAACGGCGTCTACATGAACCGCCACTACGACGAAATCTGGGTGATCCCCCAGGTGGCGAACAATTCGCTGTCCTTTATCCAGACGCTCAGGCGCTGCCCGGCCAAGGTCGTGCCCTTTGTCTGGGACCCGCGCTGGCTGGAGTCCAGTGTGGCGGCACTGCCCCATGGCGCGCGCTACCAGCCGGGCCGCGCGGCCAAGCGGCTGGCTGTCATGGAGCCGAATATGGATGTGGTCAAGGCCTGTATCTATCCCATCCTGATCGCCGAAGCGGCCTTCCGCGCGCGGCCCGAGCTGATCGAGTTTCTCAACGTCTGCAGCGCCAAGCACCTGGCCGAACAAAGCCGCGAGTTCCAGCTGCTGATGTTCCAGCTCGACATCGTCAATGCCGGCAAGGCCACCTTCCTGGGGCGCTATGACACGGCGAATTTCCTGGGCGAACACGCCGATTCCGTGATCTCCAACCAGTGGGACAACCCGCTCAATTATTTCTACTTCGACGTCTGCTGGCTGGGCTACCCGCTGGTGCACAACGCCGATATGTGCAAAGAGCTGGGCTATTACTACGAAGGCAATGACGTGGACGCCGGCGCGCGCCAGCTGCTGCAGGTGCTGGAGCGGCATGACGACACGGCCACCGAATATGCCGCGCGGCAGCGCGAGCTGCTGCGGGTGCACACGGCCGCCAACCCGGAACTGGTGGCCCGCTACGACGAACTGCTGGCCGGGCTTTTTGCCGGCTGAGAACGCAGCCATGGCCCCCACAAACCCAGGCCTGCGCATAGGCATCACCATTGGCCTGCACCAGGAGGCCGAAACGCTGTGGAACAACGGCATCAAACAGAACGCGGTGTTCCTGGCCGAAACCTTCAAGCACTCGCGGCTGGTGGCCTCTGTGCGCTTGGTCAACACCACCGCCGTGCGCATCACGGCCGCCCTGCCCTGGGACCAGCGGCGCTGGCCCACCGTCGCCTTTGAGGACGCCAAGGACTCGCTGGATGTGCTGATCGAGCTCGGCGGCCAGGTCAGCGCGGAGCAGACCGATTACCTCAAGCAGCGCGGAACACGCCTGGTGTCTTACTGCTGCGGCTTTGAATACGTGCACACCATGGAGTCCATCCTGTTTGGCAGGCCGCTGTGGGGTTATGACCTTTTTATCAACCAGCGTTATGACGACCTCTGGGTGATTCCGCAGGTGGCGCCCATCAGCCAGCATTATTTTTCGACGCTGCGGCGCAGGCCGGCCACCGTGGTGCCCTTTGTCTGGGACCCGGTGTTCATCGAGGAACGCAGCCAGGCCCTCCCCGATGCCGGCCGCTACCACCCGCGGCACGGCCCGCGCCGGCTCAGCGTGATGGAGCAGAACCTGGATGTGGTCAAGTTCTGCCTCTACCCCATCCTGATCGCCGAAGAAGCCTACAGGCGCAGGCCCGAGGCGATTGCCTGGCTGCACGTGACCAATGCCATGCGCCTGGCGCAGGAGAGCAAGGAGTTTGTCGCGCTCATGAACCAGCTCGACATCGTGCGCCAGCACAAGGCCTCCTTCCTGGGCGTGTATGAAACGCCGGCCTTTCTCAGCGAGATGAGCGACGTCGTGATCTCGCACCAGTGGGAGAACGCGCTCAACTATTTTTACCTCGAGGTCTGCTGGCAGGGCTATCCGCTGGTGCACAACGCCCACCTGTGCGCCGACCTGGGCTATTACTACGAAGGCAACGACGTCGAGGCGGGCTGCGCGCGCCTGCTGGAGGTGTTCGACAGCCACGACGAGCAGGCCGCCGGCTACGCGGCGCGGCAGCGCGAGCTGATCAAGCGCTACCTGCCGGCCAATGCCGAGGTGGTGTCCCGCTACGAGGCGCTGCTGCTGCGCCTGATGGCCACGCCGCCGGGCTAGCTGGCGGCGACTTCCCTGGCCGTGATCTGGTACTTGAAATCATCCGGCGCGTAGGAGTCAAAACGCCCCGCGGCGTTTTCGCCAATGGGGTACATAAAGAAACCGAGCTTCTCGCCGGCCGACTTCGGCAGGGCCAGGTCGTGCGCCGTGTTGTAAGCCATCCAGTTGCCTTCCCAGCCGCCGAACAGCGCCTTGTTCACCGGCGCCACCACCGGGTCGGCCGTGGTCTTGATCCAGTCCGCCGTTTCCAGGCGCATCACCTTGGCCACGTCGGCCGGGTCCATGGCCACCCAGCCGTGGCCCTTGAGGTAGACCTCGGAGCGGCAATGCTGGGCGCCCTTGAGGCTGGCCGGGTTGCCCGAGAGCTCCTTGTAGCCGAAGGCCGAGGGCACCAGGCGTATGCCGTAGACGTCGCGCGCCGGCAGGCCCACCGAGCGGCACAGGCCCACAAACAGCGCGTTCAGGTCGGCGCATTTGCCGCCCAGGTTGCCGGTTTCCAGCATGGTTTTGATGTCGCCTTCGCCGCAGCCGCGCACCTTGGGTTCGCGGTAGGTGTTGGCGACAATCCAGTCATAAATCTTTTGCGCTTTCTCGACGTCGGTCTTCGCGCCTTGGGTGGCGGCCAGCGCGGTCTTGCGCACGATGCCGTCGGTCGGGATCAGCGTGGTCGGGCGCGTGAAATAGCGCAGCGTGTCGGCGCTTTCGGCTGGAGCGGTTTTCTGCGACCAGTCGATGGCCCGGCCCTGGGTCTGCACGCGGCTGGTCAGTTCCACAAAGGGTTTGGCTTCCGTGGCCGGGAATTCGGCATACAGCATCTTCGCGCCGTCGCGGCCGTCCTGCGCCAGCAGCGTGCTGCCGTTGCTAGCGAAACTGTTGCCCAGCGAATGCTGGTAGTCACTGTTGACCGAGGGGATCGGCAGCCAAACCTTGGTCACGCCTTGCGGTTTGAGGATGTCCACGCGCGTGGTCACGTCAAAAGTGCGCCAGGCGCCGCTTTGGGGCGCGAATTGGCGGCGGCTGGGGGCGGCAGCCGTCTGGGCAAAGTTGAGGGATGGCAAGGCGGCGGCCATGGCGGCGGCTGCGCCGCTTTTCAGAAAGGCTCGGCGTACGGTGGTCATAAAGGATCTCCGGGTGGGGTGAGGGTGACGTGCACCGCGGCAGGTAAAGATGCTGCGGGATGTCAGGCTGCGATTATCGCCGCTGCCTTGCGGCGGACATGCTCAAGGCTTGAGCAGCCCGTCAATCAGCTTCGCAGCCGCAGGCCCGGTCCAGTCGACTTCGCCCTTGACGCGCAGGCGCGGCCGGCCGGCCGTGTCCATCATCAGGGTTGTCGGGAAGACCTTGACGCCCCAGCCCCGAGCCGCCTTGCCATCCACGTCCAGCAACACCGGTAGCGTCACGCCCGTGGTCTTGGCAAACTGCAGGGCACGCGCGGGCGGCTCCTTGAAGTTGATGGCCAGCACCAGCAGTTTCTCGGGCCCGTAAAAATCAGCCACCTGCTGCAGCGTGGGCATCTCGGCACGGCAGGGTTCGCACCAGCTGGCCCAGAAATTCAGCAGCACGGCCCGGCCGCGCAGGTCGGCGGCTTGCCAGGTCTTGCCGGTGGTGTCGACCAGCGCGAAAGCGGACACCGGGCCGGCCCAGGGGCTGACTTCATACGCAGGGCCGGTCAAGCCCTGCGGCCTCGCCGGAAACACGGCGGCACCGGCGCTGATGGCAAGCGCCTGTTGCAGAAGATGGCGACGAGAAAAGGGCGGAATCGTCATGGGCCTGGCATTGGTAGGATGGGGCTAGGGTAACCGAGCCCAGGGATGCCTGCATCCATGCGGGCGCCTTCAAAAATCAATCACGGGAAGCTTCATGAACATCGATATCCGGGAAGCGCAAGCTGGCGACGCTGCGCTGATCCACAACTTCATCGTCGAACTGGCCATTTATGAAAAAGCGGAGCATGAGGTCATTGCGAGCGCCGCGGACATTGAGCGCAGCCTGTTTGAGCCAGGCACACCCGCCCGCGCCCTGATTTGCGAGATAGACGGCCAGCCCGTGGGTTATGCGGTGTACTTCCTGAGCTACTCCACCTGGCTGGGCCGCAAGGGCATGTACCTGGAGGATTTATACGTATCGCCCCAACACCGGGGCAGCGGCGCCGGCAAGCGGCTGCTCCGCCACCTGGCCCGGCTGGCTTTTGACAGCGGCTGCGGGCGCTTCGAATGGAGTGTGCTGGACTGGAACGAGCCGGCCATCCAGTTTTACCAGTCGCTGGGGGCCAAACCGCAGGCCGAATGGGTGCGCTACCGCATGGCCGGCGACACCCTGAGGCAGTTTGCGCAGGGGACCGAGCCCACAAGCCAGGCCCTGCCAACGCCATAAGCCGCCCGCGCGGGCATGAGGGCGCTGCTCAGCAGTGCCGGCTCTTTGTAAGAGTTCTTTTGTAAGAAATGACAACCTGGGGCGACCAAATGCCACAGGGGGTCAGCGCGCGCTGCAAAAGACAGCACGTCGTTCAATCCGCCTGGCGGCGCGAACCCTATATAGGACAGCATTTGGCCGGCGCCGCTTGCACCCAAAGCGATTCAGTCCTACAAACACTCTTTTCGAACGGCTTTTAAATCTATAACCAAATAACCGTAGCCAAGGCGAATCTTGAACCTACCACTCAACATCTCGGCCCTCTCGCTCCAGCTGCCTCCTGCGTCCCCGCAATTCATTGACCTCTACCGTCCGGACAGCGACGCGCAGGCCATGCATGCAACGGTGCAAGAGCTGACGGAAGCACTGCTGGCCCCGGCGGCCGCCGTGTCGCCCAAATTCTTTTACAACGCGCTGGGCTCCAAGCTCTTCGAGGCCATCACCGGCCTGGACGAGTACTACCCCACGCGCACCGAAGCCGGCATCTTCGAGGCGGCGAGAACGCACATCGCCGCCACGCTGGCCGAGGCGGGCATCCACCAACCCTGCCTGATCGACCTGGGCGCGGGCAACTGTGCCAAGGCCATGGCCTTGATACCGCACCTGCAGCCGCGCCAGTACGTGCCGGTCGACATCTCGGTCGATTTTTTGCGCGATGCGGCGGAGCAGGTGCAAAACAACTTTCCTGCGCTCGACATCGTCGGCCTGGGCATGGATTTTTCGGCCGGGCTGGCCCTGCCGGGCGAAGTCCAGGCGCATGAGCGGGTGTTTTTCTACCCGGGCTCCAGCCTGGGCAATTTCCACCCCGGCCAGGCCTTGCAGTTCCTGGAGCACATCGCCGACCCGGAACAGGGCAAGGCGCGCGGCCTGCTGCTGGGCATAGACCTGGTCAAGGACACGGCGCGCCTGGAGGCCGCTTACGACGACGCGCTGGGCGTGACCGGCGCCTTCAACAAAAACCTGCTGCTCAATATCAACGACTTGCTGGGCTCGGACTTTGACCTGCGGCAATGGCGCCATGTGGCGCTGTTCAATGCCAGGGAGTCGCGCATCGAGATGCACCTGGAAGCCACCAGTGAGCTGACGGTGCGCTGGCCCGGCCATGAGCGCAGCTTCCAGGCCGGCGAGCGCATTCACACCGAATGCTCCTACAAGTACACGGTCCCGGGCATGACGGCCTTGCTGCGGCAGGCCGGCTTCAAGCACATCGAATACTGGACCGATCCCAACAGCTGGTTCGCGGTATTCTGGGCCGCGGTGTAAACAAAGCAGTTCGCCAAAAGAAAAAGGCCGGTTCCCCTCGGGGAAACCGGCCTTTTGTTTTCTGAAGCGCTTTTGAAAGCGGGAGCGCGTCAGGCGCGCTCGCCCACCCAGCCCTGCACCGACTTCAGCGCATCGCCCAACTTGGAGGCATCGGTGCCGCCGGCCATGGCCATGTCGGCCTTGCCGCCGCCCTTGCCGCCGACTTGCTGGGCCACAAAGTTCACCAGTTCGCCGGCCTTGACCTTGCCCACGCTGTCGGCCGTCACGCCCGCGGCGATCTGCACCTTGTCGCCGTCGACCGCGGCCAGCACGATGACGGCTGTCTTGAGCTTGTCCTTGAGCTTGTCCATGGTGTCGCGCAGCGTCTTGGCGTCGGCGCCTTCGAGTTTCGCGGCCAGCACTTTCAGGCCCTTGACGTCCACCGCCTGCGTGAGCAGCTCATCGCCTTGCGAAGAAGCCAGCTTGCCCTTGAGCGCGGCGATCTCTTTTTCCAGCGTCTTGACCTGGTCCAGCACCTGGCCGATGCGGCCCTGCAGTTCCGTCGGGCTGGCCTTGAGCGAGCCGGCCGCGGCCTGCACCGTGGATTCCAGCGACTGCAAATAGGCCAGCGCGTTTTCGCCGGTGACGGCTTCCACGCGCCGCACGCCGGCGGCCACACCGCTTTCGGCGACGATCTTGAACAGGCCTATGTCGCCGGTGCGCGCCACGTGGGTGCCGCCGCAGAGTTCCTTGCTTGAGCCTATGGTCAGCACGCGCACGCGCTCGCCGTATTTCTCGCCGAACAGCATCATGGCGCCGCTTTTTTGCGCGGCCTCCATGTCCATCACGCTGGCGTCGGTCGCCACGTTGGAGAGGATTTCGGCATTGACGCGGGCTTCGATCTCGCGGATCTGCGCGTCGGTCACCGGCGCGCCGTGCGCGAAGTCAAAGCGGGTGCGCTCGGCGTTCACCAGGCTGCCCTTTTGCTGCACATGCTCGCCCAGGACTTCGCGCAGGGCCTTGTGCATCAAGTGGGTGGCGCTGTGGTTGCGCACGGTGGCGGCGCGCACGGCGGTGTTGACTTGCGCCTTCACCGTATCGCCGACCTTGAGTGTGCCCTCTTCCTGCGTGCCGTGGTGGCCGAACACATCGGCGCGGATTTTCTGCGTGTCGTCCACCGCGAAGCCGGCGCCGGCCGCGGTGATGCGGCCCTGGTCGCCGACCTGGCCGCCGCTTTCGGCGTAAAAAGGCGTGGTGTCCAGCACGACCACACCGCTTTGCCCGGCATTGAGGGCCTGCACGGCCACGCCGTCGGCATAAAGCGCCACCACTTTTGCGGGCTCTTCGAGCAGCTCGTAGCCGGTAAAGGTATTGCCGCTGCCGGTGTATTCGAGCGCGCGGTCCATCTTGAACTTGCCGGCGGCGCGCGCCTGGTTCTTTTGCTTGTCCATCGCGGCCTTGAAGCCGGCCTCGTCAACCTCGACGCCGCGCTCGCGGCAGACGTCAGCCGACAAGTCCAGCGGGAAGCCGTAGGTGTCGTGCAGCTTGAAGGCCACCTCGCCCGGCAGCACCTTGGCGCCGCCGGCCAGCGCCGTGTCCAGGATGGTCATGCCGATTTCCAGCGTTTCAAAGAAGCGCTCTTCCTCGGCCTTGAGCACGGCGGTAATGCGGGCTTCGTCGGTCCTGAGCTTGGGATAGGCGTCGCCCATCAGTTTGGCGAGGTCAGCCACCAGCTTGTGGAAGAAAGGCGCCTTCTTGCCCAGCTTGTAGCCATGGCGGATCGCGCGGCGGATGATGCGGCGCTGCACATAACCGCGGCCCTCGTTGGAAGGGTTGACGCCGTCGGACACCAGAAACGCGGTGGCGCGGATGTGGTCGGCGATCACGCGCAGCGACTTGTTGCCCAGGTCCTTCTCGCCGGTTTCGCGGCTAGCGGCCTTGATCAGCGCCTCGAAGATGTCGATCTCGTAATTGCTGTGCACATGCTGCAGGATGGCGGCCAGGCGCTCCAGGCCCATGCCGGTGTCCACGCAGGGCGCGGGCAGCTTGGTGACGCTGCCGTCGGCCGCCATGTCGAACTGCATGAACACGTTGTTCCAGATTTCGATGAAGCGGTCGCCGTCTTCATCGGGACTGCCGGGCGGGCCGCCGGGAATGTGGTCGCCGTGGTCGTAAAAGATTTCGCTGCACGGGCCGCAGGGGCCGGTGTCGGCCATCATCCAGAAGTTGTCGGACTTGTAGCGGCCGCCCTTGTTGTCGCCGATGCGGATCACGCGCTCGGGCGGCAGGCCGATTTCCTTGGTCCAGATGTCGTAAGCCTCATCGTCTTCTTGATACACCGTGGCCATCAGGCGCTCGGGCGGCAGCTTGTAGACCTCGGTCAGCAGCTCCCAGGCCCACTTGAGCGACTCGCGCTTGAAGTAGTCGCCAAAGCTCCAGTTGCCCAGCATCTCGAAGAAGGTGTGGTGGCGCGCGGTGTAGCCCACGTTTTCCAGGTCGTTGTGCTTGCCGCCGGCGCGCAGGCAGGCCTGGACGGACACGGCGCGCACATAGGGACGCTTGTCGGTGCCCAGGAACACATCCTTGAACTGCACCATGCCGGAGTTGGTGAACATCAGCGTCGGGTCGTTGCCCGGCACCAGCGAGCTGGAGGGCACCACGGTGTGCCCCTTGGACGCGAAGAAATCGAGGAAGGTCTTGCGGATGTCGGCGACGGTGAAGGTGGGCTGGCTCATCTTGGATTTTGTGGTCTGGCCAAGGTGGCCGGCCGCCGGCGACCTCAGGTCGTACCCACTGCGTCGAACCCACCTAAGCGCTTGATTTACTTGAACATTCGATTATAGGCGTGGACCCCTTCGGCAGCCCCGGCGCCAGGCCAAGCCCCGCGCAGGGCCGGCGCATCAAGGCGGTGCCCGGCGCACCGCCCCGGCGCCAAGGCGCCAGCCGCACCGCATGGCGGCCCCAAAACCAGGCATCCAGCCCTCCTTTACCGCCAAATCCGCTGGCACGCAAGCTGCTTAATACCCTATAAAGATAATTTAAATATCTTCTTAATATATTTACATCCAAGCCCTTTTTCATCCCCCATCCTCAGGAGCACTCCCTTGAACAACCCCCGCTGGCAAGGCATTTTTCCCGCCGTCACCACCAAATTCCACGCCGACGAAAGCATTGACGCCGAAGGCACGGCCCGGCACATCGACTTCCAGATCCGCAACGGCATCCACGGCCTGGTGACCTGCGGCTCACTGGGCGAGGCCAGCACGCTGTCGCTGGAGGAAAAGCTCCAGGTCGCCAAGATCGCCCTGGACGCCAGCAAAGGCCGCATCCCGGTGCTGGCCAATGTGTCGGAAACCAGCACCCGCGAGGCGCTGCGCTACATCGCCGGCGCCAACCAGCTCGGCGTGGACGGCTTTATGGTCATGCCCTCGGTGATTTACGTGGCCGACGCGCGCGAAGCCATGCTCAATGTGCGCACCATGGCCGAGGCCGCGCGCAAGCCGGTCATGATCTACAACAACCCGGTCGCCTACCGGGTGGACTTGAAGCCCGAGCACATGGCCGAGCTGGCCGACTGCGAATGGCTGGTCGCCATCAAAGAGAGCACCGACAACATCCGCCGCATCACCGACCTGCGCAACACGGTGGGCGAGCGCTACCAGCTCTTCCTGGGCGTGGACGACCTGGCCTACGAAGGCCTGGCGCTGGGCTGCGACGGCCTGCTGGCCGGTGTGGGCTGCGCCTTCCCGCGCGAGACCGTGGCGCTGTACGACCTCATGAAGGCCGGCAAATTCGCCGAGGCGCTCAAGCTCTACCAGTGGATGACGCCCATGCTGCACCTGGACGTCTCCACCAAGCTGGTGCAAAACCTCAAGCTCATCGACGCCCTGGTCGGCGTGGGCACCGAGCACATGCGCCGCCCGCGCCTGCCGCTGGTAGGCGCCGAGCGCGAATTCGTCGAAGCCATCGTCAAAAAAGCCCTGGCCACGCGGCCGGCGCAGTACCAGTCCGCCCCGTAAATTTTTCCAACCCCGCAACCAGCACCGAGGAGACACCCATGACACATCGCAACAGCATCGTTTCATTGATCGGCATCGCAGCCATCGCGCTGGCCTCAGCGGCACAGGCCCAGGAACAGGTCGTGGCCATCGGCCACACCGGCCCGCTTTCGGGGCCGAACGCGTTCGCCGGCAAGGACAACGAAAACGGCGTGCGCCTGGCGGTCGAAGAACTCAATGCCAAAAAAATGGTGGTGGGTGGCAAGACACTCAAGTTCGAACTGCAGTCGGAGGACGACCAGTGCGACGCCAAGGCCGGCGTGGCCGCAGCCCAAAAACTCGTCGACAGCAAAGTGAAGTACATCATGGGCCCCTATTGCTCGGGCGTTGCGATTCCCGCATCACGGGTATACAGCGAAGGTGGCGCCATGATGTCGACCGTGGGCACCAACCCCAAGGTCACCCAGGGCGGCTACAAAAACCTGTTCCGGATCATTGCCAGCGACACACAGATCGGCTCCAGCATGGCGGTGTATGCCGCCAAGGTCCTGAAGGTCAGCAAGGTCGGCGTGATTGACGACCGCACGGCGTTCGGCCAGGGCGTTGCGGAAGAATTCGTCAAGGAAGCCAAAAAGCAGGGCCTCACCGTGGTCGGGCAGGAGTTCACGACCGACAAGGCCGTGGATTTCCTTGCCATCCTGACCAACCTCAAGGCGCAGAAACCGGAAGCCATCTTCTTCGGCGGCTACGCACCGCAGGCCGCGCCCATGGTGCGCCAGATGAAACAGCTGGGCCTGTCCGCCAAGCTGCTGGGCGGCGACACGCTCTGCAGCCCCGAAATGGGCAAGCTCGGCGGCGAAGCGGTTAACGACACGGTTTTTTGCGCGCAAGGCGGCTCCATGCTGGAAAAGGCCGCAGGTGGACCGGCCTTCAAGGCCAAATACAAAAAGCGCTTCAACCTCGATACGGACGCCTACGGCGCTTCCTTCTATGACCAGACGATGCTGATCGGCGAGGCCATGCGCAAGGCCGACTCCATCGACGTGGCCAAGGTCGGCGCCGAAATCTACAAGGGCAGCTACAAGGGCGTCGCCGGCACCTACACCTATGACGACAAGGGCAACATGACGCAGGCGCCCATCACGGTATTCACGTTCAGGAATGCCCAGCCCACGGCGCTGGCGAGCTACTGAACACGGTCCGCACCACCGGGACACGGCCATGACGGGCAATGCCATGAGCGACGCAAGGTCCGACAGCCTGCCTCCTCTCAGCCGCCATCCCTGGGGTGAGGGCCTGTGGCCGGCCGCGCAGATGCGCTGTGCCACGCCCGCCCTCGATCCCACGCCGAATGCCGTCCGGCGGTTTGCCAAAACCGCACAGCCATGAAAACACCAGGCACCGTGACGATCCACGTCAACGGCCGGCCACTGTCGGTCAAGACGGGAACGTCCGTGGCCGCGGCGCTGCGCATCGCCGACGCCGCGTGCATGGGCGTGGCACGCCGCTCCGTGCACGGCGAAGCCCGCGCGCCGTTCTGCGGCATGGGCATCTGCCAGGAATGCCGCGTCGACATCGATGGCCGGCGCCGCCTGGCCTGCCAGACCCTGTGCAGCGACGGCCTGCGCGTGGACACCGGACTTCAAGCGGAAGGACAGAATCCATGAACGCTGCTGGCAAGCCCCCACCCCCTGCACCCCCGTGCGAGCTGCTGATCGTCGGCGCGGGCCCGGCCGGCATGGCGGCCGCGCTGGCCGCCGCGCCCAGCGGCGCCCGCATCACGCTGCTGGACGACAACCCGGTCCTGGGCGGCCAGATCTGGCGCGATGGCCCCGGCGCCCATCTGACGCCGCAGGCGCTGCGCATGCGCGAGGCGCTGGCGCGTTGCGCCAATGTGCGCCTGCTCTGCGGCACGCGCGTGGTCAGCCTGGCTGGCAGCGGCGCGCTGCTGCTGGAAGACGCCAAACAAGGCTGGGTTCAGCCGTATGACAAATTGATCCTGTGCACGGGCGCGCGCGAGCTGCTGCTGCCTTTCCCCGGCTGGACGCTGCCCGGCGTCACGGGCGCCGGCGGTTTGCAGGCCCTGGTCAAGGCCGGCCTGCCGGTGGAGGGTGAACGCATCGTGATCGCCGGCAGCGGCCCGCTGCTGCTGGTGGCCGCCGACACGGCGCGGCGCGCCGGCGCCAAAGTGGTCCGCATCGCCGAGCAGGCCGGCCTGCCGGCCGTCGCGGGTTTTGCGGCGCAGTTGCTGCGCTGGCCCGGCAAGGCGACCCAAGCCCTGGGCCTGGCCAGCGCGCGCTACCGCACCGGCACCCGCGTGGTCTCGGCGCAAGGCGAGGGCCGCGTGCAGTCCGCGCGCCTGCTGCATGCCGGCCACGAAACCCAGATTCCCTGTGATCGCGTGGCTTGCGGTTTCGGCCTGGTGCCCAACACCGAGCTGGGCCAGTTGCTGGGCTGCGCGCTGGCGCCGGCCGGCGGCGGCGCGCAGGCCCTGGCCGTTGACGGCCTGCAGGCGACCAGCGTGGCCGGTGTCTACGCGGCCGGCGAATGCACAGGCGTGGGCGGCAGTGAGCGCGCGCTCGCGCAGGGCCGCATCGCCGGGTTGGCCGCCATCGGGGACAGCGCCGCCGCGCAGCGCCACCACGCGGAACGCGCGCACTGGCAAGCCTTTGCCGGACAGCTGCAGCGGCACTTCGCGCTGGCGCCCTCGCTCAAGACCCTGGCGCGGCCCGAGACCCTGGTCTGCCGCTGCGAAGACGTGACGCAGGCCGCGCTGGCCGGCTGCGGCGGCTGGACGGAAGCCAAGCTGCACACGCGCTGCGGCATGGGCGCCTGCCAGGGCCGCGTCTGCGGCGCGGCGGCGAATTTTTTATTCGGCTGGACGCCGCCCGCGCCCAGGCCGCCGCTGTCGCCCGCGCGCATCGCCACGCTGGCAAGTCCCCACACCCCTGACTGAAAGCACCCACCCACCACCATGCCACAGGACATCATTCTCGAAACACAGGGGCTGACCAAGGAGTTCCGCGGTTTTGTCGCCGTGCGCAACGTCGCCCTGCGCGTGCGGCGCGGCAGCATACACGCGCTGATAGGCCCCAACGGCGCCGGCAAGACCACGGTCTTCAACCTGCTGACCAAGTTCCACACGCCGACCGAAGGAAAAATCCTCTTCAACAGCGCCGACATCACGCAGGAAAAACCCGCGCAGACCGCGCGCCGCGGCATCGTGCGCTCCTTCCAGATCTCGGCCGTGTTCCCGCAGCTCACGGTGCTGGAGAACGTCAAGATCGCGCTGCAGCGCAAGCTGGGAGTGGAATACCACTTCTGGCAGTCGATCGCGGCCATGCGCAAGCTCGACGAGCCGGCCATGGCCCTGCTCGAGCAGGTGGGCCTGGCGCGTTTTGCCGCGCTGCTCGCCGGCGACCTGCCCTACGGCCGCAAGCGCACGCTGGAAATCGCCACCACGCTGGCGCTGGACCCGGAACTGCTGCTGCTCGACGAGCCCACGCAGGGCATGGGCCATGAGGACGTGGACCGCATCAAACAACTGATCAAGCAGGTCTCCGCGCAGCGCACCGTGCTGATGGTGGAGCACAACATGAAGGTGGTGGCCGACATCAGCGACACCATCACCGTGCTGCAGCGCGGCGAGGTGCTGGCCGAGGGCCCTTATGCCGAGGTCTCGGCCAACCCGGCCGTGCGTGAAGCCTATATGGGAGTCGAAGAAGATGCCTGAACCCCTCCACCCCACCGGCGAGGCCATGCTCACCATCCGCGACCTGCACGCCTGGTACGGCGAATCGCATGTGCTGCAGGGCATCAACCTGGACGTCAAGGCCGGCGAATGCATCACCCTGCTGGGCCGCAACGGCGCGGGCCGCACCTCCACGCTGCGCGCCATCCTCGGGCTGGTCGGCAAGCGCACCGGCTCGATACGCGTGGCGGGCAAGGAAACCATCGGCCTGCCGCCGCACCGCATCGCCCGCCTGGGCCTCGGTTACTGCCCCGAGGAGCGCGGGATCTATGCCTCGCTGACCGCCGAGGAAAACCTGTTGCTCTTGCCCAAGGTCGGCGAAGGCGGCATGTCGCTGGAGCAGATCTACGCCATGTTTCCAAACCTCAAAGAGCGCGCCAACAGCCCCGGCACGCGGCTGTCGGGCGGCGAGCAGCAGATGCTCGCGATGGCGCGCATCCTGCGCACCGGCGCCCAGCTGCTGCTGCTCGACGAGATCACCGAAGGCCTGGCGCCCGTGATCGTGCAAAAGCTCGGCCAGGTGATACGCGAACTCAAGGCGCGCGGCTTCACCATCGTGCTGGTGGAGCAGAACTTCCGTTTCGCCAAACACCTGGCGGACCGCCACTACGTGATCGAGCACGGACAGGTCGTCGAAGTCATGGCGCAGCGCGAGGTCGAATCCCGGCAAAGCCGGCTTGACGAACTGCTTGGCATCTGAGTTTTTCACCCCGCCCCTCCCCTTCCCTTTGCTTTTTTCCTTAACCCATGGAGCCCTTTATGCAATTTCGCAAACTCTCCGTCTGCCTGGCGGCCTGCGCGGCCCTTTCGTCTTTCTCCGTCCACGCCCAGGTCAGCGATGACGTCGTGAAGATAGGCGTGCTCAACGACCTCTCGGGCATTTATTCCGACCTGTCCGGCCAGGGCTCGGTCACGGCGGCGCGCATGGCCATCGAGGAGATGGGCGGCAAGGTGCTGGGCAAGCCGGTCGAGCTGGTCTTCGCCGACCACCAGAACAAGCCCGACGTGGCGGCCAACCTGGCGCGCGGCTGGTTCGACCAGGGCAAGGTCGACATGGTGACGGACTTCCCCACCACCTCCACCGCGCTGGCCGTGATGGAAATCGCCCGGCAGAAAAACCGCGTGGTCATGCCCTCCTCGGGCCTGGCCACCGCCATCCTCGGCGAAAAATGCACGCCGCTGACCGCGCAGTGGACCACCAACACCTACGCGCTGGCGGCCGGCACGGCGCGCGCGCTGGTCAAGGAAGGCAAGAAGACCTGGTACTTCGTCACCGCCGACTACACCTTCGGCCATTCGCTCGAAAAAGACGCGACCGAGGTCATCAAGGCCGACGGCGGCAGCGTGGTCGGCAGCTCGCGCCACCCCTTCCCCGGCAACGATTTTTCGTCCTTCCTGCTCAAGGCCCAGGCCTCCAAGGCCGACGTCATCGCGCTGGCTAATGCCGGCAACGACACGGTCAACGCCATCAAGCAGGCCAATGAATACGGCATCACACGCAAGCAGGTGGTCGCGCCGCTGCTGACCTATATCTCCGACGTGCACAGCATAGGCCTGGACAAGGCGCAGGGCATGTATTTGAGCGAAGCCTTTTACTGGGACTACGACGAGCGCTCGCGCGCCTGGTCCCGGAAGTTCTTCGAGATACAAAAACGCATGCCTACCGCCGCCCAGGCCGGCGTCTACTCGGCCACGCTGAACTACCTCAAGGCCGTGCAGGCCGCCGGCACCGACGAGGCCAAGGCCGTCATGGCGCAGCTGCGCAAGATGACCATCGACGACGCGGTGATCCGCAAGGGCAAGCTGCGCGAGGACGGCGCGCTGGTGCACGACATGCTGCTGCTGCAGGTCAAGACGCCGGCCGAGTCCAAGGCGCCGTGGGACTACTACAAGGTCAAGTCCGTGCTCAAGGGCGCCGACGTGTTCCCGCCCATCAACCCCGCCTGCCAGGCCGGCAAGTAACTCCATCCCGCGCGCGGCGGCATGCCAGGGGGCGGCCGCCGCGCCACCGACGAAACACACATCATGTTTGACATCCCGATGCAGTCCCTGCTGGCCCAGTTGCTGGTGGGCCTGATCAACGGCTGCTTCTACGCCATGCTGAGCATGGGCCTGGCGATCATCTTCGGCCTGCTCAACATCATCAACTTCGCGCACGGCGCGCAGTTCATGGTGGCCGCCTTCCTGGCCTGGATGGGTTTTTCGCAGCTGCCGCTGCTGCTGGGCCCGGAGTTCAAGATCAACTTCTGGGCGGCGCTGGTGCTGGCGCCCATCATCGTCGGCGGCCTGGGGGTGCTGCTTGAAAAAACCCTGCTCAAGCGGCTCTACCACCTGGACCACCTTTACGGCCTGCTGCTGACCTTCGGCGTCTCGCTGGTGCTCGAAGGCGTGTTCCGCCACTTCTACGGCATCTCGGGCGCCAGCTATGACCCGCCCGCGCTGCTGCAGGGCGGCGTCGACCTGGGTTTTATGTACCTGCCGCTGTACCGCGGCTTCGTGGTGGTGGCCTCGATACTGATCTGCGGCTGCACCTGGTTCCTGTTCGAGAAAACCCGGCTGGGCGCCCTGCTGCGCGCCGGCACCGAGAACCCCAAGCTGCTGCAGGCCTTCGGCGTCAACATCCCGCTGATGATCACGCTGACCTACGGCTTCGGCGTGGGCCTGGCCGGCATCGCCGGCGTGCTGGCCACACCCATCATGCAGGTCAACCCGCTGATGGGCGCCAACCTGCTCAACATCGTGTTCGCTGTGGTGGTGATAGGCGGGCTGGGCTCCATCCTGGGCGCCGTGGTCAGCGGCCTGGCCCTGGGCCTGCTCGAGGGCCTCACCAAGGTGTTTTACCCCGAGGCCTCCACCGTGGTGGTGTTCGTCATCATGGCGGTGGTGCTGCTCACGCGCCCCGCCGGCCTGTTCGGCAAGGAGCACTGAAGCCATGAAATCCCTGCTCACCCACATCCCCATGCCCGTGCGCATCCTGCTGGCGCTGCTGCTGCCCGCGCTGCTGGTGCCGGCCTTCCCCGAAATCGCCTACCCGGTCTTTATCATGAAGGTGCTGTGCTACGCGCTGTTCGCGCTGGCCTTCAACCTGCTGATCGGTTTCACCGGGCTGGTGTCCTTCGGCCACGCGGCCTTCTTCGGCTGGGCCGGCTACACCACGGGCATCCTGATGATCCGCTTCGGCGCGGCCGGCTTTCCCGTCGAGCTGGCCATCCTGGCGGGCATGGCCGTGGCCACCGCCATAGGCTGGCTGATAGGCACGCTGGCGATACGCCGCACCGGCATCTACTTCGCCATGATCACCCTGGCACTCTCGCAGGTGGCCTACTTCCTGGCGGTGCAAATCCCCTGGACCGGCGGCGAGGACGGCATGCAGGGCATACCGCGCGGCAAGCTGCTGGGCCTGGTCGACCTCTCGGTGGACAACAACATGTACTACTTCACGCTGGCGGTGTTCGTGGCGGCCTTCCTGGCCATACACCGCATCGTGCATTCGCCCTTCGGCCAGGCGCTCAAGGCGCTGCGCGACAACGCGCCGCGCGCCGTCTCGCTGGGCTACGACACCGACCGCTGCAAGCTTTACGCCTTCATGCTGTCGGCCGCGCTGGCCGGGCTGGCCGGCTCGCTCAAGGCGCTGGTGCTGCAGCTGTCGGCGCTCAACGACGTGATGCTGAGCACCTCGACCGAAGTGCTGCTGATGACGCTGCTCGGAGGGCTAGGCACCAGCTGGGGGCCCGTGGTAGGCTCCACACTGGTGGTCAGCCTGCAGAACCACCTCGCCGCCCTGGGCGGCGTGGTAACCGTGCTCATAGGCCTGACCTTCATCGTCTGTGTATCGTTCTTCCGGCGCGGCCTGGTCGGCGAATGGCAGGCCCTGCTGCAACGCCGAGATGCCCAACAACACCATGTCCCTGTCCACGACCGCACCGCCAACAGCCCCTAAACGCCGGGCCGCCGACGTCGCCTATGACGCGATCGAAGCCATGATCGCCACCTTGCAGCTGCAACCCGGCGCGCCCGTGGTCGAGGCCGACCTGGCCCAGCGCACCCAGCTGGGCCGCACCCCGGTGCGCGAGGCGCTGCTGCGCATGGTCTCCATAGGCCTGATCGTGCAGCAGCCCCGGCGCGGCCTGCTGGTCTCCAACATCGACCTGGCCGACCACCTGGACGTGATCCTCACGCGGCGTGTGCTCGAGGGCGTGATCGCCGCGTGTTCGGCGCGCCGCGCCACAGCGGCCCAGCGCAAGGCCATCGTCGGCTGCGCGGCCAAGATGGTCAAGGCCGCCGAGCGCGCCAACCTCGAGGCCTATATGGCGGCCGACCACGAGCTGGACCTAGTCAACCACGAGGCCTGCCGCAACAGCTCGGCCGTCAAGAGCGTGGTGCCGCTGATCGTGCAATGCCGCCGCTTCTGGTACGCCTACCAGCACGAGGGCGAGATCGCCGAAGGCGCGCGCTTTCACATGGAGCTGGCCCAGGGCATCGCCACGGGCGACGAGGCCGCCGCGGTGCTGGGCGCCAACAAGCTCATGGACTATCTTGAGGGCTTTGCCCGCCGCGTCATCGAGATCTGACGGCCCCCGGCCGCCAGGCGGCTACCGGCCGGCTACTGGGCGGCTTGCTGGCCCAGCTCGATGCGCTGGGCCAAAAAGCGCCATATGCGCTCGTCGTCGCTGAAGGCCACGTTAAAGCGCAGCCACCCCGTGGGATGGGGCTCCAGCAGGAACAGCTGCCCCGGCCCGAGCATGATGCCCTCGGGCGTCGCCTCCTTGGACAGCACGGCGCCGTCCGGAAGGTCCGGATGCCGGGCCCACAGGTACATGCCGGCCCCCGGCTCATGGAACAGCTCGAATCCCAGGCTGGTTAGATTCTTTTCGGTCTTGCGATGCGCCAGGGCCAGCTTTTCCCGAAGCGACTTGAGGTGCTTGCGCCAGCGGCCGTCGGTGACCACCCCGAAGGTCAGCCGCTCGGCGATGTCCGAGGACGTCAGCCCGGAAATCATCTTGAGCTGGGCCAGGTCCTCGATCAGGTCGCCCCGCGCCAGCAGGTAGCCCACGCGCAGATTCGGGGAAATGGTTTTGGAAAAGCTGCCGATGTACACCACGCGCCGCAGCTGGTCCAGGCTGGCCAGCGTGGAGCGCGAGGTCGGGTCCATGTCGGCGTAGATATCGTTTTCCACCAGCGTGAAATCATGCGCCTCGGCCAGCTGCAGCAGGCGGTGCAGATGGGCCGCCGAGGCGATCGAGCAGGTCGGGCTCTGCAGGCGGGGCTGCGTGAAAAAGGCCTTGGGCTTGTGCTCGGCCAGCAGCGCCTCCAGCGCGGCGAGGTCGTAGCCTGTGGGGGTGCGCGGCACGCCCACCAGATGGACCCCCAGGAAACGCAGCATGAACATCAGGTTGGGATAACCCGGGTTGTCCACCAGCACGGTGTCACCTGGTTTGAGGAGTTGCCGGGCCACCAGGTCCAGCGCCTGGCTGGAGCCCTGCGTCAGCAGCACCTGGCTCACCTCAACCGGTATCTGGTTTTCCGCCAGGGCCTCCGCGATGACCATGCGCAGCGCCATATGCCCATGGGGCAGGCCGTAACCCTCCAGGGAAGAGCCGTCCACCGACAGCTGCCGCATGCTGCGGCGCAGCGCGTCCCCGAACAGGAAATCGTGGGGCAGCCAGCCGCAGCCGGGTTTCATCGGCAGGTTGCGGTTTTCGAATATCTGCTTGAGGTACCAGCGCGCGTCGAATTTCGGCTGCGGGGGCTGCGCATAGGGCGTGCCCGATGCCCCCTCGTCACCCCGGCGCTTGACGAAAAACCCGGCATTGGCCCGGGAAACAAGCCATCCCTGGGCTACCAGGCGGTCGTAGGCCTCCACCACCGTGAAGACGCTGACGCCATGCATGGCGGCAAAACCGCGGATGGAAGGCAGCTTGACCCCCGGTTTCAACGCCTGCCCGGCAATCATGCCGCGCAGGCCGTCAACGATCTGGCTCACCAGGGGCGTCTGTAGTTCCGGGCGCAGTGTGAGCATCAAAAAACCAAAAAAGGCAGATTGTGCATCGCAATCCTCATGCACCGGGTTGGGGAATCCATGTACAGGATTCTAGACCCGCACAGTGTGCTGGAAAGCACGCAAAGCTGTACATGGACTGGGCTGGCGCCGAATTTTAAAGTCCACCCCGTTCCCTACTTAAACCTTGAAACCACCTTCATCATGCAGCCAAACCAGACTACCACCAACGCCGCCCTGATGGCGCGCCGCCAAGCCGCCGTGACGCGCGGCGTCGGCCAGGCACACGAGATTTTTGCCAGCCGGGCGAAAAACGCCGAACTGTGGGACGTGGAAGGCCGCCGCTACATCGACTTCGCCGGCGGCATCGCCGTGCTCAACACCGGCCACCTGCATCCCGAAGTCATCGCCGCGGTCAAGGCCCAGCTCGACCTCTACACGCACACCTGCTTCCAGGTCGTCGCCTATGAGCCCTATGTCGAACTGGCGGAAAAGCTCAATGCCCTGGCGCCCGGCAACTTCGCCAAAAAAACCTTGCTGCTGAGCACCGGCGCCGAGGCGGTCGAGAACGCGGTCAAGGTGGCGCGGGCCTACACCAAGCGCCCCGGCGTCGTCGCCTTCACCGGCGGCTACCACGGCCGCACCAACATGACATTGGGCATGACCGGCAAGGTGGCGCCTTACAAGCTGGGCTTTGGCCCCTTCCCCGGCGAAGTCTTCCACGCCGAATTCCCCAACGCCCTGCACGGCGTGAGCATCGACCAGGCGCTGCATTCGGTGGAGCAGATCCTCAAGAACGACGTCGAACCCGAGCGCGTGGCGGCCTTCATCATTGAACCGGTGCAGGGCGAAGGCGGTTTTTACGTCGCCCCGCCCGAATTCATCAGCCGCCTGAAGGCGCTGGCCGACCGCTACGGCATCCTGCTGATCGCCGATGAGGTCCAGACCGGCGCGGGACGCACAGGCACCTGGTTCGCCAGCGAACAGTGGCCGGTGGCCCCCGACCTGATCGCCATCGCCAAATCGATGGCCGGCGGTTTCCCCATCTCGGGCCTGGTTGGCCGCGCCGAGGTGATGGATGCCCCCGGCCCCGGCGGCCTGGGTGGCACCTATGCCGGCAGCCCCGTAGGTTGCGCCGCGGCGCTTGCCGTGCTCAAGGCCTTTCAGGAAGAAAAGCTGCTGGATCGCAGCAAAACTCTGGGCGCCCACCTGGTCAAAGGCCTGCGCGCCATCGCCGAAACGGAAAAGTCCATAGGCGACGTGCGCGGGCTGGGCGCCATGATCGCCATAGAGCTCTTCGAAAACGGGGACCTCGCCCGCCCTGACGCGGCACTGACCAAGCGCGTGGTGGCCGAGGCCGCCCGGCGCGGGCTGATATTGCTCTCTTGCGGCACCTACGGTAATGTGATCCGCATTCTCGTTCCCCTCACGGCGCCCGACGCGCTGCTCGACGAAGGCCTGAAAATCCTGGCCGACAGCTTCGCCGCAACGCGTTGATCTCCGTGACCAGCTCAGGAAAAACGATGACTGATCACGATGTCCTCGTACGCTTTGCAGGCGTGCAGAAAACCTATGACGGCGAGCAGCTTGTCGTGCAGCAGCTTGACCTCGACATCCATCGCGGGGAGTTCCTGAGCCTGCTGGGCCCTTCGGGCTCCGGGAAAACCACGACCTTGATGATGCTTGCCGGCTTCGAGTCCCCCACGGCCGGCGAGATTTTCCTGGGCGGCGCGCAGATCACGGGTACCCCGCCGCACAAGCGCAACTTCGGCATGGTGTTCCAGAATTACGCCCTCTTCCCGCACCTCACCGTGGGACAGAACGTGGCCTACCCGCTCACGGTGCGCAAGGTCTCCAAGGCCGACCAGGCAAGCCGCGTGCAGCGCGCGCTCGACATGGTCCGCCTGTCGGGCATGTCCGACCGCCTGCCCGGCCAGCTTTCCGGCGGCCAGCAGCAACGCGTGGCCCTGGCGCGCGCACTGGTGTTCGAGCCCCAGCTCGTGCTGATGGACGAGCCCCTGGGCGCACTCGACAAGCAGCTGCGCGAGCACATGCAGATCGAGCTCAAAGAACTGCACAAGCAGCTGGGCGTGACCTTTGTCTACGTCACCCACGACCAGGGCGAAGCGCTGACCATGAGCGACCGCGTGGCGGTGTTCAACGATGGTGTGATCCAGCAACTGGCCCCTGTGGAGGCGCTGTACGAGACGCCCTCCAACCGTTTTGTCGCCGGCTTCGTCGGTGACAGCACGGTACTCAAGGGCAAAGCCGGCACCGCCGGCATCGAATTGCCGGACGGCCGCGTCCTGGGCGGCATCAACGTCAACCAGGCGCCTGCCGGTGCGCAGGTTGAGGCCTACATCCGGCCCGAGCGCATCGTGCTGCACCGCCAGCCCCTGCCCGCGCTGGCGAACGTGCTCGCCGCGCGCGTCGCGCGGGTCATCTATTTCGGTGACCACCTGCGCCTGCTCTGCGACCTTGGCGAAGGCCAGGCGGAAGCCACGGTGAAGCTGCCCCTGATCGCGCTGGACGGCCTGGCGTCGCCGCAGCCCGGGGAGGCCGTTCACCTGGAATTCCCCGCGGCATTCACGCGGATTTACGGCACCTGACCGCGCCCGCACCACACTTTTTGCCTTTCTTTTTCACGCGTTTCTTTCATCAACCACCGAGGACTCACCCCATGACTACCCTGAAGAAAAACATCATCGCCATCACGGCGGCTTCTTGCCTGGCCCTGCCAGCCCTGGCGCAGCAGCAGATCACCGTCATCAACTTCGGCGGCGCCAACGCCAACGCGCAAAAGAAGGCGTATTACGAGCCTTACGAAAAGACGGGCACCAAAGTCATCGCCGGCGAATACAACGGCGAGCAGGCCAAGATCAAGGCCATGGTCGAGACCAAGAAGGTCACCTGGGACGTGGTCGAGGTCGAGTCGCCCGACGTGCAGCGTGGCTGCGACGAAGGCCTGTTCGAAAAGATCGACTTCAGCAAGATCGGCGCCAAGGCGGACTTCCTTCCCGCCGCCGTGCACGACTGCGGCGTCGGCGTTTTTGTCTGGTCCACCGTCATGGCCTGGAACGCCGACAAGGTCAAGTCCGCCCCCACCAGCTGGGCTGATTTCTGGGACACCAAAAAGATTCCCGGCAAGCGCGGCATGCGCAAGGGCGCACGCTACAACCTGGAGTTCGCACTGATGGCCGACGGCGTCAAGCCGGCCGATGTCTACAAGGTCCTGGCCACCAAGGATGGCGCGGATCGCGCATTCCGCAAGCTGACCGAACTCAAGCCCAGCATCCAGTGGTGGGAAGCCGGCGCCCAGCCCGCGCAATTCCTGGTGGCCGGTGACGTCGCCCTGAGCACGGTCTACAACGGCCGCATCGACGCCGCCAACCGCGAAGGCCGCAACCTGAAGATCTACTGGCCCGGTGGCATTTACGACCTGGACTACTGGGTCATCCCCAAAGGCGCACCGAACAAGGACGCCTCGATGAAATTCATCGCCTTCGCCAGCCAGCCCGCCACGCAAGCCGTGTACGCGCAGAACATCGCCTACGGCCCGGTCAATACCAAGGCTCTGGCCAAGCTGGACAAAAAGGTGCTGGACGACCTGCCGACCTCGCAGGCCAACGCCAAAGAAGCCATCCAGATGAACGTCGGCTTCTGGGCCGACCAGGGCGAAGCGCTGGAAAAACGTTTCGCCGCCTGGGCCACGCAGTAAAACCCGGAGCAAGCCAGCATGACCAGTTCCACCAGCAAAGCAGCCCTGACGGGCGAAGACGCCCGCGCGCTGCGCCAGGCGCTGTCGCGGGCCGAGGCGCGGCGCAAATGGCGCGCCTTCGCCCTGACAGTGCCCCTGCTGGTGTTTCTTCTGCTGACCTTGCTCATTCCTATCGCGGCGCTGCTTCAGCGCGCCGTTGAAAACCCGGAGGTGGCGACAGCGCTGCCCCGGACGGTGAAAAGCCTTGAGGGCTGGAACCCCGAGGCGCCACCGGCCGCCGCAAGCTATGCGGCGCTGGTGCAAGACCTGGGCCACCTTTCAGACAGCTCCGATGCCGGTGCGCTTGCGCGAAGGCTCAACTCTGAAGTGCCCGGCGCTCGCTCCTTGGTCATGGGCGCGTTTCGCGCCTTGCCCATCACAGGTTCAGCCGAGGAAATCCGGGACAGGCTGCTTCAGCTCGATCCGCGCTGGGCAGACCCGCCCTTCTGGCAAGCGATCGCCAAAAACGGTTCCCGCTGGACGCCCGACTACCTGCTGGCATCGGTGGACCTGCGGCGGGGCAGCCAGGGCGATATCGAGCGCATGCCGCCCGAGCTGCGCGCCTTCGGCCCCATCCTGCTTCGCACCTTCCAGATCAGTTTTATCGTCACGCTCTTCTGCCTGGCGCTGGGCTACCCCCTGGCCTGGTGGCTGGCTTCGCTTCCGGCGCGCAAGGCGAACCTGCTGATGATCCTGGTGCTGGTGCCCTTCTGGACTTCCATCCTGGTCCGGGTAGCTGCCTGGATCGTGCTGCTGCAGTCCGAGGGCCTGGTCAATCGCGGGCTGATGGGCATGGGCCTCATAGACAGCCCGCTGCCGCTGCTGTTCAACCGCGCCGGCGTGGTGATCGCCATGGTGCACATCCTGCTGCCCTTCATGATCCTGCCGCTGTACAGCGTGATGAAAAACGTGCCGCCGACCTACGTGCGCGCCGCCGTTTCACTGGGCAGCGCGCCCCTGGCCGCATTCTTTCGCGTCTACGTGCCGCAAACCTACCCGGGCATCAGCGCCGGGGCATTGCTGGTGTTCATCCTGTCCATCGGCTACTACGTGACCCCTGCCCTGCTGGGCGGTGCGGACGACCAGATGCTGAGCTACTACATCGCGCGGTACACCAATGTGCAGGTCAACTGGGGCATGGCCTGCGCGCTGGGCGCGCTGCTGCTGACCGCCACCATGGTTCTTTACGGCGTCTACCGGCGCATCGGCAAGGCCGAGCTCAGCATGGGTTGATGCCTTTTCACGACGCAACCTTCAGCTCCGTCCCGCATCTTTTCGTACCTCTTCGCACCTTTATCCACCATGCCCAAAATCATCACCGGCCCCGCCTTCCCGCGCTATGCCACCACGGCCGACAAAGCCGGCTGGTGGCTGGTGCGCGCGGCTTGCGTGGCCATACTGGCTTTTTTGCTGGCGCCTATCCTGGTCGTGGTGCCGCTGTCGTTTTCCGACAGTTCCTTCCTGGCCTATCCCATCCCGGGCTGGTCCCTGAAGTGGTACCGCAACCTGATGGATTCACCCGAATGGGCCCGCGCCGCGAAAAACAGCTTCATCGTGGCGCCCGCCGCCACGCTGATCGCCACCACGCTCGGCACGATGGCCGCAGTGGGCCTGTCGCGCACGCACTTTCGCTTCAAGAGCCTGCTCATGGGCATCCTCATCGCGCCCATGGTGGTGCCCATTGTGGTGGTGGGGGTGGCAACCTATCTCTACTTCGCGCCGCTCGGCCTGGCCGACAGCTACCTGGGCCTGATCGCCGTGCACGCGGCGCTGGGCACGCCTTTCGTGCTCACCACCGTGCTGGCAACGCTTGCGGGTTTCAACCACAACCTGGTCAGGGCATCACTGAGCCTTGGCGAAACGCCCTTGCGAACCTTCTTCAGGATCACACTGCCGGTCATCGCTCCGGGCGTGATCTCCGGCGCGCTGTTCGCATTTGCCACCTCTTTTGACGAAGTGGTGGTCACGCTGTTCCTGGCCGGCACGGACCAGGCTACCCTGCCCCGCCAGATGTTTAACGGCATCCGGGAAAACATCTCCCCAACGATCGCGGCGGTGGCCACCTTGCTGATCATTTTCACGACCACCCTCCTGTTGCTGCTGGAGTGGCTGCGCGGGCGGCGCCGCTGACCGCACTGCGGCCTCTTCTTCATTAAAGGATAAGCATGCAGCAACACAACACCCGGGCCGAGGTCATCGGCAACCTGCCCGCCGCAGTCGAGCGATATTTCCAACTCATGTACGACTGCGACGTCGCGCAGTTCGACAACGTCTTTCATCCCACGGCGCAACTCCACGGCTTCACGGATGATGCGCTGGTGGTATGGCCCACCTCGGCCTACCGGGAGATTCTGGCGACCCGCATCTCTCCGATGAATTCAGGCGCGCCGCGGGAGCAGGAAATCCTGCTGATCGACGTGGTGTCGAGCCGGCAGGCCATGGTCAAGGTGCGAGTGCGCATCAACCAGAAAGTGTTTGTCGACCACCTGGGCTACCTTCGCACCGATGAGGGCTGGCGCATCACCTCCAAGGCCTTCTACCTGGAGGGCAGCGCACCATGACGCTCCAAGCCACCGCACTCATGCATGTCGACGATGAGCGGGTCGTCGTGACCGAATGGCGCTTTGCGCCGGGCGCCGAGACGGGCCATCACGTCCACACCCGTCCCTACGTGGTGGTACCACTGACGAACGGCACCCTGGGCATAGGCGGGTCAGACGTCACCCTGTGCGCGGGACAAGCGTATGCGCGGCCCGCGGGCGTGGCGCACAACGTCATCAACACAGGCACGAACGAATTCCGGTTTGTGGAAATCGAATTGAAAGGCATGCTCCCATGAAAGCGCATCATCTATCCATGCTTGTTGCAGTCTTCAGCCTGGTGCTGCCGGCACAAGCCCAGACCCCCGCTCAAACGCCGGCGCAAGGACTGACCGTCGCCAACTTCGGCGGGGCCAACGGCAAGGCGCAGGACGCGGCCTTCATCCAGCCTTTCAAGGCGGCCTACAAAACCGAAGCCAGAGGGGTTGAATATCCCGGCGACCTCCCGGCCATTCGCAACATGGTCAAGGAACGCAAGAACGAGTGGGACGTGGCCGAAGTGGAATCCGCCGACCTGAAAGCAGGATGCGATGCCGGCCTGTTCGAACGCATGGACCGCGGCACCATTCCGCACGCCGGCATGCTGCTGCCGGGCACGGTGCAGGAGTGCGGCGTCGGCGCTTTTGTGTGGGCCACCGTCATGGCCTACGAACCGGGCCGCTTCAAGGAAGCGCCACGAAACTGGCAGGACTTCTGGGATGTGAAGCGCTTTCCCGGCAAGCGGGGCCTGCGCAAGGGCGCGCGCTACAACATGGAAATCGCACTGATGGCCGACGGGGTGCATCGCCGCGACGTGTACACCCTGCTGGCCACCGAAGCGGGCGCCAGGCGCGCCCTGGCCAAGCTCGAGCAGCTCAAGCCCCATATCATCTGGTGGGAGTCGGGCTCCCAGCCGCCCCAGCGCCTGGCCTCCGGCGAGACCACAATGTCCACCGCCTTCAACGGCCGAATCGCCGCGGCCAACCGCGAACGCCTCAGCCCGCTGGCCATCTCATGGGCCGACGCCGTGTACGAGCTGGATTACTGGGTCATCATCAAGGGCACGCCCAGGCTGGATCTGGCACGCGCCTTCATCAGCTTCGCCACCTCGGAAGAAGCGCAACTGGCCTTTTCGCGCGAGATTCCCTACGGCCCCACACACTTCAACGCCATCCTGCGTTATGACACCGGCCGCAGCCGCCCGGCTGCCAGCGCACCGGTCACGGACCTGTCCATGGCAGGCAGCGACCTGCCCTCGGCGCCCGGCAACATGCGCCGCTCCCTGGCCTTTGACCCCGCCTTCTGGACACGCTCCGGCGGGGCGGCGCTGGAAAAGCAGTTTGCCCAGAACATGAAATAGCGCCGCACGCCAGGAGGCCTTTGACACTTCTGGCGCTCTTCGAGCGCCCTACGCGCTGAAACCCTTTCCCCGGGTCGCATACACGCCTGCCGCCCGCAGCTTCCACTCGAATGCTGTCAAAATCATCCAATAGCTCCCTCTCTTTTCGCTTCGGCTTTCCGCTCTCCTTCTGCATTCCTCCTTCTTTCCTCCCCCGCTTTAAGGATTCCCGCTCATGGACATGAAAACTTCCCCCATTTCCCTGCTCAAAGACCCCAGCCTCCTCAAGACCGATGCGCTGATCAACGGCCAATGGGTTGCGGGCAAGGGCCGGTTCGACGTGAACGACCCGGCCACCGGGCTGAAGCTGGCCGACGTGGCCAACCTGGGCTCGCAGGACGCGGAAGCCGCCATCGCCGCCGCCAACGCCGCCTGGCCCGCCTGGCGCAGCAAGACCGGCAAGGAGCGCCACGCCATCCTGCTCAAGTGGTTCCAGCTGCTGATGGCCAACCAGGAAGACCTGGGCCGCATCATGACCGCCGAGCAGGGCAAGCCCTTTGCCGAGGCCAAGGGCGAAATCGCCTACGGCGCGAGTTTTGTCGAGTGGTTTGCCGAGGAAGCCAAACGCGTCAACGGCGAAACCCTGCCGCAGTTCGACAACAACCGCCGCCTGATGGTCATCAAGCAGCCTATCGGCGTGTGCGCCGCCATCACGCCCTGGAACTTCCCGCTGGCCATGATCACCCGCAAGGTGGCCCCGGCCCTGGCCGCCGGCTGCCCGGTGGTCATCAAGCCGGCCGAGCTCACGCCGCTGACCGCCCTGGCCGCCGCCGAGCTGGCCGTGCGCGCCGGCATCCCGGCCGGTGTGCTCAATGTGCTCACGGCCGACAGCGCCAACAGCATCGCCGTGGGCAAGGTGTTCTGCGCCAGTGACGTGGTGCGCCACATCAGCTTCACCGGCTCCACCGAAGTCGGCCGCATCCTGATGGCGCAAAGCGCGCCCAGCGTCAAGAAGCTCGCGCTGGAACTGGGCGGCAACGCGCCCTTCATCGTGTTCGACGACGCCGATGTGGACTCCGCCGTCGAAGGCGCCATGGCCAGCAAATACCGCAACGCCGGCCAGACCTGCGTCTGCGCCAACCGCATCTATGTGCAGGACGGCGTGTACGACCAGTTCGTCGAGAAATTCGCTGCCAAGGTCAAGGGCCTCAAGGTCGGCAACGGCTTTGAGGACGGCGTGGTGCAAGGCCCGCTGATCGAGGACGCCGCCGTCGAGAAGGTGCAGCGCCATGTGGACGACGCCCTCGCCAAGGGCGGCAAGCTGCTGGCCGGCGGCCACAAGATCAAGGGCCAGTTCTTCGAGCCGACCGTTATCTCCGAAGCCACCGCCGACATGCTCTGCGCCAGGGAAGAAACTTTCGGCCCCTTCGCGCCGGTGTTCCGCTTCAAGAACGACCAGGAGGCGATTGACGCGGCCAACAACACCGAGTTCGGCCTGGCCAGCTATTTCTACAGCCGCGACATAGGCCGCATCTACCGCGTCGCCGAGGCGCTGGAATACGGCATGGTGGGCATCAACGCGGGTGTGATCGCGACCGAGCACGTACCTTTCGGCGGCGTCAAGCAGTCGGGCCTGGGCCGCGAGGGCTCACGCCACGGCATGGACGAGTACCTCGAGATGAAGTACCTGTGCCTGGGCGACATCCAGCGCTAAACTGGTTCCCCCTACACTCGCCCGCCCACCACGCCCCTATGCGATTGCTGCTTGTTGAAGACGAAGCCGAAATGGCGGCGTGGCTGTTGCGCGCCTTCAAGCAAAGCGGCTATGTGTCCGACCACGCGCCCGACGCCGCCACCGCCGAGTCGCTGCTGGCCGGCAACGACTATGACGCCGTGGTGCTTGACCTGCGCCTGCCCGACAAACACGGGCTGGCACTGCTGGCCGAGCTGCGCAAGGACGGCAACCGCACACCCGTGCTGGTGCTGACCGCCCAAGGCTCGCTGCAGGACAGGGTCAAGGGCCTGAACGTCGGGGCCGACGACTTCCTGAGCAAGCCTTTTGCCATCGAGGAACTCGAGGCCCGCCTCGCCGCGCTGGTGCGGCGCAGCCGCGGCCGTTCCCACGCGCCGCTGCAGTGCGGGTCCCTCTCGTGCCCGCATGACAGCCGCGCCTTCACGCTGGGCGGCACACTGCTGCAGCTCACGCCGCGCGAAAGCGCGGCCCTGGCCGTGCTGCTGGCGCGCAGCGGCACGCCGGTGGAAAAATCGCAGCTCTCGGGCAAGGTCTTCCCGGCCGACAGCAACGCCGGCCCCGATGCCATCGAGCTGGTGCTGCACCGGCTGCGCCGCAAGCTTGAAGGCGGCGACGTGCGCATCGTCACCGTGCGCGGCCTGGGCTACATGCTGGAGGCCATCGCGCCGGAGAGCGCCGCGCATGAAGATACTGCGCACTGACCCCGACCGCTTCGGCATACGCGCGCGCCTGCTCACGCTGCTGCTGCCGGCCATCCTGGGCCTGCTGGCCCTGGACAGCTGGAACGACTACAGCGCCCTCAGAAACCAGGTGCAGGAGGCCTACGACCAGAGCATGCTGGAGGCCGCGCACGCGCTGCAAAGCAGCGTGACACCGGCGCGGGACGGCTCGCTGCGGCTGAACACGCCGGCCGGGGTGCAAGCCATATTCGGCGCGGACTATCCCCTGCAAAAATACCTGCAGGTGAGCCTGGTGCCCCTGCCCCAGGCGCCGGCACAGGCCGGCAACACCAACCCACCTGGACTCACCCTGCTGGGCGGAACAGAGCTGCCGGCGCCGCCGCCCGAACTGTCAACACCCGGGGCCGACGCCCCCGCCGCGGGCTCGCCCGTCTGGTACGACAGCTTCCACGCGGGCCATGCGGTGCGTATGGTGGCGCTGCGCAGCCAGGTGCGGGATGGGCAGGGCCGGCCCTTCAGCCTGCTGGTCCAGGTTGCCGAAAGCACGGTCCCGCGCGACCGCGCGCAGGACGCCACCTTGCGGCAGGAGCTGATACGCGACGCGCGCATGGTGCTGGTGATGGTGCTGCTGGTCTGGCTGGGCGTGACCTGGTCGCTGCAGCCGCTGGAGCGCCTGCGCAAGTCGGTGCTGCAGGGCAAGGGAGACGAGCTCAAGCCGCTGGACACCAGCGGCGTGCCGCATGAGGTGGCGCCGCTGGTCGAGGCCCTGAACCAGCACCTGGCCAGCTACCGCGAGTTGCTCGAGCAGCAGTCGCAGTTCCTGGCCGATGCCTCGCACCAGCTGCGCACACCGCTGGCCATCATGCTGACCCAGGCCGGCGTGGCGCTGCGCGAGAAGGATACCGAGCAGATTCACACCACCTTGCGCGCAATGGTCGCCCAGATCGCGCGCAGCCGGCGCCTGTGCGAGCAGCTGCTCTCGCTGGCCCACGCGAGCGAGAGTGCCCCGCCCGCCGGCACGCCCACCCTGGTCGACCTCAACGCCGTCGCCCGCGAGGTGGTGCTGCAGCACCTGGCGCTGGCCCATGAAAAAAACCTGGACCTGGGCTGGGTGGACGCCCGCGGGGATTCAGCGGACACGGCGGCGGCGGACGATGCGCCGGCGGCCGCGGTCCCGGTGCTGGCGCGGGAGCCCGAGCTGCACGAGGCGCTTTCCAATCTGGTGCACAACGCCATCGCCTACACGCCGCCCGGCGGCCAGATCACCGTGATGGCGGGCAGCCGGGACGGCATGGCGCTGGCCGAGGTTCGCGACAACGGCCCCGGCATTGCCCAGGCGCGCCGCCACCAGGTGTTTGAGCGCTTTCATTCGGCCGGTCCGGGCGCCGGCAAAGGCTCGCGCGGCGCCGGACTGGGCCTGTCCATCGCGCGCGCCTACGCCAGGCGCAACGGCGGCGACATCGAGCTGGCCGACCCGGCCTCCGGTACCGGGCTGCGCGCCGTCCTGCGCCTGCCGCTGGCGCCCTCGCCGCAGCGCTGACAGCCCGCGCCGGGGGCCGCACCAGCGGGTTCCTACCCGTTAGTGATAACACGTATTTTGGCCCCGGCCGCGCAAAACGAAAGCCGATTGGAAGCCTCGCTTCCTAACATCCCCTCCAGCCCGAACGCCCCCAGGCCGCATTTCCCGAGCGGCCCGGGGCCGGGACATCACCCCAAGGAGACACGGATGACACACCCCCCGTTTGCGACAAGGCCCTTCGCGGCCCAGCCATGGAGCGCCCCACGATGAACTTCAACAACCGCAATTTCGTACGGGGCCTGTGCCTCATGGCCATCGCCCTGGTCTTTGGCGGGGTGTCCTTCAACTACACGCTGGGCGAGCTGAGCCGCTCCGGGCCCGGCCTGTTTCCGCTGCTGGTGAGCTCCTTCCTGTTCGTCATCGGCGTGCTCACCGTGGTGCGCTCGCACTTTGTCGACCCCGTGCCGCTGGACTACAGCGTCAAGAACATCGCCATCATCCTGGTGAGCCTGGTCGGCTTCTCGGTGATCTCCCAGTTCGTCAACATGATCCTGGGCATCGTCTTCCTGGTGTTCTGCTCCACGCTGGCCGGCACCTCGTATTCGCTGGTGCGCAACGTCAAGATCTCCATCGGCCTGGTCGCCGTGGCCTTTGCCTTCAAACAATTTCTCGGCCTGAGCCTGCCGCTGTACTGATATGGAAGTCCTTCACAACCTCTCGTTCGGTTTCGAACACGCGCTGACGCTGCAAAACCTGCTGTATTGCGCCCTGGGCTGCACGGTGGGCACGCTGATCGGGCTGCTGCCCGGCCTGGGCCCCCTGTCCACCATCAGCCTGCTGCTGCCGCTGACCTACTCCATCCCCACCGGCGGCGCCCTCATCATGCTGGCCGGCATTTACTACGGCGCGCAATACGGCGACAGCGTGAGCGCCATCACCATGAAGATCCCGCATGCCAGCAGCATCGTGGCCTGCATAGACGGCTACCAGATGACGCTTAAAGGCAAGACCGGCCTGGCGCTGTTCACCGCCGGCGTCTCCAGCTTCATTGGCGGCACGGTCGCCATCGTGGTGCTGTCGACCATGGCGCCCGCGCTGGGCGAGGTCGGTTTCCTGTTCGGGCCGGCCGACTACTGCGCGCTGATGCTGCTGGGTTTCTTCTGCGTGAGTTTTGTCAGCAGCGGCAGCCTGCTCAACGGCCTGGCCATGGCCATGGTCGGCGTGCTGCTGGGCATGGTCGGCACCGACGTCAACAGCGGCGTGGCGCGCTACACCATGAACCTGCCCTTCCTGATGGACGGCATAGGCCTGATCAGCATCGCGCTGGGCTGCTTCGGCATTGCCGAGGTCGTGAAAAACCTCGACAACAAAAACGTGCTCACGCCCTTTAACGGCAAGATCAAGCTCATGCCCACCTGGCCCGAGTTCAAGCGCATCATCCCCAGCGCGCTGCGCGGCAGCGTGATCGGCTCCATCCTGGGCATACTGCCCGGCGGCGGCCCCACCATCGCCCAGTTCGCCGCCTATGCCGCCGACAAGAAGCTCAGCAAGTACAAGCACGAAATCGGCACCGGCTGCATCGAAGGCGTGGCCGGCCAGGCCGCCGCCGACGAGGCCGCCGCGCGCACCAGCTTCATCCCGCTGATGGCCATCGGCATTCCCGAAAACGCCGTCATGGCGCTGATGATGGCGGCCTTTGTGGTCAAGGGCATACAGCCCGGCCCCAACATGATCGCCACCCACCCCGACCTGTTCTGGGGCCTGGTGGCCAGCATGTGGATAGGCAACTGCTTCCTGCTGGTCCTCAACGTGCCCCTGGTGCGCTACTGGCTGTCGGTCTTCAAGATCCCCTACACCGTGCTGTTCCCGGCCATCCTGTTCTTCTGCTGCATAGGCACTTACAGCATCAACAACAGCCTGGACGACATCTACACCACCGCCGTGTTCGGCTTCATCGGCTACCTCTTCCTGCGCCTGGACATGGAGGCCGCGCCGCTGCTGCTGGGCTTTATCCTGGGCCCCATGCTGGAGGAGAACTTCCGCCGCGCCATGCTGCTGAGCCGCGGCAGCTTCAACGTCTTCGTGAACCGCCCCATCAGCGGCACCCTGCTGAGCGTCATCGGCATCCTGGTCGTGTGGCAGACGGTGGTGTTTATCCGCAAGCTGATCAAGTCGCCCGACCACCACATCCACTCGGAAAAGCAGGGCGAACAGGCCCCCACGCCTGTCGCGGCGGCTGCCACCTCCGGGTCGCTGGCTTCCGGCGAATAAGGCCCACCCCAACAACAAGCCCCCGAAACTGCCCTTGCGGCGGTTCCGGGGGCTTGTTTCATGCGGCCGTTGTGTTGAAATAAGCCTCTCTTTGAGGAGACCTTAGAACATGAACCGCAGACTCTTCGTCCAGGCCGGCGCCACGGCGGCCCTCGCCCTCTTCCTGCCGCTCGCCCTCGCCCAGTCCGCAGGCGCCAAACGCCAGGGCATCGTGATCCAGGTCAGCGACAACGACCCGGCCAAATGGAACCTGGCGCTCAACAACGCCAAAAACCTGCAGGACGACGTGGGCGCGGCCAATGTCGAGATCGAGATCGTCGCCTACGGCCCCGGCATAGGCATGCTCAAGCTCGAGTCGCCCACCGGCTCGCGCATCGCCGATGCCGCCAAGGCCGGCGTCAAGATCAGCGCCTGCGAGAACACCATGCGCACCCAGAAGCTCGGCAAGGACGACATGCTGGCCGGCATCAGCTACGTGCCCGCCGGTGTCACGGAGATCATGAAGAAGCAGCACGAAGGCTGGGCTTACCTGCGGCCTTAAGGCCTACGGCCCGCACACAAGCCTCAGGGCTGCTCAGCCCCTTCCAGCCGCGCCGCCTGGACGGGCCGGTGAAAGCGCTGGTTGAGCTTGCCGCGCCAGTGGTTGATCAGGTGGTAGATCAGCTGAAAGCACACGGTGAAGATGACAATGACCAGGGCGATCAGCAGCAGCCTGTCGCCGGCCTTGGGCAGGGTTTCGATGGCGCGCAGCGTGACGGTGGTGGCCTCGACCACACCCACCGCGGCACCGAAGCCCGAGGACAGCACCATGACAAAAAAGGCGCGCACCAGGCCCATCACAAACAGCATGGCCGCGACCGGCGAGCCGCTGCGCAGCTGGCGCATGGCCTCGACCGCGTGGTCGGACACATAGGCCGCCGCATACAGCGTCAGTGAAAGCACCACCGCCAGCCAGGGCGTCATGGCGAGCTGCCGCTGGCCGATGTGAAAGTCCGGCACCACATTGACCAGGAAGAACATCACCACAAAAGTGGGCACGGTCCTCAGCAGCGCGACCAGCCAGGCGGCCGGCGTGGCGGCCAGGCCGTTGTGAAAACGCGCGGCCGCCAGCGGCGCGCCCAGCAGCATGCCGCCCAGCAAGGCGCAGATCGCGATCTGGAAGTTCACCAGCAGGCCGCGCAGGAACTCCGGCAAGAAGTGCGGGAGCAGCTCAAGCATAGGCGCCCCCGCTCAGGGCCAGGCGCGACTGCCAGATGTCGGCCAGGCGGTGCACCACGGCGACCAGCAGCATGTAGAAGACCAGCAAAAAGGTGTAGGTGGTGATGCGCTCGCTCGAGAACGAGGCGACGTCGGTCAGCGCGGCCAGCAGCTCGGGCACACCCATCACCGACGCGGCCGGGCTGCCCCGGGTGGCGTTCACGACAAAGGCCACCATCTGCGCCCTGGCCCGGTAGACCGCGGCGCTCAGCGCGGGCTGGGCCGGCGCGCGCTCCTCGCGCAAGGTGAGCATGGCCTCGGCGACGGCCTGCCCGGCATTGCTGCCGTTGAACAGGCCCAGCACCAGCACGGCCGCGGCCAGCGCCACCAGCGGCGAGGTCGCGCCCATGGCGCCGACCACCGCACCGGCCAGGATCATGAGCAGGATCAGCGGCGTGGATTGCATGGGCCACAGCACGCAGCGCATGGACCAGCGTAGCCAGGGCGTGTGCGAAGTCAGGCCCGCGCCGAAGGCCAGCGCGAAAGCCCAGGTCGCGAAGACGGAGCCCACCACCAGCAGCAGGGAAAACCACACACCTTCCAGCAGGAGGTCCAGCGCCACCCAGGTCTTGAACATGGCCAGGGTGACCCGCGTGCCGGTGGCCTGGTAGATAAAGTGCTCGAGCTGGTCGACCCTGCTTGCGAAGGAGGTGGGCGGCAGCTGGTTATCCAGCGGCGCTTTCACGCAGGCCGGGTCGTTCAGGGCGCTGATCTGCGCGCAGGTGCTGCTGGACCAGAGCTTGCGCTGCTGCGCCAGGAAGGCCGAGTCCACACCGTGTTTCTGGGCCAGGGCCTGCAAGGCGCCCGAGATGTGCAGCTGCTGCATCGACAGCGCCAGCACGTCGGCCAGGCGTTCGCCGCCGTCACGCGCCACGGCCACGCCCCAGGGCAGCGGCGCGAAACCGAACTTGCTGTCATAGGCCGCGGCAAATGCGGGCTGCTGCAGGTAGGACGCAAAAAAACTGTCGTCCTGCGCGACCAGCGAGCAGCCGCCCAGGCGCAGCTCGTCAACCAGGCTGGAGGCTTTGTCAAACAGCTTGAGGCGCGCGCCGTTGACCGACAACTCGGCATTGGTGCTGTTGCCCACCGTCACGCAGACGGTGTTGCCGCGCAGCTTGACCAGGCCGCCGATTTGCAGCTCCTTGCGGCCCAGCACAATGGTTTGCGACTGGTAATAGTGCGGCCGCACAAACAGCGCTTCGCGGTCCCGCTGCAAGGTGTGGCCCATGGTGGCGATGACCAGGTCAACCCGGCCCTCACCGAGCAAGGCCAGGCGATTCGCCGGCGTGACCACCACCAGCACGGGCTCCACACCGAGCGAGCCCGCCAGCTGGTGCGCCAGGTCGATTTCAAACCCCTGCAGCGCGCCGGTCGCATCCTCAAACGCGAACGGCGGGTAGCCGGTGCGCACACCCACCCTCAGGGTTTTGCTGCACAGCACGCGCGCGAGCACGTCCACCGCGTCGTCGCATTTTTTGGCTTTTGATGCGGCGGCCTGTGCCGGCGGTGATTGCGGCGGCCGGCTGTCCTGGCCGGCGGCGCCAAAACTCAGCAGCAGCGCCAGGGCCAGGACCATCGAGCGGCGCAGCAGCACCCCGGCTTGCAGGGCGGGGCTGCCTTGATCCACGCTGCAGATCGCCATCAAGCTTCCTTATGCCTCATCATGCTTCCAGCTTAGTTCAACCAGGTCGAAGTCGACAAACCAGTAGTCGCCGACCCTGTGAATGCCCCGCCCTTCAAAACGCGCCCGCACCTGAGGGCTCAGGCAGGCGAGCTTGTGCGCGGGCAAAGGCGCCGAAGCGCAATAGGCAATACGGGCCCGCAAGCCCAGCGCATCGGCCATGGCCTCGGTCTTGCTGAAATCGAGAAACACGTTGTGCGTCATCACGGCCAGGCCGCCGGGCGCCAGGTGGCGGCCCAGGCCCTGCAAAAACGGGTCCACACTGCGGCGGCCGTCTATGCCGCCCGCGCTCCAGCTCGGCAGGCGGCCGTCGCCTTCGATGTGCTCGGCCGCGAACTGCGGCAGGTTGGTGACCACCAGGTCATAACAGTCGTCCCCGCAGGCCGACCACATATCGCCCTGGACCAGGCTGGCCCTGGCCCGCAGGCCTTCCTGGTCCAGCAGCCCCTGCGCCGCCCGCACAGCAAGGGCTTCGAGTTCAATGCCGACCGCGCTTTGCGCCCCCAGCGCCAGCAGCGTCGCCATCACCACGCCGCTGCCCGGCCCCATCTCCAGCGCCCGGGACGACAGCACGCGCGCCGGGTTCTTGCGCAGGTAAAGCAGCAAGGCGGCGGTGTACTCGCTAGGACTGAATAAGTTATGGTCGTTCAAATGAGCCTTCTTGAATCCCAAAACCGCGGGCATCGCAAGTGATGCGGCCGGCTGGAGGCACGGCTCGAGCGATAGTAACCTATGGATACACCTTTGTGACTACATCCGGGCCGGCCGCCGCCTCGCCAGGCAGGCAGGCGCGCAGTACCATGGTTTGCCGCGCCGCGAGGCATCACCGCACAAACCAAGCACCATGGAAATCGAACTCAAGCTCAGGCTGCCCCCTGAGGCGCTGGCCGCGCTGCGCGCCGACCCGCTGTGGGCAGGCACCCACGCCACGCACAAGCAGCTGGACAATATCTACTTTGACACGCCGCAGCGCGCGCTGGCCAGCGCCGGCATAGGCCTGCGCCTGCGCAGCGACGGCAGGCACTGGTTGCAGACCGCCAAGGGCGGCGGCAGCAGCCGCGCCGGCCTGCACCAGCGCGAGGAAATCGAGTTCGCGGTCGCCGGCCCGGCGCTCGAATGGGGGCCGCTGGCGGGCACGGCTTTTGCGCCCGTGCTGGAGCCCCTCAAGGACCGGTTGCAGCCGCAGTTCCAGACCCGCTTCAAGCGCGAGATTCGCCGAGTCACCGGCCCCGCTGGCGGCGTGATTGAAGTCGCCATCGACCAGGGCGAGATCCTGGCCCGGGAACGCCGCGAGCCGCTGTGCGAGCTGGAGCTGGAACTGCTGGACGGGCCGGTGGACGAACTCTTCGCGCTGGCCCTGCTGCTGGTGGAACGCCACCCGCTGGTGCTGGACAGCCGCAGCAAGGCCGAGCGCGGCGACCGCCTGGCCCAGGGCCGGCCGCCGGCGCCGCCCGCCAAGGCGGCCGCAATGGCTGAGCCGCCGGGCAGGGACGCACGCGCCGCCGCGCGCGCGGCGCTGGAAGCCGCCCTGGCCCACTGGCAGGCCAATGAAGCCGGCTTTATCGCCCAGCCCCAAGGCGGGCACTACGACAGCGAATACTTGCACCAGCTGCGCGTCGCGGTGCGGCGGCTGCGGGTGGCCTGCGGCCCGCTGGCCGATGCAGCCCAATGGCGGCAGGAAACCCTGGCGCCCCTGCAAGACAGCCTGCGCGCCCTGGGCCAGCGCCTGGGCGCGGCGCGCGACTGGGATGTCTTTATGGAAGAAACCTGGCCAGCGCTGGCGGACAGCCTGCACGATGCCGCCCTGCGCCAGAAGCTGCAGGAGGCCGCCGCCCTGCAGCAGGCCACGGCGCACCTGCAGGCCCAGGCCGCCCTGGAAGAACGCGAGACCCAGCGCCTGTTGCTGCAGCTGGGCCGCTGCCTCGCGCAGCCGGACGGCGACGGCGAGCCCGTGCCCTTTGACGCGCTCACGGCACGGCTGGCAAAACTCGCCCACAGGCTGCGGCAGGCCCTGCCCAGGCTGGAACAGCTAAGCCCCACGCGCCTGCACCGCCTGCGCATCACCGCCAAAAAGCTGCGCTACCTCACCGAGTTCATCGCCGCCCGCTACGAACCGCAAGCCACCGAAGCCTGGCTGGACTGGCTCAAGAAAGCGCAAACTGTTTTTGGCCTGCACAACGACCGCGTGACGGCGCGGGCGCATATCGAAACCCTGTGCGCCGGCATGGAGCAGCCCGGCAAGCTGCAGCACAGCCTGCAGGGGGCGCTGCGGGAGCGGGAGCAGCCTGAGCTTGAGTTGCCGGGGTTGCCTGAGCCGTACTGGCGCGCTTGAATGAACGCCAAAACCGGGGTGTAAAATCGCCGCGAGCCCGCCCACGGCGCGGCTCCAGCGCTTAAGTGGTTCGTCAGCAGCCACCCAAACGCGGGTGTAGTTCAATGGTAGAACTCGCCACCCCTCGACAGTGCAGACGTCTGCACGAAAACCTACGCCAAAACCTACGCCGCAAAATACTGTATGCTTTTCCAGTGTTTTGCACCGTTTATCGCATGCGCCGCAAGGGCGAAAAAATGAGCGCGGAGGCCATCAAGGCGACCGCTGCCATTTACCGCGTCACCTACACACGGCATCCGCTGGGCCAGCCCACCCACTGGGCCAAGCTGTACGACGTGGTGACGGGCGAAGAGAAGAACCACCTAGAGGGCGCAAACATCAAGCTGGTCGACATGGGCATCAAGATTGCCGGCTGGGAAGGCTTTGATCCCAAGGTGCAAATCTGGTGGTGCGTGCCGCTGACGCCCGAACAAAACGCCGAGCTGCAGAGCGCCCTGGCCAGGATACGCCCGCATATGCCTGTCAGCAGTTAAGTCAACTAGCCAGCGGAGGCCGCCAATGTCACAATCCAGCACATGAAACCAAGCCACACATCCAAATGGTTAATGCGCGCCAGCGGCGCCATCATGATCATCTGCGCAGGGATCGGTCTTCTCTATATCGCAACCTCACGGGGCGAATGCACCGACCAGGCGGTCAACGGTAAAACCGAACGCGTCTGCGTTCGCAACGCGCAGTTTCGCTAAACAAAAAAAAAGCCCGCCGACCGTGAGGTCGACGGGCTAAGGTGCACACCACGCTGCACCGGAGACAACTGCGGTTGATCTACTCAGGCGGCGGCCGTGCAGGCGTTTGCACAGTCGACGTCGCCGGCGGGTGCCGGCTGTCTTCAATATCCAAGATCTTGTTTACCTGGTCGCTCACGGCGCCGTACTGGGCCCTGCAGGCTGCAATGAAGCGGGCGACGTCTTTGTCGGTCGCGTACCGCTCATCTCCAGCGCCGGCAGTGGCTCCGGCCGCACCCGAAGGTTTGCCGGCAGCGGCTCCGTCGCCGTCGATACGGTTGAGCACGCCGACAGTATCAGCAGCAAGGCACTCACGGCCAGATAAAGAAGCGATTTGTTCACGGGCATCCCCTAATTGGTTTGAAAGTTTGACCAGCTTGCCGGCGTGCTGGCCAGCAGCCTGGTCGCCGAATTTGCGCTGCTGGATGCGGTCACTTTCCTGCAGCGCCTTGGCGGCCAGCTCGCGCTGCGCGTCGACGCCGGCGTGATACTTCACGCCACCGCCGAAGCCCAATACCACCAGCACCAGGCCGATGACCAACTGGGCAGCGAAGCTCATGGGTAAAACACCCGATTGCCAGAGCCTGGCGCCCGTGTGGTCCAGTGCGACCAGTGCACCGTCGCGCTCGGGTGCTCGATGTAGAGACCATGGAAAACCAGTCGGTCCTGATTGGCCATAAGCCAGGCATCAATCTCGCCCTTGGGGTCGTAGCGGTCGACAGCCTGGCCCTCCTTGTGGCTGCTGTTGGGCGCGCCCTGGGTGCAGCTCTGCGGCCGAAAGCCGCCCATCGTCTGGCCACTGACACCGCTACCGGTTGCAGGGTTGTCCGGGAACTCGACGCCGGCGTCGACCATCTCGACTTCGAGGGCAGCACATGCCGCCAGCAGCTTGGTGGCGTTCTGTTCGCGCGCAGGCGTCCAGTCGGCAGAGGCCCGGTGCGGACCGACGTATTGATTCAGGGTGATCATGGTGTTTCCTTCACGCGTGAGCGAATGATGAGAATTGCGAAACCCAGCAGGACACAAACGTCCTGCAGGGACGGCCGCTCAAGGTGCAGCAGCGGCGTCACCAGGGCGCCGGCGGCGCCCATAGCCAGGAACATCCAGGCGATGACCTTGAGCCAGGTGGCCGTGCGCAGGCGCCAGCCGAGGCCACGCACAAATGCGGCGGTGCGCTCCAGCTTGTTAAGCGCCTCTGCAAGCACCAGCAGGCCGCAAACCCAGTGCAGCGCACCTAGCAGCCAGGAGGGAATGAGCCCGAAGACTTCGGCGTATATCATTTTTTAGCCTCCCCGCGGTTAAGCCATTTGTCTATGGCGGCGTTGAGGAACTTTTGCGCGCCGGCGCCGACGACAAAGGAGCAAGCCAGCAAACTACCCAAGCTGATTTCCACCGGCATGAACGCCGGCGAAAGATAGCCCGCCACGGCTGCACTGCCCAGGGCAACACCGACGCGACGGAACGTCGTGCGCAGCAGTTCACGCCAGGTGTCGCCGGTCGACGGCACGGTGTTCAGCAGCGCGATGGCCGCCAGTGAACCGACGAAGCCGGCCAGCAGTATGTCGACGCGCAGGCCGGTCGACACGCCGTAAATTGTGAGCACGGGCACGGCGGCCCCGGCCGCGATCAGCGTGGCCGCGCCGGATGAGAGTGGGTCAGGCATCCAGCCCTCCTAGAATTTGAAAGTAAAGAAGCATGCCGCTGGGTAGAGGCATAAAAAAAGCCCGCATAAAGCGGGCTGTGTGTGAGAGAAGCGGCGTCGAACTACTTGCAGGCCATCCAGGCAATGGCGCTCGGCTTGCCGCTCCATATGCACCCGGGCTCAGGGTCGCCTGACAGCAGCACGAATGTGGCTATGGCAACGATAAACAGGCCAAACGGGGCAATGAGAATCTTCATGCCCCGAGTGTACTTGCAGCCCTTAGAAATTGCCAGACTGGAGCAAACCGGCCGCATTCGAGCCGGCCACAGCGAACTGCGCATAGGTCTTGTTGTTGACCACGCGGTTTGTGCCGGAGTCGTTTTCTATCCTTGCATCAACCACGCCGCCGTGAATCAGAATATCTGTCGTGCCGTTCTGCAGCTTGATCAAGCCCTGAGTAGGGCTGTCGCCGTAGATGTGGCAGCCGGTGAAGGTATAGCCGTAGCCCACGTCATCCGCAAAGATGTTGTAACGCCCGTTGTGGTTGATGTTCGTGCCAGTAAACATGCCGTGGCCATTGTTCCCGCCACCCAACAGCACCACACCGTCGCGGTTCTGGACAATGTTGCCACCGGTAAAGACATTGTTGCCGGCGCCGATCTGGGTGCCCGTGATGTTGCCAACAGCATTGAAGCCCATGATGCCGTTATATTCAGCGCCTGACCCGTTGTCGATCTGCAGGCCACTCTGGCATTCAAAAGCGCCGCAATCCGTGATGCGATTTTGATCAGCCTTGAAGCCCGCAAAGGTGCCGGGAATGATGTGAAAGCCCTGCCCCATGAACAGGCGGGTATCGAGCGCATGGGCGCGGTAGCCGTTGCAGCCATTCAGAACGACGCCCTTTTCACCATTCCACGGGCCCGCGCTGGTGGTGAGCGTGCCCTTGAGAGTGCCGGGACCTATCAACCCGCCAGTGCTCAAGCCAGTGGCCGTGAACATCGGCTTGGTGTCATCGGTGTGGTAGATCACAGCGCCGTTCAAGTTCCAGACCTGGCCCTCTTTCAAGGTAATCGCCGCATTCATCAGGTACGACTTCTGAGAGCAGACCACGTTTTGATATGCCGATGCATAGATGAAAGCCGCGGTGTAGTCTCCGCCTGGCGCGGCAAACCAATCAACGGAAACAGCGCTATTAGTCCGCATTCGCAGCCAGCGCCCGGTGCCGCTGCTCGGAGCGATGACCATTCCAGTGTCATCTGCCGCCGAGCTTGCGGCATCAAAATAGAACTGACCACCGCCACCATCCCCAGGCGCGTAATAGCCAAGGACGTCGACGTGACCGGCGCCGATCAGCGCCTTTAGCGCTGCGATTGTTGGGACATGCATAGCGTTACCTTCCTTGTTTGAACAACTTGCGAGAAAGAGGGAGCCAAGGCCCCACAGAAGAGCGGCGCGCCGCCCCTTCGCTTGCTGGTAACTCGTATGCATTCCGCATGTTACCTAAACCACCAGCAGAGGGAAAGAGAGGCGCAGGGGACGATTACCAGCTGGTGCCGGCGACCACACGCGCCTGGGTCGCAGCAGGCCCAGAGATACCGTCGGCGCTTGGGGCCGACTCGAGGGTGGATACGCCAGGCTGGGTTCGTATACCAATGATCAAAGAATTGATCAGGTTGATAACGACGCCGTTATAAGCAGCGGTGAATACCAGGCCGTATGACGGCTGCTCTTCCCTGGCTGGCGCCTTGATGAAGAGCTGCACCTGGTCCGGCTGCACGCCAAGATCATGAGCGGGCGAATACGCCTGCGAAACTGCGATTGCAAACAATCCCGAGTTGAATCGCCGCAATTTTCGATAGTTGACAACAGACGTCACCACGCCGGCAGCCGTCACGGCATGGCCCATGGCAGTGCGACCAGTAGCAACCGCCGCTGCTCCATTGCCGACATACATTTGCCCCGTGTCGGTGAAATATGTGTGTTGCCCATTGACGATGGAGGCCGCTACGCTCGATTCCTGCGCGATGTAAGGCAGCGTTGAAACAACGCCCGTGAAGTTCGGCGTCGTAGGCGTCGCCTGGTCGCCAAAGAAATAGTTAACTGCGTTATTTGTCAAGGCGGCAAAAAAGCCAGCAGTGTCCGCGCTCACGGTAGCGACGGTATCAACGGCACCATTGGGACCATAGCCGCGCGCGATGGCCAGGCGGCACGGCGTCGCTGTGGCAACAAGGTTGCATGTCAATCCCGCGCCGGCGACGATGGGAGCGGCCACGCCCGAAAGAATCGTCTGCCGCTTGGTAACGCTCACAGGCGCAGCAATGCCGTTCGCAGGATTCAGCAGCACCCACTTGTTAAGCGTCGAATCGTACGTCAGGCAAAGCCAATGCCCTGCCCCTGCAATATCGCCAGCCACGAGCGAAGAATTGCTACCCTTCACGATTGGCAGCGCGGCGATCGCGTCGACAGCGAGCGTCGGGGTGGCGGTGGCGTTTGCCGCTGCGGCACGCAACCATACTTGCATGCCATTGGTCAGAGCCAAAATGTCCGGGTTGTAGTCGGCCGTAATGGCATCTGCCGTGCCGGCAGCAACTGCGATGCGGAATGTTCGGCGCTGCAGCGCCTTCAACAATTGCGACCGGTCGGCACCGTCAAGCGCGATGCCAGCCGCCTCGATAAACGTCGCCAGCTCTTCCTGGACGCCATCAAACCAATCATCCTCAAGGTCTGTTGCCGGCACCCCTCCAATGACCGAGCCATTTGTGAAACCGTCTTTGCCGGCTCCGAATTTATCTATCACCCGCGTGGCTGTACTGATACGTTTCATCTAACTTTCTCCTAGTAAATTTTTAGGCGCCGTAGCCGACGAAAAGCCGGGTATGCGCAGGCTTGTGAACCGCCAGAAGGCATGCAAGGCCAGGGTCGCCCCAGGTGGCCAGCGGGTCGTTGCAGCGGCCGCGCACGGTCATGACACGCACGTCGGTGCCCACGGGAACATTCACGCGCCAGCCGAAGCGCCAGCCGCCTTGATTCAGTGCGGCATTGCACTTGCTGTTGCAGCGCATGGGTCGAAACTCTGTGACGGTCGCGCCGGCGTAGCCCAGAGATTCCAGGAAGGCAATAAAAAAGGCGGCCGACTGGCCGCCTTGGTAGGTCAGGCGCTGCACTACGCGGCGCCTGCGCTCAGCGCTGGACCCCGGCGGGTCGAGGCACTCATCCGGCAGGCCGACGACACGCTCCCAGTCGACCAGCAGCTGCTGCGTGGTGCGTGCGTCTGCCTCGTCAATCAAACCCTGCACCGAGACGTGGGCGAGCGCCAGGGCATTGCCTACAGGCGGATAAACCCGGGCGCTGGTCGAGTCGCCTTCCTCGGGCCAGGCCGGGCCCTTGGGCTCCAGCTGCTGCAGCTGCAGCGTGTAGTCGTCTGCGTCAGCAGCCATCACACCCATGCGATGCTCCCGAACGTCGGCATGTGGCCAACTGCCGGCACGACGTTGGCCACTGGTGCAACCAGGGCGTGATCGGTTTCCCCGGCCGCGATGCTGATGGCCTCATTGATGTGGCTTAGCAGAAAGGTGACGCCAGGCGCAGCCTCGCGCAGATGCAGGTCTCGCAGCTCGACCTCGATGGCTGCCTTCGCAGCCACGGTGAAGACGCCCGAGATCTGATAGGCCACCGGGTCAGCCACGGGCGCCACGACATACACGTCGGCCGTGACTGGCTTGACGCCGTTGATGTAAGCCAGCACCGTTGCAACCTCGCCGGCATCAGGGATGATGCCGCCGACGTCGTTGTCGCGCACAAACCGCACGGTGACGGTGCCGGCACCCAACTCCAGCGGCGCACACCAGGCGCGAGTGACTCCGGCCACCTCCAGCGCCCAGGCCACGTAGTCGGTGGCGCTTCCGCCATCAGGGGGCGTCTTCACCCGGGCGATAAGCCTGGCGCGCAATGCCTCCGGGTCTTCCTGGTCTGCGCCGCCCGACAGCTCGCCCGCAATAGATTGGGTCTGCGCACCAGGTACAGGAGATATCAAAGATAGCGGCTGACCTGCAGGGCGATTGCCCGCCGCGCCGGCGACCAAGGCCTGCACGGGCGCGACGCCGGCAACACTGTCCGCGGTGGTCTCATACTGCGCACCATCAAAGGCCCGCACCACCGTTCCCGAAGGTACGACGACGACGCCAGTGACCACAAATGTCGTGCTTCCCGTTGCGACTGCAGCAGCCTTGCGCGGCACAGTCAGCCACATTGAGGCGATACGCTCCAGCGTGTCAATGTCGCATGTATCCCAAACGATTTGCTTGGCGATCCAATCGGCATAGGCATACAGGCCGTGCAGCGCGCCAGCGAACACCCGGGCATAGACCTCGGCATCGGAACGGCGCAGCAGGCTTTCATCGTCCAGGCGCGAGAGCATGTCCTCGCGCAGGGACTGGACCAGCGCTGTCAATTGCGGGCGGTTAAACATTCAGAAAGCTCCAGGCATTGTTAAAACGAATATCCAGCCGCGTGCTATCGCCACGCACTACCTGGCATCCCAGGGCGATGCGGTCGAGGCCCTGGCGCTCAGCCTCGACGCGCACCTGGCTAGCAACGCCGTCGACTACCAGCCAGGCGAGCGCCTCTTCGGCGTACTCTTTGGCGCGCATGGGCGTCTGCGCGGTAATGGTCGACCTGGCCAGCAACCACAGGCGCGAGCCGATGCGGTCGCCCTGCACCTGCGCGTAGGTATCACCCCACCACCCCATTCGGTCATTGCCCGGCAGCGGGTCGTCTGCCTTGGCGCGGCCCCAAGTAAACAGCGAGATGATTACGGCGCGCGGCAGCGGCTGGCGCAGACCCATGCCCAGCGACGTGGTGACGCCGTCGATCACGACGGTTAGCGGTTGTTCTGGTGTCATGGGTTTGGTCCATTGGTGTTTGCAGCACCAGGCTGCACACCGCCGTGGTTGTGGTCGTCGCCGATGTTTTTGTCGTTGTGCTTGACCGTGCCGCCGGTGATCTTTAGCGGCCCAGCAATGTCCGCGCCGGTGCCGCCGCTGCCGTGCAAGCCAGCCTCATAGGTCAGCAGGCCCTGTACGTTCAGCTTTCCGGTGCACGTCGTCTGCGGGCTGTCGTTCGTGATGTGCGGCGTGTTCGTGATCAGCACCGGCAGGCCACCACCGTCAACCACGATGCCGGCGCGCGTGATGTGCACCTTTTGCCCCTGGTCGTCGAAGATGGCCACTTCGCCCGGTACCAGCGTGGTTAGGCGATAGCGACGGTCTGCCACGATGAGCACTACGCCGTGCGACCGGTCGCCGTCGAAGAATGCGGCCACGGCTTCGGCGCCAGGCTTCGGGCATGAGGTGAAGCCTGCAGGCTCGAAATGCTCAAGCCGGTCCTTGGCTTCGCCGGCGAGCATCTCGACCTGCAGCGTCTGCATCTTGGTGGTCGCCTTGACGCTGGCGACCTTGCCGCGCGCGAGCATATTGGTAATGCGACTGGCCATTCGCCGGAAGAGGGCTTCGCTCATTCCTCCGCCCCTTCCACGCCTAGCCCGCCGCCCTGATAGCGCGCCTTGGCACCCTTGCCGTGCTTGCCCTTTTGCTTTTTTTGCGCGGCCGAGACATAGCCATCGAGCGGGCCGACTTTCAGTTCGGTGCGCATGCCCTGGTCGTCGAGCATGTAGACCACCTCGGCGATCAGCATGTCGAAGTCGAACCCGATAAGCGAGTCGGTGACGTGCACGATTTGGTTTTGCACCCACAAGGCGCCATCAGCCTGGCGCCAGCCGTTGACCACATATACCGTTTCCAACGCCTTGGCGGCACGGTGCGCGCGCTCAAACTTCACGCGGTCCTCGACGGTGCCTTCGTCGGCCTGGCCGGACTGCTTGAGCACCAGGACGCGCCGGCGCGGCACGCGGCTGTCGGTGGCGCTGGCGCTTGAGCTGATAGACGATGTGACGGCGCTGTCGACGTCCTCGCCCTCTTCGGTTTCGTCGGTCTGCTGGCTGGTGACAGACTTCTGACCCTTGCAGATGTACTCGCTGTAAACCTTTTTGAAGTCGAGGCTTGCGTCGCCGCTCTTGATGTTCTGACCCAGAACCAGCGCCGTGGTGGCCTTGCCACCGCTGCCGGCGACGATGAACACAAGCTCACCCAGGGCGTTATCGGTCGCCAGGCAGTGGCGCATGCGCAGCATGCGGTCGATGCTTTCAAACACCGTTTCGCCTTGCTGCACCTGGTGCACCAGCGTGGCGCCGGTGTCGACCTCGGCCACGACCTTGACGCCGTATTCGGCCGCCATGTCGGCCGCGATCTGCTCCAGCTTGGCGCCACGCCATTGGCCACCGGTACCGCCCTTGGCATTGGGCGCGATGGCGCGCGCTGCAGGCGCGGCGCCGGCGCCGGTGCCGTTGATGCCTTGCACACCCAGCTTGACCCATCGGTTTCCGCTGGATGCGCCGCCGCCGGTGCCCTTGGTTCCCTGCACCGGACAGCAGTCGACCAAGTCGGCCGTCTTGCTGCGCGCGCGCACGCCGACCGTCACCGCCTTTTCGTCGTACTTGATCGGCGTTCCATCGATATAGCCGGTGGCGACGCGGTCCGGACCAATGAACAGTTCACAGGCATCGCCGGGCTTGACGCGGCGCGGCACATCGGTGTTTGAGCCTGGCCAGCGGTCGGTGACGGAAATATCGAAGCTGCGCGCCTGGCGTTCGATGCCGGCCTCGATGCGCACACTTTTCCAGCCGCCGTAGTCGCTGCCGTTGACCAGCAGCCGCACGACGTTGCGCGGGTCGTTGCGGGGGTCGATCATCGCGAAAGCACCTGCAGCGGCTGCATGGGCACAAAGCCCGGATGCACCAGGTTGTTCCGGGCTGCCAGCTCGATGGCCCGGCTGGCGTCCTCATACCGGTCGTAGGCATGCACCAGCGCCGGCAGGACGGCCGTGGGCGTGACGACCAGCAGCCGGGCACCATCCGACGCCCGTGCGGTGATATCGACCCACACAGCCCGGCGTGCAGCCTGCAAGGCCGCATAGCTGGCGTCGTCGGCGACCAGGGATTCGAGATCCAAAGCGCGGCACAGGGCATCGCGGACGGAGTGTGCAGCCGTCTGCACGGTCGTGTCGACGTGGCTGCTGATGCCAACCGCCTGGGCGAGCATGGCACGGCGCACCAGGGCATTGATGGCCGAATTGTTCTGCACCGTCTGCCGACGGGCAGGCGTGGCCGTGGCCAGCGGCAGCGGCGCATTGAGCACGCCGCCGGCGCCGCCGTTGCCCGCCAGGCCAACAATGCCCAGGGCCATAGCAGCCAGGGGGTCGGTGGTCGACGTCGATGCGGTGGCCGTGGCGAACGTGGGCCCGCTGGCGGCGCTGCCCAGGGACAGCGACGCGACGATGCCCGACAGGTCAAACCAGTCCATAACCTGCAGACCGAGGGTTTGCGGCAGCGCCATCAAGCTGCGCGCGGCCGTGGCGTAGCCGCCCAGCTGGCCAGCCCAGCCCGCCAGCGGCGCGAAACTGCCACCCAGTGCACTGGTGAAGTTGAAGGCCTTGGCGATATTGAGGCCGGCCAGGTCGCCGACAAATGATGGGAAGCCGGTGACCTTGAAACTGCCAGCAAAGCTGTCGACACCGGCAGCGCACAGGTTGTCGGCCGCCAGCTGACTGAGGCCTGGCGTGCTGTCGGCAGCGGCCGGGTATGCCAGCTCGCCCGCCTCCATGAACGATAGCGAGACAGTCGCCTCGCCGAGGGCTTGGTCGAAGTTGATGCGCAGCAGGTCCTGCAGCGTGACCTGCATGCTGCCATACCACGGATGCACCAGCGTGCCGGGCCCCTCGACCTCGGCCGCCTCCAGCAGCACCTTGGACTGTTCGACGTAGTCCTTGCCCACCAGGAAGGCCTCGACCGTGAAGCCGCGCGCGGCGCGGCCCATATCTTCCGACCAGGGTCTATCCCTCTTGGGGTATTCGTGCTTTTGTACGCGGCGGCCACCCTCGATGCCACCCCCACGGACGTGGAAAGGCACGCCGCGAAAGCTCGCCGGCTGCAGCTGTTGTGAAAGGTCGTCGGCCATTAGAGTGGGCTGTCAAAACTGAGGGATCGATATCCCACATTGGTGTTCATGGCCACCCGGCCGCCGTCCGCTTTTGCTTGCGTGACCATCATGCCGGGCGGTGCGTTTTTGAAGTCGACCTCAACCTTGCCGTTCAGGCTTGCAGCGGCCGGCGCGTTAATGTTGAACGTGCCGGAGCCCAGCGCACCGGGCGCTGCAGCCGGCAGCGGCGAGCGGGCGATCTGCGCGGCGGGCGCGATACCGCCTTGCTGCGGGCCGAACATCCGCGCAACCGCGGCATTGTTGTCAAGCGTTCGTTGCGCATCGGCGCTGCCAAAGAACGCGGCCACGCGCGTGGGGATGCTGCCAATCCAGTCGGCAATGCGCGTGTCTTCCAGCAGGGTGCTGTAGATCACCGACCCGATGGCGTACCCGATGACCGCCGCAGCGGCAAGCAAGCCAGCCGACGCGGCCACCGTCTTGAGCGACCCCGTAAGCGCCGCCCCCACTGACGCCTGGCTGGCTGCGAAGTACCCGAGGGATATTGACGCGCCGGCGGCCTGAGCGGATATCCCGAGCAGGGCCAGACCCAGGCGGCCGAGCGATGCAATAAGGCCCCATGCGGCGGCGATGGTCTGCAGGTTCATGACAACCGCCAGCAAGATAAGCGCGTTCTTGGCCCCGCCCAGGGAGTCGACCAGCCCACCAATGGCATTGAACACGGCGCGTATGTCCTGCACCACCTTCGTCCAATTGATCTCTTTCAAGGCCTTTACCAGGTCCTGCACCATCTTCTTGACTTCGGTTGCGATCAGCTTCTTATTGACAGCGGCCCACTGGATAAAGTCTTCGATCAAGGGACTCAGGACCGGCACCAATTCCTTGGCGATGGTCATCTGGAAACCCTTGGTGACGATGTTCAAGTCTTTCAGCTGGTCGCCGAATTCTTTGGCGCCCTTGAGGTCGTCCTGGCTGATGATGCCTTTGAGGCTCTTGATGCGCGCCAGGCTGCGATTGATGCCGGCACTGCCCTCATTGAGCAGCGGCAGCATCTCGGCAAAGGACTTGCCAAACAGCGCGTTGCCGATGGCGGCCTGCTTGACCGGGTCGCGGTTCTTGACGAACGCGTCGGCCAGCTGGGGCAGCAGCTCGGCCGCGTTGCGCACTTGGCCATTGACGCCGCGCAGCGGTATGCCCAAGGTCTTGAGAAGCGCCTCAAGGTCCTTGTTCTTGCCGCTGCCGGCGTTGCCCAGGTTCTTGTTCAACTTGCCGAGCGAGCCCTCCATCGCGTCGACGGAGACGCCCGCCTGGTCGAAAACATACTTGTACCGCTGCCAATCATCGGTGCTCATGCCAGCCTTGAGCGCACCCTTCTGTGCCGCCTCGCCCAGGTCGGCGAAATCGACAATCGCCTTTTTGATGGCCGTGAAACCGAACCCCGCGCCTATCGCCGTGACCACGCCCAGCGGTATCCCCAGCTTGGACGTGAGCGCGTTAAGGCTGGAGCCCACGTCGCCCAAGTATTTGCGCGCACTCTTGGAGAACGTCGCGACGTTTTTGAGCACGGGCGAGATGCCGTCCACGGCGCTCAAAATTGCCTTGAGTGAGTAACTGTCAGCCATTTGGTTTTAGTCGGGTTGCTGTTGTTTCTGACGTGCGATGCGGATTGCCTGCTTTTCGTACAGGTAGAAGCGAGAGAGGGGAAGGCGCAGGATTTCAGCAGGCGAGCTGCTGAAAAAATGCGTTACGTCGAAGACTGCTCCGACGAACTGTTCGTCGACTCGTCTTCCCCCTTCCCGAAAAAACCCAGTACCGCCGCCTGGCAGAGCTGGAATTCATTCATGCTCAGATGCTTGACGGTAGACAGCGGCACTGCGGCCAGGCGCACCACATACGCGGCGATCACCTTGGGCTGGATCTTGATTCCCGTCTCGCCATCGCCGGCGATGATCAGGAAGGGCGTGCCCAGGTCCATCTGGTCCTCGACGGTCGGCTCGCGCAGCGTGAGCTGCAGCACTTCCTCGCCGTGCGCCTTGACAGGCTTGGCGAGCTTGATGACAACTTCACCGGCGCTCATTCTTGCCACGCTCCGCGCAAGCCGTGGAACTCCAGCTCGACCTCACCCTCTTCGCCCTTGCCCGTGGCCTCATTGGCCAGAAAGGCGTCGGACAGGGTGTAGACCTTGCCGTTGGCAAATTCCGCGGTGACGGTGCCGTCGACCATCGAGCGCAGCTTGCTGATGGGAAAGTCGTTCGTAAAAATCGCCGTCGCCTTCACATAGGGCTGGACGGGCGTTTCTTTGTAGCCGACTGCGCCGGTCGAACTGAGGACGCCCTCGCGCTTTTTGTTGGAGAGCGGCGCCTCCAGGCCGCCCTTGATTTCGAGCTGCTGCCCGTCGATTTTGACGAAGCAGGTACCAGCGGTACGTGGTGCCATGGTGTTTCCTTTCGGGAGTTATGTGGCTGGAATAGAAACCTGAATAAATTACGGTGCAGTTTGTCGTTCAGTACTGCAGGCGGAACTGGTTGAGCACCGCGAAGACGCGCAGCTGGTTGATGTAGTCGGGCGGGAAGAGCACGTCCAGCCGGTTCGGGTCACTGGCCGGGCGCTCGACAATCAGGTTTGCCGCGAACAGCTCGGCGTTCTCGACATAACCTTCGAACTCCATCTTTTCGTACTCGGCAATCATTTCGCCGCGCGCCACCTTCGGCGTGATGATGGCGGCGCCGGCGGCAAAGCGCGTGCCGTCATTCGCCAGGCTGTGGCGCGGGTACTTGCTGGTGATGATGCTGCGCAGCCGGCGCAGCACATAAGCCGAGAGGTGCAGGCTTTCACTATCCAGGTAAGAAACGTCCGGCTGGCCGTAGGCGTTCTTTTGATAGGTCGTGATCGCCCGCTCGACGCGCAGGGCACCGCCCGACACGTAGCTGGTCGCCACACCATGATTCAGCAAGCTGGCGCGCTCATTGAACAGGAAGCGCTTGCCGGCGCGCGGGATGCTGGCGCCGGTGAGGACACCTGTTTGCGTCGGCCGGCCGCAATGCGCGTTGATAAACACAGCATTGCGAGCGGTGTAGAAGGCCGCATACTCATACGCCGGCGTCAGGCAGTCAGCATCGACTGCAGCCATGGTGTGATGCGGGCCGTTGCGCAGGTCGCCGGCCGTAACCAGGGTGCCCAGCGTGCCGCGCAGCGCGGTGTAGGCATGACCATAGATCTGGCGAGCGTACGACCAGCGGCCGGTCGTGTCGTTCATCTCGACGTCTATCGCGTCCATGCTGGTGGTATCGGTATAGCCGTGGAAGATGAAGTCATATTCATCGTCGCCCATCGCACTGATAACCGGCGTGAGAACTGGATTCGAGGTGCCGCCCGCGAGCGTTGCCGCACTGTAGGTGAGCGTGATCCCTGCCGGCAGCGCTTCGCCGCCTGCAGAACCCGCGAAGCAATCTGTTTGGGTAATGTCGTTACCTGTGGGACCCTTCCAGCGGCAGGTATGGGTGATCACGCCCGCGACATTGGCAGACGTGACAGGCAGGTCTGCCGCGGCCGTGATGGCCGCCACGATGCTGGTGGCGACGACCGTGGCGGTATCACCCACCAGCACCGGCGCCAGGATGCGCTGGCCGCCGACGTACAGCGGCACGGTGCCGGCAGCAGTGGCGGTGCCGACCACGGTGGTGGTGCCGGTGGCAGCTGCGCCGGCGCCGTTGTCTGCGACCGCAATGCACCACAGTTCGCCATAGTTGTCATTGGCGCGGTACTTTTCCACCATGCGGGCCAGCATCGAGCCACGCCCAAACAAGGCAATAGCCTGGGCCACAGACGCGACGATGTACGGCACATTGACCGTAGCCGAGCCAGCCGCCAGCTTTTGGCCGATGCCCAGCGCCTTGCGGATGCCGGTTGCCGAGCCGTTGGCCTGGCTGTTGTCCATCTCGGCGTAGAACAGCGGCACGCGCAGCTGCTGGGGAATGTTGATAAACGGGACAGTCATGGTTTTCTCTCCAGAAATAAAAAAGCCCGCTAGATGCGGGCGCGAGGGATGGGCGGCGGGGTACCGGTCGAACTGGGCTTACTTCGCGGGCTTGGCGGCCGGCGACCGTGCAGACGTCTGCACGGTGTCGGTGGCGGCGGGCTTGTCTGCCGCTTCCAGGGCTTCGGCTGCAGCCTTTACCTCGGCTGCTGCTTTGGCGTCCGCCTCGGCCTTGGCGGCGACCAGGGCCTCATGCTCTTCCTGGGTGATTTCGGCGACGTCACCGTCTTCCTTGCGGCGGTGCCAGTAGGTCGACGGCGTGACCCTGCGGCCTTCGGCGACCAAGAGGCCACCACGTTCAACGTCTGGCACGCTGCGGCCGGGAGAGGGTTTCAGATACATGGTGACTCCTATGGGTTAAGGTTTTCTACTCGGACTTCAAATTCAGTTCGGCCGTCGGGGCCTACCCCGTCTGGCTTGATGTTCCTGTCGACAATCGGGTCGATCACATCGAGCTTGACGCGCACTTCGTTCAGCTTGGGCAAGGCCTGCAGGGCACCCTCTTCCCAGCCATCACTGGGGCCGATTTCCATCTGCGCAGAGAACTCGAAGCGGTACCAAAGGCGCGACCTGTCGATGCGCTCCAGGTTGCCGCCCTCATACACCACACCGTTGTAGTCGGGCTCTGGTTGCCAGCCGAGCAGTGCCTTCCAAAGCTCGGCACGTATGTCGTGCAGCGCAGTGCCTGACGCCTGGCCGCGTTCATCGGACTTGTTGTCCAGGGCGACCACGATGGCAAAGCCCTCGACCAGTTCCTGGCGTACGGCGTTCATGGCCTTGGATGCGCCAGGGTTGTCGTCCAGCGGCAGCACAAAGGCACACGGCACCGGCAGCGCGGTCGACTCCGGCACGATGGAGAACTCGACGGCGCCGGCAACCCGGGGCAACTGGCCAGGCGCCCCGACGAAGGACGGGCAATAGGCGCGCAGCTGCTCAATGATCAAATTGAGTTTCATGTCAGCGTGGTTTCAGCGAAGTGCGCAGCGCCGCATAGATAGCCGCTTGTGCGATCACCCGGCGCTGCTCCAGGGCGTCGACCATGTAATTGGAACGCTTGGCAATGTTGATCTTGGTTGAGCCATAGAACAGCACGGCCGGGTAATAAAAGTCCATCAGATCCTTTTTAAAGGGCTCGACTTTGGCCCAAAACCCGCCGCTGCTTACCTTAACCGTCACCGACTTTTGCAGTGCGCCAGTGACTTTGCCCGGCGCCTCGCCGGCGGCCGATACAGCCTTGCGCGCCAGCATGCGGCGGGCGACCTTGCGCACCTCGCCGGCCTGCTGGCGTATCGTTTTCTTGATCGGCTTCTTATCGAAGTCGATGCGCTCCAGTCCTTTGACCGAAGAGAAGACCTTGAAGTCGCGCTCGCTCATGGCGGGATGGTGCCCAGCTGCTCAAGGTCGAGGATGAGGAACTGTCGGCGACCCTTCCAGTCGGTGGCGCGGCGCACACGGTAGCGCATGCCGTCGTGCTCGACGACGTGCTCGCCGGTGACGGTGACTTCGTTCAAGGCCGCGGTGCGCCAGGTGGCCATACGGTGCGTCATGCCTTTTTCAATCTGCGCGGTACCGTAGAAAAGCGCAGTTCCGGCAGGGTCGATGCGGGCCCAGGCGTCTTGCCCGGCATCGACAACCTGGTCGAGTGCAAAGGCGTTGTTCGCGCGGTCCACCCACTTGCGAACCCTGACCAGCTTGTCCAGCTCGCCGATATCCGGCGCATTCATATGGGCAACCTGACGCGATGCGGCCAGAGCAGATTTTCAACCGCATGGTTTTTGTACAACTCAATCTCGGACTGCGCTTGCGGGTTGCGCACCAGGTCAGCAATCATCAGCAGCATGGCCGACTTGACGACGCCCGGGAGATTGGCCACCACATAGCCGCACTTGACAGTAACCACGACCGGCGCCGAGGCCGTCAACGTGAGGGTACGGTCCTGCGCCCCGCCCAAGGTAGGCAACGGCAAGACAGCCACCCCTGCAGCAGTCACCGCCTGCAGCTCAGTCACATCGAAATCAAATTCGTATGAACCCGGCCAGCAATCGAAGGTGTACCGCCGCACCTGCTCACCCACCGGCACACCAAGATAGGACTCTACGAAGTCACGCGCGCCGGCGACCGCATCGTTAATGTCGTCGTCGCGGTCGTTGCTGGTGATCTTGCACTGCAGCTTGGCGCGCGCAAGGGTGATCACCGGAACTGCGGGCGCCGTGATGAGTTTGAAATTCATTGTGTTGTACCTGCTTGGGAAAGCGGACCGTGATCCGCTTTGCCAAGGGCTCGCCGAGGCGAGCCGCGGAATTACAGGATGTTGACCTGTTTCGTGCTGGGCTGGTTTTGCTCCAGCGTCATGGCGTACGCGACCGCCGCCTTGTTGGAATCCGCATGGCCGGCAGCTTCGGCAGCCTTCAAGGCGTCGGCGTCCAGCTCGACCACGTCATTGCATTTGCCGTACTGGCCATCCATCAACAGGCGAACCTTGGTGAGCTTGACACCCTTGCCGGGCTCGGGAGTGGCCACGGGAGCGACATACAGCTTGGCCTTGCCTTCGGCGATAAGCTTGTCGGCAGTGGCGTCGTCGGCCTCAAACTTGCTGCTCTGCGCAATGGCAGGGGAGCCAGCGTAAAGGTAGCCGGCAGCGATAGACGACAAGGCGATAAGAGTCTTGTTCATTGAGAATTCTCCAGAAAAGATTTAAGAAAAGCCCGGGCACGCCGTGCCCGGGTTGTGGTCCGGCCGAAGCCGAATGCACGACGCGCGAATCAGGTAGCCGAGTGCTGATAGACCTTGACGGAATTGACGTCCATCAAGTTGCCGCCGGAGCGGGCCCAGGCCAGGAAACCGATTTGACCCTTGGACACATAGGCGCTGTCATCGAAGCGGAACATGGTGACTTCCATGGCATCGCGGATCAGGTAGTTGTTCAAGTTACCGAATGCGATGGTTTTGGCGTTCGCGGCAGGCACAGCAATGCTGTTGTTGATGTTGACCGGGTAACCGAGCAGCATGTCGGGCGTCTTGGCGCTGGCGCCTTCGTCGTAACTCGGCGTCCAGATCGGGCGGCCGGCCGTGTCCTTCATCTTGCGAAGCAGCTTGCGCATGACCTGCGCGAACATCCAACCGGGCTGGATGCCAGGCGCGGAGCCTTCGCCCGGCTGGCTTTCCAGATAGGCAGCGTCGAGCGAGTCCACCATGTCGACCAGGTCGTCATAGATCACGGTGAGCGTCTGGCCCGTGGTGCCGGTTTTACCCACGCCAGCAGCGGAGAACAGGCCCATGGGCTCATTGGTGCCGGTGCCGGTGGTGTAGTAGCCGTTTTGGCTGCGGCCGATGCGATCACGCATGCGCTTCTGCACCATGGCAACGATGTCGATGCTGCTGTCCTGCAGCAGCTCGATGGGCACGCCGAAGGTCTTGGACCCGAACTTGAAGGTGTTCAGCGCCCGGGTACCGAAGACTGCATCGGCAGCAGCAGCAGCGGCATTCTGCGCAACCAGCTCACCGACTTCGGCCGTGCCGTCGCTGGTCGGGTAACCTAGGTCCGAACCGTTCGCGGTGGTAATCTGGCTTGCGACGCGGCGCATGAAGCCGTAGGCCTTGAGCAGGTCAATCAGCGAACTGGCGACCAGCGGCTGGACGGTGTAGCCACCTTCGGAGCCGGTCGTCGTGCTCATGGTGTTGCGCACCTTGACAGCTTCTTCCTGGCTGAAGTCCTTTGCACTCTTGCGCATGAAGACTTCGAGGCCTTCCTGCAGCGCGGTTTTCTTCTGGCTCGGGTCTTTTTGGACAACGTCCTTGAAGTCCTTGTCGGCCGCCATGTTCAGCAGCCGTTGCGATGCCTCGATCTGGCTTTGGACCCGCTCGGCCTCTTCCATCTTGGCATCAAACTTGGCCTGGTCATCCTTCGACCAGGTCGCCGCACCCTTTTCAGCCAGGATGTGGTTTGCTTCTTTGTTCAGAGCGGAGAGACGCTCCCGGAGTGCTTGCATGCTCATTTGGGTTTCCTTCATGGTTGTTGAGCTAAAAAAAAAGCCACCCGGATGGGTGGCCGTTTCGCTGATGCGAGAGCGTCAGGCGAATTCGAGGACCTTCAGCCGGCGCGCGTTGTGCGCACGCAAGGCTGCAAAGTCGGGTTCTGCTGGCGCCTTGGGCTTTTGCTCAAGCAGCGCCTTGGGCGTCTTGTCGTAGGCGGCCAGGTTGAACGCGCGTTTTTCGGCGTTGTCAGCCGCAGCGGCTTCGTCGGCGACGCGGGTGGCGAAACCGTTGTCGACCGCCTCCTGCGCGGTGAACCACGTTTCGGCGTTCATCCATTCGACAATCTGCTCGGCCTTGGCGCCGGTGCGCTTGGCATAGTCATTCACCAGGCTGTTGTCGATCTTGTCGAGCAGTTCAGCGGTGGTGCGCAGGTCGTTCTTGTTGCCGTAGGCAAACGTCCAGGCGTTGTGAATCATGTAGAAGGCGGCCGAGACAATTTCAATCTCCCCGCAAGCGTTGGCCACACTGGTCGCAGCACTGGCGGCCAGGCCGTCGATATGAGCGATGGTCTTGCCGCGGAACTGAGCGATTGCGGTGGCGATGGCCCGGCCCTCAAACACGTCGCCGCCCGGGCTGTTGATGCGCACATGAAGCGTGACGCTCGGGTCGAGCGCCTGGATGGCGCTTGCCACCTCTTTGGCGGACACGCCCCAATATGCGTCAATCACGTCATAGACGTACAGCGTGGCATCGGTGCTGCCCTCCGCGCGCACCAGGGCGAGCGGCTTGCGTTCTTGCTGGGCGTTGTCGCGCAGCAGCTGGAGAAAGTTCTTCATGGTTGCTTTCCTTCGGGGGTTTCTTCCGGGTCTTCAAGGTCGTCAGCTTTGCCGGGTGTGACCGGCTTTTCTGGCGGGAAATAGATCTCTGCAGACCTGCCACCCTCAGGCGGCAAGTTCTTTTCTCCGCGCACCTGGTCAACGGTCATCCAGCCCGGGCCAGAGCCAGGACCACCCAGGGCGGCGCGGTAGTACTTGGCTTGCGCCTGGCTGTCACCCTCAAGCAGCGAGTCGCGGTCGAACTCGACAAAATATTTGGCGGTGCGGAACAACTTGCGATTCAACTCCTGCTCGATGCGCACCAGGTGGTTCTGCAGCGTGTAAGTGACAAATGCGCGGTTCATCGACTCAATGCCGCTGCCCCAGCTGGTGCTGCCGCTGGTCTCGCCAATCATGTGCGGTGGCACGCCGAAGGCGCGGGCGATATCGATCACCTGAAACTGGCGAGCCTCGATCAGTTGCGAGTCTTCTGCCGAGACACTCAACGTGTCAGCCTCCAGACCTTCGGTCAGGATCAACGGCAACTTATGAGCATTGGCCACACCGCTGTACTTGGAAGCGAAGGCCTCTCGCAGATCAGTGATAGCCTTCGGCTGCATTTCATTCTTTGTTTTGAGAACGATGGACGGGTGCGCTCCACCCGCGAAAAATTTGCCGCTGTACTCATCCATAGCCATGGCGTTACCGGCAGCGTTCCGCGCCGCCCACTGGATAACGCTCTTGCTGCGAAGGCCGTCAAAACCGAAGCCGGGGAAATGCAGCATGTCGTCCTGGTCCGCCCCCCAGGTGCGCAGGCCGTCCTGGATTGAATATTGCAGGCGGTCGTCGTCGGAGGTCTGCACCCTGCGCGGTACCACGCACGACCAGGGAAGCGGCACCAGTTCCTTGATATCCCCCATCCGGTTGCGACCGATATAAGTAAACCCATCGCCGCGCAACAGTTGAGCAGAAGACACACCCTCCCAATGGCTGGCCGCACCGTAGCGCGCGCAGGGCTGCTCATTGAGCAAATAGAACAGCGGCATGTCAGGCACCGGGCGCCGCTTGCCGCCTGCCAGCCTTTCATATTGCAGCAGCGGCATCGAGGCGATGGCGCCGGCGATTCGCTGGACGCACGCGAACACGGCAGACACCCGCATCGCCGACTCGGGAGTCACATGCACGCCGGCAGCGGACGCATTCGCACCGAACAGCTGCAGCATGCCAGGCGTATCACTGCCAATAACAAGCGCGCTATCGGTCACGTCATTTCTGACCTGTACGCTACGTGCCGCCTGCCGCGCGTCACGCCATTGCGTCAGGATGCTTGAGCCTTGAGCTGCAGCGGTCATAGTTGTACAAAGCCCTGTTTAACTGTTGTCTTCTCATGCTTGGCGGTTGCCCGACCCAGCGCCATCGCTAGGCCGACCATGCCGTCAATCTTTTGTGTGGACTTGGCGCGGTCAAACTTGATGTTCTCCGCCGCGTCCTTAGTTGCCACCACATTGGTGCCCATCCAGCGCAGCACCTTGTGCCCGCCGTGCGCTATCGCCTGGCTCATGTAGAGCCGCTCCAGTTCTTTTATGGGCCCGCTCATGCTGGCGTAGCCCTGACCGAATCCGACCATTAGCGCGCCATCGTCCTGCAGGTCGGTCACGATCTGCGATGAGTTGAACCGGTCGAAGGCTATCTCCTGCACATTGAACTGCTCGCGGTCTGCCGCAATGTCCCGCTTGATAAAGCCATAGTCACAAACATTGCCAGGCGTGACAGTGATCAACTTCTCTTCGACCCAGGTGTCGACCGGTAGGCGCTGCTTGTCGCGCATCTTTTTTATCGCGTCTTCGGGCAAATACAGCCGCACCAGCACCTGCCATTTAGGTTCAGTTTTATCGGGGGGGAACACCCAGACCAGCGCAGTAAAGTCACTGACCGACGCCAGATCGAGGCCACCAAAACACTTGCGGCCGCGTAGTGCAGACGTCTGCACGGTCGCGTTGCATTTGTCCCAGGCATCTAGGTCGAGCCAGCCCTCGCTGGCCTCAGTCCATACACAGAAATTCAGCCGGCGCACCAGGTTGCGTTTGCTCGGGATATCCCGGCCTTCCATTACCTGCTCTTGCAGGTATTGCCTGGTGACGGACACACCCAGGTTAGGGTTCGCCTTTGGCCAGCAGCTCGGGTCGTCGAATGGTTCGTCGCCTTTGTCCAGGCATGCGATGTACCCGAACCAAGAGTCGTTTTCAATGACCCCCTGCAGCACCTTTATGGTGTAGTCGTGGTGCTCAAAGCAGACGGTCGTCTGGTCGTATCCGCTGTTTGTGATTTCCACAATCAGCGCCCTGGTGCGGCCCTTGGTACCGGCGCGCATTTTCTCGACCACTGTGCCGGTCGGGTGTTCGTGCAGCTCGTCGACGATGACGATATGAGGCCGCTTGCCATCCAGCCCGCGCCCCTCGGCAGAAACCGGTCGGAAAAAACTACTTGTCGCCAGATACGAAATATTGGCCAGACCGAGCTGCAACCGATTGGCCAGCGGCGCGCAGCTCAGAACAAACTGCTTGGCATCGCTGAAACAGATTGACGCCTGGTCCTTGCTGGTCGCCGCCGAGTAGACCTCGGCACCTGCCTCGCCATCGGCCACCAAACCATAGAGCGCGATGGCGGCGCCGAGCGGGGTTTTACCGTTGCCTTTCGCAATCTCGACGTATGCGGTACGAAAGCGGCGGTGCGCCTCTGCCGCATACCACCCGAAGCACGACCCGACGACAAACCGCTGCCAGTCCGACAGGATGAACAGCTTGCCAGCCTTGACGCCCTGGTAATGCTTCAAGCACTCAATGAACTGAATGGCATGAGCCGCCATCTCTGGCCGCCAGATCAGACCGCGAAGGTGGCCAGTCTGCAGGTCCGCAAGGTGCCGCTTTGCTGCAAGTCGGACATACGGCCCGGCGAGAATTTCCCCGACTGCTACCCTGTGCGCGTAGCTGGTCGTCGAGTCGACGGCCAGCGCTTCAGCTGCGCCCACACACTACGACGCGTGCGGCAGCGCGCCGCCAGCGCTTAGGAAATTTTCCATCGGGTCATCGGGCACGCCAGGTAGGGCCATCTGCTGACCTGCCGTCGACTGGATGCGCGACGAAGGGGTCAAGCCGAATTCCTTGGCGAAACGCAACATGCGGTCGAGCGCGCGGTCGCGCACCTGACACACCGCCGCCACCTGCTTGTAGCCGCTGGGCGTCACGTCGACCAGCGCGTCAGCGCCGGCCTTGTCTTTCTTCATCAGCTCTTTGACTTTCTTTTCGACAACTGCCCATTCGCCCCAGGCCTGGCAATAGGCAGCAAGGGCCGCGCGGTCCAGCTGGGTGATAAGCCCGGCGGTCAGCAAGTGCGGCGTGATGCGCTTCCACTCGGCAGCCGCCTCGGTGCCCAGGTGCGCAGGGCAAGAGGGAATTTCAACCGGCATGCGGACAGTTTGGCCGCCGAGGTCATCCTTAGATTTTTTGCTCGGGTTTCCATTCAGCAAATGCACGTTGTTTGGCAGTGAATTTCTTCCCATGATTGACTCCTGTCTGGGGTACCCCCCCCTCCCTCATTTCCCGGCCACGCGTAAAAGATGAAGCGTACGGTCTAGACCACAAAGTTTTTAAACTTTCGACCCCCCGCCCCCTGGGCCGCCGCGCGTCAGCGCCCGAAGCCACCGTCCTCTGTTGCGGTCTTCACGTCATGGCAGGGCTTGCACAGTGGCTGCCAGTTCTTCCTGTCCCAAAACAAACTCTTGTCCCCTTTGTGCGGGACGATGTGGTCGACAACGTTGGCAGCGACTATCAAGTCTTTTGCCTCGCAGTGCACGCACAGCGGATGCTTTGCAAGGAAGCCCTCACGGGCCCTCTGCCATGCGCCGGTATATCCCCGCTCATGAGCAGTACCTCGCCTGGCATCTGCCTGCTTTCTCTCGACGTGCTTATGCAGGTCGCATCGGCTGGTGCCGTCCCTCAACAATCGACCGCAGCCAGGGTAAGTGCAGGGTCTAGGCGCGGCAATGGGCATTAAAAAACCCCGTCAAGTGCGACCTTGCGGGGTTGTGTTCGTTTTGCTGTGAACCTTTGGAGCGTTCGTTGGAAACAGCTTGCCTGAAATGTATCGAATAAGTCTATGTAGTAAAACTCTTTTCTTTTTTCGCGTGTCGTTCAATAAACCATGTGGCCAGCGCCTGGTCGGCTACACACAGCAGCGCCTTGATGGTCGACTCAGCCTTGCCGAGGTGAAGCGCAGACTCCCGCGCGGTCAGGCTTTTGACGTACGTACACTGCAGCACCGCATAGAGATGCGGCCGGCCAGGCCTGAGCGATTCGACCGCGTCATTGGTGACAGACGCATCGCAATCGTCAATCGGGATGATGGCCTCGCGGTAGCCGCCATCGACGTGCGTATTCATAAACGACGACTGAGACGGATAGCCGAGGCCGCCACCATCTTCGCGCGCCTTCCACATCGCCCAGTTTTTCAACCGTTGTTGCACCCACTCAATGCGCGCCATTCCCGACCCTTTCCGCTTCGGCCAAAACTCGCGCCTTGTAGTTGTGAAACATCGCCGCTTGCGCGTGCGTTCGCTCGAATGCTGCCTCATCCCACCGACCAAGGCCGAGCTTTTCACCCATCGCCTCGATGCCCGTGCGTGACTCGGACCAGTGCTGTGCAGACGTCGGCACGCCGTAGGTCACACCATCACGCCAGCGCGAACCCTTGAGATATCGGCGCGGCGCCTCGACGTACCCCGACTGCCACCGCGTGCTATTCGCACGCCGGGCCGCGATGTCGGCGAGTATCTCTTCGACGAACCTACCCAGGCGCTTGCGCTGCCAGATTGCCAGGCACAAAACGTAATCCTGCTTCCCTTCGTTGTCCGGCCATGCCGCCCAAAACAACTCAAAGCCTTCGCTCGCATCTTTCCTGGTAACGGTACCCGCTCCCGCTTTTGACTCGGGCAACTCGATACAGTCCTGCCCCCCTTGGGGGGTAAGGGGGGTTTGGTTAGTGATGATTAATGATGGTTTGGGTGCAATGGGCTTCACCCGTGACTGCTCAATATTGCACCCGTCATTACCTGAAATTGCACCCGTGGTTTCGGAGTTATCCACAGATTCCACGGGTGCAAGATTTGCACCCGTCGCTAGCGGTATCGGGTCGCCACCCGCCAGCCATTCCTCGCTGATGACATAGGCGTTTGTCTGCCCGCGTCGCCCGGTCGACCGCTTGTCCAGGACAAGCCAGCCAGACAAGATCATGGCGCGCAATTGGTACTGGACCGCACGCTCACTTCGTCGGGTTTTCTTGGCCAGGGACGCCACGCTCGGGAAGATGTGCGTTCCGTCGTCGTGGGCATGGTCGGCCAGGGCGAGCGCTAGCAGCATCTCGCTGGCATTGGGATAGCGGTCGAAGACGGCCGCCATAACTCTTACGGACATTCCGGCGGCGCCCCCGTCCAGCTGGCAAACACCGCGTTCCACTCTGCGACTGTGGACTCGGGAATATGCACACCTTCTTTCGGCGCGTATTCAGCAACAGGCCGGTTTCGGTAGTCGACGCGCCTGGTGCGCACGATAACCAGCAGCCCGGCCCGCTTCATATTTCGCACCGTATGCATTGCTGCCTCGCGCCCCACACAGGAACGCGTGATCAACTCGCGCATCGTCGCCGACTTTGTGGCCGTGTTCAGATCGGCAGCCGCCTTGAGCAGCGCCTGTCTAGGGTCGCCGGCGGGCCTCATGCCTGGCCAACTTCATTGAGGCGATTGAGGGCGGCCATCTGGCGATTCAGGTTTTCGATACCCGCCGCGATGGTCTCCTGCAGCGCCTGCTTCTGCGCGTCAGCATCGACAGGCATGGCTTTGTAGCCGGTATTGAGCGCAAAGTAATCCATGCCCGCATGGAAGTTGATGCGGCGTCCCTCGCGCAGCAGCCAGACAACCTGCTCGGGCGACAGCTTTTCACGACGGTCGCCCTTTAAACAATGCCGCAGCCAGTCGTCGCCGTTTTCGTCATCGGGCCGAAGCCGGCCAGCCACTTTTTTGTAGCCGCCCAGCGCCATCACAACGCTCTTGAGCGCGTCGCTCAAGTTGTCAAAACACTCGCCTATTTCCGCTTGAGTAGCCATCATTTCCCCCTCTTATGACCCCTGTACCGGCCTGCCCCTAAAACAGGTACAGAGCGGTACAGACAAAAAAAACCAAAAAAAGGAGACTCAGGGCATGAGTCTCGCAATCAATAAATTCAACACACCGTCAGACGGCGACCGCACCCTCCGCGGTTACCTGCTCGGCGCCATCGACCACGCCATCGGGCACCGCCGCCAGCTCGGGCCATATCTCCAGGTAGTCGTCGGGCCACTGGTCGCAGCGCCGAAAGCCGCCGGGCTTGACAGCCTCCAGCTGGGCGGCGCGCCGCAAAAGTCGGCCCTCCGGGATAACCCCGGATTTGAGCCAGCCCGCCACGCTGGGCGGGCGAACGCGGAAAAACCTACCGGCAGCGGTAGGGCCGCCCAGCAAGGTGACAATTTCGGTTGTGGTCATCGGCATAGCGGGGATTATTAGGTGTACCTAATAATTAAGTCAAGCACACCTAACGCTTATTTCGTTAGGCTCTCCTAATGGGTACGACTCTTGCCGAACGATTACGCGAGCGCATGACTGCGCCCGAAGTGATGGTCACGGCCGCAGAGTTGGCCAGGCGCGCGGGCGTTAAACCGCCTTCGGTATTTTTGTGGCTTGATGGCACCACAAAAAACATCAAATACGCCACTTTGCTCAGAGTCGCGGCCGCCCTCAAAACTACACCCGAGTGGCTGGCCACCGGAATCGGCCGCAAATTGCCGACCGACGACATGCCAGCGCCGGCAGCGAATGAGCCCGGTGCGCACTATGGCAGAGACGCCACAATCGCCGAGGCCGTGAAGCTACTAGAAGCGATGAGCTCAAGCGCTCGGGTTGAGGCGCTATCTTTCTTGAGAGTGTTCGCCGCTAAAAAGGGGGCCCATCAGGCCCACGGCGCAGATACTACTCTTCCCGCTGCAGCCAAACATGCAGCGTGAGATTTGGGATAAATAGCTAAAGGTTTGTTTGGCGCAGCAGCGCCGAAGCCTTAGGCAAGCGACACGTCAATCGCTAGGCTTCGCAGCAGTCTGGCAGGTTTCATCAATTTTGGCGTTTTCATCAACTCCGCAGTGTAACAAGCCAAGCCTTGGCTTTAAGAATTAGGCAAACCTATTGACAAGATAATTAGGTACACCTAATAATCGGCCCCGTAACCAACCGGAGGCCGACCTTGCAACCTAATTCCCACCCATCCGGGCCCATAAGCGCCCACGGTGCAGCCGCTTTCAGCATGCCGGCAGCGGCAGCAGCGCCCCGCAAGCCGGCCCGCCGCCCGGCCACCAAGGCGGTAAAACCCCCGCACCCGAACTTTCCCACCGAGGGCACGCCGGACTATCCACTCTTCTGGCTGTATGTGTGGGCGGTGAAAGTAGCCGAATTGCAGGCCTTAAGGGACTTGCGATTTACACCATTCGTAAATAACCGCTGTCGCGTTGACGAAATTACGGGCTGTGCACTTGCCGGCGCCGAAACCCATCTCCAAGACGAAATCAGGAGAGTCCTCAAGGACGTCGTGAGTGACGGCTTCCTGCTGTTCGCGTGGGTGGGCACCACCAGGATTCCAGCATGACCGCCGGCGACTGGCTGGCCGCCGCCGCCCTAGCGTTCGCTCTTTCATCGTCAGGCCTGCTCGACGGCCCCACCGATATCCAGGCCGAGCGCGACACCGCCGAAGCCGTCAAGGCACTGGGCCAGCCATGACCACGCCCAGCACCAAACCCGTCACCCGGGAAACCAGCGCCTACGTGCGGGACAAGAACCTGCGCCCGGTCATCGTCACGGTGCACGGCAGCCTGATCATTCTGCGCGCCAAAGGCCTGCGCACCCGCGAATACGTCGACATTGGCGCCCTCTACTTGAAGGCCGTCAAGGACCGCGTCGCCCTCGAAAAAGCCGAGCGCAAAGCCGCCCGCCGCCGCAAGTAATCCCCGTCACCACCACCCACCCAAGGAAGTCCCATGCCCAACCTCACCGCGACCCAATGGCTGCAAGCCGGCCTCATCCTCATCCTGCTGGTGCTGCTTGCGCTGTACACCGCCAAGCAATGGCAGCGCGCACGCCAGACCAGGAACAACTACCGCACCGCCAACGGCCGCGAGATTGACGCCCAGTCAAAGGCCATCCTACACACACCCATGGCCGTCGCGTATGGCTCCCGTCGCCTGCGCGCCGGCCAGGTCGCCGGCTTGCACATTGTGCCGACCCCGCACTCGATGCCCTCGGAGCTTCATCAAGTGCGCGCCCAGCGCAGGCATGAGCACGCGGCATCCGCGAACGGCTACGGAGAGAATAACCAGGCTAGCGTGCGCGGCACCGCGGCAGCGCTATACGACATGGGCCACGGCGGCAAACGTCGCGCCGGTCCTTACACGATAGGCAGCACCCAGCACGCCGACTGGCTCAAGGCATACGAAGCCGCCTACATCCCCAAGCCGGCCACCGTGCAGACGTCTGCACAGTCCGCCGAAGAGCCCGCAGCGGCCTGATTGCCCGCCGTGTCGACCACACCCGCACCCGAAGTCGCCGCCGAGGAAATCCGCGCCGTCGTCACGGTGCGGGCGTTCCTCACCAGCCGGCCCACCGAATGCATTGCCGCGCCCCACATGAACGCAAAGCGCGGGCTGCATATTGCCGGCCGCGACACCACAGGCGTGCTCGGAACCGGCTTTACCGCTCAGTGGCTCGGCGACGACGCCCTCAAATTCATGGCCGAGCACGGGGCAGAACTCAAGCCCGGGCGCTGCCTCGACCTTGAGCTGTACCACCTCACCCCCTACGACAACGCCTTACGCGCCCGCGTGAAGTCCTGCCAGCTGGCGCCCCTCGCGCCGAGCTGGGTCGCCCACGAAGAAAAGTTACGCCAGTCAACCCAAGAGAAAGCGCCCGCATGAAACACCCCAAAATCGTCGGCCTCACCGGCCCCAAGCGCGTCGGTAAAACCACCGTCGCCAACATCCTGGCCAATCACGCCGGCTTTAGCGCCCTCGCGTTCGGCGACCTGCTGCGGCATGAAGCCGCCCTCGGCTTCCTTGTCGACGTTTCCCTGTTCACCGACGACGGCAAAAAAGACGTAGCCATCGAGGCCCTAGCTATCGAGCGGTGCGTCGCCCTGGGCTTCGTTGGCGCCATGGTTCAGCACTATCGCCCATCACCACCCAGCGACTTTGATATTCAGCCACTGGACCCGCTGGAGCATCTCCAGGGCTTTGAGCTGGACCCGACGGCGCGGCTGATGCACGAACTGACCAAGCCGCGCAGCCCGCGCGAAATCATGATCTTGTGGGCCGAGGTGTTCCGCAAACCCAACAACGGCGCCGGCTACTTCGACAGCGCAGTGGTTAACAAGGTGTACCTGCAGCAATCGCGCCACCAGTTGCGCCACGTCGTGCATGACGTGCGCTTCCCAACCAACGCCAAAGCCATCCGCGACATGGGCGGCGTAATCTGGCAGATCACGAAGCCCGGGTGCATTGCCGACAAGAACGACCCGACCGAAACTGACGGCAGCGAATACGCGCCCGAGGTAGTCATCGACAACGCCCACGGCCTGGACCACCTGCAGGCCATCGTGCTGGGCGAATGGATGCGCCACGAAACTGGCCTCGGCTGGAAAGACCTTGCAAACATCGGCGTCGTCGCCATCGAAAGGGTCTAGCCATGCTTGACCGCACACCATCCCCGGCCACCATCCGGCACCAGGCAAGCGTAAGCATCCGCCGTCGCATGCGCGCCGAACTGAGCCAGCCCACACCCGCAAGGGCTACGCCGCAGCCAGCCGCCACAGCGGTACCGCGCGTTGCCGCACCCGCACCCGCACCCGCGCCCGCGCCCGCACCGGCAGCCGGCGACCAGGTCCAGCTGGCCGACCTGCCCTACCTCACCCGCCGCGTGCTGCGCATCGTAGCAATCGAGCCCGGCATCCGCATTAACGCCCTCGACATAAAGGCCGACCTTGACCCGCCCGGGGCCCGCCCGCACGCCGACAGCCTGGTCCTGCACGGCCTAGTGGTGCGCGAGGAAGCCCTCTACACGCTCACCCCGGCCGGCATGCACGCCCTACAGGCCAGCCTCGCCCCCTCAGATCACGACCTCGCCAGGCGCGCAGCCGCCTACCTCAAGCACAACCGCCAGTAACAGCAACACCACACCGGAGCACAACATGACAAAGAAAACCACCAAAACCAAACCCAGCACCAGCCTCGCCGGCAAGGTGGTCAAGCTGCTGCACAGCCTGCTTGACGATGACGGCCAGCCGCACCCGTACGCCGGGCAAGAGGTCACCATCGTAGGCAGGATCAAACGCGCTGGCGCCGAGTCCTACGTCGCCACGACAGCCGACCAGACCGAAATAGACGTCAAGCACGACGACTGGGGCCCCACCGATGCCGAGATGCAAAAGGTGATTTCAGGCGAGAGCGGCACAACACCGCCCGACCTGGTCGAAGCACTTGCGGCGCCCGTCCTTGCCGAGCAGCTGGCCACCATTGCGCTTTATACCGACCCCACGCTCAACGTCGTCCAAAACATCGATCTTGACCTGATCGACGACTCACCATTCCAGTCGCGCACCGTCTACCCCGAGGACTACATCCAGGGCCTGGCCGAATCCATGAAGGTTGCCGGCATGCTGTCCGCAATGCTGCTGCGCCCTAAGGCTGACGGGCGGTTCGAGAACGTCTTCGGCCACTGCCGCAAGCGCGGCGCCAGGCTAGCCGGCGTGACGCATGGCCCCGCCATCGTGCGCGAGCTGACCGACGCCGAAAGCGCCCAGCTGCAGGCCATCGAGAACCTGCAGCGCAAAGACCTCGACCCCATCGACGAAGCCCGCAGCTTCGCCGACTACATCACGGCGCACAAGTGCACCAAAGATGAATTTTGCCGCCGTACCGGCCTGAGCCGCACACTGGTCTATAACCGCTTGAAGCTCGCCACCCTGGGTAAGGAAGGCCGCGACGCCATGCGCGCCGGCAAGATCAAGGCCGAGGTCGCCACGCTCATCGCCCGCGTGCCTAACGAAAAACACCAGGCCCAGGCCGTGAAGATGATTCTTGACAAGACCTGGAACGTCGAAGCGCCCGACGAAGTAATGACAACGCGCAAAGCCCGCGACATGCTGCGCGAAAAGTTCACCCTCACCCTCAAGGGCGTGCTGTGGGCGCAAGATGACGCCACCCTGGTACCCAGTGCAGGCGCCTGCACGGTATGCCCCAAACGGTCCGGCGTCGACCCGGTCCTCTACCAAGACCTGCTCGGGGATACCCGCTCGTACTACAGCCACCCCAAGGGCGAGAACGTGTGCACGGACCCCGCATGCTTCGATAGCAAAAAGACTGCGCAGCTCAAGGCGAATCAGACAGTGCTGGAGTCGAAAGGCAAGACGGTTATCGCCGGCAACAAAGCGCGGCAGGCCATCGGCGCCGATGGGCAGGTCAAAAACGGTTACATCCCCCTTTCAGAGGTGCGCGATGCGATCAAAAAGGCCACCGTTAAAGGCAAGCCCGCGCCCGAGGTTGTCATCAGCGTTATTCAGAATCCGCGGGACGGCAAAACAGTTGAGGTCGTCAAGATTGATGAGGTCAAGGCTGCCGGTGTCAAGGTCGCAGCGAGGCCCAAAAGCAACCATACGCACTACGGCTCACCAGAATGGAAGGAACAAGAAAAACAACGTGAGGCCGCGCGCGAAAAGTTGCGACAAGAGCAAGAACTACAGACGCGTTTCAACATGCACGTACTCGATAAGGTACGCGAAGCTGCTGCCCTGGTGACACGCAATGTGTTCGACCTGCAGCTTGTCGCTCGGGTTGCGCTGGACGGCGTCGCGCACCACGACACAGGCGCGCTCGAAAAGCTTTATAAGGTCGGCAGCATTGCCACACTGCACAAGATGGTCGGCTCGATGGACGCGACAGCGCTCGGGCAGCTCACCCTCGACTGCGCCCTGGTGTTCCATGTCAATGCCGCCCAATACGGCGCGAAACCACCCGGGCCGCTGCTGCAAGCAGCAAAGCACTACGGCGTGAACGTGGAAGAACTCAAGCGCATCGCCAAGTCTGCCGGCGCCGAAGTGAGCACAGGCAAGGCCGCGAAGGGCGCCAAGGGCAAAGCCAAAGCCGCAGCGCCAGCCGAGGCCGATGAAGAGCAGGAAGAGGGCGCTGAGGTAGAAGCATGAGCGCAAACACCAAAATCGAATGGGCCGACCACACCTTCAATCCGTGGGAGGGTTGCGTTAAGGTCGGCCCGGGGTGCGACAACTGCTATGCCGAGGCGCGCAATGCACGCTTTGGCGGCGGCGTTGCCGTCAACTGGGGGCCAGCTGCACCCAGGCGGCACACCAGCGCCGCTAACTGGCGCCAGCCTATCGCATGGGACAACGCACACGCCGAATTCCACGCCGCCCACGGCCGGCGCCAGCGCGTATTTTGTGCCAGCCTGGCCGACGTGTTCGACAACGCGGTGCCGGTCGCCTGGCGCATCGAGCTGCTCTACCTGATTTACCGCACGCCTCATCTCGACTGGATGCTGCTTACCAAGCGCATCGGCAATGCCCTCTACATGCTGGAACAAGCCGCGCGCAACCTGGTCGGCGGCCCACCTACCTGGTGGAATGCCAAGGCTTGGCCTAACGTCTGGATTGGCGCCACCATCGTCAACCAGGAAGAGGCCGACCGCGATATCGCCAAGCTGCTGCAGGTGAATGCCGCCGTGCGCTTCTTGAGCATGGAACCACTGCTCGGCCCGGTTACCTTCCGCTGGGCGTCATGGGTTGACCACGACAAGATGACCAAGGCGCACGGCCACGTCGACCACCTCGACGGCCTGCTCGGCATCGACTGGATAATCGCAGGCGGCGAAAGCGGGCCCAACGCTCGGCCGTCGCATCCAGACTGGTATCGCACCATCCGCGACCAGTGCACCCTGGCCGAGGTGCCGTTCCTGTTCAAGCAGTGGGGAGAATGGATTCCCCGCGATGCATGGAACCCACGGGCACCCAAGCCGCAGTGCGCCATACGACTTGACGGCAGCAACGTCGACGACGACACCACGCCGCAAGACGTGGGCGGCCACCGCCTCGAAAAAATCGGCAAGAAAGCCGCAGGCCGCGAACTCGACGGCCGCACGCACGACGACTTCCCCGAAGGGTGGCCAGCATGAACGCCTGCACCCATGACACGCCAGCGCGATCTGCAGTGACGGAATCGGAAATAGAGGCCGCCTTGACCGCCTGGAATCGATACGACCCTGGCGAAGAAAGGCTCGCCATGGGAGCAGCCCTTACTACGTTCCTGAACTCTCGCCAGAAACCTGCGCCCGCACCCCCTGACACACCAATCAAGCAACTCAAGGGCGGCGACCTGGCCAGGCTTGCCGGCATCTGGTGCAACGATCCCGATTTTCAGAAATGGATCATGGCAATAGACGCCTTGTCGGCAAAGAAAAAAATCTGCCTCAAGTGCGGCATAACCAGCCGCGCCGAACTCGACCACAACAAGCAGGCGGCGTATTACTTTCACAGGCTGATTCGTGAGCCGTACCGCCAGCACCTTCTAAGCAAAGGGGCGCCCCATGGCAGTCACTGAAAACGCCGCCACATCAGCCGCAGCCCTGGCCAGGTGGCGGGCTGACATGCAGACCATGACCGCAGCCGAACTGCTGGGCCAGCAGCTGGTGCAGCGCGGCGGCGAGCATGCCCTCATGGAGCTGCAGCGGCTGGGCGCCACGCCCGAGAACTGCCAGGCCATGCTGACCAGCTTGCGCGAAGGCCTGATGCTGATTCATGAAGTCGGCAATGCGCGCGGCATCCAACTGGCGAGTTACAGCCTATGAAGGCCCTCTCCATCCGCCAGCCCTGGGCATGGCTCATCGTGCAGGGTCACAAGCCGCTGGAAAATCGCACCTGGTCGACCAACTTCCGCGGCCCCATGCTCATCCATGCCAGCCAGGGCATGACACAGCAAGAGTACGAAGACGTGCACCGCTTTCTGCTCAGCAAGGAACGTCTGCAGCACCTGGCTGCGATCATCCCAGCGCCGGCCTCCCTGGAGCGCGGCGGCATCGTCGGCAGCGCCGAACTGACGGCATGCGTCAGTGAGTCCGATTCACCTTGGTACATGGGCGCATATGGCTTCATGCTGCGCAACGCCAGGCCGCTGCCATTCCGGCCATACAGGGGCGCCCTGCAGTTCTTTGAAGTGCCCGCAGAAGACTCGGCACCCGCTTCCAACATTCAACCCAGCCTCATTTAAGGAATTACCATGCCCACCAATCCACTGGAAACCACCGCCCCGCACGCCAGCCTGCAGGACTGCGCCTTCACCCTGGCATTTACCGGCGAAGGCGCTGCAGCCTTCGTCGTCACCGGTGGCTGGCCTGCAATGACCGCGCGCTACCGCATGGAAGTTTTTGGCATCGGCGCAGGCGAGCCGATTCCCAACACCGACGAATGGCAGGGCACGCTGGAGAACCTTGCGGACCTTGATGAATGTTGGGTAAACGACGAAGACGGCATACCGCTGTATTTTCACCAGGAGATAGGTGAGATATCTCAGGTGACGATTTATCGCCTGTCGTCAGACCTGCAGCCCGTCACGGCCGTGACGCACCACGCCCTGGCCGAGCTGGTGGAACTCAAGGACCTGCGCGACTCCCTGCCGGCCGACGACGACATTGAAGACACCGAAATCGCCGCGCGCTGGGTTGACTATCGGCAGCGCAAGCTGTCCGCGTGGCGGTACGCACGAGCCATCCTTGGCGCCGAGTCGCACGCATCAGCCGTGCGGCGCAGCGCCCCCTGGAGAATCGTAGAACGCATCTGCGATGCGCCCGAGGTTGACCAGGCCATCCGCAACCTGCTGGAAGACCAGACCGGCGACAATGCCGCCTTCATGGTGCGCGCAGTACTTGACGCCCTTGGCCCGCAATACGTCGCCGCCGCCGCCGAGCAGCGCCCCGACCTTCGCCACAGCGCAATCGACGTCTTGGCAGAGCGTACGCGGCAGATTGTCATACTTGACCGCGATGCCAAGCATGACGACACGGTGAACAGTCCTGGCGACCTTGCACGCGCCGCCGCAGCCTATTCACTGAGCGCCGGCGGCGAATTGAAGCAGGACTCACGGCCGCCGTCCAACGTGCCGCCGGCATGCTGGCCGTGGGGCACCAGGTGGTGGAATCCAAAAACAGCGCGCGAAGACCTGGTGCGCGCCGGCGCCCTGGTGTTGGCCGAGCTTGACCGAATTGACCGCGCATCATGAATAAATGTTTTGGCTTCGACGTCGTGCTTACCCCCGACCAGCCTAAGCTGCAGCTTGCACCAGGCGACTACATCACGCCCGCTTACCGCAAAGAAATTGACGCATGGCTGGTTGCCTTCCTCGGCACCCACAACACCCTCGCAGACGGACAAGCATTGATTGCCGAGCGGGCCGGCATCGTCTACATGAACCCCCGCACGCATACCCGCCTGCTTGCCGAGACGCGCCGCGCAGACCACCTCAGTCCCACCAAAGGAACGCTATGACAGCCACCGTGCAGACGGCTGCACCGTCGACCGTGATCTACCTTAAGCCGCTGTTCCTGGCCAGGGCGGATGCGGCGACCTACCTGTCCATATCCGAAAGCATGCTCGACAAGCTGGTCGCACAGGGCGAGCTGCAGCCGCCCCGCAAAATCAGCGCAGGGCGCTCCGGCTGGCTGGTGGAAGAGCTGGACACCTTCGGCCGCTCCAGGCCCGTCAGCGACCTCCTACCACCCCGCAACAGCGGCCACGGCCGCGCCGGCAAACAACCTTAAACTGCCTCCACCATCGAAAGGCCTGGCGTGACTGTCTTCCAACTTATTGAGCTGCTGAAAACATACCCCGGCGACATTGCAGTCGTTACGCGCGGACAAGAATACGGCGCCGACGCCGTCGAGTCCGTCGAGCTGGTGCACCTTGGTGAGGACGGGAATATGTTTAATGACCCCTGGCATGGCCGCTACAGCGTCAGCACCACCCCGAGAGAGAACTATCCACTGACAGCCCTGCACATCGGCCAGATCGCCGAGCCAGACGCCTAAGCAACCTTAGCCAGGCGCTCCAGCTCGGCCGACAGCTTACCCAGCCACAGACGCCGCTCTTTGTCATACGTGTATTCGTTGTATATGCCCTCGATTTCCGCGGGCATGTGCCCCAGGATGGCCTCTCCAACCTCTTTAATGCAGCCCAGGGACGCCAGAAGCGTCCGCCCAGCCCGTCGCAAGTGGTGAGGCGACCAGCCCGTCACCGGCAACACCAAGCCGTCGCCCTGCCGGCGTTGCGCCTTGAATGAATACGGCTGCAGGTCGTAGATGTAGGTTGACAGCCGGTGCTGCAGCAGCTGCTCGCCGTCCTCATCCGCAAACAGCCAGCCCGACGGACCCACGGCCTTAAGCCTGCGCTGCACAATCTTTTTCGCTCGGCCGACCAGCGGCACCCGAAGATCGACGGCGTCTTCGTACCGTGCATTTTTGGTCAGCGCCTTTGGCACGGTCCACCACAGCCCATCCTTTTCCTCGGCTACGTGCTCCGGCCGCATACCGAAGATCTCGACGCCGCGCGCACAGGTCCAGAGGTACATCTCGCAGGCGTCACGCGCCCACTCATGCATGTTCGGCAGCCAGGCCAGCAGCTGGCCAATCTCGGCCGCCGGCAGCGTGCGACGCTTTTGGCCGACGTGCTTGCCGCCCAATAGCTTGCCCTTGCTTTTAAGCCGCCCCTTCATGATCATCCGCCACCAATTGGGCACGTTGCCATCGAGCCTGCCGGCGTCGAGCGCATAGTCCCAGGCCGCGCCAAGCTCGGAGCGAATCTTCGCGGTCGACGTCGGCCGGTCTTTGCGCCGGTCCAGGATATCGAAGGCCTGGGCCCGGGTGATCGACGCGGCCGGCGTGCCGGCGAACTCGGCCTCGGCTTCGAGCAGCACCTCCAGGCGCCGGCGCGTGGCCTTGGCGCCTCTTGTCTGCCGGTGCTGGTCGACGTGGCCCTGCAGGTAATCGGCGACCAGCGCCTGCACCTGGTAGAGCGCAGGGTCCTGCGCCGCCACCTTCACAGCCTGGCGTGCCTCGCGGCGCAGCTGGCCAGGGTCGATGCCCTCGCCACGCTGGGCCCGAAGCTTCGCCCACTCGGCCGCTGCCGGCTGCACGGCCATCGCTGGCCATTGGCCGATGCCTATCTGTTTCATGCGGCCGGTGCCTGGCGCTTTGTAGCGATAGGTCCAGCTCTTGCGCGTGGCGCTGGCCTCCAGGCGCAGGCCGGGGCAACCGTCGACGACCAGGTGCTCGCCTGGCTGCAGCAGCTTGGCCGCGCGCGCATCAAAGAACATGGGACTTATACTCCGGGCTATGACCACCACCAGGCGGCCGGGCATGGGAAAGGGCAGCAGGTCAAAAACCTACGCCGAAACCTACGCCGAGAGTGTAAGTGCAGATAGTGGCATGTGGGCGAATGTGGGGCGGTGCAAAATGAGCCCGGCTTAAATTCCCCTCGACAGACCACAGCAAAGCGCAAAAACCTGTTGCGCATCAACAGGTTACGAAACGCGGGTGTAGTTCAATGGTAGAACGGCAGCTTCCCAAGCTTCATACGAGGGTTCGATTCCCTTCACCCGCTCCATATCTCTGTAATTGATTGATTTCTTTCAAGAATGGCGACCGCGCTGGCCGCCGTTGCGGGTCCATTCGACGAGCCTGTTAGACATGATCGCTCACTTCATCGATCGATTTGACTTTCAGATCACCGTCAAATCTGCCAGCCATGTACGCAGACAAACAATCTGAGAACTCGTCGAGGAGCGCCAACCCTTTCGGGTCGTGGTCGTTCTCGGCGGCAAGTGTGAGTCGCGAACCGTCCCAGGCGCATGTAAGGTTCGCGTGCCATTTGCGATGCTCCGCAAACTCCTTCGCGATATCGATGGCAGCCTCCGAGCCAGCATCCTTCGGAACACCGTCGCATACGAGAACGGCTCGATAGATCATGTTTAACGTTGGAGATGAGAGGCGTGGCCCGGCTCGCCGGGGCACGTCCTCTCGATTAAAGGGTTAGGTCACTGGTTGATCTCGGTACGGCGGCCAGTTCCTTCTTGCTCTAGGACCATACGATCGATCTTCCATTGCCCCATGTCTTTCGTGGCTTCTACAAACACTGTTCCCTTCCCGTTTGGACCGCTAACGCTGTAGGAGAGACTTGCGTTTCCTCGCGGACCCGAAACCTGCATGCTCCCCATAGGAAAACCGGTCTCCACCGGGCGGCCGATCTGTTGAACGCCTTCCGGGCTTGCCTGCAGCCTAGACAGAGACAGCTGAAATGCATCACTACTCTTTATCGACGCTGCGATTACAAAGAAGAGAGCGATGAACAAAGCGATGAAAGCGAAAAAGGCTATGGCGCCCCACCTAGCCCACTTTCTTTGGGTTGCCTTGAAGTGTTCGATGCTCTCCCAGCGCTTGTTTCGCCACGCCCAGGAACTGCCTTTGGCGCCAAGTACAAAGAGCATGACGAAGCCTACAAACGGAACGAACACCAGCAACGCGATGAATGTGCTGTTTCCTATACCCCAGATCCAATTCAGCAGGAATGCTCCCCAGTTCCAGCGATCGATCTCTGCGGGAACGTTCGCTAACGCTCCTTGGCCTGATGTGTTTTCCATTGGCGCCTCCTCGCGCATCGAGTGATCTAACGTTGGAGATGAAAGGCTTGCCGGGGCAAACCTGCCGCGAGAGCCGCCATGGCGATGTGATTCCATAGACGGAACACGCGGAGTTGAGGGCCGAATCTTCCCATGAGCTCTAACGTCGGAGGGAACCGGCGCCCACCCAAGGTGGCCGCGCAGCGGCCAGACGCCTCTGGGCGTCCGTGTTGACTGACCAGTTAGGGCGCATTCTCGACAAACGCGGCATCAAGCCTATTACCACGGACAGACACTTTGGCTCCAACTGGAAAGTTCTCCCACCGACGACCGGCATCATAAGAGCGTGGCTCAGATGAACAGTCTGAGCCAACGCCAGGATAAACCACCAACTGGCGAGACCCGACGGCGACCTCCGCGCTCGAACTCGCTATCACGTTCAATTCAAGAGCCAGCATGGCCTGAGGCACGCGCTCTCGCCCAAATGGAAGGATGACCTCGCGTAAGCCAACGACCTCGGCAACATAGTTGTACTTGTAGGGGTCAACCATCATTTTGCCATCCGGACCAATTTTTGGCGGCGGTGGCGAGCAAGCCATGGCAGCTTCCGCCAGAAGGCTGATCAACGTGCACGCGAGAATCTTTGCAACTTGCATGTGGGCACCCTAACGTAGAAATGACCGGACCACCAACAGTTGCGGCGAAGCCGGCTCCTGCTGTTGTGGGTCCGTGTCGATTGAAATGTTAAGACTCACACCTTAGTCCTCGGAGCCAAGACGCCTTGAAACACGCGCCCTTACCTTTTCTCTAAGCGCTGAATCGCCGCGAGGGTCCATTCCCTCCGTAACGAACACTCTGTCAGTAAACCCATCGACGTCCTTCGCTAAGGTGATGAAGCTCCCGCTATCTCTCGCAGCCTTACTGAAGCCCAAAACAGAGCTCAACTCGGCTAACAGTGCATTCACGGCGGCGGCGTTCGGGTTGTCTTACATGTGAGGCCTAACGTCGAAGCTGACCGGAACGCAACGCATGCCGCGCAGCGCCCCCCCGCAGGTGCGTTTCCGTGTCGAGCGACCAGTTAGAGCTTCTTGCCGTCGGTTTCATCGGTCACCATCTTTCCGTCCACTACGAATTCCTTCAGCGATGCGGCTTTTTTTCCCACTAAGAGGTAGTAGGCTCCGACACCGATGAATGCAAGCCCACCCAATAGAGGTTTAACCGGTACAGGTCCGTCACTGAGCAGGACGACAAGTACGATAGCAATGCCAATTAAGACTGCGCCTCCACCGGCGATCTGATTTCTCATAATTCCTCCTACAGAAAAGGTTGTGAACTGGCCGTATCACACAAGAAGCCGAGAGTGTCTGCCAAAGGCTCTAACGTTCGACGTAAGGGGCGGATTGCGCATACGCGCAAGATGCCCCTTGACGGAGGGGTTAGCCATCTGCCCGTTCACCACAGGTCTTCCTCTTTGCGCTCACCAGTTGCCATGACCTCAACTTGCATGGGGAACACGGCCTGCTCACCGAGGGCCGCTGAGAGCTCTTTGGCAGCCTGCAAAGCCAAAGCATGAAGGGCGCTGTTGAACTGGTAGGACTTTCCGCTATGAAAGACACCGAAGCATGGCCCGGTGATGTAACCCACAAGGCTCTTGCCACCTCGCGTGGTTGCTCGAACACCGAGGTATAGGTAGTTGAATGGAGAAGTCGCGGCCAGCGGAGGAAGTGGGAAAGAGTATTCGTCGTTGTTCCTGATGAGCAAGACGAGCTGTTCGACTTCTTGACGGTTGTATCCGAAGTCGACAAAGGCATCAATGTCATCGGGCTCGTAGTAGGTCGCCCACACCGGAAAGTCGATGAAATCCTGCTCGCAGAATTGGTGATTGAGCTTGGCGAGTGCGGTGTTCATAGATGGCTAACGTTTGACATGAGAGGCGCTCGGAGGCCGAAGGCTGGAAAGCGTCCTCTCGATGGAAGGGTTAGGCGCCTCTTCGCTTGAAGCAAGTGGAATCATCGAGGGCAACCCGAGCCGTCGCAGGAAGCATAGGACTGCAAGTCTTGGTTTCTGCGGCTGGTCATTATTGCCAAACATCCTGAATGGACTACGCCATAGCCGGTGCCGCCCGTCCAAGCGATGGCTTCGTACTCGCACGTGGCGTCGCGGAAGCTGAGCCAAGCTCTCTGAGCCTTTATCAACTTTTGCTTTGCAGCGGGAGTTTCCAGACTGCGCAGCAGCTTCTGATACGTCTCGTTGAGTTTGATGTCTTCGCCAACCGCATTGAGGTATGCGCATTGCCGCATGTACGGAGTTACTCCGCTACTGCAGCCCTCCTCGAGCGATTTCTTGACCTCTTCAACGGTCGTACCTTCCCGTTTAGCGATCTTCGAGATCAGTTCGTGATCGGTAGTCTCGTCTCCAGCTTTTGAACCGCACGAAATGATCAGAAAGAGAAGTGGCAATAAATGCCGGTAATGCGTAGTCATGCTCTAGGCGCCTAACGTAATTTAGACCGCAAAACCTGTGGCTTAACTTGGCGGCTGAGGTTTAACTTGGCCATAAAAATCGTCCGAAAGCCTCTTGTTTATTGGGGTTTTGGCAAATATTTTGTATTTTCATACAGGTATAAATACTTCCATGAAACCCGGCAACCCAGCGCTGCAATCGACCTGCTTGCTCGACCAGGTCAGGGAGCGGATTCGCTATCTTCACTATAGCTTCAGCACCGAGAAGCTCTATGTGTACTGGGTACGTTTTTTCATCCGCTGGCATGGTTTGAAGCATCCGCGCGACATGGGGGCGAAGGAGATTGAGGACTTTCTGACTATGTTGGCCACGGAACGCAAGGTTTCAGCATCCACACACAACCAGGCCCTGAGCGCGTTGCTGTTCTTATGCCGGGAGGTGCTTGGCGTCGATCTGCCCTGGCTCGACAACATCAACCGACCGACCCGCGCAGTGGCATAGAGCGCCGTCATCATCTGTATGAAGAGCGATTGCAGCGCAGCCTGAAGCAGGCGTTCAAGCTTGCCGGCATCGTCAGGCCGGTATCGGCGCACACGCTGCACCACAGCTTCGCCACCCATCTCCTGCAGGCGGGAACCGACATCCGCACGGTGCAGGAACTGCTGGGCCACTCTGATGTGAGCACCACCATGATTTACACGCATGTGCTGAAGGTTGAGGCCAGGCAGACAATGAGTCCGCTGGATTCGATCACTGGTGAGCAAGGAATGTCTGCTTTGCGGTGAGGCAGTCATCTATGACGAACCACCGCGCCGCTTCAACCATCTCATTAAGCCGCCGACCACAGGCAACTTCTCGTACAGTTCTTCAGCCGCATCCCAATAGTCCCGGTGCAGCGTGATGCGGCCTTCGCCATCGAGCACCAGGTGCGAGCCACCCAGAATGCACTGGGCCTTTCCCCGCTGGAACCGCTTGAAGGCAAAGTGGAATTCCCAGGTCAGGAAGCATTGCTCGCCTTGCACGATACGCCCGGTGATGACAAAGCGCGGACTCTCCAGGCTCACGTACATGTGGCGAAAAATGCGCTGAATTTCGGCCAGGCCCTGCACGTCGTTGAAGGGGTCCTTGAAGCGCGCATCGGGCGCGTAGAGGGCGCTCAAGGTTTCCACGCCGGCGGGCGTGAGGGTCTGGAAGGCGTCGACGATTCGGTCGACAGCGGAGTCGGCGGGGTTCATGGAATTTCTAGGCCTGTCTGAGGCGGCGTGTCGCCGCGAAAAACACAGGGTAAGGCAAAAGCCGCAGGGCCTTCATCCAGCGGGTGAAACGTTTGGGGAAGTGGATTTCAAATTCTCCGCGTGCCCAGCCTTTCAGGATTTCGCGTGCCGCCTGTTCGGGCGTGATCAAGGCGGGCATTTTGAACTGGTTCTGGCGCGTTAGCGGCGTGTTCACAAAGCCGGGGTTGATGATGGACACGCCCACACCCTGTGCATGCAGGTCCAGGTACAGGGTTTCGGCGAGGTTGATGAGAGCGGCCTTGGTCGGGCCGTAGGCCAGGCTGTTGGGCAGGCCGCGATAGCCGGCCACGCTGCCCATCAGGCTGATGTGGCCGCGCTGGCCGGTGTGCGTGCGGGGCGGCCGCGCCAGCAGCTGCGGCACCACGGCGTCGAGCATGTAGAGCGCGCCCAGGTAATTCACTTCGTTGTGGCGCAGCAGGTCGCCCAGGTCCATGTGGGCGGCGTCCATGGCATGGTAGTGGCCCGCGCAGTACACCACGCAATCCAGTGCGCCCTGCGCGGCCAGGTCTGCTGCCGCGGCCTTGACGGCGCGCGCGTCCGTCACGTCCAGCGGCAGGGACATGGCGCCGGCGTGCGCATCGACGAAGGCGCTGAGCGCTTCGCTGTTGCGGGCCGACACCACAACCTTCGCGCCTTGGGCGTGCAGCGCCGACGCGGTGGCGCGGCCTATGCCGGTGGAGGCGCCCACCAGCCAGACCGTACGGCCGCGCCAGTCCTGCATGCGGGAGTTCAGTGCCATGGTGTCCTATCGTTTGATAAAGGAGAGCGTCACCTCGCCCAGCCCCACGCCCCATTTGCGCATGGCGGCTTTGTTGAGCATGACTTTGTCGTTCATGAGGTACATCCAGTCATCAAACTGCACGTTGATGACCCGGCCGTCCACCGGCAAGGCCAGGGTGTAGGCCCAGTTGAAAGCGTTGCCGCTTTGCCGGCCCTCGGCCGTGCCCACCACGTCGTCCGCCTGGCCGCTGTAGCGGCCGTCGGCGTGGCGCGTCAGGCGCCAGATGCGCCGCTGGGTGGTGCCGTCCGAATAGCTGAAGGCTTCGTCGAGCACGCCGGCATCGCCCTTCCAGGTGCAGGTCATCACCACGGTAAAGCGCTTGACGACCTTGCCCGAACGGTCGGTGAAGATGCCGTAAGCGTCGAGCGTTCCATTGAAGTAGTCGCGCAGTTCCAGCACCGGGGTTTCTTTGGCGTAGTCCTGGACTTGCGGCGTGCTGCATGCGCCCAGCAAGGCGGCGCACACCAGGGCGGCAAGAAGAAGTGGGCGGTGGAAGAAGCTGCGTTGTGTCATGGGGTTTGCGGCTGGGCCGTCGGCGGGAGGATGAAAAAATGGAGCGCGCCGGCCGCAAGAGCCTTGAGCGCGCAGGGCAGGAGGCAGTAGGCGGCGGTGAGCAAGGCGGACGCATTGGCATCCCGCACACCGGGCACATAACCCAGCCAGCCCAGCAAAGGCAGGGCCAGGCCGGCGGCCAGCGCCAGGTTCAGTTTGGTGGCGAAGTTCCACCAGCCAAAGTAAGCGCCTTCAGCGCGGCCGCGGTCACCGGCCCTGGCGATGACACCTGCCAGCAGTGCGCCGGGAAGGACCAGGTCGCTGCCCAAAGCCGCGCCCGACAAGGTGCACACCAGCAAAAACCAGGGCGCATCGCCCGCGCCCAGCTGGCTCGCGCCCAGGAAAACGGCAATGGACAGCAGCATGCCGAAGCGCCAGCTGTGCACCAGCCCCCAGCGCTTGACCCCGCGCAGCCACAGCGGCATGGACAGCGCGCCGCACACAAAGTACACCGCCAGCGCGGCGGACTGCATGGCCCCGCTGGCCTGCAGGCGGTCCTGCAGGAAGAACAGCACCAGCGTCGCCGGGATGGCGCTGGCAATGCCGTTGAGCAGGTAGACGCCCAGGAGCCGGCGAAAGCCGGGGTTGCGCCACGGGTGCCAGAGCGTGTGGGGTGCCGCGGTCATGGTCGCATGGCGATGCCGCGCTGGCTGAGGCGCTGCGCGCCAGGCCCACCAGCCCCCTGCCAGGCCGAAGAACAGCAGGGCCAGCATGGCGGGCAGGCCCAGAAGCGCGGGAGTGACCGACGCGAGCAACACCCCGACCAGGCCCAGGCCTTCGCGCCAGGCCACCACGCGGCTGCGGTAGAGCGCGTCACCGCCGAGCATGGCGCCCCAGGACTGATGCGCGACCGACAAGGCGCTGTAGGCCGCATAGGTCACCACCAGCCAGAACCCTGCCCACCAAAGCAAGACCCCGGGTTCACTCACCAGCGGCACAAATAAAAAAGAAAATCCCACGGCCAGCACGGCGGCCGCCACCGCGCCCATTGCCAGCACCGCGCGCAGCGAGGCGGCATACAAGCGATCGCATAAACGGCCCAGCAGCGGATCAATGACCGCATCGAGCAGGCGCGCGCCCAGCAGCACGGCGCCCAAAGCCGCCAGCGACACCCCCCAATGGCGCGCATACAGATTGGGCATCAAGACATAAAGGGGCAGAGCGCAAAACGCCAGGGGCAGACCCAGCAGGCCGTAGCGCACGCCGTCACCCACACTCCAGGCCTGGGGTGTCGTTTCGGTTTGGACTGCCGTGCGGAGATTCATGGTGCGGCGCCCGCCGGGGCCGGTGATTTTTCCTGCGCCAGCAGCGCGCGGCGCAACTGCGGCTCGGAGGTTTGCGGTGACAGCCAGATGCCGAAGAAGAGTTTGGCAAACAGCGGGTCGCGCACTTCACCGATCAGGCGGCCATTGATCCAGAACACCGCGCCCGTGGCGGGCTGGTTCAAACCGGTGATGCGATCGCCGGCGCTGACATCGGGAAACAGCGCACGCATCTGGTTTTCCCAGGCGGTTTCCTGCGCCGAGGTGATGCTCGCCTGGCGGCGCATCTCGGCAATGGACCGTTTGGCGATGTCCGCACCCTTGAAGTCACGCAGGTAGGCCAGCTCCAACGCAAACGGACTTTGCTCATAACCCGACCCGGCAAACCCGGGGGCGACCCAGAGGGTGGCCTGGTAGACCTCAAAGCCCCAGAACCTGAACCTGGCCTGGCCGGACAGGCTGGCCGAGGGCAGGCTGGGTCGCAGTTCCTGCGGCAAGGCCTGGGCGGACACGCCAGGCAGGCAGCCGGCCACCGCCAATACCGCGCAGGCAGCCGCGTTTTTCATGCCAGTCATGCCGGAGGCGAAAGCGCGGCGGGCTTGCGCAAGGTGAACTGCATCAGGTTGATGTCACCGGTGTCAAAGGCGGCCTCGCAGTAGGCCAGGTAAAACGCCCAGATCCGCATGAAGCGCTCGTCAAAGCCGAGCGCCGCCACCTCGGCCCCGCGCGCCGTGAAGGCATCGCGCCAGCGGCGCAGGGTCTCGGCGTAGTCCGCGCCGAACGCGAACTCGTCCACCACTTCCAGCCCCGCGGCCCGGGCCTGGCGGCGAAACTCCCGCGGGCAGGGCAGGCAGCCGCCGGGGAAGATGTACTGCTGGATGAAGTCGGTCGACCTCACATAACGGTCGAACAGCGCGTCGTTGATGACGATGCTTTGCACGCAGGCCCGCGCGCCGGGTTTGAGCAGGCGGCTCACGGCGGCAAAGTACGTGGGCCAATAGGCTTGCCCCACGGCCTCCACCATCTCGATGGAGCAGATCGCGTCAAACGGCGCGTCCGGGATGTCGCGGTAGTCCTGCAGGCGCAGATCGGCGCGCCCGCCCGCGCCGGTGCTCACGCCCAGGCGCCGCATGCGCTCGTCGGCATAGGCCAGCTGCTCCGTGCTCAGTGTCACGCCCACCACGGTCGCGCCCCGTTCAATGGCGGCTTGCTCGGCCAGCGCGCCCCAGCCGCAGCCGATTTCCAGCACACGGTCGCCGGGCTTCACGCCGGCCACGTCGAGCGCGCGGCGCACCTTGGCGTTTTGCGCCTCGGGCAAGGGGCGGGACAGGTCGCCGTCGAACCAGGCGCCGGAGTAGTTCATGGTCTCATCCAGCCACAGCCGGTAAAACGCGTTGCCCAGGTCGTAGTGGGCGTGGATGTTCTTGCGGCTGTTGGCGCGGCTGTTGTGGTGCAGCAGGTGTCGGGCGCGGTACAGCAGCCGCCCGAACCATGTGCCGAAGATCATGGCATCGATCTCCCGGCGATTGGCGGAGAACAGCTTGAGCAGTTCGGTCAGGTTGGGCGTGCTCCAGTCGCCGGCGATGTAGCTCTCGGCAAAGCCGATGTCGCCGGACTTGAGCGCGGCACCGAACACCTTCCAGTTGTGCAGCGTGATGCTGGCACTGGGGTGCCCAGGCATGTGCATGTCATGCTGCTGCGGGTGCTCACCAAAGCGGCGCTGCGAGCCGTCGGGCAGGTGCAAGGTCAGCGCGCCGTGGCGCAGGTTTTGCAGCAGGCGCAGCGCGCTTCGGGCGGCAGCCGGCGCATTCTCTGGAAACGCGAGGCCTTGGGCGGTGCGGGTAACGGCGTTCATGTCGGACTCCTCAATGGGGCATATCTCCCGCGCTGGGCATCTAGCGCGAGACAAAGGTTTGCGGCGGCGGGGGTTTTCGAAAGAAAGGCACTTTTTTCAGCCACAGGCGCAGCGCCTGGACATGGATGTGCAGCACCACACCCAGGGTCATCGCGGGATAGCGCCACACGGCACTGCGCAGGACGGCCGGCGTGATGGGCCGCAGCGTGCCGCTCACACTGGTTTGCAGCACGGCGGCGTCGGCGAAAACGTCGTCGGCGTCGTCGTAAAAATCCACGCGGGCCACCGTGCGCGCCTGCTCACCGTGTTCCCCTTGTTCGCTGCGCATGAAGCGAAAACGGTAGTGGCCCTGCACGGGGTTGAAGGGCGAGACATGAAATACCTTGTCCGCACGCTGCTCCACGCCGTAGCGGGGCGCGTCCAGCACATAGCAATGCCGCTCGCCAAACGTGTTGTTGACTTCCACCACGATGGCGCGCAGGCTGCCGTCCTGGTCGCCCGCCGCGCGGTGGCAATACCAGAAGCTCACCGGCTTGAAGGTGTAGCCCAGCACGCGCGGATAAGTGTGCAGCCAGGCCTCGCCGGTCGCGTCATGAATGCCCTCGCGCTTGAGAACTTCGTCCAGCCACGCGATGGCGCCGCCCTGCTCCGGCGCGCGCCCGTCGCCGTGGTCGGTCTCGAAAAAGCTCAGCGGGCCCCCGCGGTTGATGTCCCACTGGCCGGGCTGGGGCGCCTGCCTGTGCAGGCTGCGCAGCGGCAGCATCAGGAAGTAGGTGGGGTAAACAAATGCGTGGCGCCGCGGGCGCAGGCGGCTGTGGCGCACCTGGCCAAAACCGATGAGCGGCACGGGCTGGCTCATGCGTCCGCCAACAGCTGCGCCGCGGCAGCCAGCCCGGCCTTGAGGCCGTCTTCATGAAAGCCGTAGCCCATCCAGGCGCCCGCAAAGTAGCGATGGTGTTTTCCCTGCAATGCCGGCATGCAGTGCTGTGCAGCCACGGCGACCGGGTCAAACACCGGATGGGCATAGTCGTACTCGCCGATGATGCGGTCCTGTGCGATGGGGCGCACCGGGTTCAGGGACACGATCACCGGCTGCTCCCAAGGCAGGGGCTGCAAACGGTTGAGCAGGTAGTGCAGGCACACGCGCGCGCCCTCCTGCCGGGGCAGCGCCGAGCGCTCATAGTTCCAGGCCGCCCATGCCGCCCTGCATGCCGGCAAGACGGAGGCATCCGTGTGCAGCACAGCCTTGTTGGACTGGTAGTGGATGGCGCCCAGCGTTTCACGCTCCCGCACCGTTGGCGCGGCCAGCATGTGCAGTGCCTGGTCGGAATGGGTGGCGATGATGACCTTGTCAAACAGCTCGACGCCAGCATCGGTGTGGATGCGCACGCCGCCTCTGCCGTCCGGGGTGCCGTCCAGGTGCTCGATACGGCGCACCGGGGTGTTCAGCCGCTTGTCCGCAATGCCAGCGGTGATTTTTTCGACATAGTGCCGGGCGCCGCCCTGCACGGTCCACCACTGCGGGCGGTTGGTGATTTGCAGCAGGCCGTGGTTGTGGCAAAAGCGCACCATGGTAGCGACCGGGAACTGCAGCATCTGCGCGGTGGGACAGCTCCAGATGCAGGCCATCATGGGCAGGAAATACCAGTCGCGAAACGCGGTGCTGAAGCCGTGCTCGTCCAGAAACGCGCCCAACGGCTGGCGCAGTTGCACGTCGCTTGCGTCTTGAGCCATGCGGGTGGTCAGGGTGTTGAAGCGCAGCAGGTCGCGCAGCATGCCCCAAAAGCGCGGGTTCAGCAGGTTGGCGCGTTGCGCAAACACGGTGTTCAGGCTGGAGCCGCTCCACTCCAGGACATGGCCGCTGGCGGCATCCTGGGCCCGCACCGAAAACGACATCTCTGACTTGACGGTCGCCACGTTCAGTTCCGCCAGCAGACCGATCAGTTGCGGGTAGGTCCGCTCGTTAAGGACAAGAAACCCCGTGTCCACCCCGTGGGTGACCTCACCGCGCGGCGTGGGAAGCGTCACGTCAACGGTGTGGGTGTGCCCGCCAAACCAGGCGCCCGCCTCCAGCAGCGTGATGTCCGCCTTGCCCCTGAGGGCATGGGCGGCCGCCAGGCCTGAAATACCCGAACCCACGATGGCTACTTTGATCGACACCGGCACTCCTTGAATTGCTCAGGTCAATTATATACTACATGGTATTTATTAATACCATTCAGTATTAATATTTCCTCACAATTCTTTTTTCAAACCAAACTGGCTAAAATCAAGCCATGACGAGCACCCTCCCCCCTAAGGCCTCCTTCAAGGCGCAAATGCTGCTGGCGCGTGAAGACGCCATCATCCAGTCGGTAAACCGTTTGCTGGCTGAAAAAGGCTTTGAATCCATGACGGTGGACGAAGTGGCCGCCGACGTGGGCATTGCCAAGGCCAGCCTCTACAAGCACTTCCCCAGCAAGGAAGACCTGGCGGCGGCGGCCATGGTGTCGGTCATGCGCCGGGCGCAGGCCTTTCTGGACACATTGCCCACTGAGCTGTCCGCCGTGGACAAGCTGCGCAGAGTCGTGGCGTGGACCATGGACCTGAAGCTGGCGGGTGAAATGCCTTCGCTGCCCAGCCAGAACTCCAGCCTGCGCACCGCGCTGATGGCCAACAAGGACTATATGGACGGGCTCATGGACGTGAGCGACCGCCTGGGCGCCTGGATTGAGGCGGCCCAGGCCCAAGGCGCCCTGAACCCCAAGCTCCCGCCCGTCGTCGTGCTGTACACGCTATACGCTCGCGCCTGCGATCCGGTTCTGGAGTTCCTGAAAATGGGCGAGCTCTACACCAACGATCAGATCATCGCTTTCGTACTTAGCACCTGCTTTGAGGGTCTTGAAACCAGGTAAGGGCACCGTCACGCGTGCCGGATCGCAAGATCAGCAAGCGGGTCACCGAAAAGTGTTATGGCCAGCGCGGGCCATCTCTCGATGCCGTTGAAGAGATCTGCAGGCGTCTTGTCGCATATCTGGCGCCCAGGAGGGGCGCACTTACGGGGTCAGCGGAATGAGCGCTCTAACGGCTCTGATTTCGACGAAATTCAACCGCCAGGCTTTCTTGCAGGCCGTCCACCACAGCTTGAAGTCTTCCCAGGTATGGCGCCCTGACGAGTGCGATCTGCATCTGTAAATCCAGGCCGCGCACGCTGATGGCGCGTAACCCGGACCGCTTCAAACTTGTTGCCTTGCGTTTAGGAAGCATTCCGATACCCAGGCCTCTTTCGATAAGCGATGCCTGCAGGGCCATGTCGTGGACCTCCGCCGAGATACGAAATTGCGAGCCATTCTTCTCTACTGCGCCACGCAAAGAGGCGCGCGACCCGCACAGGGTATCCGGTGTGAGAATCCAGCCGAATCTATTTAGCTCGCCAAGGGAGGGCGTTCTTGGCAGAGCCAGGTTGCGCGAGGCAAGAAAGATAAGGTCGTCGCACGCCAATACTGGGCCGGGCAACATGGCCAAGCCGTCTCTCGCTCCCGCCACCATGACAAGGGCGGCGTCCAGCTCGCCTTTGTCCACTTTTGGAATGAGTTCGTTTGTCCATCCCGCAGTCAATCGCAGGTTCAGGTCCGGAAAATTCTGCTTCAGATATTGAAGGCTGTTTACCACGCCGGATTCCGCCAGGGCATGCGCTATTCCAACCCTGAAATCCCCGGCGGGGCTTGCATCAACAGCGGCAGCGTTCTTCAGCTCCTCAAACGCGGCAAGAACCTTTCTGGCGTGCCCCAACACGGCCAGACCAGCGGAGGTTAGACGCGCCGGTTTTGCGCGACGATCCAGCAGCGTGGTGCCGAGTACTTCTTCCAGGCGCTGCAATTGCCGCGTGACAGCTGGCTGCGTCAACGGAATGCGATTTGCGACCGCTTGAATTGAGCCGGTTTCAGCAAGAAGAACAAAGGCCTTTAACTCGGCAAGCATCATGCACCTTTGGAATGAAAATTATCAAAATAATGAATTTGATTAATGTCAATCACTGAAGGATAGTGCATCGCCTGGACAAAACCAACAGGAGAAAGCATGAAATCCATAGTGATCGAAAAGAATGGCTTTGACGGACTGAAGTTGATCAGCCAGGAAGCCCCCCTGCCAGGGCCTCGGCAAGTTCTTTTGCGTGTCAGGGCGGTCGGACTGAATTACCGCGACGTTGAAATAGTGCTCGGCTCCTATCACACACCCTTCAAGTTTCCGCTCGTGCCGATGTCGGACTGCTTGGGGGAAGTGATCGAGGCAGGGAAGGACGTCACGCGCGTGAAAAAGGGCGACCGGGCCGTTGTGGCATTTTGGGAAAGGTGGCACGACGGTTCCTTTGATGCGAGTGTCGCGGGAGCGCCGCTGGGCGGCCCCTCAGACGGTGTTTTGAGCGAGCAGTTTCTGACAAGCGAAGACAGGCTTGTGGTCGTGCCACCGGAAATTAGCGACATCGAGGCGGCAAGCCTTCCTTGCGCTGCATCCACGGCGTGGAATGCCCTTGTCACTTCTGGAGGCGTAAAGCCGGGCGAGGTGGTACTGGTGCAGGGAACCGGCGGGGTGTCCTTGTTTGCCATGCAATTAGCCGCGATGGCGGGTGCTCAGGTTGTGATTACTTCCGGCAGCGATGAGAAGTTGGAGAAACTGACCACGCCGGGCATATTGGGGAAAGTAAATTACAAGAGATATCCCAACTGGTCAGTTGAGGTTCTCAAACTGACGAACGGCCGGGGTGTCGATCACGTTCTCGAGGTCGGCGGCCCCCAAAGCTTCGAACATTCACTGAAATCGATTCGCCCAGGAGGCCAAGTTAACGTGATCGGCTATCTGGGCGGCGTCGATGGGGGGATCAATCCCCTGGATATTTTCCGCAAGCAGGCGACCGTTCGGGGAATTCCGGTCGGTTCACGCCGAATGCTGCAAGAACTGGTCCAAGCGATGGCATCGACGAAGACAAAACCGATGATTGATTCCGTCACCCACTGGACAAATGCCGCGGAGGCGCTTCAGCGCCTTCATTCGGGAAAACACTTTGGCAAGGTCATTTTGTCTTTCTGAGACATTTCGTTCAGGCAAGCCAATTTGCGACCTTGCCACCAGAATTTATCCCGATTGTTCTAAAAATCGGGGGCAGTGGGTCGGCGACTTAGGGCCTGTTACCGCATCACGATGATGGCGATGCCGAGCAGTGTCAGCCCGCTGCCGGCCAGCGTGACCGCCGTGATCCTGTCCTGGTTCTTGAACAGCAGGTGGCTGAGCGGAAACACCAGGATGGGCGTGCACAGCGTCACCAGCGTGGCGACGGACAGCGGTATGTAGCGCATGGCGCCTATGACGCAGATCTGCGCGGAAATCGTCGAGACGCCTATCAGTGCGAACAGCGCCAGGCCGCCGCGATCGGCCGTGCGCAGGCGCTGCATGATCTCGCGCTTGCCGGTGCTGAACAGCAGATGCAGCGCCAGGCCGCTGAGCGCCCCGACCAGCGCGCCCAGCACGGGTTCGTTCCAGCCGCGCACGGCCGAGCCCCTGAGCACATTGCCGATGGCATAGGCCATGGAGCTGCCCACGCCCAGCAGAAACACCGACTGCATCACGCGCCCCATCGTCCGCTGCATCACGCTGGACTTGAGGGCCGCAGGCGCGGGGCCGCCGTCGGGCGGCATCACGACCACCGCATTGCGGCGCGAGAAGAAACCGGGCTTGTAGCTCACCAGCATCAGGCCGGCGATGGTCATCAGCATGCCCAGCGCCGCCAGCACGCTCAGGCGCTCGCCCAGCAGCAGCCAGGCCATCAGGGCGGTGAACAGCGGGCTGCTGATCTGGAAGATGCTGGCCTTGGCCGGGCCGAAGCGCACGACGGACTCATAAAAAAAGAAACGCCCCAAGTAGGTGGCGAAGGCGCCCGCCGCGGCGAACAGCCAGAAGGCCTGGGCGTTCCACAGCAGCGCGTCGCCGCGCAAGCCCATCTGCACCGCAAAGGCCAGGGCGGAGAAAACGACGTTGGCGGTGGTGGCGACCAGAAAGCCCAGGCCGAGATCCAGCCTGTGGGAAGCCAGCTTGGTGAGCAGGATGGACGCGGTGAAGAGCAGCAAGGCGGCGCCGGCCAGGATGTAGCCCAAGTAGCCCAAGTAGCCCAGGTAGGTGTCAGACATCCAGCCTCATCTTGTGGTCTTTTGCGGAAAAAGCGCGCGCCTTGCAAACACGCCTAGATCTTGAAGGCCTCCAGCGATTCGGGTGCGAACAGCTCTTCGGGCTTGAGCAGCCGCTTGGACAAGCCCTGCTCGAAAGAGTAGCGCAGAAAGGTCTGCAGCGTGGCCTGGTTTTTCTCGAAGCCGTAGGGCCAGAAGTCCTCGCCCATCTCACGCCTGACCTGCTCGACGTGCGAGGTCAGCCAGGGCAGCATGGCCTTGAGGGCCGCGGTTTCGTAGAGGTCTTCATAGGTGCGGCGCTGCGACTCTTCGAGCGCCTTCATCATGGAGCGCGCCACCCAGCGGTTGGCCTCGTAGACCTCGCGGCGTATCGCCACCGTGTGCATGATGGGGAAGATGCCCGTTTCTTTGAAGTAGTTGCGCTCGACCTGTTCGTAGTCCTCGAACAGGCGCAGCACCTTGCCGCCGCCCTTGAGGAAGCTCGAGGGCATGCGCGCGGTGTAGAGCGCGTCGATCTCGCCGTCGAGCAGCATCTGTGCGAGCGTCTGCTCGGGACCTATGCGCTCAACCTTGATGTTGGGCGGCAGGTCGAGCTGGATTTTTTCGGGGCGGCCGGGTTCTTCCTCACCGCCGGTGAAGTAGGTCACGCTGTCGACCGGCACGCCGTAATGGTCGGACAGGATGCCGCGTATCCATACCGGCGCCGTCATCTGGTACTCGGGGTTGCCGACGCGCTTGCCTATCAGGTCTTTGGCTTCGCGGATGCCGGCGTTGGCATTCACATAAATGCAGGAATGGCGGAAAAACCGCGAGGGGAACACCGGGATCGCCACAAAAGGCCGCGGCTCCTTGAACAGGGATACCGTGTACGAGGAGAGCGACATTTCCGCGGCGTCGAACTCCCGGTGCCGCAGCATGCGAAAGAAGGTTTCCTCCACCGGCATGTTGAGGTAGTTCAGGTCTATGCCGTCGGGCTGCACGCTCCCGTCCATCAGGGCGCGGGTGCGGTCGTAGTTCCAGCAGCCGAAGCTCAGTTTCAGTTTTGACATGTGGGGGTGTATTCCTTGAGGGAGAGTGGATGGAGGCAGAGCCGTTCACAAAACCCAGCGAAGCGGTCCTGGCTAGGCGGGCCGCCGCAGACAGTGCACCAGCACGGCAAGGCGGCCCAACAACGCCAGGAGGGTTTTGTGGACGGCTCCTATTCGGGCTTGATTCCCGAGGCGGCGATAGCCTTGGCCAGTCGCTCGTTTTCGCCGAGGATGGCTTTGCCGTAATCGGCCGGGCTGCTGCCTATGGGCTCTATGCCGGCGTTGTTGAGCGTGGCGATGACGTCCGGCATCCTGGCGATCTGCGCCATCTCGTGGCTGATGCGCTCGATGGCGCTGGCCGGTGTGCCTGTGGCGGCCAGCACGCCGACGATGGGCGCGAAGTCAAAGCCCGGAATGGTTTCGGCGATGGCCGGCACATTGGGCTCCTGGCTGGAGCGCTGTGCCGCGTTGGTGGCCAGCAGCTTGACCTGCCCGCTCTTCACAAAGCCGGACAGCGAGGGCAGCGCCGAGAACAGCACCTCGACCTGGCCGCCTATCAAGGCCGGCACCGACTGGCCGGTGCCCTTGAAGGGCACATGCGTGATCTGCAGGCCCAGCGCTGCCTTCATGGCTTCCATGGTCAGGTGGTGGGTGCTGCCTATGCCGGAGGAGCCGTAGTTCAGCGTGCCGGGCTTGGCCTTGGCCAGCGCGATGAATTCCTGGAAGCTATTGACCGGCACCTTGGGATTCACCGCCATGTACAGCGGCGCGCGCGCCGCGAGCGAGACCGGCACGAAGTCGCGCTTGTAGTCATAGCCCAGGTTTTTGTAGATGGCGGGGTTGATGGAGAACATCGAACCATCGGTCACCAGAAAGGTGTAGCCGTCCCTGGGGGCCGTGGCCAGTGCCTGCGCGGCGACCACGCCGTTGGCGCCGGGCCGGTTGTCGACCACCACCGCCTGGCCCAGTTTGTCGCCCAGGCGCTGCGCGTAGATGCGCGCCACCGTGTCGGGCAGGCCGCCGGCCGCATAGGGCACGACAAACTTGATGGCGTGGTTGGGGTAGGCGCCCTGGGCCCCGGCGAGCTGGGGCAGCAGGCCGGCCAGCAGCATCGCGCTGGCCAGCAAAAGGGAACGGCGTGGGGATTTCATGGGATTTGTCTCCTGATAATTTTTTGCTGACGTTGCGGACGGAAAGCCAATAAGGAAAAGCCGGCCTAGGTGGAGTAGGACGGCTCCAGCGCCGGCTCGCGTGTGTCCCAGACATAAGAGGCCTGGTAGGCGCGCCAGTCGGTGGTCTTGGGCACGATGGCCTGGAAAGCGACCACACTGGACGGAATGCGCAATGCGCCCGTGCCTATGGCAGCCCCGCCGGCCTGGAAAGCGCGCACGGCCTCGAGCATCTGCTTGCGGAATTCGACCACCGCCATGTCGCTGGCGCCCAGGCGCTCGTGCGTGCGGTCGGCGATCGGCCCCATGGTGACCCACATCGCGATGTCCTGGTTGGGAAAGCCGGTGATGCCGGTGAAGTTGCCGGCCTTCATGGCCTCGCGGTCCTGCCAGAAGTTGTTGGCGCGGTTGCGCAGCGGCGTATAGCTGGCGTCCAGGTCGGGGCCGATCTGCTGGCCCAGGAACCTGCGCCAGGTGTCGGTATCGGGCGTCTGCTCAGGGTGGCCCCAGGCAATGAAATAAAAGGCCGTGTTGGTGTCGTCCATGGGCACGTTGATGTTGGCGACGTTGTAGAGGTTGTTGGGCGGTATCAGCGCGGTGGCCGGCGCGACGAACACGGTGGAACGTATGTAGTCGTTGGCGGCCGCGTTCTTGATGGGGCGGCGGATGGCGGCATACCGGAAGCCGTAGCCGCCGCGCTCCACCTGCATGCGCGGCGCCTTGTCGGTGGAGGGGCGCAGCCAGTTGGTGTCGGTGGCCTCGGCGCCGTCCACGCGCGCCGGCACCATGTCCGAGGAGTGCAGGCTGGAGCTGTGGGCCGAATCGATCGCGCCTTCAAGGATTTGCGCCCAGTTGCAGGGGATCAGCGCCTTGGCGATGGTGACCCGGGCATCGGCCGTGGGTGCCCAGGCCGGCGGTTCGAACTCGGGCTGGGTTTCCTTGGGGCCCATATAGGCCCAGACAAAACCGCCCCACTCTTTCACCGGGTAGGCCAGGTGCTTGACCTTTTGCGCCATGCCGCTGGCGGCGGGCTCGGAGACCATCTCCAGCACATTGCCCTCCACGTCCATCTTCCAGCCGTGGTAGAGGCAGCGCAGGCCGCAGTCCTCATTGCGGCCGAACACCAGCGAGACGCGGCGGTGCGGGCAGTATTCGTCCATCACGCCGACACGGCCCTTGGTGTCGCGGAACACCACCAGGTCTTCACCGAACACGCGCGCCTTGACGGGCGTGCCGTCGGGCTCGCTGACCTCCTCGATCAGGCAGACCGGCGTCCAGTGGCGGCGCATCAGCTGGCCCATGGGGGCTTGGCCCTCAACACGGCAGAGCAGTTCATTTTCTTCGGCGGTCAACATCGCGAATGTCCTTTTATCGGTTTATCGGTAATGGCCCCGTGGTCGGTAGCCGTCAATCAAAACAGGTTTAAAAACAACTTGCCAATCCGGGGCAATCCAATTATTCTTAGATGACTAAGATTATCGTGATTTGGCGGTTTGTCAAGAAAATTTGTGGAGACAAAAATGAGCGTTAACCCCAGGGCCGATGGCATCCCGGTTGCGGAGCCGGATTTTTTCCCGCTGACGGTGGCGCGCAAGCAGGAGGTCGCGCAAGGCATTTATTTGTTCGAGCTGCGCCACCCCGAAGGCGCGCCCCTGCCGACTTTCATGGCCGGCTCGCATCTCACGGTGCAAGTGCCCAGCGGCGTGCGCCGCAATTACTCGCTGTGCAGCGACCCGGCCGACACCGGCGCCTGGCAGATCGCCGTCAAGCGCGACGGGCGCGGGCGCGGCGGCTCCATCAGCATGGCCGACGAGGTGCAGGCCGGGCAGTTGCTGACCGTCAGCGCGCCGCGCAACAATTTCGAACTGGCCGCGCAGGCGAGCGACTTCATTTTTATCGCGGGCGGCATAGGCATCACACCGATTCTTTCCATGATGCGGCAGCTCAAGCGCACAGGCGCCGCCGGCTTCAAGCTTTATTACTGCACACGCGACGCCGCGGGCACAGCTTTCATCAACGAACTGCAATCCGAATTTCCGGGCCAGGTGCAGATCCACCACGACAACGGCGACATCAACGAAGCGCTGGATCTGTGGCCGGTGTTTGAAAAACCGGGCGCGGCCCACGTCTACTGCTGCGGCCCCAGGGGCCTGATGGACAGCGTGGCCGACATGTCGGGCCACTGGCCCTCGGGCAAGGTGCATTTCGAGAGCTTCGGCGTCGACGCCACGGTGTTTGCGGAAAACACGCCCTTCAGCGTGCGCCTGGCCCAAAGCGGCAAGACGGTGGAAGTCAGCGTGGAGCAGACCCTGCTGCAGGCCCTGCGCGGCAGCGGCGTGCGCGTGGCCAGCTCCTGCGAAAGCGGCACCTGCGGCAGCTGCAAGACAGGCCTGCTGGCAGGCGAGGCCGAGCACCGCGACATGGTGCTGAGCGAGGAGGAAAAGGCCCATCACATCATGGTCTGCGTCTCGCGCGCAAAATCGCCGGAACTGGTACTGGACTTATGACTGGGCGCACACTCAAACTCGGCATCGTCGGCCTGGGCCGGGCTTTCACGCTGATGCTGCCCACCTTTGTGCACGACGGCCGCGTGAAGCTGGCGGGCGCGACCGACCCTATCGCCGCCGCGCGCGCGCAGTTCGAAAAAGACTTCGGCGCGCCCAGCTACGCATCCATGGAGGCCCTGTGCGCCAATCCGGCGGTGGAGGCGCTTTACATCGCCTCGCCGCACCAGTTCCACGCCGAGCACGTTCGCCTGGCCGCATCCTTCGGCAAACATGTGATGGTGGAAAAACCCATGGCGCTCACGGTGGACGAATGCAGCGCCATGATTGAAGCGGCCCGCGATGCGGGCGTTCATTTGATCGTGGGCCACAGCCACAGCTTCAACACCCCTATACGCCGCACGCGCGAGCTCATAGACAGCGGCCGCTACGGCGCGGTGAAGATGATCCACGCGCTGAACTTCACCGATTTTCTCTACCGCCCGCGCCGCCCCGAGGAACTGGACACGGCCGCCGGCGGCGGCGTGGTCCACAGCCAGGCCACCCACCAGATGGACATCGTGCGCCTGCTGGGCGGCGGCCTGGTGCGCAGCGTGCGCGCCCACACCGGCGCCTGGGACGCGAGCCGCCCCACCGAAGGCGCCTACAGCGCGCTGCTGGGTTTTGAAGGCGGCGCCTTTGCGTCGGCCAGCTACAGCGGCTACGGCCACTACGACTCGGACGAGCTGCTGGGCAACATCGGCGAGATGGGCCAGCTCAAAAACCCGGCCGACTACGGCGCGGCCCGCAAGCGCCTGCAGGGTGCGGCTACCTCCGCCGAAGAAAGCGCGCTCAAGGCGGCGCGCAACTACGGCGGCCGCCTGTACACGGCCGGCAGCGCCCTGCCCGCGGGCCAGCGGCACCAGCACTTCGGCCACATCATCGTGAGCTGCGAAAAGGCCGACCTGCGGCCCGGGCCGTCGGAAATAAGCATTTATACCGACAGCGAAAAAACCATGGAAGCCCTGCCTGTACCGACGATCCCGCGCCAGGAGGTGATTGACGAGCTGTATGCCGCCGTAGTCCATGGCAAGCCCCCGGTGCACAGCGGCGAGTGGGCTCGCGCCACCACGGCGGTCTGCCTGGCGCTGCTGGAATCCGCGCGCAGCGGCCGGGATTGCGCTCCCCCGCACCAAGTCGGTCACAATGCGGGGTCATGAGCAACGACACCCAAAACATCATCCGCCACTGGCGTGAAGCCGTGCCCAATGACCGCCTCGCGCACCTGATCCGCGATGCCTCACGCGCCTTCCACCGCGCGCTGCAGGTGCGGCTGGCGCGGCACGGGGTGCCCTTCGGCCACTGGACCTTTTTGCGCATCCTCTGGGAATCCGACGGCCTGACGCAAAAAGAGCTCAGCGAGCGCGCCGGCGTGATGGAGCCCACCACCTTCACCGCCATGAAGGCCATGGAGGCGCTGGGCTACATAGAGCGCAAGCAGCTGCCCACCAATAAAAAGAATATGTATGTGTACCTGAGCGACAAGGGCCGCGCGCTCAAGCAGCTGCTGGTACCCCTGGCCGAAGAGACCAACAATGTGAGCATAGAGGGCATAGAGCCCGAACACATCAAGATGACGCGCACCGTGCTGCTGGCCATGATCGAGAACCTGGCCCGGGACGAATTGCTGCAGGAAAAGGCCGCGCCCGCCAGGCGCAAGGCCGCCGCCGGGGGCGATCCGCAGGAAAAAACCGAAAAGGTGAAAATTACCGAAAAAAAGATATCCGGAAACAGATAAACCCGGGGGGAAATCCGCGAGATCCGGTAAAGCCAAAGCCGCCGCCTGAAAAGGCCGGCGGCTTTTGTTTTTTTAGGGCCTCAGACCAGCGTGACGCCGGTCTTGGCCTGCAGCGCTTCGCGCGTCACGCCGGGCGCCAGCTCCACCACCTTGAGGCCTTGCGGCGTCACGTCCATCACGGCCAGGTCGGTGATGATGCGGTCCACCACGCCCACACCGGTGAGCGGCAGGGTGCACTTGGGCAGTATCTTCAGGTCCTCGGTGCCGTCCTTCTTTTTGGCGACGTGTTCCATCAGGACGATGACGCGCTTGACGCCCGCCACCAGGTCCATCGCGCCGCCCATGCCCTTGACCATCTTGCCCGGGATCATCCAGTTGGCCAGGTCGCCTTTTTCGCTGACCTGCATGGCGCCCAGGATGGACAGGTTGATCTTGCCGCCGCGAATCATCGCAAAGCTGTCATGGCTGCCGAAGATGGACGAGCCCTTGATGGTGGTGACGGTCTGCTTGCCCGCGTTGATCAGGTCGGCGTCGACCTGGTCTTCGGTCGGGAAGGGGCCTATGCCCAGCATGCCGTTTTCCGACTGCAGCCAGACTTCCTTGTCGCCGGTGAAATTGGCCACCAGGGTCGGGATGCCTATGCCGAGGTTTACGTAAAAACCGTCTTCGAGTTCCTGGGCGGCGCGCGCCGCCATCTGGTCTTGGGTCCAGGGCATGGTCAAACTCCTGCTTTCTCGGTGATGGTCCGTTTCTCAATGCGTTTTTCGGGATTCGCATTGAGCACGATGCGGTGCACATAAATGCCCGGCAGGTGGATGTCGTCGGGCGCCAGTTCGCCGACTTCAACGACCTTCTCCACCTCGACGATGCAGACCTTGCCGGCCATCGCGGCGGCCGGGTTGAAATTGCGCGCCGTGAGGTTGAAACGCAGGTTGCCGGACTTGTCGGCCACATGCGCCTTGACCAGGGCCACGTCGGGCACCAGCGAGCGCTCCATCACATAGGTTTCGCCGTCGAAGTCGCGCAATTCCTTACCCTCCGCGACCTGCGTGCCCACGCCGGTCTTGGTGAAAAAAGCCGGGATGCCGGCGCCGCCGGCGCGCAGCTTTTCGGCCAGCGTGCCCTGGGGCGTGAATTCCAGCTCCAGTTCGCCGGCCAGGTATTGGCGCTCGAACTCCTTGTTCTCGCCCACGTAGCTGGAAATCATTTTTTTGATCTGCCGGGTTTCCAGCAGCTTGCCCAGGCCGAAGCCGTCAACGCCCGCGTTGTTGGAGATCACCGTCAGGTTCTTCACCTGGCTATCGCGCAGCGCGTCAATCAGCGCCTCGGGAATGCCGCACAGGCCGAAGCCGCCCACGGCCAGCAACTGGCCGTCCTTGACCACGCCCTTGAGGGCCTCCGCGGCGGAGGGAAAAAGTTTCTTCACAAATCATCTCCTTGTGTTCCAGGCAATCCATTACGATACTACTTATCAAGTTACGTAGTTTTCCCTAAAGGTTTGTACTGTGGAAGTGGATTACCAGCTCGCATTCGACCTGGCGCCGGTGGGACTGGTGCTGTCCCGCAACCGCTCGATTGTGGACTGCAACCAGCATTTATGCGAGATGTTCGGCGCCACGCGCGAGCAACTCGCGGGCCAGTCCTTCCTCATTCTCTACCCCAGCGCGGATGAGTACGAGCGCATAGGCGCGCGCATGATTCCCATCCTGAATGCCAAGGGACTGTACTCCGACGACCGCATCATGAAGCGCGTGGACGGCCGCAACAAGGGCGAGACCTTCTGGTGCCATGTCACCGGCCGCGCCCTCAACCGCAGCGCGCCGCACGAAGCCGGCATCTGGACCTTTGAAGACCTCAGCTCGCGCCGCCCCGTCACGGCCGAACTGACCGCGCGCGAACGCGAAGTGGCCGCCCACCTGATGGACGGTTTGACCTCCAAGGAAATCGGCCGCGCGCTGGTCATCAGCCACCGCACCGTCGAGATTTACCGCGCGCGCCTGATGCGCAAGTACAAGGCATCGACCACGGCCGACCTGGTGCACAAGCTGATGGCAGGTTCCTAGCCCTCTTCGCCCTCCCCCGCCAGCCGATCGAACGGCAGCGCCTGCTTGACCAGGATCACCGTGCACGGCGCCGCCATGGCGACCTTGATCGGCACCGTCACCAGCAGGCGCTGCATCTGCAAGCCGTGCGTTGCTGCCCCCATGACGATGATGCCGACCTGGTTGCCCCTGGCATAGTGCAGCAGCGCCTGCGCGACGTCGCCCGACTCGATGACGTGGAAAGACAGCGCCCGGTTGTCCAGGTTCAGCGGCTGGGCCCATTGCCTGAGCATGCCCAGGTAGCGCCGGTGCAAGGTGGTCTCATTGGCTTCGCTGTCGTTGCCGGCCGCCTTTGCCGCGTCAATCACCGTCACGCAGGCCAGCCGCGCGCCGGGCGCCGTGCCCAGCACCCGCATCACGGCGCGCCTCAGCGAATACAGCGTGGCGTCGCTCACGTCCCGGTAAGGCAGGGCCACCATGACGATGGGCGCCGCCTCAAGCTGCCGCGAAGGCAAAGGGCTGGGCCGGTAGTGCTTGCCCGCCGCGTGCAGCCAGCGCTTGAAATGCGCCCAGAAACCCGTGGCTTGCAAGCGCCGCCCCAGCTCCGTCACGGCGATCTGCGAGGGGTCCGACAAATCCAGCGCCAGGTGCGCGGCCGATGCATAACGCCGGCCGGCTTCGCCCTGCAGGCAATGCAGGATCACCTCCTGCAGCCACTCGGGCAGCTCCGGCCGCAAGGCGCGCGGCGGCACCGGGTCCATCCACAGGCGCTGGCGTAGGCCGCCCCGGGTCTGCGGGTTGCCAAAGGGCAGTTCGCGCACGGCCAGCTCATACAGCATCACGCCGACGGCAAAGATGTCGCTTCGCGGGTCGCCCCGCACACCGACCACCTGCTCGGGCGCCATCCAGGCGGGGGAACCGACGGCCGGGCGCAGTTCCTCGGCCAGCAAGTCCGGGTAATGCGCATGGCAGGACAGCCCGAAGTCCAGCAGTACCGCGCTGCCGTCGGGGCGCAGAAGCACATTCGCCGGCTTCAGGTCCAGGTGGCAGGCCTCCTGCAGGTGCAGGCTGTGCACCGCCTGGGCCACAGCCACGCCCAGACTGGCAATCTCCTGCGCGGGCACAGGCCCCGGGCTGTCGTCCAGCAGTTGTTGCAGGGTGCGGCCAGGCACGTATTCCATCACCAGGTAGGGCAGTTTCTCGAGGTCTCCGGCCGCCACCAGGCGCGGCACATGCGGCCCGGTCAGCGCCGACAGCAGCTGCAATTCCACTTCGAAGCCCACGATGTTTTCAGCGCCGTCGCCGGCCGTCATGCGCGGCACCTTCATCACCATGGGAAAAGGCGCGGCCCGCGACGGGTCGGCATAGCCCACCTGGTAGATATGCGCCATGCCGCCCGCATGCAGGCATTCACCGACGACAAAGCCGTCGACCACGGTGCCGGGCGCCATCAACCTCACAAACCCGCCTCCAGCCGCGAGGCGAAATGGCCGGGCAAACCCGCCGCGCGCACATCGGCCGCGGCGGCCAGGTGGTCGTAGGCCACACGGTGGAATGTCAACTCGGCCCGGTCTGTGTCGAACAGCGCATACATGGCCCGGGTGTCGCCGTCGCGCGGCTGGCCCACCGACCCCACGGTGGCGAGCCAGCGGCGGTGCGGCGGCACCGGGATGGGCACACCCGGCGTGGGCTCAAAGCGCATCAGTCCTTGCCCAGCGCCACGAAAATAAAGCGCCTGTTCGTGCACGTGGCCGCAGAACACATAACGCACGGCCGGGTTCGCGCAGGCGGCGTCCAGGCAAGCTTGGGCGCGGTGTTCGTTGTCGACATAAGACCAGCGCTCGGGCGCGTCGGCACTGGCATGCACCAGCAGCGCCGCATCAACGGTGGCCGTCAGCGGCAGCGCCGCCAGGAAATCCAGCGCGTCCGGGTCCAGCCGTTCGTGGGTCCATGCAGCGCCGCTCTGGTCGAGAGAATGGGCCTGGCTGGGTGGCGCCACGGCGTACCCGTCATGGTTGCCCTTGAGCACAATGGCGCCCTCGCCTGCCAGTCCGCGAATGCGCCTCACCACCTCTGCCGGCTGCGCGCCGTAGCCCACCAGGTCGCCCAGCACGGCCAGCCTGCCGGCGCCCTGCGCGGCGGCATGGGCCAGGCAGGCCTCCAGCGCGCGCAGGTTGGCGTGTATGTCCGACAGCAGGGCAATCTTCATGGGCTTGGCGCTGGTTTCATTCACCGTGAAACACGGCTTTGCCCCAAGTTTGCACCAGGCGGCAGCAAAATTTCCGCAACAGGAACAAAATCAGGGCCGGCGTTTTGGCGCCGCCCCGAATTCACCCCATCCCAGGAAAATTCCCATGTCGCTGACCCTCTACCAGGCTTCCATTCCCGTCTTCATCCGCGGCTTTCACAACCTGTCGGCCGTGCTTGAAAAAGCCCGGGCCCACGCCGAGGCCAACAAGGTCGACCTCTCGACCTACGTCAACGCCCGCCTGGCGCCCGACATGTACCCGCTATCCGGCCAGGTGCAAGGCGCCAGCGATGCCGCCAAGTTCGGCGCCGCGCGCCTGGCCGCCATCACGCCGCCCAGCTTCGCCGACACCGAAACCACGTTTGAAGAACTGCAGGCCCGCATCGCCAAGACGCTGGACTTCCTCAGGACCGTGGACGAGGCGCAAATCAATGCACGCGCCGGCGGCACCGTGACGCTCAAGGTCCGCGGCAAGGAAATGAATTTTGTCTGCGAGCCCTACCTGCTGGATTTTGTGCTGCCCAATTTATTCTTCCACCTGACCACGGCTTACGACATCCTGCGCCACCAGGGCGTGCCGCTGGGCAAGATGGACTACCTCGGGAAATTCTGAGCGCATGCGCACCCGGCCTGGAATGCGCTAAGGCGTGCCGGGCTCAGGCGCGGGTTCCCGCCGTATGGTTTCGCGGTCGCGGTGATGGTCGCGCAGCTTGCCCAGGGTGTGGTCCAGCACGCGCTTGAGCTTGTCGCTGGCGCCGCGAAAAGCCAGGTCCTGGTTGGGCGCCTGGTGGTTGACGGCCAGCGGGTCGTGGTGCGCCAGGCGCGCCTCCATCACGCAGCGCTTCTGGTCGGGGCTGGCCTTGTCGCCGTTTTCGTCGCTCATATGCACCTCGATGCGCGTGATGTCGCCCTTGAAGCGGCTCAGCGACTCATGCAACTCGCCGCTGGCCCAGCGCTCGAAAGACTCGCCGGTGTGCATCGTGTGCTTGGAATTGACCTGGATTTGCATGGGATTGTTTTCCTTTCAGGAATTGCAGCGCGCGGGCCTGCGGGCCGGGCTGCCTTGTGATCCGCCAAGGTGGCGGCTGGAAAATTCATTGTGCGCGCGATGCGCGTGCGGGTCTGTAGTCCTGGACGCAACCCTGGAGTGAGGGCGGGTTTGAACCATTCGCTTGCGTATGCACACACACGGTTGCAAACTAAGCGGTGGCCAATGCCGCGCAGCGCTCCCCGATAAACTCCCGCAGCAAACGCAGGCCCGGCGTCAACTGCCGCCGCCCCGGCAGCACCATGTACATCGGCGAGGCCTCGGTTTGCCAGTCGGTGCACAAGGCCACCAGCCGGCCCGCGGCCAGGTCGGCCGCCACGTCCAGCCGTGACTTGTACATGATGCCGCGGCCGGCCAGCGCCCACAGGCGCACCACGTCGCCGTCATTGGCGATGTTGCCGCCGCCGGCGCGCACCACCACTTCCTCGCCATCGCGCCAGAACTTCCAGCGGTCATACACCTCTTCACCGAGCATGAAACACAGGCAGCTGTGCGCGGTGAGCGCCTGCGGCGTTTCGGGCCTGCCCCTCGCCTGCAGGTAGGCGGGTGATGCGCACAGCACGCGGCGATTCGTCAGGTGCACCGGTAGCGCCAGCATGCTGGAGTCGGGCGGCTCACCCTGGCGGAAGGCCGCATCGACCAGGTCGCTGTAGACATTGGTGACGCGGTCCGACAAGTGCAGGCGGTACTGGATGCCGGGGTGCTGTTGCTGGAACGCTTCCAGCCAGGGCAGCAGCAGGTTACGGCCGAAATCGGAGGGCGCGGCCAGCTGCAGCATGCCGCTGACCTGCTGCCGGCCGCTGGCCAGCTCCAGCTGCGCATCCCGCAAGGCGGCCAGCGCGGGCCGGCAATGCGCGAGGAAGACCTCTCCCTCGCGCGTGAGGCGCAGGCTGCGCGTGGAACGCACAAACAGCGGCACCTGCAGCTCTTGCTCCAGCCGCTTGAGCGCGGCGCTGGCGGCGGCGGGCGTCAGGTCCAGGCCGCGGGCGGTGGCCGAGAGGCTGCCCGAATCCACGGTGCGGGCAAAGATTTCCAGGTCTTGCAAGGCTTTCATTTACAAATTTTATTTGTAAATAGCTTCAATTATTCACTTATTTATCTTCATTTTCAAAACCCATACAGTTCAAGCCATCCATTCCTCTTTGCAACTCTTTTAAAGGACTCCATCATGAAAGCCATTGGCTACCAGCAAGCCCACGCACTGGACCAGGCAGGCCTTGTCGACATCACCCTGCCCGACCCCACGCCCACGGGCCAGGACCTGCTGGTCGAAGTGAAGGCGATTTCCGTCAATCCGGTGGACGCCAAGGTGCGCGCGGGTGTTTCGCGCGCCGCGGGCCAGGACTACAAGGTGCTGGGCTATGACGCCAGCGGCATCGTGCGCGCCGTGGGCCCGGACGTGACGCTGTTCAAGGCCGGCGACAAGGTCTGGTATGCGGGCTCCATCACGCGCGCCGGCACCAACAGCGAACTGCACCTGGTGGACGAACGCATCGTGGGCCGCATGCCCGCCTCGCTCGACTTCGCACAGGCCGCCGCCCTGCCGCTGACCAGCATCACCGCTTGGGAAATGCTGTTCGACCGCCTCGGCCTGCAGCCGGGCAAAAAGCCCACACACAAAAAACTGCTGATCATCGGCGCCTCGGGCGGCGTCGGTTCCATCATGACGCAGCTGGCCGCGCGCCTGACGTCCCTCACGGTGATCGGCACGGCCTCCCGCCCCGAAACCCAGGCCTGGGTAAAGGAGCTGGGCGCCCACCACGTCATCGACCACAGCCAGCCACTTGCCGCGGAACTCAAGCGCATAGGCATCCCTGAAGTCGACTATGTGGTGAGCCTCACGCAAACCGATTCGCACCTGGACCAGATCGTCGAGGCGCTGGCGCCTCAAGGCCATTTCGGCCTGATCGACGACCCGAAGAACGTGGACATGACAAAGTTCAAACGCAAAAGCATTTCCATCCACTGGGAGTCCATGTTCACCCGCTCCATGTTCGGCACCGCCGACATGGCGGCGCAGCACAGGCTGCTGAGCGAGATCGCGCAGCTGGTCGATGCGGGCTTGATCCGCACCACACTGACCGAACGTTTTGGCAGCATCAATGCCGCGAATTTGCGGCGCGCGCATGCGCTGATTGAATCGGGCAAGTCGCGTGGGAAGGTAGTGTTGGAAGGGTTTCTTTGACCTGGCCGGTCGGGCTTGGTTTGGCCGGTTCTTGCTCCGGCCTTTGCGCTTTCTTCTAAGTTCTGCTGGCCGGGAGTGGCCCGGCAGCCAGTAACTTTCTTTTGCTTCGCCAAAAGAAAGTCACCAAAGAAAAGGCGACCCGCAGTCTGGGTCCCTCCGCTTCGCTGCGGGCAACCTGCGGTGCTCGAGCCAAGCGGGGTCTGGCTAAACTCGCTGCGTTTCACTCCGCTCAGACAACGCCAGCCCTGATCCGCTTGTCTCTGCGCTCCTCGGCCCAGCCAGGACGGGGAAAGCGGGAGCGGGGACAGAAAGCCAAGAAAGCAAATACAAACAAGGACACGCCTAGGCGTGTCCTTGTGGTTTTAGGTATTGGTATTTTTCTCCCACCCCCTTGTGTATGCGCCGAGGAGCGGAGGTTCAGGCGGATAAGGGATCGCGTTGTCTGAGCGGAGTGAAACGTAGCGAGTTTAGCGAGACCCCGCCTGAATCGAGCACCGCAGGTTGCCCGGAGCGAAGCGAAGGGACGCAGACACCAGGGTCGCCTTTCTTTTGCTTACTTTTGGTGTTTGCGTAACTTCGCTGCGCGAAGTGAGCAAACCCCGCGCGCGTAGCGCGCCTTTGGCGAACAAAGAAAACCCGCTTTGCGGGTTTCGCTAAAAGTGAGTTGCCGCCGGGCAACCCCGGCCAGCAAGCCTATGCAAAGGACACACCCTCGGAACAAGAACAGGCTCACTCCAAAGTCTTAAACATCACAAACGCATCCACCAACCCCAACCGCACATGCCGAAAAGCCTTCGGCAACGTCCCCACCACCTCAAACCCCAAACGTTTCCACAACCGGACAGCCCGCTCATTGGTCGACACCACCAGGTTGAACTGCATCGCCAGGAATCCCATCGCCAGCGCCTCGCGCTGCGAGTGCTCGCACATCGCCGATGCCAGGCCCTGGCCCTGGGCTTCGGGGGCGACCACATAACCGCAGTTGCAGACGTGCGCGCCCAGGCCGGGCTGGTTGGGCTTGATGAAATAGGTGCCCAGCACGGGCCCCTCACCTTCGCGCACCACGTAGGTGGCGCGCGGCGCCTCCATCCATACGGCGTGGATTTCGGCTTCGGTGCTTTGCGGCGAAAAGGCGTAGGTGTCGCCGGCCTCGAAGGTGGCGCGCAGCAGTGGCCAGACGGCCGGCCAGTCGGCTTCCTCGCAGCGGCGTATCTTGGCCTGCGTCATAGCTTGGGCGCATCCACCACTTCGGCGGCCGTGCGGAAGGCCTCGACCGCGGCGGGCAGGCCGCAGTAGATGCTGGCGTGCAGCAGCACTTCCTGGAGCTGTTCGGGTGTCACGCCGTTGTTCAGCGCACCGCGCACATGGCCCTTGAGTTCATGCTGTTTGCCCAGGGCGGTCAGCATGGCCACGGTGACCAGGCTGCGTGTCTTCAGGTCCAGCCCCGGCCGCTGCCAGACGTCGCCCCAGGCATTGCGCGTGATGTAGTGCTGGATGGGCATCGAAAAGTCGGTCGCCTTGCCGAAGGCATTGGCCACAAAGTCTTCGCCCATCACCTGCTTGCGGGTGGCCAGGCCTTTGTCGAAGTCGCTGGAAGATGTAGCGGTCACGTGAGCTCCTTGGAACAGGTTCTTGAAAGCCCAAGCGTAGTGGAAAACAAAAAAGCCCGCCCAGGCTTTCACCGGGGCGGGCAAGATCAACTTCGTTCAGTTAGGGTCAGACCAGGTCGTAACGGTCCAGGTTCATGACCTTGTTCCAGGCGGCCACAAAGTCGCGCACAAACAGATCCCGCGCGTCGCTGGAGGCATAGACCTCGGCGATGGCGCGCAGCTGGGAGTTGGAGCCAAAAACCAGGTCGTTCACGGTCGCCGTCCACTTGAGCTCGCCGCTTGCGCGGTCGCGGCCTTCCAGCACGCCCGCGTCCGCAGCCGACTTCTGCCACTTGGTGCGCATGTCGAGCAGGTTCACGAAGAAGTCATTGCTCAAGGTGCCGGGCCGCTTGGTGAAAACACCGTGCGAGGCCTGGCCGACGTTGGCATTGAGGGCGCGCATGCCGCCGACCAGCACCGTCATCTCGGGAGCGCTCAGCGTCATGAGGCTGGCCTTGTCCACCAGCAGTTCGGCGGCCCGCGCCTCCTGCCCCTTGCGGCCATAGTTGCGGAAACCGTCCGCCGTCGGCTCCAGCACGGCAAAAGCCTGCACATCGGTCTGCTCTTGCGAAGCGTCCGTGCGCCCCGGCGAAAAAGGCACTTTCACATCATGCCCGGCCCGTTTGGCGGCCGCCTCAACGGCGGCGCAGCCGCCCAGAACAATCAAATCGGCCAGCGAAATCTTCTTGCCGCCGGACTGCGCACCGTTAAATTCGGCCTGGACCTTCTCCAGCACCTTGAGCACTTTCGCCAGTTCAGCCGGCTGGTTGACTTCCCAGTCCTTTTGCGGCGCGAGGCGAATGCGCGCGCCGTTGGCGCCGCCGCGCTTGTCGCTGCCGCGGAATGTCGCGGCGGATGCCCAGGCCGTCGTGACCAGTTGGGCGATGGAAAGCCCGGATGCCAGCAGCGTGGCCTTCAGCGCGGCAATGTCGTTTTCCCCGACCAGTTCATGGTCGACCGAGGGAATCGGGTCCTGCCACAGCAACTGGCCCTTGGGAACCAGCGGGCCCAGGTATCGCGCGGCAGGGCCCATGTCGCGGTGCGTGAGCTTGTACCAAGCCTTGGCGAAAGTGTCCGCAAACTCCTGCGGGTTGGCCATGAAGCGCCGCGAGATTTTTTCGTAGGCCGGGTCCATGCGCATGGCCATGTCGGCCGTGGTCATCATGGGCGCGTGGCGCTGCGCGGGATCATGGGCGTCCGGCACGGCGCTTGCCGCGGCGGGGTCCTTGGGCTTCCACTGGTGGGCGCCCGCGGGGCTCTTGCTCAGTTCCCATTCGTAGCCGAACAGGTTCTCGAAATAACCGTTGTCCCACTTGATGGGGTTGTTGGTCCAGGCGCCCTCGATACCGCTGGTGATGGTGTGCACACCATGGCCGCCGCCGAACTTGTTGGTCCAGCCGAAACCCTGGTCTTCAAGGCTGCCGCCCTCGGGCTCGGGGCCCACGTACTTGCCCGGCTCGGCGGCGCCGTGGGCTTTGCCGAAGGTATGGCCGCCGGCGGTCAGTGCGACGGTTTCCTCGTCGTTCATGGCCATGCGGGCGAAGGTCTCTCGGATGTCGCGCGCCGAACCCAGGGGGTCCGGGTTGCCGTTCGGGCCTTCGGGGTTCACATAGATCAAGCCCATCTGGACGGCGCCCAGGGGGTTTTCGAGTTCGCGGTCACCGCTGTAGCGCTTGTCGCCCATCCACTCGGCCTCGGGCCCCCAATACACCTCTTCCGGCTCCCAGGCGTCGGGGCGCCCGCCGGCAAAACCAAAGGTCTTCAGTCCCATGGAGTCCATGGCCACGGTGCCGGCCAGCACCATCAGGTCGGCCCAGGAGATCTTGCGGCCGTACTTCTGCTTGATCGGCCACAGCAGGCGGCGCGCCTTGTCGAGGTTGCCGTTGTCGGGCCAGCTGTTCAGCGGCGCGAAGCGCTGCATGCCCGAACCCGCGCCGCCGCGGCCGTCGGCGATACGGTAGGTGCCCGCGCTGTGCCAGGCCATGCGGATGAAGAAGGGGCCGTAATGGCCGTAATCCGCGGGCCACCAGTCCTGCGAATCGGTCATCAGCGCATGGAGATCCTTGACGACGGCATGCAGGTCCAGAGTCTTGAACTCCTCGGCGTAGTTGAAGGCCTCGCCCATGGGATCGGCCTTGGGGGAGTTCTGGTGAAGAATCTTGAGGTTGAGCTGGTTGGGCCACCAGCTGGCGTTGCCTGCGGCGCCGGCCAGTGCGTGTTTGCGGGCGCCGCCCGAGAACGGGCAGGCGCTTTCGCCTTGCGTCGTGTGATCAGCCATGATGAACTCCTTCAATGTGTATGGGATGAAACGCAGTCTAGGTTTCGCAGCAAAATATGCAAAGACAATTAAAAATATTCATTTAATAGTTTTTATTAATTGCACGCGTTTTACGCCAGGCCCATGTGGCCGTATGGGCCCTCTTGCCGTTACGCTTGAGCCGAGTCACTTATAAAGCCTTTGAAGGAAACCCTCATGACCAAGCCCGCAACGCCAGGCGCAGCCCCCCGCTACCCCGCCCCCGAACTCAAGGACCTGCCCGAGGACATCAAGGCCAAGGTCCTGGAAGTGCAGGAAAAAGCCGGCTTTGTGCCCAATGTGTTCCTGGCGCTGGCGCGCCGCCCCGCCGAGTGGCGCGCCTTCTTTGCCTACCACGATGCCCTGATGCTCAAGGAAGAAGGTTCCAACCCCAACGGAACTTTGACCAAGGGCGAGCGCGAGATGATTGTCACCGCCACCAGCGCGGCCAACAACTGCCTGTATTGCGTGGTGGCGCATGGCGCCATCCTGCGGATTTATGAAAAGAAGCCGCTGGTCGCCGACCAGGTGGCGGTCAACTACCGCAAGGCCGACATCACGCCGCGCCAGCGCGCCATGCTGGACTTCGCGATGAAAGTCTGCCTGCAGGCCGACCGGATTGAAGACGCCGACTTCGAGGCGCTGTACGGCCACGGCTTTGACGACGAAGACGCCTGGGACATCGCGGCCATCACGGCCTTTTTCGGCCTCTCCAACCGCATGGCCAGCTTCAGCAACATGCAGCCCAATACCGAGTTCTACCTGATGGGCCGCGTGCCCAAACCGCCCAAGCCGGCCTGACAGGGCGGGTTGAAAGGCGTATGGCAAAGCTCAATAATGCGCATGGCCCCGCGTTCGCGCATGGCTTGATTCGAACCAGGATTTCATGACCCCAACCGCCACTCCCCTCGCCCCGGCCACACCCAACCCGGCATCGGCCAACCCGTCCGGACTGACCGTGCGCAAGCTCGAGATCGACCTGAGCCAGGGCTTTGACCGCCACTGGTATGGCGGCGACGCCTTCCTGAGCCAGTACCACAACGCCCTGTCCATGAGCTTTCCGGTCGGCGAGCAGTCCTTTATCGATGCGGTGCGCGACTGCGCCAGGCTGCTGCCCCAAACACCCGAACACGCCCTGCTGCACGACGCGGTGACGCAGTTCATAGGCCAGGAGGCCACGCACCGCCACATCCACGCGCTCTACAACGCGCACCTGGAAACCCAGGGCCTGGTCAACCGCTGGCAGCACTGGGCCACGGAGCGTATTGACTATGCGAAAAAAAGAGGCGCGCTGCCCCTGCACTTCCTCGCCGTGACCGCCGCGTATGAGCACCTCACCGCGGTGCTGGCCGACTACCTGCTGCGCCACAACAACACGCTGGACAGCGCCGACCCGCGGATGCAGACCCTCTGGCGCTGGCACGCGGCCGAGGAAACCGAACACCGCGCCGTCGCCTATGACCTTTACCATGCGGTTCAGGGCAACTACGCCTGGCGCATACGCTGGTACATCTACGCGATGCTGGTATTTACCTTCGACTCGGGTCGGCAGACGGTGCTTAACCTGTGGCACGACGGCACGCTGTTCAAGCCCGGCACCTGGTGGAGCGCGGCCAAATTCTTCTGGGGCCGCAAGGGCGCGATGTGGTACACCCTAGGCCCGCTGCTGGCCTACTTCAGGCGCGATTTCCATCCGGACCAGGAAGCGTTTGCCAAGCCCGAGCAGCAGACGCGCGGCCTGGCCAGGCGCTGGTTCAAGGAAAACGCCGACAGTTTTCGCGTAGTCCGCTGAGCCGCTCAAAAACCCTCCTGGCGTTGTTGCGCCGCCTTGCCAGGACCGCTTCGCTGGGCTTGTGAGCGGCTCTCTCTTTCTCTCAGTCCTCGACGATCTTGCGCATCCAGTCCGGCAGCGGCCGCGACTTCTGCGCGGGGAAATCCACCCAGATGGTGGTGGCCCCGCCGGCAGCGCAAACCACGCCCGGCGCATCACTGCGCTCCATGGTGGCCCAGCTCTCAAAGGTGCTGCGGCCTGGGTCGCTGACATACATCTTCATGAGCACGTCGCCCGGGTATTCGAGCTGCTTGTAGAAATTGCAAAAGGCATTGACGATCACCGGGCCCTCACCGCGCGGGTCGGGCCGGCAGCCAATCGCGTACATCCAGTCAATGCGTATGGTTTCCAGGTAACGGAAGTAGCTGCCGTTGTTGAGGTGGCCCATGGCGTCCATGTCGCCCCAGCGTATCGGAATGAGCATCTCATGGACCAGCTTTTTCTTCTCGGGGATTTCAATCTTCATGGTGAACACCGCACCTAACGGTGCGCCCTGATGGAGGCAAGAATGCCCAGCGTGAACAGCACGCAGGCGGTGAGCTGCACCAGGGTGGGCCAGCGGCCGTCCCAGGCAAAGGAATACAGCAGCGCAAAAATCGTTTCACTGACGATGAGCTGCCCGCACAGGCTGGCGCTGAGCCGCTGGCTGGCCATGTTCCACAAAATCGTGGCCAGCCAGGTCGAGCCCACGCCGGCCACCACGCACAGCAGCACAAAGGTTCCGCGGTCCGCGCGCGCGGCCAGCAGGCCAGCATCGGATCCGGCGGCCCCCCACATCAGCAGCGCGCCCAGTCCGGTGGCCACGCCCAGCCAGTTGGCCCAGTCGGTGGCGTTGACTTCCGGATGCCGCTTGAGCCAGGCGGAGTTGAGGATTGCAAAAACCGTCCAGCACACCAGCGAGCCCGCCACAAACAGCATGCCGCGCCAGAAATGCGTGGCCGCGCCTTGGGCCCCCTCGTGCGTGGAACCCATCATGAGCACCAGCCCGGCCAGCGTGAGCGCCAGCCCCGGCAGCAGTGCGGCCCAGCGCAGGCCCTGCGGTTTGCCAAGCAGCATGACCCAGATCGGGATGGTGCCTATGACCAGCGAAGGCACTTCGGTGCCCGCATCGCGTATGGCCAGCACCAGCAGCAGGTAATAGCCGCTAAAGCCCAGGATGCTCATGAGCAGCGCGGTGCCGGCCTGGCGCAGCGTGGGCAGGCGGCGGCTGCGCAGCCCGGCCAGCATCACCAGCACGGCGACCACACCGTAAACGGCAAAGCGCCCGGCCGTGAGGTCTATCGAAGAATAGCCGCCCGCGCCCATCTCGAGCATGCGCGGCGCCACAAACACCAGGCCCCACAGCGCACCCGCCGCGAGCCCGGCCAGAATGCCGGCCAGCATCTATCAGGCGGTGTGCGCGGTGGCGACCAGGCGCAGGCCGAGCAAACCCATGGCGCCGGCGGCCGTGCGGTCCACCACGGCCTTGCTGCGCAGGTAGGCGGCACGCGGCACCGACGACGACAGCACCAGCGCCACCACGGCATACCAGCCGGTCTCCATCACCAGCACACCGGCCAGCACCAGCATGGCGGCCGGCAAGGGAAACTGCGCAGGCAGCAGGGCCGCGAACACGCTGCTGTAGACCACCACAATCTTGGGATTGCTCAGCTGCGTCACCAGCCCCTGGCGAAACGACTGCAGCACCGTGCGGCGCGCCGCGCCCTTGTCCTGGCCGGCCATCTCCAGCGGCTGGCGCGCGCCGCGCCAAATCTGGATGGCAATCCACATCAGGTACAGGCCGCCCACGACCTTGAGCGCCGTGTAGACGCCGGGCAAGGCGGCCAGCAAGGCCTGCAGCCCGGCCAGCGCCAGCGCGGCAAACACCAGCGCGCCCAGGCCCATGCCCAGCGCGGCGGCCAGGCCGTCGGCGCGCGAGCGCGACACCGCGATGCGCGCAACCTGCACAAAACTCGGGCCGGGGCTGACTACGCCCGCGAGCAAGGCCAGGAAGATCAGGCCTATGGGGCCGAGGTAAGGCACTACGGAATCCATCATGTTGTTCTCCAGGATTTGATTGATGTTGTGAATATCAGGTTGCGTGTGTGTCGTAAACCGGCTGAGAGTCGCTCACAAAACCCAGCGAAGCGGTCCTGGCTAGGCGCGTCGCCGCAGACAGTGCACCAGCACGGCAAGGCGACTGCAACAACGCCAGGAGGGTTTTGTGGGCGACTCTCAGACGCCGAAGCCGTCATCCGCCGCGATCACCGCACCGTTGACAAAATGGCTCTCGCCGCTGGCCAGCATCACCAGCAGCGCGTCCAGGTCCTGCGGCTTGCCGATGCGCTTGCGCGGCAGCATCTGCACCAGCTTTTTGCCCTGCTCGGTCTCCCAGTGGTGGTGGTTGATCTCGGTGTCAATATAGCCGGGGCAGATCGCATTGACGTTGATGCCGAACTTGCCCCACTCCAGCGCCATGGCTTTGGTCATCTGCACCACGGCGGCCTTGCTCATGCAGTACACGCCGATCTGCGGCAGCACACGCAGCCCGGCCATGGAGGCGATGTTGATGATGCGCCCGCCGGCATAGTTGCCGGGCCCGGCGCCGCGCGAGCGCGCCAGCATGCGCTTGCCGACTTCCTGCGCCACAAAAAAAGCGCCCTTCACATTGGTGTTGAAAATGAAGTCGTAGTCTTCCTCGCCCACATCCTGGATGCGCTGCGTGGTGCTCACGCCCGAGTTGTTGACCAGGATGTCTATGGGGCCGACCTCGGTTTCGGCATGGGCCACGCCGGCCTTGATGCTGGCATGGTCGGTCACGTCGAGCTCGACCACATGCGCGTCGCCGCCGGCCGCCTCGATCTGCGCGCGCAGGTCCTTGAGCTTGTCCAGCCTGCGGCTGGCCAGCACCACGGCCGCGCCGGCGCGGCTCAAGGTCGTGGCGAACTGGGCACCCAGTCCACCGGAAGCGCCGGTCACGAGGGCGACACGCCCTGTCAGGTCAATGCTGTAAGCCATTAGAGGCTCCTCTCTCAATTTAAAGCACACAAAAGAGAACGACCGTTCGCATCGCTGCATTCGCGACATAAAATCCAACGCGAGACCGACAATCCTTCCTGAAAAATCATTATCAGCGAGTCCCCGATGAATACCCAAGAAATTCTGGCCCAGTTCGGCCCCCGTGAGGCGATGGAATACGACGTGGTCGTGGTGGGCGGCGGCCCCGGCGGCCTCGCCACCGCCATTCGCCTGAAGCAACTCGCGGCCGAAAAAGGCAAGGACATTTCCGTCGTGGTGCTCGAAAAAGGCTCGGAGCCCGGCGCCCACATCCTCTCGGGCGCGGTGATGGACCCGAAAGCGCTGACCGAGCTGCTGCCCGACTGGAAAGCCCAGGGCGCGCCGCTGAACCAGCCCGTCACCGCCGACGAGGTGCTGTTCCTCAGCGAAAAAAGCGCGGTCAAGACACCGGCCTTCTTTGTGCCGGACTGCTTTCACAACGAAGGCAACTACGTCATCAGCCTGGGCAATGTGGTTCGCTGGCTGGCGCAGCAGGCCGAGGGCCTGGGCGTTGAAATCTTCCCGGGCTTCGCGGCCGCTGAAGTCCTCTACAACGACGACGGCTCCGTCAAGGGCGTGGCCACCGGCAACCTCGGCATCGGCAAGGACGGCCAGCCCACCGACAACTTCCAGCTCGGCATGGAGCTGCATGGCAAGTACACCGTGTTCGCCGAAGGCGCGCGCGGCCACCTGGGCCGCCAGCTGATCAGCCGCTTCAAGCTCGACGAAGGCCGAGACCCGCAGGGCTATGCACTGGGCGTGAAAGAGCTGTGGGAGATCGACCCGGCCAAACACAAGCCCGGCCTGGTGATCCACACCGCCGGCTGGCCCATGGACAGCCAGACCTACGGCGGCGGTTTTATGTACCACCTGGGGGACAACAAGGTCACGCTGGGCATGGTCACCGGCCTGGACTACAGCAACCCTTACCTGAGCCCCTTTGAAGAGATGCAGCGCTGGAAGACGCATCCCAGCATCAAGGCCTACCTCGAAGGCGGCAAGCGCATCAGCTACGGCGCGCGTGCCATCACGGCGGGCGGCGCTTTGAGCCTGCCCAAAACCGTGTTCCCGGGCGGCGCGCTGATAGGCTGCGACGCCGGCTACCTCAACGCGGCACGCATCAAGGGCAGCCACGCGGCCATCAAGAGCGGCATGCTGGCCGCCGAAGCCGCCTATGAGGCCGTCACCGCCGGCCGCCAGCACGACGAGCTGGCCGCCTACCCCGAGGCCTATGCCAAGAGCTGGCTCGCGCAGGAACTGAACCAGTCGCGCAACTTCAAGTCCTGGTTCAAGAAGGGCCTTTACGTCGGCGCCTTCATGACCGGCATTGAGCACTGGCTGCTGCCCAAGCTGGGCTTCAAGTCGCCGCCCTGGACCATCCACAACAGCATTCCCGACTACGCCAAGCTCAAGCCGGCGGCCGAGTGCACGCCCATCGTGTACCCCAAGCCCGACAACAAGATCACCTTCGACCGCCTGAGCTCGGTGTTTGTCTCCAACACCAATCACGAAGAGCACCAGCCCGCGCACCTGACGCTGAAAGACGCCAGCGTGCCGGTCAACATCAACCTGGCCAAATACGCCGGCCCCGAAAGCCGCTACTGCCCGGCCGGTGTCTACGAATTCGTGAAGAACCCCGACAACAGCGACCGCCTGCAGATCAACGCGCAGAACTGCGTGCACTGCAAGACCTGCGACATCAAGGATCCGACGCAAAACATCGTCTGGGTCACGCCCGAAGGCGGCGGCGGGCCCAACTACGCGGGCATGTAAGCGCCGCACACCCTCTCACAAAAAGCCCGGATGCTTCCGGGCTTTTTTTATGGCCGCGCCGCATCGCGCACGCGGCCTTTGTCATACAGTCGCAAGCGCGCCACATATACACGGCGCAAGCCTTGGCAAGCTTTGTGACTTTCTGTCCGGCCCGCTACGCCGGCAGCTACCGTGCATGCCTGGTGCACACCCCGCTGGCAGGCGTTTTTCGCGTTTCACTCACAAGTGCTTACCGAACGATTCGACACGCTTTGAGGCCTGTCTCACACCCTCCGACGCAGGCTCGCGGCTTACGCTGACACGCTTTCGCCCCTTGCCGCAAAGACACTGGAACTGTCCTTGAGTCCGGGACGTGGCCGCGCCCCTTCACCGGCCGCCACGCCGCCGTGTTCCAGCTTTTTTTGCCGCATCCGCCCGCTGCCCGGCAGCTTCTTAGCCCATTGATCCATGACAGAAAACACCCCCAGCGTGCTGCTGACCGGCGGCGCCGGTTATATCGGAAGCCACACTTTTGTGGCCCTGGTGGAGGCCGGCTACCAACCGGTCATCCTTGACGATTTCTCGAACAGCCACCCCGCGGTGCTGCACCGGCTGGCACAGCTGACGGGCCGGCGCGTGCCTTGTGAAAAAGGCAATGTGCTGGATACCGCTTTTGTGGCTGAGGTGCTGCGGCGCCACCACTGCGTTGCGGCCGTGCACTTCGCCGGCGTCAAGGCCGTCGGTGAAAGCGTGCAGCAGCCCCTCATGTACTACCGCAACAACGTGAGCGGCCTCGTGAGCCTGCTCGAGGCCATGGCCGGCACCGCCGCCTGCCGGTCCGTGGTGTTTTCTTCCAGCGCCACGGTCTACGGCAACCCGGCCAGTGTGCCGATTGATGAAGGTTTTCCCTGCGCGCCCGAAAGCCCGTATGCCCAGAGCAAGCTGATGTGTGAAAACATCCTGGCCTCGCTGCGCGCCTCGGACCCTTCATGGCGCACCGGCGTGCTGCGCTACTTCAACCCGGTGGGCGCGCACCCCAGCGGCCTGATCGGCGAAGACCCCAGCGGCATTCCCAACAACCTGATGCCCTTTGTGACCCAGGTCGCCGTGGGTAAACGCGCGCGGCTGCAGGTCTTCGGCAGCGACTATCCGACCCCCGACGGCACCGGCGTGCGCGACTACCTGCATGTGTGCGACCTGGCCGACGGCCATGTGGCCGCCGTGCAGGCCCTGCTGGCCACAGGCGAAAGCTTCACCCTCAACCTGGGCACCGGCCAGGGCACCAGCGTGCTGGGTGTGGTGCGCGCCTTCGAGCGCGCCAGCGGCCGGCCCATCCCGTTTGAATTCGCGCCGCGGCGCGCGGGCGACGTGGCGCAATATTTCGCCGACGTGTCGCTGGCCCGCGGCGTCCTGGGCTGGCGCGCCACGCGCGGCATTGAAGAGATGTGCCGCGACGCGTGGCACTGGCAGCAGCGCAACCCCGACGGCTACCGGACCCAGGCGCCGGACAGCACGGCCATGCATATGCCAACGCCTGCGCGCAATAGCCCGAACGGCCCCCTGCGACCAGTGGTCAGCGCCTGATTCGTCTTGACACAAAACCGGCACCGAATGAGGACAAGACACATCTGCTTTCACCAGCACAAACCAGGCCATGGGCCGTTCGGACTATTGCCGATTGCTGCACTGCACAACACACTCATCCTCTGCCAATTTTCTGCTTTTGACAGAGAGGAAATTCAATGTTCAAAGCTCTGATGACCGCCGTTCTGGCCGCCTGGATGGCCTCCGCATCGGCCTACTCCGATTCTTCCGACCAGCCACCGCAACAAACTCTGGCCGGCAAGGCCGGCGCCGCGAAAAACACGCCCATGAAACTGCAGGCCGGCGCCGAGACGGTCAAGGTGCGCGCGGTCTACAGCCCCGACATACGCCCGAATCCGCCACAGGCTTTCGCGGCCGACGATGAGGCCGGCGTGGGCGAGTCCGGCTGGCGCTCCTACGGCATGCTGCTGGCGACGCTGGTGTTGATGGCCGTGATCGCCGTGCGGCGCTACAAGGCGGGAAGGCCCTGAGCATGAGCGGACTCGGCCGGCCCGGCGTCGCGGCGGTCAAATGGAGTGCGGCCTCCACGGTCGCGCGCTTCGCGCTGCAGCTGATGGCCCAGGTCGTCCTGGCGCGCACGCTGGGCCCGGAGATCTTCGGTATCTTCGCCATCGGCATGGTGGTGCTGACCTTCGCCACCTTTGTGTCCGGCTTCGGTTTCAGCTGGAGCCTGCTGCAGCGCGAGACCCTCAGCGACGAGGACGTGCGCTTTGCCTGGACCTGGCAGCTCATCGTGGGCCTGGCGACCACGCTGGCCGTCTACCTGCTGGCGCCCTTGCTGGCCGCCTATTTCCGCGAGCCGCGCGCGCAGGCCGTCATTGAATGGCTGTCGCTGGCCTGCCTGCTGGGCGCCGCCGCCCAGCCGGCCACCTATTTGCTGCAGCGCGACCTCAACTTCCGCGCGGTGGGCCTGGTGCAGGTGGGCAGCTATGCGGCCGGTTATATCGCGGTCGGCCTGCCGATGGCACTGATGGGCCACGGCGAAGCCTCGCTGGTGGCGGCCTGGCTGGTCCAGGTGGCCGTACAGCTGGCGGCCAGCTACGCGCTCAAACCCCATGCGGTGCGTCCGCTGCTCTGGTATGCCGATGCGCGCGCAGCCGTAGGCACCGGGCACACCGTGTTCTTCACCAACATCGTCAACTGGGTGCTCAACAACCTGGACCGCGTGCTGATAGGGCGCCTGCTCAACGCGCAGGCCCTGGGCCTGTACAACGTGGCCTACAACCTGGCCACCATGCCCAACACCTTGTTGCTGGGCGCGCTGCAGCCGGCTTTCCTCGCGGCGGGCGCGCGCCTGCAAAACGACAAACCCCGCCTGGGCCGCGCCTACCTGCAGATGCTGGCCACCATCGTGGTGCTGGGCCTGCCGGCCTTTGTGGCGCTGGCCTTTGTCTCGCGCGACATCGTGCGCGTGCTTTACGGGCCGGCCTGGAGCGACGCGGCCTGGGTGCTGGGCACGCTGTTCCTGTGCATGCCGGCCTATGTCGTCTGGGGTTTGTCGACGCCGGTGCTCTGGAACACCGGGCGCAAGCACTACGAGTTCCTGCTGCAGTTGCCGCTGCTGGCCATCGGCGCGCTGGGCTTTTACCTGCTGGCCGGCCAGGGCATCCACGTGGCCGCGGCCGTGGCCGGCGGGCTGCTGGTGCTGCGCGCGGCCCTTGTCGCCACGGCAGCCTTTCGCGCGCTGGACCTGCGCGCCACGGCCCTGCTGCCGGACGCCTTGCGCGGCCTGTTGCTGAGCGCGCTCTGCGCCGCGGGGGCGCTGGGCGCGCAGCATGCCGTGGCGAGGTTTGACATGGCCCTGCTGTCGCTGGCGGCCGGCGCGCTGGCAGCCGGCCTGCTGCCAGGGCTCTTGCTGCTGCTGCGGCCGCAACTGCTGGGACCAGACGCCTCCGACATGGTGATCCGCTTCGTGCCCGGCCTCGCGAATTTCCTGCGCCGCCCCGCGGCCGCGCCGGCTTCCGCCCTGCCCGTAGCACTGGGCGAACAGCGCCCCTGACGAAGGAACACCCTCACATGGACCAACCCGTCGTCATTGCAGTCCTCGTCGCCGGCGCCATCCTGGCGGCGCTCACGGCGGCGCTGGGCATGGCGGGCGCGGTCCACGTGACCTCGCGCCGCGCGCACGGCTACATGCACCTCATCTTCTACGCCATCCTGCTGATGGTGGCCCTGGCCAACCTGCTCTCGGGCCGCGACCTTTCCAGCAGCAACATGAAGTTCGACGAAGTCGTCGTGGTGGTGCGCCATCCGCTGGTCTCGCTGATGCAGCCCCTGGCCTCACTGCTGCTGCTCACGCTGGCCGGCGAACGCCTGATCACACACTGGATACGCCGCGACAAATCCGCGCAGGCACCTGCCGCGCTGCCGGTGGCCTTCCTGACCTTCTGGCTCTGTACCGTGGCCGCGCCGGCCCTGCTGGGCGCGCACCCGCAGCTGTCGCACGACTATGTGTACCCGCTGGTCATAGGCTTCGCGGCAGTGCTTGCCACCGCCACCGAACGCGACCTGGCCTTCGGCGCGGCGCGCAATGCCCTGCTGCTCTTCATCACCGCCGGCCTGCTGCTGCTGCCCTTCAAGCCCAGCCTGGTGCTGGACGCTTCCTACACCCAGGGCCTGCTACCCGGCGTGCCGCGGCTGGCGGGCCTGGCACCGCACGCCGTGTCGCTGGGCATGCTGGCGCAGCTGGGCCTCTTGTGCCTGCTCGCGCGCCCCTTGCAGCGCGCCTGGCTCAATCGCGCGGCCTGGACCATGGGCCTGGGCGTGCTCTTTCTCGCGCAGTCCAAGACGGCGTGGATTTCGTTTGTGCTGTGCTCGGCCTGCATCCTGGCCGTGCGCCAGGGGCCGCGCTTCATGCGCCGCGTGGGCGACCCGGTGCGGCCCGAGTTCGGCATCGTCGCGTTGCTGGCCTTTATGGCCGCCGTCGTCGGCCTGGCCGCCCTGCTGATGTTCGGCGAGGTCGACGCGCGCCTGAGCAGCTTCTTCGACAGCGCCCAGGGCGCGCAGCTGGCCTCCATGACGGGGCGCGACCAGATCTGGGCCATTGCCTATGACGAATGGCAGCGCAACCCGGTGTTCGGCTATGGGCCGACCCTGTGGGACGCGAGCTTTCGCGAAGCCATAGGCATGCCCAACGCGACCCACGCGCACAACCAGTTCATGGACACACTGTCGCGCTCGGGAAGCGTGGGCGCGGCGGCGCTGCTGTTGTATGCGCTGGTGCTGCTGGTGCTGTCGCTGCGTTATGCCCGCGCCAGCGGCGGCCTCACGCTGGCCTTGTTCGTGGCGCTGGCGCTGCGCGCCATCAGCGAAGTACCGCTGCTGCTTTTCGGCTACGGCCCCGAACTCATCGCCCACGTGCTGCTGCTGATGGCGCTGGCCGCCGCCGGGCGCGAGGCCCGCGAACGCAAACGCAGCCTGGCCAAGGCGCCGACGGCCATGCCCCGCGTCGAGCCGACCTTTGCCCGGGACCGCAGAAACCCCAGAGACCCCAAAAATCCCCTGGCCGCCGCGCGGCTCCATCCCTGACACCATGAAATTTTCCATCGTCATTCCGCTTTACAACAAGGCGCCCTATATCAGCGGCACCCTCGCATCGGTGCTGGCGCAGACCTTCACCGACTTTGAAGCCATCGTGGTCGACGACGGCTCCACCGACGGCGGCGCCGAGCTCGTGAGCTTTATCACCGACCCGCGCGTGCGCCTGGTGCGCCAGGCCAATGCCGGCGTCTCTGCGGCGCGCAACCACGGCATCGCGCTGGCGCGCGGCGAATGGGTGGCCTTTCTCGATGCCGACGACTGGCACCACCCGGACTACCTCGAGACACTGGCATGGGTGCAGGCGCGCTGCCCCGGCGCCGACACCGTGGCCAGCGACTACCTGCCGGTGCCCGACACCCTGGACATGTGGCCGCCGCGCTGGCCCGAGATGCCGCGCGCGCCGGCCATCGAGCGGATCACCGACCTGCCGCGGCGCTGGATGGCCTCGCCCACGCTGTGCACCAGCGCCGTCTCGGTGCGGCGCGCGCGGCTGCTGCGCATGCAGCCCTGTTTTCCGCCCGGCGAGTCGCATGGCGAGGACCTGGACCTGTGGTTCCGCCTGGCCGAGCAGGCGCCGGTCGCGCTGGTCCACGCGCCGCTGATGGCCTACCGGCTGGCCGTCGAAGGCAGCCTCAGCAGCGGCCATGCGCCGCTGGCCATGCCGCCCTTCCTGCAGCGCATGGAGCAGCGCGCGCTGGCCGGCGCCATGCCGCCCGCGCGGCGCGGGTCCGCGCTGTGGCTGGTGGCCCAGTACCAGCTCACGCTGGCGCGCCAGGCCCTGGCCGCCGGCAGCCGCCGCGAAGGCTGGGCCTGGCTGCTGAAGGCGCGCCGCGCGGCCGGCGGAAAACGCTGGTGGCTGACGGCCGCCATGGCGCTTTTCATGCCGGGCCCGCTGGTCAGGAACTGGCAGCGCTGGCGTGTGCGCCGCACCGTGCACGCGGCCAGCCCCATGGAGGCGGGATAAACCATGAACCCGATACCGTTTGGCAAGACGCCCGAAGCGCCGCGGCCGGCGCCGCCGCCCCCACCCGCTGCGCGCCCCTGCCGTGTCTCCGTGATCATCAAGGCGCTCAATGAGGAGCAGCGCATAGAGGCGACCGTGGAAAGCGCGCTGCGCGCGGTCGCGGCTGTGGGCGGCGAGGTGATCCTCGCGGACTCGTACTCCAGCGACCGCACGGTGGAGCTGGCCAGCGCCTACCCGATACGCATCGTCCAGCTGGCCAACCCCGAGGAGCGCTGCTGCGGCGCGGGGCCGCAGCTGGGCTACCAGCATTCGCGCGGCGAGTTCGTCTACATCCTGGACGGCGACATGCAGATGCGCGAAGGCTTTCTCGAGCAGGCCCTGGCCTTCCTGGATGCGCATGCCGACGTGGCCGGCGTGGGCGGCCGCGTGGTGGAGCAGAACACCGAGAGCCTTGAGTACATGGCGCGCGGCGAGCGCGCGTCGCCGCACTTGCAGCCCGGCCCGGTGGACAGGCTGGACGGCGGCGGGCTGTACCGGCGCAGCGGCATCGAAGCGGCCGGCTATTTTTCCGACCGCAACCTGCACAGCTATGAAGAGTTCGACCTGGCGATACGGCTGCGCGCGCTGGGCTGGCGCCTGTGGCGCCTGCCGGTCGACGCGGCCAACCATTGGGGCCACGATGCGCCGCCTTACCGCCTGCTGGTGCGGCGCTGGCGCACGCGCTACATCTGCGGGCTGGGCGAGCTGGTGCGCGCCGCGGCCGGCCAGCCGCGCCTGCCGCTGGCGCTGCAGGGCCTGCGCGAGCTGCGCCTCTACCTCGCGGTGCTGGGCTGGTGGGCGGTGCTGGCCAGCACCCCGCTGTGGCCGCTGCCGGCCAGCGTGCGCCTGGCATTGTTCTGCGCCATTGCCAGCGCGCCCGTGCTGCTGATGACCTGGCGCAAGCGTTCGGCCACCAAGGCGATATATGCCGTGGTGTCCTGGTGCTTTAACGCCGCCGGCCTGCTGCGCGGCCTGCTGCGGCCCCAGCGCCCCGCGCGCGAGGCCATCGCCAGCCGCGTGCTCAAGGAACCGGCGCAGAAGGCCATCCCTTGAAGGGCGAGACACGGCAATTCACCGGCGTGCAGGTGCTGCGCTTTGCCGCGGCCATGCTGGTCGTGGTGATGCACATCACCCAGGCGATTTCCATGCACATCAGCGGCACCGGGCCGCGCCACTACTGGGAGGCCGGCTCCGCCGGGGTGGACATCTTTTTTGTGATCAGCGGCTTCGTGATGGCCATGTCGACCGCCTCGCTGCCGTCGGACGGGCCCGCACGTATCAGTGCGGCCTGGGTGTTCATGCGCAGGCGCCTCATCAGGATCGCGCCGCTCTACTGGTTTTACACCCTGCTCAAGGTGGCCCTGCTGCTGGCCATGCCGGCGCTGGCCGCGCGTTCCTCGGTGGAGCCCGGCCACCTCGCGGCCTCGCTGCTGTTCATCCCCACCATGAGCCCCTGGGGCCTGGTGCAGCCCACACTGCCGGTCGGCTGGACGCTGAATTTTGAAATGCTGTTTTATGCGGTGTTCGCCGTGGCCATTGCCCTGGGTGCGCCGCGCATACGCTTTTGCCTGGCGGCCTTTGGGCTGGTGTTCGCAGCGGGCTACCTGCTGCCGGACTCGGTGGCGCTCAATTTTTATGCGCAGACCCTGGTGTTCGAGTTCATCCTCGGCGTCTGCATCGCCCATGCCTATTTGCATTTCCGGCGCCCGGGGCCGATAGCCGGCCTGGTGGTGATGGCGGCGGGCGCGCTGTACATGTTCGCGCCCGACTGGGGCCACTCGGCCGACCGCTTCGCCACCTGGGGCTGCGGCGCCGCACTCATCGTGCTGGGCGCCGTCTGGCTGGAACCCTGGACGGTGCGCGCGCCGCTGGCTTCGCGCCTGTCCTTCCTGGGTGATGCCTCGTATTCGATTTACCTGTCGCACACCTTTGTGGTGCCGGCCGGCGTGCAGGCCCTCAAGCGCCTGGGCGTGCAGGACAGCCTGGCCGTCGTGCTGGCCGTGGGCCTGGCCGTGGTGGTGGCGGGCTGCCTCTCCTACGTCTGGCTGGAACGACCCATGACCGCCTTCTTCAAGCGCGCCCTGTTCGGCGCGCCCAAGCTCTCTTACCAAACTCCCGGAAAGTAACCCTCCCATGCGAAGTGAATCGCTGCCGCGCAGCGCCATACGCGAACGCGAAGGCCGCTACATCTACATCGCCTGTCCCTGGACGCCGCTGGGCGGCGGCATGTTCAAGGTGGCCGACTACCTGATACAGGCCCAGGCTTCCTCGGCCGCCATCGCCTCGGCCGACGCGGCCGAACTCCGGCCGCTGGACACGCGCGGCGGCGCCAACGCCTTGTACTCCTTCTGGGTGCTGGCCACCGCGCTGGCGCGCATCGCGCGCGGCCGCTTCAGCGGCCGGCTGGCCGGCGTGCATGTCAACATGGCCGAGCGTTTAAGCCTGTTCCGCAAGGGCGCCGTCATCGCCGCCTGCCGCGCCCTGGGCGTGCCGGTGGTGCTGCACCTGCACGCCGCGCAACTGCACCATTTCTACCATTCGCTGCCGCGCCCGCTGCGGGCGCTGACGCGCTGGGTGTTCTCGCTGCCGGCCAGCGTTGTGGTGCTGGGCTCGGCCGCGCGGCGCTTTGTCATCGAAGAGCTGGGCGTGGCGCCGGACCGCGTGGACATCGTCATCAACGGCGTGCCCGAACCCACCCATGCGCGCCGCGCCGCCAGCGAAAGCGCCACGCAGCGCGTGCTCTTCCTGGGGAACCTGTCGGAGCGCAAGGGCGTGTCCGACCTGCTGCAGGCGCTGGCCCTGCCCGGCTTTGACACGGCCCGCCTCGAGGTGACCCTGGCCGGCGGCGGCGACGTGCACGGCTACGAAACCAAATCCAGAGAGCTGGGCATCAACGGCTTTGTACGTTTTGCCGGGTGGTCGGACCAGCAACAGGCAGCCAGGATGATGGCGCGCACCGACGTGCTGGTCCTGCCCTCTTACGACGAAGGCCTGCCGCTGGTGATCCTGGAAGCGCTGGCCAACGGCGTCGCGGTGGTGTGCAGCCCCGTCGGTGAAATACCCTCGGTGCTCAGCGACGGCGTCAATGCCTCATTTGTGCAGCCCGGCGATGTGGCCGGCATCGCGGCCGGCCTGCAGCATGTGCTGCGGGACGGCGAATTGCGCGCGGCGCTGGAGCGAAACGGCCGGGCGCTTTATGAACAGCAGTTTTCCATCGCGCATTTTTTCAGCAGCGTGGCGCATATCCACCAGCGCGATTTCGGCGTGGCCGGCCGGCCGCTGCGCGCCGCCGCGGTTTCACAGGACGGCAAAGCATGATCCGGGACGCCGACAGCATTCCCAACGGCAGCCGGCTGGAGGCCGATGTCTGCGTGGTCGGCGGCGGCCCGGCCGGCATCGCGCTGGCGCTTTCGCTGAGCGACCAGGGGCATGCCGTGCTGCTGCTGGAGTCCGGCCGGCTGCAGGCGCATGCGCCCACGCAAGACCTCTATGAAGGCGAAGTGGCCGACGAACAGCTGCACAGCCCGCCCGGCAAATACCGGCAGCGGCGGCTGGGCGGCTCCTCGGCGATCTGGGGCGGGCGCTGCATGCCTTTCGACCCGATCGACTTTGAAACCCGCGCCCACATCCCGCACAGCGGCTGGCCGATCTCGTATGAAGACCTGCTGCCCTGGTACCCGCGCGCCAACGCACTGGCCGAGGCCGGGCGCTTTCTCTATGACGCGGCCCAGGCCTTGGAGCCGGGGACCGGCCCGCTGATTGCCGGCTTCGACAGTGAGCGCGTGCTGAGCAACGGGCTGGAGCGTTTTTCCTGCCCCACACACTTCGGCAGCCGCTATGCCAGGCGGCTGGCGCTGGCGCCCACACTCGAGGTGCTGCTGGGCGCCAATTGCACCGCATTGCGGCTGCAGGCCGACGGCCAGGCATTGCGCGAGCTCGAGGTACGCACGCTGGCCGGCACACAGTTCACCGTCGCCGCGAAAAACACGGTGCTGGCCGCGGGCGGGCTGGAAACCGCGCGCCTGCTGCTGGCCTCGCGCGACGTGGCGCCGCAAGGCGTGGGCAATGCGCATGACGTGGTGGGGCGCTATTACATGTGCCACATCGCCGGCAATGTCGGCACGCTGACGGTGCACGGCCCCACCAGCGACGTGCGCCACGGCTATGAAATCTCGCCCGAAGGCATTTACTGCCGGCGTCGCCTCTCGGTCGCCGCCGGCGAGCAGCGGCGCCTGGGCCTGGCCAATGCGGTGGCGCGCCTGCACTTTCCGCGCATCACCGACCCGGCGCACCGCAGCGGCGTGCTGTCGGGGCTGTTCCTGGCGCGCAAGCTGATCAGCTACGAATACAGCAAGCGCCTGAAAGACGGCGCGCCGCCGACGGCCGGTGTCTACGCGCGCCACCTGCTCAACGTCATGGCCGACCCGCTGGACACCACAGCCTTCCTGTCGCACTGGTTGATGAAGCGCACCCTGGCCGAGCGCAAATTCCCCTCGGTGATCCTGCGCAACCGCAGCAACCGCTTCAGCCTGGAAGTGCATGGCGAACAGATCCCCCAGGCCCACAGCCGGATCACGCTGGCCAGCGGCGTCGATGCGCTGGGCATGCCGCGCCTGAAGGTCGACTGGCGCTACAGCCGCGCCGACATCGACTCCCTGGGCGCCAGCCTGGACGTGATGGCCGAGGAGTTCGCGCGCAGCGGCAAGGCCCGCTTCGACTACAAGCCCCACACCCTGGAAGAGGACCTGATGCGTTTCGGCGCCTACGGCGGCCACCACATCGGCACGGCGCGCATGGGCACGGACCCGCGCAGCAGCGTGGTCGACGCCGACTGCCGCGTGCATTCGGTGCGCAACCTGTTTGTCGCCGGCAGCGCGGTGTTCCCGACCTCCAGCCAGGCCAACCCGACGCTGACGCTGATCGCGCTGTCGCTGCGGCTGGGCGACTTCCTGTCGCGGCAGCTGCGCGCCGAGCGCTCTCCCCTGCAAATGAAGGAGGCCGCATGAAAGTGCTGGTACTGGGCGCTTCCGGCCACATAGGCGCGCGCCTGCTCGAGATGCTGCAGGCCACTCACTGGGCCGCGGCCACGGGCGCATCCAGGCGCATGAAAAACACCGCGAGCTGGCTGGAACTCGACAGCCGCGACCCGCGCCAGCTGGTCCAGGCCTTGAAAGGCTTTGATGCCGTGGTCAACTGCGTGGCAGGCGATGCGGCCTCGATTGCCGACGGCGCGCGCGCTCTGGTGCAGGCCGCGCTGCAGGCCGACTGCCCGCGCATCGTGCACCTGAGCACCATGTCGGTCTACGGCCCCGCCGAGGGCCTTGTGCGCGAAGACGCGCCGCTGGATCCGACTCTGGGCTGGTACGGCCAGGCCAAATGCGAGGCCGAGGCCGCCATGCACGACTTTGTGCGGCACGGCGGCGAGGCCGTGATGCTGCGGCCCGGCTGCGTTTACGGCCCCGGCAGCCAGCTGTGGGTCGGCCGCATAGGCCGCTGGCTGCAGGCCGGGCGCCTGGGCGACCTGGGCATCGCGGGCGACGGATGGGCCAACCTGGTCCATGTCGACGATGTCTGCCAGGCCCTGCTGCTGGCGCTGCGGCTGCCCGCGGCCCAGGGCAAGATACCGGTGTTCAACCTGGCGGCGCCCGACAGCCCGCGCTGGAACGATTATTTTGTGGACCTGGCCCTGGCGATCCAGGCCACACCCGTGCGCCGCCTGGGCAGCCGCCGGCTCCAGCTGGACGCCTGGCTTTGCGGCCCGCCGCTCAAGGCCGCCGAGCGGGCGCTGAAACTGCTGGGCAGCCCCGGCATAAAGCTGCCCGATGCCCTGCCGCCCGGCCTGCTGGGCCTGTGGTCGCAGCAAATACACCTGGACACCCAGGCGGCCAGCCACCGGCTCGGTGTGCAGTGGACACCTTATGCCGACGGGCTGCGCGATTCGGCCGCATGGTTTACGGCGCCCGCCGGCGCCGGCCAAGCCACCCTGGACAAAATCATATGCACGCCCTGAAAGCCGACACCCACCGAAAGTTTGGGTACACCGCCCCCCGCCTCGCGCTCAAAGGCGCGCTGCCGGACCCGGCGTTTCGTGTGCTCGTGTGCCTGCGCCTGTGCCAGGCCGCCGACAAGCTTGCGCCCCCTTGGCGCGGGCTGGCCGTGTGGCCCGCGCGCCTGCTCTACCGGCTGGTGAGCCAGCTGGCCGGCATGGAGATCCCCTGGCGCACGCAGATCGCACCGGGGCTGGCGCTCACGCATGGGCGCGGCATCGTCGTCAACGCCGGGGCGCGCATAGGCCGCAACGTCACGCTGTTCCACGGCGTCACGCTGGGCCAGCGCGACCATATCGACGCGCAGGGCCGCCGGCACACGCTGTACCCGGTGATAGAGGACGAGGTCTGGATAGGGCCGCATGCCATCATCGTGGGCGGCGTCACCGTAGGCAAGGGCAGCCGCATTGCCGGCGGCGCCTACGTCTTCGAGGACGTGCCGCCTTATTGCGTGGTGCTGGGCAACCCGGGGCAGATCGTCAGGCGCGACTGCACGCCCGATGTGCAGAACCGCTACTGCGAGGAAGACACTCCTGCGGCGCAGGCCAGCCATTCGGCGGCAACCGCCGCCGACACCGGCATCAACGCCGGTTGAGAGAAGCCAGCCGCAACGCCCGCGTGAGAAACAGCGGGTTGCCGATCACATAACGCTGGAACAGCCGGCGCGGCTCCAGCGCCAGGCGATACAGCCATTCCACCCCGGCCTTGCGCATCCACAGCGGCGCGCGCGGTGTCTTGCCGCCCAGGAAATCGATGATGGCGCCGCCGCAGACGATGAGACAGGGAAAGTCCAGCACCTGGCGCAGCTGGGCCGCGACCTCTTCCTGCCGCGGCATGCCCATGCCCAGCACGATCAGCGCCGGCCGGTGCGTGGCCGCCAGCAGGCAATAGGTGCCCGCGTCGAGAAAGCCGTTGGCGCGTGTGAGCGTGCTGTGCGGCGCGAGCTCCTCGCGCACGCGCTGCGCGGCTTTTTCGAGCCAGGGCTCGCGCGTGCCGAAAAGCGCGATGCCGCGGCCGTCAAAAGCGCGCACCAGCCGGGGGATCAGGTCGGTGCCGTTGAGGTTGAGGCCGGGCTCCATGCGCAGCAGCTTGAACAGCGTCGCCATGCCCGAGCCGTCCCTGAGCACCCTGTCGGCCGAGCGCATGGCCTCAAAAAACGGCGTCGACACCGCCATGGAATTCATCGCGTGCGCATTCGCGAAAGCCAGCACCGTTGGCACGCGGGGCTGGCTCAGCTCGGACAGCAAGGCCTGGCCTTGGTCCGGGCTTTGCACGCGCTCGATTTTCGCCAGCAGCAGCGCCCAGCGCAGGCGCCAGTCGGCGGGATTGCCGGTGGAGGGATTCAGCATGGGTTTCCCCGCTTTCGGGACTGCGGCATGAGAAAATCGGGCCCATGGCCAAAGCAATGTCCCTTGAGAATTTCCAGCGCGGCATCCGCATCGCCGCGACGCTGGCGCTCGCCATGAGTGCCGCGGTGCTCTATGTGGGCGGCGCCCAGCCGGTGGCCGTGGGCTTGTTTCCCGCGCCCTGGGACAAGCTGGCGCATTTGCTGACTTTTGCCGTGGTCGGCATGGCCGCGGGCCTGGCCGGCGGCATGCGCGGCTGGCGCATGGCCATCTGTTGCCTCGCGGGCGCACTGCTGGTCGGCGGCATGGACGAGGTGCACCAGATGTACTTGCCGGGCCGCTCCGCGAGCTGGGCCGACCTGGCCGCCGATGCGGCGGGCGGATTGCTGGGTGCGGCGGTGCTGGCCGTGCTGCACCGCCTCTCGGGCGGCCACCTCACGCATCGCCTCAAGCATCGTTAAGCACCGAGCCCACCAGGGCCACGCCGAATTCACGCAGGCTGTGCGTGAAGCGCGTCATCTGCGGCAGCGAGCTGGTGTTCTGCCGCGCCACCACCAATGCGGCGCCCGCGCGCACCGCCACCGTATGGGCGTCGGCGCATTCGCTGGCGGGGGGCGTGTCGATGATGATGATGTCGAAGTCCTGGCCCAGCGCCTGCAGCAGCCTGGAAAACTCCTGCCGGCCCAGCAGCTCCTGCGGATTCGGCGGAATCACACCGGCCGGCAGCACCGACAGATCCTGCAGCGCCGCGACGCTGACCACGGCCTCCAGCCCGGCACGGCCGGCCAGCATGTCCGACAGGCCCGCGCCCTTGCCGAGGTTGAACAGCAGGTGCTGGCGCGGCGCCCGCATGTCGGCATCGACCAGCAGGGTGCGCAGGCCCAGTTGCGAAAACACAATCGCCAGGTTGGCCGAGATATAGCTGCGCCCTTCCCGGGAGCCGGCGCTCACGATGGCCAGGCCGCGGCGGTCCGGGCCGGTGTCGAACCAGCGCAGCATCAGCTGGCTGCGCAGCGCCCGCAGCTGCTCCACCGGCTGGCTGTTGGGATGGTGGGCCGCCACCAGTTCACGGCTTAAATTGCTTTCGCGGGCCAGGTAGGGATAGTCGAACTGCACCGACAGCGCGTAGCGCACATCGTCGTCGGTCAGCAGCCCCAGCGCCTTGCCGGAATCACCGAAGCGCGCGCCGCGGTCCTTCTGGAAATGCACGATGCGCTCGGCGTCCAGCGGCGAGAGCCGCCCGGCATCGACCAGGATGGCGCCTATGGAGCGGCCCGAGCCGGTGGCCGGCTTGCTGGGCACGGTCAGGGGAACGGGGCGCACCACCGCCTGGTTGCCGTTTCTGTTCATGTTGATGCTCATGCTCATCCTCCCAAACCGAGCGCCAGCCGGCGCGGACCGCTGAGCCGGGTGTTGCCCGTGCTCGAAGAAATGCTGGCCAGCACCGGCAGCTCCAGCATCTGCACCAGGTCCTCGGCGGAGCGCACGCGGCGGTTGGCGAGCTCCAGCAGCAAGGCGCAGGCGATACCCAGCAGGGTGCCGCCGAAAGCAGCAATCAGCAGGTTGACCAGCAGCCTCGGGCTGGACGGGTTGACGGGCGCCGTCGCGACGTTGAGGCGCACCACATTGGTCTGGTTGGTCAAACTCTGCAGGCGCGTCTGCGAGGCGCTCTGGCTCACGGTCTCGTAAGCGCGCTGGGCCGACTCGACGTCGCGGCGGTAGACGTTGAGTTCGTCGCGCTGCTTGTTCAGGGCCAGCACACGCGCTTTCTGCGCGCTGACCGCGCCCTGCAGTTCGCGTTCGCGGTCCTTGCCGACGCGGTAGGTAGTTTCGATGGAGGCATTGATGCGCGCGGTCTCGCTGGCCAGCCGGCTCTTGAGGGCGGCCAGCTCGGATTCGGCGCGCTGGCGCTCGGGATGGTTCTCGCCCAGGCGCACGCTGACTTCCTGCACCTTGGCCTCCTGCCGCGCCACGTCGGCCTTCAGGCCGTTGATCAGCGGGCTTTGCATCACCTCGGCGACGGTGTCGCCGCGCGAGCCGCGCTTGCTCTGGCTGTCGGTGGTGTCGCCCTGCACCGTGGTGAGCTGGGACGATATCTCCGCCAGCTTGGTGGTTTCATAGTCCACCCGCTCGTCGCTGCTGACGATGCCGGCTTTCTGCTGGTAGTCGGACAGGCGCGCCTGGGCTTCCTCCAGCTTGGCGCGCGAGGCCTTGGTCTGCTCGTCAAACCATTCCGCGTAAATGCGCGCGGGTTCGGTCTTCAGCGCCAGGTTGATGTCCAGGTAGGCCTGGGCAAAGGCGTTGGCCACGCTCGCGGCTTCTTCGGCGTCGCTGCCTTTGTAGGTGATGTTGATCACATTGCTTTCGCGCGCGGGCCGCACGTCCAGGCGCTTTTGCAGCGAATCGGCGAGCCAGCCTTCCAGCGTGCCGCGGCCTTCCGTCGCCTCCATCCAGCGCTCCTTGGTGCGCGGGTTTTCGTCGAGCTTGAGCATCTTCACCACGCGCTGGGCCACGCGGTCGCCGCCAATGATGTCGACCTGCGTGGCCATGTAGCTGGGCGCCACCAGACCCTGTATGGGCGCGCTGCCGGCTCCGGCCACCGGGTCGGGCGAGCGCACGTCGACCAGCACGGCGGTCTGCGCCGTGTATTTTTTCGGCAGCACCAGGCTGACCGCCAGCGCCGCGGAGATCGCCAGCAGGATGATCAGCAGCGCCACCTTGTAGCGGGCGCGCAGTATCAGTAAAAATTGATGGAGTGTCATGGCTTTCCAGTCATGGCTGTTAGAAAAGGCTTTCGCGGACGTAGATCACGTCCTCGGGGCGAACCAGGTCGTTGAGGTTGGGCGTGGTTTCCACGACCTTGCCCGAGGCGTCGCGGCGGTGCAGCTTCAGGCGGTTCTGGCTGCCGCGCACGGTCGGGCCGCCGCCCTGGGCCAGCGCCTGCATGACCGTCATGCCGCGCTCGATGCGGTAGGGGCCGGGGCGCTGCGCCTCGCCGTAGATGTAGAACATGGGCGCCTTGTTGACGTACAGGGTGTCCCCGCCCGCCAGCACGATGTCATCGTCGGATTTCGCGTTGAGGAACAGCGCCGGGATGTCTATCACCTTGCGAAACGGCTTGCCGTCGCGCTGGCCGGTGACGATCAGTTCGTCGTCGCCGGTCGGGGTGGTGCCGCCGGCGGCGGCCAGCATGTCGCTGACGCGGGTGTTGAAGGTCTCCAGCGGGAAACGGCCGGGCCGGCTCACCTGGCCCAGCACCGCCACCTGGTTGCCGCGCACCTGGCGCAGCACGATGTTGACCTGCGGCACCTTGACGAAGCCGCCGCTACGCAGCGCATCGGCGATCTTCTTTTCAGCCTCGGCAATCGTCAGCCCGCCGAGCTGCACGCTGCCCACCAGCGGGTAGCTGATCACGCCGCTTTCGGAAACGCGCGCGTCGATGGACAAATCGGGACTCTGGTAGACCTGCACGCCGATGGCGTCGCCGGCGCCCAGCCGGTAGTCCTGGCTGCTCGGCAAGGCGGCCGTGGCCGCCACCGAAGCGGGCGCGACCGGCGCCGTCGTTGCAGCGGCCTGCACCGAAGAAGGAGCGGACGGCTGTGCGGTCGTCTGGGCCGGCGGGGTTTGCGCCCACAGCGGCGCGGTGGCCAGGCACAACAGCGTGGCCAGGAAATATCGGGTCATGGGTTTCAAATTCAGCAGGTTCATCTTGTCGCCTTTAGGGAAAGCAGGGATTCAGGTAAGGCCTGCTCAAAAGCTCGCGTCGGCCGACAGGCCGAAGGAATTGCTCTTGTAGTCAAAGCCCGGCTCGTTGGACTTGCGCCTGTCGCTTTGCACCGACGCCGTCAGCTTGAGCGCGCGCATGGCCTGCCATTCGAGGGCCAGGGACACCAGGTCGGTGGTGTCGCGGCGGCCGCTGGCGGCAAAGCCCGGCAGCGGCCCCTTGAAGTCGCGCGCGCCGTGGTCGTAACGCAGGCGCACCGCGGTTTTTTCGGTGGGCTTCCAGGTCGGTGCGACAAAGAAGCGCCAGCCTTCGTAGTAACTCGATGTGTTGGTCTGGTAACTGGCCAGTTCACGCACCAGGCCGCCGGCCAGCGTGCTCTTGGGCGTGATGGCCCAGGCCGCGTCAAGCTGGCCGGTCACGCCGGAAAAGTCCCGCGCCCCCACGCCGTCGTGCTCGCGATCCAGGTACGCGACCTTGGCGCGCAGCGTGGTCTTGGCACTGGGTGCCCAGTCAAGGCGGAACTCATGCTCGCGGTCGGTGAAGTTGCCGGCGATCCCCGGCGCCAGGAAGCGGCCCGGGTACTCGCCCTTGCCTTCCCGGAAGCGGTAGGCCATGGAGGTGCCCGACGGGTAGACATAACGCACGCCGGCCTCGGCACCGTGGATTTTGGAATCGGCCTCGAAGGTGTTGGGCTGGCTGTTGGAGCTGGTGCGCTCGAACAGGCCGCCCACCACGCGCCAGGCGCCGTCGAGTTCGTACTCGGCATCAAATATGGTGGAGCGGTTGGTGCGGCGGTTGATCTGCCCCGCGCCCTGCACGTCGGCATAGGTGTCGACATACTCGCGCCTGTCGCTGGTCAGGTTGCCGTGCAGGGCCGGCGTGAAGCTCCAGCGCCAGGCGGCCGCGTAGTTGACCGCCGTGAAGTCCAGGTAGGAAAAACGGCTGTAGCGGTGGTCCTCGATATTCGCGTCGAACTCGAAACGCTGCAGCCCGTAGGGCTTGTTGATCTTGAAGCCCGCCGTGGTCACCGCCACGTTGTCGTCGCGCTCGGGCCTGCCGAGCACGGCCTGCGTGTTGGCGGAATCGGGCAGCCGGAACACATTGCTGTCATGCGTCACGCTTTGCCCCAGCCGGAACTGCAGCGTGTCCAGGTCGTCAGCCTGCGCGGCCAGGGGAAACAGGCCCAGCAGCAACAAGGGAATCGGGAGGAGTTTTTGAGGGTGCTTCAAGGGCGGGTCTCCGCGGAAGGATGAAAAAAAGATACTGAGTACATGCTTGGGTGGCGATAGTCCGTTTGCCCTAATGGCAGCACTGCATAGGCAGCCTGATGAACGGGTGGATGCCATCTCCTTTCATTCTTAATAAGCCGCGCCATCCTTGAAGACCAGGCGAATGGTTTTCAGGATGATGAAAAAGTCCAGCTGCAGCGACCAGTTGCGCAGGTAGTCCAGGTCGCAGTCGATGCGCGACTGCATCTTGTCCAGCGTGTCGGTTTCGCCGCGCTGGCCGTTGACCTGGGCCCAGCCCGTGATGCCGGGCCTGACCTTGTGGCGCACCATATAGCCCTTGATGAGCGAGCGGTACATCTCGTTGTGCGCCACGGCGTGCGGGCGCGGGCCGACGATGCTCATGCGGCCTTGCAGCACGTTGATGAACTGCGGCAGCTCGTCAAGCGAGGTCTTGCGCAGGATAGCGCCCAGGCGGGTGACCCGCATGTCGTTCTTGCTGGCCTGGCGTATGGTTCCGCCGTCCTCGGTGACGGCCATGGAGCGGAATTTGTAGACCAGGATCTGCTCGCCGTCCAGGCCGTAGCGGCGCTGCTTGAAAATCACCGGCCCCGGCGAGTCCAGCTTCACCAGCAGGGCAATGACCAGCATGACGGGGAAGATCAGCAGCAGGATCAGCAGCGACAGCACAACATCGCTGGCGCGCTTGAGGAAACCGTGGACGCCGCGAAACGGCGTGTCGCAGACCGAGATCACCGTGACGCCGCACACCGTGTCGCTGCGGCCCTGGATCAGGTCGGTGATGAACATGTCGGGCACAAAATAGATCGAGGCGGTGGTGTCCTTGAGCCCGTCCAGAACCTGCAGGATGCGCGGGCGCGAGGCCATGGGCAGCGACAGGTAGATGAACTGGATGCGGTGCTGTTTGACGTAGGCCGGCAGGTCGTCGATCTTTCCGACCAGCCGGTGTTCGTCCTGCGCTTCCCTGCGGTCTTCGCCGCGGTCGTCGAAAAAGCCTTTGAGCTCTATGCCCGAGTAGGCCGAACCGGCGATGTTGCGGGCCAATGAAACGCCCTGCTCGTTCATGCCGACGATCACCGCGCCGCGCGGCGGCCCCTGCAGTTTCAGCAGCTGCGGCGCCGCCGCCCTGAGGGCCAGGTGCGCGCCGGCCTGGGCCGCGGGCGCGACCCACAGCCAGTGGCTCAGCACGGTCATGGAAAACTTGTGGAAGTACTCCGTCACATAGCCGGTCAGCAGCAGCAGGCCGGCTATCCATATCCAGTGAAAGGCGATTTTCGAGAACACCTTCCACACCGGCAGGCGCAGCTGCGAGCTGCCCGGAAAGGTCAGCGAGAACACGATGACGGACAGGATCAGGTAGGCGGGCCGCACCGAGCCCTCGAAATAAAACGCCAGCGCCCACAGCGAAAACACCAGTACCAGCGGGTCCAGCCCGGCTTCGACGGCGGTGAACAAATGGCTGCGGCCCAGCCCCATGGAACGGGGTTCGCGCTGGTTGAGCCAGGCGGACGCGGAATTGAGCTGGTTTGCCTCAGCCATATATGCCTACCCTTGTCACTTTGGAAACCGCCTGCGCGCGGTTGAAGACGTTGAGCTTCTGGAAGATGCGCTGCATGTGGTTCTTCACGGTGAAGCCGCTGATGTTGAGAATGGCGCCTATCTCGGAATTGGTTTTTCCCATGGCCACCCAGGCCATGATCTGGGTCTCGCGCTCGCTGAGGCCGCTGGCGTCTTCGGCCGGGCCGCGCATGGCGGCAAGGCGGCGCTGCTGCGGCAGCGGTGCCATCTGGCGCAAGGCGGCATCCACGCCGGGCATCAGCACGCGCAGGGCCGTGCTGCAAGGCTCGGCCGGGATGTCATCCGCGCTCATGAACACATAGAGGCACTCCTGCTGCGCCCTTTCGTCCTGCAGGCCGTGGATCAGCACCGAGCGCATGCCGCGCAGGCTGCCCGGGAAGGAGCCCGGCAAGCTCGCCTGGCCCAGCAGGTATTCAAATTCGCTGAAGTCCAGCCGGCAGGGCTGGCGCTCGGCGGCCAGCCAGCGCTCATGGAACTTGCCTAATAGAAAGGGCAGCCCGTCCGTGCCCGCGGCATAGGAGCGCGCACCGGGCAGGCTGGAGACGACGTCGTGCTGCAGGACACCCTGCTGGAAATCGCCCCAGCCCGCGAGCAGGATGTCGTGGGGGAGGCATTGCTGCATGTCGCCCTGAAGCCAGGCCAGCAGTTCAGCATGCCGCGTGACGGCCGTGCCTTGCACGAGCAGTGCCGCATAGCGCGCGGAATCTTCGCTTGAAAGCGGAGTGTGAGAATTCATTTCCGGATGTCACTTCCTGTGTTTGTCCCGCGAAATCGCCAAGTGACGGCGCTGCGGAAACAGCTGATTGAGGATCGAACACATCTGCGGGAGACGCCATGCGCCAAGCGAGACAGTTGATGTAGGAGATAAACCCAGTTTAGGGTTTTCCCGGTTGATTCATTTGACAGAAGAGCTGCGCATTCGTTGCAACAACGTAACAGCTGTGCGCTGGATGTTGGATGCCGCGCAAAACGATACTGCTTGCAACAGTTTGCTTTTTTGCGGACCCGAAGTTGCAGCCTTGCTTGATTACGCTCCAAGCATCTCCCCGCATTGATCTCATTGATCTATTCGTCATTCGACGCTTCAACGCGCACGCGCGGCCCGCGACCCGGGTGGCGGGATCTCATGCAGCATGAATAAAGGAACCCGCATCCGATGACCGGCCAAAAAATGAAACGCAGTCTTGAGGTGGACACCTTGAGGGGCATTGCCTGTGTCCTGCTGGTCCTGTTTCATGTGGTGGGGGACACCCCCAGCGTCGGATTGAAGATTCCGGAAGGCCACTGGCTGCAGGTCTTCAATGAAGCGCTGGCCTATATCCGCATGCCGCTGTTCTCCTTTATCTCGGGCTATGTCTACGGTTTTCGCCCCTACCAGGGCAATGCCCCGGGTTTTATCAAGGGCAAGGTGCGCAGGCTGCTGCTCCCGCTGATCACGGTCGGGACCATTTTTGCCGTCGTGCAGGCGCTCACGCCGGGCGCCAACAACGCCGTGGACCGCTGGTGGCTGCTGCACATCGTGCCGGTGGGGCACTTCTGGTTCCTGGAAGCGCTGTTCATCGTCTTCCTGGTGGCGGTCTTGCTGGAGCACCTGAAGGCACTGTCGACGCCGGCCGGCTTCGCGCTGGTGTGGGCGCTGAGCGCGGTGCTGTTCGACTACTTCAGCCCGCCGAATTATTTTGCCGCCCAGGGCGCCGTCTACCTGCTGCCTTTTTTCCTCGCGGGGCTGGCCTGCAAACGCTTCGAGATCAGCGGCCCGGCCGCGCGCGGCATCGCGGCGGCCGTCTTCATCTGCGCCGCGACCGCGGCCATGCTGCTGCCGCAGTATTCAGAACAAGGCAACTCCCTGGCCGCGCTGGGACTCGGTGTGTGCAGCGCCTTTTTGCTGCTGCGCAGCGGCTGGAGCTCTCCGCGCCTCGCCTATGTCGGCTCCTATTCGTTCGCGATCTACCTGCTGCATGTGTTCTTCACCGCGGCAAGCCGCATTGCCCTGAAGAAGATGGGCGTCACGGATATCTATGTGCTGATGGTGGCGGGCCTGGCCGCGGGCCTGGCCGGGCCGATTGTGTCGGCGCTGCTCATCAGCCGCTCCCCCAGCCTCAATCTCTGGCTGCTGGGCACAACCGGCGGCGGGCCCAAAACCAAAGCAAAAGCAGCGCCGGCCTGAGACAGCCACCTGGTTGACGCCTTCGCGTTAGTCCGCCTGACAGCGGTAACACCTTTGCGCTATAAGGGTAACAACCTTTTACAGGACTTTCCCTGTGCGCATGGCGAAGTTGTACCAACAAAAATGGCTGTGGATCCGGCTGCCCATGGCGCTTGTCGCCGCAGCCACGGCCACGGGCCTGTGGCTGTTCGTCTATCCCATGCCGCCCGCGCAGCTGAGCATCACCACGGCCGGCGCGGACGGCGCCTACTACCTGCACGCCCAGCGCTACGCCGAAAAATTCGCGGAGCACGGCATCACGCTCGAAATCCAGACCTCGGCCGGTTCGCAGCAAAACCTGGAGCGCCTTCGCCAGGCCGTGAATCCCTCGGACCTTGCCCTGATGCAGGGCGGCTTCGGCTACCTGGGCAGCTCGCTCGAAAGACGCGACCGCAGCCGCGTCGAAACCCTGGCCAATGTGGATGTGGAACCGGTGTGGGTTTTCACACGCGGCCGCGAAATCGATTCGCTCAACCAGCTGCAGGGCCTGCGCGTGGCCGTAGGCCCCGAAGGCAGCGGAACCCGCAAGGTGGCGCTCAAGCTGCTGGAGCAGGCGAGGATTGAGGCCGGGGACCTGACGCTCTCCCCGCTGACCAGCAGCCCCGCCGTCCAGGCCCTGCGGCAGGGAACGGTCGACGTCGTCTTCATCGTGGCGGCGCCCGAATCCTTCGTGGTGCAAAACATGCTGAGCCTGCCGGGCATCCACATGGCGAACATCCGCAAGTCCGCCGCCATCACCGAGCGCAACCCCTACCTCGAGTCGCGCCTGCTGGCGCAGGGCACGCTGGATGCGCGGCTGCCGCCGCGCGACATCACACTGCTGACCACCTCGGCCAGCCTGGTGGCGCGCGAGGGCCTGCACCCCGCCCTCAAGCGCCTGGCCATCGCGGTGGCCATGGACGCCCACGCCGGCGGCGGGCTGTTCCACCGCGCGGGCGATTTCCCCTCGCTGCGGCGCATCGACTTTCCCACCGCACCGCAGGCGCGCGAAACCCTGACGCACGGCCTGCCCTGGCTGGAGCGCGTGCTGCCCTTCTGGTGGGCCCAGGTCGCCGAGCGCATCCTGCTGATCGTGCTGCCGGTTGCGCTGCTGGCACTGTGGCTGATGCGGCTGGTGCCGGCCTACCTGCGCTGGGTGCTGGAAAGCCGGGTGAACCGCTGGTACGGCGAGCTCAAGTTCATTGAAAACGACCTGGGCCAGGAATCGCTCTCGGGGCTGGACCTGACACGCTTCCTGATACGCCTGAACGGCATCGACAAGGCCATGATGGCTTTTGCCACGCCCCGCGACCTGATGGCGCGCTGCTACACGCTGCACCAGCACATCGAGTTTGTGCGCCAGCGGCTGTACCGGATGAGGGGGCGATAGGGGCGATGAAACTGCTGCTGCTTTACCGCCGGCGCTGGTGGCTGTTCTACCTGCCGGTGCTGCTGTGCACGGCCCTGGCCCTGTGGTGGTCGGCGACCCAATGGAAAGTGCTGCCGCCCAGCGAGGTGCTCATAGGCGCGGGCTCGCCGCAGGACGGCTACTCCATGCTGGCACAGCGTTATGCCGAGCAGCTCGAGCGCATGGGCGTGCGCGCCGAGCTGGTGTATTCGGACACACAAAAAGGCTCGCTGGACAGGCTGGGCCGGCCGGGCGACGCCACCAGCATAGGTTTTGCCCAGGGCATTTACGCCAGTACCGACACCGGGGTGCAGGCGCTGGCCGTGGTAGCCCAGGAACCGGTGTGGATTTTCTCCACCACGGGCGGGCCTTTGTCGCTGGCGCAGGCCCGGGGCTTGCGCATCGCGGCGGGGCCGGCCTCGTCCTCCTCCTTCATGGCGGCCATGCTGATGCTGGCGCACGCCGGCGTGCGGCCCGCGGACGTGCAGTTCGACAGCAGCGCCGGCGTGGCGGCCGCCAATGCACTGATCGACGGCAAGGTCGATCTGGTGTTTCATGTCGCCGGTGACGACTCGCAGGCCGTGCAGCTGCTGACGCGCAGCAGCGGCATCCAGCTGCTGGGCGTCGAGCACGCCGGCGCACTGGCCGCCCAGAACCCGCGCCTGCAGCCGCTGCTGCTGCCGCAGGGCGCGATCGAGCTGCGCGGCGACATTCCGCCCAAAGACCTCACGCTGATGAGCCTGCAAACCCATTTGCTGGTGAGGCAGGACGTGCACCCGGCCCTGCAGCGCGCCCTGCTGGACGCCGCCATTGAAATCCACGAGATACCGAACTTCTTGCAGCGCCACGGCCAGTTCCCGAGTTTTCGCGGCAGCGACTTCCCGCTCTCGGCCGCGGCGCGCGGCTACAGCCTGGGCGCGCGCCCCTGGATGGAAACCCTGCTGCCCTACCGCACGGCCCAGTACGCGGAGCTGGTCTTCTACGCCATCCTGCCGCTGCTGGGCATCGCGCTGCTGATGCTGGCCTGGATCCCCAGGCTGTTCGACTGGCGCATCAGCTCCGCTTTGAACCATTTTTACGGCGACCTCAAATTCCTCGAAAGCGAGATCGATGAGGTCTCCGCCGACGACCCCGTGGCGCTGCGCCGGCTGCTGGAGCGGCTGGACAACATCGAACGCCAGGTGGTGTCGCTGGACCTGCCCGATGAATTTTCCGAGCGCTGGTACACCTTGCGCGAGCACCTGGCGGCGGCGAGCGACCGTCTGCTCAAGTTGAGGTCGCGGTAGTGCCTGTTACTGCCATGTTTATTTTCGCCCCTTCGGATGGTGATCTCGGCCCTGCGGGCCTAGTGGTGCTTACTCCTGTCTACTTGCTCGCCGTCCTCTTTTGGGCCCGCCGCAAAGGCGCTAAACAGGCCGGCGAAAAGCAAGGTGTACTGGTTCGGCGGTAAATGGATCGTCGATCAACCCTGAGAAAGCTAAAGCTTTCGCGCTCCAGCCTTAGCAAAACCTGCCAAACGAGACTTCACATCACCCGGACTTCCATCACCCCAGCGAGTAGTGATCATCAGAGTTCGGTCACCTTTCAATACCGTTACTCCGTACGCTTCCTTCTGGATATTCCACCAATATGCTTTTTCACCCATATCGGCCGCGAGGGTAAAGGTTATGTCAGCAGTACTCTTTGTGGCTTCAGAAAATTTCTTTTGCGCCATCGCTGCGTTTGGCGCCTGCACTAGCTGCACAGTCAGACTGCTCCGGTTTGCGAAAAACACGCACGAGGAAATCTTGTCCCCCTCGTATACCTGAACATTGCGATTTGGGTTGTGCTGCTTAAGTTTCTCGCCGAGCACACTCTCCGCTTCCGTTGCATTCATGAGGTCACAAGCAACCAACTCGGGTGCCGCTATAGCTGCAAGAGCATTCAGGCTCAACATCAAGGCAATCGGCACATAGTTGCTTTTCATTTCGCTCCTCCCTGTGTTTGTTATGAACGGATGTGGAATTTAAGGCTACGAGTTTCGCATGCGAAAACGAAACCAGCAATTACTTCGGCCCAGATATCTCGTTGCATCCTAGAAGTTGCACAATGACTATCCCCTAACTTGGGGGGACGTGGGTGCCGTCGAAGTTCTTTGCAAACCCACAGTGATCTGCGGACTGTCACAAGTCAGCGCCTCATCTTGTCTTTCCACTGCAGCCAAGCCGCGCAGTCCGTGAGTGCTTTCCACTTATAGCTAATCCGCTCCAGGTCCCCGCTGGAGATCGTCGTGATCTGCCGTCTTGCCGGAGCCAGGCGGCGGCCTGACCCAACCTAAAAATGCTGATCCGTAGAAGCGCAAAGCACAATACCCTTCGTCGTTATTATTTGCAGGACTATGCTGAAGAAAATCCTAATCCCGATCCTCGTCATCCTTACTGGATGTGCGACCCAATATCCCGGTCCTCGTTCCGACTCGAACTCCCAAGTGTTCGTCAAGGCGTCTGGCCTACATCCGCATCCGGCGTACCCTGATGACAAGCTACTAGTCCGTGTCTTTCTCGGTAAGCAACCTCAACTTGAGGGAGTTGGCCTGGGCGCGATCACGCTCACCCCCGAGAAGCTCTCCAGCGAGTTCAAGTTAGACCAGGGCGTGGAGTACACCCTCTGGGTAAGTACTATTGAGAGCAATTTCGGAGGCTTCACCTCGTGCGGATTTGTCCTGCCACTCACGCCCGAGAAGGACGAGAGCTATTCGATCGAGTTCCAGACGCGCAAGGTCGACTGCGATGTTCTTGTGTCGACGACGAACAAGCTAGGGACCAAGGCAAAAGTTCTGGAAGCTACAAACGTCGCTGGCAGAACGCAGTTTCGCGTAAAAGTGGTGCGCTACTAGGAACATGAGTGGCGGAGACCAAGAACAGTCATAACGGAGACAAAACACAAATGAATATCGTCATCACCGGCGGCGCCGGATTCCTGGGCGCCAGGCTGGCAAGGCAGCTGCTCGAAAAGGGAAAACTGTCCCTTGCGGGTGGTACGCCACAAACCATCCAGACCATCACACTGGTCGATCGAATTGCACCGCCCTCGGCGCTGACGGCGGATTCGAGGATTCGCGCCGTGGTCGGCGACCTGAACGAACTGCTAGCAAGCGGCGCCGCTTCGCAGGTGGTGCGCGCCGAAGACGCGCTGGTGTTCCATCTGGCCGCAGCCGTCAGCGGCGAATGCGAGGCCGACTTCGACCTCGGCATGCGCAGCAATGTCGACGCCACGCGTGCGTTGCTGCAGGCCTGCCGCCAGCTGGGAAGCTCGCCCACCGTGGTGTTCGCGAGCTCGCTCGCGGTGTTCGGCAATTCACCGGCGCAGCCCCTGCCGCCGGTGATAGACGACCGCACCCTGCCCACGCCGCAGAACAGCTACGGCATCCAGAAATTCATCGGCGAGCAGCTGGTGGCCGACTATGCGCGCAAGGGTTTCATCCGCGGGCGCAATGTGCGGCTGATGACGGTCAGCGTGCGGCCCGGCAAGCCCAACGGCGCGGCTTCCAGCTTTTTGAGCGGCATGATCCGCGAGCCGCTGGCGGGCCTGCGCGCGGCCTGCCCGGTGCCGCCCGAAACCGCCGTGGCCCTGTCGTCTCCCGCGCGAACCATTGAAGGGCTGGTGCGCGCGGCCGAGGCCGGCGATGCCGAATGGGGCGCGCGCACGGCTGTCAACCTGCCGGCGCTCAAGACCACCGTGGGCGAAATGGCCGCCGCGCTGGAACGCGCGGCCGGCAAACAAACCGCGGCCATGATTGACTGGACACCCGACCCGGCCATCGCCAACATCGTGACCAGCTGGCCGGCCACCATAGACACGGCGCGGGCCCGCGCCTTGGGCCTCTTGCCCGACAGGGACTTTGACAGCATCATCGCCGCGTACTTAAGCGAAAACCCGCGCACGCCCCCTCGGAAGCCGACGTAATAATAGGTGTGCATACGGCTTGCTGTACGCCGTCGTCGCGAATTTTTCTGAACAACGACTATTTGGAGACACCATGAAAATTTCAAAACTGCTGGTCGGCATGGCTTTGGGCCTGGGATTCATCGCATCGGTGAGCGCGCAAAGCACCATGCGCATCAGCATTTCCACCGCCCAGAACTCGCACCAGGGTGTTGCCATCGACACCTTCGCCAGGGAAGTCGAAAAACGCACGGCCGGCCGCTACAAGATCCAGACCTTCTATAACGGCGCACTGGGCGGCGAACGCGAATCCATCGAGGCCGTGCAACTGGGCACCCAGGAACTGGCCTTCTCGTCCACCGGACCGGTGCCCAATTTTGTGCCCGAGACCAAAATCCTCGACGTGCCCTTCCTGTTTCGCGACAAGGCGCATGCGCGCGCCGTGCTGGACGGCCCCATCGGCCAGGATCTCCTGACCAAATTCGACGCCAAGGGCTTCAAGGCGCTGGCCTGGGCCGAGAACGGCTTTCGCCACATGACCAACAGCAAGCGCGATGTGAAGCTGCCGGAAGACCTGAAGGGGCTGAAGATGCGCACCATGGAGAACCCGGTGCACATCGCGGCCTACAAGGGCCTGGGCATCATCACCACGCCCATGGCCTTCCCTGAAGTGTTCACCGCGCTGCAGCAGGGCACCGTCGACGGCCAGGAGAACCCGCTGTCCGTGATCATGTCCGCCAAGTTCGACCAGGTGCAAAAGCACCTGACGCTGACCGGCCATGTGTATTCGCCCTGCATTTTCCTGATGAACAAGGCCTCCTTCGACAAGCTCAGCGCCGCCGACAAGACGGCCTTCATCGACGCGGCCAAGGAGGCGACCAAAGCCAACCGCGCCCGCGTCGACCAGGACGACGCCAACGGCGTGGCCGACCTGCGCGCCAAGGGCATGACCGTGATCGAGAACGTCGACAAAGCGAAGTTCGTGGCCACGCTGGCGCCCGTCAATGCCGAATTCGAGAAGCAGTTCGGCAAGGCCAATATCGACGCGATCCGCAACTACAAGTAAGGGCGCGCAGGCTGCGGTTTTTGCCACGGTTTGCCGCAGCCGGCGTCGCTGAATACGCCCGCAGGCATCGTACTGGCGGGCGTTTTCCATCCACCTTCCCCTCTCCACCGGCCCTCTCATGAAACAAGCTTTCCTCAAACTTGAGCGATGGACCACCGGCTTTTCCATGCTGGTGGCCTGCCTGATGCTCGTCATCGCGGCGATGCTCGGGATGTTCCAGATCGTCACGCGCTTCGTCCTTGAGCAACCCGCCGAGTGGAGCGAAATCCTGATCCGCCTGAGCCTGATCTGGATGGTGTTCATGGGCATCCCCATGGCCTTCCGGCAAGGTGCCATGGTCAGCGTGGACGTGCTCTACCGCTGGAGCCCGCCGCGCGTGCGGCGCCTGCTGGACTGGCTGGTCTGCCTGGCCGCCCTGGCGTTGATCGCGGTGATCGTCTGGTGGGGCTGGGACTATTCACTGCGCGGCCGCGTGCAGTCCATGGCGGGCCTGGAATCCGTCTCGATGTTCTGGGGCTATGTGGCCATGCCGGTCGGCGGCATGTTCTGCGTGATCGGCCTCATCGGCAACCTGATCGATCCGCAGCGCAACGAACTGGAGACGGCGCAATGACCGCGGTCATGATTTCCACCATGGTGCTGTGCTTTGCGCTCACCGTTTCGGTAGCCGTGTCCATAGGCCTGGCGTCGATCTTCGGCATCCAGGCGTCCAACGCCAACATGCTGATCTCCGTCAAGGAGATGTTTTCTTCCATCAACAAGTTTCCGCTGGCAGCCATCCCCTTCTTCATCCTGGCCGGCAACCTGATGGAAACCGGCGGCATCTCGCGCCGGCTGGTCGAATTTGCCAAAAGCATCGTGGGCGGCATCCAGGGCGGCCTGCCCATGACCTGCGTGCTGACCTGCATGATTTTTGCGGCCGTGTCCGGCTCGTCGGTCGCCACGACCTTTGCCATAGGCGCCATCCTGATACCGGCGCTCATCAAGCATGGCTACCCCACCGCCTACGCCGCGGCCCTGCAGGCCACCAGCGCGGAACTGGGCGTGATCATCCCGCCGTCCATCCCCATGATTCTTTATGGCGTCAGCGCCGAGGTCTCCATCGGCGAGCTCTTTATCGCCGGCTTCGGCCCGGGCTTGCTGATCGGCTTCGCGCTCATGCTGTTCGTGCATCTGTACTGCCGCTGGAAGGGCTGGGGCAAGCACGATGGCGACGGCAGGCTGAGCTTCGGTAAGGCGGCCTGGCAGGCAGGCTGGGCGCTGCTGATGCCCGTGATCATCCTGGGCGGCATTTACGGCGGGATTTTCACGCCGACCGAGGCGTCCGCCGTGGCGGTGTTCTACGCACTGGTCGTAGGCGTCGTGATCTACCGCGAAATCAAGCTGACCGACCTCTACGCCATCCTGCGCAAGTCGGTGCTCTCCAGCGCCGTGATCATGTTCATCATCGCCAACGCCGGGCTGTTCGCCTTTTTGATCACCCGGGCCGGCGTGCCGGATGCCATCGGCCATTGGCTGGAGGCCGTGCTGCAGTCGCCCGCCCTCTTCCTGCTGGGCGTCAACGCGGCGCTGTTCGTCATCGGCATGTTCATCGAGACCAGCGCCGCCATCATCGTGCTGGCGCCCATCCTGGCCCCGGTAGCGGTGCATTTCGGCATAGACCCGGTGCACTTCGGGCTGGTGATGGTGGTCAACCTCGCGCTGGGCATGATCACACCGCCTTTTGGCGTGAACCTGTTCGCGGCCTGCACCGTCGCCAGGATATCGCTGGACCGCATCGTCACCCACCTGGTTCCCTTTGTAGTGGTCATCCTGGCCTGCCTGATGGTGATCACTTACGTACCGCAGCTGTCATTGGGCTTGCGCGACCTGGTCTACGCCAAATAGCTTTTTCGGGCAGGGGTTTCACGCGCTTGTCATCTGGGGGCCCGATGCTCAGGCTTTCATTTGAGGATGAAATCCATGCAGCTCCACAAAACCGACCGCGCCCGCGCCGAGCTCAGGCCCGGCGTGAGAACGCTTGGCCAGCGCGAGCGCACCCTGCTGCTGATGGCTGACGGCAGCAAATCCGCCCAGGATTTCCGACCGCTGTTCGACGGTGACGGCGAAGCCATTGCCCTGCGCCTGCTGCGCGAAGGCTTTCTGGAGGCGCATCCGGGCAAGACCTCCACATCGGCCGCAGCGCCCGCACCCGCGCCGGCACCCACACCCGCGCAGTTGCAGAACTTTCCCAGCCCCGAGACCACCCAGGCCATCCAGGTGTCGGCCGACCAGTTTGAAGGCAAGCGCTCGCTCGCTACGACGCGCATGTTCCTGTTCGACATCTGCGAACGCATGTTCGCCCGGCGAGATCCGGTCATGGCCGAGCGCTTTCGCGAAGCGCTGCGCAATGCCAAGGACCGCGAAAGCATGCTCACGGCCTCACGCGACATGATCGAGGAAATCGAGAAAATCGCGGGCCACGAGCGCGCCGACTCCATCAGCGAGCGCATCGCCATGCTGCTGCCGCAGCACCAGGCGGCCTAAGTTACACTTGCCGGGTCAGGAGAGAGTTTTCCCCGCGAAAACCGCCGAAGGCGCACGTACACCCCCTTTTGGTGCACTGAACGCTCAGGCAAAAGGACTGGCAACCGCCCTGCGGCGCACCACGCGGCAAGGCGTTCCCTACTGGAGAGAGGCCGTCGCCAGGACGGCCCACCGAAGGAGCAAACCCGCATCGCCGGGCGAATCTCTCAGGTAAAGTGGACAGCAGGGGCAACTCATGGATCCAGAACCTGTTTGCCCCTCCCCGGAGAATGCCTTGTCCGATTCGTCCACCTCTTCCGCCGCCCCCGAAAGCCTGCTGAAAACGCCGCTGCACGCGCTGCACCTGGAGCTGGGCGCGCGCATGGTGCCTTTCGCGGGCTACTCCATGCCGGTGCAATACCCCGCGGGCCTGATGGCCGAGCACCACCACACACGCCAGGCCGCCGGCCTCTTTGATGTGTCCCATATGGGCCAGCTGCGCCTGGTGGGCGCCGACGCCGCGGCGGCGCTGGAATCGCTGATCCCGGTCGACGTGATCGACCTGCCCGCCGGCAAGCAGCGCTACGGCCTGCTGCTCAATGACGAGGGCGGCATCATCGACGACCTGATGTTCTTCAACCGCGACTACGCCCATGGCGGCGACCTGTTCGTCATCGTCAACGGCGCCTGCAAGGTCGGCGACATCGCGCACATCCAGGCAAAGATAGGTTCTCGCTGCGAAGTCATCCCCATGCCCGAGATGGCGCTGCTGGCGCTGCAAGGCCCGCAGGCGGTCACCGCGCTGCAGCGCCTTGCGCCCGGCGTCGAAAAGCTGGTGTTCATGACCGGCGGGCGCTTCACGGTGGCCGGCTGCGACTGTTTCCTCACCCGCAGCGGCTACACCGGTGAAGACGGCTTTGAAATTTCCGTCCATGGCTCGCAGGCCGAGGCGCTGGCGCGCGCGCTGCTCGCCCAGCCCGAGGTCAAGCCCATAGGCTTGGGCGCGCGCAACTCGCTGCGCCTGGAGGCGGGCCTGTGCCTCTACGGCAACGACATAGACACCACGACCACGCCGGTGGAAGCCAGCCTCAACTGGGCCATGCAAAAAGTGCGGCGCACGGGCGGTGCGCGCGCGGGCGGTTTCCCCGGCGCGGACAAAATCCTGGCCCAGCTGGCCGACCCCGCCACGCTGGCGCGCAAACGCGTGGGCCTGGTGGCGCTGGAGCGCGTTCCCGTGCGCGACCATACAGAGCTGCAAGCCACCGACGGCACAAGCATCGGCGAAGTCACCAGCGGCCTGCTGGGCCCGACCATCAACCAGCCGGTGGCCATGGGCTATGTGAAACCCGAATTCGCCGCCCTGGGCACACGCGTGAACGCCATCGTGCGCGGCAAGGCCGTGCCCATGGAAGTCGCGGCCATGCCTTTTGTTCCCACCCGCTACTACCGTGGTTAAGCGCGGCTAAAACCTTCTTTCCCCACCCCTCAACCCTCCGGAGATTCTCATGACCGTCAAATACACCGAAGACCACGAATGGCTCAAGATTGAAGGCGACACCGCCACCGTCGGCATCACCGTGCATGCGCAGGACGCGCTGGGCGACGTGGTGTTTGTGGACCTGCCCGCCGTGGGCACGAGCTTCGCGCAAAAGGAAACCGCCGGCGTGGTCGAGTCGGTCAAAGCCGCCGCCGACGTCTACATGCCCGTGAGCGGCGAAGTGACCGCCATCAACGAAGCGCTGAAGGACGACCCGTCCCTGGCCAACAGCGACCCCATGGGCGCCGGCTGGTTCTTCAAGATCAAGCTGTCCGACCCTTCGCAGCTTGACGCACTGATGGACGAAACCCGCTACACCGCCTTCGCCGCCTGATTTTCCGGCCGACTTTTTTCTGACTCCTGCTGCCAAGCCTGACACGGAACCCGACATGTTGATGCAAACCGCCAAGCCCCTGGGCGACCTTGAAAACCCTTCCGAATTCATCGCCCGCCACATCGGCATCGACGAAACCGACGAAGTCCACATGCTCGGCGTCGTGGGCTCGGCCTCGCGCCGCGAGCTGGTCGAAGGCATTGTTCCGCGCTCCATCGCGCGCAGCACGCCCATGGCCATCCCGGCTCCGGTCACCGAGGCCGCCGCGCTCAAGCAGCTCAAGGCCATCGCGGCCAAGAACAAGGTGTTCAAGAACTTTATAGGCCAGGGCTACTACGGCACCTACACGCCGGGCGTGATCCTGCGCAACATCCTCGAGAACCCCGCCTGGTACACCGCCTACACGCCCTACCAGGCCGAGATCTCGCAGGGCCGCATGGAAGCGCTGATCAATTTCCAGACCATGGTCTGCGACCTGACCGGCATGCCGATTGCCAACGCCTCCATGCTCGACGAGGCCACGGCCGCCGCCGAGGCCATGACCCTGGCCAAGCGCAGCGTCAAAAGCAAAAGCAACGTCTTCATCGTGGCGGGCGACTGCCATCCGCAAACCATCGAAGTGATACAGACCCGGGCCAAACCGCTGGGCATCACGGTCAAGGTCAGCACGGCGGCCGTCACGGTGCCGCAGCTGATGGCCGAGGGCGACTACTTCGGCGTGCTGGCCCAGTACCCGGCCACCACCGGCAGCATCCACGACCTGCGCCCGCTCGCGGGCCAGGCCCACGTCGACGGCGCGGCCCTGTGCGTCGCGGCCGACCTGCTGGCGCTCACGCTGCTCGCCCCGCCCGGCGAATGGGACGCCGACATTGTGCTGGGCAACACCCAGCGCTTTGGCATGCCCATGGGCAACGGCGGCCCGCACGCCGCTTACCTGGCCTGCCGCGACGAGTTCAAGCGCTCGCTGCCGGGCCGCCTGGTCGGCGTCAGCGTCGACAGCCACGGCAACCCGACCTACCGCCTGGCGCTGCAGACGCGCGAGCAGCACATACGCCGCGAAAAAGCCACTTCCAACATCTGCACCGCGCAGGTGCTGCCGGCGGTGATCGCCAGCATGTACGCCGTCTACCACGGCCCGCAGGGCCTCAAGCGCATCGCCGAGCGCGTGGCGGCCTACACCGCCGTCTTTGTGCGCGGCCTGCAGGAGCTGGGCTACGAAATCACCAACACCGGCGCCTTCGATTCCGTGACCGTGAAGACCGGCGACGCGACCACCGCGATCGCCGATCGCGCGCGCCAGGCCGGCGCCAACCTGCGCTTTCGCCTGAACAACCACCTGGGCGTGTCGCTGGACGAAACCACCAGCCGCAAGGACATCGAACTGCTCTGGTCCTTCTTCGCCAAACCCGGCCAGACGATTCCCGTGGTGAGCGCCTTCGAAAAAGGCGTGGAATCGCTGATCCCCGCCGAGCTGCGCCGCGCCACGCCTTTCCTCGCGCACCCGGTGTTCAACACCCACCATTCCGAAACCGGCATGCTGCGCTACATCCGCATGCTCAGCGACAAGGACCTGGCGCTGGACCGCAGCATGATCCCGCTGGGCAGCTGCACCATGAAGCTCAACGCGACCAGCGAGATGATTCCCATCACCTGGCCCGAGTTCGCCAACATCCATCCCTTCGCGCCCGCCGATCAGCTGCAAGGCTATGCCGAGCTCGACAAGCAGTTGCGCGACTGGCTGTGCCAGGCCACCGGCTATGCCGGCATCAGCTTGCAGCCCAACGCCGGCTCGCAGGGCGAGTACGCCGGCCTGCTGGCCATCAAGGCCTTCCATGAAGCCAAGGGCCAGGGCCACCGCAACATCTGCCTGATCCCATCCTCGGCCCACGGCACCAACCCGGCCAGCGCGCAGATGGTGGGCATGAGCGTGGTCGTGACCGCCTGCGACGCGCGCGGCAACGTGGACATGGCCGACCTCCAGGCCAAATGCGAACAGCACAGCGACAAGCTGGCCTGCGTGATGATCACCTACCCGAGCACGCACGGCGTGTTTGAAACCCAGGTCAAAGAGCTCTGCGCCATGGTGCACAGCCACGGCGGCCGCGTCTACGTGGACGGCGCCAACATGAACGCGCTGGTCGGCGTGGCCGCGCCCGGCGAGTTCGGCGGCGACGTGAGCCACCTGAACCTGCACAAGACCTTCTGCATCCCGCACGGCGGCGGCGGCCCGGGCGTGGGCCCGGTCTGCGTGGTGGCCGACCTGGTGCCCTACCTGCCCGGCCATGCGACGGCGGGCATTCCCGGCAACGGCGTGGGCGCCGTCTCGGCGGCGCCCCTGGGCAATGCCGCGGTGCTGCCCATCAGCTGGATGTACTGCCGCATGATGGGCCCCGAGGGCCTGACACAGGCGACCGAGGTCGCCATCCTGAGCGCCAACTACATCAGCTCGCGCCTCAAAGACCACTACCCGACGCTGTACGCCAGCGAAAACGGCCATGTGGCCCACGAGTGCATCCTGGACCTGCGCCCGCTGAAAGAAACCAGCGGCGTCAGCGCCGAGGACGTGGCCAAGCGCCTGATGGACTACGGCTTCCATGCGCCCACGCTGAGCTTTCCCGTGCCCGGCACGCTGATGGTGGAGCCCACCGAAAGCGAAACCCTGGCCGAGCTGGACCGTTTCATTGACGCGATGATCGCGATACGCGACGAGATCCGCAAAGTCGAAGCCGGCCAATGGCCGCAGGACAACAACCCGCTCAAGCATGCGCCGCATACCGCGGCCAGCCTGCTGGGCGCCGACTGGGACAGGCCCTACTCGCGCGAAACCGGCGGCTTCCCGCTGGCCTCGCTCAAGCAGGCCAAGTACTGGCCGCCCGTGGGCCGGGTCGACAACGTCTACGGCGACCGCAACCTGTTCTGCAGCTGCGTGCCCGTGAGCGATTACGCCTGAGTTGGACGCGCAGATTGTCCTGATCGTCGCGGGCGCGGCGGCGGCGGGCTTTGTCCAGGGCCTGTCGGGCTTTGGCTTCAGCCTGGTCGCCATGTCGTTCTGGGCCTGGGCCATAGACCCGAAGCTGGCGGCTGTGATGGCGGTGTTCGGCGGGCTGACGGGCCAGCTCATGGCGGCCTTCACGGTCAGCCGCAACACCGACTGGAAGCGCCTGCTGCCGTTTCTGGCAGGCGGCCTGCTGGGGCTGCCACTGGGCTTGCTGCTGTTGCCCCGGCTTGATGTCCAGCTGTTCAAGCTGTTCCTCGGCGTGCTGCTGGCGGCATGGTGCCCGGCCATGCTGTTTTCGGGCAAGCTTCCGCGCATCCACCACGGAGGGCGCATCGCCGACGGCGCGGCAGGCGTTGCCGGCGGCTTCATGGGTGCCCTGGGTGGTTTCAGCGGCGTCATTCCGACGCTGTGGTGCACCCTGCGGGGCTACGAGAAAGCTGCCCAGCGCGCCGTCATCCAGAACTTCAACCTGGCGGTGCTGACCGTCACCATGGCCAGCTATTTCGCCGCCGGCCTGGTCAGCCGCGAGACGCTGCCCATGCTGGCCATCGTGGCACCCGCGGCGCTCATTCCCGCCTGGCTGGGCGGACGGCTTTACACGGGCATCAGCGACCTGGCCTTTCGCAGGCTGGTGCTGAGCCTGCTGACCTGCTCCGGCCTGGCCATGCTGGTCTCATCGGTGCCGGAGTTATTGCGGCGAATCGGCTAGGGCCTGTTAACGCTATTTCAAGAAGAACGGGAGCTGGCCCGCAGCTCACGAATGGCTTTGATCATGGTGGGTGCCAGCATATTCCAGTGCAAGGCCCGCAGCGACCGGCGGTAACGCAGCCCGCTGCCCCCCAGGGCGGCAGACACCAGCTCCAGTGGATCGCTCACCACGCACAGAAGCCGCTTGATCATGGGGTCCTGCTCGCTGGGCTTGCCGCCCAGGAAGGCGTCGTTCTTCCCGTCCCACAGAAGCTGGGCATTGACGTGTATGCCCCACCCGCATTCCCAGCCGTTCGCTTTCAGGTGTTCAAGGGCGGCGGCCACGTATTCGGCATCAAAAATGAAGGTGTCTGTGCGAACCCAATGGCCCAGCCAGAACTCCGCCAGCGGGCGCGCCGCCGGCGTGGCCCTGGGGATCAGGCCGCGCAGCATTTCGCCGTTCATCTCCATGTAGCGCACCCGCGCCGGGATGCCGGCGGAGCGCATCAGCGCGATCAGCAGGGTCACCTTGTCGTCGCCGTCGCCTCCGCGCGCCTCGAGCACGTCGCGGGCCGTCGGGTACTGCAGCTTGACCCGCTTGGTATAAGGCAGGTGCTTGACGAAGCGGTAGATGGCCAGCGCCTTGTCGCGGTCGGTGCGGCACAGCTGCACCAGCGCGCGAGCCTTCAGGCGCAGCTTGGTGTCGTCCAGGTCCAGCAGCGGCGTCGTGCCTAGCCAGTCCTGCGGCCGGTCGCTGACTTTTTTATACAGTCGGCGCGGCGGATCGAATTGTGCGGCAAGTGCCACCATGGGATCACCACGGAGTGAATCGTTCACGCATGGTAACCCCGCAGGCGCAATTGCGGCGAATTTCGGTTCCACGCCAGGGCCCTGGGGGTCTGGCTCCTTCTTCCTCGGGGAGAAGGCAGACATCAGGGCCCGCGGCGCTGGATGTTGCATCGCAGCATGCCATCAAAAGCGGGTGGCCTGCCGGCGCTTCAAGGAGCGCACGGGGTGCCTCCGGTATCGGCCAGCGCATTGCGCAGCTGGGTCTGTGCGATGGGCAGTTGCAGCGCCACGGCGCGCTCCACCACGGGTGCCAGGCGGCGCTGCTTCTTGTGCGCGTGGTCTTTGGCAATGTCGGCCAGGCGGTGTTCCAGAAACGGGTTGAGCAGACGGTCGCGCAACTCCACCAGGTAGGCGCGGGCCTCGGTGCCTGAGCCCTCGGCGTCAAATACCGGTAGCACCTCGTCGGCCCATGCGGCCTCCAGCAGGGCGCGCAGCGCCGGGGTGTGCATGGCCTGCACCACGGTCATGTCGGCGGCACCGCCCAGCAGCTGCCAGCGTTCGGCCAATACCGTGTGCCCCAGGTTCAGCAGCCAGAGCTTGCGCTGCTCGAAGGGGGCCAGAGCATCGGTCACCACCATGGCCGGGTGGCTGCAAGGAAGCACCATGCGCGGCTGGCGCTCGATGGCCCACAGCGCATAGGGCTCGGCGACCGCGCCGGCGGGTTCCAGCGGGGACGAGACGATGCGGTCCACCAGTGAATTGACCCACACGCAGTGCTCCCGCACGTAGCGAAGGAAGTCGGGTGCAAGGCCCCAGCCCTGCGCCAGCGTGGCTACCAGCTTGCGCAGCGTGTCGCCGTTGCGGCTGACCAGTTCGCAGGGGTACAGCGTCAGGGGAGCCTGCGGCTGCTGCTGCCAGCGGTGGTGCAAAAGCGCCACCAGCTTGGCCGGGTAGCTGCGCGGCGCCGTCGTAGGGCTGTGCAGCAGCGCCGCGGTGTCGGAGTCGTCCAGCGCATAGCCCATATCCGCCGTGTTGGAGATGACGACCTGCACGGTGGTAGCCATGGCATCGCGCAACTGTGCCCAGTCGCGGCGGGCATGCCACACGGCCTGCACCGCGTTCACCTGCACGGTTTCCTCGATACGCCGGCCCTGTTGCATGCCGCGCAATTCGACGCGGTAGCCATGTGCCAGTGCCGCGGCGCGTGCACTGCTCTGCGGGCTGTCCGTGCTCTGCACGACGGAAATGCCGCCCAGCGCCTGGCCTTGGGCCAGGGCCTGGGACACAAACAGGTCCGCATGCGCCTGCAGAAAGCGCCCGGTGCCGAACTGGAGGATGGGCGTGCTCACGGGCAGGCTCCGGTCAGCATTCGATCAGCGCCTTGACCACGCCCTGCGTGGGATCCAGCAGGGTGGCGAATTGGGCGGGTACATCGGCCAGGGCCATGCGGTGGGTATTGAGTGCCGCGGTGGGGATTTTGCCGCCGCGCATCGCCTCCAGCACCGTTTCGAAGTCTTCCATGGTGGCATTGCGGCTGCCCAGCAGCGTAGCCTCGCGTTTGTGAAACTCCGGATCGGCGAAGCTAATGTTGTCCCGTACGATCGACACCAACACATACTTGCCGCCATGGGCAATGAACTGGAAGCCGCGCTCCATGGCCCGCGCATTTCCCGTGGCGTCAAAAACGACATCGTAAAAATCTCCGTCCGTCAGTGCGCTCAGCTTGTCCACGTCGTTGTCGGCGATCAAGACACCCGCATGCGCACCCAGGTGTTGTTTGCAGAAGTCCACCCTCTCCTTTCGCGTATCCAGCGCCGTGACCTGGCCGCCACGCAGGCCGGCGAACAGCAGGACGGCCATGCCGATGGGGCCGGTCCCCACCACCAGCACGCGCTGGCCGGGCTGCACGTCGGCGCGGCGCACGGCGTGGGCACCAATGGCCAGGAATTCCAGCATGGCGGCCTGGTCCAGTGAGACACCCTCCGCCTTGCGCACAAACTGCGCGGGTACGTTGAGATACTCGGTGAAGGCGCCGTCGCGGTGCACGCCCAGCACCTGGATGTGGACGCAGCAGTTGGTCTTGCCCTGGCGGCAGGCGACACAGCGGCCGCACGACAGGTAAGGCATGACAAAGACCGTGTCGCCGGGCTGAAGGGAACTGCCCGCCGGAGCTTCCTCCACGGTACCCGCGACTTCGTGGCCCATGACGCGTGGATAGGCCAGGAAGGGTTGTGTGCCGGTGAAGATATGCAGATCGGTTCCGCACACCCCCACGCGGCGGATGCGCAGCAGCACATCGCCTTCATTGCGTATGGGCATGGCCGCGTCGACCGTGCGCAGCACGCCGGGAGTTTCGCAAATGACTGTCAGCATAGATGTCCTTGGGTGGAAGTGGTGAGTGTTAGTCGATGTGGAAGACGGATTCCATGGCGGCCCAGTGCTCGCCCGGGCCGCGGGTTTCAAGGGGGCGCTGGCAGGGGCCGCACAGGGCCCACCAACGCTGCGTTTGCGCATCGGCGGCGATAGCCGCCATGTCCGCGTCGAAGTCCTGGCCGTGGTATTCCCAGTAGCCGAACAGCAGGTTTTCCGGCTCCCGCAGAAAGATGCTGTAGTTGCGCAGCTGCGACTGGTGGATGCGCTGCAGCACAGCGGGCCAGACGGCCGCGTGCAGGCGCTTGTATTCGGCGATGTGTTGGGGGTCGATGCCAATGACCCATCCCATTCGTTGCATGCAATCTCCGTATAAATGTCAGTCAAGGTGGTACAGGCTGCGCGCATTGCCGCCGAAGATGGCTGCCATGCCGGCGTCGTGCATGCCCGGGTGGGCGCGGCACAGGGCTCGGGCCATGGCCAGCCAGCCGGGGTAGTCGGAGGCCAGCTCCAGTACCGGCCAGTCACTGCCCCAGATCAGCCGGCGCACGCCGAAGACCTTCAGCACATGGTCCACATACGGGCCCAGGGCCTGCGCGGTGGGATGGGCGCCGGCCTCGGTGAGCAGCCCGGACAGCTTGCAGTGCACCTGGGGCAGGCTAGCCAGCGTCTCGATGTGGGCGCGCCAGGGCTCCAGCCGCCCCAGGGCGATTTCAGGCTTGGCGGCGTGGTCGATGACGATGGACAGCGAGGGATGGCGCTGGGCCATGGCCTGCAGCGCCGGCAGATGCCGGGGCAGCACCAGGGCGTCGAATACCAGCCCCTGGGTTTGCATGGCGTGCAGGGCCGGGTCCAGTGCGGGGTGGGTGATCCAATCGGTATCGGGCAGGTCCTGCAGCATGGGGCGCAGCCCCTTGAGCTTGGGGTGACGCGCCAGCGCTGCGATGTGTGCGGGGGCATCCGCGGCGAGCAGGTCCACCCAGCCCACGACACCCAGCACAAAGGGATTGCGCTGCGCTATCTCCAGCAGGTAGTGGGTGTCGGCGACGGTGGGCAGCGACTGGACCAGCACGGTAGCGCCCACCTCGCATCGCTCCAGCTCAGGCCGCAAGTCGGCGGGGCCAAAGTCGCGATGGATGGCTGCCAGGGTGGCCGGCGGCCAGTGGCCGGCGCGGTCCGCCAGGTTCCAGAAATGCTGGTGCGCGTCGATCAGCATGGGGATTTCCTCAGGCTGGGCGGGAAAGGTATTTCAAATCCGTGGTGTGCATAGGCCCTCCTCCGGCAGCCGGTGCCGGAGGTATCCTTGGGTTCGGGTGGTTCAGTAGAGAACGTTCTTGGCGGCGGGCGTGTCGATGTTTTTCTTGTTGACCATCAACACACCGGTGTCGCGGAAGGCCGGCACTTTTTTGCCTTCCACAATTTCCGCCACGGTCTTTACGCCCAGGTTGCCCATCTCGAAGGCGCTTTGCACGGCAATCGCCTCGATGGTGCCGTCTTTCACAAAACCTTGCAGGTCGGAGTTGCCGTCAAAGCCGATGGCGACCACTTTGCCGGCTTTGCCCGCTTGAACCAGTGCGCGGCCCATGCCGATAGCGGTGGGTTCGTTGGCACCGAAAATGCCCTTGAGGTCGGGATTGGCGGCCAGCACGTCGGTGGTCTGGTTCAGTGCGGTACCCATCTGCGAGTTGGAGTAGAAGGGGCCCACGATCTGCAGCTTGGAGTGCTTCTTGATGTAGTCGGTGAAACCTCCCACGCGGCCGATTTCGGAACCCGAACCCGCGGTGTAGGACATGATGGCAATCTTGCCGGTGGTACCGATCTTCTCGATCAGCGTCTTGGCGGACATTTCCCCGGCCGCCTTGTTGTCGGTGGCCAGGAAGGACTGGTAGTACGCCTTGCCGGAATCCGAGGCGGCGGAGTCAATCAACACAACAGGGATCTTGGCTTCCCAGGCCTTTTTGATGGCGGGGATCAGGGCATCCGGATCCGAAGGGGCCAGCACAATGCCGGCGACCTTGCGGTTCACGGCGTTTTCCACCAGGGATACCTGCCCAGCCAGGTCGGTGTCGGATGCCGCGCCCTGGAAGGTGGCGGTGTAGCCCTTGAGGCTGCCCACGGCAGCGTTGGAGCCTTTTTTCACGTTTTGCCAGAAGTCCGAGTTGGCGGTCTTCACGATGACGGCGATTTCCTTGTCGGCGGCCAGGGCCATCGACGACGCAGCCACCAGGGCGGCTGCGATCAGGGTGTGGATAAATTTTTTCATTTCTTTCCTCATGGGTGGTTGTAGAGGTTGTCTCTCGAAGTCCCGGTAAGCCCTGCCGGTAGGGATCACTTGCGATGGCGCATCTGGTCGATCCAGACGGCCAGGAGGATGACGACGCCAATCAGAATTTGCTGGGTGAACGCGGACACGCCGCTCATGTTCAAGCCGTTGCGCAGGATGCCGATCACGAACGCGCCAATGACGGTTCCCGACACCGTGCCCACACCGCCCGTGAGCGAGGTGCCGCCTATCACCGCGGCGGCAATGGCATCCAGTTCGTACATCAGGCCCTCACTGGGCTGGGCCGTGACCAGGCGCGACATCAGCACGCAGCCGGTCAGCCCGGCCAGCAGGCCGGAAAGCACGTAGGCAAACAGCGTCACGCCCTTGACGTTCACGCCCGAAAGCCGGGCGGCTTCCAGGTTGGAGCCGATGGCGTACAGATGGCGCCCCAGCGTGGCGCGGTTCAGCAGGATGGAGACGGCCAGCGCCAGCGCGACCATGAGCACCACGGGATAGGGGATGCCGACGAACACCACGTCAGGGAAACCGTCCGCACCGATATTGACGATGCGGAACAAGGCTCCGTTGCCCAGTGCCGCAAAGCTGTCGCCCAGGCCGCTGATCGCGCGGGCGTCGGTCAGCTGCAAGGCCACGCCGCGTGCCACCAGCATCATTCCCAAGGTGGCAATAAAGGGCGGCAGCTTGAGCACCGTCACGCACAGGCCGTTGATCAGCCCGCACAGCCCGCCGACCAGCAGGCCGGCAAACATGCCCAGCGGCACGGGCGCGCCCGCCTTGACCAGCATGGCCGCCACGACGCCGGCCAGCGCCAGGATGGCGCCTACCGAGAGGTCAATACCGCCGGTGATGATCACGCAGGTCGCCGCGATGCCGAGGTAGGCAATGGACGTCACCTGGAGCGCCACGGTCATGCCGTTGCCCACGCTGAAAAAGGCGTTGCTGGTGAACGAGAAGATGGCGATGAGTCCCAGCAGGCTGGCCAGCGCGGCAAATTTTTGAAACAGGTCTTGTTGTTGTTCGGTCATGGTGGGGTCCGGGGAAAGGGTCTTGGAGGGCTCAGCTGCTCAGTTGGCAGAGGGCACGCTGCGGCCGGAGGCGTAGTGCATGACTTCCTCCTGATGAGTCTCGCGGGTGGGGCGTATGGTGACCAGGCGGCCTTCATGGAAGACCGCGACACGGTCGGTCATCCCCATGATTTCGGGCAGCTCGGAGCTGATCAACACGACGCCGATACCCTGGCCGGCGAGCTGGTCCAGCAACTGGTAGATCGCGTACTTGGCGCCCACATCAATGCCGCGTGTGGGTTCGTCAAAGAACAGCACGCGTGATTCACGGAACAGCCATTTGCTGATCACGAGTTTTTGCTGGTTGCCGCCCGAGAGCAGGCGCACGATCTGGCTGCTGCCGGGCGTGCGGATGTCGAGCGCGCCGATGTAGTGGCGTGCGGCATCCTGCTCTTTGGCAAACTGGATCATGCCCGCACGGTTGGACACGGCCTCCATATGGGCCAGCGTGATGTTCTGTGCCACGGTCATCTTCAATGCCAGCCCGTCGTGCTTGCGGTCCTCCGACAGGTAGGCCAGCCCCTGGCGCACGGCATCCCGCGGCGAGCGAATGGCCAGGCGCTGCCCGCCCAGAAACACCTCGCCGGCGTCGATGGGGTCGGCACCAAAAATGGCGCGGGCCACTTCGGTGCGGCCAGCCCCCATGAGCCCCGCAAAGCCCAGGATTTCGCCGCGGCGCAGCTCAAAGTTCACGTCGTGAAACACGCCTTGGCGCGTCAGGCCCTGCACGCGCAACAACACCTCACTGGTGGGCACGGATGTTCTCTTGGGGAATACATCGTCCAGCGGGCGCCCCACCATCTTGGCCACGATCTCTTCCACGCTGGTGTCGGCCAGCTGTTCGGTGGACACGTAGCGCCCGTCGCGCAAGACGGTGACCCGGTCCACGATGAGCGCCAGCTCGTCGAGGCGGTGGGAGATGTAGACAATACCCACCCCCGTGCGCTTGAGCTCGTGGATGATGGCAAACAGCGTCTCGGTCTCCGACTCCGTGAGGGAGGACGTGGGCTCGTCCATGATGAGCACCTGGGCGTTGAGCGACAGCGCCTTGGCAATTTCCACCATCTGCTGCTGGGCCACCGACAGGGTTTTGACCAGCGCGTCCGGTGCGATGTCCAGTCCCAGCCGGTCCAGGCACTGCTGTGCCTGGCGGCGCAGCGCCGCCCGGTCAATCAGCCAGCCTTTGCGTGGTTCGCGGGCCAAGTAAATGTTTTCGGCCACCGTGAGGTGCGGCGCCAGGTTCAGTTCCTGGTGAATGATGGCTATGCCGACAGCCTCGGATTCGGCGGGGGATTGGAACTGGCGGACCTCGCCGCGGTAGTGCAGGGCCCCCGCATCGGGCTGGTACTGGCCGCTGATCACCTTCATCAGCGTCGATTTGCCTGCGCCGTTTTCGCCGCACACCGCGTGGACCTCGCCACTTCGCACCTCAAAGCTCACGCCGTCCAGTGCCAGCACCCCTGGGAAGCGTTTGGTAATCCCTTCCAGGCGCAACAGCACGCCAGCCTCGGCGGGGCTGGGTGCCTCGGGACGGACGGGATCGGGCACGGATGACAGCAATGCGAACTCCTCTGGGCGGATCAGGGGGACGGAAGGAATGAATTTGCAGCTCTGCAAATTGGTAAGGCCACCTGACACAATTTGGCGTATTTGGCCTTACCAAGGGGTGCGTGTGTATTGGTGCTTACCCGTGGCCTCAGGGTCACAACCGGTGTGAAAAGACGAAAAAAAGCCTGCGCAATTGCACAGGCCTGACCAAGGGAGCTTAAGGGCGCGGAGCCTGGCTCATGACCATTCGCGGCGGCTCTCGACCCAGCGCTGCTCGGAGGCCTGCAGGTGCGCGCGCATGGCGGTCTGCGCGGCCAGTACGTCGCGACTCTCCAGGGCGCGCAAGATAGCCTCGTGCTCCTGCAGTGCAGTGGCCCAGCTTTGGCCGGATTCGGAATGCGCGCTCAGGCGCGCGGCAATCGGGCTGTGGCGCTCGTCGAATAACTCGCCTACCAGCCGCTCCAGTACGGAGTTGCCTGTCATGGCCGCAATCGTCTGGTGAAACTGCCGGTCAAAGGCCAGGGGCGAGCGGTTTTGCGCCATGGCGGACAGCATGTTGTCCAGAATCTGGCGCAGCGCCGACAGTGCTTCGGGCGTGGCTTTGGCGCAGGCCTGCAGCACGACGGTTCCCTCGACGGCGGCGCGCGCCTGCATCAGCTCGATCGGGCTTTCACCCATGGCGGCCAGGGCCTGCGGCTTGCGCTGGGCCGCGCTGCAGACATACACGCCGGCGCCCATGCGCACTTCCACGCTGCCCTCGATTTCCAGCGCTATCAGCGCCTCTCGCACCGAGGGGCGCGAGACGCCCAGCTGCTGGGCCAGATCGCGCTCCGGCGGCAGCCGCGCACCCGCGGCGTAGTTGCCCTTGTCAATGAAGGCGCGAATCTGGTCGGCGATTTGTTGATAGAGCCGACGGTTGTCGACCTGTTTGAGTTGGTCCAGCATGAGTCCTCTGCGTGACGTGCAGTTTATGCGACGGCGGGTTTTGCCATGGGTGATGGCCCGAAAGGTAAGGCCAATTCAATTCCAGGCACTTTGGCCTTACCAATTTTAGGGCTTTGGAGCCAAAGCAGGCCTATTGTTTCAGCACAAAGGCCGCCAGGGCCTTGAGCTCCTGCGGGCTCAGGTTGGCAAACGGCGGCATCACCACCGGCCCCCATTTGCCCGAACCACCGGCCTTGATGCTGGCTTCCAGCCTGGCCTGGGCCTGTGGGTCGCTTTTGTACCGGGCCGCGACGTCGTGGTAGGCCGGCCCGACGATTTTCTGCGCCACCGCATGGCAGCCCAGGCAGGCATTGGCCTTGAGCACGGCCTGTACATCGACGGCCGCGGCCGGGGTGCCGGGAGCTGCGGCAGGAGCCGGCGTTGCCGCCCCCACCGGCCCCAGCGTGGGTTTGGCGCCGCCATAGGTCACGGCCAGGTATTCGCCGATCTGTGCCACGTCGCCGTCGCTGAGCGGCGCGGCATAGGCATGCTCCATCTTGCGCACCTCGGCGGTCCACTGCGCGGCCGTCATGGCCGGCGGTTGCTGGCTGATGTAATCGGCCGAATGGCAGATGCCGCATTTCTGCAGCGCGAGCTGGTAACCGGCCAGCTTGGAAGGCTTGAGCCTGGCGGTTTCCAGCGGCAGGGTCACGCTCTGCACGGCTTGCGCCCATACGGCGCCGCAGCCCAGGGCCAAAGCGGCTGCGGACAGGGCACGCACGGCAATCAAGTTGAGAATGTTCATGGCGATCTCCTAGACCGCCAGCAGGCGCGTGGTTTCAACGACGTTGCGCGCATAACCGCCCGGATTCCAGCTGGCCGCGGCGGGCTGCACATCGCCCTGCATATTGGTGGCGCGCACCATGAGCCTGAGTTCGCCCTTGCGCGGCGCTGCCATGCCAAAACTCCATTCGCGGAACGAAAAACGCCCCAGGTCCTTGCCCAGCGCCGCCTCGCGCCACCGCTGCCCGTCTTCCGACACTTCGACCTTGCGTATGCCGCTACCGCCGTCAAAAGCAATGCCCTTGAGCTGCAGCGGCTTGCCCGCCGGCACGCGCGCACCGCCCGCCACGCTGGTGATGAAGGAGCGCACCGGCAGCGTGGTGATGGGCCGCGTCGCCGTGGGCGCCGTGCCGGCCGGCACACACTGGCAGGCGTTGTCGGGCACGCGGTAGGCCGTGGACATGAAAAAACCGTCAAAGCCGTGGTCCATCACGACGATCTCGCTCAGGTGCTTGACCCAGTAGGTGCCGAAATAACCGGGCACGATGAGCTTGATCGGGTAGCCGTTCAGGAAAGGAATGTCGGCGCCGTTCATGGACCAGGCCACGATGGGCTCGGCGCTGAGCGCCAGGTCTATGTTCAGGGCCTTGATGAAGTCCGGCGTCCTGGGCAGCACCGGCGTGTCCAGGCCGTTGAACGCCACCTCCTTGGCGCCGGGCAACACGCCGGCTTTTTCGAGCACGGCGCGCAGCGGCACACCCACCCAGCGCGCATTGCCCATGGAGCCGTTGCCCAGCTGGGCGCCGAAGACGCGCGGCTCAAAAAAGCCGCGGCTGTTGCCCGAGCACTGGTTGACGGCCACCACCTCGACCGGCGCGGCCAGGGCCTTGAGTTCGGCCAGCGACAGTGACAGCGACTGTTTGACATGGCCGCCCACGCGCAGCCGGTAAGCCGCGGCATCTATGCGTTTGGGGATGTTGGCCAGGTGGTAGCGCACGAAGAAGGCATTGTTGGGCGTGATCACCCCTTCACCGAAGGCGCTGAACGGTGTTTCCAGGTGCGGCGGCCGCGTGGTCACGCGCAGCAGCGGGCGCTTGCCCGGGTAGGTCACCAGCTCGCGCTCGCCATTGCCGAAGGGCAGCGTTTCATGCCCGGCCGCAAAGGCCTGGAGCGGCAAAGACCCCATGGCCGCGGCCCCAAGGCCGGCGCGCTGCAAAAAAGCTCGCCTGCGGGCATCGTGCTCATCGCGATGGTTCATGGGCGCATCCTCCTGGTGGGATTCAAGGTCTGCCGCAGGGGCGGCTGCCGACACGCCCATGATAGGCCAGCCGGCGCCGCGGCGATAATCCGCGCAGCACTCCCCGCAGTCCCCTTATCCGTGAAAACCATGAAAGCCATGATTCCCATGAAAACATTGACCGCCGCACTGGCCTGCCTCGCCTCTTTCGCGGTGTCCACCGCCGCCCTTGCCGCCGCCCCGGCCGAAACCCTGCCCAGCGGCGTCAAGGTCGTGCACACGGCCGACGGCACAGGCCCGCAGCCCAAGGCGACTGATACCGTCAAGGTGCACTACCGCGGCACGCTGGCCGACGGCAAGGAATTCGACAGCTCCTACAAACGCGGCGCGCCCGCCAGCTTTCCGCTGAACCGTGTTGTGCCCTGCTGGACCGAAGGCGTGCAAAAAATCAAGGTCGGCGGCAAGGCCACGCTGACCTGCCCGCCCGCCACGGCGTATGGCGAGCGCGGTGCCGGCGGCGTGGTGCCGCCCAATGCCACGCTGACCTTCGACATCGAGCTGCTCGCGATCGAAAAATAAGCGCTAGGCATCCAGCGCGGCCAGCAGTGCTTTGTCGAAAGCAGCGGCCCGCTCAAACTGCAGCCAGTGGCCGGCGTCCACCACCAGCGCCAGGCCCCTGAAATCCGCGGCCCGCGCCAGGGCCTCCCGCAGCGCATCCAGTTTGCCGCGGTACAGCGCATCCTCACGCCCATAAATCGCCCACACCGGGCAGCGCAGCCGCGCCAGCGACTGTGCCAGCGCATCGGTGCGCGCCAGGCTGCGGCCCTTCATGCGGTCGCGCAGCACATTGGCGATGTGCAGGCGCAGGGCCAGTTCATCGATGGCTTCTTCGTGGTGCAGCATCAGTGCCGCGAGGTTGTGCCGGTGTATCGCGTCGCGCTCGGCCGCATCGGGCAGGTGCCGCCAGGCGCGCAGGCGAATGGCTTTTTCCGGCGCCACGCCGAGGCCGGGCGCGCCCACCAGCACCACACGCGCGGCCCGGGCCGGGAAGCGCGCGGCCAGGAAGCCGGCCACCATGCCGCCAAACGAAAACCCCACCAGGTCGCAGGCCGCATCGCCCACCAGCATGGCCAGCCCCTGCTCCACCGGCTCGGGCAATACGTCGGCATCGGTGCCGCGCGGCGGCGCCGCTGAATCGCCAAAGCCGGGCAAGTCGGGCACCAGCAGCCAGCGGCCCGACGCGGCCAGCGCGGGGATGTTGCGCAGCCAGTGCATCCAGCTGCCGCTGCCGCCATGCAGGAGCACCAGCGGCGCGAGCCCGGGCCGGCGCGTGGCATGGCCCCAGCTGTGCCAGACCATGGCCCCGTCGCCGCAAGGGGTTTCAAAACGGCTGGCCGTGCGCAGCAGCGCGTGCGCCTCATGAGGTAAATGAATGTCCGGGAGATCGCTCATGCAGGGTTTATACCCTGCCACCCGTGCGGCCATCGCGAAGCTCCTAAACTGGCCCGTCGCGCTTCACTCACGAGGCGCCCCCCCAGATTTTCATGATTCCCTTTTCAGTCCTTGACCTGTCCCCCATCGTCAAAGGCGCCACCGCCGCCGACGCTTTTCGCAACACACTGGCCCTGGCCCGGCATGCCGAGCAGCTGGGCTTCAAGCGCTTCTGGCTGGCCGAGCACCACAACAACCCCGGCATCGCGAGCGCCGCCACCGCGGTGGTGATAGGCCATGTGGCCGGCGGCACCAGCACGATCCGCGTGGGATCGGGCGGTGTGATGCTGCCCAACCATTCGCCATTGGTGATCGCCGAGCAGTTCGGCACGCTGGCTTCGCTCTATCCCGGCCGCATTGATTTGGGCCTGGGCCGCGCGCCCGGCACCGACCAGCTGACCGCCCGCGCTCTGCGCCGCGACCACCAGAACAATGCCGACACCTTTCCTCAGGACGTGCAGGAACTGCGCTACTACTTTGAAGACATAGAGCCCGGCCAGAGGATCCGCGCCGTGCCGGGCGCCGGCCTGAAGGTGCCGCTCTGGATACTCGGCTCCAGCCTCTTCGGCGCCCAGCTGGCCGCCGCGCTGGGCCTGCCCTTTGCCTTTGCCTCGCACTTCGCGCCAGACATGTTGATGCAGGCCCTCGAGACCTACCGTAACCGCTTCGAACCCTCGGCGCAGCTGGACAAGCCCTACGCCATGGTCGCCGCCAATGTAGTGGCCGCCGACAGCGACGAAGCAGCGCGCTACCAGCTCACCTCGGTCCAGCAGGCCATGACCAACCTGTTGCGCGGCACCCCCGGCCCCATGCCGCCGCCCATCGATGACATTGACGCCTACTGGTCGCCGGCCGAGCGGGTGGGGGCGCAGCGGATGTTGAAATATGCGGTGGCGGGGTCTCCGGCCACTGTCCAGGAGGGTTTGCGTTCTTTTATCGCCGAGACCCAGGCGGATGAGTTGATGGTGACCACACATATTTACGACCCGGCGGTTGCCCGGCGCTCGCTGGAGATCACCGCGCAGGTGCGGGACAGGCTTTAGGCCTTCACGCCCGCCGCAGTGCCCATCAAGGCAAATCGCTATTGTTTTTATAGCTACTTGGACCCAATTTCATTGGGCTAGACCCCTGTAACGCCCTTGGCTACGATCCGGCGGCCGGACAGGCCTGGCGGGTGGGCGCCATTTGGCATGGATCATGCTGAGCCTGAAGTGCCGTCCGCCGGCGCTCTTCCAGTTTCCGATATGGCCCAATCCTCAGTCCCTGAACGCCACACCCTCTTTGACGATGCGCAGGGCATCTTCACGGGGACCTTGTTTGTGTCGCTGGCAATGGTGATCTTCAACCAGGCAGGGCTGTTGACGGGCGGCACGGCCGGCATGGCCTTTGTGCTGCACTACGCCACCGGCATCAGTTTCGGCAAGCTGTTCTTTCTGGTCAACCTGCCCTTTTACTGGTTCTCATGGACCCGCATGGGGCGCGAGTTCACCCTCAAGACATTCCTGTCGATTGCCTTGCTGTCGCTGCTGGCGGACTGGTCGCCCAGGGTGCTTGATATCGCGGACATCCATCCGCTGTATGCCGCGCTGGTGGGCGGCCTGCTGCTGGGAAGCGGCTGCCTCTTCCTGGCCCGGCACCGGGCCAGTCTGGGCGGCGCCACCATCGTGACGCTTTACCTGCAGGAAAAGCACGGCTGGCGCGCAGGCAAGGTGCAGATGGCCATTGACGCCATCGTGGTGCTGCTGGCCTTGCTGGTGGTGCCGCCCGAACGCGTCAGCTATTCCGTGATGGCCGCCGTGCTGATGAGCCTGTTCCTGTGGGTCAATCACAAGCCTGGCCGCTATACGGTGACTTGAGCGGCTCAATCGCCTCCGCCCACCTTGCCTCGTGACGACTTGATGTCCGAGCGCCGGCTTTTGCCCGCCAGCCGCCGCTGCTTGGACCCATAAGTCGGTTTGGTCGCCCGCCGCGCCTTGGGCGGTGTGGAAACCCCATCGACCACCTCCTGCAGCCGCGCCAGCGCGTCGGCGCGGTTCATTTCCTGCGTTCGGTGCTGCTGCGCCTTGAGCACCAGCACCCCCTCCTGCGTGATGCGGCTGTCGCTGCTGGCAAGCAGGCGTTCCTTGACGGCATCGGGCAAGGATGATGCAGCGATGTCAAAGCGCAAATGAATGGCGCTGGAAACCTTGTTGACGTTCTGCCCGCCCGCGCCTTGGGCGCGTATGGCGCTGAACTCGACCTCGCGTTCGTCAACCGGAAATTTAGGCGGCGCGGCCATGCCAGTCGGCGCCCGGGCCGCTTCAGCCGGCCAGTTCGGCCAGGCCTGCGATGGCCAGGGCGTAGCCCTTGACGCCGAAGCCGGCCATGACGGCCTTGGCGGCCGGCGAGATGTAGGAGTGGTGGCGGAAGGCCTCGCGCGCATGCACATTGCTGATGTGCAGCTCGATCAGCGTCACGCCCGCGCCCTTGATGGCGTCGTGCAGGGCCACGCTGGTATGGGTGTAAGCGCCCGCATTGAGCACCACGCCGGCCAGGGTGCCGGCGGCCTGCGCGCGGCCCGCCTCATGGATTGCGTCTATCAGCGCGCCTTCGTGGTTGCTTTGCCGGAAGTCCAGCTTGAAGCCGTGGGCCTTGCAGGCCTGGACGCACAGCGCCTCGACGTCGGCCAAAGTCTGCGAGCCGTACACGGCCGGTTCGCGCGTGCCCAGCAGGTTGAGGTTGGGGCCGTTGAGGACCAGGGCTGTTTTCATGAAGCAAGTCTTTCCAGGGGTTCAGGGTTGACGAGGGTTGGCTGCCAGGTCCCGCAGCGCGACGGTTTCGCCGGTGGCGATCGAGCGCCGCACGGCCTCCACGGCCAGCAGGCTTTGCAAGGCATCCGCGACCGTGATTATCGGCTCTGCCTTGCCGTCCATCAAATCGCAGAAATGGTCCAGCTGCGCCTGCAGCGGGTCCACTGCCTCCAGGGCCAGGGTCTGTTCGGTGAAAGGCGTCATCCAGCCGGGCTCGCCGCGGCTGTCGGGGCCATGGGTCCAGGCCTGCAGGGTGGGCACGGCCAGCGAGCCCTGTGTGCCGGCGATGAAATAGCAGTCCTGCGAGGCATAGCGTGCATACGCCGTGTTCTCGCCCGAGGTCTGCTCCCAGCTGCGCGGTGAGGCCACGGTGTCCGAGAGCGTAAACGTGCCCAGCACGCCGCTGGCGAATTTCAGTGTCATCACGGCCGTGTCTTCCACCGCGAACTGCCGCACCGCGTTGGATGCGAGGGCGTGGACGGATTCCAGCTCGCCGCACAGGTAGCGCAGGTTGTCCATCTCGTGGATCAGGTTGATCAGGATGGGGCCGCCGCCAGCCTGCGCGCGCCAGGCGCCCTGCGCAAAATAGCTAGCCGGCTTGTAGAACTGCGCGCTGCCCGCCACCGTGACCACACGGCCCAGCAGGCCAGACCGGATGGCGTGCCGCGCCGCCTGCAACGTGCCGCTGTGCCGCCTGTGGTGGCCCACCAGCATGGGTGTGGATTGCTTGGCCAGCGCCTCGGCCAATTGCAGGCCGGCCTCCAGGGAATCGGCCACGGGTTTTTCAATCAGCGCCGGCACGCCCTGGCGCGCGCAGGCCAGCGCACCGGGCACATGCAAATGGTTGGGCGTGGCCAGGATCACCCCCTGGGGGCGGGCTGCGGCCGGCCCTGCGAACAAGGCCTCCAGGCTTTCAAAATGCGGCACGCCCAGGCCCGCGGCAAAGTCCCGCGAGGCCGGCTGCGGATCCACCACAGCGCACAAGCGGGTGCGCGGGCTGGCCTGTATGAGCTCGATATGCCGCCGGCCTATGACGCCGGCGCCCGCGACCGCAATGCCCCGCACCACAGCGGCTGGCTGCGCCATCTCAGCCCTGGCTTTCGAAAAAGCGCTCCAGCAATGCGGCAAAGGCAGCCGGCTGCTCGACCGCGCTCAGGTGCGCGGCCGGCAAGGTTTCAAGCTGGGCGCCCGGAATGCTCTTGCAGATCGCCTCGGACATGGCCACGGGCGTGGCCTCATCGCGCGTGCCGGCAATCACCAGGGCCGGGCACTGGATGCCGCCATTGCTGGCGCGAAAGTCTATGCCGGACACCGCCTTGCAGCTCGCGGCATAGGCCGTCGCGTCGGTGCCCACCAGCCGTTCGCGCAAGGCGGCCACACGCTGCTTGCCGCCGCCTGTTTCATCGGCGCGGAACTCCGCCGTGAACCAGCGCTGCAGCGCGCCGTCGGCAATCGCTTCCATGCCCTGGGCCAGTACCGTCTGCACACGCGCCGCCCACATGGCGCGCGCCGCTTCGTCGTAATACATCGCGGCATTGGCGACCGTGATGCTTTTGACCAGCTGGGGATATTCCGCGGCCAGCGCCTGCGCCGTCATGCCGCCCATGCTCAGGCCCACAAAATGCACGGGGCCACCGCCCTGCGCCGCGATAAAGCCCGCCGCGTCATCGGCCAGCATCGCCATGCTGTAGGAGCCGGGCACGGCTTCCGAGCGGCCGTGGCCGCGGTGGTCGTAGCGCAGCACGGTGTAGCGCGACTTGAGCGCAGCCGCCACGCCGTCCCACATGCCGAGTTCGCAGCCCAGCGCATGGCTGAGCACCACCACCGGGCCGCTGCCCTCCCGGGCCCAGTGCAGATAAGGTTTTTTCATGCTTGGCTTTCCGGCAGCAGGCCTTTTTCGCGCAGGATCTCGCCGGCCAGCGCGAAAGCGTGGTTGGCCGCGGGCACACCGCAATAAATCGCGGCCTGCAAGATGACTTCCTTGATTTCGTCGGGCGTGAGCCGCGATTCGGGCGGGCCGTCGAGCGCGGCGCGCACATGCATCACGAACTCCTCATAGGCCTTGAGCGCGATCATGGTCGACAGCACCATGAGGCGGCGCGTCTTGTCGCCCAGCGCCGGCCGGCCCCAGATTTCGTTCCAGGCATAACGCGTGATCAGGTCCTGGAACTCGCTGTTGAAGGCATTGCTTTTGGCGATGGACTTGTCCACCCAGGCGTCGCCGAGGACGCGCCGGCGGTTGACCATGCCTTTTTCGTTGTCACTTTTCGCGTTGCTCATGAACTCACCTTGCTGCGTTTGTTGTCGTCGGGGTGCGAAACCAAGGCCTGCAGCGCATCGGCCTGGGCGTGGGCCTGGGCCGCGGCCTGCTTGGCCAGTTCGGGGTTAAACCACTCCTCGGCCGCATCGGGCGGCAGCTCAGCGCGCAATGCATCGAGGTTGGCGCGCATGCGCTGGGTGTCCACCTGCAGGCCGGGCAGCGCATGGGCCATGGCGCGCACCGAGCCGTGCGCCGACATCAGCAGACCCGGCCATTCGGCCAGCTCGGCCTGCCAGTTGCCCAGCGCGCGCTCGTGTTCCTGCGGCATGGCAGCCAGCAAGGCGGCCACGCGCTGCGGCGCGCGCACGCTGGCGGCCAGCGCCACCATGCAGGCCACCGGGTTGCGCTTGTGTGGCATGGCCGAGGAGCCGCCGCGCCCGGGCTCGGTGGGCTCGGCCAGCTCGCCGATCTCGTACTGGCCCATCAGCGAAATGTCCTTGGCGATCTTGCCCAGGCTGCCCACCAGCAGGCCCAGCTCGCAGCCCAGCGCCACCCATTCGTCGCGCTGGGTGTGCCAGGGAAAGGCGCTGGCCTTGAGCTTCAAGTCGGCGGCCATGTGGGCGATGATTTGCGGGCCCTTGCCCTGCATTTGCGCCAGCGTGCCCACCGCGCCGCCCAGCTGCACGGCCAGCGCGTTGTCGCCGGCGGCCCGCAGGCGCAGCAGGCTGCGCGCCAGCGGCGCGGCCCAGCCCGCGCATTTAAAACCAAAACTCGTGACCGACGCCGGCTGCATCAGGGTGCGGGCCATTACCGGGTCGGCCGCGTGGCGGCGCGCCAGCACCAGCAGGGCCGCCACCGCCTTGCGGATGTCGGCCTCGACCAGGTTCAGCGCATTGCGCGTCACCAGCGCCAGCGCGGTGTCTATGACGTCCTGCGAGGTGGAGCCGAAATGCACATAAGCGGCGGCCTCCTTGTTGAACAGCGCCACGGTCTCCTTGAGGCTTTTGACCAGCGGGATCGCGATGCTGCCGGCGCGCCCGCTTTCGCGCACGATCTTGGCAACGTCGAAGAGTTCGACCTTGCAGGTGCCGACGATGGACTGCGCGGCCGCCTCGGGAATCAGGCCGGCGCCGGCCTGGGCGCGCGCCAGCGAGGCCTCAAAGCGCAGCATCGCATCAATGAAGTTGCGCTCGCTGAATGCATCCAGGACTTCGGGCGTGGAGAGGAAACCTTCAAAAATACTGCTCATTCCATGGGACTCTCAAAATAATCAAATCCGGCATAGGGCCTCACCGCTTGTCGTTTACCGCTTTAAACGCATCTGGTTGGGCAAGGGGACTGAACGGCGCAGCACGTCTTCACCCAGCCACAGGGCCGAGCGCCAGGCGCGCTCCGCCACCGAGGGCAAAGGCATTTGCTGGTAGTCGTCGTTGAACACCTCAAAGCTGTAGTCGCCGCGGTAGCCCAGGCCGTGCAGCCGGGTCACCAGCGTGGCCAGCGCCTCGCTGTGCACGCCCTCGCCCGGGAACACGCGGAAATGCCGGGCGGTGGCGATGCGCTCCTCGATCGACTTGATCTCGGTCCACATGAAATCGGCCAGCTGCACCAGGAAAATCTTGTCCGGGTCCAGGATGTCGAGCTCCTCCAGCGAGGTGTTCGTGGCGAACATATGGTAGGAGTCAAAGCCCAGGCCCAGGTTGGGCATGTCGGCCTGGCAGATGATCTCCCAGGCCTGCGGAAACTCGTTGACCACGCGGCCCCATGACAGGGCCTCGTAGGCGATCTTGATGTTCATCGGGATCGCCAGCATGGCCAGCTTGCGCAGGTCCTTGACCAGCGCGTCGGTCTCGCCCGTGGCATGCACCGAGGTCGAGGAGCAGACCAGCAGCAGCCGGCAGTCCAGCGCATGGCACATGTCCAGCATGGACTTGGCGATGTCCATCTTGTAGTCGTGCAGGTGGCCCGACAGGCCCTCGAAGTCGCGCAGCACCTGAAAACCCGTGACGCGCAGGCCGCTGGCGCGCACCGCCGCGACGGCGGCCTGCATGCCCTCGGGATGGCCGACGATGTCCCTGGCCGCCAGCATGATCTGCGTGAAGCCGGCTTCGCGTACGGCCTTGAGCTTGGCCTCCAGCGGCCCCGCGAGCGAGATGGTGTCCATCCCGAAGTCGTCAATGTTTCCGCTGTAGTGGCTCATGGTGTGTGCCGCCCGTTCAGCGCTCGTTGTGGACCAGCTCGAAGCTCACGCTGCCCATCCAGGTGCGGGTCAGCGCGCCGCGGTCCTCGGTGTGCACGCCGCGCGATTCGACAAACTCCACGCCGCGCTTGGTGAGTTCGGCCACCGAAGCCAGCACGTCGGGGCTGCCCAGGCCCACGCGCTGCAGGGCTTCGTCGCCCTCCACGTCCAGCACGCTGGCTTCGGGTTCTATCAGTTGCAGGTAAAAACGCGAGGCCGCCGGGCAGGGGCTGCGCAGGATGCGGCCCTTGGGCAGTATGCCGAATCGCTGGTCGTCGGGCAGGTCGGTGAAGCCAAAAAGCTCGCGGTAGAACTCGGCCCAGTCCTCGGTGCGGTCGTTGCCGATGTACTGCACGACGCCGAAAAAATGCAGGCCGGCCACGGCCGGCGGGCGCGGGTCCACGGTCGGGATGGGCACGAAGTCCACGTCGTAGATCGAGAAAGTCTCGTAGCGATCGACAAAATAAATGCGGCTCTTGCCCACGCCGTGGATGGCCGGGATGTTGAGCTCCATCACCTCGACACGCGAAGGCACGGCCCAGGCGCCGCGCGCCAGGGCGCGGCGGTAGGCCTCGGCCGCGTCGCGCACGCGCAGCGCGACGGCGGCGATCACCGGCTTGTCGGTGGGGGCCGCGCCGTCGGGCATGGCGGGAATGTGGGCGTTGACGATGACGTTCATGCCGCCCTGCCGGTACAGCATGACCTCGCGCGAGCGGTGCCGCGCCACCGGCCTGAAGCCCATCATCTCCAGCACCTGGCCCAGGGCCTGCGGCTTGGAGGTGGTGTATTCGATGAACTCGATGCCGTCCATGCCCAGCGGGTTGGCGACTTCGGGGATGGCTTCGCGGTCGGTGGGGGCTTGTGTGGCGGTGCTCATGGTGTTCTCCCGGTCAGGTGTTCCAGACAGATCAGGCGGCCTTCACGGTCGCGCCCGGCACATGGCCGCCGCCCAGGAACAGGCGCTCGATGTTCGGGTCAGCCAGCAGTTCGGACGCTTTTTTGTGCAACACCAGTTGGCCCGACTCCAGCGCGATGGCGTCGTCCGATATTTTGAGCGCGCTCTTGACGTTCTGCTCGACCATCAGCACCGTCGTGCCCTGGGCCGCCAGCTTTTGCAGCAACTTGAACACGTCCTGCACCACCATGGGCGACAGGCCTATGGAGGGCTCGTCGATCAGCAGCACCTTGGGGCGCAGCAGCAGCGCGCGGCCGATCTCGAGCTGCTTTTGCTCGCCGCCCGACAGCGCCGAGGCCTGGGAATGCAAACGCTCCTTCACGCGCGGGAAAAATTCCAATACTTCGGGAATGCGCTCATGCGTGGTCTTGGTGCCCAGGGTGATGCCGCCCAGTTCCAGGTTCTGGAACACGGTCAGCTGCCCGAACAGGTTGCGGCCCTGCGGCACAAAGGCAATGCCCTTGGCCAGCAGCTCTTTCTGGCTGGCGCCCGAGATCTCCTCGCCGTCCAGCAGGATGTGGCCCTGGCGCGGCTTGAGCAGGCCGAACAGGGTTTTGAGCACGGTGGACTTGCCCGCGCCGTTGGGCCCCAGCAGCAGGGTGATGGAGCCGCGCCTGACCTTGAAGGACAGGTTGTTCAGGATCATGAAATCCTTGTAACCCGCCACCACGTCGTCGAATTCAATGCAAATATCGCTTGTCATATCAATCCAATCTCTACGAAGCACCTGTCTATCGCTTTTCCCAGTAACGGCGCGGAACCGGCTTTGCCGGGCCGCAGCGGTTGTCCCCCTGAGGGGGATTCCGGCTACACGAAGTGAGCCGAGACAGGGGGCTAGTTCCCAAGATACGCGTCCAGCACTTCTTTGTTCGACCGGATTTCCGCCGGTGTGCCGATGGCCATGACCTTGCCCTCCACCATCACCATGATGCGGTGGCACAGGTCCATCACAAAATCCATGTTGTGCTCGATCACGACAAAAGAGCTCTTGCGGCCGAACTTGGGGTTCTGGTTGAGCTCCTTGAGCAGCGAGGAGATGCCGCCCACCAGGCTGGGGTTCACGCCGGCGCAGGGCTCGTCGAGCAGCACCAGGTCGGGCTCGGCCATAAAGGCCATGGCGATGTCCACCAGCTTCTGCTGGCCGTAGCTCAGGGTGCCGGCCAGCTTGTCGGCCACGTGGCGTATGCGGAACTGGTCGATCAGCGCGTCGGCCTTGTCGCCCAGGCCTGAATCGCCGGGCGCGAACATGCGGCTGAACATGCTGCCCTTGTGCTCCTGCGCGGCCACGATGAGGTTGTCGCGCACCGTCATCTTGCCGAAGACCTGCAGGGTCTGGAAGGTGCGGCCCACGCCGCGCCGGCTCAGTTCCAGCGGCGACAGGCCGGTGATGTTCTGGCCGTTGAGTTCGATAGCTCCCTCATTGGGTGTGATCTGGCCCAGCACGCTGTTGAACATGGTGGTCTTGCCCGAACCATTGGGGCCGATGACGCCGAAGATCTCGCCCGGCATGACTTCGAAGGACACACCGCCCACGGCCTGGATGGCGCCGTAAGCCTTTTTGAGTCCGGTGACTTTTAACAATGCATTGCTCATGACGTCGCTCCGATCCGGCCGGCGGCCGCAGCGCGTGCCTGGGATGCCTCGCGCGCCGCGCGCTTGCTGCGTATGCGGTCGGGAATGCTGAGCAATCCGTCGGGCAGCCAGACCATCAAAATCACCACCGCGGCGCCAAACATCGGCAAATACCAGTTGGACACCAGGGGCACGTCGCGCAGCCATTCCGGCAGCACCACACCCACGGCGGCGCCGACGACAGGCCCGAGGAAGTAACCGGCGCCGCCGACCACCACCATCAGGTACAGCATGATGGACGCGGCCACGGCGAAAGGCCCGGGCTCGATGAATTGCACCAGCGAGGCGAACAGCGCGCCGGCAATGCCCGCATAGACCGCGCCTATGGCAAAGCTCAGCAGCGTGTAGTTGCGGATGTTCACGCCCAGGCTTTCGGCGCGTATCGGGTTGTCGCGCAGCGCCGTGAAGGCCTTGCCCCAGGGCGAGCGCAGCAGGCCCCACAGCAGGCCCGCCAGCAGCAAGGTGACCGCCAGCACGAAGTAGTAGTAGGCCAGGTTGCCTTCGAGCGAGTAGCCGAACAGCGAGGGCCGCGCGATGTTGTTGATGCCGAAGGTGCCCCCCGTGAGCCACTCCTCGTTGCGCATCACCAGCCAGATCGCGGTGTTAAAGCCCAGCGTGGCGAAGGCCAGGTAAATCGCCTGCACGCGCAGCGCCGGAAAGCCCAGGACCAGGCCGACGGCAAAGCAGATCAGCGCGGCGGCCGGCAGGCCCAGCCAGAAACTGACCCCCGCCTTCATCAGGATGGCCACGGTGTACGCGCCTATGCCGAAGAAGGCCGCATGGCCCAGCGACTTCTGGCCCGCATAGCCGACCGTGAGATTCAAGCCCATGGTGGCGACGATGAAGACCAGCCAGTAGGTCAGCAGGTAGATGCCGTAGTTCTTGAGGAACTGCGGCACCACCAGCACCAGCAGGGCCGCCAGGACCGTCAGCACCAGGGCGAATTTGTTGTTGGCGAGCTTCATACCTTGCGCTCCTCTTTTTTACCCAGCAGTCCTTGTGGCTTGAAGAGAATCACCACCATAAAAATCACCAGCGCCACCGCGTCCTTGTAGGCGGGCGAGATGTAGGCCGAGGCGAGGTTTTCGGCCACCCCCACGATCAGGCCGCCCAGCAGCGCGCCGCGCGAGTTGTTGAACCCGCCGATGATGGCGGCAAAAAATGCCTTGGTGCCCAGGCCCTCGCCCATGTCGAACTTGGCAAGGTAGGTGGGCGTCACCAGCAAGGCGGCCACCACCGCCAGCACGGCGTTGATGGCGAAGGTGTAAAAAATCATGCGCGGCACATTGATGCCCAGCACCGAGGCGCTCTCGGTGTTTTGCGCGACGGCCTGCATGGCGCGGCCCGTCACGGTTTTGGCCAGGAAGGCCTGCGTCGCCATCACCACCACCAGCGCCAGCGCGAAGGTGCCCACGTCCTGCAGGGTGATCGTGACCCCGGCGATGTTGAACAGCTTGTCGGCGAAGAGGCTGGGGAAAGGATGGGCTTCAGCGCTGTAGCCGGCGCGCACGCCGTTGCGCAGCGCAATCGAAAGGCCTATGGTCGCCACGACGATGGGCATCATGCCGTATTTGAAGAGCGGGTCCACCACGCCGCGCTTGAAGACCCAGCCCAGCAGCAGCACGGCCAGCAGCGTCGCCATCACAAAGCTCACCAGCATGGGTGCGCCCAGCGAGATGAAGGCCAGCATCATGAAGGCCGGCAACATGACAAATTCGCCCTGGGCGAAGTTGATCGTTCCCGAGGCCTGCCACAGCAGGGTGAAGCCCAGTGCCGCCAGCGCATATATGCTGCCGGTGGCCAGGCCCGAAAAAAAGAGTTGGAGAAAGTCCGTCATGGAGAAGTCCGATGGTGGAGAAAGCCGGTTGTCGTCAGCGGAGGTTCCGGTGGGACGGGGCTTGCGCCCTGCCCCGCCGGCGGCCGGCCCCGCGCGGCCGGCCGGGGTTTACGTCACTTCTTGGCGGCCGGCTTGGAGGCGGCCGGTTTGGGTGCGGGTGCGGCGGAAGCCAGGGGAAGGACCTTGCTCACGTCGCGGGTGGCCAGTCCCAGGGGCGGCACCATGTCGATGACTTCCTGCTTGCCGTTTTTGACTTCCACCATGAAGCTCATGCGGTCCAGGTCGCCCTTGTTGTCGAACTCGGTGTACATCAGCGCGCCGGGGTATTTGTCGGTGTTGACCTTCAAGCCCTTCATGGCTTCGGCCACGGCCTTGCGGTCCAGCTTGCCGGCTCTTTCAATCGCGGCCTTGAGCACATAGACACCAGAGTAGCCCTTCATGCCGTTGTGGTCGGAGATGTATTTGTATTCTTTCTCGAACTTGGCCTTGAAGGCACGGATGGCGGGCACCGGGGCGTCCACCGTCAGGCCCACGTGGGCGATCGCGCCGTTGGCGGCCTCGCCGGCCAGCTCGATGACCTTCTGGCCGGTCAGCGTGGTCTCGCCGATGATGGGCTTGGTCCAGCCCTGCTTGCGCAGCTCGCGCAACAGGCGCGCCGACTCTTCCTCATTGGAATAGGCGAACACGCCGTCGGCATTGCTTTGTTTGGCGCGCAGCACAGCGGCCGAGAAGTCGACCTGGCCGGGTTCGGTGGAAATTTCAGCGAGGATCTTGGTCGGCGAGTTGGCCAGGGCTTTGCGGATAGCGTCCATGCCGCCCTTGCCGAAGTCGTTGTTCACGTAGATGACGGCAATGCTCTTGAGCTTGGCCTGGTCGCTGATGTAGCGCCCCACCTTGGGCATGGCGGTGGACTGCGTGAAGCTGGTGCGGAACACGTAGGGGTTGCCCTGCTCGGTGATGCTGGCCGCCTCCCCGCCGGTGAAGTTGGGCACTTCGGCGCGCCGCGACTCGGCCATGCTGACCATGATGGAGCCGGAGAACACCGGGCCGAAGATGGCGAACACATTGTCGTCAATGGCTTTTTGCGTCAGGCCCTTGGCCACGCCGGGATTGCTTTGGGTGTCGGCGGTGCTGGTCTGGATTTTTTTGCCCAGGATGCCGCCGCCGGCATTGATTTCCTTGACGGCGAGCTCCACGCCGTTCTTGAAGTTGGTACCCGCCGTGGCGCCGCCGCCGGACAGTTCCACGATGTTGGCGATCTTGATCACATCTTGCGCGAAGCCGGCCGTGCTGCCCATGGCCAGCGCGCAAGCCGCGATCAATTGAAGGGCGAATCGTTTTTGCATGCTTGTCTCCTCTGGTTAAAAATCAATGCAGTCCAAAAAAAGCCATCACTGGGCGGCCTGCGGCGCACTGGCGTGCGCCCCGGAAACCGTCGCCCGGCCGCCCGCCGGGATACGCCGGATTTCACCCGCCAGCGCGGCCGGGTACAAATGCTCGCGGATAAAAGTCGCGTCGCGTCGCACCGCCTCGGCGGCCTCGGCATAGCCGAAAAACTCCAGGTAGTCCGGCGCCTGCTGGATCAGCATCTCAAAGCCGGGCTGGGCCACCAGCCCGCGGCCGCGCACCGCGCGCACCATCGGTGTGGGCTGGTTTTTCATGAGGATGTCGACCACGGCCGCATGCGGCGCCAGGCGCGACACATCGCAGGGCAGCGGGTCGGCGGCCTGCAGGCCCAGCGGCGAAGCATTGACGACCAGGTCGTAGCCCGAAGGATCGCTGCCGGCGGCAGCCAGCATCAGCGTGCCCGCGGCCTGTGGCGCCGAGGCGATGCGCGACGCGATCGCCAGGGCCTTGCCCGGCACCGGGTCGTAGAGCGCGATCTCGGCCGGAGCGCGGCTGCCGGCAATCGCCAGCGAGGCGGCAATCGCCGAAGCGCCGCCGCCGGCGCCCAGCACCAGCACGCGCTTGCCGGTGTAGGCCACGCCGAAGTAGTCGAGCGAAGAGACAAAACCCTTGCCGTCGAACAGCCCGCCTTCGAGTTTGCCGTCCGGGTTGCGGCGTATGCCGTTGACGGCGCCGGCCACGCGGCCGTAGTCATTGCAGTGCGACAGCAGGCCCATGACCAGCGACTTGTGGGGAATGGCCAGGAACATGCCCTTGATGTTCTTTGCCAGAAAGGCCGAGCGCACAAAAGTCTCGATGTCGCCGGCCGCCACATGCACGGGCACCAGCACGGCATTGATGCCCAGGGTTCTGAAGATCAGGTTGAAGACATCCGGTGCCCGGACCTGCTCCACCGGATCGCCGGGAATCAGGTAGACATCGGTATTGCCCTGGACGGTTGGAAGCATGTCGAAGTTCGCCTTGTTAATTCGCCGATTGTTCGATGATCGATTAATCAGCGCTTGATGGCCTGAACTTTATAGACCGATAGGGCTACTTCAAAGGAATATCCTTGATATTTGAGCGATCATCGATCAATAATGATCGACAATCGACCGAAACAAGGGTTTGACCTATGAGCACGCCTAGCGCCCCCACACAGCCAGACGCCCTGCAGGCGCCCAGCCCGCCCGCGCTCGACAAACGCGACTGGATCGCCGGCCTGGAAAAAGGCCTGGGCATTATTGAATGTTTTGACGACGCCAACCCGCGCCTGACGGCCAGCCAGGCCGGCGCGCGCTGCGGCATGACACGCACCGCGGCGCGCCGCTACCTGCTGACGCTGGAACACCTGGGTTATGTGGCCGGCGACGGCAAGCTGTTCTGGCTCACGCCGCGCGTGCTCAGGCTGGGCCAGTCCTACCTCGAATCAGCCCGGCTGCCGCGCATCGTCCAGCCCTTTTTGCAGCGCGTGACCGCCGGCACCCAGGAAAGCGCGTATGTCAGCGTGATGGACGGCGACGACATCGTCTACATCGCGCGCAACGGCTCCAGCCGCGCGATGAACACCGGCTATGTGCTGGGCTCGCGCGTGCAGGCCCAGGTCACGGCGGCGGGTTTGCTGATGCTGTCCATGCGCGAGCCCGCCTGGCTGGAAAAATGGCTGGACAGCCACGAACTCAAGGCCTACACCTCCTACACCATCGCCAGCAAGGACCGCCTGCGCATAGAACTGGCCCGCGTGCGCGCCCAGGGCTGGGCGATTTCCGAGCAGCAGCTGGAGTTGAATTACCGCGGCATCGCGGTGCCGCTGCGCGACCGGCATGGCGACGTGGCGGGCGCGCTCAGCGTGACCATGCCCATGGGGCATGAGTCGAGTGAAGAGGCGGCAGGGAGGGTTTTGTCTGTTTTGCGCGAGACGGCGCAGGCCATGAGGAATCTGATTTAGCTTTCCGGTCGCTGGTCGGGATGGGATTGTCTTCGGCCGGGTCCTATCCCAGACTCGAATGAATCATCTCCCTGACCCTGGGATAAATCTGCTGGTTCCATTTGCGGCCGCTGAACACGCCGTAATGCCCCACGCCCGTCTGCACATGGTGCGTCTTCATATAAGGCCGTATGCCGGTGCAAAGGTCCTGCGCCGCCACCGTCTGCCCGACTGAGCAGATGTTGTCGCGCTCGCCTTCGACCGTCATCAGCGCGGTGCGCCGGATCGCGGCGGGTTTGACGAGGCGGCCGCGGTAGCTGAGCTTGCCCAGCGGCAGGTCGTAGGTCTGGAAGACTTTTTCGACGGTCTCCAGGTAGAACTCGGCGGGCAGGTCGTTGACGGCCAGGTATTCGTCGTAGAACACGCGGATGATGTTGGCTTTTTCCACGTCGCCGTCCAGCAGGTGCTGGTACATGTCCTGGAAAGATTTTTTGTGGCGGTCCAGGTTCATGCTCAGGAAGGCGCTGAGCTGCACAAAGCCCGGGTAGACGCGCCGCATATAGCCGGCGTGCGGCAGCGGCACGTGGCTGATCAGATTTTTCTCGAACCACTCAATCGGCTTGCTGGTGGCGAGCGTGTTGACGCCGGTCGGGTTCACGCGGCAATCCACCGGCCCGGCCATCAGGGTCAGGCTGCGCGGCTGGGCCGGGTCGTCGTCTTCGGCCATGATGGCCGCGGCCGCCAGCGCCGCCACGCAGGGCTGGCACACCGCCACCACGTGGGTGCCGGGGCCTATGGCCTGGGTGAAGCGGATCATGTGGTCGATGTAGTCGTCCAGCGCGAAGGGCCCGTGGCGTAGGGCGACGTCGCGCGCGTTGTGCCAGTCGGTGATGTAGACGTCGTGGTCCTGCAGCAGCGTGCGCACGGTCTCGCGCAGCAGCGTCGCGAAGTGGCCCGACAGCGGGGCCACCAGCAGCACCGGCGGCTGGTAAGGCAAATCGGCCGGCGCCTCTTTTTTAAAGCGCAGCAGGGTGCCGAAAGGCATGCTGAGCACGGCCTCCTCGGTGACGGCAAGTTCGCGCTCACCCACCTTCACCGAGCTGATGCCGTAAGCCGGGCGTGAATGCGTCAGGCGCAGCCGCGAAAACACCTCCATGGACGCCGACAGCTTGCGCAGCAGGCTGCCTTCGGTTTTGCCCAGCCAGAGGGCCGCGCTGCCACCCTGCGCCAGCAGGCGAAGCGGGGACAGCAGGTCGGACTGGAGCTGGTAGGCCTGGTAAAGCATGGGTTTCCTGGCGGGGTTCGGGCTTGTGGCCCAGGTAGCCGGCATGCAGGCAAGTTACGGGCCAGTCGCCGCCGCAGGCCCCGCGCGCTGGCACAGGGCTTGCGGAGTGTTGCCGGCCCCGGGCAGTGGGGGCCAACTTTGCGGTTCAAGGAGCAATCTCATGGCCAAGGCCGTCCTGACGATCAGCAGCAAAAACTACGGCGCCTGGGCGCTGCGCGGCTGGCTGCTGGCGAAATTTGCCGGGCTGGAATTTACCGAAAAAGTGATCCCGCCTGACGACCCGGCCATGAAGGCCGAGATGCTGCTGCTCTCGTCCAGCATGCTGGTGCCCTCGCTGCAGCACAACGGCGTCAAGGTCTGGGACACGCTGGCGATTGCCGAATACCTCAATGAAATCAAGCCCAAGGCGCAGCTGCTGCCGGCGGACATCAAGCTGCGCGCGCACTGCCGGGCGGTCTGCGGCGAAATGCATTCGGGCTTTGCCTCGCTGCGCGCCGCGCTGCCCATGAACCTCAAGGCCCATTTCCCGAACTTCAAGGTCTGGTCCCGCGCACAGGCCGACATAGACCGCGTGCTGGAGATCTGGAAGGAATGCCTGGGCTCCTATGGCGGCCCCTACCTGTTCGGCAAGCAACTGTCGGTGGCTGACGCCATGTACGCGCCGGTGGTCACGCGGTTTTTGACTTATGACGTGGCGCTGGACAAGGCCTGCACGGCATATTGCAAGCGCATCATGGAGTTGCCGGCGATGAAGGAGTGGGTGGCCGAGGCGAAGAAGGAGCCTGACGATATCGATGAACTCGACGCGGAGTTTTGAACACCCCCGTCCAGGCTCACTGCTTAGTTAAGCTCCCCCCGTCCAAGCTCACTGCGTGTAGCTTGTTCCCCCTCAAGGGGGCGGCGCCTGCGGTCTGGCAAAGCCAGTCCCGCGGCCCCTGCTCGTGAAATATCTCCCTCGGATTCTGCGAACTGAACTCTTAAACCCAGCATGAGCCGTGGAACCGGCTTTGCCGGGCCACAGGCGGGCGGCCCCCTCGGGGGGCAGGGAGCTACACGCAGTGAGCGACCGTGGGGGCCTTTATTTCCATGGAGTGGGGGGCGGGATTTCGCAAACTGGGTCGACATCTATGGATTTGAAATCCGCCGGCCCGACGATTTCCAGGTATTCCATGTCGGGTGAATAGTCGAACAGGAAGTGTTTGATGCCCGGGCGCTGGTGCACCACGTCACCGGCCTCGACCAGGGTTTCCTTGTCTTCGTACATAAAGCGCGCCCAGCCCTTGACCATGATGACGATCTGGAAATCCGCCTCATGTCGGTGCCATCCCGTGCCCGTTTCCGGTGCCATGTTTGCCTTGACAAGGTGCGCGATTACCTTGCCGTTGGTCGCGTCGGCAATGCCGAGGTCACGGTACAGAAAGAAATCGCGCAAACCACCGGAGACAAACTGCGTGTCGCCGGGTTTGACGTGGGAAAACTTGGTCGCGCTGCGGTCCAGCATGGGGTGCTCCTGTTCCACCAAGACATCCAATTCGGGATTGGTGCGGTGCAGCAAGCATGAAGCGTTCCAGACTACGTGCTGTAGCGCCCTTAACTCTGATCAAAGGGGCGCGACGTCAGGGATGACAGCATGGTGTAAAGCTATAGTCCGGAGATGATTAAGACCATCATTTGTCCGAGTTAAAACGCCTACGCCACTCCAAAACCGATTGCGACACATGAAGCCCTCGTACAGTCTTTTCACGTTCGAGCATCGGCACAAAGCACGGCTTGAAGACCTACAAATGATTCGCGGCGATCTTAAACATGCGATTGAGTTCACACAAATTCTATTGGGGCCACCTCCGCTTCATAAGCATGCGCCCCTTTTTGCCACCGCCCTACAGTTTCAAGCGTTGGTTTCATATGTCCGCTGCTTTTCGACAGGTCGTCGATCAGCGTTGAGCAAGGCCATTTTCGCGAATGATCCGCAACTGGAGAGTGCGCATGAAGAGTTCAAGAAAATTCGAGATCAACACGTAGCGCATCCGGCCGGGAAACATGAACACAATGAACTACTGATTGCGGCGAAGTCTCAAGACTCAGTTGCACGTGGGATCGGCTCCTACAATTTCTTTTTTGCGGGCTTTGCAGAGAAAGACTTACGCCGGTTTCTCAGGCTACTGCGCTTTGTTGCCAAGAAAGTCGAGGTCGAGGAGAAGCAGCTTGGCAACGAAATGGCCCGAGACATCATTGGCCCTAAGGCCACCTTCGCGAAAGCTCAAAGGGCGTTTGCTTCGGTCATACATGACGAGCAGATGTACCCAACGAGGCGAAAACATGCGGCCTAACTCGGACCACCTATCTACGGCGGTTCGCTTAAGCGAACGCTAGACGTCATAGGAAAACTTTTTCACCACATCATGGATTGGACTAAATATTCGCTCGATCAAGGCTTCTCAGGCAGACGACAGGAGCTCGACATTCTTTCTCGAGAACTGCTCTTGCCAGAAGCGAAGGTTGTCGCAATAACCGGCGCTGCAGGATCTGGCAAGACGGCCCTGGCAATGATGTTCGCTTACCTGCACGCAAAGTCCTTTCCGGCAGGGTCATATCACGTTCATGCAACTCCCTTTGAAACCCTGCAAGAAACGGTAGCGGCACATGTATCGAATCCTTCCGCACCGTATCTCTTGGTTCTCGACGAACTGGAGTCACGTCAGCCACAACAACAGTATCTCGAATTCTCCGAACTTCGCCGATCTCGACCTTCCGCCAGAATCATTTGCATCTCCAGGTCCCAGGGATGGTATGGCCAAGCGGATCTAACGCTACAGTTAGCGAATCTCAATCGCACTGACTTTCACGAATTTCTGCAGAAGCTCCGTTTCTTGAGTGATGGTCCAGAGTCAGAGGCTGAGATCTACGATGCGCTAGGTGGCAATCCATTCGCAGCACGCCTTGCTGCAGAATACCGGCGATCATCTTCGCAAACACCGCGACAAATTATTGAACATCTGAGATCGTTCCGTCACTCAGGAATTGTCGGGATAGACGGTCAGCCGCTCGTCCGCGGGACGGCGGTAGAGCAAAAAATCATCGTGGATGTTCGATCGGTTACCGACGATCTGCTCACAAAGGTATACGCAGATCCCAAATTGTTGTATGAAATCACGCCACGTCGCTTTGAAGAGTTTGTGGCTGAACTGTTGGACCGACTAGGCTACGTTGTCACACTTACGCCGGCGTCGAAGGATGGTGGAAAAGACATCTACGCAGCAAAGCGAGATGACCTTGGGTCTTTCCTTTACGTGGTTGAGTGTAAAAAATACTCACCGGATCATCGAGTTGGAGTTGGCCTAATACGCGAACTGAATGGAGTTGTTCAGGCTGAGCGTGCAACGGCCGGCATACTTGCGACAACTTCCTTCTTCACGAAAGGCGCTAGGGAGTTTCAGGCGCGGCTATCTAATCAAATCAGCTTAAAAGATTACCTTGGAATTCAAGAATGGCTTTCCAAGGTGTTCCGCAAGTGATACCCAACCTCTACTTTCGGCGGACTCGTCTACTACGGTTTACTTAGGTCAGGCGTTAGCCTTCACGAGAACCTCTCATTGGGAACACGCATGCATCATTCGCTTCATCGATTCGAGCGGGCTCAGAGTACCGAATACGAGTCAGCACTCCGTGAGTTGCGAGCTGGAGCGAAGCAAGGTCATTGGATGTGGTTCATCTTTCCGCAGATCAAGGGACTTGGCCAAAGCGAGATGGCTAAGCTTTACGGCATCACCGATTTGGTTGAGGCACGATGCTATCTCCAGCATCCGGTACTTGGACGTAGATTAATTGATTGCACGCGCGCGATCCTCGATCAAAATAATCCAGTTGTGTCACAAATATTCCCGTCTCCAGATGACTTGAAATTTGCATCCTGCATGACCTTGTTTTCTCTTGTGCCCGGCGCACCATTGGAATTCGAGGAAGCAATAAGCCGGCTCCTCGACGGTATGCGTGACACCAAGACAATCAAACTTCTCGAAGAAGGAAAAGGCAAATGACAGACTACGAAAAGCTTACTCTCGCGTTGCAAGCCATCGTCGCCATCACTGCGTTTGCTACGTTGGCGTTTTTGTATAAGCAGATTCGCGTGATGGTTGACCAAATTGTCGCTACTCAAGAGGCGGCGCGGGCACAAAGTTTACTTGCTTTGGTTGACTTCCTACAGTCCACGGAGGTGCGTGAGGCTCGTGAGTGTGTTCGTTCTGCTTTGTCTCAAAAGCATCATTCGGAATGGACAAATGAAGAGAAGCGTTCGGCCGCCATGGTGTGCGCAAACTACGATGTTGCTGCATGCCTGCTTCGCGCCAAGCTAGCCCCTGTAGACCTTATCGTGATTAACTGGGGGCCAAGCATTACCCACTGCCATCAAGTGCTCTCTCCGTATATTTCTGAGTTGAGGTCAAAACCCGGTGGGCACCCCGAGTATTGGTCGAATTTTGACTGGTTGCGCAACCAGATTGCCTCCACCAAACAGTGAGGCCTAATTCTTCAAGTGAGGGATGCGTCCCGGCAACCCTGATCGCACCGCTCGGGTAAAGCATTAGCTAACCCAGCGCTCTCCATCCCGGATTTGGCTAGTTTTTTGCTCCACCAAGAGCCGGGATCCGGCTTTTGGCGACTCCAGCCCCCTCTGGGATAATCCCCCCATGAGCGGAAATACCCTAGGAACCCTATTCGCGGTCACCAATTTCGGTGAATCCCACGGCCCGGCCATTGGCTGCGTGATTGACGGCTGCCCGCCGGGCATGGAATTGAGCGAGGCCGACATCCAGGCCGACCTGGACCGCCGCCGTCCCGGCACCAGCCGCCATGTGACGCAGCGCAACGAGCCTGATGCCGTCGAGATCCTCTCCGGCGTCTACCAGGGCAAGACCACCGGCACGCCGATCTGCCTGCTGATACGCAACACCGACCAGCGCAGCAAGGACTACAGCAACATCCTGGAAACCTTCCGTCCCGGCCATGCCGACTACAGCTACCTGCACAAATACGGCTTGCGCGACCCGCGCGGCGGCGGCCGCTCTTCGGCGCGGCTGACGGCGCCCACGGTGGCGGCCGGTGCCGTCGCCAAAAAATGGCTGGCCGAAAAATACGGCACCGTGTTTCGCGGCTGCATGACGCAGGTCGGTGATGAAGTCATTCCCTTCGAGTCCTGGGAGCATGTGCCCAACAACCCTTTCTTTGCGCCGGTGGCCGACGTCTCAAAGTTGGAAAACTATATGGACGCCTTGCGCAAGGCCGGCGATTCCTGCGGCGCGCGCATACGCGTGACGGCCTCGGGTGTGCCGGTGGGCTTGGGCGAGCCGCTGTATGACAAGCTGGACGCCGACATCGCCTTTGCCATGATGGGCATCAATGCGGTCAAGGGTGTGGAAATCGGCGCCGGTTTTGCCAGCGTCACGCAGCGCGGCACCACGCACGGCGACTCACTGACGCCAGAGGGATTTCTGTCCAACAACGCCGGCGGCGTACTGGGCGGCATCAGCACCGGCCAGGACCTGGAAGTGTCGATCGCGATCAAACCGACCAGCTCCATCATCACGCCACGCCAGTCAATCGACACGGCCGGCAACCCGGCCGAGGTGGTGACCAAGGGCCGCCACGACCCCTGCGTGGGCATACGCGCCACGCCGATTGCCGAAGCGCTGCTGGCGCTGGTGGTGATGGAGCATGCGCTGCGCCAGCGGGCCCAGAACGCCGATGTTGTTGTCACGACGCCCAACATCAGCCGGGCAAAACCGAGCTAGCCTTTTTAAGGCTCAGGCGGCGCCGAGCGGAACGGGTTAAAGCCCGTGATCAGCGCGGTGGCCGACAGCACAAGGATGCAGCCGGGCAGCATGCTGGCCGTGACCGGCTCCCCGAGGAACAGCCCGCCCCAGGTCACGCCGAACAGCGGGATCATGAAGGCCGCCGAGGTGGTGGCGCTGGCCGGGATCTCGCGCATCAGCCGCATGCTGATCCAGTACATAAAGCCCGAGGTCAGCGTACCCAGCACCGTGACCGCCGCCACCGCGCCGGGCGTCAGGACGGCCGCAGGCGCGGCAATGCCGCCCGGCACGATCAGGATCAGCGCCCCGGTGACATGTACCACCGCCGACGAAGGCAGCGGCGAATAGGCCATGGTCGCGCGTTTCATCTGGATGGCGCCAAAACCATAGCTGGCCGAAGCCACTACACAAGCCAGTGCCGCCAGAATCACCGTGGGTGTCACCGCCACAGGCCCCAGCTGCACCAGCAGCGCCACGCCCGCAAAACCGACAGCGCAACCCAGGAGGCGCACCCGCGTGAGCTTCTCTTCCCCAGCCAGCGCAGCCGCCATCACGCCGAAAAGCGGCGCCGTGGCATTGAGCACCGCCGAGTAACCCGAAGGAATGATCAGCGCCGCCCAGTTGAACAGCACAAACGGAATCACCACCGACAACAGGCCCACCAGCGTCAGCTGCGGCCAGGCACTGCGCGGCGGCCAGCGGTCGCGCAGCGTGCTCATCAGCAGGCTGAGCACAATGGCCGCCAAAGTGCAGCGGGTGGCCGCCACCACCCAGGGGCCCAGGGCCGGGCTCGCAATACGAAGAAGGGGAAATGATGCGCCCCAGAGGGCGGACATCGCGATGAGCTGGAGAAAGTGTCGGGTTTGCATGAAACGCCGCACGGGCGGCAATGGAGGCGGCGTTGTGGAGGGGTTTGGTTAATTGTGCAAGATTCGGGTGGAAATTGCAGATGGGGCCGGATGTTGCTCCGGCTTACCGTCCCTTCCTGCTCCACGCCACCAATCCCCCAATCACCCCCATCACCAACACCAAGCCCAAAATCACCCCCCGCCCCTCCATCACCCCGGCAAACACCCCCACCAGCATGCCGGCCAGCGGCTGCGACAGGTTGTTGAACATCACGATCACGCCGGTGGTCTTGCCCAGGTCCTTGGGCGGGATGAGCTTTTGCCGCAGGCTGCGGATGTAGACGTTGAACATCTTGTCAAAGCCGATCACCAGCAAAAACCCGGCGGTGTAAACCCAGAAGTTGCCGGCCAGCCCCGTCAGCAGCCCGCCGGCCAGCATCACGGTGTAGGACACCAGGCCCAGAGTGCGCAGCGGCAGCACGGTGCGGGCAATCACCAGCAGGATGATCACGGTGGCCACGGCGCCTGCCGTTTGCAGCACGGCGTAGTCGCCGGCCGAGCGCTGCAGCAGGCCGGTCACCATGGCGGCCGAGGTGGCCAGGGTGACCCCTATGACAAGGTTGACGCCCGCCGCCAGGGCAATCACCTGCTTCAAGCCCGGCAGGTGCAGCACCTGCGACAGGGCGATGCGTATGGGCGCGGTCCAGTGGCCGGGGGCCGGCTCGGGCGCGGCCAGGGTGACGGCGCTTTGGCGATGCCACCAGGTCACGGCGCCGTCGGCGACCAGGAAAAACACCGCGGTCGCACCGACGACCATGGGCCAGGGCATCCAGCGCAGCAGCAGCGAGGCCAGCAAAGGACCCAGCACCATGCCGAGCTGGTCGGCGAGCTGCGCATGGGCCAGCACTTTTTCAAAACGCTGCTGGCGGAAGATTTGCGGCAGCATGACTTCGCGGGCCATCAGGCCCTGGGTGGTCAGCACGCCGCAGACCGCTGACAGCGCGATCAGCCAGCCGACGCCGCCGGCCCACTGGAAAGCGATGACGCCGGCAATGCAGACCAGCGCGCGATACAGCTGGCTGATGCGCAGCAGCTTGAGCGGCGAGACGCGGTCGCACAACGCGCCGCAGACCGGGAAGGCCAGAAAGCGCGGAAGGGTCTCAAGGGTGAAAGCGATGCCCGACCAGGCGACACTGCCGGTGGTCTCGAACACCACCAGGGGCACGAGGAACAGCAGGATCTGGTCGGCCAGCCGGGAGAAAAACAGCGAGGCATAAAACAGCAGCCCGCCGGCGTCACGCTTGTCGCTCACCCCTGCCCTCGCTTGCGCCCTGCGTGCCTTGCGCACCGGGCCGTTGTTGTTGTTTCAGGAATTGGCGGCCCGGCACGCTGCCGGGCGCCGGCTTTTTAATTGTGGTCGGCGGCGTCCTCGGCCGGCCAGTCGCGGATATAGGCCTTGAGCATCTTGTTTTCAAAATTCTGGCTGTCGACCACGGCCTTGGCCACGTCGTAAAGGCTGATCACGCCCATCAGCACTTTCTGGTTCATCACGGGCATGTAGCGCGCGTGGCGCTCCAGCATCATGCGGCGGACTTCGTCGAGTTCGGTTTCAGAGGTGCAGGTGAGCGGATGGTCGTCCATGGCGGTGCGCACCAGCGTGGCACCGATCTCGCCGCCGTTCTTGACGATGTAGACGATGACCTCGCGAAAGGTCAGCATGCCGACCAGGTCGCCGTGCTCCATGACCACCAGCGAGCCTATGTCTTTGTCGGCCATGACCTGCGCCGCCTTGGCCAGGGGTTCGTCGGGCTGGACGGTGTAAAGCGTGTTGCCTTTGACACGCAGTATGTCTAGAACCTTCATGGCGATCTCCTCGGTTGTGCTGCCAACATGCCCTCATTGTCCCACCGCAGCGCGGCGGGAGGAGGAATTCAGTTTAAATATAGCCCACAATCAAACGGCCGGTTGCAACAATTTCCCCGCGCACCGCCACTTTTTTCTGACTGGAGACAAACCATGCCCGGTTATTCCGATCCCGGCTTCGACACCCTCGCGCTGCATGCGGGCGCCGCGCCCGACCCGACCACCGGCGCGCGCGCCGTGCCGATTCACCTGACCACCTCTTTCGTCTTCGAATCCAGCGACCACGCGGCCAGCCTGTTTAACCTGGAGCGCGCGGGCCACGTCTATTCGCGCATCAGCAACCCGACCAACGCTGTGCTGGAGCAGCGCGTGTCGGCGCTGGAAGGCGGCATAGGCGCGATCGCCACCGCCAGCGGCCAGGCCGCGCTGCACCTGTCCATCGCCACGCTGATGGGGGCCGGCTCCCACATCGTGGCCTCGACGGCGCTCTACGGCGGCAGCCAGAACCTGCTGCACTACACCATGCGCCGCTTCGGGATCGACACCACCTTCGTCAAGCCCGGCGACATCGACGGCTGGCGCGCGGCCGTGCGGCCCAACACCAAGCTGTTTTTCGGCGAAACCGTGGGTAACCCGGGGCTGGACGTGCTGGACATCCCGGCAGTGTCGGCCCTGGCCCATGAGGCAGGCGTGCCGCTGCTGGTGGATTCCACCCTGACCTCGCCCTGGCTGGTCAAGCCTTTTGAGCACGGCGCCGACCTGGTCTACCACTCGGCCACCAAGTTCCTGAGCGGCCACGGCACCGTCATAGGCGGCATCGTGGTGGACGGCGGCAGCTTCGACTGGGAAAAGTCCGGCAAATTCGCCGAACTGACCGAAGCCTATGACGGCTTTCACAACATGGTGTTCAGCGAGGAAAGCACGGTGGGCGCCTTTTTGCTGCGCGCGCGGCGCGAGGGCCTGCGCGACTTCGGCGCCTGCATGAGCCCGCACACGGCCTGGCTGATCCTGCAGGGCATAGAAACCCTGCCGCTGCGCATGGCACGGCACATGGGCAACACCGAAAAAGTTGTGCAGTTCCTGGCCAGCCACCCGCTGGTGTCGCGCGTGGGCCATCCCCTGCTTGACACCCATCCCAGCCACGCGCTGGCCAAAAAACTGCTGCCGCGCGGCGCGGGCTCGGTGTTCAGCTTCGACATCAAGGGCAACCGCGCCCAGGGCAAGGCTTTTATCGAGGCGCTCAAGGTCTTCAGCCACCTGGCCAATGTCGGCGACTGCCGCAGCCTGGTCATCCACCCGGCCAGCACCACCCACTTCCGCATGACCGACGAGGCGCTGGCGGCCGGCGGCATCACGCAGGGCACGATACGCCTGTCCATAGGCCTGGAAGACCCGGACGACCTGATCGACGACCTCAAGCGCGCCCTCAAGGCCGCCGAAAAAGCGGCAGCGAAAGCGGAGGCCTGAGCATGTACCTCGACGTCAAGGGCCATAAAACCTATTGCTACACCGGCGGCAAGCCTTTTGAGGCCGCCAAGCCGACCGTGGTGTTTATCCACGGCGTGCTCAATGACCACAGCATCTGGATTCTGCAAACGCGCTATTTCGCGCACCATGGGTTCAACGTGCTGGCACCGGACCTGCCCGGCCACTGCAAAAGCGAAGGCGAACCGCCCCGGTCGGTGGAGGAAGCGGCTGCCTTCATCATCGCCCTGCTCGACGCGGCCGGCGTGAAAACCGCCACGCTGGCAGGCCACAGCTTTGGCTCGCTCACGGCCCTGCATGCGGCATCCATCGCGCCTCAGCGGGTGGCGCGCCTGGCCTTGCTGGGCACCGCCGCCCCGATGAAGGTTTCACCCGCGTTGCTGGACAGCGCGCTGAACCAGCCGATGAAGGCCATCGATATGGTGAACACCTTCTCGCATTCCATGCTGGCGCCGCCGCCCTCGGCGCTGGGCCCGGGCACCTGGCTGTACGGAGGCTCCAAAGCCCTGATGCGGCGGGTGCTGGCCAGCAACACCCAGGTCAACCTGTTTCACCGCGGCTTCAAAGCCTGCGACGACTACACGGCCGGTGAAGCCGCCATGGACAAGGTGCAGTGCCCGGTGCTGTTCATCCTCGGCAAAGGCGATTCCATGACCTTGCCCAAAATGGCGGCACCGCTGCAGGCCAAGGCGAAAAATGGCAAAACCGTGCTGCTGCAAGCCGGCCACCAGATGATGACCGAGGCACCCGAAGAGGTGCTGTTCGCGATCCGCGATTTCCTCCAGGCCCCTTCGGCCTGACGCAACGGATGGCAAGCCCCCTCCTCATCCCCACACTCGCGCAGGCGGTGGAGCATGTGCTCGCCACGGTGGAGGGTGACATCGTGCTCGGGCTGCCGCTGGGCATAGGCAAGCCCAATCCCTTTGTGAACCTGCTCTACCGCCGCATCAAGGCCATGGGCGGCGAGCCGAATCCCCGGCGCCTGAAGATCATTACCGCGCTGTCGCTGGAAAAACCCGAAGGCAAAAGCGAGCTGGAGCAGAACTTTCTCGCGCCGCTGGTCGAGCGCGTGTTCAAGGACTATCCCGATCTTGATTATGTGAAAGACCTGCGCGCGGGCTTGCTGCCGCCGCACATCGAAGTCTGCGAGTTCTTCTTCAAGACCGGCGACTACCTCGGCAACGGCCGCGCGCAGCAGGCCTACATCGCCACCAACTACACCTTTGTCGCCCGCGACATGGGGGTGCTGGGCGTGAACGTGATCGCGCAGGCTGTCGCCGCACATGAAAACAACGGCGAAAGCAACGGTGAACCCGCGCTGTCCCTGGGCAGCAACCCCGACGTGACTTTTGAGCTCGCCGAGCGCCAGGCCGCGCAAGGCAAGCCGCTGCTCAAGGTCGGTGTGGTCAACCGCCAGATGCCCTTTATGCCCAAGCATGCGGTGGCGCCGCCCGGCTTTTTTGACGTGCTGGTGACGGATGCGGAGGCCACGCACACCCTGTTTGCGCCGCCCAACAACAAGGTCGGCACGGCCGACTACGCCATCGGCCTGCATGCCGCCAGCCTGGTGGCCGATGGCGGCACGCTGCAGATCGGCATAGGCGCGCTGGGCGACGCCATCGCCCAGGCGCTGATCGTTCGGGACCGCCACAACGACGGCTACCGCCGCATCATGGCGGCCTTGTGCCCGGACGGCCTGCAGGGCCGCGAGCTGGGCGGGTTTGAGCAAGGCCTGTATGCCTGCTCGGAGATGTTCGTCAACGGGCTGCTCAGGCTGATTGAAGCCGGCATTGTGCGGCGCGAGGTGTTTGACGACGTGGCCTTGCAGAACCTGGTCAACCAAGGCCGGGCGCCGGGCCTGGCGGTCAGCACCGACCTGCTGGCCGCCTTGGTCGATGCCGGGCGGATCGGTTCCGCGCTGAGCGCCGACGACCTGGCATTCCTGCAGCGCTTTGGCGTCCTCAACGGGCAGGTTCGCTTTGCCCAGGACGGCGCGCTCGACGTGGCCGGCACGCGCATAGACAACCGGCTCGGGGACCCCGCCGTGCGCATCGCCTTGCAAGACGCCGGCGGGCTGGGCACGCGCCTGGCGGGCGGTGTGGTCCTGCATGGCGGCTTCTTCCTCGGCCCCACCGATTTTTACGAGCACTTGCGCGCCATGCCCACCGAGGCGCTGGCCAAGATCGACATGACGCGCATCGCTTTCATCAACCAGCTCCAGGGCCAAAGCCGCCTCAAGCAGGCCCAGCGCACCCAGGGCCGCTTCATGAACACCACCATGATGGTCACGCTGCTGGGCGCGGCGGTGTCCGATGGACTGGAGTCGGGCCAGGTTGTCTCGGGCGTGGGCGGGCAATACAACTTTGTGGCCATGGCGCACGCGCTGCCCGATGCGCGCTCCATCCTGATGCTGCGCGCCACCTACGAGCACAAAGACGGCGTGCGCAGCACCCTGGTGTGGAACTATGCGTACGAAACCATCCCGCGCCACCTGCGCGACGTGGTCATCACCGAATACGGCGTGGCCGACTTGCGCGCCCAGCCCGACGGCGAAGTCATCAAACGGCTGATCGCGATTGCCGACTCGCGCTTTCAGGAGGGTCTTGTCGCGCAGGCCAAGGCCGCCGGCAAGCTGGACGCCGATTACGAAGTGCCGGCGCAGCATCGCCAGAACCTGCCCGAGGTGCTGCGCGAGCGGCTGCAGCCGTGGAGCGGGTCGGCGCTGCTGCCCGACTTCCCCTTCGGCACCGACCTGACGGCCGACGAGTTGCGCATCATCGGCGCGCTCAGGCAAATGCAGCATGCCAGCCAGCACCCGGCCGAACTGCTGGCCATGCTGGCCAAAAGCCTGTGGGCGGACCGCGAAGCGCCGCCCGCCTACCTGCAGCGGCTGGGCCTGGACGAGGCCACGAGCCTGCGCAAGATCCTCATGCGCAAACTGTTTGCCGGGAACCTTTAACGGGTTTCACCATGACTGACGCTGCGCCCTTTGCCATCACCCCGGCCATGCCAGCCGACCGCGCGATGGAGATCGCGGCCGGCTTGGACCTGCGCGCCCTGCCCGCGGACTTTTACGCCAACCCTTATCCGGTGTACGCAGCGCTGAGAGAACACGAGCCCCTGCGCCGCATGCCCGACGGCTCCTTCTTCCTGACCCGCCATGCCGACCTGGTGGCCGTCTACCGCGATGCGCAGATTTTCAGCTCCGACAAAAAAGTGGAGTTCGAGCCCAAGTACGGCGCGGCTTCGGCGCTGTTTGAGCACCACACCACCAGCCTGGTATTCAACGACCCGCCGCTGCACACCCGCGTGCGCAAGCTCATCATGGGCGCGCTGACGCGGCGCGCGATTGCCGACATGGAGCCCGGCCTGGTGACGCTGGTCGACGGCCTGCTCGATGGCATCGCGGCCAAGGGCGGCGGCGACCTGGTGGAAGACTTCGCCTCGGCCATTCCGGTGGAGATCATCGGCAACCTGCTGGGCGTGCCGCATGCCGACCGCGCGCCGCTGCGCGGCTGGTCGCTCGCGATACTGGGCGCGCTGGAGCCCAGGCTCACGCCGGAGCAGGAAGCCCTGGGCAACCACAGCGTGCGCGAGTTCACGGCCTACCTGCGGGACCTGGTGGCCGACAGGCGCCGCCGACCGGGCGACCCCGAGCACGACGTACTGACGCGGCTGATAGGCGGCGAGACGGCCACGGACAAACTCAGCGAAACCGAGCTGCTGCAGAACTGCGTGTTCATCCTCAACGCCGGCCACGAGACCACCACCAACCTGATAGGCAATGCGCTGGTGGCGCTGCAGGAGCGGCCGGCGGCCCTGGCCGGCCTGCTGCCCCGCATGCAGGCACTGGCGCATGACGCTCAGGGTCTTGAGGCCTTGCTGGCGCCGGCCGTCGATGAGTTCCTGCGTTTTGAGTCGTCCAACCAGCTCAGCAACCGGCGCGCGCTGGCCGATGCGACCATTGGCGGCGTTGAGCTACCTGCCGGCAGCCTGCTGACGCTGTGCATAGGCGCGGCGAACCGCGACCCGGCCCAGTTTGCGCGGCCCGACGAGCTGGACCTGGCACGCCGGGACAACCGCCACCTGGCCTTCGGCTTCGGCATTCACCAGTGCGCCGGGCTCAGCCTGGCGCGGCTCGAGGGCCGCATCGCGATCGGCCGTTTTCTCCAGCGTTTTCCGGATTACCGGTTAAGCGCCAGCCCCACGCGCGGCGGCCGTGCGCGCTTCAGGGGCTTCCTCAAGGCGCCGTTTTCCGTCGCCTAGCCGGCCCTGACCCAGTGCTGGGGCGCCGCCGCCAGGCCCCGCAGCAAGGCCTGGGTAGAAAGCGAATGGGGCGTGGCGGGCTGGCCCGGCTGCGCCAGTGAATCGAGCAGGCGCGCGAGGGTTTGCGCTTGCGGCATCAGCGGCCCCAGAAAACGCGTGCCGCCCGCATCGGCGACCAGCAGTGTGGGAAAGGTCTCCACGTCGATGTCGCCGACCAGTTCGGCCTCGTCCTCGATGTCCAGCCAGGCAAAGCGGCTGCCCGGATACCGCGCCGCCACCTGCGCGAAAACTTCAGCGTAGTCGCGGCACAGGCCGCACCAGTCAGCGCACAGGCAGACCACCCAGTTCACGGGAAGCTCCGGCGAGCTGGAGGGTGCCGCTGGCGGCGTTGTAGGGAGGGTCATGCGGGGGAGAAAGCAAGGATTGACTATTATGGCCAGGCCCGCAAAATGGTGAGCGGCACGGGGCTATCACGACGGTGGCCCGGTGCAGGAGACACACCACCATGAATGCCACGCCCAGCGACGCCGTGCAAGGCGGCCAGTCCACGACATCCCTCAGCCCGCCCGTCGACCCGCGCAGCTTCGACTCCTTCGCGAGCTTTTACCCGTTCTACCTGGGCGAGCACCGCAACCCGATTTGCCGGCGCCTGCATTTTGTGGGCTCCAGCCTCACGCTGCTGTGCCTGGCGGCCTTGGTGGCCACGCGCAACCCGTGGTGGCTATTGGCCGGGCTGCTGTGCGGTTACGGCTTCGCCTGGATAGGCCACTTCGGCTTTGAAAAGAACAAACCCGCGTCCTTCAAGCGGCCGCTTTACAGTTTTATGGGCGACTGGGTCATGTACCGCGATATGTGGGTACAGGCCTTCAAGCGCCTGAAGAACACGTAAAAAGGCACTTAAAGGCGGCGTGGGTGAAGGCGGCGGCTAATGCGGGCCCTGGGGCTGGAAGATGCTGGCCTTGAGCGCCTTCAGGCAGGCCGCGCCGGCGTGCAGCGCGGCTTCATGGGTGGGATAGGGATGGTCTGAGCCTTCGATACGGACATCGGCGCCGCGCTCATCGGTGGACAGCTGGGTGACCACCCAATAAAACAGGCCGGCCGAGGGTTCCTTGACACGGACCGCGAGCGGCCCGGGCTGCAGGGGAAGCATGGGGGGCATGGCGCTCATAAAGTCCTCCCCAGCTCATTGCTCACGTCCTTGGCGGCGGGGCCGACCTCGGCCACGGCCACGCGCAATTCCAGTTCACTGCAGGCCAGCGCAGCGACCCAGTAGTTCAGGGAGGCTTCCTGGTTGATGTCGATAGGCTCGTTTTTCAGGGACGCATCGGCGATCAGATAAGCAGGTGGTGTCACGGTTTTCTCCGGCTGGGGTTGAGGGATGCGGAGAATCTTGGCCCGTGCCGCGCCTGCGCCTTGTAAGAATCCGACCCGCCCGCTTGAAGTCACGGCCGAACAAAAGCAACGAAACGTGGCGGAGGTGACCAAGGCTTAACAACCTTGACAAAAGCTTGACGCCTTTAAAACCTGAGCTTATGAGCTTCTACCCGAACCAGGGCGCGCAGGCCCGAGCCTGTTTCTGCGGCGGCCTGTGTGCAAGGCTCAGGCGCCAGGCTCGCCTTCCACACGTATGCCAAGCTGCTTGATCTTGACGCGCTGCTCCACGGCCTGGCTCCACTGCTCGAAGTCTTCGTTGGTGGGCGCGGGGCCGCTGCCGGTCTGGTAGGCCCACATCTTGGCGGTCAGCTCTTCATAAATCTGCTTGGCATCGCGCTGCGCCTGCCGCTCCTGGGCGATGGCGCCGTCAAGCTTTTCCCGGGCATTGGTTTTTGCTGGCATCTTTCTGTGCATTGAAAAACAAGGGGGTTTGATTTTGTTACGGCGCCTTGTCGCGAACAAGAATTCCCCTGGCGGTTTATCGGTTTTTCCGGGGTGAAGCAGCGCCTTACAGCGCGTCGCGCAGCCGCAGCTCGGGCCAGCGGGCTTTTCGCCACAGGCCCTGCACCGCCTCGGCCTTGTCGAGCAGCAGCTCCTGCATCAGCGGCTCCAGGGGCGTGGCATCGGCGTCGGCCAGCAGCAGGAAGCGGGCCTCGTCCTCGCCTTCCGATTCGTTGAGCTGGCCCACCCAGTCCAGCGCCACCAGGGTTTCCAGCACCGGCTCGAGTTGCAGCCCGTCCACCTGGAGCCGCTCGGCCAGCTGCGAGGCGCTCAGGCCTTTTCGCGGCGTCGACAGCGCCTGGTGCAGTTGCTGCAGCACTTCGATGGCGAGCTGGAAGTACCAGCCGTGCGCGCTGCCGCGGCGCGCGACGCCGGCCAGCAGGCTGGGCAGGTAGGCGGCGATCACCGCGCCCATCAGCACGATGACCCAGGAGACGTAAATCCACACCAGCAGGATAGGCAGGGTCGCGAAGGCGCCATAGACCAGCGAATAAGTGGGCACCGCGCCCAGGTAAAGGCTGAGCGCGCGCTTGGCCACCTCGATGCCGGCGGCGACGAACAGCCCCCCCGCCCAGGCGTGCGACCATTTCACAAAGGTGTTGGGCACATAGCGGTACATCGCCGCCATGCCGCCGGCCACCAGGAAAAACTGCAGGACGCTGAGCAGGAAACGCAGGCTGACCGGCAAGGCGCCCACCAGGCCGCCCGAGGCCGACAGCACATAGGAGGTGACCGCCAGGCTGGCCGCCAGCAAAAGCGGCCCCAAGGTGATGGCGGCCCAATAGATCAGCACGCGCTGGGCCAGCGAGCGCGCCTTCTTGACGCGCCAGATGCCGTTCAGGGTGCGGTCAATGGTGAGGATGAGCGCGATGGCCGTGACCAGCAGCACGGCCAGGCCGGCAATGCCCAGCTTGTTGGCCTGGCGGCTGAACTGCGTGAGGTAGCCCAGCACCTGGCGCGCGATGTTGTCGGGGATCAGGCTCTGCACCAGCCAGGCCTGCAGCGCGCCCTGCAGCTTCGAAAACATCGGGAAGGCCGTAAAAATCGCCAGCGCCACGGTGAAAAAAGGCACGAGCGCGATCGAGGTGGTAAAGGTCAGACTGCTGGCCGTCAGGCCCATGTGGTCTTCGCGGAAACGGTCGCGCAGGGTCAGTGCCGTGCCGCGCCACGGGAAGTGCGACAGGTCGGCCAGGAGGTCCTGCAGGTATTGCTGGAATTTCATCCCCGGTATCATGCCATTGAGATTTGGACGAAGATGAACAAAACAGAGCAAATAGACCTTACCCGCCGCCTGGCGCTGGCCAGCCTGCTGGGCCTCATCGTGCTGGGCCTGGCCTGGGAAATGTGGCTGGCGCCCCTGCGGCCGGGCGGCTCGCTGCTGGCGCTCAAGGTGCTGCCGCTGTGCATACCCTTGGCCGGCATCCTGAAAAACCGCATGTACACCTACCGCTGGCTCAGCCTGCTGGTGTGGCTGTATTTCACCGAGGGCGTGGTGCGGGCCTGGAGCGACCGCGCGCCGGGCAACTACCTGGGCCTCATTGAAGTCCTGCTGTGCCTGACGCTGTTTGCCGCCTGCGCGCTGCATGTGCGCGTGCGCCTGAAAAATACCCCGGTCCCCTCAACCCCCTAACCTGAAACCAACACCGTGAGCACGCACAACCCCCTGATTGAATCCCTGCGCCAGATCGTAGGCGTGGCCAATGTCCTGACCGACGGCGACCTGACGCCCTGGGTGCAGGACTGGCGCAAGCGCGAAACCGGCAAAGCCCTGGCCGTGGTGCGTCCTGGCTCCACGCAGGAAGTCGCGGCCGTGGTGAAAGCCTGCGCCGCGGCCCGCGTGAGCATCGTGCCGCAAGGCGGCAATACCGGCATGGTGGTGGGGTCCACACCGGACGCCAGCGGCACGCAGGTCGTGCTGAGCCTGACGCGCATGAACAAGGTGCGCACGCTGGACGCCGGCAACCTGACCATCACGGTCGATGCCGGCTGCGTGCTGCAAAACCTGCAGGAAGCCTGTGAAAAAGCCGGTTTCCTGTTTCCCCTGAGCCTGGCCTCGGAGGGCAGTTGCACCATAGGCGGCAATCTGGGTACCAACGCCGGCGGCACCCAGGTCGTGCGCTACGGCAACACGCGTGACCTCTGCCTGGGGCTGGAAGTCGTGAATGCGCAGGGTGAGATCTGGGACGGCCTCACGGGCCTGCGCAAAGACAACACCGGCTACGACCTGCGCCACCTGTTCATAGGCAGCGAAGGCACGCTGGGCGTGATCACCGGCGCGACCATGAAGCTGTACCCCATGCCCAAGTCCCAGCTCACCGCCTTTGCCGCCGTGCCTTCGCTGGAGGCCGCCGTGCAGTTGCTGGGCCTGGCGCATGAACACCTGGGCTCGGGCCTGACCGGTTTTGAGGTCATGGGCCAGTTCGCGCTCGGCCTGGTGGCCAAACATTTCCCGCAGCAGCGCGTGCCCTTCTGGCAGGAGCACGCCTGGTGCGTGGTGCTGGAGAACTCGGACAACGAATCGGAAACCCATGCGCGTGAATGTTTCGAGCGCCTGCTCGAGGCCGCCATGGAGGCCGGCTGCGTGGCCGACGCCGTGGTCGCCGAAAGCATGGCGCAGGCCCACGCGCTGTGGCACATCCGTGAAAGCATCCCGATGGCGCAGGCCGAAGAGGGCCTGAACATCAAGCACGACATCTCGATCAATGTGTCGCGCATCCCGGAGTTCGTGGCTGAAACCAATGCGCTGCTGCTGGAGCGTTTTCCGGGTGCGCGCATGGTCGTCTACGGCCACCTGGGCGACGGCAACCTGCACTACAACGTGCAGGCGCCGGAGAATGAAGACCAGGCGCGCTTCCTCAACGAAAAAGAGAGCCCCATGAATGCCCTGGTCTACGAAGCCGTGGACCGCTACCGGGGCTCGATCTCGGCCGAACACGGTGTCGGCAGCCTCAAGGTGGACACCCTGCCCAAGCACAAATCAGCCGTGGCGCTGGACATGATGCGCGCCATCAAACAGGGCCTGGATCCCCATAACCTGATGAACCCCGGACGGGTGCTGCAGACAGAATAAGGCACGCGCCGATGCATAGATCGCTCCTTGCCCTGCTCGCACTCGGCAGCTTGGCCGGGATGGCGGGCGCCACGTCGCCGGCGCCACCACAGCCCCCGCCCCCAGGCCCACGTGAATGCATCGATACACCGGCGCCTGACGTGAAACACCTTGCTGCCGACACGCTGCCCGTGCACCGCGCGCTGGCGGCTCACCTGCTGCAGAGCCGCGAACCGTCGTTCTCGTGTGAATCGGCCAGCTTCCGCTACGAAGGCGTAGCGGTGTCAAAGGACGAGATTCGCGTGCAGTCCCGCCACCGGAAGACAGGGAAACTGCACGCGGAGGTGACCTATGGAAAACACTACAACATAGGGAGCCTGCGCAAGCACGGCGAGGTGCAGGCTTTCGGGCCGCGTGGCCAGAAGCTGTTCACCGAGTACCACTGCTTCGGTTTCGCCGTGGGCTTCCACAGCTACTACGACGCCACGGGAAAGCTGGCAGGCGTAGCCGACCACACGAACAGCGACTACCGCCACGAAACTCAACCCTCTGGAGGTCACCGCGTGACGCGAGACCGGCAGACGGAGCAGTGGCAGCAGTTTGTACAGTTCCGTGAGGTCTTCACCGTGGCCACGACCGGCAGGCAACGCGTGGAGTTCGGGGGCAACACCATCTTCGGCCAGCATTGGAGATTGCTTGATCCCGCCACTGCCGTTCGTACGTGGACTGCGCCGGGGCCGCAGGGCACTGTCCGGGATCCCAATCGCCCCCAAACGACTGCGGAACTCGTCAACGTACCGTTCGAATACCAGCCATTCTGGGAACTCTATGTGCGCAAGGCGAACGGAGTACCCGCGCCTGAACCAGTACCCGCGTACACGCGTGAAGTGTTGCAATGTCCCTGGATCTCTCAGGCGATGTCGCTTGCCTCCACCGACTCTCGCTTCGCCTTTCCGTCAGTGCCGTCTAGTCCTGGCCCCGATCGCGTCGCAAGTCGGCGCACGACGTACCTGCGCTGCCTGGAATCGCCCAGTGCCGAATGCTTGCTCGACTTCGCGATGGAACGGGCGCGCGAAGCAGACTCGAATCGCGGCACCTTCTTGGTGGGACTAGCGGTCGCATCGCTCGCGATGAAGCAACCCCATTGGGCATCGGAAGCCCTCGCAGACCTGCGTTCGACTGCCGGAAACTATTCGGAACCCAACCCCTACCTGGCGCCGTGGGCCGCCTTGAACGCTGCCGCGGCACGCCAGTCGGGTCGCGAAGCCGATGCGCTCCAATCTGCGGAGCAAGCCGTATGGCAGGCCGGGGGAACGCCAGCCGGGTATCGAAGCGAGAATCTGTTGCGCGGCACGGTATCGGCCGCCCAGGTTCTGGCAGAAAACGGCTTTGTGGAACACGCCAACCGCATCCGTCTGCAATTGCTTGCACGTAACGCGCGCCACGCCGAGGCGCTACTGCTGCCGGTCGCCCTGGCGTATGCGCGTGCTGGCGCCTCTGCGCCAGCGCGCGCCTTGGCGGGCGAGCAGCGTCGACACGCCCAGGTCGCACCCGCAACGGCTACCACGCCCCTCACGCAGCAGCCTGATGAAATGGAATTTGAGTTTGCAGCACGCAAACGGAGTTACGACGACGCCATAGTGCGCATTGGCGCTGGCCCCAACGCAAAGCCTGCTGCTGCAGCGTGCGCGGCGGCTCGTGAAAGCGCACAACGGTTGCGAGAGGGCGACGCCACGGTTTTGACCTTCTCCACGGCGGCGGATGCCGGTGTCCGTCTTGCGCAGTGTGACGACACGGCGGGAGCGATCACCCTCGTGCGCGAGGCCCTGCGCCTCGCGGACGCCGAGCCCGTCTGCCGCGGTGACATGTGCTGGGGCTTCCCGGGCAAAGCCCGGCAGGAGGTAGTGCTGAAGGTGATCGAAGCCCGTCAGCTTCAGTTGCTTGAGGACGGAAGCGTTGCAGGACTGTCCACATCGGCGAAAATTGCCTACGCTGGCGGGCTAGCGCGCCAAGGAAAGCCGGAACAAGCACAGGCAAGCCTGGATGCCATACGCGGCATCGACGGAGCTCCTGCAGCTGCTCTGGCCACGGCCCTACTCGAAATCGCCGTCGCGCGCGGCCGCACCGAGGCCATTGCCACAGCGAGTCGTGATGCGTTGAGAACGGCAACCGGTCTGGATCGAAGCACCTCGAGAGCCGAGGCATTGATGGCCTTGGGCCGTGTGCATGCCAATCGCAACGCGTGTACGGACGCACTTTTCGTTTTCGGACTGGGACGATCCACACTCGTACAAGCTCTCGCCGGCAAGTTGGCTCCGATAGAACGCAACGCCCACTATCACCTGCTGGGCGAGTTGGCGGTGAGCTACGCGCAGTGCGGCAGCCCCGAGGAAGCTCAGGCAACGTTATCCATCCTCAGCGCGCCGTTCGCGGTCTCATGGCCAGCACAATCGGCGAACGACATAGATGCGATTGAACTGGAGATCGCGCTTCACGACGCTCGGGCGGGCAACGCGACAGAAGCGCTGCAGAAGATCAAAACGCTGCGACCATCCCCGGCTCGTTTCGCGGCGCTGGCGGAACTGGATCGCGCTATCGGCGATATCGCCGCAGAAAAGTCGGCTGTGACACAGCTTGCCGCTGCCGACTTTCTGCTGCTGGAGCAATACTTCCTGACGGCAGCCACAAGTGCCGAGCGGCGCGCCCTGCTGGGGCACGCTGCACATCTGGTGCGGTCCCATCGTGCCGCACCTTGGGCCCCCGATGCGCTGGCGCAATTGACGACGCTGGCGAGGTCCCTGGAAGCTTCTGCCTGGCGCGCACGCGCCTTGTGCGATGCAGGCAGTGCCGCTACCGCTTTAAGTGACGCCGGAAGCACCGCATTGTTCGACGAAGCATCGCGAGCTATGCGCGCTCCGCGGCCGGTGACATTTCCGCTTGATCCCCAACCGTACGGCGCATGCGCGTATTGGCTGCGTGAGGCAGGGCAAGTGGAACAAGCGCGCGCCGCAGAGAACTTGCTGATGGTCGATCTGCGGCGACGCGCGACAGAAACCGCCGGCATTTTAGACCGCGGCGACACCGGCACGCTGATAAACTTGGCGATCGCTTTCCATGAAGCCTTGAAGGGCGAACTGCTAGTGGACTGGCCTCTGCGCGGCCGACCCTGAGCGCAGCGAATAAAATCGCCGTAACGCCTCACCGGACTCCCCATGATCGTCTCCCGCCCCATACGCTCCCAATACGAAGATTTCATGCGCCATGTGGACACGCACGGCGTCTTCAAGGCCGACCGCACCGGCACCGGCACCAAAAGCGTGTTCGGCCACCAGATGCGCTTTGACCTGAACGAGGGCTTTCCGCTGGTGACCACCAAGAAGGTGCACCTGAAATCCATCGTCCACGAGCTGCTGTGGTTTTTGCAGGGCTCCAGCGACAACAACTGGCTCAAGGAACGCGGCGTCACCATCTGGGACGAATGGGCGCGGCCTGACGGCGACCTGGGCCCGGTCTACGGCGTGCAGTGGCGCAGCTGGCCCACACCCGACGGCGGCCACATCGACCAGATCAGCGAAGTCATCAAGACGCTCAAGACCAACCCCGATTCGCGCCGCATCATCGTGAGCGCCTGGAATGTGGCCGACCTGTCCAAGATGGCGCTGATGCCCTGCCACGCGTTTTTCCAGTTCTACGTGGCGCCCTCCGAGGTGCAGGGCCAGCCCGGCAAGCTGAGCTGCCAGCTCTACCAGCGCAGCGCCGACATCTTCCTGGGCGTGCCCTTCAACATCGCCAGCTACGCCCTGCTGACCCACATGGTGGCGCAGCAGTGCGACCTGGGCGTGGGCGACTTCATCTGGACCGGCGGCGACTGCCACATCTACAGCAACCACCATGAGCAGGTCGCGCTGCAGCTGAGCCGCCAGCCCTTCCCCTACCCGACGCTGCAGATCAAGCGCAAGCCCGAATCGATCTTCGACTACCAGTTTGAAGACTTCGAGTTCCTGGACTATCAGCACCACGAGGCGATCAAAGCGCCGGTGGCTGTTTAGCTCGGGATCCAGGCATGACACGCATCCACATGATCTTCGCCCGCGCCGCCAACGGCGTGATAGGCCGCGACAACACCATCCCCTGGCGCCTGCCGGAAGACATGGCGCGCCTCAAGCGCCTGACCACCGGCTGGCCGGTCATCATGGGCCGCAAGACCTGGGATTCGCTGCCGCCCAAATTCCGCCCCCTGCCGGGCCGGGCCAACATCGTCATCACGCGCCAGGCCGGCTGGAAGGACGCCGGCGCCGAGACCGCGGCAAGCCTGCCCGATGCGCTGGCGCTGTGCGCGGCTTCCGAAGAGGTGTGGATCCTGGGCGGCGCGCAAATTTACGCGCAGGCGATGCCGCTGGCACACCGCATCGAAGTCACGGAGATTGCGGAGAATATCGAGGGCGACGCCTTCGCGCCGACGCTGGGCCCCGAATGGCGCCAGACGGCGCGCGAGGACCATGTATCGGCCACGGGGATGAAGTTCAGCTTTATCACCTACGAAAAATAAACCACCCACAACCCACAACAACACGAGAGGGAATTGATATGTCAGGAGGCGGATTTCACGTGCACGGACCCCACGACCATGAGCTTGAGCACGCGGCCCAGGGCGGCCACGGCGGCCATGAAAACGGCGGCGGCATGATCGCGCAGATCGCGGTGATCACCGCCATCATCGCGACCATAGGCGCCATCTTTGCCTACATGGGCGGCGCCACGCAGGCCAATGCGGGCCTCTACAAAAACAACGCGGCCATCAAGAAGACCGAGGCCTCCAACCAGTGGAATTACTTCCAGGCCAAGAGCACCAAGCAGTCGCTGGCCGAGCTGGCCCGCGACCTGGCGCCCGAAGACAAAAAAGCCGGCTACCAGGGCAAGGTGGACCGCTACGAAAAGGAAAAAAACGAGATCAAGGTGATCGCCGAGAAGCTCGAAGCCGAATCCGCCGTCTGGGACAAGTCCTCGGACGAGCAGATCCACCAGCACCACCGCTGGGCCCAGGCCACCACGGTGCTGCAGGTGGCGATTGCCCTGGCGGCCATCGCGCTGCTGACACGCAAAAAATGGCTGGAATACGGCATGTTCGCCGTGGCCGGCGTGGGCCTGGTGGTGGGTGTGCTGGCCGTACTGCATATCTGACCGCGGACATTCCCCACTTTTCCGGGGCTGGAGCATGAAACCATGAAGATCTCAACCTGGAACGTCAACTCACTCACCGCTCGCCTGCAGCACGTGCTGGACTGGCTGGCCGCCAATCCCGTCGACGTACTGTGCCTGCAGGAACTCAAGATGACGGACGACAAGTTCCCGCTGGAGGCGCTCAAGGCCGCGGGTTACGAAGCTGCCGCCTTCGGTCAGAAGACCTATAACGGCGTGGCCATCCTGTCGCGCACGCCGCTGCGCGAGGTGGTGAAAAACATCGTCGGTTTTGAAGACGAACATTCGCGGGTCATCGCCGCCACGGTGGACGGCCCGGCGGGGCCCATCCGCGTGCTGAACGGCTACTTCGTCAACGGCCAGGAGCCCGGCAGCGAAAAGTTCGCCTACAAGATGCGCTGGCTGGACGGCCTGCAAGCCTATGTGCGCGCCGAGATGGCGGCCCACCCGCAATTGGTGCTGCTGGGCGACTTCAACATCGCGCCGGAAGACCAGGACTCCTACGACCCGGAAGGACTCAGGGACACCATCCACCACACCAGGGAAGAGCGCGAGCACTTCCGCCAGCTGCTGGCGCTGGGCCTGACCGACAGCTTTCGCATGTTCGAGCAGGCGCCCAAAAGCTATTCATGGTGGGACTACCGCATGCTGGGCTACCAGAAGAACCGGGGCCTGCGCATAGACCACATCCTGGTCAGCGAGGCGCTCAAGCCTCAAGTGAAAGGCTGCAGCATAGACCGCGTGCCGCGCAAATGGGAAAAGCCGAGCGACCATGCGCCGGTGACCGTAGAGCTGAAGTAACCCCCTTTCAGGCTCACTTCGTGTAGCCTGTTCCCCCCTTCCAGGGGGCGGCGCTCCGCGGCACCCACTGGTGAAATACCCCCTCTGCATACGCCCTGAATCTTCAAGCCAGCATGAGCCGTGGAACCGGCTTTGCCGGGCCACAGGCGGGCGGCCCCCTCGGGGGGCAGGGAGCTACACGCAGTGAGCGACCGTGGGGGCCACATTCACTCCAGGTGGAGCTCCTGAATCTTCCGCGTGATGGTATTGCGGCCTATGCCCAGTTTCTGGGCGGCCTCGATGCGGCGCCCGCGGGTATTGGCCAGCGCGGTCTGGATCAGCTTGGATTCGAAGCGGCGCGTGAGCACGTCCCACACGTCGCTGCGCCCGGTGGCCAGCAGGGCCAGGGCTTCAGCCTCGAGGCCGCTTTCCCAGTTCTGCCCCACGCCGGCCACAGCCGGTAAAACCGCTTCGGGCGCGGGCCCCGGCAAAGCCTTGTCGCTGCTTGCCGCCCATTCGGTGCGGACAGGATCCAATTTTTCAGCCGGGGCGGGGGATTTTCCCGGCTCGGGAATCATGCCCAGCACTTCGGGCGGCAGGTCCTTGGGCTCTATCACCTGGGCCGGCGCCATGACGGTCAGCCAGTGGCAGATGTTCTCAAGCTGGCGCACGTTGCCGGGAAAACCAAAATTGCTCAGCAGCTGCAGGGCGGTGTCGGAAATCCGCTTGGGCTCGACGCCCAGCTGCTTGGCGCTTTGCTGCAGGAAGTGGCGCGTCAGCATGAAGACGTCTTCGCGCCGCTCGCGCAGCGCGGGCAGGCGCAAACGGATCACGTTGAGGCGGTGGAACAAGTCCTCGCGGAAACCGCCTTCCTTGACGCGCTGCTCCAGGTCCTGGTGGGTGGCGGCGATGACGCGCACATTGGCCTTGACGGCGTTGTGCCCGCCGACGCGGTAGAAATGGCCGTCGCTGAGCACGCGCAGCAGGCGCGTCTGCAGGTCAAAAGGCATGTCGCCGATTTCATCGAGGAACAGCGTGCCGCCCTCGGCCTGCTCGAAGCGGCCGCGCCGCATGGTCTGCGCGCCGGTGAAGGCGCCGCGCTCATGGCCGAAAAGTTCGCTCTCGAGCAGATCCTTGGGGATCGCCGCGGTGTTGATCGCGACAAAAGGCCCGCTGGCGCGCGGCGAATGTTTGTGCAGCGCGCGCGCCACCAGCTCTTTGCCCGAGCCCGACTCGCCGGTGATCATCACCGTCACCATGCTCTGGCTCAGGCGCCCGATGGCGCGGAACACGTCCTGCATGGCCGGCGCCTGGCCCAGCATTTCGGGCGCGGAGGCCATGCGTTCCTCGGCCACCTCCTCGCGCTGGCTTTCTTCCACCGCGCGGCGAATCAGCTCGACCGCCTTGGGCAGGTCAAACGGCTTGGGCAGGTATTCAAAGGCCCCGCCCTGGAAGGCGGAGACCGCGCTGTCCAGGTCGGAGAACGCCGTCATGATGATGACCGGCAGGCCGGGCAGCTTTTCCTTGACCTTTTCCAGCAAGTCCAGGCCCGAGCCGCCCGGCATGCGGATGTCGCTCACCAGGATTTGCGGGCCGTCTTCTTCGGTTGCGTTTTCCAGCGCGGCAAGCACTTCGCGGGGGCTGGTGAAACTGCGCGTGGGAAGGTCCTCGCGAAGCAGGGCCTTTTCCAGAACAAACCGGATGGACTGGTCATCATCAACGATCCAGATCGGTTTCATGTATGCAGTCCCTTTTGTCGTGCTTTCAGCGCGTGGCCCTTCTGGGGAGCCTCCGCGCCGATCGCGTTATGTATCAATCATGCGGCGGACGGATTTCAAGGAAGCGGTATGAGCAGCTTGAAATCCGTACGGCCCGGCACACTGTCGCACTCGATCAAACCGTGGTGTTGCTGCACAAAGGTTTGCGCCAATGTCAGCCCCAGCCCCGAACCGCCCTCGCGCCCCGAGACCAGGGGATAGAAGATGCGGTCTTTGATGGAGTCCGGCACGCCCGGTCCATTGTCGATAACATGCAATTCCAGTGCCAAGCGATAGCGCTGCTTGCCAAAAGTTACCTGCCTGGCGATTCTGGTCCTGAAAGTGATCTGCGCCTTGCCCGCCGCGATGAGTTCGGCGAGCGCCTGCGCGGCGTTGTGGGCGATGTTCAGCACCGCCTGGATCAGCTGCTCGCGGTCGCCGCGGAAGTCGGGGATGGAGATGTCGTAATCCCGCGTGACCTTCAGGCCTTTGGGAAACTCCGCCAGGATCAGCGAGCGCACGCGCTCACACACCTCGTGGATATTCACGTCGCCCACCAGGTGCGGGCGGCGGTGCGGCGCCAGCAGGCGGTCGACCAGGGTCTGCAGCCGGTCCGCCTCATGGATGATGACCTGGGTGTATTCGGTCAGGTCCTTGCCGATCTCCATCTGCAGCAGCTGGGCCGCGCCGCGAATCCCGCCCAGCGGGTTCTTGATTTCATGGGCCAGGTTGCGTATCAGCTCCTTGTTGGCCTGCGCCTGGTCGATCAGGCGCTCTTCCCGCTCCTGCTTGGCCTGCTGCTCCAGCGGCAGCAGCTCCACGATGGCCTCGCCCGGGGTGTCGGTCTGCGCCACCACCACGTGGACCGGCAGCGGTTCATGGTTCAGGCGCCTTAGCCAGGCGTCGTAGCGCAGGGCGGCGAATTCGTTGCTGCCGGCGCCTTCAAGCGCGTTTTGCAGGATCAGCGGCTCGGTGAAACAGTCGGGCAGCTGCGAGCCCTCGATGGTTCGCCGGGAGGTGCCCAGCGCGTCTTCGAGCGCGGCATTGGCGAACACCACGGTGCCGTCGGTGCGTACGACGGCCACCAGCGTGGCCAGCAGGTCGAAGGCCTGGAAACGGGGCAGCCCCGAAACCGGGGCCGAGGAGGATGGGGTGCGGATGGATGGCTTGTTCAAGCCATCCATTTTCACCCAGAAGCCGGCCTTGCGCGCTTAATTAAGGGCGGGAGCGGCGGTCGAAGGGAGCCGGGATATCTCGCGCTTGAGGCCGGCAATGTCGCTCTGGTTACGGGCGATGCTGTCCTTGAGTTCGGCCACGCGGTCCAGGTAGCGCTGGTAGTTGCGGCCCTCAATGCCCTGCTTCTCGGGCTCGCCGTTGTTGTACTCTTTTTGCTGCTCGGCCAGTTTGGCTTCGGCTTTCTTGAGCTCGGCTTCCAGGATGGCCCGCGAATCGCTGTCGCGGGCACGCTGCTCGGGACTGCCATCGGTGCGAGGTCCGCCCGCAGCCGCCACGCGGACCGCGGGCTTGGGCGTGGTGCTCACCGGCGTGCTTGCCACGACCGTGACATTGCCGCCCGAGACCAGCTTGCAGCTGCGCGTCTGCGCCTCTTTGGCGTTGTTGATGTATTCAGGTGTGGAGCCCCCGACACCGGCGCAGCGGTAAACCTGCTGCGCCCATGCGAGGTTCCCCGCGCCGGCCAGCAGCAGGGACAAGGCAGAAAGCAAAAAGGTGTTTTTCATGGAGAACTCCCAATGCCGGTAGGGCAAGGACGGTCTATCAGTATGCGGCAAAGGGGGGAAAACACAAAGCCAGCACACCCACAAGTGCCGGGGGCAATAAAAAAGGACGGCATATGCCGTCCTTTTTTGGCCACAGACTGTAAATAAAAACAGTAGGCGGCTTGGCTGCTTACAGCGAGTAGTACATGTCGTACTCGACCGGGTGCGGTGCCATGCGGAAACGCGTGACTTCGCCCATCTTCAGCTCGATGTAGGCGTCGAGCATGGAGTCGGTGAACACACCGCCCTTGGTCAGGAAACCGCGGTCCTTGTCCAGGTAGTCCAGCGCCTGGTCCAGGCTGTGGCAGACGGTTGGGACTTTTGCGTCCTCTTCCGGCGGCAGGTGGTACAGGTCCTTGGTGGCGGCTTCGCCCGGATGGATCTTGTTTTCCACGCCGTCCAGGCCGGCCATCATCAGGGCCGAGAAGGCCAGGTAAGGGTTGGCCGATGGATCGGGGAAACGCGCCTCGATGCGGCGGCCCTTGGGGTTCGCCACGAACGGAATGCGGATCGAGGCCGAGCGGTTGCGCGAGCTGTAAGCCAGCTTCACCGGGGCTTCGAAGCCGGGCACCAGGCGCTTGTAGCTGTTGGTGCCGGGGTTGGTGATGGCGTTCAGGGCGCGGGCGTGCTTGATGATGCCGCCGATGTAGTGCAGCGCGAAGTCGGAGAGGCCCGCGTAGCCGTCGCCGGCGAACAGGTTCTTGCCGTCTTTCCAGATCGACTGGTGCACGTGCATGCCCGAGCCGTTGTCGCCGGCGTAAGGCTTGGGCATGAAGGTGGCGGTCTTGCCGTAGGCGTTGGCCACGTTCCAGACCACGTACTTCAGGACCTGCGTCCAGTCGGCGCGCTGGACCAGCGTGCTGAACTTGGTGCCGATTTCGTTCTGGCCGGCGCCCGCCACTTCGTGGTGGAACACCTCGACAGGGATGCCCAGCGATTCGAGGATCAGGGCCATCTCGGCGCGCATGTCCTGCGTGCTGTCGACCGGGGGCACGGGGAAGTAGCCGCCCTTGACGGTGGGACGGTGGCCGCGGTTGCCGCCTTCGAGCTGCTTGCCGCTGTTCCAGGGTGCTTCGTACTCGTCGATGGCGAACATGACGTTGCCGGGCTCGTTGCTCCAGCGCACGCCGTCGAAGATGAAGAATTCGGGTTCGGGACCGAAGTAGGCGGTGTCGCCCAGGCCGGAGGCCTTGAGGTAGGCTTCGGCGCGCTGCGCGATGGAGCGCGGGTCGCGGTCATAGGCCTTGCCGTCGCTGGGCTCGACCACGACGCACTGCAGGAACAGCGTGGTTTCTTCGAAGAAGGGGTCGATGTTGGCGGTGTTCGGGTCGGGCATGAGCTGCATGTCCGAAGCCTCGATGCCCTTCCAACCGGCGATGGACGATCCGTCGAAAGCATGGCCCGACGTGAATTTGTCTTCGTCAAAATGGGACACGGGCACGGTCACGTGCTGCTCTTTGCCCCGGGTGTCGGTGAAACGGAAGTCAACGAACTTGACTTCGTTTTCCTTGACCATTTTCATGACGTCTGCGACGGTCTTTGCCATCAAAATCTCCTGTGCTGGATGGGTGGTTGAAAAATTGTCTTCGGGCTATTGAATGCACTTTTTGTGCCAAAGCCATTGGCCGTTCGCTTTCCTGCCAAGCCTCGGATTGTGCCGTCATCTGGCCTCGGTTCCAGCCCCGCAGAAGCCGAAAAGAGAAAAAACACTGCCTGGTAACACGAGCACCATTTAAGTGCATCGCCATAAATGCACTGATTTAGTGCAAAAACTCAACGCACCAATTCAGGGCCGAATTTAAGGTCGAATTTGTGCAGCCCGGCCAGCATGGCCGGGTAGGCCAGGTTGACGGCTTCGGGCGCGCCTTTGACGCCCAGCTCGATATGGCGGCCGTATTCGGGGTGGTCCACGCTGGGCAGGCTGAAGACCTTGACGCCGGCATGCGCCGCCTCAATGGCGAGCATCAGCGGCGTGAGCATGGCTTCCATGGACCCAAAAATGATCACCGATTTTTCGGTGTAAGGCGACTTTTGGTGCAGGTGGGCATACAGCGTGTCGAGCGCCCATTCGATCATCGGCCAGGCCATGACCGGAAACCCGGGCACGAAGTGGACCGCCCCCTGCCCCGCGCGGCAGGTAAAGCCGGGGATCTTGTTGTAGGGGTTGGGAATGATCTCCGCGCCCACCGGGAACACCCCCATGTTCAGGCGATGGATGTTGTCGTCGCGGTCGGGTTCATAGGGCGTGCCCTGCTCTTTGGCCACGTCGGCCATGCGTTCGAGGATCAGGGTTTTGGCCGTGGGATGCAGGGCCAGCTCGGCGCCCAGCGCCTTCGCCGCGCACTGCCGGGTGTGGTCGTCGGGCGTGGCGCCTATGCCGCCGCAGGAAAACACCACGTCGCCGCTTTCGCGGGCCGCCGCGAAAGCGCGCGCCAGCGTGGCGGTGATGCGCGCCGGGTCGTCACCCACATAGTCGGCATAGGCCAATTGCAGGCCTCGCGCGCCCAGCAGCTCTATGGTTTTGGGCAGGTGTTTGTCGGCGCGTTTGCCCGAGAGGATTTCATCGCCGACGATGATCAGGCCGAAGTGAGGGGTCATGTTGTAAAGGGTTCAAGGCAGGGGTAAATCGGGCTTTCCGCCCAGCGAGCCGAAGCGAGGCGCCGGCCCGGGCAGGGCCTCAGGCGCCAGCTCAGCTGCCGTTGTTGCGACCTCGGCCTGCACCAGCGGGTCGGGAGCCAGCGCATTGTTTCGTTTGCGAAGCTGCTCCAGCGCGGCCAAGGTGTAGTGGGCAAACCAGAGCGAGGAAAAGGCGAACACCAGGGTGTAGATCCAGATGGCCACCGGCACCAGGATGGGCGCCATGGCGACGAACATGGCGCCGGAAGCCCAGATCAGGCTGGGCGCGGCGCCCAGGTAGCCGCTGAGCACACCTATGGCCAGCAGCGGCATGCGGTGTTCCTTGAAAATCTGCCGCCGCTCCTCGCTGCTCGCATGGTCGACCATGGCGTCGTAGGACATCACGCGGTAGGTCAGCCAGCCCCAGATCAGCGGCGGCAGCACCAGGATCAAGGGCGGGATCAGCCACAGCGGAATCGACACGACCAGCGCAACCACCGCCAGCAGTGTCGAGCCCAGCGACCAGAACAGGCTGGCCAGCATGGAGCCGCCCAGTTTGCGCTCGAGCTGCGGAAAGCGCCGCGCGGCCACCAGCGACACCATGGCCGGCGTCATCAGCATGGCCACAAACAGCAGCGAGACAATGATGATGACGGGAATAATCAACAACAGCAGCAGCACCTTTGGCAGCACGGTCTGCATTTGGCTCAAGCCCAAGCCCTCCAGCCAGCGAGTCATGGTGCCCACCAGCTCGAAACTTCCGAGTTGCACGCGGATGGCTTCAGCCGCACTGTCCCAGAAGAAGTGGGCCAAGGCCAGGGAAAGTACGCCCATGATCACCAGCGGCAGGATCGACAGCGCAATGACCCGCGGATGCAGGCAGTACATCGCGGCACGCCAGAAAGCATCAAGAAGTTTGCTCATAAAAGCAAGGATACCCCGACCAGGCGTCGGGCAGATTGCAGGCTCAGGCTTTACCGAAAAGGCGCTTCAGGCCCATCCACTGCTGCGACCAGAAACCCTTGCCGTAATCGCGGTTGGCCTCGACCTGGTCGCGAACACCCGTGGGGTCGTAACGCTGCTCAAAATTGGCGGTGCCGAACAGCACGTCCCACCACGGCAGCAGCACGCCGAAGTTATGCCCGCCCAGGACGGTGCGCTGGGCCTTCACGGTCTCATGCCCTATCCCAATACTGTGGTGCAGCCGGTGAAAGCGCGGGCTCACCCACAGGCGCTCGCCGATGCGGCCGAACCAGATGCGCACATTGGCGTGCTGGAAGCTTTCGCTGAGCTGGGTAAAGGCCACGATGGCGATGAACTGGCCGGGCGGCACGCCTATGAGCTGGGCCACCACCACCACGATGGAGTCGACCAGGATGTCGTCGAGCAGGTGGTTGCGGTTGTCGCTCCACATGGTCATTTGCCGCTGCGCATGGTGCAGCGAATGCAGGCGCCACCACCACTCGACCTGGTGCTGGCCGCGGTGCGTCCAGTAAGCAACGAAGTCGAACACCACCAGGTAAATCAGCAGGCTGACCACCGCGTGGTCGGTCACGCCGGGCCAGAGCTGGTCGAGGTGGAAGGTGCCGTAGCCGGCCGTGCGCAATGCGCCGAAGGCTTCGTCGAACCACGGGTCCAGCGTGAAGAACAGCGCGATGCGGAACAGGCCCAGCCGGTGGATCAGCGTGTACAGCACGTCGGTGCGTATGGTGGCGCGGTCGGTGACCGGCTCCACCGGCCGCCAGCGCTGCAGCGGGCCGACAAGGGCCAGCAGGATCAGCACCTGGATCACGCCCACCATGAACCAGGCGGTGGCGTCGTAGCCGTCTTCCAGCAGGTTGCCCATGCCCAGCGCGAACATGGCCGGCTGCACGGCGGCCTCGAACAGCCACTGCTGCGCCGCCGAAAAAAGATCGCTGAACCCGTCCATGCCGTTTATTTTGCAGGCTTGGCCGGGGCCGGGCCGGACTGCGCCTCAATCCAGTCCTTGTACTGGGGATGCTCGCGCAGGGTCTTGAAACAAAAGCCGCGCGACTGCAGGCCGGTGATCAAGGGCTCCAGCACCTTGGGCGCCCACGGGTCCTTGCGCGACCAGATGCCCAGGTGCGCCAGCAGGATGTCGCCGGAGCGCACGTCGCGCAGCGCCTTCTTCAGCAAAAAGTCATTGGGATATTTTTCGCTGGCCAGTTCGTCGCCCAGAAAACCCGCGGGCGACCAGCCCACATGCTCATAGCCGCAGGACTTGGCGGCAGCCAGCAGCGCGGGCGAAGTCTTGCCGCCCGGCGCCCTGAAAAGCGGCAGCGTTTTTTTGCCGGTGATGGCTTCCAGGCGTTTGGCCGACTTGCCGATTTCCTCGCAGTACTGCGCGGCCGTCCAGTTCAGGTCCTTGCCTTCCGACGGGCCCGCCGAGGGCCGCATCTTGAAGCGGGGCGGCTCAGCCCCCGCCACCGGCAGGTCGCCGCGCCAGTACACATGGTCCCAGGTATGGGAGGCGAACTCATGGCCCTCGGCGGCCCGCGCCTTCCACCACGGAGCCCACTCCGCGCCCAGGCTGCCGTCGCCGGTCTGCGTGCGCTCGTTGGCGGCAAAAAACGTGACCTTGACCTGGTGTTTGTTCAGCACCTCGGCCATCATCGGCGCGACGGCCATGTGGCCGGTGTCCAGCGTCAGGTAGACGGGTTTGCAGGGGGCTGCTGCCTGGGCGGGGGGCATGCCGGCCGCCGCCAGGGCAGCGGCAAGCAGCGCAGCCGCCAGGGCCGGCCTACCTTGGCGAGTGATCAAGCGTCCAGACGCCATGCGGGCTCTTTCCAACATTGACCTGGCGCACCACCTTGCGGGTCGCCACATCGATCACGGTGAGCTTGCGCGCCCAGCGCGAGCTCACCAGGATCTGCTTGCCGTCGCGGCTCACCTCGATGCAATCGGGGCCGCCCGGCGCGGGGTAGTTGTCGACCACCTCCAGGGTTTGCAGGTCGATACGGCTGATGGTGTTGGCCACGCGGTTGCTGACCAATATGTGGCGCTTGTCGCCGAAGGCCCGAAAGGCATGGGCGCCGGCGCCGGTCTTGATGGACTTGGTGCGCTGCGGCTGGGCGCCGCTCACGTCATAGACCTCGACGGCGTCGCCGCCCGTCAAACCGACCAGCATGAATTTGTCGTCGGCCGTGCCGTAGACGTCGGCCGGGATGGAGCCGGTCTTGGTGCGCCATTTGACGGCCTGCGTCGCCAGGTCGATGGCGATCAGCTCGTCGCTGTCCTGCATGGTCGAATAAATCGTGGTGCTTTTGCTGTCTATCCACAAATGGCTGGGCGTCTTGCCGGTGGGCACGCGCTTGACCAGCGTGATGTCCTTGCCGTCCCATTTGTAAATGTCGATGTGGTTCAGGCGGTTGGCCGCCGTGACGAACCATTTCATGTCGGGCGAAAAGCGCAGCTGGTAGGGGTCCAGGATGCCGCGCACCGTGCGCTGCACTTCGGCGGTTTTCGGGTCGATAAAGGTCAACGAATCCGACAGCGCATTGGCCACGATCACCGATTTTTCGTCGGGCGTGAGGTAAAGATGGTGCGGCTCCTTGCCGGTGGCGATGCGCCGGGTCTCGGTCCAGGTGGCCGGGTTGATCACGCTGACGCTGTCGTCCAGCGAGTTGAGCACAAAGACGGGTGTGGTGATCCCGGAAGCCGCCGGCGGCGCCGCGGTCTGGGCGGCGGCAGGGAAACTCGTCAGGGCGGCAAGGGCGCACAGCCAGGCGGCTGCAAAACGGGCGGGAACATTCACAAAAACGGTCTTTCTAGGTGCAACCGGTTAGTGTACCGGGCGCCGGCGAGGTTCCCATCCTAAAAGGCCCGCCCCGGTGGGGCCAAATACCCGGAATCCCCGAATCGCCGCCATCCCTTACGATGCGGCGATGGATATGACGCAGATGCTGGAGATCAATGGTGTGCACCTGGAATTGAGGCGCATCACCGGTCAGCCCGGCCTGGCCCCGATTGTTTTCCTGCACGAAGGCCTGGGCTCGGTCGCCTTGTGGACGCAGCGCGGGCTGGACTGGCCGCAGGCCGTCTGCGCGGCAACAGGCCGGGCCGGCATTGTGTATTCGCGGCGCGGCTACGGCAATTCCGCGCCCGTGCCCGAGGTGCGGGGCAGCGGCCGCTTGTTGCCCGACTACATGCACGCTGAAGCCTGGGAGGTGCTGCCCGCCCTGCTGCGGGCCCTGGACATCAGCAGGCCTGTGCTGCTGGGCCACTCCGACGGCGCCACCATCGCCCTGCTCCACGCCAGCCGCCATCCGGTCTCGGCCTGCATCGCCATGGCGCCGCATGTGCTGGTCGAAGACATTGCCGTGCAGGCCATCACCGAAGCCCGTACGGCGTTTGAGTCAGGGGGATTGCGCGATCGCCTGGCGCGCTACCACGCCGACGTCGATGTGGCCTTCTGGCAATGGAACGACATCTGGCTGTCCGATGCCTTTCGCCGCTTCGACATCCGCGAAGAATGCAGCCGCATCACGGCGCCGCTGTTGCTGATCCAGGGCCTGGACGACGAGTACGGCACGATGCGCCAGCTCGATGAAATCGCACAGGTGGCGCCGCATGCCCGGCAGCTGCGGCTGGCGGCCTGCGGGCATTCGCCCCAGCGCGACCAGCCCGGCCAGACCGTGGAAGCGATCACCGACTTCCTGAAGGCCGCGCGCTGAAACTCAGGCCTCTTTGACCTCGATGTGATAGGTCGCCCAGGGGCACCAGGCAAAACGCGCGGAGATCGGCTTGGCCGCCATCTCGGGGAAGCGGTCCGCGTCATACACGGCCCACAGCGGCCCCAGCCCGCCCAGCGACAAAGGCTGGCCGTCCATGTGGGTGGCGACGATAAAGCGGTATTTGGTGAGTTCAGCGGCCGTCACCTGGGCCGCATAGCCGTCCACCGCGCGCACAAACACCGTGGTCTTGTCATTGAGCTTCACGCCGCTGGCCTTGAGCACATCGGCCAGCAGCGGGCCTTTGAGCGTGTGCGGCTTGTTGTCGTATTCGAGTGTGGGCTTGATGGTGACGGCCGGCAGCGCGGCCAGGGTGGCGAAATCAAAGGCCTGCGCCTTGTCGAATTTGATCTTCTGCTTGGCCATCATCTGGTCCAGCGCCGGATCGAGCGCGCCGCGGTTGCCCGCGCCTATCAGCCCGCTGACGGTCAGCACCGTCGGGCCTTTTTGCGCCTTGGGCGCCAGCTGGGCCTGCGCCATTCCAGGCAAGGCGGCAGCGCCCACGGCCGCCACACCCATAAATCTGCGTTTGTCCATGGATTTCTCTCCCCTTTTTGCAAGTTCTACGTACGCTCGCGACGGAGTTTCCGTCTAAAAATTCACACTTAGTCACTAATCAAGCGAAAAGCCGTGTTAAACCTCAAGACAAAGTAGGCAAATAGTCGCATATTGTAAGTACCAGTAACAACCAGGAGTTCGTCATGTACAGAAACTCGGAATGGTCACCGGCGGAGCAGCCCCGTATGGAGCACCTCGCCGAATGGTACAGCCTGTGGTCACGCTGGGTAAACCGGGGGAAACGCCGCATTCCTCAACACTGGCCCCTGCATGCGCGGGTTCTGATGAACAGCGAAGAGTTGCGGGTCTGGCACTGGATGATCAACACCTTTGACGACCACCATGTGCTGGTCAAGATGCCCGTGACCCGCTTCACCCGGCCCAACGCCAATGAAAACAGCCTGTACTGGTATGAAATGCTCCAGAACACCACCTGCACGTTTTCGGTCTGCGCCAGCGACGGCCATGTGGTCGGCTGCGTCGACGTGCCCAAATCCTTCGGCCTGTCCCGCAAAGCCAGAAACCTCAAAAGCAACTTGCTGGCCCAGTGCGGCATTTGTTATGTGGTGCTCAACCCTTCCATGCTGCCGGACCCGGACGCACTCCGCAATGAATTCCTCGGTGAAGAAGCCACCAAAAACCGGCACCTCAAACGTGAAGAGGCGGCCCTCGAAACCGCACGGCTCAGCCTGAAACACACGCTGGCGCAACAGCGCCAGATACGCACGCTCATGGACCAGGAGCACACCAGCAGCATGCCCGGCCACTGGCACGACTCCTTCCTCATACAGTCCAACACCCGACCGGCCGAATTGCGATAAGCGGGACCGGCGATGCGCCGGCCAATGCTCAGCCCGCGATGCGCGCCAGGTCCTGGGCCGTCAGCCAGCGCCATTCGCCTGCCTTGAGGTCGGCCGGCAAATCCAGCGAGCCTATGCGCGAGCGGTGCAGGCCGCCCACCTCCTCCACGCGGTTGCCCACGGCGGCAATCATGCGCTTGACCTGGTGGTATTTGCCTTCGGTCAATGTCAGGCTCAGCTGGTGCTCGCCGGTTTTTTCGCAGGCCGCGGCCCGCACCGGCTTGGGGTCGTCGTCCAGCACCACGCCGGCCAGCAGTTTGGCAACCTGCTTGTCGTCCACCGGGTGCTTGGCGCGCACCTCGTAGACCTTGGGCACATGGTGCTTGGGCGAACTCATGCGGTGGATGAACTTGCCGTCGTCCGACAGCAGCAGCAGGCCCGTCGTGTCCTGGTCCAGCCGCCCCACCGCCTGCACACCGGCCGCCGCACCGCCGCCGCGCTGGCGTATCGGCGCCGGCAGCAGCGTGTAAATGCTCGGATAGGCGCTGGGCTTTTGCGAACACTCATAGCCCGCCGGCTTGTGCAGCATCAAATAGGCTTTTTCATGGTATTCCCAGTCCGTGCCCTGCACCGTGAAGCGCAGGCCTTCGCTGGGCTCGAATTCAGCGGTCGGGTCGTCGCAAGGCGCGCCCGCCACCGCCACATAGCCTTGTTGAACCAGCCCCGCGCACACGCGCCGTGTGCCAAAGCCTTGGGAGAAAAGGATTTCCTGGAGTTGTGTGCTTGCCATGGGGGGTATTGTCGCCGGGCGGCAAGCCGGCACGCGCATGGCGTACATGCCCGGCGAAAAAGCAGCAATACAACAAATGCAAGCCGCACGAATACGCTGCAATCCTTGCCCGGCTCAAGACCTTACTGCCTAGCTCTGGACCACGCGGTGCTTGTCCAGTTGGCCGGCCCACAGCCAAGTCTACCGGCGCTTTGACGATGAGGAATACCTAAAGGAACGACGCCGCTACCACTTGGTGCTCAGCTGCGGCCATACTTACAAGAGCTTTACCTGAAATGTTGAGATGGCCTCCGTTCCAGCAACAAAGGCTATGAGGTTTTGTCAAATTGATAAAAAATTTTATTTGGCCAATCGTCACGATATGCAGCCAGAATATTTTCATGCGGCGCACCTGTTGCGATCGCGGCGGGATTTCTAGCCAATTCCGCTTTCAAGAAATCCTGTACAGAACGCCATCTAAGCACGTGCATTAAATACGCCATAGGTTCATCACTAATTTTTTTTGTGACGTATAGATCAATCAGCATTTTCTCAACTTCGGTATTGTGCGCCGATAGCTCTTGTATCAGCAGCAAGCAACGACGATAGTAAGGTTCTGCCAGATCAAATGAATACTGCGTATCAAGCACATATTCCGCCGCGAGCAACTCACGTTGAAGGGAATCTAATTTTTCACTTGTACCCACGCACCACCTCGCGGAAGAACTGGATTGGGAACCCATACCTTCGGAATAAAAGTACCGGTCGCCTTTAATCCTGCATTATTAAACGCTGCCTCAGCAACGGGAGCAATACTTGCTAGCGGCTGATAGTGCCCCGAGGCATTGTCAATCCACTTGACCGTGCCATTGTAAAGTTGGACTTCGCCGGCGGCTTGAACTGGCGCTCCGCCCGTTAGGCTAGTATGACCACTTCTGCCGACTATCAGGCTACCTTCTTCATTAACCACATAGTTAAATTTCCCACTGATTCCGCCTAACCTCTCATTAGGGACTATCTTCGGAACATCGATCATGTGCTCGGGGTACTTGTTGCCAAACAAGACCGCAGCGTCAGTATTGCTCGAATCAATGCCTACTTTCAAACGTGCCGGCGATGTTGCAGCGTTAACCTCTTGGCCAACCCGAATACCTTGAACTACCGAAACACCGAGCTTCGCCACACCATAACCGGCAGTCACAGCCTGCCCAACATCAAATCCCGCCTCAAACGTCGAGCCGATTCCGTATTTGCCACTTTCATAATCCAATTTCGGCACCCCAATTTGAGGTGTAGCAGCAATGGCTTCTTGCTGCGCATCAAATACATGAGGGCTCGTGCCGGCAGCAATGGTCATTTCGGGAGAATTGAGCATTGACTGCGCGCTAGATGTAAGAAGTCCATTGAAGCTGTTAATTATTGAATTCACACCCGCTTTTAGGGAGTCTTTAACATCAGAATACGTGAACTTCTGATCACCAAAGCTACTAGTGTCAAAGCCGCCGCCAAGTGCAGTAGCCCAATTGACGCCTTGATCGGGTGTCCCACTCGCATTCAACTGAGTAATCTCCTGGCGGCGCAGCTCATCAAATGTCAGCTTCTGGTCACCGGTATTCATCGTATCTTTCGGGTCTGCAAGTCCGGAGATCACAACGTATGTACCTTTGCCATTGGCTCGTCTTACGGCCCCGATAGATTTGGCCGTTGCCTCCCAGCTGTCGCCATACTCATCTCCATAGTCGGTAACTGTCTGCCCTAATTGCAGGCGCGTCTCCTGCGCATTGTTCAAGTACAGACCACCACTCGCCGATGCAGCCTGGAAGGGCCCACCAAGGTACTGATAACCCTCCTCGCGCCCAAAGCCGATAGCCGACTGTGCGGAATGGACGAGTTGCTCCTCCTGGCGATCAACAGCAGAGCCGCCAAGGTAGTGATAACCCTCCTCGCGCCCAAAGCCACTCACCGACTGCTCAGCCTCGAAGAGTTGCTCCTCCTGCTGACCGACAACAGGACCACTGCCCTGCCCAACATAACCCCTCAGGGACTCTCCTAGCGTATTACCAAACGCATCCATGGCAATCTGTTGCACGGTGACCCTGCCGCCACGGGCTATTGCGGTCGCGGCGCCCGAGGCCAGGCTCTTGATGGCCGACTTTGCGATGAACTCTCCCATGCCCATTCCCGGGGCCGGGCCATCGCCGGGCAGCCCCAGTGCATCCCCGACCCCCAGGCCCACGGCTGTGCCGACCGCAGCGGCGGCCACGCCTCTCCAGTCGAAGTGGTCCTGCAAGCCGGTGACGACACCAATGCCCTGCGTCAAGGCGTTGGCGGCCGCGGCCTTGACGATGGCCGTGCCTGTTTTACCCAAGGTCTCAACCACTTCCTTGGGAATAAATTCGCTCAGGCCTTCGCTGATGCCGGCGCTGACGCCAGCCAGGGCAATCCCTTCCCAGCTGATGCCGTCCTGCACGCCCAGCGCGTTTCCGGCGACCTGGCCCATGAAGGACCCCAGCATGGCGGCAGGTATGGCTGGCAGGGGCACAAAGATGGACACCACCACCGTAATGACAACCACGATGATCTGCCCAATGACACCGCAGCCATCATCATCCTGCGCCGGCGGCGGAGGCGTGGGCAGGTTGGGCGTGGTGTCGCCCACCATCGCGCTCGGGTCGTAGGGCTTGAAGGTGCTGGCGTTGTTGTTGATGGTCCCGACCCGGCTGGGGATGGTCAGGGTCTGGCCTATCCTCAGGTCGCTGTCGCCTGAGAGGCCGTTGGCCTCGGCGATGCGGTACCACAGCGAGCTGTCGCCGTAGGCGCCCCTGGCAATGCTTTGCAGGGTGTCATTGGGCGCGACGATGTAGGTGCCCGGGCTGGATTTCGGGTAGTTGCCGTTGATAGGCTGGTAGCCGAAGTTGAAGTCCACCACGTTGGCACCGCTGGCGGCGTTGCCGTAGCGGCCCAGCACCTCGCCGGCCACGATCAGCTGGCGCTGGACCTGGCCGTTCTGGGCGGTGTACAAGGCCTTGCCCGAGGCATCGTTGACGAAGCTGCGATTGGCGGCGCCGTTGGTGCTGTCGGTGACAGCCGTCAGGTAGCCGTTGGCGTCGTAGTAGCTGGTCGTCGTGCCGGGCTGAAAGTAGGTGCTGGTGCCGTTGACAGCGGCTTCCTTGTAGCCGTCAAACCGGTTCTGCGCGTAGCTGTAGTAGTTGGTGTAGGCCGTGCCCTCGTAGTTCTGCAGGGAATAGCTTTGCAGGTTGCCGGCGGCGTCGTAGCTGCTGTAGTTGATGTCGTATTTGGCGCTGTTGTCGCTTTTGAGGACGCGCTGGTACAGCATGCGGCCGTTGGCGTCGAAGCGGTTGACGCGGGTCTCGGAACCGCTGGCGCCCGATGCGCCGCCGGTCAACGCGTTGATGTAGGCGGTCGACAAGGTGCCGGCCGGACCGGTTTGCAGCACGCGGCTCGCACCGTCGTAATAGCGGTAGTCCAGCTGCACGCCGTCCTTGACCACACCGGTCAGGCGGTTCAGGCCGTCGTAGTTATAGACCTCGGTGCTGGTGCCTTGGTAGCCATAGAGATCGGTGCGGTAAACCGGGCTGTAACCGACGATGCCCCAGGTCGTGATCGGGTTGCCGGATTCGTCGTAAGTGGGCTGCCCATATTCATTGAGAACCGGAATGGCGCCGTAGACGGGGTTGTAGTGGTCCACCACCTGCACGCTGCCCACGCGGGTGCCCAGGAAGGTGTCGCTGGTGCGGTTGCCGTTGCCGTCGTAGGTGATGCGGTGGCCCACCGAACCAAGGTTGCCGGCGGCGTCCACCGCGTCGACCACGGTCTGGCGGTTCATGGCGTCGTACTGGAAGTAGCGGTCCGCGTCCGAGGCGCCGCTGCCGGTGATGACGTGGGTCTGGATACGCGTACGGTTGCCCATCTTGTCGTAGTCCAGGTTGATGAAGGCGCGGGTGTCGCCCACCCAGCGCAGCCGGCCCAGCGCATCGTAGGCCATGGAGTTGTCCTGGTAGGTGACCCCGCCCTGCACGACTTTCTCGCGCACGGAATGGCCGCCCAGGTCCCAGGCATAGGTCGTGACCTTGCCGAGCGCCGCATCAGTGTTGCGGACCAGCTGGCCCGCGGCGTCGTAGCCGTAGATCAGGTACTGGCCGCGGGTGCTGGTTTGCACCACCAGCTGGCGCGCATTGTCGTAGGCATAGCTGAACTTGGCCCCGCCCAGGTCGGTGTGGCCGTAGAGCTGGCCAAAGTAGTCGTAGCTCCAGGTGGCGCTGTTGTTGTTGGCATCCACTTCGGCGGACTTGCGCCCGCGCAGGTCGAAGGTGGCCTTGACGGTCTGGCCCAGGGGCTGGCGGGTCGCCACGACGTTGTCCAGCATGTCGTAGCTGTAGCTGAGCGTCTCGTAGTTGCCGTTGGTCGAGGTGAGCTTGCGCCCGGCCTGATCCCAGGTGTTGGTTTCCGTGATGGCGCGGCCGTTGACATAAGTCATCGAGTTGGAGGCGCCCACCGTATAGACACTCACCACCGGCCGCACCGTGCTGAGCAGCCGGTTGAGTTTGTCGTAGTTGAAGCTGGTGACAAAGCCGCGCGTGTCCTTGACCTGCACCTTGTTGCCGAAGACGTCGTAGCGGTAGCTCACCACGCCACCGTCGGCATGGGTCTCCTTGACGAGGTTGCCGGCGGCATCGAACTCCTGCAGGTTGCTGTTGCCGCGCGCGTCCGTTGTGGCCAGCTGCCGGCCCATGCGGTCGTAGTAGATGTTGGTGACCGGGCTGGCCGCGCTCTGGTTGCCGTCGGTGTCGGCCTGGCTCTGGCGCACGACCTGGTTGCCGGCGTTGTAGCTGTAAGTGGTCTTCCAGCCCAGGGCGCGCGGGTCGTTGATCTCCAGCACATTGCCCCAGCGGTCGGTCTTCTGGTTGACGACCGGCCGGCTCCACTGGCTGGTGCCAGCCGTCGCCCCGGACACGGGCACAGGCAGCCAGCCCGAACTCGTGGTGGCGCCGCCGGCCACCGTGGTCAGCACCTGGTATTCGTAGGCCGCGAGGTTGCGGCTTCCGCCGTCATAACGCAGCGCGTCGCCGAAATTGAGCAGGCTGACGGTCTCCACCGGCGTGGTGGCACCGGCCGGGCGCAGCTGCAACTGCAGCGTGGTCGATGCGTCGGCCGGCGCCGTCAGCTCTATGCTGCTGCCGCTGGTGCCGAAGCTGCCGCTGCTGCGGTCGGTGATGAGCCGCCAGTTGCCCTGGTAGTCTTTTTTGTACAGTTGCAAACGCGTCACGCTGGCGAGGCCGCCTTCGGTACCCGAGTCAATCCAGCTCATGGTCATGCCGCTGGCGGCCTGGTCCGCGGTCAGGGTGCGGGTGATGTTCCTGGCGGCCGCGGCCACCGGAACCCTGACTCCGATGACGTTGCCCGACTCGTCCGTGGCCGGGCTGTACATGCCGTTTTCGCCGAGGACCATGGTCTGGCCGAGGACGTAGGTATACGGCTGGGTCACATAGTCCATGCTGACCAGGATGTCGCCGCCGCCCAGATTGGCAAGGGACGACCAGGTCAGGTACACATTGTTGCTGCCGTTCCAGCCGGCGCTGTTGCCGTTCCAGTCGTAGGCGGGATAAGAAGCCGAGGCGATGCCGGCGTTGGCCTGGTTGGCGCGGACGGTGACGCCGCCCTGGGTCGTCAGGCGTTCGGCTTGCAGCTGCTGGGTGACGTGGCCGAGCTCGTCATACTTCACGTCGTTGCGCCGCACGTCGGCCAGGCCGGCCACCTGGTCGGCGCTCGCGTAGGCCAGCAAGTTGAGGTTGCCGCGCCCGGAGCCGGCGCTGCGGATATCCGCGGTCTGGTGCCCCTGCAGGTCATAGAGCGACACCTTGGCAATGCCGTCGCCGCTGTTGGTGCGCCAGAGATGGCCGGCGTTGTCGTAGTCAAAATACTCTTCGCGCCCGCCGTTGATGCCCTTGCGGATGACTTCGCCGAAGGCGTTGTATTCGACCGCGGTGTCGACCAGGCCGGCCTGCTGCTGGCTGACGTTGGTGATGCCGGAGCCGTTGGCCTGCGCCGGGCTGCCCTGCCACTTGATGACGAAGTTGCCGCTCGCATTCTGCTGCCACACGCGTATGGTGGACAGCTGCGAGATGCCGCCGTCGGAATAGCCGGCATTGAGCCATGAAAGCGTGACGCCGCCGCTCGCCGCCGCGGCGTTGAAATCCTGGACCACGGTGGCGGCGTGGGGCGCGCCCGGCACAAAAACAGGGACACCGTTCTCACCGGCCCCGACAAATTGGGGGACTGCAACGGTCTGGTAGTCGATCTGAACACGCACCAGGCCGCCGCTCGCATCAATCAGCGACGACCAGCCGAGGGTTGCGCTGTTGCCGGCCCCCGTGAACATATAACTGCCGCTTTCGTTGTACGCGACGTAGGAATAAGTGTCCGAGGTGAAGGTCGTGGTCAGCCCGCTCTGCAGCACCGTGGTCGAGGCCGGGTCTATGACGTGGGTCTGGCGACCCAGCTTGTCGTATTGGTAGGCGCGGAACTTGGTCCGGGTGACGCCGTCGTTGCCGGTGACGGCCTGCCATTCCTTGGCGATGTGGCCGTGCGCGTCGTAGGAGCTGTAGTGGTTGTAGCCCAGCGCGTCCGTCACCTGGGTGGCATGGCCCGCGCGGTCGTAGGCGGTCAGCGTGGTGCGGTCCGCGCCGGAGGCCGCGCCCTGCGTGAAGGCCGTGGCGGTCGCGGTCGCCGCGCCGTTGGCGAGTTGCACCTTGCTGACCACGTTGCCGTAGGCATCGCGGCGGAACAGCGTGAGCGGCGTGAGGACCACGTTGGTGCCTGGCGTGACCACGTCGATGCGCGCCGGTTCGGCCACGGCCGTCACGCGGCCCATCGCATCGTAATAGCTGTAGGTGGTGGCGCCGTTGGCGTCGGTGGTGGCCGTGGTGTTGCCGACGGCATCGTAGAGGTAGCTGGTGACCGCGTTGCCGCGCACGCCGGTGGTGCTGGCGGTGGAGACGCTGTACAGCACATTGACGCGGGTGTCCGAGACCTTGCGGTTGTTGCGGTCGAACACCGAGGTGATCTTGCGGTCGTCGTTGGCGGAAGTGACGGGCGCGGGCGCCGCGGCATGCGTGACGGCGCTGTTCCAGCCCGCGATGGCGGTGGCGTATTCGGTGTGGTCCACGATATTGCCGGCACCATCAAAAGCCTGGGTCGTCAGGTAACCCATGGCGTCGACGATGGCCGTCTGCCCTCCGCGCAAGTCGTAGAAATACTCGGTCGTGGTCCAGGTATCGGTGACGGCATTCTTGAGCAGCGCGACGCGGCTCAGGTCGCCGAAGGCGTTGTAGCTGTTGCGTGTGGTCTTGCCCGCGGTGAAGTACTGCGCGCCCGCGGCGGCCGTCGAATCGTAGGCGTAGCCCTGCGGCTCAATCACCTTGGCAACGCGGCCCAGGCGGTCGTATTCGGTCAGCAGGATGCGGTCCATGCTGTGGCTGAAGCCGGCCGCGGCCAGGGCGGTGCTGATCTGCGTGCCGCTGAGCTGCGCGGGGTTGCCGGTGAGCAGCGTGGTGGCCGAACCGTAACGCGTCAGCGTGGTGACCTCGCCCCAGGTGTTGCGCGCATAGCCGGTCACAAAGCCGAGGGCATCGACGTCATAGCGCACCCGGCCCAGCTTGTCGTAGGCCTTGTAGCTCATGGCGCCGGCGACGTCGCGGTTGGCGACGGCATTGCCGAACACGTCGTAGCTGGTGTGGCTGCTCAGCGTCTGCAGGGTTTCGGTCCGCGTGGCAAGGCCGGTGGCGCCGTTGACGGTGATGTTGTCGGCGGCGGCGTTGTAGACCGACACCGGCGGGTAGATGGTCTTGACCTGGTGGCCGACGGCGTCGTACTCGTAGCTGGTGGTGCGCTCTTCAGCGCGGCCCGAGGCTTCGGTGCGCGACAGCAGGTTGCCCAGCGAGTCGTAGCTCATGCGGGTCACGATGCTGGCATTGCCGCTGAGCGCGGGGTTGACTTCCAGCTGGCCGGTCGTGGCGTTGACCTGCAGGCCGGTCACCGCGACCAGGGGCGAGGTCTCGGTGATGAGGCGGCCGCCCGCGTCGTAGTCGTAGTTCCAGGTGGCGCCGTTCTTGTTGGTGAACGTGAGTTTTTCACCGAGGGCGTTGTAGGTGTTGGACTCGGTAAAGCCCAGGGCGTCGGTGCTGCCGGTCAGGCGGCCGGCGGCGTCATAAACAAAGCTGCTGCTGCGGTCGTTCGCGGTCGAGGTCACGATGGCGGCGGCGATCGCGCTGGCCGTGCCGGCGGTGGCCGCCGGGATGGCGGTGGCGTATTCGGTCACGCCCTTGATGGCGCCGGTGCCGTCGTACACCGTCTTGCGGACATAACCCAGGGCGTCCACGCCGTAGACCTGGCGGTTGCTGGCGTCGAACGCGCGTTTTTCCACGCGGTCGTTCGTTGCGTTGGCCACCACCAGCAGTGCGACGGCGGAGGCCGAGGCCACGGCAGGCAGGGTCGATACGTCGACCAGCGCTGCGTAGCGCCGGGTCTGCACGGCATTGCCGGCGGCGTCAAACGTGGTTTCGGTCGCGGCCCCGCCGGCGTCTATGCGGAAGACCTGGCGGTTTGCCAGGTCGTAGGCAAAGCGCTCCACGCGGTCGTTGGTGGCGTTGGCAACCAGGGAGGCCTGGATGGCGTCGGCATCGGGCGTGGTGGCGGCCACGGGCGGCGTGATGGCCGTGGCATAGGCCAGCTTTTGCGCCACATTGCCGTTGGCGTCGTAAATGTATTTCGTCACGCCACCCAGGGCGTCGACGCTAAAGGTCTGGCGGTTGGCCTTGTCGTAGGCAAACACGGTGATGCGGTCGGCGGCGGAGGCGCTGACGCTGGCCGGCGCGGCTGTGCCGGCGACGGCCGTGGCGTACTGGATGGTCTTGACGGTGTTGCCGCTGGCGTCGTAGACGAAGCGGGTGACGGCGCCGACACCGTCGGCGCGGTACACCAGCCGGTTGGCGGCGTCATACACATTGCGCACACGCGCATCGTTGCCGGATGCCACCACGGCGGCCGTAATGGCAGCAGCGGTGGCGGCGGTGGCCGGCGCAACCGGCTTGGCATAGGCCAGCCGCTCCAGCACATTGCCGTTGCCGTCAAAGGTCTGCTTGACGACGGCGCCCGTGCTGTCCAGGGAGAATATCGCGCGGCCCAGCTGGTCATAGACCGTGCGCATGCGCTGGTCGTGCGCCGCGTCGGCCACCGGCGCGGGCAGGGTTCCGGCCACCCAGGCGCTGCCGCCCGACATGGCCACGCGGTTGGCATAGGCCACACGCTCGATGACGTTGCCGGCCGCATCGTAGGTGTACTTGACCACTTCACCCAGGGCGTTGACGGTGGCGGTGAGCCGGCCGTCCTTGTCGTAGACGCGGTTTTCCACGGCGTCAAAACTCGCGGCGGCAACCACCTTGGCCTGGATCTGGGCCACGGTGGCGGCGGCCGGAAGGCCGGCCAGGTCTGCGGGCGCGAGGGCGGTGGCGTACACCGTGGTCTTGACGATCCGGCCTTGGGCGTCAAAGCCGTTCTGCCTGACGTTTCCGGACGCGTCCACGGTGTAGACCAGGCGGTCGCCGGCGTCGTAGGCATAACGCGTGAGCTTGCCGTTGGCATCGGTAGCGCTGGTGACGTTGCCGCCCTTGTCGTAGGCGTAGCTGCGCGTGAGGTTGAGCCCGGTGGGGTCGACCTGCTCCAGGGTGCGGCGGCCGAGCTTGTCGTAGGTGTAGCGGGTCACCGTGCCGCGCGGGTCGGTGACCGTCAGGGTCTTGCCGCGGCCGTCGTAGCTGTAGGCGGTGACGAGGTTCAGGCCGGCCGGGTCTATGGCCTGCTGGGTCAGCTGGCCCTTGAGGTCGAAGCTGAACTGGCTCACGTGGCCGGCGGGGTCGGTGACGGTGACCTGCTGGCCCTTGGCGTCGTAGCCGTAGGTGGTCGTGAGGTTCAACCCTGCCGGGTCCACGGTGCGAGTCAGGACACGGCCGGCCGCGTCATAGGCCAGCACCACCTGGTTGCCGTTGGCGTCCGTCGTGCTCGCCAGCCGGTTGTTCCGGTCATAGCTTTGGCTCGTGGTGGTCAGCGCCGTCGTGGTGCTGAGCAGGTTGCCGTTGAGGTCGTAGGCAAAGCTGGTGGTGTTGCCCAGCCCGTCGGTGACGCTCTGGGTCTGGCCCAGGCGGGTCTGCACCGTGGTGACGCTGATGCTCTCGGGCGTGGTCACCGTGATGCTTCTGAGCGCCTTGTTGTAGCTGTAGCTGGTGACCTTGCCGAGGCCGTCGGTCTGCGTGAGCACCCTGTCGAAGGCGTCGTAGCTGCTGCCGCGGCTGACGTTGAGCGGGTCCAGGCTGGTGATGACGCGGCCCAGCCGGTCGAAGCTGCGGCTGCTGACGTGGTTGTTGGCGTCGGTGCTGCTCGTGAGACGGCCGAAGGCGTCGTACACGGCGGAGCTGATGGCGTTGATGCCGCTGGCATCGAGCACGGTCCCGGTTGCCAGGCCGCGGCGGTCCACCGTGGTGGTCTTTGTCAGGGTCTGCGAAGCGCCCAGGTCCTGCACGCGGCTGACTTCGTCCCCGAAGGCGTTGTAGCCCAGGGCGGTGACATTGCCCAGCGCGTCGGTGCTGCTGGCCAGGCCGCCGTAGCTGTTGTAGGTGTAGCTGACCTTGCTGTCGAGCAGCACGTTGGCCGTGATGGCCGAGGTCAGCGCGGTGTTGACCAGCCCGCCGGCCAGCCCGGCCAGGCTGATGCGCGTGCCGTAGGTCACGGTGGAGGACAGCTGCCCCAGGGCGTTGTACTGGCTCTCGCGCACTTCGCCCAGGGCGTTGACGGTATGTGTCAGGTGCCCGTCGGCGTCGTAGAAGAACAGCGTCTTGTTGCCGTAACCGTCGGTGGTGCTGGTGCGCCGGCCCGCGGCGTCATAGCTGTGGGCCAGGCCGTACTGGCTCCAGACCAGGTCGATCTGGGCCTGCGTGAGGCCGCCGGTCAGCAGCGCGCTGCCGACGCCGGTGAGCTCACCGACCAGCCGGCCCTGCAGGTCGTATTTCGCGGTCAGCGTGCGGGCCTCCGACGTGCCGGCCGCGGAGACTTTTTGCGTCAGATTGCCGGCGGTGTCGTAAGTGAATTGGGTGACGGTCCCGGCAGCGTCGGTCGAGGTGGCGACACGGTTGAGCAGATCGTAGGTCGCGCTGCTGCTGCGATCTTCCGCGCTGGCGGCCGGGCGCAGGTCCGCGACCGTCGTGCTGGCGCTGAAGGCGGCCAGGGCGCCGGCACTGACCGCCGTGGCGTAGCGCACGCTCTGCGTGAGGTTGCCGTTGGCGTCGTAAACCTTTTCGGTCAGGTAGCCTTCGGCGTCGACCTCGGCCGCCACCTGCCCCTTGGCGTTGAGTACCAGGCGCGTGGTGATGTCCTTGGCATCCGTGGCCGGCAGCAGCTGGGCCAGCGTGCCGCTGGCGCGCTGGGCCTGGGCGGTCGCGGTGGCGTAGGCGGTGCGGCCGACCAGCCGGCCCGCGCTGTCATATTTGAACTCCGTGAGGTAACCCTCGGCATCCAGGCTTGCGCGCAGCAGGCCGTCGTCGTCGTAAAAACTTCTCTGCACCCGGTCGGCGCCCGCATTCGGGGTGGGGACGACACTGCCGGAGGCCGGGGCGGCGCCCAGGGCCGCGGTGGAAACCAGGTTGGCGTAACGCGTGACCGAAACAAGGCGGTTGGCCCCGTCGTATTTCATCTCGGCGACCGCGCCCTGCCCGTCAACCGTTTTCACCAGGCGGCCGGCGCTGTCGTAGATGCGCCAGGACTTGATGTCCGAGGCACCGGTGGCGGGGCGAACGCTGGCCAGGGCCGGGTTCAGCGGCTGGCCCGCGCCGTCGACCAGGCTCGCCACGTTCACCGCGGCCGCGTAGGCGATGCTCTGGGTGACGTGGTTGTTCGCGTCGTAGACGTATTCGGTCAGGCTTCCATTGCCGTCGATGTCGGCCGTCTTGCGGCCGGCGTCGTCATACAGCATCCAGGCCCGCACGCCCGTCGGGTCCTGCGTCATCGTGAGGCGGTTGTCGGCGTCGTAGAAATACAGCGTGGTGCCCAGGTTGGCCGTCTGCGCGCTGCTCTGCGTCACGCTGACGAGGCGGCCCGCGGCGTCGTACACGCGGCTGGTCGACAGGCCGTTGGCAAAACTGACGGTGGTCTTGTTGCCCGCGTCGTCGTAGCTGGTCAGCGTGGTCTGCAGCAGCGCGTTCTGGACCGACAGCACGCGGCCCAGGCCGTCGTAGGTGTACAGGTTGACACCCGAGGTTCCCGAGATGGTCTTGAGCAGCAGGCCGGCCTGGTCGTAGATGTATTGCGTCGTCGACTGGCTGCCGTCGGAAACGCCGTTGCCCGAGGCGTCGACCTTGGCGAACACCGTGACCGACTGCAGCTGGCCGCGCGCGTCCAGCACCCGGTCGGAGCGCGTGCTCAGGGCCAGGTTTTGCGAACCGGCCCAAGTCGCCATGGCCGCTTCCGTGGGAACCGCCGTGGCGCCCAGGGCGGCCACGTTGTAGGCCGCCGCGCCGTACTGGATGCTGCTGACCTGTTCGCCCCAGGCGTTGTAGCGGAACTCCGTCACCCGGCCCGCGGGGCTCAGCACAAACCGCAGCAGGTTTTTGTTGGCCGCGTCGTATACATAACGTGTCGTGAGCGGCGAGGACGGCTGGCCGGCGCCCGCGCCATCCGGGTCGGCCACGGTGTAGCTCGACTCCGTCAGCAGCTGGTTGCGGGCATCGTAAGTGCGCGTGATGGTGTTGCCGGCCGCATCGCGCTGCAGCACCTGGTTGCCGTTGGCGTCGTACTGCATGACCAGCGCCCGGCCCAGCGCATCGGTGACCTGGATAAGGTCGCCGGTGGCGTTGTAGGCGAAGTTGCTGACCTGCGACACGCCGCCCACCGCCGGCGCCGTGACCTTGGTGAGCTGGCCCGCGGCGTCGTACTCGTAGCGGGTGACCAGGCCCAGCGGGTCGGTCACCGTCGTGCGCTGGCTGGCGGTGTCGTAGCTGTAGCTGGTCGTATGGTTCAACCCGTCCGTGACGGTGGCAACACGGTAGTCGGCACCCACTTGCACATAGGTGAAGGCCAGGCTGGTGCCGTCGCTCTGCGTGACGGAGGCCACGCGCGTGCTGGCGCCGTCATAGGTGTAGCTCGTCTGGTAGACACGGTTGTCCGCCGTGCTGCCGTCTTCCGGGCTCAGGTCCACCGTCACCGACGACAGGCGGTTGCTGGTGTCGTAGGTGTAGGCCACGCGCGTGAGCGTCGTGCTGTCGGCCCTGACGGTGCGCACCCTGGAGACATTGCTGCCCACGTAGTCGAGGTAGGTCACATCCCCGCTGGCGCTGGTCATGCTGGAGAGGAAACCCGAGGCGTTGTAGGCATAGCTGGCCGTCGTGCCGCGGGCATCGGCGGTGCTGGTCAGCCGCCCGGTGGCGGCCTCATACGTCTCGGTGAGCCCGCTGTCGCCGTCGGTCCAGACATAGTCGCTGCCGACCGCCTTGAGGGTGTCGTAGGCGCCGGCGCCGTCGGTGCTGACATAGGCGAGCCGGGCCGCGTCCCAGGTGTAGATGGATTCGCTTCCGTCGCGGGCGGTCCGGGTGAGGGTGCTGCCGGCGGCGTTCAGCGTGCCCGTCAGCTTGACCTGCTGGGCATAAGCCCCCATGGACCAGTTGTCGGCGTTGTCGTCGTTGAGTTTGCCCTGGCTGTTGTAGGTGCGCAGCGCCGTGAGGTTGACGCCGTGGGCGACCAGGTAGTCGTCGCGGTCCTGCAGCACCAGGTTGCCGTTGGCGACATTGACAAAGGCCTGCTCGCCGTTGCGCCCCTGCCCGGCCGTGCCCAGCAAGCCGTTTCGCCCCAACACGGCCAAAGAAGTTGAACCCAAGCCCAGGCTATTGCCGCTGACGATTCCTACCATGTTGCTTCATCCCGATGTTGGTCGTCGCTGCGGCGGGATCGCTCCCGTTCGGCCAACCTTTTGACCAAACTCCTCAGCGGTACTACCAATACATCCGGCGTTTTTCCGATTTGTTTAGCGGCCCGGCCGGAAGGGGTGGGCGAAAGCCCGGAACAGGCAAAAAAAGCCGGCAAGGGCAAAAGACCTTGCCGGCGCCTCAGCCCGCGCTAAACAAACCGGAAAACCGGCGGATATATTGGTTGTGGGCATATCGGCCCCAAGCAAACGCTGCGGCCGGATGCCCGAGGGCAGCCGGGAGAAGCCGGTTTCGCCATTCCTGAAACCTCCATCCGAGTCACCGCATGTTTATCGTCATCACGCTAAATCACGTCAGGGCCGTCAAGGCATGGGCGGAAAAGCATGGCGGAAGCGCCAACCTGGACCTGGTCAGTTTTGAACTCGAGGTCAAGGCCAAAAACCGTTTCTACAAGCTGATGCCGCAATTCAAGGGCCTCATCAACGGAAAAATGGTGCACATCCCGGGGTTTTCCAAAGATTCCAGAGGCTTCATCGGCTGGCTGCCCTATCGGCCGCTGCGCTGGCCGCTTGCCGTGGACAAGCTGGCCTTCAAATCGCGCATGCGGGCGCAAGGCGTGCTCACGCCTGAATGGTGGCTGCCCGGTGAACCAAATCCCGGCCATGACTACATCTTCAAAAAGTCCGTCGGCTCTTTTGGCTACGAGATTCGCGGGCCGTTCCGCCAGGGCTCGCCCACACCCATGGCCCCTGGCGACGGCTTCTTCACCCAAGCCGGCGAGGGCGTGGTCTTCGCGGAGAGATTTATCCCCGGCCGCATCGTCAAAGCCTGGTTCTGGGGTGATTCGCCGTTTCACCTGCAATTGCACGACTTTCCCGCGGTGGTCGGCGACGGCCAGCGGACCATCGCGCAACTTCTGCAGGAACTGTTCAAGGACGCGGGCCTGCAAATGGACAACTACGCGGAGATGTCTTTTGTGACGTCCACGCTGGCATTCCAGCAACTCGGCATGGACGACGTTCTGGCACCCCAGAGGCGCGCCTGGGTCGACTTCCGCTACGGCCGCGAATTCTCGCCCGAAAACAGGAACGCGGCGAACGACAACAAGCTGGATACCGTGGCCCCCCACACTTTGGGCCAGCTCCACAAGCTCGGCTGGCACTTGGGGGAATACCTGAAAACGGAATTTCCGGCGCCCGTCCAATATTCGGTGGACGGCGTGCTGGACGAGGACGGCAACATCTGGTGGCTGGAGATGAATTCCAACCCCATCTTCCCGCCAACCGGCTACGGCATGATGCTCGACACCCTCTTTGGCGTGGCGCCCCCGAGGGCGGACGCGACCCCGCGAGACGCCGCCGGGAACGCCGCGGCATCGGCGCAATCCGGGCCCGAAACGGCAGTCCGCAACAAGGCCGCGCCGGCCTTGCCGGAGATGTCCGTATGAGAAAAACCGCGGCCGCGAAAGCCTCTTACCTGCCGGCGTCCGGCAAGAGCAGCCTTCCCGGGGCCATACTCGCGGCGCGCGGGGATGCCGCGCGTATCTGTCCCATGTTCGCCGGCCCCTGCCTGATCAGCGGCGACAAGATCCTGGTCCGGGCGGTTGATGAAGAGATCGAGGTGCGCGCACCGCGCCGCCTGCTCGAAATCGTGTTCCTGCTCTGCGACGGCAGCAAAACCAGGCCGCAGGTACTCGAAGAGTATTCAGCGCGAAGCGCCAGGCCCCTGCCCGTCGAGGAGTTCTCGGAATTCCTGGACTTCCTGTTCGGCGAAAGAGTGCTCATCGACGCCGTCCTGGCCTGCGCCAATGCGAACAGCTATGCCTTTCAGCGCAGCCCCGTGGGCCTAGGCGCCGACCCCAAGCTCACCAACACGATTGCCGAGCGCTTTTCGGCCGCGGATAAAGGAGCCGGAAATCGGGGCCCTGTTTTCAAAATTCCGTCCGCGCCCCTGGAGCCGTTTTTCCAGTCGCGCGAAAGCTGCTATACCTTTGACGACCAGAAGCCCCCCTCGGCGCCGGCGGTCCACAAGCTCCTGTGGTCGATAGCGGGTGTCGTGCAGGCAACCCATCCGCGCTTCATCCGGCACCAGGTCCCCCAGCGTACGCTGGCCTCGGCCGGGGCCATGCACCTGCTGGAGGTTTATGTCGCCCTGCAGCGCACGGTAGGAGACATTGCTCCCGGCATCTATCGCGTCGAATATCCGGCGGAAAAATCAATCCGCTTGCGGCCCGTCAACCAATTGCACGGGCTGCTGCCGCGCGCGTTCAGCAAGCCATGGCAGATCAAATACGCGACCGGGGCCCTCTTTGTCGTGGCCGATCCCGCCGTGGCGGCACTGCGCTACCGCAACAGGTCACTGCAGTATTTGTTCATGGAAGCCGGCGCGGCGCTTCACAATGCGGGGCTTTCGGCGCCCGGCCTGGGCCTTGGTTTCGCCACTTTGGGCAGTTACTACGAGGACGTGGTGGCCAGGTTCTGCGAACTCGATTCGCAACTCATTCTGGGCGCCGCGGTGTTCGGCAACAAGCCCACCCCGGCGCAGGTGGCGCAATACCGCAGCGGCGCGGATTTCGACTTCGCCTGGGTGCAAAACCATTCCACGCTCTATTCGCTGCCCTTTTACATGGGACGCGCCGAGCTCAAGAACTCCCTGCACGAACTGCCCCCCACATGGGGGCGGGATCGCGATCCATGGCTCGCCGCCCTCAAGGCGCAAGCCGAAGCCGTCGAGCGCCTGGGCTACTACGAGCCGAAAAACATCCAGAAGGCCAGGATAGGCGACCTGCCGGGCGCGATAGCCCCCACGGAGTTCGTTCGCTACCACCCGGCGCAGTATGCCGACCCCGACTTCCCCTATCGCCCGTTCGACGACAAGGCCAACTACCTCTGGACCCGCGGCATCGACCTGATCGAAGGGCGCGAAGTTCATGTGCTCGCGGACCTGGTCTACATGCGCAGCGGGCTGGAAAAGCACGGCCATACGCCTTCAGCTCTGGTGACACAGATGACCTCGTCAGGGTGCGCGGCGGGTGCCGGCATCGATGACGCGGTCTACCGCGGCCTGCTCGAACTCATAGAGCGCGACGCGTTTATCGGCCATTGGTTAAGCCAGACCTGCGGCGATCCCCTCGCGCCGCACACGGTGCCGCAAGCCGTTGCGCAACGAATCCGCAGCCTCGAGGCGGCCGGCTGCAAAGTCAGCCTTCAGCGGCTGCACTCGCTCTGGGCGCCGGTCGCGCTGGTCGCCGCGCAGCACGAGGAGCGCCACTTCACGACGATGGCGACGGCAGCCGGCGCGGACTTCACGGCGGCTGCATTGGCCGCGCTCGATGAGCTGGAGGGCCGGGTGTTTTCGCACCTGAACGGCAACCCCTCCCCCATCGACAGCGTGGCGCAAGTGGCATTGGCCGGCCACCATTTCCACATCTACGGCTTCAGGAAGCATTTTCGCAAGGCCGACAAGGTGCTGTTTCCCGCGCCGTCAGCAGCCCGGCTCGAGGCCTGGCCGGAAGCTGAACCCATCGAGAGCCTGGCTCCGCTGCTGGACAAATTCGCCGAGGCGGACTTGCGGCCCATCGCTGTCGACATCACGCCGAAAAACTGCGCCATTGAACAGGGCCGGCTACCCCTGTCCGTCGCAAAAGTGCTTGTCCCCGGATTGTTGCCGATGTATTTCGGCTATCAACGAGAACCTTTGGGAATGGTTACTCGGGTCCTTTCAGGATCAAAATTCCCGCATCCCTTTCCTTAACTCCAGGAGCTTTTATGCAAAAGAAGGCATTGAACACCAAACATGAATCTACGGCGAAAAGGCAGCAAGCGGCTGGCGGCGCCCAGGCGGACTTCCAGGCCAAAAGCGACCTGCGCTGGGGCGCGGTGCATAAGGCCCGCATGCCGAGGCCTCTCGGGGTTCCGCTGAGCAGCGGCGGCGGCGGCGACGACGGCGGCGGCGGCGGCATCGACCGCCTTTAATTGTCTGATGGCCGCAAGCGGGGTTCGGCGGCCCTGGCCCCGAACCCCGCTTGTTTTTCATCCCGCATATGAACAGCTCTCAAATTCCTTGCTGCGAAATTTCCGACGACCTGCTGGACCCGGATCTCGCCGCCAGACTGATCGAAACGGTCCAGTGGGTTCCCGTCTATTTCATCAATCGCCGTGAACGTTTCAATTCGGACCACCTTGACTGCCATTGGTACTATCCATTGGTCTTCACACCAAGCCCGGCTGACGACCTCGGCCCGGTTCAGCTCGCGTTCGATGACCTGGACCCGAGCCTCGATGCCATCAAACAATGCTGGGATGTGATTCGCCGCTCCCATGACGTCCCGGTCGAGCTGTACGACTGCACGCTGTCCAGCAATTCCTTCGGCACCGAAGGCCGGGCGCACTACGATCTTGGCCCGAACGAGCGGGCCATGCGCCATCGCCATGTGACGGCGCTGGTGTACTGTGCGAAGGAATGGCATATCAACTGGGGCGGGGAAACCATCGTCTTCGACGAAAACGAGCATGTCATAGGCGCGGCGCTTCCCAAACCCGGCCGCGTTGTCAAGATTCTGGGAGACCCCATGCATGTCGGCCGCGGCGTCTCGCGCATCTGCCCGTCAGACCGGCGCGTGCTCGCCTTCAAATACCTGCTACCGGAGCATACCGATGGACCATCCTCCTGAAAACGACCGGGCAGCCTCCTTGCTGGCCGAGGGCCTGGCGGCAAGCCGGGCCGGGGCATCCGCGCAGGCCTTCGAGCTGTTCCGGCGCAGTGCCGAGGCCGACCCTCGCGCCGCGGAACCGCATTTGCTGATGGCTGCGCAACACGCGGCGCAAGGCCATTTCGAAGAAGCGGAAGCGGCCTTCGCAAATGCCATCCTGCTGGCACCCGGGTTGCATATCGCGCGCTACCAGCTTGGACTGCTCCAAATGAGCGGCGGCCGGATGGCGCTCGCCGCGCTGAGCTGGCAACCGCTTCTGCAGCTGCCCGAAGGCAATGCGCTGCTTCATTTCGTGCGCGGCTATATGGCCTTGGCCAACGACGAGTTCGCACAGGCGCTGCTTCACTTCGAGTCGGGCCTGCGGCTCAACACCAGCAATCCGGCGCTGTCGGCGGATATTGGCAAGGTCATGGCCCGTATCCGTGAACTCCCGGCTGGGGCTACACCGCACAACGACCCGTCGCCGGATCCGGATAGGGGCGATGTCCAGCACGTGCTGCTGTCGAACTACCAATCGACCGAGAAATAAATGGCACAGTTCATCGAGAGCACTGCAGCATGACGGCCATCGAGCGTTCCTCGCAATTGCTGGCCTTCCTGCGCTCGCGCGTTGCGCAGGCCCAGCCAGTCGACGCCGCTGCGCCCCATAAACCCGCCAGCCAGCCCGCGGCCTCGCCGGGATCGCCCGGCGCGGCGTTGCCGCAGGCGCTCGAGCTTCTGCAGGCGAAGATCAAACAACAGCTGCTGCAGGAGCTGCGCAAGCTCGACAAGGCCGACTCGCAGCTTTCCGCGAAAGCGTTCCGGCTCTTCATGGGCGCCGTGCTCAAGCAGCAATTCCCGGCGCTGGCCGGGCAGGATGCCGAACTGTCGCGCCTGGTGGAACAGGTCACCGCGCAGATGGAATCGGACTCCGAACTGGGACTGGCTATGGAAGACGCCGCCGCACACCTGGTAAGAAACGCCAACACGGCGATTTGACCCGCATGCGGCGACCTGGCGCGGCGGCTTAGAGCAGGCCGTCCGTCATCTCCGTGAGGTTCTGGCCCTTCGCGCTGTCGCGGCTGCTCAAAAGCCTGTGTGCCAACTTGCGGATAGCCTCGGCGTCATTCACACCTCCGTCGAGGATGGCCTGGGCATAACGCCCCGACATATTGGTGCGGTCTATCCGCAGTGCTATCTCCGCATGTTCGCGGGCCAGGTCGGTCCGCTGCTTGAGCGCCATCACCACGGCCAGGCCGCCATGGCTTTCGGCGAAATTCCGGTCCATGGCAAGCGCGGTTGCGAAGCTCTTCTCCGCGGCATCCATATCGCGCATCAGCAGTTCGGCCCAACCCTGGCCGTGCCAGGTGCCGATATGTCCGGGCATGGCCTCGAGCGCCCTCGCGAAGTCGCGCCGGGCCAGATCCAGTTTTCCGTCCAGCATCAGCGCGAACGCGCGCGCCGACCAGGCCCGGCCGTCTTGTGGATTCAGCGCGAGGGCGCGATCAGACCACTCCACCGCCAGGTCGGCCCGCCTTTGCGCCAGCGACAGCGTGGCCTGCGTGACGAAGGCCTCGATAGGCGCTGGGGGGTGGCCCGCCGGGTTCGCGTCGTTCAAGGCCATTGCAACCCAGCGACGCGCCGAAGCGAGATCGGAGGCGTCGATGGCGATCAAGCTGGCGACGCCTGCCGCGCCCGGATCAAGAAGCTGCCTGCCGTCGGCTTGTTTTGCCCACACGCAGGCGCGCTCCAGGTCGCCGGCGCGGTGCAAGGCGCGAAGCCACAACAGCTGCAGCGCCCGCTCCGCCGCGTCCGGCGCTGGGGCCTGCGCGTCGCCGGGCTGCTCCATGTGCGGCGCAAGCCGCTCAACGCAGGCGGCGAACAAGCCTTCGCGCAGATCAATAAAAGCCAGGTTGTGCAACACCACGGCCATGAAGCCTGGCGGCGCGCCGGCAATGCCCGCCAGCAGATCCAGCTGTTCGCGCGCGCGATCGTAGCGGCCCTGGGCCAGCCAGAAATCGCCTTCCTTTAACGCCCATGCCGGGTAGGTTCCCGCAAGCGCCTGGCCATGCCGAAGATGGAACTCGGCGCGCTCCCATTCAGCGCATTGCAGCGCCACATCGAACACCTCCCCGAGCAGCGACAGGTTGTTGGGGTCGGTTTCGAGGTATTTTTCGAGCTGCCGCAAACGGTCCTGGTTCATCGGTTACTTTCAATTGAATAAGTGGAAACACACATGGATTGCCGCGCTCAGGCAAAGACGTCGCAGGCGTCCGGTGCCAGCCCCTGGCGCAGATTTTTCAAGGCCTGCTGGTGGATCTGTGAAACCCGGCTGCGTTTGACTCCCAGCATATGCCCGATCTCGTCGAAGGGAATGTCCTGAAGGTAGTGGCAGCGGATGACGGTTCTCTCCTGCTCGCTGAGCCTTGCCACCAGTGTCCGCAAGCTGTCCTGCAGGCGCTGGATTTCATTTTTCTGGAAATAGGTGACTTCGGCCGACGCGGCCATGGCCGCACCGTCCGCCGGCTCCGACTCGATCATGCCGGTGCCTTCCAGCATGACACCCAGCGCCAGCCCGATGCCGACCTCTGCAAGGTAGGAGAACAGCAACTGCTCCGACTTCTTGCCTCCCGGCGGGCCGGCCGTGCCGTCATGCGTCAAGTTTTGGGAAAGTTTGTCGGCTGCGGCGGTTTTCGCGGCTTGCAGGCGGTCGCGCTGTACTTCCCGGCGGACCGCGATCTGCTGGTTCTTCTCCGTGAGGCGTTCAAGGCCGCTGAGGATCGCGCCCTGCATCCGCCTGGCCGCGAAGGTCCTGAACTGCGCACCGAGAGCCGGGTCGTAACGATCGAGCGATTCGAGCAAACCCACGCGCGCAAGCTGCAAATACTCTTCGAACTCGATTTCATCATGAGTCCGGCGCGCATAGTAAGTTGCCGCGACGACCCGCGCATAAGGCAGATGCCGCTGCAACAGACGCTCACGGGCGGCGGCATCACGCCTCTGAATCCAGTCCTGCCAGAGCGCGGCCTCGCCGTCGTCGGCAAGCGCGGCGGCGGTGGTCTGTGCGTTGCTGCGGGCGGACATCGCGTTGAACCCCTGAAATTTCAGTGAAAACTGCCAACCAGCGCCTTGAGCACCAGGCTCCAGCCGTCGACCAGGATGAACATCAGTATCTTGATGGGCAGGGCGATGGTGGTGGGCGGCATCATCATCATGCCCAGGGCCATCAGGATGCTGGACACGATGAGGTCGATCAGCAAAAAGGGCAGGAAGATCACAAAACCGATCTGGAAGGCCGCGCGCAGTTCGGACAGCATGAAGGCGGGAATGAGCTGGACGTTGCTGATGTCGTCCATGGACTGCGGAACCGGCGCCTTCGACAGCTCCACCATCAGCGCCAGGTCGGCTTCGCGGGTCTGCCGCACCATGAACTCACGCAGCGGCCCCACGCCCTTGTCGTAGCCTTGCTCCATGCCGATGCGCCCCGCCATGAAGGGCTCGAAAGCCTCCACATTGATCTTCTGCAGGACCGGCGACATGGTGAACATCGTGAGGAACAGGGCCAGGCCTATCAAGGCGGTGTTGGGCGGCGTCTCGGGCATGCCGATGGCGTGGCGCAGCATGGACAGCACGATGATGGTGCGCAGGAAACTCGTCAGGCACACCAGCATGGCCGGCAGTATCGCCAGGACCGTCAGGCCGAGCACGACGCGCAGCGCTTGCGAGGTTTCCGTTGCGGGTGTTTTGCTTGCCGCGGCGGGCGCGGGCGCACGCGGGCGGGTGGCCGCCGCGGGTGGCTGCGCCGCGGACAGCGCCGGGCTGGCCTTGAGCTGGACGGAGGGCTCGCCGGCGGAATCCCGGGTGCCCGGCGCTTCAGCGCTGACAGCGCTTTCCACGACCGGCTCGGTGGTTTGCGCGCTCACCGATGCCCAGCAGCACAGCATGCCAACCAGAATGCCGGCGACCCAGCGCCGCGGCAAGGCCGTGACAGGTGAACGCGTCATGGCGTGTCCTCCGCCTCGGGCGATTCAGGCAGCGCGCGCTCGGACAGCAAAGTCATGGTCTGGTCCGCGCATCCGATCAACAGGCGGCGGCCCCGCCATTCGATTTCGTGAACACTGTGCCTGGGCGAGAGGCGCGTGCTGCCATGGAGCAGGAGGTTTTTTCTGGACGGCGTAAGGCCCCATAAACGCAACCCCGTCGCGGCGCTTTCGGGGCCGGAAGCCAGCGCGCGCTTGCGCCATGCCCACCACCCAAAACCCGCAAGGCCGAGCAATAAAACCAGGGCAATGGCGGCCAGGGAGGGACTTGCATCGCCGGAAGCCGGTGCCGAGTCCTGTTTGAAGGGAATCGTCTTGGGCAGAACGACAGGGGCGCTCGCCATGGAGGCGGAAGGGCTTGCAGCGGCGGATGCCGCCGCGTTCTGGGCGTACGCGGCGGCGTGGCTGAACAACAGGCACGCCGCCATCATCCGCAGGATGCGGAAAAAAAGCGGGGGCCGGTTCAGCACGGCTGATCCGCGGCCTTGAGCCCGCTGCAACAACACACCGGCAAGCCTCATGGCTTGGTGTCGGGCGACAGGCCGCCTTGAATATCCAGCGGCAGCGGCAATTCCGTGATGCGGACCGCAAAACGGTCATCGAGTGCCACCAGCTGCCCACGGGCAACCACCTGGCCCTCCAGCAGCAGGTCCACGGGCTCCCCCACAGCCCGGTCCAGCACCAGCAGCTGATTTTTGGAGGCGGACATCAGTTCGCCGACGGTGAGCGTCGCCGACCCCAGGTAGACCTGGAGCGTGGCTTTCACCTGGTGCAGGGGATGGGACGCCTTGCCTTCGGGCCGCCAGCTGTTTTTCTCGGCAGGTGCGCCCTCAGGCTGCTGGCGCCTGTCGTTCGCCGGCGCATGGGGGAATGCAATCGGGCGGACCGTGAGCGCCGAGACCTCGGGCTTGTCGGAATCGGCCCCCGGATAGGCGGGGGTGTGGGGCGGTGGATTCATCATTTTTCCAAGGACTGTATTCACGTTGGGTCTCAGGTTAGGGTTGCGTGCCGGCGAGTTCCAGCGATTTAAAACCGTTTGTCTGCGTCATCCAGGCATGGGCCACTTTTTCGCGGTTTTCAGAAAAGAGCTCAGAAGGCTGGTCCAGCAGGTGCTCAAGCGCAATGACGTCGCCGACCCGCAGGTTCTGGAGCGCGCCAAGCGACAGGGTGCAGGGGTGCAAATACGCATCCAGCGCCAGCGTGCGTTGGCCCAAGGCGGCATCCACGCGGACCAGATCGGTTTGCGGCGAGGTTTTGGGTGTGCCCGGTTTTGCCTCGCCGGCATTCACAAGGATGGCATCCACACCGGCGGCCTCCAGCGCCACAGTCCACTGAAGGCCCGCAAGGTGGAACTCGGCCAGCAAAACGCCGGAAAATTCCTCGGGCCTGGGCCAGTCAAGCGCCCGGACCTTGATCTCCGCCGGCACCGCTGCGACTGCCTGGCGCGGCGTGCACGCAAGGGCCCACTGCCGCCAGAAGTCCTGCCACATGGCCAAGGCCATCTCCGCGGCCATGGACCCGGGGGCCGGTGCGGGTTCCGGCAACTGGCGCTCGTCCGCCGTACCCCAGAGGTGTGCGGCAAAGCGCTCCAGGGCAAAGCCGGGCGCCGCTCCGCCATCATTCACGCGCCAGCGCAGATTCGGCAGGCCGGCGCCGTGGCCGCCAAACTCGCACACCATCCAGGGTTGATGCCAGGCCCCGGCACAGGCCGGATCAAGGGCATCGGAGACCCGGACTTCAAGAGCCCCGGCTTCCGCGCGCGCGCCGCGCCAGTCCCAGGCGCCTTGCCAGCGCGAAAGTGCCGCCGAGATGACAGCGCCCACGCGCTCACGCTGGGCGGCTGAAAACACCCTGAGCTCGCGCAGCCTCGAAGCGGCGTCCGCCTCGGCAATCAGGGCGGTCTCCGCCGCATTCGCATCAACCATCACCATCATTTGCCTTTCAGCGCAAACAGTTCCTGCAGCATTTCGTTGGAGGTCGAGATCACCTGGGAGCTGGCCTGAAAGCCTCGCTGCATCACCACCAGGTCGCTGAACTCCTGCGAGAGGTCCACGTTGGCGATCTCCACGGATGCGGAGCGTATCGAGCCGAAGCCGCCCTCCTCCGCGCTGCCTGTGCTCCAGTGTTCCGGGTCCAGCGCGCTGAACTGGTTGTTGCCCACCGTGCCCACCGCATCCAGGGAATCGAAGCGGCCCAGGGCCAGGCGCGTGCTTTTGACGGTCTGGCTGTTCGAGTAGCCCAGCACCAGGGTCCCCGTGGAATCAAAACTGGCCTGGGTCAAGGCGCCCGGCGTGACGCCATCCTGCGAGGACATGGCCAGTGTCGACAGGTTGCCCGCGGCAAAGGAGGTCACGTCGGTGCTGAAATCCAGCACCAGCGGCATCGCCTTGGCTCCGGCGGGCGTGTAGGTCATGCTGAGTTTGGCGGTTGCGGCGGTGGGCTTGCCGTCAAAAAAGATGATCTGCCGGGTCGCGAGCACCGCGGTGCCCTCGATCAGCTCGACCCTCCAGCTTCCCGGGGTCGTCGCGTCCGTGTTGGTGAATTTGACGTTCAGCGTATGCGCGCCGCCCAGCGCGTCGAGGACGCGCACGCCACCCACGGTCTGGTCGGTGACGGTGCTGGAGAGATTGCCGCTGAACTTGACGGTCCCGGTGGCCTTTCCCGCGTTGGTGCCCAGCCCGGAGAGGCTGATTTCAGTGAGTCCCCCATCGGCGGAGCGGCCCATGACCTTGGCGTTGTCCGCCTGGTTCACCAGCACGCCCGCGCCGTTGAATTTGAACTGGCCGGCCCGCGTATAGGTGATGTTTCCTTCCGCGTCCCTCAGGGTGAACAAACCCTGGCCGTCGATCGCCATGTCCAGCGGATTGTCGGTTTGCCGGATCTCCCCCTGCTTGAAGGAGAGCACGGTCGATCCCGCATTGAGGCCGTAGCCCAGGCCGCCGTAGCTGCCCGAACCGCTGTTGCTGGCCAGGTTGCTGTTGGAATAAAAGAGGTCGGAAAACTGCAGGCTGGAGCCCTTGAATCCCGGGGTGTTGAGGTTGGCCGTGTTGTTCGCGATCACCCGCAGACCTTTGGAATATCCCAGCAGGCCGGTCATTCCGACATAGATCGAATCAAGCATTGTGTTCTCCGGTTGTGCCGTGCATGTCCGGCCTTAACGCACCGCAACGATCTGGCTGATGCTGACGCCGTCTATCACCGCCCCCGAAGCGGTTTTCACGCTGAGGGACGGCGCGCTTCCCTGCAAGGACAGCGCCGTGACGGTGCCCGTCAGCGTGCCCGAGGCCGTCGTGGCATCGACGGTGCGCCCGATCAGCCCCACCGACTGCAAGGCCGCCTGGTTGTTGATCAGGGTCTCGATTTTGGTGTTGAGCTGCTGGGTCTGCTCGACGCTGGTGAACTGGGCAATCTGGGCCATGAACTCCTGGTTGTCCATGGGCTTGAGCGGATCCTGGTACGAAAGCTGGGTCAGCAGCACTTTCAGGAAGTCCTGGAGCCCGAGGCTGCTGGCCTGCAAATTGGACGAGGAACTGCTTTGCGGGGCGCTGATCGCGGAGATGGTCATGGAAACTCCTTGGGCTGGGTGAAATAGGAAAACCTTGAAACGGAAGAGGAAGAAGCATCAAAGACGGTCTTGCCATTGCAGACCAGCTTGGCGAGCCTGCTTCGCTGCTCCTCGAGACAGGCGCGGATTTGGGGCAGAAGCTGCGCCACCTGCGCTTGTGCGGCATCGGCCTGGGCATCGATGCCCAGCCACACGGTGACCTCCGGCCCATGCCATTCGGCATGCAGGCGTATCGCCTGCGGGCCCGGGCCGGGCTCCTCGCTGTACGGGTGCGCCGCCGGCGCATCAAACGCCTGTGCCGCCAATTCGCCGGCTTCGGCGCAAGGCTTGAGGCCCATCACCTTCAGGCGCGACGCGCCCGCCAGCGCAAGCGCCAGGCCGGCAAGCCGTATGTCCATGGCGGGCAGGCGGCCGCTTTCGGGCCCGGGCGGGCGGGCAGCGGTCATGGCGGGCACCGGCATTGCAAGCGGGCCTCGCAACATCGCAGTGGGGACTGCCGGCGCCGGTCCCGCCATCCTGTCCGCCTTCGCCGCATCGCCCGGCGATACCGGATGCGGCCGGCCTGGATTCAGGGGAGCCCGGCCGGGCGCGCCTTCGGGCCGGCCATCGGCGCGCGCCGCGGCCTGCCCCGGTTTGAACCAGCTGTGCCGCTGCGCCTGCTCCATCTCACGCTTCCAGGCGCCGGCGGATGGCTGCTGGTCGCCGGAAGCGGCCTTGGGCGTCGGGCGCGGCCCGACCTGGCCTTCTCGCAAGGGGGGCATGGGGAGCAAGGGGGAACTCATGCGCCGGCTCCCGGTTCGGCCGGCGGGCTTGCCGGTGCCTTGTTGAAAGCCTCGCGCACCATCCAGTCCCGGTCGGCTTCGGCCGCATGGCGCTGCGACTGCTCGCGCACATAAATATCCACGGCCCCCGATTCGTGGGAGCGCAGGCCTTCAAGCCGGGCCTCGGCGGCACGGCATAGCTGCAGCACCTCCACGCGCGTCTTGTCCAGCGCCGCCAGCTGGGACTGCAGCGTTTTCATCGAGGCCTGCAGCTGCGCCAGGTAAAGCAGCCCGGCCTGGTGCCGGGAGGAGTCCAGGCGCGCCTGGAGTTGCCGCCCCAGCTTCTCGCACGCCTGCCGGTGCAGGCCTTCGGCGGCATCCCGTTCGGCGCGCACGGATGCCAGCTGCTGCTGTACCTTGGCGAGTTTCCCGTTCAAGGCATCGAGCTCCCATTGGGCCCGCCTGGCCAGGGACTCCAGCGGATATTTGAATCCGCGCAGGTCGCCTTTTGCGGAATTCCTGTTGCCCGGCGGGTTCATCGCGAGCCTCCGGTTTTTGCGCCCGCGGCTGCGGCCGGGGCCGCCGCGGCTTCCGCCATGCAGGCCCGCAATTGTTCCAGCGCGCGAGGGCGGTCAAAGCCGCCTTCGCGCTGCGTCATCCATTCCTTGAGCACCGTGTCGCGCCGCAATGCCTGGTCCAGCAAGGGATTGGTCCCGGCTTCGTAGGCGCCGATCTCCACCATCTGCCGGTTGCGCTCCACCAGCGAAATATGCCGGGTCACGCGATGGACCAGTTCACGTTCGGCGCTGTCCGTCAGGTCCGTGCGCAGGCGGCTGGTGCTTTGCAGGACATCGATGGCGGGATACTGGCCGGTATGGGCCAGCGCGCGCGACAGCACGATATGCCCGTCCAGGATGGCGCGCAAATTGTCCGAGATGGGTTCGTTGAAATCGTCGCCTTCCACCAAAACCGTGAGAAGGGCCGTGATGGAGCCGCCGCTGTCGGAGGTGCCGAAGCGTTCGCACAGCTGCGGCAGCTCGGCAAATACCGAGGGGGTGTAGCCGCGGGCCGTGGGCGGCTCGCCCGCCGAGAGCCCGACTTCGCGGCGGGCCATCGCAAGCCTTGTGACCGAGTCCATGGTGAGCAGGACCTGCTGCCCCTGCTCCCTGAAGTATTCGGCAATGGCGACCGCCGCATGGGCGGCGCGGATCCGGGCCAGCGCGGGCTGGTCCGCGGTGGCCACCACGACGACGGAGCGGCGCAGGCCCTCGGGGCCCAGCTGCTTGTCGATAAAGTCTCGCACTTCCCGTCCCCGCTCGCCTATCAGTGCGATGACGTTGATGTCGGCTTTGACATGGCGCGCGATCATGCCGAGCAAGGTGCTTTTGCCGACCCCGCTTCCCGCGAAGATGCCCACGCGCTGGCCCTGGCCGAGCGTCAGCAGGCCGTCGATCGCCCGGATGCCGGTCTCGATGATGCGCGCCACCGGGGGGCGTTTCATGGGGTTGACGGGCGCGCCGTGCAAAGGGACGCTGCGCACCGTGGCCGGCCGCGCGCCGCCATCCAGGGCTTCGCCGAAACCGTCGATGACGCGGCCGACCAGGGCCGGCCCCACGCCGAACATCGATGCCCGGCCAAGCGCGACCACTTCGGCGCCGGCGCTGACGCCCTGCAGCGAACCGTAGGGCAGCAGCGTGACATGGCCGGCATGCAAGCCGACCACCTCGGCCAGGACGCCGGCGTCTTCCGCGGGCGGGCCGCTTGCGGAGTCCCGCGCCGATGGGCGGTGCGCCGCCAGGCGCGGGTGAATCCGGCACAGCTCGCCGACCGTGGCGTCCGGCCCCTGCGCCTGGATGGCCAGGCCCTGGACCTGGCGCACCCAGCCTACCCGCCTCATCAGGTCCCGCTCCTTGAGCGCCTGCGAATAAGCCCCCAGCCCTGGGCCGGGGGCCGGGGCGATGTTTGCCGGGTTGGACCTCATGCGGCCCCCTCCGCGCGGCGTGTTGCCCGGGTCTGCAGCAGCATGGACTTGAAGGCCTCGACCTGCACCTCGAGGCGCGCATCAAGCGCGCCCTCGGGCGAACGCAACATGCAGCCGCCCACGGCAAGCTCCGCGTTGGCCACCCAGCGGATCGCGTGGTGCGCCTGCGCGGCGTATCGGTCCGCCAGCTCCTTGTCCCCTTCAAGCCACTCCAGGTCTTGCGGGTGAACATGAATCTCGAGCGCGGCCTTGCCTCGCCAGTGACTGAGCGCGTTCTTGACAGCGGCCCTCACCATGTCCGGCGTTGCGGCTGTTTCACCCAGCACCCGGCAGAATGCCTCAAACACAAGCGCCACCATGTCGTCCTCGGCGCCTTCGAGAAAACCGGTTTTCTCGCGCGCCACCGTTTGGGCCAGGCGGTGTATTTTTTCCAGGGCCTCGGCCAGCTTCTGCTGGCCGGCCTGGTCGCTTTCCAAAGCCGCGCGGCGGTCCGTTTCGGAACGCTCCAGGGCCTGTTGGAGGCCGGCCTCATAGCCGTCTTTTTCGCCTTGGGCCCGGCCGGCTTCATAGCCGGCAGCACGCGCTTCCTGCCGGGCCTGCTCACGGCCCGCGTCGGCGTCAAGAGGCGTCGGGCCGGCCGGCGCGGGCGCCGGTTTCCCGGAACCCGCGGCGTGCAAGGGCAGGACCGCGGGCGCACGCGGCGCTCCGCGCAACTCCAGCGGCGCGCCCTCCGCAACCCCTCTGATGACAAAACTATCGGTATTCATCCGCGGGCCTTGATGGGTGCAACGATGCTGGACCAGAACCGACGACGCTCCCGCCACCAGCGCTCAACACCACCGGCCAGGCCGTGGGCCTCGCTTCGCGAAGGCGTACAGGCCTGGGCGTTCCGGTAACGCTCAAGCAGGCCCCGCAGCAGCGCAAGCTGCAGTTCAGCGGCTTGCGCCTGGCCGGCCCCGGCGCTGAACCCCGGGCTGTCGAGCTGCAGCCGCAGCGACAGCCGCCTGTGCGTCTCCAGCGCCGCCAGCAGGGAGTCGGCCCACGGCCAGGCTTTCAGGGACAGCAGGAACGCCAGCAGCGCGACCGGCTCCGCTTTCAGGATGGGAAGCAACAGCTCCGCGCGCGCGCCGTCGAGCTCGCGCTTGACGGCCTCCAGGGACAACTCGCCGGCGCCGGCCTTGCCCGCGGGGGCGGGTTCCCGGGGCGCCTCATGGCTTGGACGCAGGGCCCCCAGAAGAGCGGGATCGGAAGGCAAGCCCAAACTGCGCAATTCCTCCAGCAGGGATTGCAGCTCGGCCGCCTCGATGGCCGGAAGCTGCCGCAGCAGCCATGCGGCATCCTGCGGCGCCATCGCATGCAATGTCAGCGCGGCCTGCCGCACGGGGGAGGATATGTCCAGGCTCACGATTTCAGTCCCGCGGGCGGTGACTCTTGCTGCATCCAGGCGCGGACCTGGTGCAGCGCTGCTTGCCTCTGTTCCTCGCTCATCGCGGGGGCCGCAGCCTTTTTCCTGTGCAGCAGGAGCCAAACCAGGCCGCCCAGCACGGCCAGCAACAGGCCCGCGATGGCCACGACGGGCGCGGGCACGTCGCCCTGCGCCGCGGCGGATGCGCCCCCGGCGCGGGGCGCGTCGCTGACCGCATCGGAAACCGCCGGCAGGGGCATGGCGCCGCTCTTGAGGCTCTGGACAACCACCGTGTCACCGCGTTCTATCGAAGCGCCCACCGCCGCGGCAATGACTTTTCGCGTCTGCTCCTCGTCGCCGGCATCCAGGGCTTTGCGAACGACGGCGACCACCTGAATGCGGCGGATCGAACCCGGCTGGCTGACCACCTGCTCAACCCTTCGCCCCGCCTGGTATTCCACCTCCCGCTGCGTGCTGCCGTTCGCACCGGTGCCGGGACGCGCATCCAGCGGCGCCACCCCGGAATCACGCACGGACTCGCGCTCGCGCACCATGACCCCGGCGGGGGATTTGTTCTCCCGTCCGGGCGCCGCGATGACTTCTTCGGTGGTGGTGCGGATCTGGTCCATGTTCAGCAGGACGTCCACGCTGGCGATCGCCTGGCCGGCCCCAAAGCTCTGGTCCAGCACCAGGGCCGCCTTGCGGGCCAGGTAGTCTTCGGTTTCTTTCTTGAGGTCGAGCCGGGCCGAGCTGTTGGCCGGCGCCGCGCCGCTTTCCGCATTGGCGGTCACGCGGCTCAGCGCAACGCCCTGGTGGTTGACGACGGCGACGTCGGCCAGGGTCATTCCCGGCGTGGCGGAAGCGACGAGGTGCTGGATGCCGAAGACCTGCTCGGGGCGAAGGTTCTGGCCCTGCTTGAGCGTCAGGGTGATGGCGGCCTTGGGCTTGCTGCTGGCCTGCTTGAACAGGCCCTGCTCCGGAAGCGCCAGGTGGACACGCACCTCGCTGACCTCGGCCAGCGACAGGATGGTGCGCGTCAACTCGCCCTGAAGCGCCCGCTGGTAGTTGATCTTCTGGGCAAATTCGGTCATGCCGAAATCGGTGTTGTTGAACAGCTCGAACCCGACGACACCCTGCAAGGGAATTTCCTTGCCCATCAGCTTGATCCGCGTCGCATGCACCTGCGTTTTGTCGACAAGAATGGTCGAGCCCCCGTCGCCGAGGCGGTAGGGCACTTTTTGCTTGTCGAGCTCCGCCGTCATCGCGAGGGCGTCCTGGGGCTTGAGGTCGGTGAACAGCACCTGGTATTCCACCCTGAAAGCCCACCAGGCAAAAAAGACCACGGTGCCCAGGAACAGCACCAGCCCGCCCACCAGGAGCGCGCGAGCCGGCCGGGCGAGCCCTTTCCAGAAATCGATCATTGCTTCAGCTTTCTTCTTTAAAACAGGTTTGCGCGGGAATCGGGCTATATCTGCATCTTCATGACGTCCTGGTACGCCTCAAGCAGGCGGTTGCGGACCTGCATCATCAGCTGGAAGGCAATCCGGCTTTCTTCCATGCGGACCATGACCTGGTGCAGGTTCTGGACGTCACCCACGGCCAGCGCCTGGAGGTCGCCCTGCGTTGCGAGCAGCTGTTCGTTGACCTGCTGCAAACCCTGGGTCACCATGGCGCCAAAGGAGCCCGCACCCTGCGGGCCCTCATTCATGGGCTGGAGCTGGGGAAGGTTGAGGCTTGTTGCCGCGGCAAGCGGCGCGATCATTTCGGTGCTCATGACGCGCCTCCGATCTCCAGCGCCTTCAGGGCCATGGTGCGCGCCGCATTCATCGCCGCGACGTTGGCCTCATAGGAACGCATGGCGCTCATCAGCGTCACCATCTCGGTCGCGCTGTCCACGCCGGTGTAAGCCACAAAACCCTTGTCGTTGGCCAGCGGATGGCCCGGCTCATAGACCATGCGCGGCGGCAAATCGGTCGGCTCGACCGACACCACGGCCGGCCCGCCGGCCAGGCCCGTGCCGCCCACGCCCCGGCTGAAAAGATCGGCGAACGCCGGCGAACCGGATGCCGCCATCGCGGCGGCCCGGGCCACCACGCGAAGCGGCCGGTACTGGGGCCCTTCCGCGCCCTGAATGGTATTGGCGTTGGCCAGGTTGAGCGAAGCCACGTCGGCGCGCGTGCGCTCCAGGCTCATGCCGGCGGCGCTGATGGCGAAGGAATCGGAGTAGTCCATGAATGCAGGTCCCCTACGTGAATGGGTCGGTCGAATTATTTTTTGCCTTCCGTCGCGGCCGACGAAAGCATGGCGAGGTGGCGCGAAAGGCCTTTCACGAGGGCCTGGTACTGGACCGCGTTGCGGGCCATGTTCCCGACCTCCACATCGAGTTCCACACGCGCCGGCTGGCCGTCGCTTCGAAGCACGGGTTGCTGGCGGAATTTCATGTCGCCCAGCGCCGCCGCGTCGAGCCGCCCGTGCTCGCGCAAGGTCCGGCGCGCCTGCTCGAGCTGGCCTTCGAAATCCAGGGCCTGCGGCACATAAGCTTCGGTATTGGCGTTGGCGATGTTGCTGGCAATGACTTGTTGCCTGGCCGCGGCTGCGTCCAGCGCGAGAGACAGCGCTGCCGTGGTGATGGATTCGATGCTGTTTGACATGGGATGTGGCCTTGGCGTGACGTGGGTGAATGGGGGCGCTATTGGACAACGAGTTCCGCATGCAAGGCGCCGGCTGACTTGATGGCGCGCAGGATGGAGATGATGTCGCGGGTGTTGGTCTTGAGCTTGGCAAGCGACTGGACCAGGTCGGCCACCGTTGTCTGGCCGGCCACAAAACCCGGGCTGTTGCGCTCGTCGACGTCGATCCGGGTATTGCTGACCAGCGCGGTGCGCACGCCCGGCCCGGCTTCCCCGATGAAGAAAGGCTGCGAGACGCTGTTTTGTTCGGTGATGGCGATCTTCAGGTCGCCGTGGGTGATGGCCACCTTGGCGATGCGCACGTCCCCGCCGGCGACGACGGTGCCCGTGCGTTCGTTGATCACCACCTTGGCGCGCCGGTCGGGCTCGACCGTGACGGACTCCAGGCGCGACAGGAAGGCCACGAGGCTCGCGCGCTGGTTTTGCGGCACCTCGATGTCGATGCCCGAGGCATCGCGCGCCTGGGCCAGGTTGGCGCCCAGCTGGGTATTGATGGCCGATGCGATCCGGCTGGCCGTTGTGTAGTCCGGCTCGGCAAGCAGAAAAGTGACGTTGGGGACTGTGGCGGCGATGGACCCGGGCTCCGCGGGGGCGCTGGCCGTGCCGACCTCGACGGTTGCGCCGTTGGGCACGGCCCCCACCGTGGGGTGGTTCTTCTGCAGCACATTGCCGTTGGAGTCATAGCGGTAGCCCCCCACCGACAGCTGGCCCTGTGCCAATGCGTAGACACGGCCGTTGGCGGCTTTCAAGGGCACCTGCAGCAAGCTGCCGCCGACCAGGCTGCGCGCGTCGCCCGTGGACGACACCGTGACATCCAGGGTGTCGCCCGGACGGGCAAAGCTGGGCAGCGAGGCACTGACCATGACCACCGCCACGTTCCGGCTCTGGATCTGCTCGGGCGGCACGCTGAGGTTGAACTGGGACATCGCATTGGACAAGGCCTGGCGCGTGGCCCGGTTGGTCGGCGAATCGCCCGTCCCGGCCAGCCCGGTCACGATGCCGGTGCCGGTCAGCGCGTTGTCGCGCCATCCCTGGAGCTTGCCGAGGTCCTTGATGCGTATGGGGCCGGTCTGGCCGTGCGAATCCGGCGCGGCCAGGCAGAGCGCGCAGAAAAACAGCAGGGGCAAGGCATATAGCCGCGAGGCGGGCCGGTTTCCCGGCCGCGGGAATGAAGTGAGCGCCATTTTCAGAATCCCGTCCAGTCGAGCAGTTTGCGCCACCAGGGCCGCTGGTTGCGTTCGGCGATGTCGCCTTCACCCACATAGGTAATCTTGGCGTCGGCCAGCCTGGTGGAAAGAACCGTGTTGCCGTCGGACACATCCACGGGCCTGACCCGTCCCTCCAGCGTCACGCGTTGCGGCTCCTGGTTGACCGTCAGCGTCTGCTCGCCCATCACCGCGAGGTCGCCGTTGGGCAACACCTCGCGCACCGTCACCGACAGCGTGACCAGCAGCCGGTTGGCGCGCTGGGTGCGGCCCCCGCCGTCAAAGTCGCCGGCCACACTGGCGCTGGTCTGGGCTTTGGTGTCGCCGCGGTGGCTCAAGTCCGCCGACAGGCTGTTTTTCCGGCGGGTATCCGTGTCCGCGCTGCTGCTGGCGCTGGAATTTTCAAAGACCTGGACCGTCAGGAGATCTCCCACGCGAAAGGCCTTGTTATCGGCCGTATAGGGACGGTAGGTTTTTTCGTCGTAAAGGCTGACGCCCTGGGCCTGCGACAGGCCGGCCCAGGCGCACAGCAGCAGCCCCAGCGCGGCGAGGCGCACGGCAGCAGAACTCATGGGCAGGCCATTGCCCGTTTTGAAAATGCGAAAAATCATGGGTACATCTCCACGCGGCCCGGGCCGGCGACCCGAACCAGCAAACTGGCCGCGGCGTTGGCGGGCTTGACTTGAACCATCTGGCCGGCACGGCCGTCCTGCAGCACTTCGGCGCGGCTTTGCACGTTCAAGCCGGCCTGGCGCGCTTCGAGCACGGCCCAACTCCCGCGGACAACGTCGGGAATGGTTTCGGTATGAGCCGCCGTCAAGGCCTCGCCGGCACGGATAGGGCGGCGCAAACGCTGGCCATCCGAAAAGCCGCGCGCCGGACTTCTCTGCGCGGCCGCGGCCCTTGCCAGGTTTTGTTCGCGCACCTCCACGTCACCGGCCAGAAGGGACGCGCCCGCCGGAATGTCCCTGGCGGCCACGACCACCGGCCCGTAGACCGCGACCTCAAAAACGACCGCCACCGATCGCTGGACCTTGCCGGCCGCGCCTATGTCGACCCAGGCCGTCATTCTGGGCGCGAGCGTTGCGGCGCCCATGGGGCGGGGACTCAACTCGACCGATTCATCGGCGACCGCGAGATCATGCGGCACTGCCACCGGCTGCAGCTCGATGCGGCTGCCGGCCGGCAGCTGGCTGCCCAGCTGCTGCCTGAGGGCCTTGTCCGCGCAGGCCACGATATCGTCGCCCGGTATGTCGCGGCTGCGCAGGCTGATGTCGGTAAATGCGGCGCCTTGCCAGGTAATCTGCTCCCCCTGCAGGCCCGCGTGGCTGCGGACCCATCGCGCGAGCACGTCCCGCTCCAGCACAAAGGACTGGCCGGCGCGCGGCGCGCGGCCCAGGGGCAGATCCATCAGGCGCCGCAAGAGCACCGGATCCCGGCTGCCAAGGCTTGCAACGTCGCCCAGCCGCACGTCGCTCTGGCCGACCTGGACGCTGGCCGGAAGGCTGATGCGCGCCAGGCTCGCGGCGGCCTGCGCCTGGGCGGGCCGGGGAACAAGCAGCACCGACAGGCACAAGCCCGCCACCGCGGCGGCGCCAGGTAACGCCGGAAAACGAAGCGCAGGCATGCCCATGCGTCTACCGGCGCAGCGCATTGACCATGCCGAGCATCTCGTCGGAGGCCTGCACAACCTTGACGCTGGCCTCGTAAGCGCGCTGCGCGATCATGAGGTTCACCATTTCGTCGACCAGCTTGACGTTGGAGCCCTCCAGGAATCCCTGGGCCAGCCGGCCCAGCCCCTCTTCGCCCGGCTTGCCGACAACCGGGTCGCCGGCGGCCTCGGCGGGCCGGTAGAGGTTGTCCCCTTGCGCCAGCAAGGCCTGCGGATTTGAAAACCTCACCAGGTCGATTTGCCCGATGTTCACGGGAGTGGCCTGGTTGGCCAGGCGCACGCGCACGGTGCCGTCCGGATCGATCAGCAAGGCCTGCGCGTTGTCGGGAACGCTCAGGCCGGGTTTGAGCGCATAACCCGCCTGGGTCGCCAGCAACCCGTCCTTGTTGACCCGCAAGGTGCCGCCGCGCGCATAAGCCTGCGATCCGTCGGGCAGGGTCACCTCCATGAACCCGTCGCCTTCAATCGCGACGTCGAAGGCGGACTCCGTCTTCTTGAGGTCGCCCATGTCGAAAAGCTTGGCCATGCCGCCTATGCCGACGCCCGCCCCCGCCCGGCTCACCGCATCGATCAAGCCGGCCGGCACGCCGGCATTGGCCGAAGCCAGCGGCGCGGCCGAGCGCGTGACAAGGTCGGAAAACGTCAGCCGTCCCTTTTTGAACCCCGTGGTGTTGACGTTCGCCAGGTTGTTGGCAATCGTGTCCACATTCATCTGCTGGGCCTGCATTCCGGTCGCACCGATATAAAGCGCATCGAACATCAAAATTCCCCTGGTTGGCGTGTACTAAAACGGGCTCAGGCAAGATCGCCGAGCTTTCGGATGGCGGTCCCCATCATTTCGTCGTAACCCGTGGCGACTTTCTGCATGGACTCGAAATGCCGCATGGTCTGCATCAGCTGCACCATTTCCTGCATGGAGGACACATTGGAGTTTTCGAGGAAGCCCTGGCGCACCTGGATGTCCACGTCATTCATCATGCCGGCCGGGCTTTGCGAAGCGAGCAGCCCGTCCCCGAGGTGCTGCAGCGCCTTTGGCGTTTCAAACTGCATGACCTTGAGCTGGCCGACCGGCTCCTGCGCGACGGGACGACTGCCGGCAAAGCCGGCCGGGCCGGACTTGGGCCCGTCAAAGACGTAGCCCCGGGAATCGATCGACGGGTTGCGCGTCGTTAAAAAGATGGCGCCGCCTTTGCCCATCACGGGATAGCCCTGGGCATTCACCAGCCGGCCCTGGCCGTCCAGGTGGAATGACCCTTGCCGGGTATAGGCCGGGCCGGAATCGGTGGCGATCTCGAAAAACCCGTCCCCGTCCAGCGCCAGGTCCAGGCTCTGCCCCGTGGACTTGAGCGTGCCGGGGCGGACGTCCGTCTGCGTTTGCAGCATGCCGCCCGTCGCGTCCGCCGGGGCGGACAGGGCGTCGAACTGGGCGCTGAAGGAGGCGCCCAGCTGCGAATAGGGGGTGGGCCGGACCGAGACCACCTCCCGCTTGTAGCCCGTGGTCAAGGCGTTGGCCAGGTTGGTGCCGACCTTTTCAAGGCGGACGCTGTCCTGGTGCATGCTTTGCAGGGCGACGGCGAGGATATTGCTCATGGTTTGCTTTGGATAAAGGGGCGGGAGTGCCTGGATTGCTTAAAAACTCACCACACCGTAGGACTTGAGTTCGATGTTGTGCGGGATCTCGGCCATGGACAGCACACGCAGGTGCGGCATCACACGCTCGGACAAGGCGCGCACGTGCCTGCGCAGTTCGGGAGAACACAGCAGCACCGGCAGCAGGTTGCTCTTCATCATCTTTTCCGCCTGCTGCACCAGCTTGCCGATAAATTTCTCGGCCATTTGCGGCTCCAGGACAAATTGGCCGGCGGCCTGGCCGGAACCCTCGGCGCGAGAGTTCTGCACGCTCTGGATGAACCGGCTTTCAATGGCCGGATCCAGTGTGAGCACATGCAGCGCGTTGGCCTCTCCCAGCAAACCCTGGCATATCGCGGAGCCCAGCCGGTGGCGCACCACCTCGGTCAGGTAGCCGGTTTCCTTGGATTGCCGCCCGGCGTCCGCCAGGGTCTCCAGGATCGCCTCCATGTGCCGTATCGAAACCTTTTCCCTGAGCAGGTTCTGCAGCACCTTTTGCACGTCGCTGATCGAAAGAACCGTCGGCACAAGCTCTTCCACCAGGCCGGGCTGGTTCTGCCGCACCCGGGCCAGCAGGCGGTCGGTCTCGGCACGGGTCAGCAAGGTGGCGGATTCGCGCCGCAAGACCTCCGTCAGGTGCGTCATGAACACACTGGAGGCATCGACCAGCGTGAAGCGCGCGCGGGTCGCGGCATCCCGCTGGGACTCCTCTATCCAGATGGCGGGCAGGCCATAGGTGGGATCCTTGGTGACCTCCCCTGGAATGGCCGTCACGTCACCCTGGGGGTGGATGGCAAGCAGCCGGTCGGCGCGAACCTCGCCCCTGGCGCTCAGGGCGCCGTCAAGGTAGATCTCATAGCGGTCCGGCCCGAGGCGGGGCGCGTCCTTGAAGCGTATGCGCGGCAGGACCAGCCCGAGCTCCTGCGCATGCTGCTGGCGGAAGGCGGCGATTCTCTCGAGGAAAGAGCCGCCCTTTTCGTTCACCAGCGGCACCCAGCGGGAGCCCACCTGGACTTCTATGGGCTCCACCGCGAGGTGCGCATAGGGGTCGTCCTTGCCGCCCGCGTCGCCGGCCTGGTCCGGCTTGCCGTCGGGGCCCGCTTCCTGCGGCGCGGCGGCGGTACCGGCACGTGAGCCGCGATACGCCATCCAGGCGGCCAGCCCCGCAAGGCCGAGCAGCACGAGTGTGGGAATCGCCGGAATGCCGGGCAGCATCAGCAGGCCGGCCAGGGCCGCGGCCACCAGCAGCAGCGTTTTGGGGAAGGAGGTGATCTGCCGCAAGGCCTCTTTGCTCAGGTGGGCATCCGAGGCCGACCGGGTGACGATGATGCCGGTCCCCAATGCGATGACCAAGGCCGGTACCTGGGTCACGATTCCGTCGCCTATGGTCAGCAGGGTGTAGGTCTTGAGCGCATCACCCCATGGCAGGCCGCGCTGCATGATGCCGATCAGCAAGCCGCCCACGATGTTGATGAGCAGTATCAGGATGCCCGCGATCGCATCGCCCTTGACGAACTTGCTCGCGCCGTCCATCGCGCCGTAAAAGGCCGCCTCTTTCTCGATATTCTTGCGGCGGCGCTGTGCTTCGGCCTGGTCGATGAAGCCCATGTTCAGGTCCGCGTCCACGCTCATCTGCGCGCCGGGCATGCTGTCCAGCGTGAACCGGGCGGCCACTTCGGAGACGCGCTGGGCGCCGCTGGTGATCACGACGTACTGGACCACGATCAGGATCAGGAAAATGATCAGGCCGATGACGTAGTTCCCTCCGACGACATAGGAACCCACGGCAGCGATCACCCGGCCGGCGTCGCCGTCCGAGAGGATCAGGCGGGTGGCGGCGACATTCAGCGAAAGCCGGAACAAGGTGGCGATCAGCAGCAAGGAGGGGAAGGTCGAAAATTCGACAGGCCGCGCCATATAGAAGGTCAGCATCAGGATCAAGAACGCAAAGCTGAAATTCAACAGGATCAGGAAATCCAGCAAGGGGCTGGGGATAGGCGCAAACAGCACCACCAGGACGCCCAGCACCAGCAGCACCATGGCGATGTCGCTGTGCTTGGCCAGGAAATCCTGCAGGGCCTTCACGCCGCGGCCATCCCTTGCCGGCGTTCGCGCATGGCGAAGACCCAGACAATGATCCGGGCGACCTCGGCATACATGGCCTGGGGCACATGCTGCTCCACGGCGAGCTCGCGAAAAAGCCTGCGGGCCAGCGCGGGGTTTTGCACGATGGGGATGTTGTTTTCGCTCGCTATTTTTCTCATCGCCCCCGCGACCTTGCCCGCGCCTTTGGCCACCATTTGCGGAGACGACATTTCCCCATGCCGGTAACGCAGGGCTACCGCCACATGCGTCGGGTTGGTCAACAGCACATCGGCATCTTTGGTGTTGCGCACCGTCAATGTCCGCTTCAGGGCTTCCCGGCGCAACTCCCTGAGCCGCGCACGGATGCGGGGATCGCCTTCCCGGCTTTTCGACTCATCCTTGAGTTCCCTGCGGCTCATCTTCATTTTTTTGGAGAATTCGCGCCGCGTGTACATCCAGTCCACCGCGGCGATCATCGCCAGGATCAAGGCCATCTTCATGCTCAGCGATGCCGTGTCCTGCAGCAAGGTGCGCAGGTATGCCAGGGGCGAAAGGCTGGCCACTCCGAAAAAATGCGGGGCCAGGCTTTTCAGCGCGAAGTAGGAGACACCGGCAAGAAGAACCAGCTTGACGCAAGCCCTGGCCGCGTCGAACAGGGTTCGCATCGAAAACACTTTCTTGAAGCCGTTGACCGGATTGAGCCTGTCGAAATCCGCCTTGATAGGCTCCGTCGTGAACATCGGGCCGGTCTGCACCAGGTTGGCAAGCACCGCAGCCAGCATGATGGTGGCGAAAAAAGGCAGCAGCTGGCTCATCGCCCCCACGGCCATCCGGGATGCCAGCGGCCAAAGCGCCCCGCCATCGGGATCCAGCCCGGCCATGCGGAACAACAGGCTCTGGTCGAAGATGAACTGCGCCCTGACGCTGTCCCAGCCCTTCCAGGTCAGGTAGGCGGCGGCCACCGTCCACACCAGCGCCGAAATGACTTCCGCGCTTTTGGCGACCTGCCCTTTTTCCTGCGCTTTGAGGAGTTTGTGGGGGGTCGCCGCCTCATTGCGGTCAAGGTCTTGCTCATCGGCCATGGACGGCTCCGGGCGCAAGCGTGGTCAGTGAGGCCTCCCTGGACAGCACGGAGTCCCAGGTGGTGTAAATCCCCCGGTAGACCCGCGTCATGACACCGCCTATGCCGGCAAACCACAGGGACAGCGTGACCAGCCCGACAATGATCTTTACGGGGATGCCGATGGCGAACATATTCATCTGGGGCAGGTTTCGCGCAACCACGCCGAGCGCCATCTCAACCATAAAAAGGCAAAAGACGACGGGCGCCACCAAGGCGAATCCCAGCGTGAACAAAGCGCTCACTTGCGTGAACATGGCGGGCAGGCCGTAGGCCGCCGACCATTGGGACGCCACCGGAAAGCGCTCGACGCTGAATGCGATGCCCCGCAGCAGGGCATGGTGGCCGGCCAGCAGGAAAAACAGCAGGACGGCAAAGGTGTTGAAGGCGGAGGTCAGCACAGGCACCTGCCGCCGGGTGACGGGGTCAAACACCTGCGCGATGCCGAACCCGATCTGGATATCAAGAAGCCGCCCGGCGACGTCAAAGGCCGCGAACGCCAGCAGCACCCCGAGACCGAGCGTCGCGCCCAAGGCAAGCTCCGCCAGGGCGGAAGTGAACATCGAAGCGTGATCAACGGCCTGGCCGCCTGCCGCCGGCGCAAAGCCCAGCGCCACGATGAACGACAGCGACAGCAGCATCAGCACCCGCACCGTCGTCGGGATCGGCATCGCGTAGAAAACCGGAGTCAGGATAAAGACACCGGCAACCCGTATCGAAAGCAGGATCACCGCCTCCAGGGGCGGCAAGGCCCATTTCTGGGAAGCCCAGGACCAACCGGCTCCAAGTTCAGCAATCACGCTTGGCGATCCGGGTTAGAACATGGCAGGAATGCCTGCCCACAGCTGGGTAAAGTAAGCGCTGAGCTTGCGCAGCATCCAGGGTCCGAACACAACAAGCGCGATGCCGGCGGTCATCAGCTTGGGCACAAACGTCAGCGACATCTCCTGCACCTGGGTCACCACCTGGACAATGCTGATCAGCAGGCCGGTGAGCATCGTGAATCCGAGAACCGGCAGGCACACCAGGAAGCCCATCCAGAAAAGGTCGGACATCATTTTCAAAGCCAGGTCAGCGTGCATTTTGTTGCGTGCTCTCGCACTTCCATTCGTTATCGTTCGCTCGAGTCCCTCTGCATTCGGCGCGCCAATTTGTAGCCTCTTCACCGCAAGTGCGACGAAATGTTAATTGAAATATCCTGTCCGCACCGGCGCCAGAAAAAATATCGCAAAGCGGATCAAATCCTCTCCTCCAATTGCAGGAGGAAGCGATATGCGGGTGCTCAATCCGAAGTTACAAATAGCGCTGTAAAGCGCAGCATTGTCATCAACTAAATTCGGCAATTCGGGTTTTCCGAACTGGGGAGGATTTGCGTTGGCCGGTGCACTGCACGGTTATCGAGACACACCCGCAAAAAAAAGGCCGCTTACTGAATTTCAGTAAACGGCCTTGGTCGTTATGGTGGTGGAGCTGGGGGGATTTGAACCCCCGTCCGCAAGCCTTGTTCGGGCAGATCTACATGTTTAGCGGTCTGATTTGGGTCTCGCCACCTGTGTCGCGCAGTCGCACGCTACACAGGACGCCAGCACCCTATTTTCTCGCCCCGGGTTAAGGTACCCAGCCCGGAGCCAGCCGATGAAATTATCTTTACAGCCGGGAGCGTTTAACTTGCGCTAAACACCCCTTGCCCAGCCCATCGGCCTGCTGTTGTAAAGCTCACTGGCAATTAAGCAGCGAGTGCGAAACGTTCGTCGTTTGCAGTTAGTTTGTTTGAATCTGTTTTACGAGCACACTCAGCTCGACATGCACCACACCGCGTCCGAACCCACGTCGAAACCAATGCAGCCCCAGGAGGCCTAGTTTACGCCATCCGCAGCAAATTCAAGAGGGCGCCGGGTGCGGCGATGGTCGCATCGGCTTTCCAGCCTTCGGTGTCGGCGGTTTTGCCAAGGTAGCCGTAGGCGGCGGCCACCGTGGGCATGCCTGCGGCGCGGCCCGCGACGATGTCGCGCTCATCGTCACCCACATAAATACAGCGGCCGGGCGCCACGTCGAGCTGGCGCGCCGCCTCGAGCAAGGGCGCCGGGTGCGGTTTGGAATGTGGTGTGGTGTCGCCGCTCACAATGGCCTGGGCGGTGTCGAACAGCGGCATGGCCTTGGTCAGCGGGACGGTAAAACGGGCGGACTTGTTGGTCACCACACCCCATTTGAAGCCGGCCTGGCCGATCCGGGCGATCAATTCGGCCACGCCGTCAAACACCGTGGTGCGCTCCGTCATGCGCGACTCGTAGTTGCGGAAAAACTCTTCCTTGAGCTCGGGAAAGCGGGCATCGTCCGGTGTAAGACCAAAGGCCACTGCAATCATGCCGCGCGCACCCGCGCCCGCCATGGGGCGGTACAGCGCCAGCGGAAGCGATGCCAGCCCCCGGTCAGTGCGCATTTTGTCAGCCGCGGCGCCCAGGTCGGGCGCGCTGTCTATCAGGGTGCCGTCCAGGTCGAACAGCACGGCAGCAATGTCTTTGAACATATCGGGTGTGAATTGAGGCGAAGCGCGGGGGTTTCAGCTCTTTTGGGTGGCGAACAGGTAATTGACGCTGGTGTCGGCGCTGAGCCAGTAATGGCGCGTCAGCGGGTTGTACTCCATGCCGCGGGTCTCCTGCAGGGAGAGTCCCGAGGCCCGGCAGTAGCCGGCCAGCTCGCTGGGCTTGACCAGCTTGGCGTACTCGTGGGTGCCACGGGGCAGCATGTTCAGCACATACTCCGCGCCCACGATGGCGAACAAAAAGGCTTTGGCGTTGCGGTTGATGGTGGAAAAAAATACATGCCCGCCGGGTTTGACCAGCGCCGCGCAGGCTTTGACGATGGACGAGGGGTCGGGCACGTGCTCCAGCATTTCCATGCAGGTGACGACATCAAAGCTGCCCGGTTGCTCGGCCGCCAGCGCTTCGGCGCTGATTTCGCGGTATTGCACCCCTTCCGTCTGGGCTTCCAGCGCATGGAGCTGGGCGACTTTGAGCGCCTTGGTGGCCAGGTCTATGCCCAGGACCTCGGCGCCTTTACGGGCCATGGAGTCGGCCAGAATGCCGCCGCCGCAGCCCACGTCCAGCACGCGCAAACCTTTGAGCGGAACCTGGCCCTCAATCCAGCCCAGGCGCAAGGGGTTGATCTGGTGCAGGGGGCGGAACTCGCTTTCAGTGTCCCACCACCGGTGGGCCAGGTCGGAGAATTTGGCCAGCTCGGCGGGATCGAAGTTATCGCTTGTAGACATGAGGCATTATCGTTGAGGCATAAAAAAACCGCGCCTAGGCGCGGTTTTTGAAGCGATCCCTGAGGATTACTTGTTGGCGCGGGTACCAACCACTTCGATTTCGACGCGGCGGTTCTTGGCGCGGCCTTCGGCGGTCTTGTTGTCAGCAACTGGCTGTTTCTCGCCCTTGCCTTCAGTGTAGACGCGGTTTTTCTCGATGCCCTTGGACACGAGATATGCCTTGACGGCTTCCGAACGGCGGACCGACAGCTTCTGGTTGTAAGCATCGCTACCGACGGAGTCGGTGTGACCCACGGCGATGATGACTTCCAGGTTGATGTCCTTGATCTTGCCGACCAGGTCATCCAGCTTGGCTTTGCCTTCTGGCTTGATCACAGACTTGTTGAAGTCAAAGAAAGCGTCAGCAGCGTAGGTAACTTTCGTTGCGGCAGGAGGAGGAGTCGTTGGGGTAGGAGTAGGCTGCACAGGTTGGCCAGCAACCGGAGGAGCAACAGGAGCCATCGCAGGGGCAATTGCGCCATCGCAACCAGGCGCTGCGGTAGCAGGCGTCCAGTTGGCATCACGCCAGCACAGTTCGTTGGTGCCGTTTTTCCAGACCAGTTCGTTGTTGCCGTTTTTCCAGTTGTCGATCGTTTGTGCACCAGCGGCGGTAACAAGCGCTGCGGAAGCAAACAACATTGCCACTTTGTTGAGTTTCTTCATGGTTCTCCTCTAGAGAAAAGCCGCAGACTTGCTGCGATTAGTAATTTACACGCCGTGAGTGACCATCACTCAAAGCGTTACATCGATTGTGCCACACCTGCCCCAACCTTCAAGCACGCTATCGGCTTCGTCTGACACAGACTTAAGATTCTTGAGCATTTGTTGCTGCCCCGCCACAAGTGGCCGCTATAAACTCAAGCCTTAAAATCGCTGGCTTTCCTCAAGAATCTCGAAATCCCAACCAGGCCGCTCATGACCCAGTTCGCTAAAGAAACCCTGCCCATCAGTCTTGAAGAGGAAATGCGGCGCAGCTATCTCGATTACGCCATGAGCGTGATCGTCGGCCGGGCCCTCCCCGATGCCAGGGACGGCCTCAAACCCGTGCACAGGCGCGTTCTGTACGCCATGCACGAGCTGAACAACGACTGGAACCGCCCCTACAAGAAGTCGGCCCGTATCGTCGGCGACGTGATCGGTAAATACCACCCCCACGGAGACCAGTCGGTCTACGACACCATTGTTCGCATGGCCCAGGACTTCTCCCTGCGCCACCTGCTGGTCGACGGCCAGGGAAATTTCGGCTCCGTGGATGGTGACAACGCGGCCGCTATGCGGTATACGGAAATCCGCCTGTCGAAAATCGCCCATGAATTGCTGGCCGACCTGGACAAGGAAACCGTCGATTTCGGCCCCAACTACGACGGCAGCGAACAGGAGCCCCTGGTCGTTCCGACCCGGCTGCCCAACCTGCTGGTCAACGGATCGGGCGGCATCGCGGTGGGCATGGCGACCAATATCCCCCCCCACAACCTCAACGAAGTGGTCGACGCCTGCCTGCACATGCTGAAAAACCCGGAGGCTTCCATCGACGAATTGATGGAAATCGTGCCGGCGCCCGACTTCCCCACGGGCGGCATTATTTACGGCATCAACGGCGTCAAGGACGGCTACCGCACCGGCCGCGGCAAGGTGGTGATGCGCGCCAAATGCCACTTCGAGGACATCGACAAGGGCCAGCGCCAGTCCATCATCGTCGACGAGCTGCCCTACCAGGTCAACAAAAAGACGCTGCAGGAGCGCATGGCCGAGCTGGTGCATGAGAAAAAGATCGAGGGCATCAGCCACATCCAGGACGAAAGCGACAAGTCCGGCATGCGCCTGGTCATCGAGCTCAAGCGCGGCGAAGTGCCCGAGGTGGTGCTGAACAACCTGTACAAGCAGACCCAGCTGCAGGACACCTTCGGCATCAACATGGTGGCGCTGGTCAACGGCCAGCCCAAGCTGTGCAACCTGAAGGACCTGATCCAGGTTTTCCTCTCGCACCGCCGCGAAGTGGTGACGCGCCGCACCGTGTACACGCTGCGCAAGGCGCGCGAACGCGGCCACGTGCTGGAGGGCCTGGCCGTGGCCCTGGCCAACATCGATGACTTCATCGCCATCATCCGCAACGCGCCCACGCCGCCGGTGGCCAAGGCCGAGCTGATGCTGCGCCCCTGGGACAGCAGCCTGGTGCGCGAAATGCTCACCCGCACGCGCGCCGACGGCGGCATCGTCAACGCCGACGACTACCGCCCCGACGGCCTTGAAAAAATGTTCGGCATGGGCAACGACGGCCTCTACCGCCTGTCGGAAACCCAGGCCCAGGAAATCCTGCAGATGCGCCTGCAGCGCCTGACCGGCCTGGAGCAGGACAAGATCGTGGCCGAATACAAGGAAGTCATGGCCGAGATCGACGACCTGCTCGACATCCTGGCCAAGCCCGAGCGCGTCTCCATCATCATCGGCGAGGAACTCTCCGCCATCAAGCTGGAGTTCGGCCAGACCAAGCTGGGCGCGCGGCGCAGCCATATCGAGCACAGCTCCTTCGACCTCAGCACCGAAGACCTGATCACGCCGACCGATATGGTGGTGACGCTCTCGCACACCGGCTACATCAAGAGCCAGCCGCTGTCAGAATACCGGGCGCAAAAACGCGGAGGCCGCGGCAAGCAGGCCACCGCCACCAAAGATGACGACTGGGTCGACCAGCTCTTCATCGCCAACACGCACGACTACATCCTGTGCTTCTCCAACCGGGGCCGGCTCTACTGGCTCAAGGTCTGGGAGGTTCCCGCCGGGTCGCGCGGCTCGCGCGGCCGGCCCATCGTCAACATGTTCCCGCTGCAGGAAGGCGAAAAAATCACCGTGGTCCTGCCGCTGACGGGCGACAAGCGCAGCTTCCCGGCCGACCAGTACGTCTTCATGGCCACCTCCATGGGCACCGTGAAGAAGACGGCCCTCGACGAATTCAGCAACCCGCGCAAGGCCGGCATCATCGCCGTGGACCTGGACCCGGGCGACTACCTGATAGGCGCGTCCCTGACCGACGGCAAACACGACGTGATGCTGTTCAGCGACGGCGGCAAGGCCGTGCGCTTTGACGAAAACGACGTGCGCCCCATGGGCCGCAACGCCCGCGGCGTACGCGGCATGACGCTGGAAGACGGCCAGGGCGTGATCGCCATGCTGGTGGCCGAGGACGAGCAGCAAAGCGTGCTGACGGCCACCCAGAACGGCTTCGGCAAACGCACCTCCATTACCGAATACACGCGCCACGGCCGCGGCACCAAGGGCATGATCGCCATCCAGCAGAGCGAACGCAACGGCAAGGTCGTGGCCGCCACGCTGGTCCACGTCGACGACGAGATCATGCTCATCACCGACAAGGGCGTGCTGGTGCGCACGCGCGTCAGCGAAATCCGCGAGATGGGCAGGGCTACACAGGGTGTTACGCTGATCGGCCTCGACGAGGGCTCACAATTGAGCGGCCTGCAGCGCATTGTCGAAAACGATGCCACGCTGGACGACCTCGATACCGAAAACGACACCGGCACAGACGCCTCCAACACCGAAAGCAATTGATGAAAAAACTGATCACCGCCCTCGCGATCGCCGGCCTGGCCTGCAGCGCGGCCGTCCACGCCCAGACCGACCCCAAAATCGAGCTGGCCAAAAAAGTGGTCGCCCTGCAGCAAGGTCCCGAGCTGGACCGCCTGGTGGGCCAGCTGGCCGGCAGCACGGCCCAGGACCTGATCAACAAATGGGGCCCCCAGCTGGAAGCCAACGTTCCCAAGGCCAAGCGGCAAAAGGCCTCGGAAGACCTCAACGCCGAACTCAAGAAGTACGCCGATGACGCCAGCCAGCTGATCAGCAAGCAGATCGGCAAGGTCAGCGCCGAATCGCTGGTCCCTGCCTACGCCGAGCGTTTCACGCTGGAGGAACTCCAGCAGCTCGCCGCCTTCTTCGAATCCCCCGCCATCAAAAAATACCAGGCCGCCGCGCCTGAACTCGGTAACGTCTTTGTGCAAAAACTCGTCGAGGCCTCGCGCACCGACGTGGTGGCGCGCATCAAGCAGTTCGACGAGACGGCGGTGAAGATCGTCGGCACCAGCCCTGCCCCGGGAGCAGCCAAGCCGCCCGCGAAGAAATGACCCGTCCGTTCAATTTTTCCGCCGGCCCCGCGAACCTGCCCGAGGAGGTTTTGCAGCAGGCGGCGGGCGAAATGCTGGACTGGCACGGCAGCGGCATGAGCGTGATGGAGATGAGCCACCGCGGCAAGGAGTTCATCTCCATCTATGAAGCCGCCGAGGCCGATTTCCGCGAACTCATGGCCGTCCCGGCCCACTTCAAGATCCTGTTCATGCAGGGTGGCGGCCTGGCCGAAAACGCCATCGTTCCGCTGAACCTGTCGCGCGGGCGCTCCGCCGATTTTGTGGTGACCGGCAGCTGGAGCGACAAGTCGCAAAAGGAAGCGCGCAAGTACTGCGACGCGCAGGTCGCCGCCAGCAACGCCGACAACGGACACACGCAACTGCCCGCGCCTTCGGGCTGGAAGCTGCGCCCGGACGCGGCCTATGTGCACCTGTGCACCAATGAAACCATCAACGGCGTGGAATTCCAGAGCCTGCCGGACCTCAAGGCCCTGGGAAGCGACGCACCCCTGGTGATCGATTTTTCGTCCCATGTGGCCTCCCGGTCCGTCGACTGGTCGCGCGTCGGCCTGGCCTTCGGCGGGGCGCAGAAAAACCTCGGCCCCGCCGGCGTGACGCTGGTGGTCATCCGCGAAGACCTGCTCGGCCACGCCATGGCGGCCTGCCCCAGCGCCTTCGACTACAAGACGGTGGCGGACAACCAGTCCATGTACAACACGCCGCCCACCTACGCCATTTACATCGCGGGCCTGACCTTTCAGTGGCTCAAGCGCCAGCGGGAAGGCTCGGCCGCCGGTGTCGCGGCCATGGAAAAGCGCAACCTGGCCAAGGCGCAGCTGCTTTACGATGCGATCGACAGCTCGCAGTTCTACCTGAACAAGGTCGGCAAGGACTGCCGCTCGCGCATGAACGTGCCTTTTTTCCTGCGCGACGAGTCGCGCAACGAGGCGTTCCTGGCCGGCGCCAAGGCGGCCGGCCTGCTTCAGCTCAAGGGCCACAAGTCGGTAGGTGGCATGCGCGCCAGCATTTACAACGCCATGCCGCTGGCCGGTGTACAGGCGCTGGTGGCGTACATGCGAGAATTCGAACAAAAACACGCCTAGGACGAAATACCCCATGCCCGCCACATTCACTGTCCCCCAGGGGCATCCAGTGCAGATGGCGAGGGCGGACGGCCCCTGATATGACTGCCAACCTTGCTGATTTACGCGTCCAGATCGACGCCCTGGACAGGGAACTGCTTTCCCTGCTGAACCGCCGCGCCCAGGTGGCCGAGCAGGTCGGGGAGCTCAAAAAGCGCGAAGGCACGCCGTTTTTCCGTCCCGACCGGGTTGCCCAGGTGATAGAACAGATCCAGCAGGCCAACCAGGGACCGCTCAAGAACGAGCATGTGGCGGCCGTCTGGCGCGAAATCATGTCGGCCTGCCTGGCCCTGGAATCCCCGGTGCGCGTGGCCTACCTGGGCCCCGCCGGCACCTTCAGCGAGCAGGCGGCGCTGCAGTTTTTCGGCGCCAGCATCGAACACGTTCCCTGCGTCAGCATCGACGAGGTCTTTCGCGCGACGGCGGCCGGCAGCGCCAGCTACGGCGTCGTGCCGGTGGAAAACTCCACCGAAGGCGTGGTCTCGCGCTCGCTCGACCTGTTCCTCAATTCCCCCCTGCACATCGTCGGCGAGATCAGCCTGATGGTGCGCCACAACCTGCTGCGGCTCTCGGAGTCGCTCGAAGGCATAGAAGCGGTCTACGCCCATCCCCAGGCGCTGGCCCAGTGCCAGGGCTGGCTGACCACGCACCTGCCCCACGCCGACCGCCGCACCGCCTCCAGCAACGCAGAGGGCGCGCGCCTGGCCACCACCAACCCGGCCTGGGCCGGCATCGCCAGCGACCGGGCGGCCACCCAGTTCGGCCTCTACACGGCGGCCCACGCCATCCAGGACGACGCCTTCAACCGCACGCGTTTTGCCGTGGTCTGCCTGCCGCAGACACTGCCCTCCCCGCCCGCCTCCGGCAAGGATTGCGTCAGCCTGGTGGTGTCCGTGCCCAACCGCCCGGGCGCCGTCCACGACATCCTGATGCCGCTCAAAGCCCACGGCGTCTCCATGACCCGCTTCGAATCGCGCCCGGCACGCTCCGGCCAGTGGGAATACTATTTTTATATTGACCTGCAGGGTCACCCCTCCGAAGACCATGTCAAGGCCGCGCTGGCCGATTTACAGCGGCTGTGCGCCTTTTACAAGGTCCTCGGAACCTATCCCATCGGCGATTAATGCAACGACTCACAACCTCCCTGGTGCCACAACATGTTTGAACAATTAGGTCTCATTGGATGCGGCCTGATGGGTGGCTCATTCGCGCTGGCGCTCAAACGTGCCGGCCTGGTCAAGCGCGTCGTCGGCTACAGCAAATCCCCTTCCACCACGGAGCGGGCGCGCCAGATGGGCGTGATCGACGTGGAAGCGCCCTCGGCGCTGCTGGCGGTCTCGGGCGCCGACATCGTTTTGCTGGCCGTGCCGGTTTCCGCGACGGAGGCCACCTTCAAGGCCATACGCCACCTGGTCGGCCCGAACACGCTGATCATGGACGTCGGCTCGACCAAACGCGACGTGGTGGACGCCGCCCGGCGCGTGCTGCGCGACAACGTGGGCTCTTTCGTGCCCTGCCATCCGATCACCGGCAAGGAAGTCTCCGGGGTCGAGCATGCGGACGTGGACCTCTACGCCGGCAAGCAGGTCATCCTGACGCCCATAGAGCGCACCTTCACGGTACAGCTGCAAAAAGCCAACGACGTCTGGACGGCCCTGGGCTGCCATGTCCTCAAGATGTCCCCCCAGGCCCATGACGCCGCCTACGCCGCCGTCAGCCACCTGCCGCACCTGATCGCCTTCGCCCTGATCAACGGCATCACCGGGCAGGACCATGGCAAGGAATACATGTCGCTGGCCGGCCCGGGCTTTCGGGACTTCACGCGCATCGCCGCCAGCGACCCGAAAATGTGGCGCGACATCCTGATCGCGAATCGCGAAGAACTGCTGGCCCAGTCCAAGATTTTCCAGGAGACCCTGCAGTCGCTCGAGGAGCTGATTTCCAGCAGCAGCGGCGACGTCCTTGAAGTGCTGATCGAGCGGGCCAGCGAGACCCGGGCCAACTGGCGCATCTCCTCACAGAAATCGCACAAATAATCCCCAGTCCATGTTCGACACCGAGTTCCTGGACATTCCGCCCCTGCGCAGCGCGGGCGGCACCGTCCGCCTGCCCGGCTCCAAAAGCATTTCCAACCGCGTCCTGCTGCTGGCCGCCTTGAGCCACGGCGAGACCACGGTCCACGACCTGCTGGCCTCCGACGACACCGCCGTGATGCTGGCCGCGCTCAGGCAGCTCGGCTGCACGGTCCGGCAGGACGGCAACACCGCCGTCATCAGCGGGCTGGGCGGGCGGCCCGTCCAGACCCCGGCCAAGCTCTTCATGGGCAACGCCGGCACGGCCATGCGGCCACTGACGGCCGCGCTGGCCCTGCTGGGCGGGGAGTTCGAGCTGTCCGGCGTGCCGCGCATGCACGAAAGGCCCATAGGCGACCTGGTCGACGCGCTCCGGCAACTGGGCTGCACCATCGACTACCTCGGCAACGAAGGTTTTCCGCCGCTGCGCCTGCGCCCCGGGCAACTCAGGCTAGAGCAGCCCATACGGGTGCGCGGCGATGTCTCCAGCCAGTTCCTGACCGCCCTGCTGATGGCCCTGCCGCTGGTCGCCGAGCGGGATATCCGCATCGAAGTGGTCGGCGAGCTGATCTCCCGGCCCTACATTGAAATCACGCTCAAGCTGCTGCAGCGCTTCGGCATAGACGTCAGGCGCGAGGGCTGGGAACGCTTCACCATTCCGGCCGGCAGCCGCTACCGGTCGCCGGGCGCCATCCACGTCGAGGGCGACGCCTCGTCGGCCAGCTATTTCATCGCGCTGGGCGCCATCGCGGCGGCACCTGCGGGACACACCGGAATCGAAATCCAGGGTGTGGGCGCCGCCTCCATCCAGGGTGACATCCGCTTTATCGAGGCCGCCGAAATGATGGGCGCGCGGGTCGACAGCGCACCGAACTCGCTGCGCATTTCGCGCGGCACCTGGCCGCTCAAGGCCATAGACCTGGACTGCAACCATATTCCGGACGCCGCCATGACGCTGGCCGTGATGGCCCTGTACGCCGACGGCACCACCACGCTGCGCAATATCGCGAGCTGGCGCGTCAAGGAAACCGACCGCATCGCCGCCATGGCCTGCGAACTGCAGAAATTCGGTGCCGTGGTCGAGGAAGGCCCGGATTACCTCAGGATCACTCCGCCCGCCCAGTGGAAGACGGGTGCGGTCCATACCTACGACGACCACCGCGTGGCCATGTGTTTTTCGCTGGCGGCCTTCAACCCGGCTCAGCTGCCGGTGCGCATCCTGGATCCCAAATGCGTCGCCAAAACCTTTCCCGACTACTTCGAAGCCCTGTTTGAAGTGGCCCAGGCCGACACGCCCCGCGTTCCGGTCATCTGCATCGACGGCCCGACGGCCTCCGGCAAAGGCACACTGGCAGCCCTGGCGGCCCACCGGCTGGGCTACCACTACCTGGATTCGGGCGCGCTTTACCGCCTGAGCGCCCATGCCGCGGCGCTGGCCGGCGTTTCGCTGGACGACGGGCCCGGCGTGGCGGGCGTGGCGCGCACCATGCCGGTGCGTTTTCAGGGTGGCCACATCTTTCTCGGGCCTCAGGACGTGTCCGAGGCCATACGCACCGAGGCCGCCGGCATGGCCGCCTCACGCGTGTCAGCCCACCCCGAGGTTCGCGCCGCCCTGCTGGAGCTTCAGCACAGCTTTCGCAAGCTGCCTGGGCTGGTCGCCGACGGCCGGGACATGGGGACCGTCATCTTCCCGGACGCCCCGCTCAAGGTTTTCCTCACGGCCAGCGCCCTGCACCGAGCCGAACGCCGGCATAAGCAGTTGATTTCAAAGGGAAATTCGGCTACAATCGACGAGATTCAGCAAGATTTAGAGGCACGTGATGCGCGCGATTCGTCGCGAAAAGCAGCCCCTTTGAAGCCTGCTGATGACGCCCGCCCCCTGGACAACTCCTATCTGTCGATTGAAAAGTCGGTGGAACAGGTGCTGGAATGGTGGCAAGGCACCCGGCCCTTCTGACCCCCGACGCGCAACCTGCGCTTGGGTCAGCAGGTTCATCAACGTAACCCGCGGCCTTACCAGACGTCTGGCCGCAAAAACACCGCCGCAAGCAGCTATAAAAACAATAGCAATTCCGCTATTGGAACCCTGTTGTGTGGACTAGGAAAATCATGTCTGAATCTTTTGCCGACCTATTTAACGAATCGCTGCAACGCTCTGAAATGCGTACCGGTGAAGTCATCACCGCCGAAGTCGTTCGTATCGACCACAACCACGTCGTTGTGAATGCCGGACTCAAATCCGAGGCTTATGTCCCCCTCGAAGAATTCAAGAACGACCAGGGCGAGCTCGAAGTCCAGGTCGGCGATTTCGTCTCCGTGGCCATCGACTCCGTCGAAAACGGCTACGGCGACACCCTGCTGTCCCGCGACAAGGCCAAGCGCCTGGCTTCGTGGATGAGCCTGGAAAAAGCCCTGGAATCCGGCGAATTCGTCACCGGCCAGACCAGCGGCAAGGTCAAGGGCGGCCTCACCGTCCTCGTCAACGGCATCCGCGCCTTCCTGCCCGGCTCGCTCATCGACACCCGCCCCATCAAGGACTTGTCTCCCTACGAGAACAAGACCATGGAATTCAAGGTCATCAAGCTGGACCGCAAGCGCAACAACGTGGTGCTGAGCCGCCGCGCCGTGGTCGAAGCCAGCATGGGCGAAGAGCGCGCCAAGCTGATGGAAACCCTCAAGGAAGGCACTGCCGTCAAGGGCGTCGTCAAGAACATCACCGAATACGGTGCCTTCGTTGACCTGGGCGGCATCGACGGCCTGCTGCACATCACCGACATGGCATGGCGCCGCGTGCGTCACCCAAGCGAAGTGGTGACGGCCGGTCAAGAGATCGTTGCCAAGATCCTGAAGTTCGACACCGAAAAGAACCGTGTTTCGCTGGGCCTGAAGCAGATGGGCGACGACCCATGGATGGGCGTGAACCGCCGCTACCCGCAAGGCACGCGCCTGTTCGGCAAGATCACCAACATCGCCGACTACGGCGCGTTTGTGGAACTCGAACCCGGCATCGAAGGCCTGGTCCACGTGTCCGAAATGGACTGGACCAACAAGAACGTGGCCCCGAGCAAGCTCGTGGCCCTGGGCGACGAAGTCGAAGTCATGGTCCTCGAGATCGACGAAGACAAGCGCCGCATCAGCCTGGGCATGAAGCAGTGCAAGGCCAACCCATGGCAGGAATTCGCGCAGGAAACCAAGCGCGGCGACCGCGTCAAGGGCCCGATCAAGTCGATCACCGACTTCGGCGTCTTCGTGGGCCTGGCTGCCGGCATCGACGGCCTGGTGCACCTGTCCGACCTCTCGTGGAACGAACCCGGCGAAGCCGCTGTTCGCAACTACAAAAAGGGCCAGGAAGTGGAAGCCATCGTGCTGGCCGTCGACGTCGACCGCGAGCGCATCTCCCTGGGCATCAAGCAGCTCGACTCCGATCCTTTCACCACCTTCGTGTCGATCAACGACAAGGGTGCGATCGTGACCGGCAAGGTCAAGACCGTTGACGCCAAGGGCGCTGAAATCGACCTGGGCGAAGACATCATCGGCTACCTGCGCGCCAGCGAAATCAGCCGCGACCGCGTCGAAGACGCTCGCAACGTGCTGAAAGAAGGCGACGAAGTCTCCGCAGTCGTGGTGAACGTGGATCGCAAGACCCGCAACATCCAGCTGTCGGTCAAGGCCAAGGACAACGCCGACCAGCAGGAAGCCATGGCCAACCTGAGCCAGCAGTCTTCCCGCGAAAACGCCGGCACGACCAGCCTGGGCGCCCTGCTGCGCGCCAAGCTGGACAACAACGAAAAGTAAGGCAACCGCGCGGCGGTGCGATACGCCCCCCAGGGGCGGGTCGCATCGCTGTGCAGCTACTTGATCCATGACCCGAAGCGACCTCGTCGAAGAACTGGCGGCCCGATTCAGCCAGCTGACGCACCGCGACGCCGAATATGCCGTCAAGACGATTCTTGACGCCATGAGCGACGCGCTGGTGCGCGGCCATCGCATTGAAATCAGGGGTTTCGGCAGTTTCTCCATCAACCGGCGCCCGCCCCGCATGGGGCGCAACCCGCGTTCCGGCGAAAGCGTGGCCATCCCTGAAAAGCGGGTGCCGCATTTCAAGCCCGGGAAGGCATTGCGCGAAGCCGTCGATGCCCGCACCCAGGAATTGCTGGCGGTCACGGAACCCAAGTAAGGTCTTGCTGGTGTCCCTCGGTGGGCTGGCTACAATCGCCAGACCACCCGGGGGATTACCCAATGAAATACCTCATGTGGCTGCTTAAAGCAGCCATTTTTTTTACGCTCTTCGCTTTTGCACTGAATAACCAGCAAACGGTTGCGGTGTATTTCTTTTTTGGCACCATGTGGCAAGCGCCCCTGGTGCTGGTCGTGCTGGCGACTTTCGCCTGCGGACTGGCGCTCGGCATTTTTGTCATGATGCCGCGCTGGTGGAAAAAGCGCCGTTCGGCCAAGTACGCCTACACGACCCTGGGCCCCCACACCGTCAGCGAAGACCCGTCCACGATGCACCATGGAATTTGACTTCACCTGGGTCTTGCTCGGGTTTCCGATCGCCTTCACGCTGGGCTGGCTGGCCTCACGGCTGGACTTGCGGCAGCTGCGCATCGAAAACCGCCAGGCGCCCAAGGCCTATTTCAAGGGCCTGAACTTCCTGCTCAACGAGCAGCAGGACCAGGCCATAGACGCCTTCATCGAGGCGGTGCAAAGCGACCCCGACACCTCCGAACTTCACTTCGCGCTGGGCAACCTGTTTCGCCGCCGCGGCGAGTACGAGCGCGCCGTGCGCGTGCACGAACACCTGATGTCGCGCGGCGACCTCACGCAGCCCGAGCGCGACCGCGCCCAGCATGCCCTGGCGCTCGATTTTCTCAAGGCCGGCCTGCTGGACCGCGCCGAGGCCGCCCTGCGCAAACTCGAAGGCACGCCCTTTGAAGAAGAGGCGCGGCTGGCCCTGCTGTCGATTTACGAACGCTCGCGCGACTGGGCCAATGCCACCGAAATCGCCGCCCGGCTCGGCAGCTCCAGCCACGGCAGCTTCAGCGCCCGCCAGGCGCACTACCTGTGCGAGCAGGCCGGCGCCTGCGTGGCCGCCGGCGACACCACCCGGGCCTTGGGTGCCCTGCAGGAAGCCATCGCCATGGCGCCGGACCTGGCCCGCCCCCTGATAGACCTGGCGAAGCTGCAAAACCAGCTGGGCCGCCCGCAGGACGCCCTGCAAACCCTGCTCAAGCTCGAAAAAACCGCCCCGCAAGGCCTGCCGCTGGCCGCCGGCCTGCTGGCCAATATCGCGCAGGCCGGCGGCCAGGAGGCCATGGCGCTGGAGCTGCTCAAGGCCAGCTATGCCAACATGCCGTCCATCGACGTGATCGAGGCCATCGTCAAGCTCGAAAAAGACCCGGCCTCGGCGCGGCAGTGGTATGTGAAACACCTGGAGCGCCAGGCCTCGCTGGTCGCGGCCGGAAAATGGATCGCCGGTGAAAAGCTCCAGGACGAGCAGCACCACACGCTGGTCCAGCGCGCGCTCGACCAGGCCACCAAGCCCCTGATGCGCTACCGCTGCGCGGCCTGCGGCTTTGAGGCCACCCAGCACTTCTGGCACTGCCCAGGCTGCCAGGCCTGGGACAGCTACCCGACGCGCCGTATTGAAGAGCTGTAGAAAAAGACACGATAGATGAGCATGCAATTGACGCCTGAAAAGATTTCCAAGGCCCGCGTCCTCGTGGTGGGCGACGCCATGCTGGACCGCTACTGGTACGGTGCGGTGGACCGCATCTCGCCCGAGGCGCCGGTGCCCGTGGTGCGCGTCACGCGCACCGAGGAGCGCATAGGCGCCGCGGCCAACGTGGCCTACAACATCGTCACGCTGGGCGCGCAGGCTTCGCTGCTGAGCGTGGTGGGCGATGACGAGGCCAGCCACCAGCTCGAGGCGCTGGTCGCCAAGACCGGCATCACGCCCTATTTCGGCCGCGATGCCCAGCTCAAGACCACCGTCAAGCTGCGCGTGATCGGCCGCCAGCAGCAGCTCATACGCCTGGACTTCGAAAACACACCTGAAAACGAGGTGCTGGCCTCGCAGTCGGCCACCTTTGAAAAGCTGCACACCGAGCACGACGCGGTGCTGTTCTCCGACTACGGCAAGGGCGGCCTCGCGCACATCGTGCTGATGATCGCCCAGGCCCGCGCCGCGGGCAAGGTGGTGCTGGTCGATCCCAAGGGCTCGGACTACGCGCGCTACAAAAACGCCAGCGTCATCACCCCCAACCGCGCCGAGTTGGAGCACGTCATAGGCGCCTGGAGCAGCGAAGCCGACCTGCGTACCAAGGCCCACAACCTGCGCGAGGCGCTCAATCTGGAAGCCCTGCTGCTCACGCGCAGCGAAGAAGGCATGACGCTGTTCGATGCCGAAGGAGAACTCAACGTCCCGGCCGTGGCGCGCGAGGTGTTCGATGTCACCGGCGCCGGCGACACCGTGATCGCCACGCTGGCGGCCATGACCGCCACCGGCATGCGCCTGCGCGACGCCGTACCGATCGCCAACCGCGCGGGCGGCATCGTGGTCGGCAAGTTCGGCACCGCCACCGTCAACTACGGCGAGCTGTTCGCCGCGCAGTGAGCTTGCGCTCACCTCAAGGACCCATCATGAAAATCGTAGTCACAGGCGCCGCCGGCTTCATTGGCAGCAACATCATCAAGGGCCTCAATGCCCGCGGTATCGACGACATCATCGCCGTCGACGACCTGACTCATGGCGACAAATTCCGCAACCTGGCCGACCTGAAGATCGCCGACTATGTCGACGCCGACGACTTCTACGAGCTGTTCGCCGAGGGCGCCTACGGCCGGGTCGAGGCCGTGTTCCACGAAGGCGCCTGCAGCGACACCATGGAAGCCGATGGCAAGTACATGATGGACAACAACTACACGCTGTCCTGCGAGCTGTTCCACGCCTGCCAGGACCAGGGAACGCGCCTGCTCTACGCCTCCTCGGCCGCGACCTACGGCGGCTCCGACACCTTCACCGAGTCGCCCGAGTTCGAGCGTCCGCTCAACGTCTACGGCTACTCCAAGCTGCTGTTCGACCAGCGCATGCGGCGCGAGCTCGGCGCCCGCTTTGAAAACGCCGCCACCCAGGTCGCGGGCTTTCGCTACTTCAACGTCTACGGCCCGCGCGAGCAGCACAAGGGCCGCATGGCCAGCGTCGCCTTCCACCAGTTCAACCAGTTCCAGGCCGAGGGCAAGGTCAAGCTCTTCGGCGAATACGGCGGCTACGGCGCCGGCGGCCAGATGCGCGACTTCATCTTCATCGACGACGTGGTGGCCGTGAACCTCTGGTTCTTCGACAACCCCGGCAAGTCCGGCATCTTCAACCTCGGCACCGGCCGGGCGCAGCCTTTCAATGACGTGGCCCTGGCCGTCGTCAACACCTTGCGCAAAGGCCAGAATGCCGCGGCCCTGAGCCTGGAAGAAGCCGTGCGCGGCGGCCTGATCGAATACATCGCCTTTCCGCCCGCGCTGGTCGGCAAATACCAGAGCTACACCCAGGCCGACCCGCGCGCGCTGCGCGCGGCCGGCTGCACCCATGCCTTCGCCGATGTGCAGACAGGTGTGGCCGCTTACATGCAGGCCTTGAGCGCCGCCGCGGGCTGAATCCGAGACGGCCTCTCACTAGGGTTTTCCTGGCCCCAAAGCCGGGGCCGGTAGTCAACGCGGCCCTGGGCGGGCCGTTATGAAGAAGACATCCTTCTTCACAAGGATGGATCACGTGCCTTCACTTCAATCCAATCTTTGAGGAGATTCCTTATGTTCAAAAAAATACTGGCCTTCGTCGCCGCCATGTACATGGCCGTTTCGTTCGCCGCCGTTGACGTCAACAAAGCCACCGCGGCTGAGCTCGACGGCATCAAGGGCATAGGCCCCGGCATCTCGGGCAAGATCATCGACGAGCGCAAGAAAGGCAGCTTCAAGGACTGGAACGACTTCATCGAACGCGTCAAAGGCGTGGGCGAAGGCAATGCCGCCAAGTTTTCCGCCGAAGGCCTGACGGTGGGCGGCACCAGCTTCAAGGGCGCGGCCCCTGCCGCCAAAAAGGACGAAAAACCCGCAGCTGCCGCGAAGAAGGATGACAAGCCTGCCGCCAAGGCCGAAGAGAAAAAGGCCGAAGCCAAGCCGGCCGCGCCGGTAGCCGCCGCACCGGCCCCCGCAGCCGCCGCGGAGAAGAAGGACCCCAAGGCCGAGGCCAAAGCCAAGGCTGACGAAGCCAAGGCCAAAAAAGAAGCCGACAAGAAGGCCAAGGCTGACGAGAAGAAAAAGAAGGCTGACGAAGCCAAAGCCAAGGCCGACGCAGAAAAAGCCGCCAAGGCCGATGCCAAGAAGGCCAAGGACGCCAAGCCTGCCGCCAAGGATGAAAAGAAAGACGCCAAGGCCGACACCGCCAAGCCAGCCGCCAGCGCTGCCAGCGCCGCCAAGAAATAAGGGCCAGCCTCTTCACCCGAAAAACCCGCCTATGGCGGTTTTTTTTTATGCCTACGGGGTCTTCACACCAACGCGATCAGGTCCGTCACACCGACCGTGCCGCCCGCCTGCGTGACCAGCGTGCTGGCCTGGCCCCGATGATGCGTCTGGTGGTTGAAAAAATGCGTGATCGCCATCCAGGCCGCATGTTCGCGCCGCACACCTTTTGAGTTGCCGTAGCGCATGGTGAGCTGCGGGTAGTTGTCCGGCATGTCGGCCACCCACTGCTCGATGGCCGCGTCCAGCTGTGCGCGTTTGGCCTTCAGTTCCGCCCAGCCTTCAAACAGCACCATGTCCAGGGTATAGGTCTCGGGCATGTCCAGCACATCCGGGCCCAGCGAGGCGAAGGCAATCCCGTTGTCCGCCCCACATTGCGCAAAGCGCCTGAGCCAGACCTGGTCGGCCAGCACCAGGTGGCCCAGCGTGCGGTGTATCGACCCGAAAAAAGCACTGCGCTCCTGCTTGCGCGCCTCGTCCGTCAAGGCCTCGCAGGCCGCGTAGAGCCGCTCGTTGATCCAGCGGTTGTAGCGGGCCAGAAAACGATAGTTGTCGCAGAACTCGCGGGTCATGGAAAACGCTCCAAAAAAGGGATTGCCGGTGCGTCGTCACCAGGCTCACCGTATTTTGCATCTGCCGCCCGCTCCGCCCTCTTGAGGGGGAACAGATTGCCCGCAGTGAGCCCCGGCGGGGATCGTTCACTTCACCAGCAGGGGCCGCGGAACCGGCTTTGCCGGGCCGCAGGCGCCGCCCCCTGCAAGGGGGGAACAGGCTACACGAAGTGAGCCTGGACGGGGGTGAGCCAATTCCACCCGGACGGGGGTGGTCTACAGCTTGCCGAATCCCCCGCCGCCCGGCGTATGGATTTCAAACACGTCACCCGGCTGCATGTCGGCCTGGCCGATATGGTCCAGCGCCTCGACCTGACCCTGGGCCCGCACCACGAGGTTGCGCCCGACCTGGCCAGGCTCGCCGCCGGCCATGCCAAAGGCACCGTGCTTGCGGCCGTTGGACAGAATGCTGGCCGTCATGGCCTCCAGAAAGCGCACGCGGCGCACACCCCCGTTGCCACCGCGCCAGCGGCCCGCGCCGCCGGAGTTTTCGCGGATTTCATAACTCTCCAGCCGCACCGGGAAGCGGAACTCCAGCACTTCGGGATCGGTCAGCCGCGAATTGGTCATGTGCGTCTGGACCACGCTGGTGCCGTCAAAGCCCGACACCAGCTTGCCCGCCTCGTCGAGCTTGCCGCCCGCGCCCGAGCCGCCCGAAATGGTTTCGTAATACTGGTGGCGCGCATTGCCGAAGGTGAAGTTGTTCATGGTGCACTGGCCGGCCGCCATCACGCCCAGCGCGCCGTACAGCGCATTGGTGATGCAGGTGGAGGTCTCCACATTGCCCGCCACCACCGAGGCCGGCGGATTCGGGTTGAGCATGGAGCCCGCCGGGATGATGACCTTGAGCGGCTTGAGGCAGCCCGCGTTCAGCGGGATGTCGTCGTCCACCAGCGTGCGGAACACATACAGTACCGCCGCCATGCACACCGCCGTCGGCGCGTTGAAGTTGTTGGTCTGCTGCGGCGAGGTACCGGTGAAGTCGATCTCGGCGCTACGGCCCTTGGCGTCGACGCGGATCGCCACCTTGATCTGCGCGCCGTTGTCCAGCGGCAGCGTGAACTCGCCGTCTTTGAGGCGCGTGATCACGCGGCGCACCGACTCCTCGGCGTTGTCCTGCACGTGGCGCATATAGGCCAGCACCACCTCCAGGCTGAAGCTGTCGACCATCTTGCGCAGTTCCTGCACGCCTTTTTCGTTGGCAGCGATCTGCGCCTTGAGGTCGGCCATGTTCTGCTGCGGGTTGCGGCTGGGGTATTTGCCGCTTTTGAGCAGCGCGATCATCTCTGCTTCGCGCAGCACGCCTCGCTCCACCAGCTTGACGTTGTTGATCTGCACGCCCTCCTCCTCGATCAGCGTCGAGAAAGGCGGCATGGAGCCTGGCGTCGTGCCGCCAATATCCGCATGGTGTCCGCGCGAGCCTACATAAAACGTCGGCTGCGCGGCGCTGCCCAGGTAGACCGGCGTGATCACCGTGATGTCGGGCAAATGCGTTCCGCCGTGGTAGGGGTCGTTCAGCACATAGACGTCGCCCGGCTGCATGCTGCCGGCGTTTTCGCGGATCACCGTCTTGATGCTTTCGCCCATGGAGCCCAGGTGCACCGGCATGTGCGGCGCGTTGGCGATCAGGTTGCCTTCGGTGTCGAACAGCGCGCAGCTGAAGTCCAGGCGCTCCTTGATGTTGACCGAGTAGGCGGTGTTCTGCAGCTGCAGGCCCATCTGCTCCGCGATGTTCATGAAGAGGTTGTTGAACACCTCCAGCAGCACCGGGTCCACCGTGGTGCCGGCCGCGAAGGTCACGGCGCGTTCGGCGCGGCGGTCCAGCACCAGGTGGTCCAGCGCCGTGAGCGCCGCTTCCCAGCCGGGTTCGACCACCGTGGTCGCGTTCTTCTCGGCAATGATGGCCGGGCCCGAGATGATGTCGCCCGGCCGCAAATCCTCGCGCACCACCAGGGCCGCATCATGCCACTGGCCGCCCGAATACATGCGCACGGTTTCACGGCGCGGCACTTCGCGCGGCTCGTGCGTGGCGTGGCGCGGCTCGGCCGGCGCGTCGCCGGCGACCACGGCTTCCACCGACACCGCCTCCACCACCAGGCCCTTGCCCTGCATCAAAAAGGCGAAGCGCTGGCGGTAGGCAGCCTCAAAACCGGCCTCGATCTGGTCCAGCGTGCCGAAAGGAACTATCAGCGCGGAATCGCTGCCCTCATAACGCACATGCACGCGCCTGTGCGTGCTGATGCCCCCCATGCTGACCTGCTGGCGCTGCAGCTCGGCCTCGGCATGGGCGGCGAGCTCCTCAAGCTTGCCGGAAATCTCGGGCAGCGCGGCCTCGGATAGCTTGAGCTCCACCGCCTGCTCGCGGATCACGTTCTGGTCGGCCAGGCCCATGCCGTAAGCGCTCAGCACGCCGGCCAGTGGATGCACAAACACCTTGGTCATGCCCAGCGCATCGGCCACCAGGCAGGCATGCTGGCCGCCCGCACCGCCAAAGCATTGCAGGGTGTAGCGCGTCACGTCGTAGCCGCGCGCCACCGAGATTTTCTTGATGGCATTGGCCATCTGCTGCACCGCGATGTTGATAAAACCTTCCGCCACCACCTCTGCGCTGCGGCCGGTCTGGCCGGCCAGCTCGTTGAACTGGGCCTCGACAGCCTCGTAACTCAGCGGCTCGTCGGCATTCGGGCCGAACACCTTGGGAAAGTAGCGCGGCTGGACCTTGCCGACCATCACATTGGCATCCGTCACCGCCAGGCGCCCGCCGCGCCGGTAGCTGGCCGGGCCGGGGTTGGCACCCGCGCTCTGCGGACCCACGCGAAAACGCTCGCCATCGAACTTGAGGATGGAGCCGCCGCCGGCCGCCACCGTGTGGATGCTCATCATCGGCGCGCGCATGCGCACGCCGGCCACCTGGGTCTCGAACTCGCGCTCGAACTCCCCGGCGTAATGCGAGACGTCGGTGGAGGTGCCGCCCATATCAAAACCTATGACCTTGGCATGGCCGGCAATCGCCGCCGTGCGGGCCATGCCCACAATACCGCCGGCCGGGCCGCTCAGGATGGCGTCCTTGCCCTGGAACACATGGGCATCGGTCAGGCCGCCCGAGGACTGCATGAAAAACAGCCGCACGCCCGGCATCTCGCTGGCGACCTGCTCCACATAGCGGCGCAATATGGGCGAGAGGTAGGCGTCGACCACGGTGGTGTCGCCGCGGCTCACGAACTTCATCATCGGGCTGGTTTCATGCGAGGTGCTGATCTGCGTGAAACCGATTTCGGCCGCGATGCGCTTGGCGGCTTTTTCATGCTCGGTAAAGCGGTAGCCGTGCATGAACACAATGGCCAGGCTGCGCAAGCCCTTCTGGTAGTGGGCCCGCAGTTCTTTTTTCAGCAGCGCCTCGTCCAGCGCCTGCAGCACCTCGCCCTGCGCGCCCACGCGCTCCTGGGCCTCGACCACGGCGCTGTACAGCAGCTCTGGCAGCACGATGTGGCGGTCGAACAGGCGCGGGCGGTTCTGGTAGGCGATGCGCAGCGCGTCGCGAAAACCGCGCGTGGTGACCAGCAGCGTGGGTTCGCCCTTGCGCTCCAGCAGCGCATTGGTGGCCACCGTCGTTCCCATCTTCACGCAGTCGACCACGTCGGCGCGAATCGGCTCGCCGGCCTTCAGGCCCAGCAGGTGGCGTATGCCGGCCACGGCCGCATCGCGGTACTGCTCGGGGTTTTCGGACAGCAGCTTGTGCGTCACCAGTGAACCGTCGGGCTTTTTTGCCACGATGTCGGTGAAAGTTCCGCCGCGGTCTATCCAGAATTGCCAACGGTCGCCGCCCGGTTTGGATGTGGTGTCTTGCATGATTTTTTGATTTCAGAGTTAACGTGTTTTTTGATGATCTTCAGGGTCTGTGTGTCGCCAGGCCAGGCCCGGCCTGGCACTGCGGGCTGGGGCCGCCCGGCCAAAACCAGCCATACGCTCCCTGCCAATGTACCCAAGTACCGGTGCCAGCAGCTGAATGTCCGGCGCACCTGGCAGGGCAACCGCCGCCGGGCACCAGGGATAGGGTAGGCCGGCCGCCCAATCCATGACCTTCTCCGCCTGCGAAGCCGGCAATGTCTGCATGGTCTCTATGGTGATCGAAAGGCTTTCCGCCAGGTATGAAGGCGGTGAAAAGCACCAATCGTAGCGGCCGCATCCGACACGCACGGCACGGCTGTCCTTTTCGGTCATGGCGACCAGCCAATCGCAGACAAACACCTCGGCATCGCCCTCAGGCGGCGAGGACAGGCAAAAAGTGTAGACATTCTCGTAAGACTGGCCGAACCGGCGCACCAGCACCTCGGCGATGGCATCTCGCCCCTGGCATACCGGCGGAAATGAAATCGCCGCGGTATGAACAACCATCTCCAGCAGGGCATCGTCCGTGAATGCCTGCGCCAGCAGATGGGGGCGGTTGCCGTCCTTGGCGTGAAGGTAGGCTGTGACGGCTGCGGAAGGTGTTTTCATACGATGTGGCGTCCTGTTTTCGCCCGCCTCATTGCGGCATGTAGTAAGGCACAAAAATGTCGTTCGCCTCATTGCCCACGGAGCGTATCCACTCGCGCGAGAACTTCTCGCCCATGCGCTTGATCTCCTGGTCCAGCTCGGGCGAAATCCGCTCTATCTTCACGCCGTTGGCGCGCAGCTCCTCGGTGGCGCTGGCGGCCAGTGCCTGGCTGGCCTGCCAGCCGCGCACTTCCGCCTCGGCGGCCACCTTGAGCACGGCGGCGCGCGCCTCGGGCTTGAGCGCCTCAAATGCCTTGTTGCTCACAAACACCGCATTTTTCGGGAACCAGGCGTTGATCTCGTAGTAGTACTTGATCGGCCCCCACACCTTGTTCTCCACGCCGGTCAGCGCCGACGTGATCATGTTGTCCATGCGGCCCTCGGCCAATGCCTTGCCCACGTCGACCATGGCCACATCCACCGGCTTGGCGCCCAGCATCTCGGCGATGCGCAGGGTAGTCTGGTTGTAGGTCCGCATCTGGGTGCCGCGAAAGTCCGACGGCCCGCGCACCGGCTTGTTCGAATGCAGGCCTTGCGGCGGCCAGGGCACGGCATAAAGAAGCTTCAGGCCGCGCTCGGAAAAATGCTTTTCAAGGCCTGGCCGTTGCAGCTTCCAGAGGCGTTGCGCGTCCTTGTACGAGGTGACGACAAAAGGAATGGAATCCGCGCCGGCCAGCGGCATCTCCTTGACCATGCTGGTCATGATGGTCTCGCCGGCCTCGGCCTTTCCTTGCTGCACGGCCGCGCTGATGTCGGCCAGCTTGGCCAGCGTGTTGTTGGGGTACACCTGTATCTGCAGCTCGCCGCGCGTGGCCGTTTCCACATCGCGGCCGAACTGCAGGATGTTTTGTGTGTGGAAGGACTCCACCCGGTAGCCGGTGGCCAGCTTCCAGCTTGTCTGGGCGTGCGCTGCCCCCGCCGCGACCAGCGCGGCTATCAGAATTGCTTTCATGAGGAACTCCTTGGGAGTAGAGGATCAGCCCGGCGCAGGGTGCATGGAACTCACCCTTTCAGGTCGGTCACAAACATCTTGCCCGGCGCATGGGTGATGCACATCGACAAACGGCTTTTCTGGGCTACCCATTGCGGCGTGACGCCGCAACCCCAGAACACCGGGACTTCATCGTCCTTGATGTCGACCGCATCGCCGTAGTCCGGGCGCGACAGGTCGGTAATGCCTATCGCCTCCGGATTGCCGATGTGAACGGGCGCACCGTGCGCCACGTCAAACCGGCCAGAAATCTCCACCACTTTCGCGACGTCCCGGCTCTTGATGGGCCGCATGGTGACCACCATTTCGCCGCTGAACACGCCGGCGGGCTGGCACTGGAGACTGGTACGGAACATCGAGACATTGCGGCCCTGCTCGACATGCCTGAGCGGAATGCCGGCCTGCGTGACCGCGGCCTCGAAGGAAAAACTGCAGCCGATCAGGAAGGCCACGTAGTCGTCCTTCCAGATCGAGCGGATCTCGCCGCGCTCCTCGACAAACTCACCGTCGCGGTAGACGCGGTAGCCCGGAATGTCGGTCGTGATGTCGGCCCCCGGCGCGCACAAAGGTTCGGTGGCGCCCGGCTGGAGCACCTCCACCAGCGGGCAGGGTTTGGGGTTGCGCTGGCAAAACAGCAGGAAATCAAAGGCCTGCGCCTGCGGCACGATCATGAGGTTGGCCTGGATGTGGCCGTTGGCGTGCCCAGCGGTGGGCAGGGAAAACTCGCCGCAGCGGCTGGCCATGCGAAGGTCGGCGGGGCGATCAAAAATCTTGTTCATGGTGTTGGAAAAACGGATGGGTAAAAAATGGTGCTGGGGACTTGCTCTCAAAGGCCCAGGTAGGCTTTTTTGATCCGGTCGTCATTGAGCAGCTCATGCCCCTTGCCCTGCATCACGATGCGGCCGGTCTGGATGACATAACCGTAGTGCGCGATGTTCAGGGCTTTTTGCAGGTTCTGCTCCACCAGCAAGATCGACACACCGGTGGCATTGACCTGCTGGATCACCTCCAGCACCTTGGTCACGAACTTGGGGGCGATACCCCAGGAGGGCTCGTCCAGCATCAGCAGCTTGGGCCGGGCCATCAGCCCGCGGGCAATGGCCAGCATCTGCTGCTCACCGCCGCTCATGGTGCCGGCCAGCTGCGTGGCGCGTTCCTTGAGGATGGGAAACAGCTGCAGCATCTCTTCAATGCCCCGGGCCACCTCGTGCCTGTCCATGCGCGTGAAGGCGCCCAGCTCCAGGTTGCGCAGCACCGTGAGCCGGGGAAACAGGCGCCGGCCTTCCGGCACCAGCGACAGGCCCAGCGGAACACGCTTGTGCGCCGGCATGCGGTGAACCGGCTCACCGTTGAAGCTGATGCTGCCGGCCGCGGCGGCATTGAGGCCCGCCACGGCACGCAAGGTGGTGGACTTGCCGTTGCCGTTGCCGCCCACCAGCGCCACGATCTTTCCGGGTTCGACCTGCAGGCTGACGTCGGAGACGGCCAGCACCTCGTCGTAGCAAACCTTGAGGTTCTTGATTTCGAGCATCTTCAGTCCCCCAGGTAGGCGGTGATCACGGCGGCGTCGTTGGACACCTGCTGCGGCGTGCCTTCGGCGATCTTCACGCCGCGGTCCAGCACGACGATCTTGTCGGCGATGGGCATGATGCCTTCGAGCACATGCTCGACGATCAGGCAGGCGATGCCTTTGTCCCGGATCTTCAGGACCACGTCGACCGCTTCGCGCACTTCCGACGGGTTGAGGCCCGCCATCACTTCGTCCATCAGCAGGATGCGCGGCTGCGTGGCCAGCGCACGCGCCACAGCCAGGCGCCGCTGCTCGCTGATGGTCATGCTGGCGGCGGGCCTGTCGGCAAAGCGTTCAAGCCCGGCAAACGCCAGCCAGTCCATGGCCGCCTTGCGCGCTTTCGCGACGTTGTGCTGCAGCAGCATGGCCGCCGTCATCACGTTCTCGCAGGCCGTCATGCTGGTGAAGGTGCGCGCGATCTGGAAGGTCCGCGCCACACCGGCGCGGGCGCAGGCCTCGGGCGGCAGGCCGGCGATGTCGCGGCCGCCCAGCAGGATGCTGCCCGAGGTGGGTGCGAAATAGCCCGCGACACAATTGAACATGGTGGTCTTGCCGGCGCCGTTGGGGCCTATCAGGCCCACCACCTGCCCGGTGTCCACACCGAAGGAAACATCCTGGTTGGCGACCAGCCCGCCGAAGCGTTTGCTGACCTGCTTGACTTCCAGCAACTTCATACGGCCTCCTTGCCGGCGTTCTGCACGGCGGCGGCGGGCAGCGCCATCTGCCGCGATGCGTGGCCGCGCGCCAGCCGGCGCTCCCGGAAGCTGCGCAGCCAGCCGAGCAGGCCCGTGGGGTAAAAGACCGCGATCACGATGATGAGGCTCGCATAAATGATGACGTCGGTGCCGCGGCCCGTGCCGCCGAAGGCGATGCGGGTGAGCTCCTCGATGCTGGTCAGCACCACGGCGCCTACGACAGGCCCGAACAGGGTACCCACGCCGCCGAGGATGGACACCAGCGCCATCTTGATGGAAAGCGCCGTCGACAGCACCGAGTTCGGGTCTATGTAAAGCTCTTTCTGCGCGTACAGGCTGCCGCCAACCGCGGTCAGGAAGGCGCTGACCGACAGCGCGACCTGCTTGTAGCGCGCGATGTTCACGCCTATGCTGCGGGCCGCATCGGGTTCGTCCTTGATGGCCCTGAAGTAGTAGCCCAGGTAGCTGCGCTCTATCCACCAGTTCACGCCCAGCGTGATGAGCAGCAGGCCCAGCGCCAGCCAGTAATAAGGCAGCTTGGTGGCGAAGTTCAGCCACAGCCAGCCCTGGCGGTCCATGGGCACATACAGGCCCACCGCCGCGCCGCCGTAGTCCCACTCGGTGAAGAAGATCTGCACCAGCTCGGCCACCGCGATGGTGGCCATCGCGAAGTAGTGGCCCTTGAGCCGGAAGCACGACCAGCCAAAGCCCAGGCTCAGCAAGGCCGCCAGCAGGCCGCCGGCCAGCACGCCTATCCAGGGATTGACGCCGAACTTGACCAGCAGCAGCGTCGAGGCATAAGCGCCCAGGCCGTAGAAGGCCGCGTGGCCCAAGGACACCTGGCCGGCATAACCGCCCACGATGTTCCAGGCCACGCCCACTTGGGCCGCCATGAGGATCAGGATGGCCATGTTCAGGTGCGAGGCATCCGTGAAGGCGGGGACGGCCAAGGCAAACACCAAGGCGGCGACAGCAAAAATAATCTGTTTCATGGTATGCATTCGAATACCTTCGTGCTCCGCACTGCGGTGCGAGCTTGCTTGGGGACGGCCCGGCGCGGCGCTCATGCCTTACCCATCAGGCCCTGGGGCCGGAACATCAATACGCCAAGGAACAGCACCAGCACGATGGCGGTCTTGTACTGCGGCCCGAGCAGCAGGCCGCCCATGACCTCGATCACCCCGACCAGGATGCCGGCCCAGAAGGCACCCGAGACGCTGCCGAAGCCGCCCAGGTTGACCACCACAAAGGCCAGCAGGATGAAGCTCGCGCCTACGTCCGGAAAGATCGGGAAAAAGGTCGACAGCAGCACCCCGGCCGCACCGGCGCAGGCCGCGCCTATGCCCCAGGCCAGCGAGAACATCTTGTGCGAATCAATGCCCATGAGGCGCGCGGCTTCCTTGTCGGAGGCGGTGGCTTCCAGCGCCGCGCCCAGCCGGGTCTTGTTCAGGAAGAAATAAATCAGGCCGGTCACCACGATGGCCCCCACGCCGGCCACCAGCTGCGGCTTGCCCAGCTGTATGCCCAGCAGCTTGACGGTGCCGCTGACCGCGGAGTTCTCGATGGAGCGGAAGTCCGGCTTCCAGAGGAACTGGGCCACGCCGCGCAGCAAGATCATGATGCCGAAGGTCGTGAAGATCTGCGACAGCATGGGTGCGTTGATGATGCGCACGATCACCAGCTTGTACAGCAGCACACCGAAGCCGAACAGCATGAGGACCGTCAGCGGCAGGGTGATCATGGGGTCCAGCGCATACAGGGCGAACAGCCAGAAAGCCGAGTACATGCCGAGCATGAGGAACTCCCCGTGCGCGAAATTCACGATGTCCATGACGCCGAAAATCATGGTCAGGCCGATAGCCACCAGCGCGTAAATCAGCCCGATCAGCACGCCGGAGGCCAGCGTCTGAAGCAATATTTCCGTGGTCATGGTTGTCTCTTAGGCAGGTGAGTCAAGGCCGGCGGCTTATTTGCGCTGGTCCCACTTGGGCATGGGCCAGGTCACTTCACGCGAGGCCATGTCGAAAGGCCAGACCGTGTTGTACTTGCCGCCCATGATCTGCACCAGGATGCCCTGGCCCAGGGTGTTCTGGCCGGTGGCGTCGAACTTCACGCCCTTCCACGGCATGATGAGTTTGCTACCGGGCATGTCGGTCGCGGCCAGCGCCTTGCGGATGGCCTCGGGCTCGGTCGAGCCCGCGCGGTTGATGGCGTCGGCCATCACCATCAGGCCGGTGAAGGTGCGCGAGGAGTTACCGGTGAAGTTGATCTTGTAGCGGCTGTTGAACAGGTCGTTGACCTGCTTGATCAGCGGGTTGCGGTTGGCCAGGTCCAGCGCCCAGACTTCACGCGTGATGATGTAGTCGGCGTCCTTGCCCAGGGTCTTGATGAAGTCCGTGTCGGTAAAGCCCGCGTTGTTCGCCAGGATCATGTCCGGCGAGAAACCCAGTTCCTTGTAAGTCTTGATCGACAGGATGGCATCGGCCGTATAGGACGACTGCAGCACCAGGTTGGGATTGGCCGCCTTGAGGGTCTGCACTTCGGAGGTCAGCTGCGTGGTCTTGGCCGGGTACATCACCTGCTTGGCCAGGTTCTGCTTGAACTCGGGCGCAAGCTTGCTTTGCAGCTTGGTGGTTTCCGTGCCCCACAGGCCGTTCTCGTTGAGGCTGGCCACCACGCCCGCCTTGATGCCTTTTTTGGCCTCGAGCTCCTTGAGGAAATCAAAGGCGTTGTGCACAAACAGGTCGTCGTGCGGCGTGGTGCGGAAGAACCACTTGAAATTGCGCTGCGTGAGCGAGGCCGAGGACGACTCCGGATTCAAAAAGGGGATGCCGGCACGCTCGGCGATCTGGCTGGCCGTGGCGGTGACGGCGCTGTTGTAGGCGCCAACCAGTGCCACCACTTTTTCCTGCGTGATCAGGCGTTCGGCTTCGGTCGCGCCGGTTTGCGGGTTGGCCTGGTGGTCGGCGAAGACCAGCTTGATCTTCGCGCCCTTGAGGTTGGGCAGGCCCTTGCCGGCGGACAGCGGCAGTTCGGACACGCCGGGTGCGCCGTTGTTGATGATGTCGGCGGCGAGCTCCAGCGCGCTGCGCAGTTCGGCGCCCACCGAGGCGGCGGGACCGGTCAGCGGATACAGCACGCCTATCCTGACCTCTTGCTGCGCATGCGCGCACAGGCTCAAACCAGCGCCGGCCAGTACCGCGGCCACTCGGGCCCACCATGACTTCTTCATTTCGCACTCCTCGTAAAAACATGACAGTTGGATGACATGGGGCGAAGTGTGCGATTAGCAAATGACGAAATCAAACAAGAAATATTTTGCTTTCGTCATCGATTTTTTCGATGACTAGGATTTACCCTGATGCACCTTTTTTGGCGGTTTTCAGCGTTTTGGCGGCCGGGTTGCGGGCCGTTTTGGTGCCGCCCCCGCCTTCCCCGGCGAACTCCACGGCCGACCGGACCACCGTTTCCACGATGGACGAGGTCGGGTCGGTGCGGTAGCTGGCATGGATGGGCAAAGCCTTGAGCTTCTTGTCGCAGGTCAGCAATTTGAGGCTGGCAAAGCCCGTCAGCCGCTGCACCGCCGCGCGCGGCAGCAAGGCCACGCCGAAGCCGCCCTGCACCAGCTGGACCATGGCCGAGATCGATGAAATCGCGTGCACCTTTTTGGGCTCCATCCGGTTCTGCTTGAAGAGGTCCAGCAGGGTGACATGCGGCTGCGAGCCTTTCTGGAAGGTCAGCAATTCCATTTCGGCCAGCTCATCGAGCCGGTAATTTCTTTTTTTATGCAGTGCCGGATTGCCCACAAACGCCATGTCCATGGGCGGCAAGGCCTGGTTGCGCAAGCCGTCGGCCGAGGCGGGCAGCGCCGCGAACACCAGGTCCAGCGTGCCGCGCTGCACCTGGTCCATCAGGATGGGGGTGGTTTCCACCGTGAGCTCCAGCTCCAGCCCCGGATGGTCCACCCGCAGTTTTTCGAGCCAGGGAATCAGCCAGGAATGCAGCACCGACTCGATCGCGCCTATGCGCATGGAAACCGCCATGGGCGCGCCCGATCCCATCTCCTGCTTGACCTCGCGCTGCAGCTCCAGCAGTTTTTGCGCGTAGACAAAAAAGCGCGCGCCGGCCACCGTGAGCTTGAACTGCTTGTCGCGCCGGTCCAGCAGCAGGATGCCGAGTTCTTCCTCCAACGTGGCGATGCGGCTGGACATGGCCGACTGCGTGAGGTAGAGCTTGTCGGCGGCGCGCGAGATGCTTTTGAGCGAGGCCACCCAATAAAAGGCTTCAACAAAACGCAGGTTCATGGCGGGGCCCCAGGGTCGCGTAAACAGGTGGGCGCAGTATTTCGGGGTATGCCCGATGAACTGGCGCGGGATTTGCGTCTATCCTATTACTACTTATCAATTCCTTGTCCTGGAGCCTCTCATGAATTTCAAGATCACCGTGGCGGCCGCCGCTCTCGCGTTGGGCGCCAACGCCTTTGCCCAGACCAAGTGGGACCTCCCCGCCGCCTACCCGGCCAGCAACTTCCACACGGAAAACCTGACGCAATTTGCGGCCGACGTCGACAAGGCCAGCGGCGGCAAGCTCAAGATCACGGTGCACGCCAATGCCTCGCTGTTCAAGGCCAACGAGATCAAGCGCGCGGTGCAGGGCGGCCAGGCCCAGATCGGCGAAGTACTGCTGGTCAACTTCGAAAACGAAAACCCGATTTACGGCGCCGATGGCATTCCCTTCCTGGCGACCTCTTACGCCGACTCCAAAAAACTCTACGAAGCGCAAAAGCCCGTGCTCGACAAGCTGCTGGGCACGCAGGGCATGAAACTGCTCTACACCGTGGCCTGGCCGCCGCAAGGCATTTACAGCAAGAAGGAACTGGCCTCGGTGGCCGACCTGCGCGGCATCAAATGGCGCGCCTACAGCCCCGCCACCGCCAAGATCGCCGAGCTGATTGGCGCGCAGCCCGTCACCATCCAGGCGGCCGAGCTCTCGCAGGCCCTGGCCACGGGCGTGGTGGAAAGTTATATGAGCTCGGGCTCGACCGGCTACGACTCCAAGACCTATGAAAGCCTCAAGTACTGGTACGACACCCAGGCCTGGCTGCCCAAGAACGCCATCATCGTGAACAAAAAGGCCTTTGACGCGCTGGACCCGGCCACGCAAGCCGCGCTGACCAAGGCCGCCGCCGACGCCGAGGCCCGCGGCTGGAAGCTCAGCGAGGAAAAGAACGAGTGGTACAAAAAAGCCCTGACCGAAAAAGGCATGAAGATCGTCACGCCGCCGGCCAAGCTGGTGTCCGACATGAAACAGGTCGGCACCATCATGCAGGCCGACTGGGTGAAAAAAGCCGGCCCTGACGGCGAAGCCATCATCGCCAACTTCAACAAGCTCAAGGCCGCGAAGAAGTAAGGCAGCCCGTGCGCAAATTCCTGGACAAACTCTACTTGGCGGGCGGCGCCCTCGGCGCCGTTTTTGTGGCCCTGATCGCGGTGCTCATGATCGGGCAAAGCATTCTGCGCGAGTTTCGCGTCAACACCGGTGCCGTCAACGACGTGGTGGCCTGGTTTTGCGCGGCCGCCGCCTTTTTTGCCATGGCCCATGCCTTCAAGCATGGCGACTTTGTGCGGGTGACGCTGCTGCTGGAAAAGGTCAATGCCAGAACCCGCCGCGTGCTGGAGCTGACGTCGCTGTTTATCGGCAGCGTGGCGGTGGCCTACCTGGCCTGGTCCGCCTGCCTGTTCACCTACGAAAGCTGGGAGTTCAACGACATCTCGCAAGGCCTGCTGCCCATGCCCATGTGGATTCCGCAGCTGAGCTTTGCGCTGGGCTCCATCCTGCTGCTGGTCGCCGTGGTCGATGAGTTCATCATCGTCATACGCGGCGGTGTTCCGACCTTTGTGCGCGAAGTCGAGGAGCGCCACGCGCGCGGCGATTTCTCGTCCGAAGTTTGACCTTCAGCCCGCGCGAATCACTCCCGTTTATTTTCCAGACTACAAAGACAACAACATGGATATCTTGATGGTGGGCGGCATTTTGCTGCTGCTCATGATGCTGCTGCTCTCGGGCGGCGTGTGGATTGCGATGACCCTGGCGATTTGCGGCTGGGTCGGGCAGGCCTTTTTTGCGACGACACAACCGGGCAAAAACCTCTTCAGCGCTTTCTGGGAAAGCAATGCGAGCTGGGAGCTCGCGGCCCTGCCCCTCTTTATCTGGATGGGCGAGATCCTGTTTCGCACCAAACTCAGCGAGGAAATGTTCGAGGGCCTGAGCCCCTGGCTGAACCGCATTCCGGGCCGGCTGATGCACACCACCATCCTCGGTTGCGGAATTTTCGGCTCGGTATCGGGTTCGTCCGCGGCGACCTGTGCCACCATCTCCCAGGTGGCCTTGCCCGAGCTGGTCAAACGCGGCTACAGTGAAAAAATCGCGCTGGGCTCTCTCGCCACCGCCGGCACGCTGGGCATCCTGATCCCGCCGTCCATCACCATGGTGGTCTACGCCGTCGCCGCCGACGCCTCCATCATCCGCATCTTCCTGGCCGGTTTTTTGCCCGGTTTCCTGCTGATGGCGCTTTTCTCGGGCTACATCATCTGGTGGGCCCTGCGCAACCCCAAGCTGCAGCCCGCGCCCGACCAGCCCACGACCTTCATGCAGAAGCTGCACAAGTCGCGCAACCTGATTCCCTGCGGTGTGCTGATCGTCTTCATCTGCTGGGTGCTGATCGCCGGTTATGCCACCGCGACGGAGTGCGCGGCCTACGGTGTGGCGGGTTCGCTGGGCCTGGCGGTGTGGAGCCGCTCGCTGACCTGGCAGAACTTCAAGGACGGGCTGATGGGCACGACGCGCACCAGCTGCATGATCATGTTCATCCTGGCCGGCGCATCCTTCCTGACCAAGACCATGGCCTTCACCGGCATCCCGCGCGAGCTGGCCGAGTGGGTGGACCACATGCACCTCTCGCCTTATGCGCTGATTTTTGTTCTGACCATCGTCTACCTGATCCTGGGCACGGCGCTGGACGGCATCTCCATGATCGTGCTGACCAGCGCCGTGGTGCTGCCCATGATCCAGAAGGCCGGCTTCGACCTGATCTGGTTCGGCATCTTCATCATCCTGCTGGTCGAGATCGCCGAGGTCACGCCGCCCGTGGGCTTTAACCTCTTTGTGCTGCAGAACATGACCGGCAAGGACAGCAACACGATTGCCCGCGCCGCGATTCCCTTCTTCGCCTGCCTGGTGGTGTGCATTGTGCTGATCACGGTGTTCCCGCAGATCGTGACCATATTGCCCGACCTCGTCATGGGCAAAGAGAAGTAAGCAGGGGCGGCCCCCTCAACGCCAAGGAGCCAGCAGCCTCTCATCATCGGTCAGCGCCCAGGTCTTCAGGCCTGTGGCCGCTTCGACAGCCTGCCGGTAGGGCGGCAAGTTGGTGCATTCCAGCACCACCGCTTGCAGCGAAGGTTCGCGCCGCTTGAGTGCCACCGCCGCATCCACCACCTCGCGGCGGGCTCTGTCCATGTCCAGGGTATCGCGGTTGCCCAATATGGCCGTTGCGAATTCCCCGGCCGGATCCACGCCCTGCACCACCACGTCGGCCAGCCGGCCAGCTGGCACGCCCGCCGCCAGCAAATGCTCGGGGCCCAGCGCGGCCGCGCTGATGGTCAGCACACCGACCCTCGCCTGGCGCGCCAGCAGCCCCGGCAATTGCAGCAGGCTGGAAGTGATCACAGGCACCCGCGCGGCGGCCTGCAGCTCGGCCTGCAGCAGCACCAGGAAGCCGCAGCTCGTGGTGACGGCGCGCGCGCCCTCGGCTTCCAGCGCCTGCACAGCCTCCACAAAGGCCGGTGCTACGCCCGCGGTGCGCAAGCCGGCCGCCGTCTGCACAATCTTGCCGGGCCAGGCGCCGCGCACCACATGCCGGCGCACCGGCACGCCAAACGCATCGGGATGGCCCACGTCGCCGGGTGGGCGCGGAAAGCGGGTGTCCAGCATCACCACGCCCAGGAAGCCGGGCGCTTCGCCGAAAGCGGGCGCAGCGGTTAAAGTCATGACTGCATTGTCCCGCCAAACCCAGCTCCTTTCCTCCCCACACACACACCATGCTGACCGTGCTTGCCATCTCCATCGGCGCCTCGCTGGGCGCGCTGGCCCGCTGGGGCCTGAGCCTGTGGCTCACGCCGGGCGGCATCATCCCCTGGGGAACGCTGGCGGCCAACCTGATAGGCGGCTACCTGATAGGCATCTGCATCGCGGTGTTCCAGGCCATGCCCCAGCTGGACCCGGTCTGGCGCCTGGCGCTGGTGACCGGCTTCCTGGGCGGGCTGACCACCTTTTCCTCGTTTTCAGCCGAGGTGGTGATCTTCCTGATGGACGCGCGCTACGGCCTGGCGGCGCTGACAGCCACGGTGCACGTGCTGGGTTCGCTGTTGATGACGGTGGCGGGGCTGAAGTCCGCCATGCTGCTGATCGCCACCCACGCGCGCTGATACCGTCCCGGGGCGCTTGCCGCAGCGGCGCACCCGGGCAAAAACCCCCTCTGCGCAAACCGGCGAAATTCGCCACAATGGGCCATGGCATCCATGACCCCCTTTCATCCCGCCCAGGCCGCGGGCGGCCAGGACAGGCTGGCGCGCATAGGGCGCGCGCGCCAGGCCGTCCTGTATGGCGAAGCCCGGCCCGCCGACGCGGCGCCGGCCCTGGAAGGCTGGATAGAGCGCTCCTGGCGGCGCTGCCTGGCCGGCGGGCAGCACCCTGAACAAGCCCCCTCCTTCGACACCGTGCCGGCCGCCGAGATGCGGCGCCACCAGGAAGCCAACCAGCACCTGGTACAGGCCGCCAAACCCACGCTTGAGCGGCTGGGCCGCGCGATTGCCGACACCCGCTACTTCGCCATCCTGACCAACCAGGCCGGCGTGGTGGTCGACGTCAACGGCCGCATAGACCGCAGCGACAGCCGCGCCGATGTGATCACGCGCATAGGCACCGACCTCTCGGAAGCCCGGGTAGGCACCACCGCCATAGGCGCGGCGCTGGGCGAGCTGCAGCCGGTCTGGCTGCACCGGGGCGAGCATTTTTTCGACGCGACCTCGGTCTACAGCTGCGCCGGCGCGCCGCTGTTCGGCCCCGACGGGCACTGCGCCGGCATGCTGGACCTGACGGGCATAGAAGCGGCCGAGCGGCCCGAACTCAAGCACCTGGTCACCCAGTGCGCGCGCAGCATTGAAAACGCACTCACGCTGGGTCGGCCCCATGCCCTCTTGGTCAGGCTCAACTGGCCGGGCCGGGTGCTGGGCGACGACAGTGACGGCCTGCTCTGCGTGGACGCCGACGGCTGCGTCACCGGCGCCAACCCGGCGGCCCGGCAAATGCTCTCGCGCCTGGACGCCGCGGCCGGCGGCATGCCGCACTGCAGCGAGCTGTTCGCCATGCCTTTTGAAATGCTGTTTGACGCGGCGCAGCGCCGCGGCAATGCGCAGGGCGGCGTGCTGGAGGCGCCGCTGTGGTCGGGCCTGCGCCTGCACGCGATGCCGCTGCCGGCCGGCCGCGATGCCGCGCCGGCCGCGCTGCAGCTGCCGCCTTCGGCCGACGCGGGCCGGCCGCTCAAGGAACTTGAAACCGCGCTGATCCGCAAGGCCGTCAGCGACGCGCGCGGCAATGTGCTGCAGGCCGCCAGGGCGCTGGGTGTGAGCCGCGCCACGGTGTACCGGCGGCTGGGCCCGGGCAAGCGCGGCTAGAGCCCGGCTACCCGCGGCTGGACCCTTAGTGCTTGTGCTCCGCCGCGGCGCCGGCCGCACCCGGCGCCGCCGTGGCCACCGGCAGTTTCAGCTCCAGCTTGCTTTCCACGCCCTTGGCGTCCTTGAACAGCAGGGTCAGGGGAATCGTGCTGTCCTTGGCCAGCGGCGCCTTGAGGTCCATCAGCATCACGTGGTAACCGCCGGGCTTGAACTCCACTTTTTTGCCGGCGGGCAACTCCAGCGAGGGCAGCGCGCGCATTTTCATGACGTCGCCTTCCATCTTCATTTCGTGCACTTCGGCCACGCCGGCCACCGGTGAGGACACGCCCACCAGCCGGGTCGCCTCACTGGCCGTGAGACTCATAAAAGCCCCCGAGCCCCTTTGCCCCTGCACGGTGGCGCGCGCCCAGGCGCCATCGACCTTGACGGCGGCGCCCTGCGCCAGGGCGGCCGTACCGCCCAGCGCGAGCAACAACAGCAGCGCGGCTTGTGAAAATTTGGAGAATGTCGGGAATTTTCCGGATGTCATGCAAATGCTCCTTGAAACAATGGGTGGACTTTAAAACGAGGCGCAGCCGGCGCCGTTCAGTGGTTGTGCTCGCCGCCGCCGCCCGCGGGCATCAGTTCCAGTGCGGCGGCGGGATTTTTCAGGTCGGAGAGTGACTGGCCCGGCTTGGGCACTTCGTTCCAATCCACCTTGCCTTCCTCGCACACCTGCATGACGGGCCAGTACAGCATGCCGGCCTTGGCCGGCAGCTTGGCCTGCAGCACGAACTCGTCATACCAGTCGTTCTGCAAATAATCGGCCGGGGTTTTGGCCGTCCAGCTGATGCGGGACACGTCTTCGGTGACGGCTTTTCCGTGGTCCTGCCGCGGCTGGGCCAGTTTCTCGCGCGTGACTTCCAGCGCCCAGCCGGCCTTGGGCATGGGTTTGGCGCCCTGCACGCCCGCGGGAATCGTGACCACGATCTGCTTGACGGGCGAGTTGCCGCAGCCATGGCCGACCTTGAAGCTCCCCTTGTAATAGCTGCCCGCATTGGCCACCTGGTATTCCAGGGTGACGTGGGCGGCGGCGGGCAGGGAGGCGGCCAAAAGCAGCATGCCGGCGGCAATGGTTTTAAGGGCGATAGGTTTCATGGTTCATCCTTGGTCTTGGTAATAGGGTGGCTTGGTAAAAAAGATAGCGCGGATCACAGGCTGAAGTTCAGTTCGGCCATGAAGGTGCGCTGCGGATAGGGGTGGAAATTCCAGTATTGGTAGTTGTTCAGGTTGTCGATGCCGACCGCCGCGCTCCATTGCTTGTTCACCTGGTAGCGCAGGCGCACGTCGGTGGTGAAGTACTTGCTGGTGCCCTGGTAGGCAAAGCCGTTCACATCGGCGTTGTCCAAACTCGAATACTGCCTGCCGCTGTAGCGTGCGGCAAAGCTGCCCGACAGCTGCGGCGTAAAGCGGTAGTTGGCCACGGCCGTGGCGCGCCACACCGGCACACGCGGCTGGTACTTGCCCAGCGTGTCGCCCGCCACCGCGACAAAACCGCCGTTCTCCTTGATGCGGGAATCAGCGTAGGTGATGCTGCCGCTCAGGTCCAGCCCTTTTTTGAGCACGTCGTTGCCGCTGAAGGCCAGCTCCACGCCCTGGGTCTTGATGCGCCCGACGTTCTGCACACGGCTGATGTTGGCATTGGCGGCGGGGTCGAAAGTGGTTTGCGAATACAGCGCGTCGCGGGTGTCCTCGGTAAAAAAGGTCAGGCGCAGCAAGGCATTGCCCAGGTCTTTTTCCGCCGTGAGCTCCGTGGTCCAGGATTTCTCGGGCTTGAGATGGGGGTCGTTGATGTACTGGGAATTGACCGTCGCCGTCGCGCCATACAGCTCCCCGACCGTCGGAAAGCGGACCGCGCGGCCCACCGAGGCCTTGAGCACCGTATCCGACGACCATTGGTAGGACAGCGCGCCCTTGGGCGATACCGCGTTGTCGCTGCGCGAGGCATAGCCCGTGTTGGCCGGGCTGCCGGCCCCGAAGCTGGTGAAACCGCCGGAGGCCGTCCAGTTTTCCAGGCGTGCGCCCAGCACGGTTTTCCACCTGGGCGCAAAGGCCCAGGCGTCTTGCGCATACAGGCTGCGCAAACGGGTCTTGCCGCCCACGTCGCTCACCACGGCGCCCGGCCCGCTGGTAAGCCAGTTGGCCGCCGCGGACTTGAGGATGCGCAGCTGGTAGCTGTCCTGCTGGAAGCCAAAATCCACGATGTGCGCGCCCTGGACGCCTTCGGGCCGCCAGATGCCCTTGAAGGCCAGCGTGTTCCAGCCGGTGCCGTCCTGGTCCTGCAACGTGCCGGCGCCGCCGTTCAGGGCGCCCGGCTGTGCGCTGGTGGCCGCGCGAACCTGGTCCTTCTGGTAGTCGTACAGGCTGGCCGCGACCTCCCAGTCCCAGGTGCCTTGCGTGTTCGACTTGACGGACAAGCCGTGCATCACATGCGTCAAGGCTTCGTTGCTCACGCCAAAATCGCTGGCCGCCAGCGTGTAGCCCCGGCCGTTGATGCTGACGTTGCCGCTGTAGACCGGCGTACCCGCCGCATCACGCAAATAGCTCTGCGAACGGTTCTCGGCTGTGTTCTTCCAGTAGCCCAGGGTGTAGCTGGCGCGCACCGTGGATGAAAAATCGTAGGCAAGCTTGAACTTGAGGTGGTCCTGCCGCGTCTCGTACTGCGTGGCGCCGCCCAGCAGCAGCCAGGGGACATTGCGTGTGTTCAGCCCGGGTACCGCGCCGCTCACCACGGTGGCGCCGGCCGCGGGGGCCGCAGTGCTCAGCGTGCGCGTGGCGAAGGTCAGGGGCTGGCCCGCGCTTTCGGTGCGGTTGGCATTGATGAACCAGGACCAGTCGCCGCTGCGGTTGCCCAGCGAGGCGCTGGCCTGGCTGCCGCTGAAGCGGCTGTCGCTGCCGTAGAGCTTGAAGTTTTGCGTGAAGCCGTTGAGCTTGGCATGCGCCTCGAACTGCGTGGGCATGCGCGTGATGTAGTCCACCACCGCGCCCACCGAGTTGCCCGGGTAAGCGGCGGAGAACGGGCCGTAGAGCACGTCGACCCGCTCGATTTCCTCCGGCGTCACCAGGCCCCAGCGCGGCGCGTAATTGGTGCCGTTGGCAATCCCGTTGCCCAGGTAGTTGGACAGCAAAATGCCGTCGGCATACACCGCCGAGCGCGCGCTGTTGCCCGTGCCCGAGGCACGGCTCGAGAGGATGGCGTGGTTGTAGTCGCCGATGTAGCGCTTGCGCACCAGCAGGCTGGGAAAGTACTTGAGCGCGTCTTCGCTGTCGGTGGCGTTGATGGTCTGCGCGATCTGCTCGCGCGTGATGCCTTCAATCGTGGTCGGAATCTGCGTGGGCAGGGAGGTCGGCTGGCCGCTGTTGACCGTGACCACGCCCAGAGATCTGGCCGGTGCCTCGGCAGGCTGGGCCTGCGCGAACGCCGCCAGGGGAATGGCTGCCAAGGGGAAAGCCAGCGCCGTGGCGCCGCGCCAGGCAAGCGCGCACGGTGTGCGGGAAAGGTTCATGAAAACTCACACTCTGAAATGAACGGACGCACAGGCCGCCAGGCCCGCGCGCGGGAATGCCTCAGGCGAGGCGGTTCACATCAAACGGAGGGAGGCCCGCGGCTGAAGGGCAGCCCGGGGACGGCGGCACCGGTGGCCGCAGAGAGGTCCGATGCGGCAACATCGGTGCCGGAAAAACAGGGGGTGGCTGGCAGCGGCAAGGGCGGCAGCACCAGGCCCGGCGAAGCGCACAAGTCGCAGCGCAGGCCCGTGGACCCCGCATCGCCGCCGGCGGCATCACCGCCGGCATTGGAAGAAACCGTGTTGACACTGCAAATACCGCCCAGCTTGCCGGTTTTGACATCCTGAGCCAGCATGGACACCGGCGCCCACAGCGCCGACAGCACGGCCAGGAAAGCCAGCCAGGCGGCAAGGCGTTCCCATACAGGGAGGGTCAGACGGTTGGCGGGATGGTGAGGCACAGGGCGATTATAAGTACACCCCCCAATCCACCCATCCCTCTTCAAGGCGCGCCGAAGCCGAAACGGCGGAACACCTCCTGCGCTTCGGGTGTCCGCAGGTAAGCGGCGAATTGCGCAGCGGCAGCATCGCCGCTTCGCGCGGTCAGCCCGTAGAAGGCGCTCACCTGCAATTCCAGCGGCATCTGCACCACATTCATGCGCGGCACTTCCTTGCGCACTGCCACCGCATTGGTGCAATAGGTCAGGAACAGGTCGGCGCGGCCTTCGGTGATCAGCCATTCGTAGGTGCTGCGGCCGGCCGGCGGCTGGGGTGCCTCGGGCGAACCGGTGAGCTTGAGCGCCTTGGCATCCAGTGCCGCATAGGCGCCGGGTTTCAGTGCCTCGGCTTTTCGGAATACCTCCCAGGCATAGTCGCCCGAGGGATCCGCTTTGGGCGTGGAAGTGCCCAGCTTGACGGCCGGGTCCAGCATCAGGTCCAGCAGCTTGCCGGACTCTGCATTGAGCTGCGGCACGGCCAGCGCGCACAGCTGGTTGCGCACAAACAGCGTGGGTGGCGCCCATGCGCCGCCCGCCATGGCATGCAGGCGCTGGGGATGTTGTGTGTCGGCCGATGCGAACACCTGCGCCGGCTCACCCTTTTCAATGCGCTCGCGCAGCAGGCCGGAGGCGCCAAAGGTCAGCTGGGTTTTAAGGCCTGTACGAGATTCATAAACCCGGGCAACTTCGGTGAGGGCTTCGCGCAGGCTGCCCGCGGCGTAAACGCGCAGCGGCTCGGCATTGCCGGGAGTGGCCGGGGACGGCTGGGCATGCGCCATGTTCAGGCCTCCTAAAAAAACAAGTGCCGCAGCAGCCCATACCAGCAGGCGCCGCGGAACCGGCTTTGCCGGGCCGCAGGCGCCGTCCCCTGGAGGGGAGAACAAGCTACACGCAGTGAGCTTGGACAGGGGGGAGCTCATTTTGCGTTGGGGAAAAACAGCTGCTCGCCACCTATCTTGTAGCTGGCAACCACCGCCTGGCCCGCGGGCGAGATCACCCAGTCGACAAACTTCTGCGCTTCGGCCGCCTTGACCTGCGGGTGTTTAACGGGGTTGACTACCATCACGCCGTACTGGTTGAACAGCCGCGTGTCACCTTCGACCAGCACGGCCAGGTCGCCGCGGTTCTTGAAGGACAGCCAGGTGCCGCGGTCGGCCAGCACATAACCGCCGCTGCTGGCCGCGATATTGAGCGCCGGACCCATGCCGCAGCCGCAGGCCTTGTAGTTGGCGAAGGCCGGCTTGTCGGCCGGCGTGTCGATGCCGGCGCTTTTCCAGTAGCGCAGTTCGGCGGCATGGGTGCCGCTCTTGTCGCCGCGCGAGACAAAGTTGGCGTTCGCGGCGCTGAGTTTTTTGAGCGCCTCGACGATGTCCTTGCCTTTGGCCTTGGCCGGGTCGGCCGCGGGGCCCACCAGCACGAAGTCGTTGTACATGACCGGGAAGCGTTTCACGGCAAAGCCTTCGGCGACGACCTTCTCTTCGGCGACCTGGTCGTGCACAAACAGCACGTCGGCGTCGCCGCGGCGGCCCATGTCTATGGCCTGGCCGGTGCCCACGGCCACCACCTTGACGTCTATGCCCGTGGCTTTCTTGAACTCGGGCAGCAAGTGCGAAAACAGGCCCGACTGCTCGGTCGAGGTGGTGGACGCCATCACGATGGTGCTGGTTTGCGCCATGGCCAGCGCGGCCGACAAGGCCAGCGGGGCGACCAGCAGCGCCCTGAGAGTTTTCAGGTGGATCATGCAAGTTCTCCTTTTAAAAATGCTTCCGCCGCGGCGGGAACCGGCCCGCCAAAAAATGCCGCCGTGGGCAGGTCGGCGACCAGCCGGCCCTGCTCCAGGTAAATCACGCGCTGCGCCAGGCGCTTGACCTGGCCCAGGTTGTGGCTGCTGAAGATCAATGTCATGCCGGCATCGGCGAACTCGGCCATCAGGCGCTCGACCTCGCGCTTGGCAGAGGGGTCCAGGCTGGCGGTGGGCTCGTCGAGCAGCAGCACCTGCGGCTTGAGCGCCCAGGCCCGCGCCAGCGCCACGCGCTGCTGCTGGCCGCCCGACAAGGCCTTGGCATTGCGCGTGGCCAGGTGCTCCAGGCCCACGCGTTCCAGCGCCACCAGCGCCTGCGCCTTGGCTTCGCGCCAGGGCACACCGGCCAGCCACAGGCCCAGCGCCACATTGCGCAGCACACTGGCGCGCAGCATGTAAGGCCGCTGGAATAGCATGGCCTGGCAGGCCCGCGTGTCATGCTGCAGGCTGCCGGCCGCGGGCTTGACGAGGCCGTTGAGGGTTCGCAGCAAAGTGCTTTTGCCGCTGCCGTTGGCGCCCACCAGCGCCAGCCTTTCGCCGGCCTGGATGCGCAGCGTGCAGCCGCTGAGCGCCTGGACACGGCCGTAGCGTACATCCACGGCCTGCAGCTGGAAGAGCTCGGTCATGGCGTCCCCCCATGCGCGGCCAGGCCGGCGGCCGGGTCGGGCAGGCGGTCGTCGAGCTGTTCGCGCCAGCGCCGCAGGCCCGCGATCAGGATGTTGAGCAGCAGCACCACACCCAGCAGCACCATGCCCAGGGCCAGAGCCAGCGGCAGATCACCCTTGCTGGTTTCCAGCGCGATCGCGGTGGTCATCACGCGCGTGAAGCCGTCGATGTTGCCGCCCACGACCATGACCGCACCGACTTCCGAGATGGCCCGCCCGAATGCGGCGATCAGCACCGTGAGCAGCGCATAACGTTCATCCCACAGCAGGATCAGGCCGCGCACAAAGCGGCCCGCGCCCAGCGACTGGAACTGCTCGCCGTGGCTGCGGTCGGCATCCTCTATCGCCTGGCGCACCAGTGCGGTGACCACGGGCAGCACCAGCACGGCCTGCGCCAGCACCATGGCCTTGAAGGAAAACAGCCAGCCCAGGAAACCCAGCGGCCCGCTGCGCGACAGCAGCAAATAGACCACCAGCCCGACCACCACCGAGGGCAGCGCCAGCGCGGTATTGAGCACGGCCAGCACCGCGCCACGGCCGCGAAAGCGCGACACGCCCAGCCAGGCGCCCAGCAGCAGGCCGCCGCTGCAGGCGATCACGCAGGCGGACGCGCTCACGGCCAGCGAGCGGGCAACGATGCCGGCCAGCACGGGATCAAGCGAGGTGATGAGGGAAAAGGCCGTGGCGGCGCTGTCGGAGAAGGTGTTCATTAAATAGGCTGGGGAGCACTCTAGCGTAGGGGCTAAGTCCTTGAATCACATCAGGAATCATCGCTATGAAGCCGTTTGCATAGGTTGAGGCGCCTGCCCGCCCTGCCCCGCCGGCGCATGCACTCATAATCGAAGCCACCCCGCCCGCCATGCACAAAGTCGAACTCTCCTACCTGCTCACGCCGCAGCGCGGCAAAAGCGCGCTGATACGCAACCCGCTGATGGACCTGCTGCATGCGGTGCGCGAGCAAGGCTCCATCTCCAAGGCGTCCAAGGCGCTGGACCTGTCCTACCGCCACGTGTGGGGCGCGCTCAAGGACTGGGAGCAGACGCTGGGGCGCGAGCTCATCGTCTGGGACAAGGGCCAGCGCGCGCGGCTTACCGAGTTCGGCGAAAAGCTGCTGTGGGCCGAGCGCCAGGCGCAGGCACGGCTGGCGCCGCAGATCGAAGCCCTGACCAGCGACATCGAGCGCGCGTTCTCCACCGCCTTCGATGACGAGGCCCATGTGCTCACGCTGTACGCCAGCCACGACGCGGCGCTGTCGGCGCTGCGCGAGCAGGCTGGCGCGCGCGGCCTGCACCTGGACATCCGCTTCATGGGCAGCGTGGACGCGATCGCGGCGCTGAACGCGGGGCGCTGCATGATGGCGGGTTTCCACACGCTGGAGCAGCCGGGCAGCCAGTCCCTCACCGCGCGCAGCTACCGCAACCTGCTCAAGCCCGGGCTTCACAAGCTGATCGGCTTCGCCCACCGCACGCAGGGCCTGATGGTGGCCAAAAACAACCCGCTGCGCATCACCGGCGCCGCCGACCTGGCACAGCCCGGCCTGCGCTATGTCAACCGCGCCGAGGGCACGGGCACGCGCGTGCTGCTCGATGAATTGCTGGCCAAGGCCGGCGTGGCCTCATCCGCAATCCAGGGCTACCAAAGCCAGGAGCCTTCGCACACGGCCGTGGCCCAGGCCATCGCCAGCGATGCGGCCGACGCGGGCCTGGGAATTGAAGCGGCGGCGCGCGAAAAAGGCCTGGGCTTCGTGCCGCTGGCGCAGGAGCGCTACCACCTGGTCTGCCTGAAGTCGGAGCTGCCCACGCCGCAGGTGCAGGCGCTGCTCAAGGAACTGCAAAGCCGCGACTGGCAAGCCACCCTGGAGCACCTGCCCGGCTACAGCGGCAAGCTGGCCCAGAGCGGCAAGGTGCTGTCGCTGCGCGCCACCCTGCCCTGGTGGACTTACCGCAAGGAAAAGCCCGGCAAGGCCAAGGCCTGACTCTTTTCAGAGAGCGCAGGAACGAAAGCCGCAGAACACGTCATCCCGGCCCGGCAGGGCAAAGCCGCGGTGCCTGGGGTTTTTCATGCGCGCACGCGTCGCGAAAGAGGCGCCGCGCAGCACCTTGTGCGTGCCGAATCGCGGCTGCGAATAAGCCTGCCAGGGGCCGGGCGCAAAACCCGGGTAGGGCCTGAAGCTGCTGCCCACCCACTCCCAGACATCACCCCATTTAAAACCGCGCCGCGCCGCCGTGTGCGCGGCCAGTTCCCACTCCACTTCGGCCGGCAGCCTGCGTCCGGCCCAGCGGCACCAGGCGTCGGCCTCCCACCAGCTCATGTGCATGGCCGGCTGGTTGCCTTGCATGCGGCGCGGCACGCCGAATCGGTTCTGTATCACCGCGCCGCTGGAGACGCCGATCTGGTCCACATAACGCGGGCCGCGCCGGCCTTCGCCCGCGGCCAGCCCCTGCAGCCAGCGCCAGCCGTCCGGTTGCCAGAGTTCCTCGCGGTCGTAGCCGCCGTCGCCGACGAATTCCACATACTGCGCCCAGCTCACGGGCTGGGCGTCGATCTCGAATTCGGGCACGCTGACCGCATGCGCCGCCAACTCATTGTCAAAGGCAAAACCCACGCCACCCGCGCCGCCATCGCTGCCCATCCGCCACACCGTGGCCGGAACCAGCAGGGGCTCGCGCAGCGCCATGGGCACCGGCGTGAAAGCGTCCGCCAGGGTTTTGTCCAGCGCCAGGCCCAGGGTTTGCGCGCTGCGCACCAGGGCCTCGCCGCGCATGTCTTCAAAGAACAGGCTGAGCCGGTAGAAGTACAGCGCGTCGTCGCTGCCCGCGGTACCTTGGCCGGCAGGCCCGGCTTTCTCCAGCAGGTCCAGCGTGCCTTCCAGCGTGTCCAGCAGATAGGCGCGGCAGTGCGCCATGCCCGGCAGGTCCAGCGTCCAGCGCGCGCTGTGCGGCACAAGCTGCGCATTCCACCAGCGGTCGGCATTCGGCTCTATGGAAGCGAGCCGGGTGCGCGCGGGCTCGCAGCGCGTGCCCAGGGCGCGCTGCGTGTTGCGGGCTATCCACCACTCCTGGAACCAGCCCACATGGCCGAGCTCCCACAGCGGCGGGTTGACGTTGGGCAGGCAAGGCACGGCGAAATTCCCGGCCTCCAGCGCCTGCTGGTATTGCGCGAACAAATGCAGGGTGTTGTTGCGCGCATCCATCAGTGCCAGCGACAGCGGGCCACGGCCCGCGCCGCGCATCGCGGGAGAGTCCACCAGGACGCCTGCCGCGGCAGGCGGTGAGGAGGGTAATGAATTAGGTGTAGCGTCTGAAGCCAAGGGAGTTGTCCTCGCAGGCCCGGCCGCGGTGGACGCCACCAAGGCGCCATCACAGCCGTGCACGCGTTAAGGCCAGAATAGCAGAGACAGGACCAGCCGGCGGGCTATAAGTCAATAGCGTGCATCAGGTGTTTTCCCTCGGCCGGCGGCTGTCCATCGCGCCTGCGCAACCGCCGGTCGGCCCGCGCGGCGCATGCGTATTTTCCACTTTTGATTCGGCAAAGACGCGGATAGACTGCGGCCAGTTCTCCTTCAATTGGGGGAGACACCCCGGGGCACAGCGTTTGCCTCCGGACTCACCGCGACCTCAAAAAATCGATTCTTACCGGCCCGACCCCACATGCAATTACATGACCTCAACTCACAGCCCGCCGAACTCGACCTGACCTTGCTGGATCTCGGGCCCCTGGCCTGGGTGCTGGAGGAATTGCGCAAATCGCTGGAGGGCTCAACCAAGGCGCTCAAACGCTTCATTCGCGAGACCGAGGCCGGGCGCAACTCCGAGATCGGCGCGCTGGACGCGGGCCAGCTGCGCATCGCGCGCCAGCAATTGCACCAGGCCGTGGGCGCGCTGGAGATGGTGGGCATGAGCGCCCCGGCGCTGGTGCTGCGGGCGATGGAAACCGCGGTGCAGAAATTCATACAGTCGCCGGTGCAGTGCAACCAGGATGCCATAGGCAAGATTGAACTGGCGGGCTTTTCCATCGTCCACTACCTCGAAGACGTGCTGGCGGGCAAGCCGGCTTCTGCGGTCTCGCTCTTCCCCCAGTACCGCGACATCCAGGGCCTGGTCGGCGCCGACCGCGTCCACCCCGCGGACCTCTGGGTCTTCGAGTGGCGCTGGATAGAGCCGGTGCTGGACATCACCGTCCCCGACTGCGAATACGGCGATGAAACCCGGCAACTGCTGGACCGGCTGATGCTGACCCTGATACGCACCGGCGACGCCGAGGCCGCGCGCAGCCTTCGCGACACCTGCCTGGGCTTTGCAAAAACGCAGACCGGCATTGAATCCCGAACCTTCTGGAAAATTGCCGCCGGTTTTTTCGAGGCGCTGGCACAGGGCCTGTTGAACGTCGACCTCTATGTGAAGCGGGCCACCCTGCGCGTGCTGCTGCAATACGTGTGGCTGGCCAAGGGCACGGAAGCCTCTGCCAGGCTCGCCGAAGACCTGCTCTTCCTGTGCTCCCAGGCGAAAGTCCAGCGCGCCAGCGATTCGCCGGTGCTGTCGGCGGTGCGCTCGGCCTATGGCCTCAAACGCTTCAAGCCGGTGGACTATGAGTCGGTCCAGTTCGGCCGCTTCGCGCCGGCCCTGATCGCCCAGGCCCGCAAGCGCATCGCCTCGGCCAAGGAAACCTGGTCGGCCGCGACCGCGGGCGACCTCGGCAAATTCAAGATGCTGACCGACCAGTTCAGCCTGGTGACGGATTCGCTGGTCAAGCTGCACCCGCCCAGCGAAGTGCTGGCGCGCGCCATGAGTCGCGTGATTGAAAGCACGGTCACATCCGGCCAGGCGCCCAGGCCCGAACTGGCACTGGAATTCGCCACCGCCGTGCTCTTTCTGGAGGCTGTGTTCGACGACTTCGATCCCAACGACCCCCAGTTGTGGGCGCGCACGGCGCGCCTGGCCGAGCGTCTGCAGAGCGCGCGCGATGGCGGCCCCGCGCAGCCCCTGGAGTCGTGGATGGAGCAGCTCTACCAGCGCGTCAACGACAAGCAGACCATGGGAAGCGTGGTCGGCGAGCTGCAAACCTCCCTGGCCGCGCTCGAAAAATCGCTGGACCTGTTTTTCCGCACGCCCGAAGACACCCAGCTGCTGGCCGTGGTGCCGGGGCAGCTGGCGCAGATGCAGGGCGTGCTGTCCGTGCTGGACCTGGACCAGGCCGCGCTCGCGGTGACGCACATGCGCGAACTGGTCGAGCGCATGCTCAAGCCCGGCGCCGACGAACAAAAAGCCCACGCGGACGGCATCTTCGACCGGCTGGGCAACAACCTGGGCGCGCTGAGCTTTCTGATCGACATGCTCAACTACCAGCCCGCGCTGGCCAAGCGGCTGTTTGTCTACGATGCCGCCAAAGGCGAACTCAAGGCCGACAAAGAGGCCTAAAACCTGCTTACGGCCTGAACGGCCTCTTACTCCCAGACCGTGTACGGCGGTGGATTGTTGTACTGCGTGCTGAACTCAAAGGCATTGCCCTCGAAGTCAAAGCCCGGCACATGGATGTTGCACCACAGCCCCCAGTTGTAGGGCGCGCCGACAGCCATGAGCTTCATATCGATGGTCTCCGCCGCGCTTTGCAGCGCCACCGGCGGGACATAGCCGTTGCCGCTGAACTGGCCTCCCTGGATGGTGATCTGCATCGTGGTGTACACGCCGCTGGTGTCGTAGTACAGCAGGAAGGTAAAGCAATAGTCTTCGCTGGCCTGCCAGACCAGCCGTACCGGCAACTTGTCGCCGCCCACGACGGCCGGCCTGTCGGCCCCGGGCGCCCAGGGGCCCAGCGTCACCAGCACGCTGGCCGGGCTGGTGACCGAGGTCGCGGCGTTCAGGTCAGAGCTGAAGCCACCCTGGTCGTCAAAGGGCAAGGCATAGGCGCGCCCGCCTATGGTGACGGCCGGGTTGTGCAGGAAATTGGCGAAAGCGCTCCAGGTGCCGCCCGCGGGATAAAACTGCGAAAAGGTCAGCAGGTCCGGCGTGGTGGGCAGTATGTCCAGCGGCGAGCTCACGCTGAAACGGCTCACCGGTGCGCCGGCCGGAAGGGACACCGTCATCGGGATATTGGCGATCTGGAAGGAGGCCATGTCCATCTGGTCCACCAGGCCCGCCGTGGTGGCGCCGCCGCCCAGGCTGACGGTCGCGGTGGTGGCCGGGTTGCCGGGGCTGATGCCGCCCCGCAGGAATTTCCAGGTGGTCGCGTAGCCGCGCCCCAGCGCGGTGACGATGACGTTCTCGATGGCGCCCAGCACCGCGCTGCTGTTGGGTGCGGTGAGCGGCTGCTGGGTGTTGTCGGCAAACACGCCGCTGGCCCCGAACACCATCATCGAAGGCGGCGCGTAATACATCAGGCCCTTGGTCGGCGTCCACCAGGCGGGCGGCGGCGGCACGGCCGCGCCGAAAGGCGTGGTCTTGCCGGCGGGGGAATTGGTGCTGAAGAAGGGGTAGTAGAGGTTGTAGGTCTCACTGTTGCCGCCGGTGAACTGCAGCACGGTATAGGTGTTGCTGTTGCCGTCGATGTCTATGATGCCGCCCACCTGCACCACGTTGCCGGTGTAGATGTGGTTGCCGTTGTTGTTCTGCTCGACCTGCAACAGGCCGGGGTTCTTTTTGTACCAGGCAAAAAAATTGTCGATGGCCGCGTCGAAGTAAGTTGCCAGCGCGGTGGCAGGCGGCGTGAGGAAGAACAGCTCCACCGGGCTGGTGCTGGCGGTGAAGGGGTTGCTGGCGGCGGTGCTCGCGCTGCTGATCACCACGGTGCTGCCCGAGGGCGCGCCGGGCAGGCTGCCCACGGTGGCGCCGGCCGGCATGAAGGGGCCGCTGACCGGCATGCCCACGCTCAGGCCGCCATTGGTGGGGGCCGGGCTGCCCGGGCCGGTGATGCTGAAGCTGGCCTGCCATGCGCCGGGAGTGCCCGAGACGGCCAGGGTTCCCTGCAAGCTGGCAGCCAGCAACTGGCCGTTGATCAGGTCGTTGGGATTGAGCAAGCGGTAAGGCGTGGCCGCGTCGCTGCCCTCGGGGTACACGCAGTCGGCGAAGGGCACGAGCGGGCCCACCGCCATGGCCTTGAAGTTGCTCACCAGGGTCTGCCGGTCCAGCGTGGGCACGATGCCCGAGCCGGCGCTGAAATTGGGGTCTTGGGGCGTGACCTGGACCGTGAACGGAATGCCCAGCTGGTCCACCTGGGTGATGTCCAGGTTAAGGGTGTCCGGGGGGGCATGCCTGGGCGCGTTGGCGGCGGTGCAGCTGAGCGTGACTTCCACGAAGTCATAGAAAAAATCCGCCGTGGCCGCGGTCGGGCCACTGATCTTGTTGTTCGGTGCGGTCACCGCGTCCGGCGAGTTGCTGAAGTAAAGCCGCGCCGAAGGAAACTGTTTGCCGGCATCCAACCGGATGGCGCCGCCGGCCTTCTTCAGGTCGGCCAGCGTGAACAGGGGCGCCAGCGTTCCCGGTTCGGCCACGGGCGTGGCGACGCCGGTGGCCGGGTCCATGCTCCAAGCCTGGTTCAGGGTTTCCTGCGTGAGGAACAGATAGATTGCCTCATCGGCCAGGCCCGAAGCCCCGCCGTGTTGCTGGCTGTTGTTGACGATGCTGAGGGTGACGTAATTTGTCATGGGAGTCCTTGGCCGAAAGGGGTTGGGGGTGTGGTCAGCGCTTGAAAGTCGGCCGGCTCGAACCAGTCCTGGTCCACGTCGCCGGCCACGCCGTCTATGCGCGTTCCGCCATTGACGGCGCCATCGCTGTATTGCCAGCAAGACCATGCCTGCCAGGGCGCGGGAATGGACGGATGCTCCGCATAGTCAGCCAGCCACAGCTTTCGTTTGCCCAGTGGCTCGCAACCCGGCAGGGGCGCGAGGTGTTTCCAGAAGCCGTTGCTGGTGTAAATCATGGTCTGCCGCCCGAACAAGGCATCGGCCGCGGCGGTGAAGTCCAGCACCCACTTCAGCACAGCAGGGGGCTTGCACCCGTCCAGGGTTTCGATATCCAGCACCGGCGGCAAATCATTGCGTCCCAGCGCGCCAACGGTTGCGAAAAATTTCTGGGCCTGGTCTTCGGCGAGGCTGACGGCGCGTCCGAAGTGGTAAGCCCCGCGCGTCAAACCGGCGGCCGCGCATCCCGCCCAGTTGTCCTTGAAAAAGGGATCCACGACGTAAGCCCCCTCGGTGGCTTTGACAAAAGAAAAAGCCACGCCATTGCGGGCCACCTGGGGCCACCGCACGGCACCCTGGTAGTGGCTGACGTCTATGCCGCGCACCCACATGCCCGGCCCCTCAGACGACGTTGTTGAGCATGTTGACCTGCGCCTGCAGCTGGCCGTCTATCCTGAGCACCGTCTCCAGCGGCAGGTCTTCATCCCACATCACGCCGCAGTTGTATTGCAGCGGCTCCGGGCTGGCCACGCTGCCGCTGACCTTTTGCCGGAAGGTGGTGGTCACGCCGTCCGTGGCCTGCACGCCAAGCCCCCAGTGGTCACAGCCGTACCAGCTGCCGGATTTCATGACCATGGTGTAAACGGCCGAGCCATCCGCTGCCGGCACCGTGTGGCCGTTGAGCTGGGCGGTGCCGGTCATCAGGGCCACGCGGCAGACATCCTGCTCGGCCTGGGGGTTGTCGGCCAGCACCTGGTGAAAGGGCACGGTCCGCGGAAAGATGATGTCGGTGGTGTTGAAGAAGTCGTCGTTCAGGCCGGTCGGCACGCGCCCGTTGTTGAACACAAAAGCGCCCCCGTCGGAGTTGTGGATGGTGGGCGCGGTGTAGGCGTTGTCGGCGCTTTCATATTCGCCGGTCAAGGCCCAGCCCCAGCAGGCGGTATAGATGAAGGGCGCCTGCTCCGAGGTCGGCACGGTTTCACCATCGCGCGGATGGTCTTCACCGGCGGGCGCCAGCAGGTTGCGTTGGGCATTGCTGAGACAAGGCATGGGCTTCTCCGTGCTACGAGGATCGCTGCGAATGGCAGTTGCCACCTCGCTGGATAAATTGTCGGCATGAATCCATGCGTTGGCGATTACACGGCATTACAGGCGATGGGCCTCGCGCACGGCGCGCGCTAACACTTTGAGATTCAAACAGGCTTGCGCATTTTTTTCGACGCAACGTTTTGACTTAAAGGCGCATACGCGCTGCCGCCGGCAACTGCCGGCAGGTGGCAATGCGCCAGCGATACAAGCGCAAGTCCCGATTGAACTGCGCCGGGATTTACGTCATGCTCTGCGTGAGTACAAGGCGCATGGCATGCGCCCGCCCCTGCAGGGATTGCGCACCCGGGCAAGGGAAAATTTCCGATGAATGCGCAAGCCTTGTGAGATTTAAATCAAGGCAATTAATGCCCAAACGGCGCGCTTGTGTAAATACGCGCCGCGGCGCTTGACGACGATCGAACGTCTCGCAGATACTGCGGCCGACCGATACGGTTTTTCAACACGGGCAGGATGCACAGCGCCACAGAGCGATGGCTCTTCCCATGAGGCTTGATGGCAAGGAGGGAGAAGGCAAGTGGCTATTTTGAGAAACCGCGTCACGCAGCGCAAGATTTACCTGCGCACGCACCATGTCTTCGGGCGGGGCCGTTCCGCCGACACCCTGCTTGAAAACCTGGATGCCTCGCAGCTGCACGCCTCGGTGCGCTGGACCGGCAAGGCCTGGGAACTGCGCGACCACAGCCGCAACGGCACCCTGCTTGACGGCACCCGGCTCTCCAGCACCAAAGGCCTGGAATTGTGCGTGGGCGCCACCATCAGCTTCGGGCACGAAGACGGAGCCGCGTGGCAGGTGGAAGACCTGTCGCCGCCGCGCAACCTGCTGTGGCCGCTGGGCCATGACGAGCCCTACATTCCCCTGGGCCGATCCAACCTGCTGCCGCAGGGGGTGGCCGCGGAGCTCTCCATCCATCACAGTGAAAAAGGCCAGTGGGTGTGCACCACCCCTGAAGGCAGCTGGGTCCTGGAAGACGGCGACGAGGTCCGCTTCGCCGGCAAGGTCTGGTGTTTTCTGCTGGCGGCCGAAGTGGTCTCCACCATGGACTGCATGGCCGGACACAAGGCGCAGATGAGGCGCTCGCAGCCGGCGCTTTTCTTCAAGGTGAGCCAGGACGAGGAACATGCATGGCTGGAGCTGCATGACGCCGGCCTTCACCTCAACCTCGGTGAACGCTCGCACCACTACGCGCTGCTGATCCTGGCGCGCCTGCGGCTGGCCGATGCGCAGCGCCAGCTCGCGCCCCACGCGCAGGGCTGGGTCGAGCTTGACCGCCTTGCCAAGATGCTGGGCCTGGACCCCGGTCACCTGAACATCCAGATCTTTCGCATGAGGAAGCAGCTTGCGCTCGCGCTGCCGCCCGGCGCGCATGTGCCCGAACTGATAGAGCGCCGCCGCGGCTCGCTGCGTTTCGGCAACCTGCGCTTTCGCATCACGCGCGGCGCGGCGCTGGAGGCCGACTTCGATCCGCTGGCCGGCGACCAGAGCTTCCCTGAAGAGTCGCTCGTGGCCTGATCTCTCTGCGCCATGACACGGGTGCCCTCACGCGGCTTCCCCGTGGGTGTGCCGGGGTACCAGTCGCTGGGTTTGCTGGGGCAAGGCGCGTCAGGCCAGGTGTTCAAGGCCAGGCAGCGCAGCACGGGGCAGTTCGTCGCCATCAAGATTCCCCATCCGGCTTCGGCGGACAATCCCGCGGCGAGGCGACGCGTGCAGCAGCGCCTGCACCAGGAGACCCGCGTGCTGGCCATGCTGCAGCATGCCCATGTGGTGCGGCTCATCGACAAGGGCCTGGCGGAGGGCGGGCTGATCTTCGCGGTGCTTGAGTTCATCCCGGGAGAAACGCTAAGGGACTTTTTGCAGCGAAACGGCGGCCTTCCCCTGCCGGACACCATGGCCTTGATGGCGCAGCTGCTGGACGCCCTGACCTTTTTGCACCAGCACCAGGTGGTGCACCGCGACCTCAAGCCCGAAAACCTCATGGTCGTCTCCACCGGGACGGCCCTGCACCTCAAGCTGCTGGACTTCGGGCTGGCCAGCCACCGGGGTGAGCCGCGCTTCGTGACGGGCGCCGAGGGCACGCCCGCCTACTGCGCGCCGGAGCAGCTGCGGGGAGAGCCTTGCACGCCCGCGACGGACCTCTACGCATGGGCCCTGATCTTCCTCGAGTGCCTGAGCGCCAGGCCCTGCGTGCAGGGCGCGGACATGGGCGAGGTGCTGCAGCGCCAGCTCGGCGCGGAACCCGTGGCCCTGCCCGAGGAACTGGCCGACCACCCGGTGGCGCCGCTGCTGCGGCAGGCGCTGCACAAAGACCTGCGGCAGCGCGCGTCCGATGCGGCCGGCCTCTACCTTGACCTCGTGCAATGCCTGGCGCAGCTGCGCGGTGCGCGCCAGGCCTGGCCGGCGCCAGGCGCCCCCGCGGACGGCGGCGCCCGGCAGCTGACGCTGGACAGCATGGACATTCCCGCGGCCGAGCCCGCCGACGCGGAGCATGCGCTGGGCATACTCTGCGTGGGCCTGCGCCTGTACCCGGCCCGCAATTCCTCGCTGGCCCTGCCCTACCTGCAGGAGATGCGCGAGCAGCAAATGCGCTGGTGCGCCAATGCCGTGCAAGGCGGCCAGGGCCAGAGCGCCGGGGTGCTGGGCGACTGCATGCTGTTCCATTTTGAACAGGGCGCGAGCAGCGCGCAGAACCTGCAGCAGGCGGCCGTCGCCGCCATGGACCTGTGCACCCGCGTGCAGCGCAGAAGCCGCCTGCTGGAAGTCCAGCACGGCGTGCGCCTGGAAATATCGGGCGGCATCCACAGCGTGCGGCCGGCCTCGCGCCACGACGCCTCCAGCCGCAACCACGGCGCCAACGTCGCGCTGCACCTGAACAGCGTGGCCGAGCCGGGCGCCATTGTGGCCAGCCAGCATGCCCGCCGCGAACTGGCGGCCAATATGCAGTTTGAGGAATACCTGGGCACGGCGGCCGCGCGGCATGCGGGGGAAGAAAGGGTGTTCCGGCTGATGGCCGACCTTCAGGGATAGGAGCCGTCTGGCCGCCCGGCCGCGCGGCCTCAGAGCATCAGCCGCTCCACCTGCTCGACCGGGTAGCCGCGCCAGCGCCGGTTCAGGGTCTCCTTGGGGCTGGTGTTGCGGGCGTGCACGCGGGCCACATAGAGGTGCTGCTCGGGATTGACCGCGATGCGCTTGTGCCGCGGGGCCCAGACGAAGGCGTTGTCTTCGCCCACATTGATGTCTGCGAAGGGCGCATCGCGCCAGAACTCCCGGCGGTAGCACAGGGTCCCGCCGTAGACCCAGGGCGAGCGCCCGTCGTAGACATACTGCCAGGCGCGCCTGCCCTCGGGCGCATAAAAGAACACCCTGTCCAGGCCGCAGATGTCCGCCCCCTGCTCCAGCAAGGCCTTGACCTGCGAGCTGAGCCAGCCCGGCGCCATCCAGTCGTCGTCGTCCCAGTGCGCGATCAGCTCGCCGCGGGCCATCTCGCAGGCGACGTTGCGTTTGGCGCCCAGGCTCAGCTTGCGCTCCAGCCGCATGTAGTGGATGGATTCGTGCGAGGGGATCAGGTCGGCCACGCTGTCGCGGCCGTCGTCCAGCACGATGAGCTCGCGCGGGCCGTAGTCCTGCGCCAGGAAGTTGCGGATGGCCTGCGGCACGAAGTCGCGCCGGTCGGCGGTGGGCATGATGCAGGACACCAGCGGCCATGCGGCCGCCGCGGGTGCCGGCGCGGCGGCGGCCGGTGGAAAATAAAAATCGCGGTCGCGCTCCAGGCAGGGCGGCTGCGGCACACGCGCCCAGGCGTTTTGCTGCAGGTAATGGCCTTCCTTGAATTTCCAGGTGTTGTTGTCGTGGCGCACATAGATGTGCAGCTCGCGCCCGGGCACACGGCACAGGCGCGCACCGCCGGCCAGGACCTTGAGCAGGAAGTCGGCATCCTCGCGCAGCGAGGTGGCGGGATAGCGGCCGTGGATTTCCCACAGGCTGCGCCGGAACAGCAGGGAGCCGCCGCTGACGTTTTCCACGAACATGCGGCGAAACAGCGCACGGCTGGGCGCCCAGAACTCGGCCTGCGCCCGCGCCATGAACAGCATGTCGTTCAGCCCCGTGATGTCGGCGATGTTGTGCAGGATGGGCGCGGCCTGGCGGCTCAGGCGCTGCTCGCCGTACCAGTCATCGTCGTCCCAGTGCGCGACCAGCTCGCCCCGGGCCAGGCGCACCGCCTCGTTGCGTTTGGCGCCTATGCTGGCCCCGGGGGCCATGCGCACGCAGCGTATGCGCGCGTCGCTGATGCCGGCGGGCAGGTCGCTGCCCTCCTCGTAAACGATGATGAGCTCCAGCGCCGGGTAATCCTGGCGCTGGAAATAGCGTATCGATTGTTCGACGAAGGCGGGCCGGGCGCGTGTAGGCATGATGCAGCTGAGCAGCGGCGCCTCGGCAAGCGGCTCCGGCACCTGTTGCGGCGGGGCCAGGGCCGCGGCCGGCGGCACAAAGATGCGCATGCGCTCGGGCATGGCGAAGTAGCGGCACTGCTCGCCGGCGCAATGCGCATGGTAAGGCGCGGGCGGGTGTTGGGCCTCGCCGCGCCAGGCGCAAAAGCGGTCCTGGTACAGCCGCTTGCTGGTGTCCAGCAGGCTGTCCTCCAGCCGGGATCGCCGCGGGCAAGGCGGCGCCCTGTGCACAAAAGCGCCCTGGGCCCAGACCCCGCGAAAGCCGGACCGCGCGGCGCGTATGTTGTAGTCCATCTCCCAGCACGGGCCCTGGGCATAGGCCGTGTCGGCCGCGCCTATGGCGGCCACCACCTCGTTCCTCACCACATAACAAAAGTCGGACAGGCTGTGCAGCGGCTCCAGCGTGACGCAGGCATGGCCGAACCTGGCCGCCAGCGCATCGGCCTGGTTCCACAGGGCGTCCTGCGCCTCGCCGCAAGCCGGCGCCACGGCCTGCTCGTTCCAGCAGCGGTTGGTCGAGGGGCCGGCCAGGCCGTGGCTGGGATCCGCGTCCAGCGCGGCCAGCAGCAGTTCCAGCCATCCCGGCGTGACCCGCGCGCCGTTTTCCAGGAAGACATAGATGTCGGCCGGCACGCCCACCAGCCGGTTAAAGCATTCGGCCGCGCCTTCATGCACGGGCCCGCGCAGCTGCTCCAGGCCCGGCAGGGCCTCAAAGCGCGCCTGCAGCGCGACGGCCTCGGCCTCGTCGGCCGGGTCCGGCAGCAGCCGCAGGCCGAAAGGCATGGGTGTGTTTTCGAACAGGCTGGCCAGCGTGGCCGCCAGCGCATCGGCATGCGCGGCCACATACACGCCGATCAGGATCTGGCGCTCTGGCGCGGCCGGCATCTACCACTCCTCGCGGCTTGCCAGCAGGCCCGCGCCCAGCAGCGCCTCCAGCGTGCGCCAGGGGCTGCCCGGCGTTTCGTCGCCCCAGTCGCAGACCGCGTCCAGCAATTGCTCCAGCGCCACGGCCTGGGCATTCACCGAGCGGTAAAAGCGCGGATAGCACAGCAGCAACTCCTCCGCGCAGGCGCGGATCAGCGCCTCGCGGCGCGCCGGTTCGGGGGCGTGAAAAGAAACATACAGCGTGGGCAGGCCCAGCTGCGGCAGGCGCCGCCACAGGCCGGGGATCAGCGTGTATTCGCCGCCCTCGATGTCCATTTTGATGAAGTTGCAGTCGTCTATGCCATTGAGCGCCAGGAAGCTCTCCAGGTCCAGGCCATGGACTTCGCGGCAGGGCTGGCCGACGGCACCCGGCGCGGCCAGCATGCCCGACATGCTGTCGCCGAAGCGGCTTTGTTCGCCGAAATAAAGCCCTCCCGCGTAAAGCCGCAGCGGCCCGCTTTCGGGGCTGATACCGTAGGGGTAGAGCCTGATTTTGGGCCGCAGCGCGGGATTCGCCTCGACATTGGCCGCCAGTTCGGCAAAAGCCACCGGGTCCGGCTCCAGGGCATGGGCGCGGCGCGAAAACATGGCGCCGTAAAGCACCGTGGGCCCTATCCAGGCGCCCATGTCGATGTAGGACTTGTCGGGCCGCAGGAAACGCCGGAACACCTCGAAGGTCTGGGGCTCCCACCAGCCCTCGCCCACGCGGCGCCAGAAGTCCCCGCGCGCAGCACTGGCACGGACCCGGAAAGCGTGGTGATGGACGAATACGCTGAGTTCCCGCGGCGCGTCGTCCGCGGGCGGGCCGGCTTGCAGGAGCTTGGCTTGTTGCATGGGCGGTCTCCCTTGCCGCTTACCAGACCGTCATGGGGGCCGGACCCGAGATGTTGGCGCTGAACTCGAAGGCATTGCCCTCGAAGACAAAGCCCGGCACGTTGATCTTGCACCAGACGGCGCCGGCATAGGGGCTGCTGCCGGCGGCCAGGCGCATCTGGATGCTCACGCCCTGCTTGAGCGAATCCTGCGTCTGCAGCGACAGCGGCAAATAGTAGTTGTTGCCGTAGAAGTTGGTTTTCTTGCTGCGCGGCTCGCAAACCATGGTCACATAGTTGCCGGTATCGTCATAGACCAGCAGGAAGACGAACTGGTAGTCGGCGCTGGCCTGCCAGAACAGCCGCACGGTTTTTCCCGGAACGGTCTGCTGCGCCGGCACGGCGCGCACCGGGTAGAAGTTCAGCACGCCGGGACCGTGGGGATAGAGGTCGCTGACGTCCACCGTGGTCCCGTTGTTCAGCGGAATCTCGGTATCGGGGACCGGCGTGCTGGACGACATCGGCACATCCGTCAGCGGCGGCACCTGCTCGGCCAGCGTGGAATGGCGCGCGGCGCCGAAGCCGTCGCAGTTGAACACATAACCGCCGAACTGCGTGACCACGCTGGGGACCTGCACGCCCATGCCGCAGGAAGGCACGAGCTGCAACTGGATCAGGTTTTCGCCCGGCAGCTGCGGCGACTTCTGCAGGCGGCGCACGGTATCACGATGGTCCAGGCAGACCTCCAGCCCCCAGGTGATGCCGGCCAGCGAGAACACGCCCGCGCCGTCGTAGTTGAGCACCTGCTGCTCGCGTCCCGGGCCGCCCGTGGTCGAGGGCGCCAGGTGGTCGACCTCACCGAGCAGCAGGCTGTTGGGGCCGGCCGCGGTGGCGAGGAAGTCCACGCCCGACATGAGTTCCTTCATCACCACGACCGCGCCCGCGTCGCCCTGCGCCGCCACGCCGCCCAGTTGCACCAGCGCGAAGTTGTAGACCTCCTTGTTGGCCAGCGGGTCGATGTCGTAGGGCGGCGTCTTGAGCGTGGGCGAGGACACGCCCAGGATGGTGCCGAAAGCGAACATCCAGTCGGCCCAGTCCGCGAGGGCGGCGTAGCCCTGCAGCCTGGTGATGATCTGCTGCACGTCCTCCATCCCGTAGGCGCCGTTCGGGCCCCGGAAAAAGAACTCGGGCGCCATGAAGACATTGAGGGTGTCGCTGGGCACGGGCGGCGACGAGGGCGGCGACGCGGACTGCTGCAGCACGTCGTACGCGGTGTCCATGGCGCGGAACATCAGCGAGCAGCGCGCCTCGAGGTCAAGCTCCGGATTGTCCAGCCCGAGGTAGCTGTTCGAGCCATCGGGATTCAAGCCGGGCGCCGTGTCGAGCACGTAGCCTATGAATCGGACATTGTTGTAAGCCATGCTGTTTCTCCTGTTAAAAATGCTCGGGGGTCATCGGATGAGCGGCGCCAGACCGTAGGTGAACTTGATGATGTGGTTGACGTACACGTTGATCGGGCGCGTTTCGTACAGGCTCACCTGCACCGCGGCCTGGCCCTGCTCGGTCACCGGCCCGGTGGTCGGCGTGGAGGTGCTGCTGGACGCGCCGGCCGCCGTGCCGCTGGACGAGGAAGTGGCCGGCGCGGGCGCGCTGTTGTAGTCATGCGCATGGGTTTGCAGCGCGAAGGACTGGGTCGATCCCACGCCGCTGCTTTGCCCCTGGCCGCCGGGCGGCACCTGGCGCGTGCCGATATCGGGATCGTTCTGGGTGCCCGTGCCGACACCGCGCAGGAAATACCCGCGGTAGTCGGGAATCAGGAACTGGTTGCCGCTGCCGCCGTAGACATAACCCAGCACCGCGAACAGCTCGGGATAGTCATAGGTGGGCAAGGAGCGGCCGTCGCAGAACATCCAGCCCCAGGCTTCCAGCGGGTCGGTGACGTAGTCCTGCGCTGCCACGGGACTGGCCGTATCGGCGCTGTCGGGCACGCCCAGGGAACCGGCGAAGGCCGTGACGGAGCCGACCGGCAGCTCGCCGAAGCCCGGGCGCACAAAAAAGGGAAGGCTCATGCCGGGCGCCATCATGGGCCAGCACTCCCCGGACTCTCCGACCTGCCCAAACTCGCCATGGCCGCACCGGGTACCAGGCCGGCACAGGTCTCGTCCAGCACCTGCATGGCCGTGGGCACCAGCACTTCCCAGCACGGGCCTATGGGCCGCACCGGATGGCGCGCCGGCCCGGGCTGCTTGAGGTCGTTGACCAGCGGGACATCGACCGGGTTGGCCGGCGCCAGCCGGTCAGCCGAGGCCCACAACATGCCGGACGAATAGAAATACAAAAACGCCATCACATGCGCGGGCTGCACCGGCAGCAGCACACGCGCCTGGTCGGCCTGTACAAAGCTCGCGAACAGCGCGTCATCGTCGGCGGCCAGGCTGCCCAGTTCCACGCCACCACCGGAGCCGCCGGCTGGGCCGGGGCTGGCATAAAAGCTGTAGACCATTTCATTCCACTCCAGCACCTCGTCGAAGAACTGCAGGTAGCGCGGCTCGTAGACCGCGAACTCCGAGGGCGGCGACTGCCCGAAACCCCGCTCGTTCATGCCGGTCAGCGTGAGCATGCGTTCGAGCAGCAGGCGCAGGCAGGCATTCCTCAGTTCGCGCTGCTCGATCTGCCGGTTCGCCAGCGGCGAGCGCGTGGCCGCGCGGCCTTGCGGGCCGCCCTCGACGCGGACCTGGTAGGCGGCCAGCCGCTCCTGGTAGGCGCGCATGACAGCGGCGTAAACACGGATGCGCCACTCGTCCATGCAGCGCTCCGAGGGCGCGCACTGGATCTCGACGTTGACCTGCACCTGCGCGTCGCTGGGCGGGGAAATGCCGGGCGGGTAATCGAGCACCGACACCGGCACGCTGTCGTCCTCGCCGGACAGCGCCGTTCCGTCCGGGGGGCCGGGCGGAGTGATGGCCTGCCGCCCCACCAGCACCACGGGCGCCGGCAGGCCGGTGGGCGCGCTGAGGTAAGCGACAAAGGCCCTGGTGGCGCAGTAGCCGGCGGGAACCGCGATCTGCTTTTCCTCGCCGTCGCGCAGGGTGGCCGAGGCAAAACGCTGCGCCTGCGGCGGCGGCGCCAGGTCCAGCACGCCGTAGTAAGCGCCCAGGCCGGCGTAGTTGCCCGGCTGGATGTCCTTGAAGGTGGCGATGCGCAGCCGCAGCGGCGGCAAGGGCTTGACGAAGTCCTGCCCGGCCAGGGCCTGCTCGCCCGCGATGAAAGCGGCGGCGGGCTTGCACACCATGAACTCCATCATGAGGCGCTGGCCGTAGTTGACGACGCAGGCCTCGTACACCTTGTTGAGCCAGCGGTAGACGCCGCGCAGGCTGTGCGTGCCGGCCGTGTTGTCGACCAGGCTGACCACCGAGTCCTCGGTCTGGCTCATGGTGCTGCTGGCGCGCGTCAGGCTCACGCTGCGGCTGATGCGGTTGACGGTCTTGTTGAGGATGTCGCGCGCAAAACGTGTGGTGTCGTCCAGCCCCGGCGTGGCGCCCGGCTGCACCGTCTTGCTCCACGACCCGTCCAGCGTGGCCTGCGTGGGCGGGCCGTAGCTGCTGGTGAAATTGTTGTACTGATTGGTTTCCACCACCCCGGCCACGGTTTTGCGCGCCTCTTCCTGCAGGTTGCTGCGTTCGTCCGCGGCGTCGTTTTGCAGCAGTTGCTTTTCGCCGCTGCTCTGGCGCAGCTCGTCGAGCTGGCGATGCGTCCGCTTGTTGGTGACCTCGCGGCGCTCGCCGCGCATCACGTTTTCGATGCGCGCGATCTCGCCGCATTGGTAGCGCAGCAGGCGCTGGCGCACCATCTGCAACTCGCCTATGGCATAGGGCTCTATCCAGCCCGGCAGCCCCGGCGGCGGCGAGGCCGTGGCGGCGCCCTGCGCCGCGGGCAGCGGAAACACCTGCTCGCTCAGCACCGGCGTGGCATGCAGCAGCGCATGGATCTGCGTCGTGGCCAGAAAAGGCGGGTCCGCGGCCATGGGCGCTGCCGCGGGACTGCCCTCAGCTGGGGCGGCCGCAGCCCCGGCGGCAGCGCCGGCCTGGGTCAGGCTTTCGAAGGGCTGCAGCGCCACCTCGATCAGGTGGGCCATCAGCAGCGCGCGGGTGAACTCGTCCAGCAGCGCGGTGTCGTAGCCCAGGGTGATCACCAGGGCAAAGTAGCTCTGCCAGACGCCGTCCAGCGTTCTGGCATAGGCGGCGGAATCAAAATAAGCCCAGTCCAGCGCATAGCGCGAGAGCAGCCGCGTGACCTGCTCGCAGGCCCCGGCCAGCCAGAGCGCCGGTGCGCCCTCCAGTGGGGGCAGGCGCCTAAAAAGTTCGGGGAAGCGGCTGACGGGCCCCGCAAGGCTGTCCATGTCGCGGATGAAGTCGCCCGGGTAGGCACTGCCGTCGATGAAATCCACGGCAAGCTTCTGCGCGGCCTCGCGCGCGTCCTGGGGCTGGTTGCGCGCGCTGACCAGGTCGCCGAAAAAACCGCACCACGGCGGGCTGGCGCTGGCATAGCGGACGAAACCGTAGAGCAGGTCGTCGGCGCTGAGCTTGGGCCAGCGCCGCACATAAACATAAGGGAACAGCTCGTCGGGATGGGTGGTGACGATGGGCAGGGGCTCCACCGGGTCTATGGGGGGATCCGGCACTATGGGCGGAGCCGGCGGCCAAGGCGGGCCCGGAGGCCAGGGCGGTCCCGGTGGCGGCAGCGGCCCGCGTGCGGGACAGGCCACCATGATGCCCTCGAAATGATGGTCGTCGTTTTGCCCCCTCATGCCGTAGTGGATGTCGGCAAAGATGGCGGTGTTGGTCACACCGTCGATGTGCACCGGCGTTCTCTGCTGCAGGTAACCCGTGACGTAGCAGCCGGACCGGAACTTGAATTCAAAAGGCCTGGCCGGCCACTGCCGCGTGATGGTGACCAGCTGGCTGTCGGCCGGGCCGGACTTGCAGGACACATTGGCAAGGGACGGGATATCGTCGCCGGGTTCACGGTTGATGGTGAAATCGAAAACCAGGCAGCCGTCCATGGCCGACCAGCTTCTTTTGACCATTTCGTTCACTCGGGCGCTCCTGGGGGATGGGCATGCGGCCCGCAACGCCGGCGCGCGGCGCTGGGGCCGGGCGCCGGCGAGGCGGGTTTAGCACATCACGATGTTTTCGAGGTTGAAGGCGAAAGGCGTCGAACTGGCGCCCGGGCCGCCACCGGTCATGACGATGTCGGCGCTGGCGATGCCCAGCAGGGACAGCTCGGTGTTGATGTTGGAGATGATCGCCGAGTCCATGACCTGGCCTTGAACGATTTGCGAGGCCACGCCGATCCAGATGGTGGGCTTGAACTCGAACACCGCTTTTTGCTGCGGCGCGATCGAGGTCTTGATCGCCAGCAGCTTGCCGGCCTTGTAGATGCTGGCATTGATGGCGCCCATGGGCAGGCTGTTGAGCACCTGCACTTCCTTGGAGCTGGTGCCGCTGCCCGCGGGCACCAGGCGGTCGCCCGAGGTCGTCAGCGCCATCTGGAACAGCTGGCCGTTCTGCGCATCGAGCTGCGGCGTGTAGTTGCCGTAGCTGTCGCTGGCGCCGACCTGCATGGTCATGGGGAAGGTGAAGGGATGGTTGTCACCCTGGCCGCAGTAGCGGATGACCTGCCAGGCCACCGCGAGCTCGTCGAAGTTGGTCGCGACGTTCTTCTGGAAAATCACGATCTCCGAGTTGTTCGCGTCATTCGAGTTGTTGATGAAATTCAGCGCAATATCCATGGTTTACTCCTGTTGATTAAAAAGATGGCAGCGCACCCTGCGTTGCCCGTTTGCCATCGTTGCCCTGCTGCCCCGGCGGCGAACCCAGCGTGTCCAGTCCCGGCTTTTTCCCTCAGGCCTGAACGATGTTTTCGAGATTGAATTCGTAGGCTGTCGCGCCCTCGCCCGGACCGCCGCCCGTCATCACGATGTCGGCGCTGGCGATGCCGATCAGCGAAAGCTCGGTGTTGATGTCCGACATCACGGCGGAGTTGATGGGCTGGCCCTGGATGACCTCGGAGGTCACGCCTATCCACAGCGCCGGCTGGTACTGGAAAACCGCCTTCTGTCCGGGAGAGACCGAGGTCTTCACGCCCATCAGGCGGCCGTCCTTGAAGATGCAGACATCGACCGCGCCCTGGCTCATGTCGTTGAGCACGTCCAGCTCGGTCGACGCGCCGGCCGGCCCGGTGTACAACAAGCGCCGGTTGCCGGCGGGGGTCTGGACCAGGCTCAGCATCTGGCCGTTTTTGGCTTTCAGGCGCGGCGTGAAGTTGGCGTTCTCGTCGGTGATCGATACCTCGTAGCCGTCGGGGTAGATGAAAGGGTGGGTGCAGTCGCGCCCGCAATATCGGATCACCTTCCAGGCCACGGACAGCGAGGCCATGGTGCTCAGCACGTTCTTCTGGTAGATCACCACCTCGGACTTGTTGCCGTCGTTGGACTTGTTGACGAATCGCAGTTTGATATCCATGGCGCTTCCCTTGGTGGCTTGTCTGCTCGGGGCCCGCGGGCCTTTGCGTTTCAGTGCTGCTACTCTAGGGAAGGCCCATGGCCAAAGCGATTACAGGCAATTACAAAAGCGCGTGTGAAAATTTCCCTTGCGCGCAGGCCCGTGATGGGCCGTGGATGAAACGACGGCGCCGGGGGCTTGCCATAAACTTGATGCACTGGCGCCGTGCATGCGCACGCGATGCACGCGCCACGCTACCCTCGATTTGAAAGCCGCACCATGACCCAGCCCGACACGCCCAAGCCCTCCGCCGCACCCCGGCTCACCAGCCTCTCGCACGGCGGCGGCTGCGGCTGCAAGATCGCGCCCGGCGTGCTCAGCGAGATCCTGAAAAATTCGGGCAACCTGCCGGGCCTGAACATTCCGCCGCAACTGCTGGTGGGCATAGAGACCGCCGACGACGCGGCCGTGTACCAGCTCAACGACGAGCAGGCGCTGATCGCCACCACCGACTTCTTCATGCCCATCGTGGACGACCCCTACGACTTCGGGCGCATCGCCGCGACCAATGCGATCAGCGACGTCTACGCCATGGGCGGAACGCCCATCATGGCGCTGGGGCTGGTGGGCATGCCCGTCAACGTGCTGCCGCTGGAAACCATAGGCGCCATCCTGCGCGGCGGCCAGGACGCCTGCCGCGATGCGGGCATCCCGATCGCGGGCGGCCACACCATCGATTCGGTGGAGCCTATCTACGGCCTGGTGGTGATGGGCCTGGTGCATCCCTCGCGCGTCAAGAAAAATTCCGGCGCGCGCGCCGGCGACGTGCTGGTGCTGGGCAAGCCGCTGGGCGTGGGCATACTCTCGGCGGCGCTGAAAAAAGAAAAACTCGATGCCCAGGGTTATGCCCGCATGGTGGCGCTCACCACACAGCTCAACAAACCCGGCATCGCCCTGGCGCGCATGGAAGGCGTGCACGCGCTGACCGACATCACCGGCTTCGGCCTGGCCGGCCACGGCCTGGAACTGGCGCGCGGCGCCGGCTTGCAGCTTCGCATCGACTGGCAGCGCGTGCCCCTGATCCCCGGGGCACGAGAACTCGCGGCACAAGGCTGCGTGACGGGCGCCTCAGGCCGCAACTGGGCCAGCTATGGGACCGAAGTGAGTTTGCCGGCCGGCTTCACCGAAGTCGACAAGGCCTTGCTGAGCGACCCGCAGACCTCGGGCGGGCTGCTGGTGTCCTGCAGCGCGGACAGCGCGGACGAGGTGCTGGGGATTTTCCGGGAGCAGGGGTTTGGGGATGCGGCGGTGATTGGGGAAGTCGCCGCAGGTAAAGGAATGACCGTTCGCTGAAAAAAGAGGCAGGGGGCCTGCCACAGGCGCAATACCCCTAGGGTAAACCCGGAAATTTTTTGTCAGTCTTTATTCAGTGCGGCGGCGGGCATCCGTCGTACCATTCATGCCTCGGCGTACCCGGTGGGTACTTTCTCATTCAAAAAAACTGATCGGAGACATCCCCCGTGTCCGCACTCCTCAAACTCGCACTGGCCTATGACTGGCTGACCACGCGGCTGGGCAAGATCGCCGCCTGGACGGTGCTGCTGGCCGCCCTGATCTCGGCCGGCAATGCCTTTGTACGCTACGGCCTGGACATCAGCTCCAACGGCTGGCTGGAAATCCAGTGGTATCTGTTCGCCGGCACCGTGATGCTGGGCGCGCCCGTGGTGCTCAAGCTCAACGAGCATGTGCGGGTCGACATCATCTACGGCAAGCTCAAGGGCAACGGGCCGGTCTATGTGGACATCTTCGGCCTGGTCTTCTTCCTGCTGCCGGTGATGGGCCTGATGGCCTACCTGAGCTGGCCTCTGTTCATGAGCATGTACCGCTCCGGGGAAGTCTCGGGCAACGCGGGCGGCCTGATCCGCTGGCCCGCGATGCTGCTGCTGCCGCTGGGCTTTGGCCTGATGTTCGTGCAGGGCCTGTCGGAAATCATCAAGCGCATCTGCTACCTCCAGGGCAAGTTCGAGATGGACACGCACTACGAGAAGCCGGTCCAGTGATCCGTTTGCATCACCCGCTCCCATAAAAATACTTTCAGGACTACGCCATGCAAATGGAAAACTTCGCCCCGATCATGTTCGCGGGCCTCGTGCTGATCATGCTGATCGGCTTCCCCGTCGCCTTCTCGCTGGCCGCCCTCGGGCTCGGTTCGGGCTTTCTGGCCATCGAGATGGGCTGGTTCCCGGCCAGCTTCATGTCCAACCTGCCGCTCAATATGTTCGGCATCCTGTCGAACGAGCTGCTGCTGGCGATTCCCTTCTTCACCTTCATGGGCGCCATCCTTGAGAAATGCGGCCTGGCCGAGGACATGCTGGACTCCATGGGCCAGCTGTTCGGCCCCGCCAAGGGCGGCCTGGGCTACTCGGTCATCATCGTCGGCTTCATCCTGGGCGCCATCACCGGCACGGTGGCCGGCCAGGTGATCGCCATGGCGCTGATCTCGCTGCCCGTGATGATCCGCTACGGCTACAACATGCGCTACGCCACCGGCGTGCTGGCGGCCTCGGGCACCATCACGCAGCTGGTGCCGCCTTCGCTGGTGCTGATCGTCATGGCCGACCAGCTGGGCCGCTCGGTGGGCGACATGTACAAGGGCGCCTGGGGCCCCTCCATCCTGCAGGTGCTGATCTTCGCGGGCTACACCTTCGCGCTCGGCGTGTTCAAGCCCGACCATGTGCCCGGCGTTCCCAAAACCGCGCGCACGCTCAACGGCTGGGCGCTGTGGGCCAAATGCCTGCGCGGCATCATCCCCTCGGCCATCCTGATCTTCGCGGTGCTGGGCTCCATGGGCGGCCTGCCCGGTATCGACAAGGCCATCGCCACGCCGACCGAAGCCGGCGCCATGGGTGTGGTGGGCGCGCTGGTGCTGGCCGCCATGCACAAACGCCTGACCCCGGCGCTGATCTGGGAAGCCATGATAGGCACCATGCGCCTGACGGCCATGGTGGTGTTCATCCTGATAGGCGCGCGCGTCTTCTCGATGGTGTTCCAGGGCGTGGACGGCGCCAAGTGGGTCGAGCACATGCTCAGCGGCCTGCCCGGCGGCCAGATCGGCTTCCTGATCGCCGTCAACCTGTTCATCTTCTTCCTGGCCTTCTTCCTCGACTTCTTCGAGATCGCCTTCATCATCCTGCCCATGCTGGGCCCGGTCGCCGACAAGCTGGGCATTGACCTGATCTGGTTCGGTGTGCTGCTGTGCGTGAACATGCAGACCAGCTTCATGCACCCGCCTTTCGGCTTCGCGCTGTTCTACCTGCGCGGCATCGCCGACACGCTGTTCAAGGAAGGGCGCATCCCCAAACCCATCAAGTCCAACGACATCTACCTGGGCGCGATTCCCTGGGTGGCGATGCAGCTGCTGCTGGTGGCGATCGTGATCTTCGTGCCGCAGACGGTGACTGTCTTCCTCGACAAGCCCGAGGTGATAGACCTGGACAAGGTCAAGATCGAAGTGCCGGTCGACGACAGCGCCACCCCGCCCGCGGGCGCGGCCAGCGGCGCGGCAGGCAGCGATCCGCTGGCGCCGCCGGCCGAGCCCAGCTCCGAAGACGAACAGAAAAAGGTCGACGAGCTGTTCAAGACCAAGTAAACGCCCGCCGTCTTCCAGGCCTGTGCAACGCCCCTTTCGTGAGGGGCGTTTTTATTGCGCCTTCGCCATGACGGCCCTATCCTTCGCATCACCCCACGAGCCCGCCATGGACCCCACGCCCGCATCCAATACCTACTTCGGCCCACCGCCCTTCAAGTTCACGCCTACAGGCGGAAGCATCTCCGGGAAGGCGTTTTCCGTGACCTTCAAGATCCTGGCGACCGTTATCGTGCTGGCCCTGGCCGCGGCCTTTGCGCAGGCCTGGCTGGCCGGCAGGGCCTCGGGCGCATCGGCTGCCGGCGGCTGGTTTATCGCGGGCCTGCTGCTGGTGGGCTACACCTGGTGGCACATCCTGCGCAGCGTGACGCGCCTTGATGAGCAGGGCCTGCACCAGAGCTGGGTCTGGGACAAGCACATGGAGCTGCGCGAGCTGGCCTACGGCAAGCTGATCCGCGTGCGCGGGCTCGAATGGCTGATCGCGCCGCGCCTCTATGTGCGCACGCTGATGGGCAAGTTCGCGGTGTTTTATGCAGCCTCGCCTGAGATGGTGGCCGAGTTTGAGCGCCTTGTCAGCGAACTGAAGACCTTTCGCAGCCAAAGGTAGCTGGCCCCCTGCCTGGAAGAAGGCAGGCGAAAAAAAACCGCGACATGTCGCGGTTTTTTTATGCATGGGCAGCGCTTACAGGGTCACGCCTTGCATGTACGTGTCAAAGCGCGACTCGGCAAAACGGAACCAGAGGATCTGGTCCTTCTGGAAAGCGCGGTAGTCGCTGTAGATCTTCTTCCAGTCGGGGTTCTTCTCGGCCAGTTCGCCGTAGAGGTCCATCGCGGCCTTGAAGGAAGCGTCGAGCACGGGCTTGGGGAAGGGCAGGATCTTGGTCTTGGCGCCCACCAGCTGCTTGAGCGCGGTCGGGTTGCGGGCGTCGTACTTGGCCTGCATGTCGATGTGCGCGTGCGAGGCGGCGCTTTCGACAATTGCCTTGTACTCCGCGGGCAGGGCTTCGAGGGCCTTGTTGTTGATGAAGAAGTCCACCTCAGGACCGCCTTCCCACCAGCCGGGGTAGTAATAAAACGGCGCGACCTTGTTGAAGCCCAGCTTCTGGTCGTCGTAAGGGCCCACCCACTCGGCGGCGTCCAGCGTGCCCTTTTCGAGCGCCTGGTAGATTTCGCCGCCGGGCAGGTTTTGCGGCACCACGCCGAGGCGCTCCACCACCTTGCCGGCAAAGCCGCCGATGCGGAACTTCAGGCCCTTCAGGTCGGCCACGGTCTTGATTTCCTTGCGGAACCAGCCGCCCATCTGGGTGCCGGTGTTGCCGCCGGGGAAGCTTACGAGGTTGTACTTGGCGTAGAACTCGTTCATGAGCTTGCGGCCGTTGCCCTCGTACATCCAGGCCGACATCTGGCGCGAGTTCATGCCGAAGGGAATGGCCGCGCCAATGGCGAAGGCCTCGTTCTTGCCGAAGTAGTAGTAAGGCACGGTGTGGCACATTTCCACGGAACCCTGGCCCACGCCGTCGACCACGCCGAAAGCGGGCATCAGTTCACCGGCCGCGTGCACGCTGATCTGGAACTTGCCGCCGGTCATCTCGCCGACCTTCTTGGCGAACACTTCGGCGGCGCCGTAAATCGTGTCCAGCGGCTTGGGGAAGCTGGAAGCCAGGCGCCAGCGTATGGTGGCCTGCGCGTGAACCGCGGGGGCGATGCCGGCAGCGAGAACGCCGGCAATGCCGGCGTTTTTGATAAGGGAGCGACGATCCAAAATACTATCTCCTGAAAGTTTGTCAAACGTGCGGGGCCTGAATGGCGCCCGCCGGACCTCTCGAGCCGGTACGGCCGGTAAAGGCAGCGTCCCCAAGCGAAGGCCAGCTGGGATTTTGTCAGCTTTTACTTCGAGAACACACCGTTCTTACCCACCTGTTTCAAGAATAAAAAAGCCGCCTCTGGGAGGCGGCTTGCAAATTCCTGACGGGGCGCGTAGGCCCCGCGGGAATCAGAGCTTCTGGGCTTGCATGAAGCGGTCGAAGGTGGCCTCGGTGAAGCGGAACCACAGGTTCTGCTCGGCGCGGAACTTGGAATAGTCGGCGTAGATTTTTTTCCAGCTCTCGTTCTTGGCGCTGAGCTCCTCATACAGGGCCATGGCTTCCTTGAAGGCGGCGTTCATCACGTCGGTGGGGAAAGGCCGCAATTTGGTGCCCGCGCCCACCAGCTGCTTGAGGGCCGCCGGGTTCTTGGCATCGTACTTGGCCTGCATCTCGCCGTGGGCCTGGGCCGCGGCGGCCTCCACGATGGCCTTGTACTCGGGCGTGAGCGCCTCGAAGGCCTTGTTGTTGATGAAGAAGTCCAGCTCGGGGCCGCCCTCCCACCAGCCGGGGTAGTAATAAAAGGGCGCGACCTTGTTGAAGCCCAGCTTCTGGTCGTCATACGGGCCCACCCATTCGGCGGCATCGATGGTGCCTTTTTCCAGCGCCTGGTAGATTTCGCCACCGGGGATGTTCTGCGGCACGCCGCCTATGCGCTCGAGCACCTTGCCGGCAAAGCCGCCTATGCGCATCTTCAGGCCCTTGATGTCCTTGACGGACTTGATTTCCTTGCGGTACCAGCCGCCCATCTGGGCGCCGGTGTTGCCGCCGGGGAAGTTGACGATGTTGTACTTGGCATAGAACTCGCGCATCAGCTTCAGGCCGTTGCCTTCGTACATCCAGGCGCTCATCTGCCGGCTGTTCAGGCCGAAGGGGATGGCGCAGCCCAGCGCGAAGCATTCGTCCTTGCCGAAGAAATAATACGGCGCGGTGTGGGCCGCCTCGATGGAGCCCTGCTGCACGCCGTCGACCACGCCGAAGGCGGGCATCAGCTCGCCGGCCGCATGGACCGAGATTTCGAACTTGCCGCCGGACATGTTCTTGACGGCCTTGGCGAACACCTCGGCCGCGCCGAAGATGGTGTCCAGCGATTTCGGGAAGCTCGATGCCAGCCGCCATCGCACGGCGGCCTGGGCATGAACCACTGGTGCCACGCCGGCAGCCAGCACACCGGCGATGCCGGCATTTTTGATGAGTGAGCGACGATCCATAAAACTCTCTCCTGAAGTTATTGAAGTTGTCCGTAGGGGGTCCGTAGCACGGTCGGGTACTGCAATAGTTGCAGCGTCCCGGACGCGCCGGCGGAGCATGGACACTTTGTCACTCTTTTTCAGAAAGTTACCCCGTTCTTACCCGTAGATCGCCACAGATTTCCACAAAAAAAAGCCGCCCCATGGGCGGCTTTTTCCGGCACGGGCCTGCGCGGCAGGCGTGCTCAAGGTTCAGACCCGGGCAAACAGCCCGGCCAGGCCTGCTTACAGTTTCTGGCTTTGCATGAAGCGGTCGAAAGTGGCTTCGGTGAAACGGAACCACAGGTTCTGGTCGCCGCGGAATTTCGAATAATCGGCGTAGACCTTGCGCCAGCTTTCGTTCCTGGCCGACAGCTCTTCGTAGAGCTTCATGGACTCTTTGAAAGCCGCGCCCATGACGTCCGCGGGGAAGGGACGCAGCTTGGCGCCGGCACCCACCAGCTGTTTGAGGGCCGTGGGGTTCTTGGCGTCGTATTTGGCCTGCATGTCGACGTGGGCCGCCGCGCTGGCGACTTCGACGATGGCCTTGTACTCGGGCGTGAGCGCGTCGTAGGCCTTCTGGTTGATGTAGAGGTCCAGCTGCAGGCCGCCCTCCCACCAGCCGGGGTAGTAATAGTTGGGCGCCACCTTGTTGAAGCCCAGTTTCTGGTCGTCATAGGGGCCTATCCATTCGGCCGCGTCTATGGTGCCTTTTTCCAGGGCCTGGTAGATCTCGCCGCCGGGAATGTTTTGCGGCACGCCGCCCAGGCGCTCTATGACCTTGCCGGCAAAACCGCCGACGCGGAATTTGAGGCCTTTCATGTCGGCCAGCGACTTGATTTCCTTGCGGAACCAGCCGCCCATCTGCGCGCCGGTGTTGCCGCAGGGGAAGCTGATGATGTTGTACTTGGCGTAGAACTCGCGCATCAGCTTCAGGCCGTTGCCCTCGAAGGTCCAGGCGCTCATCTGGCGGCTGTTCAGGCCAAAGGGAATCGCCCCGCCTATGGCGAAGGTCTCATCCTTGCCGAAGAAGTAGTAGGGTGCCGTGTGGGCCGCTTCGATGGAGCCCTGCTGCACGCCGTCGACCACGCCGAAGGCGGGCATCAGCTCGCCGGCCGCATGGACCGAGATTTCGAACTTGCCGCCCGAGATCGCCTTGACGTGTTTGGCGAAGGTTTCCGCGCCGCCGTAAATCGTGTCCAGCGACTTGGGGAAGCTGGAAGCCAGGCGCCAGCGAACGGCGGCCTGCGCATGAACGGCGGGCGCGACGCCCGCGGCCAGCACGCCGGCAACGCCCGCGTGCTTGATGAGTGAACGACGATCCATCAACTTGACTCCGAAGTGTGAAAAATAGAATTCCCTGGGGCCCGCGCATGCGCCGGCCAGACTGCCTGCGCAGGTCCTGGGGAATTCTAAAAATCAGGGGGGTGTCACCCGGGCGGGTTTACCCTTGAAGAGCTGACAGCAAGCTGAAGGTGTGCCCCCACGCTCCCCCACTTCGTGTGGGTCGCTGCCCCCCGAGGGGGCCGCCCGCCTGTGGCCCGGCAAAGCCGGTTCCACGGCTCATGCTGGGTTGAACAGCCTTCAGGCCGTGGCGAACTCAGTCGCTCAAGCGACGGACTTGAGCGCCGGCTTGGCGGGCTTGTTGGTCACCAAGGTGCTGAAACGTGCGGTGACGGACGCTTCGATGCCTGCGGCATCGAGGCCTTGCATGGCCAGCAGTTTGGCGTGGTCGCCGTGTTCGATGAATTCGTCCTTGAGGCCCAGGTGCAGCACGGGCTTGTTGATGCCTGCGGCTTGCAGGGCTTCGCTGACGGCGCTGCCGGCGCCGCCCATGATGGCGCCCTCTTCCACCGTGACCAGGGCTTCATGGCCGGCCGCAACCTTGAGCAGCAACTCGGTGTCCAGCGGCTTGGCCCAGCGCATGTTGACGACGGTGGCGCCCAGCTTTTCGGCGGCCTGCAAGGCCGGGTACAGCAAGGTACCGAAAGCCAGGATGGCGATGCCCGCGCCTTCGCGGCGGATTTCGCCCTTGCCGAAGGGCAGCGACTCCAGCCCCGTTTCCGGCTCCACACCGGCGCCGGCGCCGCGCGGGTAGCGCACGGCCACCGGGTGGTTTTGCTCGAAGGCGGAGGACAGCAGCTTGCGGCATTCGCGCTCGTCGGCCGGGCAGGCCACGCTCATGTTGGGGATGCAGCGCAGGTAGGGGATGTCGTAGGCGCCCGCATGCGTGGCGCCGTCGGCGCCGACCAGGCCGGCGCGGTCCAGCGCGAACACCACGGGCAGGTTCTGCAGGGCCACGTCGTGGATCAGCTGGTCGTAGCCGCGCTGCAGGAAGGTCGAATAGATCGCGACCACAGGCTTGAGCCCTTCGCAGGCCATGCCGGCGGCAAAGGTCACCGCATGCTGCTCGGCGATGCCGACGTCGTGGTAGCGGGCCGGAAAGCGTTTGTGGAACTCGACCATGCCGGAGCCTTCGCGCATGGCCGGCGTGATGCCGACCAGTCGGGCGTCGTGCTCGGCCATGTCGCACAGCCACTGGCCGAAGACCTGGGTGAAGGTCTGCTTGGCCGGCGCGCTGGATTTTTGCAGGCCCATGGCCGGGTCGAACTTGCCGGGGCCGTGGTAGGCGATGGGGTCAGCTTCGGCCAGCTTGTAGCCCTGGCCTTTTTTGGTGACCACGTGCAGGAACTGCGGGCCGCCGTTGTTGTCCATCAGGTGCTTGATGTTTTCCAGCGTGGGCACCAGCGACTCGAGGTCGTGGCCGTCTATGGGGCCTATGTAGTTGAAGCCGAAGTTTTCAAACAGCGTGGCCGGCACGACCATGCCCTTGGCATGCGACTCCAGGCGCTTGGCCAGCTCGAGCAGCGGCGGCGCCACGCGCAGCACCTGCTTGCCCACATGCTTGGCCGACGCGTAAAAGCGCCCGCTCATGAGCTGGGCCAGGTAGCGGTTGAGCGCGCCCACGGGCGGGCTGATGCTCATGTCGTTGTCGTTGAGCACCACCAGCAGCTTGCAGTGGTCGTGCACGCCCGCGTTGTTCAGGGCCTCGAAAGCCATGCCGGCGCTCATGGCACCGTCGCCGATGATGGCCACGGCATGGCGGTGCTCGCCCTTTTGCTGGGCGGCCAGCGCCATGCCCAGCGCGGCGGAAATCGAGGTCGACGAATGCGCGGTGCCGAAGGTGTCGTACTCGCTTTCGTCGCGGCGCGGAAAGCCCGACAGCCCGCCGAACTGGCGCAGGCTGCCCATGCGCTCGCGCCGGCCCGTGAGGATTTTGTGCGGATAGGTCTGGTGGCCCACGTCCCAGACCAGGCGGTCCTCGGGGGTGTTGAAGACGTAGTGCAGGGCCACCGTGAGCTCCACGGTGCCGAGGTTGGAGCTCAGGTGCCCGCCGGTCTGGGAAACGCTGTCGAGCACGAAGGCGCGCAGCTCGTCGGCCAGGGGTTTGAGGCCGTTGCGCGGCAGCTTGCGCAGGTCGGCGGGGCTGTGGATGGTTTCGAGCAATGGGTACATCGTGGTGTCGTTGTTATGGCGAGGCCGGTTCCTCTTCCCTGGTTGTCTGTCCTGCTTAATGGTGGCGGTTGACCAGCATGTCGGCCAGCGCGCGCAAGGCCTCGGTGCGGGCCAGCCCGCTGGCGTCCAGGCCGGCCAGGGCCCTGGCCAGCAGCTGCTGCGCATAGGCCTTGGAGGCCTCCAGCCCCATCAGCGAAACAAAGGTGGGCTTGTCCTGGGCGGCATCCTTGCCGGCGGTCTTGCCCAGCGTGGCGGAGTCGGCGGTGACGTCGAGGATATCGTCGACCACCTGGAAGGCCAGGCCGACGGCCGCGCCGTAGTCGCGCAAGGCCTGCCAGGCCGCGGGCGCCACAGTGCCGCAGGCCGCGCCCATCATGACGCTGGCCTCCAGCAGCGCGCCGGTTTTCAGGCGGTGCATCTCGTGCAGCTGCTGCGAATTCAAGGGCATGCCCACGCTGGCCAGGTCAATCGCCTGGCCGCCGGCCATGCCCTGGAAACCGGCCGCCTGGGCCAGCATGCGGCACAGCCGCGCCTGCGTGGCGGCGTCGACCGAGCCATCTTCGGGCGTCAGGAATTCAAAGGCCAGGGCCTGCAGCGCGTCGCCGGCCAGCAGCGCCTGGGCCTGGCCGAACTTGACGTGCACCGTGGGCTTGCCGCGGCGCAGCACGTCGTTGTCCATGCAGGGCATGTCGTCGTGCACCAGCGAATAGGCGTGGATCAGCTCGACTGCGCAGGCGGCGCGCAAGGCGGCCTGGCCGTTGCCGCCCACGGCCTCACAGGCCGCCATGACCAGCAGCGGACGCAGGCGCTTGCCGCCGTCGAGCACGGCATAACGCATGGCGTCGCCCAGGCCGGCGGGCGCGGGCGCATCGGTGGGGCAGGCCACCCAGCGGGACAAGGCGCTCTCGACGGTGGCAAGCTGTCTTGCGCTCCAGTCGCTCAGCGTGAACAGGGGCAGTTTGTCAGGGGCGTTCAATCGGTATCTCTGTTTGTGTCTGGATAGGGTTGCGGGGTCGCGACTTTCGCGCCGCTTTACTCCTGCACCCAGGGCTTGAGTTCCGTGCCTTCGAGCACCTTGATCTGGGTTTCCACGGCTTCGAGCTTGTCGCGGCAGAACTTCAGCAGCTGCGCGCCGCGCTGGTAGCCTGTCAGCAGCTGGTCCAACGGCAACTGGCCGGACTCCAGGCTGTCCACCAGTTCCTCGAGTTCCTGCAGGGCCGCCTCATAGCTGGCGGGCAGCGCCGCGGCGGCAGGTGTGGAAGAGGTGGGGGATGAAGCGCTTTTGGCCATGGTTCTCTGGAGGTAGGCCTGATTTTAGGCCGTTGCGAAGGGATTGCGGCGCCCGGTACCCCGGGCTTGCAAATGCAATATTCGTATTATCCGGCGGCGGCGCGCAAAGCCCCCGGATTCACCCCGCGCGGGTACAATTGATAACAGTTCTCGATAACAACGGTGACCCCGTTGCGGGAAACCCGGCCTTGTTTTCACCCGTGGGCTGACGCTCAGCCTGCTTCCCTGGTTTGTCAACTGCCTCCAAAGCCTCGCGCGGCGGCATGTTCACCCGAAATTTGCATGTCTGATCTCAGCCTTCGCCTCCTTCAGGCCACCAGCCAGCTCCCGATTTCCAGCTACTTTGATGCGGGCCTGTACCAGCGGGAGCAGCAAAAGCTGTTCACGCACGGGCCGCGCTACCTGGGCCATGAACTGGCGGTGCCCAACCTGGGCGACTACTACGCCCTGCCGCATGAGGGCGAAGGCCGGGCGCTGGTGCGCAATGCTTCGGGCATAGAGCTGATCTCCAACGTCTGCCGGCACCGGCAGTCGACCATGCTGCAGGGCCGCGGCAACACCGGCAGCAACATCGTCTGCCCGCTGCACCGCTGGACCTACAACACCTCGGGCGAGCTCATAGGCGCGCCGCACTTCGAGATCGATCCCTGCCTGAACCTGAACCGCTACAAGACCACGACCTGGAACGGCCTGGTTTTCGAGGACAACGGCCGCGACGTCGCGGCCGAGATGGCGCAGCTGGCCACCCATACCGACCTCGATTTTGCGGGCTACCAGCTCGACAAGGTGCACCTGCACGAGTGCAACTACAACTGGAAGACCTTCATCGAGGTCTACCTCGAGGACTACCACGTCGGCCCCTTCCACCCCGGCCTGGGCGGCTTCGTCACCACCGACGACCTGCGCTGGCAGCTCGAGGCCGACTATTCGGTGCAGACGGTGGGCGTGTCGGACAAGCTCGGCAAGCCTGGCACCGACACCTACAAAAAATGGCACGACGTGGTGCTGCAGTACCGCAAGGGCGTGCCGCCCAAATACGGCGCGATCTGGCTCACCTACTACCCACACGTGATGGTCGAGTGGTACCCCCACGTGCTGGTGGTCAGCACGCTGCATCCGCAGGGGCCGGACAAGACGCTCAACGTGGTGGAGTTCTTCTACCCCGAGGAAATCTGCGCCTTCGAGCGCGAATTCATCGAAGCCCAGCAGGCCGCCTACATGGAAACCTGTGTGGAAGATGACGAAATCGCCCTGCGCATGGACGCCGGCCGCAAGGCCCTGCTGCTGCGCGGCGACAACGAATTCGGCCCTTACCAAAGCCCCATGGAAGACGGCATGCAGCACTTTCACGAGTGGTACCGCCGCGAGATGGGCGCCAGCAAAACCACACAGATGATCTAACCGCGCGCCCTTGCATATGATGGCTGCAGTCCCGCTTTTTTTCGGGGCCGCAGCCATTTTTCATTCCACCCGCCCCTTCCCCTGAGCCCACCCCGCCATGCAAGCTGTCTGGATGATTTTTTCCTCGTTCATGTTTGCGACCATGGGGGTCTGCGTGAAGTACGCGTCGGAGCATTTCAACAGCGCCGAGCTGGTGTTCTACCGCGGCGTCCTGGGCATTCTCTTCATGGCGGCCTATGCGCGTGCGCGCGGCATCACGCTGGCCACCCGCTACCCGGCCATGCACGCCTGGCGCAGCGTGATCGGCGTGATGTCGCTGTCGGCCTGGTTTTACGCGATTGCGCATTTGCCGCTGGCCACCGCCATGACGCTCAACTACATGAGCAGCGTGTGGATCGCGGCCTTCCTGGTCGGCGGCGCGCTGATGGCCTGGACGCCGCCGAAAACCAACACCAGCGCCCCGGCCAACACGCCCCCGGAGGGTGGCGCGGCCAGCCTGGGGGCCTTGTTTTCCAGCCAGGGGCCGCTGGTGATGGCCATTCTCGCGAGCTTTGCCGGCGTGGTCATGCTGCTGCGCCCGGCCATAGACCAGAACCAGACCTTTGCCGGCCTGGTGGGCCTGATGTCCGGTCTGGGCGCCGCCTTCGCCTATATGCAGGTCATGGCGATCTCGCGCATGGGCGAGCCCGAAACCCGCACCGTGTTTTACTTCGCCGTGGGCACGGCGGTGGCCGGCGCGCTGGGCATGGCGGTCATGGGCGTGACGCCCTGGAACTGGCGCCACGCGCTGTGGCTTCCGCCCATAGGCATGCTGGCGTCGCTGGGCCAGCTGGCCATGACCAAGGCCTATTCGATGTCGGAAAACCACGGCGGCACGCTGATGGTGGCCAACCTGCAGTATTCGGGCATTGTGTTCGCGGCCCTCTACAGCCTGATCCTGTTTGGCGACAATATTCCCCTGATCGGCTGGGCCGGCATGGTGCTCATCATCGTGAGCGCTATTGCGGCCACGGTGCTGCGAGCCCGCGCCGCGCCGAATGCCCCGGCTGAAGAGCATTAAGGAGTTCCCCATGAGCTACACCACCCTGATTTCCGCCGAACAGCTGCAAGCCCTGGTCGCCTCGGCCAAACCGCTGCGCATCTTCGACTGCAGCTTCGACCTCATGAAGCCGGGCCTGGGGCAGGAGCAGTACCTGGCCTCGCACATCCCCGGTGCCGTGTACGCCAACCTGGACACTGCGCTGAGCGCCAAACACGGTGTGCCCGGCGCCCACGGAATCATCACCGCCAGCGGTGCCGACGCGCCCGCGTCGGGCGGGCGCCACCCGCTGCCGAATCGCGAGAAGTTCGCGACCTGGCTGTCCAGCGTCGGTTTCGCCAACAACATGCAGGCCGTTGTTTACGACCGCAACGGCGCCAACTACTGCGGGCGCCTGTGGTGGATGCTCAAGTGGGCCGGCCACGAAAACGTCGCCATGCTCGACGGCGGCCTGCAGGCCTGGCAGGTGGCGGGCGGCGCGGTGAACAGCGGCGAGGAGCCCGCGCATTTCCAGGCCAGCTTCCTGCTCGCGCCGGCCAGGGCCACGCTGGTGTCGGCCGACACAGTGGCCGCGCAACTGGGGCGGCCGGCCCAGACCCTGATCGATGCGCGCGCCACGCCGCGCTTCAAGGGCGAGGTGGAGCCGCTGGACCCGGTGGCCGGCCATATCCCCGGCGCGCTGAACCGGCCCTTCAGCCAGAACATAGCGCCCGACGGCAAATTCAAGCCGGCCGCGCAGCTCAAGGCCGAGTTTGAAACCCTGCTGGCCGGCCGCGACCCGGCCACCGTGGTGCACCACTGCGGCAGCGGCGTCAGCGCCGTGCCCAACCTGGTCGCGATGGAAATCGCCGGCCTGGGCAGGACGGGCCTCTACGCCGGCAGCTGGAGCGACTGGTGCAGCGATCCGCAACGCCCGGTGGCACAGGGCTAGCAGTCCCTGTTAACGCCCCAACAAAAAAACGCCACCGGCCCTGCCTGGTGGCGTTTTTTTTAAGCCCGCACGAAGGCGGCGGCTCTCTTTATTTGGTGCCGCCGCTGGCCGGTGTGCCGGGGGCGGCCGAACCCGAATTCGAGACAGCAGCGCTGGCCTCCGGCGTTGGCGTGGGGCTGGTGCCGCTGCTGCTGGTGGAAGGCGTCGAAGGCGTGGAAGAAGTCGAGGGGCTGGAGCTGGACGGCGTCGAAGAGGTCGCGCCGGTGTCTTCAACTTTTTTCCCGCAGGCGCCCAACGCCAGCAGGGCAGCCAGGGCAAGAGCCGTTGCGGCAGCGGGTTTCAATTTGGATGCGTGCATGTCTGTTTCCTTGTATGAAGAGATGAAAGGATATGAGGATCAATCTGTCGATCGGCGGAAGTTGGCTGAACGCCAGCCAGCCACCAATTTATCCGCGCCTCGCGGCCATGCCCCATGAGACTGTGTCCCACAGGGCTGTAGGGATTTTTCGATGGGTGCGCGCTGAGGGCATGCACCGGAAGGCGCGCTTCAGCAGGCGCGGGCGTGGCCTGTCAGGCGGATGCGCCTGTGCGGGTTGTCGCGCCGCGCCCCCGAGCTGGGACCGGCGCCGCGGCTGCTCCTGGAGCCGTTGTCCGGCCTGTCACCCACCTGGCCTTTGGAAGGGCTGGGTTCGGGTTTGTGGGCATGAAGGGTGTCGCTGCTTTTCATCGGAAGGTCTCCTTCGGCTTGCAGGCCCCGGCCGGCTACACCGGAAGTCCGGCTCGCCTGCCACAAGGGCGCACAAAGGGGTGCACAGAGTCTGTTAGTTTCACTCTAAAAGCCGCGCGGCACGGCCGCTGTAGGCAATGCCTGCCCATGGCGTAGGAAACGGCCTACAAATCTAGGCGGGAGGCCGCGCCGGGGAGCGCACATGCTCGGGCCGCACGCCCACACCCACCGCATAAGCCGGCAGCGCCTGCAGCAGCGGCCAGCGGCGCATCAGCTTCAAGGGCCAGGGTAGCGCCATGGGCGGGGCCTCGCTGCCGCGCGCCGCCAGCACCGGGCTCAGCACGCGGTTCTGGATGGCCACCTGCGCCGCCTGCGTAAGCCGGGTCGGCAGCAGGCGCCGCTTTTCGACCTGCGCCAGGAATGGCGTCAGGGCCGCCGTGCCCACGCGCGCATCGGCCAGCGGCAGCGCCAGCGTGTTGGCCGCCGCCACCGCATCCTGCACCGCCAGGTTGATGCCGACGCCGCCCACGGGCGACATGGCATGCGCGGCGTCGCCTATGCACAGCAGGCCGGGCCTGTACCAGCGCTCCAGCCGGTCCACCGTCACGCTCAGCAGCTTGATGTCGTCCCAGCTTGCCAGCGCGTCCATGCGGCCCGCGAACAGCGGTGCCGCTTTCACCATGTCGGCCCGGAAGGCCTCCAGCCCACGCGCACGCACGGCCTCAATCCCGCCCTTGGGAATCACATAGGCGCACTGCCAGTAGCTGCCGCGGTCAATCATGGCCAGGAAGATGCCGGTGGTGATGCGCCCGCCCGTGGTGGAAGGATCTCCCGGCAGCTTGGGCAGCCGCATCCACAGCACGTCGATGGGCGCGCCCAGGTCGCGCACCACCAGCCCGGCGGCGGCGCGCACCGTCGAACGCCGGCCGTCGGCGCCTACGACCAGGTCCGCCCTCACCTGCAAGGGGCCTTCCGGCGTCGTGACATGCACGCCCGTCACCGTGCCGCCCTCCTCGCTCAGCCCCGTGACTTCGGCGTTCTGCAGCAAACGGAAACCGGGGTAAAGCTCGGCCTCGTCGCGCACGAAATCCAGGAACTCCCACTGCGGCATCATCGCGATGAACTGGCAGCGTATGCGCAGGCGCTTGAAGCTGGCGAGCACCACCTGGGTGTCGCCGACGATCGCGCGCAGCTCGCTGACCTCTTCGTGCGGGCGTGCCAGGAATTTGTCCAGCAGGCCCAGCTCGTGGATCACCTGCAGCGTGGACGGATGCACGGTGTCGCCGCGAAAGTCGCGCAGAAAATCCGCGTGCTTTTCAAGCACCAGCACCTCCACGCCGGCGCGTGCCAGCAGCAGGCCCAGCATCATGCCGGCCGGGCCGCCGCCGGCAATGCAGCAGCGGACCTTGAGAACTTCGGCCATGGTGTCTCCCTCGGGGAAAAGTCCCCCGACCTTATAGAAGCTTGCCGCGCGGTGCAAGCGCGGAGCAGGCGCTCAAGCCGGCGGCGCAGGGGCCGGGCCCGGTTTCAGGCTTGTACCCGGGGAAGCGCCGGATGCGGCGCCGGCGTCGCCCTCATCGTGGTTGTGGCCGTCGTCCTCGATGGCTTGCCGGGCATGGTGGGCATGGTGGGACTCTTTGGGGCTGATTTCGGGAAATGGCTTGACGACCGGCTGGTGCAGCAGCTCGGCGCCTTCGGGGCTGGTGTCTATCGGCATGTCGGTTCTCCTTGCAGCAGTCAAACCCTGCGGGAAACCCGAAACGGGTGTCCTGCCTGCGTTGCGCATTTCCTGTGCGCCTTATGACACTACACCGGTTCCGATTTCATTGCCGGCAGCGATTTTTTCGCCTATATCACCGTCATTGGCATGGGCGTGGTCTGTACCTCGCCCGGGTCCGGCGGCGTGTCCAGGGGCGGTAGCGGCTCGGGCGGCGGAACGTTGGGGTTTGTGGCCGCCATCACAGGCCTAGCAGCATGAGCGGAATGTCGTGGGTCGCCAGCGTCGCGGCGGCCGCCATGCTGGCGAAGACCGTGATGAAGAACGCGATGTAGGCCGCGGCACGCGGGCGGCGAACAATGCGCGGCTTGTGCGGCGATACCCGGCGAGACGGCCTGCCCGTGCCAAAAGCCGTCGACGGGCGGAAGGCGCTGGAAACCGTGGTGGGTTCTGAATGGAAGTTCATGGCGGGCCTGCCTTTGCACAAGGAAACTGGGGCACGTAAGACTCACCACCATCTTCCCGCCCTGCCCGGCCGGGGTTTGTAGGCCGCCACGCCATGTCCGTGTCAGCGCCGCCTTACAGCGCCGCCAGGCCGAAAAACCTCAATGGTGGTGCGCCATCCCGCTGATCAGCGTGACCAGGCCTATGCCAATCGCCAGCCAGGCGATCTGCGCCATGGTTTCGCGGGCGGTCACGCGTTTTTGCAGCTGCGGGATCAAATCGGCCAGCGCGACATAGATAAAGCTGCTCGAGGCCATGATCAGGAAAAACGGCAGGTAGTCATAGAGCTGGTCGACCAGCGCATAGCCGACCACGCCGCCCAATGCCGTCACCGCGCCGGCCAGCGACACCTTGATGAGGGCGGCGCGCCGGTTGTTCGAGGTCTGGCGCAGCACCACCAGGTCGCCCATGTGGTGGGGCACCTCGTGCACCAGTACCGCCAGCGCCGCGACCACGCCCAGCCGCAGGTCCGCCATAAAGGCCGAGGCGATCAAAATGCCGTCGCCGAAGGCATGCACGCTGTCGCCGGCCAGCACGGCCCAGCCGCCGGTGCGGGCTTCACCATGCCCATGGCCGTGGCCGTGGTGGCTGTGCGCGGCATGCACATGCCCGGTATGGTCATGCTGCGCATGCGCCGCCGCTTCGGGGCCGTGGTGCTCGCCGCCGTGGTGTTCATGGCCGTGGTGCCAGAGCTCGGCCTTGTCGAGCAGGAAAAAGAACACCAACCCCACCAGCAAGGTCGCGAACAGCTCCTTGGCGCCGGCCTGGCTTTCAAAGGCCTCGGGCAGCAGGTGCATAAAGGCCGTGGCCAGCAGCGCGCCGGCGGCCAGGCTCAGCATGTGCTGGGTGTAGCGGGTCAGCACGCCGAAGCTCAGCAAGGCCGCCAGCCACACGCTGCCTATGCCGGCGGCCAGGGTTCCCATCAAGATTGCTAGCAAAGTCATAGCTACATATGCCCGTATTGACTGGGCCGAAGCCCAAATTGATCAGCCCAAGCCTGCAGGGGCAACCCGGAGGTTACACCACAGACGACAAAACCCCGGGCGCGGCATTCAATGCCAGCGGGCCGGGGTTCTTTTAATCTTATCAAGGCTGTCAAGAGGGGGCGGCGTAAAAAAGCCGCCAGCCCTTTTCAGGGGAGGCGGCTGACATCCTGCCAGCGGGGAATCAGACTACACCGTGGCTCTTAAACCACGCCAGTGCGCGCTTGAAGCCGTCTTCAGCCGCATCCTTGCGATAGCTGGGCCGGTAATCGGCATGGAAGGCGTGGGGCGCCTGCGGGTAGACCACAAATTCGGAGGCGGCTGCCGCCTTGTTGCCTTTGGCGCCGGCTTCGGCCAGCGCGTCCTTCATCTGGTTGACGGTGGTCAGCGGGATGCCACCGTCCTGGCCGCCGTAGAGACCGAGCACCGGCGCCTTCAGGCCTGCCGCGAGGTCCAGCGGGTGCTTGGGCGTGAGCGCCGAGGGCTGGCCGACCAGGCGGCCGTACCAGGCCACGCCGGCCTTGACGTTCTTGCTCTGCTCAGCATACAGCCAGGTGATGCGGCCACCCCAGCAAAAGCCGGTGATGCCGACCTTTTTGGTGTTGCCGCCGTTGGCGCCCGCCCACTTCACCGCGCCGTCCAGGTCGGCCATGACCTGTTCGTCAGGCACCTTGGAGACGACCTCGGCCATCAGCTTGGCCATTTCGTTGTATTTGCTGGGGTCGCCCTGGCGCGCGTAGAGCTCGGGGGCGATGGCCAGGTAGCCGGCCTTGGCGAAGCGCCGCGCGGTGTCGGCGATGTATTCGTGCACACCGAAGATCTCCTGGATCACCAGCACCACCGGCAGGTTGGTCCTGCCGGCGGGCGCCGCGAAGAAGGCGGGCACCTTGAAGCCGTTGACCTCGTAGGTGGTCTCGCCGGTCTTCAGGCCTTCCGAGGAGGTCTTGATCGCGGTCTGCGCCATGATGGGCATGGCGGTGGCGGCATAACCGACACCCAGAGCCGTTTTGAGCGCGGTGCGGCGGCTGGCGCCGGCTTCAGTGCTCCGCCCAGGCAGCAAGGCATCGAAGTCTTTTTTCTGGTCGTGTTCAAGCATGGCGGTTTCCTCAGAAGTAGTTGTTGGAAGGCAAGCTATCGGAGTCTATGCGGCCCCGGAAGTTCTTGCCACCGCGGGGCGATGGCATGGTGTTTTCCCTTGCCCCGCCCCTTCCGCACTTCGCCCTTGGCTTAGACGATCTTGACGCTGAGCTCCGGCAGGCCGTCGATGTGGCATTCGATGACGTCGCCCTTGACCACCGGGCCGACGTTTTCGGGCGTGCCTGAATAAATGAGGTCGCCGGGGAAGAGCTCAAAGGCCTCGGACAGCTTGGAGATCTGCTCGGCCACCGACCAGATCATGTGGTTGAGCGTGGCGTTCTGCTTGAGCTGGCCGTTGACCTTGAGCCAGATCGCACCCTTGGTGTAGTGGCCGGTCTGCGCCACCTTGTGGATGGGGCCTATGGGGGCCGACATGTCGAAGCTCTTGCCGATTTCCCAGGGTTTTTTCTGGTCGCCCATGCCGCGCTGCAAATCACGCCGCGTCATGTCCAGGCCCAGCGCGTAGCCGTAGACCAGGTCCAGCGCCTTGTCCATGGGGATGTTGCGCCCGCCCTTGGCCAGCGCCGCCACCAGCTCAACCTCATAGTGGTAGTTCTTGGTCAGCGTGGGATAGGGATGGTCAGCGACCTTTCCGGGCGGCACCACCTGGATGGCGTCGGTCGGCTTCTGGAAAAAGAAGGGCGGCTCGCGGCTCGGGTCCGAGCCCATCTCGATCGCATGGGCCGCGTAGTTGCGGCCTATGCAGTAGATGCGGCGCACCGGGAACATCTCGGTGCTGCCCGCGATGGGGATGTAGGTTCCGGCCACCGCGAAGGGCGTGGCCGGCGCATTGGCCGCCGTGCCGGGCGTGGCGCAGCCGACGACCGCGCCCGTCGCCATCAGGGCGCCTGTTTGCAGAATTCCGCGTTTGCTCATGTCTGGTTGTGTCATGGATGTCTCCTGGATTGATAAAAGCTGGAGCTTGTTGTCGGCGTTTTTCTCCAACCCTAAAGCTTAGGGCGGACACGGCTTGCCCAGGCGGACGCAATTACGCATTTACCGGACGATTCAATGCAGTGCTGCTGCAGCGCAGCAGGCGCGGTGACTCAGGCGCCAGAAATTTTGGCGCGCACGCTGTCGCGATAAGCCTTGGGCGTCTGGCCGAAGCGCTGGCGAAAGCGCCGCGCGAAATAGGCTTCGTCGGCAAAACCCGAGGCATGGGCGATGCTCGCGATGCGCTGGCCGCTGTGCGCGAGTTGCTCCTGGGCAAATTCCAGCCGCCGCTCGGTCACCAGGTCGGTGAAGGTCTTGCCGGTTTCCTTTTTCAAAAGGTGGGCGAGGTAGTTGGGCGAGAGAAAAGCGGCCGCTGCCGCGTCGGCCAGCGTGACTTCGCCGGCCAGGTGCTCGCGGATGTAGCGCACCGCGCGCTGCAGGCTGGCGCGCCGGCTGCCCTGCTGCGCCTGGCTGGCCGAAAAGCGCAACAGGTCGGCTTCGTACTTGCGGCAGACCAGGCCTATCAGCTGCAGCATCAGGCCGCGGATCATCTCGATGGAGCCGAAGCGTCTGTGCGCGTTTTCAAACGCGAGTTTTTCCAGCAGCGCCTCGATCTCGGGAAACTCGTCCTCGGAGAAATAAAAATCGGCGTATTCCTGGAACAGAAAGGGCGCCAGTTCGGGCGCGCGGCTCAAGGGCACGTCCTCCAGGTCCAGCGGGTCCACGTCCAGGCCGGGCCGCAGGAACTGCTGCGACATATTGATGATGACGTAGCGCGAGCCCTCGGGGTGCGGGATCACATGCACGCGATAGGGCAGGATAAAACTCAAATAGCCACGGCGGAAAGGCCGCACCGTGCCGGCCACGTTCTGCTCGGTGTCGCCCTGCAGGCTGATCTGGATCTGGAAATACTCATGCCGGTGCGGGCGCACCAGCGGCGGCCGCACCAGCTGGGACCGGATGTCGAAGTCCAGGTGGTCGGCCCGCTCGGACATGCCGTAGGTCTTGATATCTGTCATGCGCCGTATTCTCGGGCTTGCACCTGCCCTGTTGTTTCTTTTTCGCATCTTTAATTTCTGTATTGACAGAAATTTCAGACAACGTATAGTCGGAACCATGGAACTCAGCCCCGTCGCCCGCAAATTTGTCGTCCATTGGGGAGAAATGGGCACCGCCTGGGGCGTGAACCGCACCGTTTCGCAAATCCACGCCCTGCTCTTCTTCCACGGCCGCCCGCTGCATGCCGAGGACATCGCCGACACTCTGGCCGTGGCGCGCTCCAATGTCAGCACCAGCCTTAAGGAGTTGCTGAACTGGAACCTGATACGCGCCACCCACGTTCTGGGCGACAGGCGCGACTATTACGAAACCTCGCTGGACGTCTGGGAGCTGTTCCGCACCGTGGTGCGCGAGCGCAAGGAGCGCGAATACGACCCGACGGTGCGCATGCTGCGCGAACTCGTCAAGGACCAGGGTTTTGAGGCCGAGCCCGCCGACGCCCAGGACCGCGTGCGCGAAACCCTGAGGCTGATGGAATCGCTGGGCCTGTGGGCCGACGAGATGCTGCGCCTGTCGCCCAACACGCTTGAAAAAGTGCTGCGCATGGGTGCCAGCGTGCAGAAGTTCGTGCGCGGCGACAACGATGCCAAGCCCATGGACCCTTCGGAGTTGCTGCCGCCCACCTTCTAAAAGGCCGGTCGGCTTTTTTTTGACCATTGATTTCTGTTTGTACTGAAATTTATAAAGGAGAGAAAAATGACTGCAAACCACAACACCGCCCGCCTCGATACGGGCAATGCGGGCAATACCCGCTACGACAGCCTCAAAGCCGGCATGGACCCGGCCATCTATCCGCTGACCCTGTACTACGAATCGGCCTGCCCGCTTTGCAATGCCGAAATGAGCAATCTGATGCTGCGCAACACCGAAGGCTATTTGCGCTTTGCCGACGTCTCGGCACCGGACTTTTCGGGGCCACCCGCGGGCACCATGATGCAGGACCTGCTGGAGCTGATCCACGCACGCAGGGCCGACGGCCGCGTACTCAAGGGCGTGGAAGTGTTCCGCCTGGCCTATGAGGCGGTCGGCCTGGGCTGGGTCAGCGCCGCGATGCGTTTGCCGCTGCTGCGCCCGTTCGCGGAATGGGGCTACCCGGTGCTGGCGCGCAACCGCCACCGGATTCCGCGCGGAATGGTGCGGCTGATGTTTGAAGGTGCCGTGCGGCGCGCGGCCGAACGCTCGGCCGCCGCCCGTTGCGATTCCGCCAGTTGCTCGCGTTAAACAAAGTTCTTCAAACCAAGAAAGGAAACACCCATCATGGAAGCGCATCTCGATGCCACCCTGTTTTTTGTCTCGCTGCTGGTCGCGGTGGTCGGCCCCATTGTGGCGATCAGCTACCTCAAGCCCATCCTCTACAAGGTGCTGCGCATGCTGTGCGACGCGGACGGCGGCGCGGAGTTCTGGATACGCTGCGCCTACCTGCTGGCCGTGTCGGGGACCCTGCTGCTGATGCTGAGCTTCGGCGAATTCACCGACCGCAACAGCGCGATCGATGCGATGCGGCGCTCGCTGTGGCTGGTGATGGCGGGCGTGTTCGCCACCGTGGCCATCATCTCGCGCAATGTCTGGACGCAGGTGCGCCAATGGATCGCGGCCAGGGAACTGGCCGCCCATGTGCAGAGTGCCCGAGCCGTCGCGCCAGCCACACCGCCTGCCGCCGCCGGCGGCACTCTCTGAAAGCGAGCGCGCACCGCAAGACCGGATCGCACGAGGAGGCCAAGCCATGTCTCTGGATATCAACACAAGCCGTGCAGCCGCCAGCGCAAGGCCCAGGCCCACCCAAGTCCGCTGGGACGACCTCGTGGCCTTGCGCCCCCGCCAGGTGGCGCTGAACCTGGGCCTTTCCGCGCCCTGGCTGGCTGGCTCGCTGTGGGCCGCGCAGCAAGACCTGTATTGGCTGGCGATGCCGCTGTCGGCAGCCTTCTTCCTGACCGCGCTGCGCCAGGCCCATGACAGCTACCACGCCAGCATAGGCGTGCCGCGCCGCTGGCTGGATGCCGTGCTGTTGATGCTGACCCTGGGCATGCTGTGCTCCACCCACGCCATACGCCACACCCACCTGGCGCACCACCGCAACCCGCTGGGCGAAGGCGACGAAGAAGGCGGCTGGGCACGGCAAGCCGGCTGGCGCGCCCTGCTGCTGGGGCCGCTGTTCAGCCTGCGCACCCACGCGCAGGCACTGCGCGACGGCAGCCCGCGCACGCGGCGCTGGGTATGGATGGAGCTGTCATTGATCGCCGCGACCTGGCTGGCCGCCATCGCGACCGAGCAGGCCTGGCTGCGCTACCACGTGGTGGCGATGATGGGCTCCAACGCCCTGGTCGGATTTTTCGCGGTGTGGAGCGTGCACCATGGTTGCGACGCCGGCGGCGTGTTCGCGCGCACCGAACGGCGTGCCTGGGTCAACCGCCTGACCGTGAACCTGCTCTACCACGTCGAGCACCACCTCTATCCCGCCGTGCCGGCCAACCATTTGCCCATGCTGGCAAGCCGGCTGGATGCGGCCGACCCACGATGGACCCAGATCCGAGTGCTGGAGCTGCCGAAAACTAGCGCGGCGGCGCAGCAGGCGCAGCATGCTGCATGACAACCGCGCGCACGCCATCGACGACTTTTGCCATACGTCCGTAGTCCAGCCTGTCCGCCGTATCCCGCGGCGTGTGATAGGCCTTGTTCCTGTAAAAGGCCGTGTCGGTGACCATCATTCCCACAAAGCCTTCATTCCAATAATTGAGATGGTCCGAAAAATCGACGCCCACCACGAAACTCGGCGCATTGATGGAATACACCGGCAGGTCCGAGGCCGACTTCATGGCGGTCTTCACCTGGCGCGAGACATCGCCGTCCTCGTAAAAGCCCACTAAAGAAATGAAATTCCCCGTAGTCGGGTAAATGGCATTCAGGAGCCGCACGGGATGGTCCTGGCTTCCTGGTTCGTCGCTGAAGTAGCCGATGCACTCCAGCGACAGCATGAGCGAGGCGCGCTTGCCGGACTCGGCAAGTGACCGGGCGTGAACGGCGCTGCCCATGTAGGGCGTGCGGAAGAAGGGAGGCTCTTCGTTCGTGTAGACCACCAGTTCCACCCGCTGGCGAAACGACTGGCCCTTGAGCAGCCGTGCGAGCTCAAGCAGCCCCGCCACACCACTGGCATTGTCGTCCGCGCCCGGCTGCTCGCCGGCCACGTCGTAATGAGCGCCTACCACCATCACTTCAGGTGTATCAGGGCCCAGCTTCACGACCAGGTTTCGGTAAGGCCGGCCCTCGGCAGTGAAGTGCTGGCTCTCGACCTTGAGGCCCAGCCGGGCAAGCTGCGACTCCAGGTACACGGCGGCCCCCTCCAGCCGGCTTTCATTGTCAAAGGTGCGATCCGCAAAATCGGTGGAAAGTTTGCGGACCAGTCGCTCCAGCCCGGCAGCGGACGCGGTTTTCCCAGCCGGCGCCGCCATTTCACTGGCGGTCACAAAAGGCTGGGTCAGTCTGTACCAGGCGTAGCCTGCCGCGGCACCGGCCGCCAGCACAGCCAGAGCGGTAAAGAGGGCGAAAATTTTCCGGGTTCTTCTCATAGGTCGGCCCACGGCAAAGGGACCGGGGACACATTAATGTGCCTTGTCCCAGTTCGGCCCAACACCGATTTCAGGTAACAGCGACACATCAGGTGGTGCAAGGCGTTGTTCAACGCGGCTTCCGGAACGGTGCGCCACGGCGTGACCAGTGCGCCGCTGCGAATGCCAATCCAAGGCCCACGGCAAACAGCACAAAGCCCCAGAGCAGGTACCTGCCTGGCTCCTCGGCGGCCTGCCGCCGCACCCAGACCTCGTAATAGTCGCCCTGCTTGCCCGCGCTGAGGGGCAACAGAAGGTAGTAGGCTTTGCCATCTTGCAGGTCGTAGAGGCCCTGCTGCACATAGTGGCTGCCCAGATTCAGGCTTGGGTCGACCGGCCCGCCTTTTTTGCTGCGCCGCAAGCGTTCGCGCTTCCTCATGGCATAAGTCAGGCGCTCGGGGGTGAGCTCCATCAGACCCGGCCCGAAACGCGTGTCGAACTGCCAGGACCAGTCCCGGGTCACGACGGCAATCGGCCCGTCGCGGGGCTGGATGTCCAGCGGCAGAACCAGGGGAACCTCGCCCGTCTTGCTCTTCTGGTGATGCGCGAATTGCTCGCCGCCGGGCAGGCTTGTCACCGGTACGGCGCGCGAATCCCTGGGGCCCGAATGTGCTACGAGATCACCGCCCCACAGAGGTAAATACACGAGGTCAAAGAGCACCAGCGCCAGGCCCAGCAGGGCCATCGCTGCGCCGGCCCGGACACAATGCCTGGCCGCAACAAAGGATCGCGCCATCAATGCGCCTTGTCCCAGTTGGGCCCGACGCCGATCTCGGCGAGCAGCGGCACCTTCAGGTCCGCCACACCGGCCATCAGGCGCGGTATCTCGGTGCGCACCCATTCGACTTCGGCCTCGGGCACCTCGAACACCAATTCGTCATGCACCTGCATGATCATTTTGGTGGCGCGTTTCTCTTCGTCGAGCACTTGCTGCACCTTGTTCATGCTGAGCTTGATCAGGTCGGCCGCCGTGCCCTGCATGGGCGCGTTGATGGCCTGGCGTTCGGCGGCCTTTTTGCGCGGGCCGTTGCCGCCGGTGATTTCAGCCAGATACAGCTGCCGGCCGAATACGGTTTCGACATAGTGGTGTTTCTGGGCAAACGCCACCGTCTCGTCCATGTAGTTCTTGACGCCGGGGTAGCGCTGGAAATATTTGTCGATATAGGCCGCCGCGGCCTTGGTCTCTATGCCCAGGTTGCGCGCCAGGCCGAAGCTGCTCATGCCGTAGATCAGCCCGAAGTTGATGACTTTGGCATAGCGGCGCTGTTCGCTGCTGACCTGCTCCAGCGCCACGCCGAAGACTTCGGCGGCCGTGGCGCGGTGCACGTCCAGACCGTTGGTGAAAGCGCTGAGCAGCGCTTCGTCGCCGCTGATGTGGGCCATGATGCGCAGCTCGATCTGCGAGTAGTCGGCGCTGGCGATCACGCTGCCGGGGGGCGCGATGAAGGCCTCGCGCACGCGCCGGCCTTCCGCCGTGCGGATCGGGATGTTCTGCAGGTTGGGGTCGTTGCTCGACAGCCGCCCCGTGACCGCCACAGCCTGCGCATAGTGCGTGTGCACCCGGCCGGTGCGGGGCAGCGCCAGTTGCGCGAGCTTGTCGGTGTAAGTGCCTTTGAGCTTGCTGAGCGAGCGATGCTCGAGCAGCTTGGCGGGCAGCGGATAGTCTTCGGCGAGTTTTTCGAGCACCTCTTCATCGGTGCTGCGCGCGCCGCTGGGGGTCTTCTTGATGACCGGCATGCCGAGCTTGTCGAAAAAGATCTCGCCCAACTGCTTGGGGCTTCCCAGGTTGAAGGGCTGGCCGGCGATCTCATAGGCTTCGGCTTCAAGCTGGATGATGCGCTGGCCCAGCTCATGGCTTTGCGCGGCCAGCGTGGGCGCGTCAATCATCACGCCGTTGCGTTCGATGCGGTACAGCGTTTCGCTGCTCTGCATTTCCAGCTCGTAAATGAAGCGCAGCTTGTTATTGGCCTGGATCCGCGGCCACAGCACGCGGTGCACGTCCAGCGTCTGGTCGGAGTCTTCGCAGGAATATTCGGCGGCCTTGGCGATGTCGACCTGGTTGAACTTGATCTGGTGCGCGCCCTTGCCGCACAGGTCTTCGTAGTTGATGCCGCTGCGGCCCACGTGCCGCTCGGCCAGGCTGGCCAGGCCGTGCGGCTTGGTCACTTCCAGCACATAGCTTTGCAGCATGGTGTCGTGCGCATAGCCTTGCACCTCGATGCCGTGGTTGGCGAACACATGGCGGTCGTATTTGACGTGCTGGCCCAGCTTGGGTTTGGCCGGGTTTTCCAGCCAGGGCTTGAGGCGGGCCAGCACCTCGTCGCGAGGCAGCTGCGCGGGCGCGTCGGGATAGTCGTGCGTGAGCGGGATATAGGCCGCCTCGCCGGGCTTGACGCTAAAGCTCAGGCCGACGATTTCCGCCAGCATTTCATCGAGCGAGGTGGTTTCGGTGTCCAGCGCGACGAGTTCGGCCGCCTCGATCTTCGCCAGCCAGCGGTCGAAATCCTCCCAGGTGAGCACCGTGTCGTAGTTGAGGTTGCTGGTGCGCTGGGCCGGCGGTGTGTCGGTCAGGGGCGCTTCGTCAAACAGGCCCGGCGAATCCGAGCGGCCGCCCGAACCACCCGCCGGCGCGGGTTTGTGCCGGCCTTCGGGTCCGGCGGGCAATTCAGCGGGCATGCTTTCGGTGTCGATCTGCTTGACCAGGCCCTTGAAACCGTATTTTTCGTAGAAGGCTTTCAGGGCTTCGGTCTGCTGCCCGCCCATGGCAATCGCATCCAGGGCCGGCAGGCCGGCGATGTAGTCGTCCAGCTCGCAGTCTTTCTTGATGGTCAACAGTTCCCGGCCCTTGGGCAGCCAGTCCAGCGACTGGCGCAGGTTCTCGCCGACCACGCCCTTGATCTCGCCGGCGCGCGCCACCAGCGCGTCCAGCGAGCCGTATTCGAGCAGCCACTTGACAGCAGTCTTCGGGCCGACCTTGGGCACGCCCGGCACATTGTCGACCGCATCGCCAACCAGGGCCTGATAGTCAACCATCAGCCGCGGCGGCACGCCAAACTCGGCCTCGACCCCGGCCACGTCCCGGCGCCTGTCGTTCATGGTGTCGATGACGGTGATGTTTTCGTCGACCAGCTGGCTCAAGTCCTTGTCGCCGCTGGAAATAATCACCTCAATGCCCTGGCTGGACGCCAGGCAGGCCAGCGTGCCTATCACGTCGTCGGCTTCCACGCCGGGAACGTCCAGCACCTTCCAGCCCAGGAGGCGCACCACCTCGTGGATGGGCTCGACCTGGCTGCGCAAGTCGTCGGGCATGGGCGAGCGCTGAGCCTTGTAGTCAGGATAGAGCGCGTCGCGAAATGTCGGCCCCTTGGCGTCGAACACGCAGGCGGCGAAGTCGGCGCGCACATCCTTGCGCAGCTTCTGCATCATGTTGACCATGCCGCGTATGGCACCCGTGGCCGGGCTGGCCGGGTCGCCCGGGTTGGCGCGCAGGTCGGGCATGGCGTGAAAGGCGCGATACAGGTAGCTGGAGCCGTCCACCAGCAGCAGCGTTTTTTTGTCGGTACTCATGGGGCCTGATTGTCGGGGATATCGGCCCGGCCCCGCCGGGTACGCCGCTGGCGCCCCGAACCATCCCCGGCAAGCGGTTTTTGCCTACACGGCCAGCCTCTTTATTACGACAGGGCGGGGCTTTGTCGCCCAGCCGCCGCAGGCCTACAATGCAGGCATGAACCACGCTTTCCGCCTCCTTATCGCTGCAGCCGCAGCGCTGCCGCTGGCCGCGGCCATGGCCCAGGCACCCGCGCAAAACACCGCGCCGCCCGCCAAGGCAGAGGCGGCGCCGGCCCCCTCGGGACGCCCCGACCAGGCCATCAAGCGCATACGCACCGAAGATGCCGGCACCCGCATCGACGAGCTTCGCGTGGGCGGCGAAACCCAGCAGATCACCGTGCAACCCAAAACCGGCGGCGCGGCCTATGAAGTCAAACCCGCCGAAGGCGCACGCGGTAGCGCACCGGGGTCAACCAGCAACGACACCAACGGCAGCCGCGTGTGGAACGTGCTGAAGTTCTGATTTCCACCCTCTCCAGACACACAACTCCAAGAATTCCAGGGTTCAGTTTCAGGCATGGCCGTATACACCGAAGTCTCGTTTGACGAGGCTGCAGCGTTCTTGAACGCCCTGAATCTGGGGCAGCTGCAGAATATCAAGGGTGCCGCGGGCGGCATCGAAAACACCAACTACTTTGTGGACACCGACCAGGGCCAGTATGTGCTGACCCTGTTCGAGCGCCTGAGCTTCGAGCAATTGCCCTTTTACCTGCACCTGATGCAGCACCTGGCGGCGCACGGCATCCCTGTGCCCGACCCGGCAGGCGACACCAAAGGCAACATCCTCCATGAGCTCAAGGGCAAACCTGCATCGGTGGTCAGCAAGCTGCGCGGCCACAGCGAACTCGCGCCCACGGCGGCGCACTGCGCCGGCGTGGGCGAGGCGCTGGCGCGCATGCACCTGGCCGGCCTGGACTACCCGCGCCGCCAACCCAACCTGCGCGGCCTGGAATGGTGGAACGAAACAGTGCCCGTGGTGCTGCCCCACCTGACGCCCGAACAAAGCAGCCTGATCCTGGGCGAGCTGGCTTACCAGAACCATGTGGCGGCTTCTTCGGCCTGCCGCAGCCTGCCCAACGGCGTCGTGCATGCCGACCTGTTCCGCGACAACGTGATGTTCGAGGACGGCAAGCTCACCGGCTTTTTTGACTTTTATTTCGCCGGCTGCGACACCTTTTTGTTCGACATTGCGGTCTGCCTCAACGACTGGTGCATAGACCTGGCCACCGGCGCCAAGGATGACGAACGCTCCGCGGCCTTTCTGGCGGCCTACCAGGCGGTGCGCCCGCTGACCGCGCAGGAACGCCAGTTGCTGCCGGCCATGCAGCGCGCCGGCGCCCTGCGCTTTTGGCTGTCCCGGCTGTGGGATTTGCATTTGCCGCGCGAAGCCGCCGTGCTCAAGGCGCACGACCCCAGCCACTTCGAGCGTGTGCTGCGCCAGCGGCTTGCGCAGCCTTACCTTCTTTAAGTCCCGCGGGCGCGGCGGGCAGCGCCCGCCGGTTTGAGGCACACTGCCCCTGCAATCCCCGCCCGGTTCCGCCCTGGCAACCCTTTCCCGAAGTCCCGAAGACCATGAAACTCAACATCGTTCCCGCGAGCACCGGCATCACCTGGGTCAAGCTGGGCGTCAAAACCTTTTTGCAGCAGCCGCTGGCCATGTCGGGCCTGTTTTTCCTCTATATGGCGGTGGGGACGCTGCTGTCGCTGTTGCCGGTGCTGGGGCTGATCCTCGCCTTCATGATCGTGCCGGCCGCCACGCTGGGCCTGATGGCCGCCACGCAGGAAGCCCTCAAGGGTAAATTTCCCATGCCCACGGTGCTGGTCAGCGCTTTCCGCGCGGGCCGCCAGCGCATGCGCGCCATGCTGGTGCTGGGTGCCCTGTATGCCGCGGCCTGCCTGCTGATCGTGATGGTGGTGCCCTTCCTGGTGGATGCGCCGCCCGTGCCGGCCGCCGCGCCCGCAACCGCCGAGGCCGGCCGCGAAGCCATGCTGGCGCCGCAGTTCCAGCTGACCATGCTGGTCACCATGCTGCTTTACCTGCCGGTCTCGCTGCTGTTCTGGCATGCGCCGGCACTGGTCCACTGGCACGGCATTTCACCGGTCAAAAGCCTGTTTTTCAGCTTTGTCGCCTGCATACGCAACGCGGGCGCCTTCCTGATGTACGGCCTGGGCTGGTTCGCCGTGTTCCTGGGCATGGGCATTGTGCTGAGCATCATCACCGGCCTGACGGGCAGCGCCACCCTGATGGCCGCGGCCATGATGCCGCTGGCGCTGCTGATGGCAGCCATGTTTTCCACCTCGATTTACTTCACGTTTCGTGATAGCTTCGTGGCCACGCCACCCGACGATTCGACGGGGAGCGCTGAGGACGCCCATAACATTGACGACAAATCCTGACGACCCCACCGTTATCCCACCGGAGATTCTTCATGACCCAGCACCAGTTGCAAGGCCGTAGCGAAAAAGAGATTTTGTGGTTTCAAAGACGTGACACGCTCAAGGCCGCCGCGGCCTGGGTCGCCATGGGCGGCTTGCCCGCCGCCATGGCCCAGCAGCGCAGCAATATCGTCGAACTTCGGGGCGACGCCCTGCTCAACGGCGGCCGGCTGCAAAACGGCCAGACCATCATGACCGGCGACCAGATACAGACCGGGCCGGGCTCCAACCTGATGTTTGTCATCGGCAACTCGGCCTTCCAGGTGCGCGAGAACTCGATGATCACGGTGGAGCGCGGCAGCTCGCTCAACAGCGTGAGCCTGCTGCGCATGATCACCGGCGCCGTGGTCAGCGTCTGGGGCAAGGGCAGCAGCCGCTCCATCGTCATGCCCACCCTCACGGCCGGCATACGCGGCACCGGCGTGTATGCCGAGGTGTTCGCCAACCAGGACAATCGCAGCTATTTCTGCAACTGCTACGGCACGGTCGACATGGAGTCGAACGGCGAAAAAGTGCTCTCGCAGTCCAATTACCACCAGGCCTTCTGGGGCGAGGTGGCACCCAGGGACGGCCGCCGGCTGAGTCCCGCCAATGCCATCAACCACAGCGACGAGGAACTGGAGTTCCTGGCCGGCCTGGTCGACCAGCGGACCGCCTGGCAGATCGCCGGCAAAAAAGGCGTGAAGGACGGCCGCGGTTACATGGACCCGCAGCCCGGCCAGATGCACCCGGCGCAGATACCCGTCGTCCCGCCAACGAGATAGGCGCTAGACCACAGTCAGTTTGGCGACACTGAGCGCCAGCCACTTCACGCCGTGACGCGTGAAATTGATCTGCGCGCGCGCATCGTCGCCGCTGCCTTCGAGCATCATCACCTTGCCTTCGCCGAACTTGGCGTGAAACACTTCCATGCCGGCCTTGAGCCCGTGCGAGGGCGCGGCCTTTTGCGGCGGCACCGGCGGGTTGGCAAAACGTTCGGAAGCGCCGGCCTTGGACGAAAACACGCTGCTGGCCCAGTCCTTGCGCCCGCCGCCCGCCTGGCCGCTGCCGCCCCAGGCACCTGAGCCGCCCATGCCCGAGGCAAAACCCTGGTTCTTGGGCGTGATCCATTTGAGCGCGGCTTCGGGCAGCTCGTCAAAAAAGCGGCTCTTGAGGTTGTAGCGCGTCTGGCCGTGCAGCATGCGGGTCTGCGAGTGACTCAGGTAGAGCCGTTTGCGCGCGCGCGTGATGGCGACATACATCAGGCGGCGCTCTTCCTCCAGCCCGTCGCGGTCGCTCATGGAATTTTCGTGCGGGAAGATGCCGTCTTCCAGGCCGGTGATGAAGACACAGTCGAACTCCAGCCCCTTGGAGGAATGCACCGTCATGAGCTGCACCGCGTCCTGGCCGGCCTGCGCCTGGTTGTCTCCGGATTCCAGCGCCGCATGCGTCAAGAAGGCGGCCAGCGGCGACAGCGTTTCGCCGGTTTCGGTGTCGGGCGCCAGGGCCTCGGGCAAGGGCTCATTAAGCTGCGGAGCCGATGCATCCAGCCCCTGGCTGGCCGGCGACTGCGTGAGCCGCGCGCCCAGTTCGTCGACCGGCAGCGCCACCGCGTCGCGGCCGAAACCTTCCTGGCTCACGAAGGACTCGGCGGCATTGACCAGTTCGGCCAGATTCTCCAGCCGGTCCTGGCCTTCTTTTTCAGTTTTGTAGTGTTCTTCCAGGCCGCTGTGCTGCAGCACCAGCTCGATGATCTCGCGCAGGCTCAGGCCCGTGGTCTGCTCGCGCAACACGTCGATCTTGGCGGCGAAAGCGCCCAGGTTGGCACCGGCCTTGCCCGGCACGGCGCTCACGCCGTCGTAAAGCGAGCAGCCCGCGGCGCGCGCGGTGTCCTGCAGCTGCTCTATGCTGCGCGCGCCTATGCCGCGCGGCGGGAAGTTGACGACGCGCATGAAGCTGGTGTCGTCGCGCGGGTTCTCCAGCAGGCGCAGGTAAGCGAGCGCATGCTTGATTTCGGCGCGCTCGAAAAAGCGCAGCCCGCCGTAGACGCGGTAAGGCACGCCGGCATTAAAAAGCGCGGTCTCCATCACCCGGCTCTGCGCATTGCTGCGGTAAAGCAACGCGATCTCCTTGCGCTCCACGCCATCGCGCACCAGCTGCTTGACCTCATCGACAAACCACTGCGCCTCGGCGAAATCGCTGGCCGATTCATACACGCGCACCGGCTCGCCGGGGCCGGCCTCGGTGCGCAGGTTTTTGCCCAGGCGCTTGCTGTTGTGGCTGATCAGCTCGTTGGCCGAGTCGAGGATGTTGCCGAAGCTGCGGTAATTGCGCTCCAGCTTGATCTGGTGCTGCACCTCGAACTCGCGCACGAAGTCGGCCATATTGCCCACGCGCGCGCCGCGAAAGGCGTAAATGCTCTGGTCGTCGTCGCCCACCGCGATCACCGAGCCGCCGGGCATGGCCTGGCCGCCCTGGGCGGCATCCCCCTGCCCCGCCAGCATCTTGATCCAGGCGTACTGCAGCTTGTTGGTGTCCTGGAACTCGTCGATCAGGATGTGACGAAAGCGCCGCTGGTAGTGCTCGCGCACCGCCGCGTTGCCCTGCAGCAGCTCGTAGCTGCGCAGCATGAGCTCGCCGAAATCGACCACGCCTTCGCGCTGGCACTGCTCTTCATAAAGCGCGTAGATCTCGACCTTTTTGCGGCCCTCTTCGTCGCGCACCTGCACGTCCTTGGCGCGCAGGCCGTCCTCCTTGTTGCCGGCGATGAACCACATCAGTTCCTTGGGCGGGAAACGCTCGTCGTCGATGTTGAACTGCTTGCACAGGCGCTTGATGGCCGAGAGCTGGTCCTGCGTGTCCAGGATCTGGAAGCTTTGCGGCAGGTTGGCCAGCTTGTAGTGGGCGCGCAAAAAGCGGTTGCACAGGCCGTGGAAGGTGCCTATCCACATGCCGCGCACATTGACCGGCAGCATGGCCGACAGGCGGGCCAGCATCTCCTTGGCGGCCTTGTTGGTGAAGGTCACGGCCAGGATGCCGCCCGGCGAGACCTGGCCGGTCTGCAGCAGCCAGGCGATGCGCGTCGTCAAAACCCGGGTCTTGCCGGAGCCCGCCCCCGCGAGAATCAGGGCATGCGTGGGGGGCAAGGTGACCGCGGCCAGTTGCTCCGGGTTAAGATTTTGTAAGAGTGGGGAGGTTGGCGCGACTTCTGAGAACATCCCTCATTGTAGAAAGCCCCGATGAAACCATTTGTTCCCCGCCCTTCGGCCCTGCCCTTCACAGCGGTAATCGCCCTCCTGGCGGCACTGGCGGCCGGCCAGGCACGGGCCCAGTCCTTTTGCGCCAGCGACGGCCAGCCCCGGCCCGCGCAGCTCCTGGAGCGTTTCATCAACGCCAATTGCGAGAGCTGCTGGGCCGACCCCGCCACGCCCAAGGCCAACGCCGGCCAGCTCGCGCTGGACTGGGTGCTGCCCGGCGACAAGGGCGACGACGCACCGCTGTCCGCCGTGGCTGCCCGCGAGGCGCTGGACCGCCTGGCGGCACTGCGCCAGAGCCCGCCCACGCAAACCCTGGCCAGCACCCTGCCGGTGCGCGGGCTGCAGGGCGCGACCCTGCGCGTGGCCCACGGCCTGCCGCTCAGCGGCTACCTGGGCACCTCGATTGAGCTCAAACCCATCCCCGCGGCCGCCAAAGGCCGGCAGTGGACGGCCTGGCTGGCCCTGGTCGAAACCCTGCCTGCGGGCACCGAAGGCTCGGCGGTGGAGCGCAACCTGGTCAGGAATGTGATCCAGGTGCCCTGGGACGGCCGCAAGCCGCCGGCCAAGGGCGCACCGAATCGTTTCTTCGATGCGCGCTCCATGAGCATCGCGCAAGGCGCCAATCCCGAACGCATGCGGGTACTGGGCTGGGTGGAGGATGACAAGGGCCGGGTGCTGGCCGCCGCGCAGTCGCGCTGTACCTCTTGAAAATAATTCGCGCCGCTTAACCCCTTTCTGCCGCACGCCCCGTTTCAGGGTGCATCGCCAACAACAAGGGGATTTCAATGCCACACGGCTACACCGCACGCAGCATCATCCGTTTCCTCCAGGCCGCAGCCGCGGCCTGTTTCAGCCTCCAGGGGCTGGCCCTCAGCCCGGTCGCGCAGCCTCCCCAGGACATCAAGTTCATGCCGCCGCCCGACTGGCGGCCGCCGGCCATCTCCGTTAACCACAATATGGGCCAGCCCATACAGCTGCGCGCGGCTTTGGTGGAGGTCGACGTCTTCGGCGACCAGGCCCGCACCCGTGTCGAGCTGCGCCTCTTCAACCCCAACCCCCGCGTGCTCGAAGGCGAGCTGCAGTTCCCGCTGCAGGAAGGCCAGGTGGTGACCGGCTTCGCGCTGGACGTCAACGGCCGGCTGCGCGACGCGGTACCCGTGCCCAAGGCCAAGGGCCAGGAAATCTTTGAAGACATACGCCGCCGGCGCGTGGACCCGGGGCTGCTGGAAGCCGCGGCCGGCAACCAGTACAAGCTGCGCGTCTACCCGATCCCGGCCATGGGGGAGCGGCGCGTGGTGCTCAGCATCACCGAAACCCTGGCGCGCCGGGGCGATGCCGGCGTGCTCAGGGTGCCGCTGGCCTTCGCCTCCACCGTCGGGCAGTTGCAAGTCAGTGTTCGCGCCCACGGCGCGGCCCGCCAGGATATGCAGCTGCTGCAGGCGCCCGCCGGCACCGGCCTGAACGCCGGCAGCACCGGCATGGAACTGAGCCTGCAAAAAAACCAGTGGCAGGCGCCGCAAGGCCCGGCCGGCTGGCTGCAGCTCGCGCTGCGCCGCACGGGCAAGCCGCAAGTCATGGTGGGCGAGACCGCCGGCAAGACTTTTTTTGCCGGGCAGCTTGACCTGCGCGACGAACCGGTGAGGCGGCCCGCGCCGTCGCACATCGCGCTGGTGTGGGATGCCTCGGCTTCGGCCGCCTCGCAGGCCCGGGTGCTGCCGGTGCTGGAGGCCTATTTCCGCAAGCTCGGCCAACCCGTGAAGCTCAGCCTGCTGGTGGTGCGCAACAAGGCCGAAGCCGTGCGCAGCTTCACCGTGGCGCCGGGCCGCTTTGAGGAACTGGCCGACATGCTGCGCGCGGAGCCTTTCGACGGCTCCAGCAATTTCGACGAGCTGCCGATTCCCGCCGACGTGGACACCACCCTGATGGTGACCGACGGCCTGATGACGGACGGCAAAAAAACCATTCGCTACACCCACACGGCACCCGTGATGGTGATCAACGGCGCAGCTTCCGCCGACATGGCGCGGCTAGCCCGGCTGGCCGACCGCACCGGCGGCACACTCGTGGATGCCGCCCTGCAATCGCCCGACGAAGGCGCGCAGGCCATGCTGATGCAGGGCTGGCGCATCGCGAAGCTGGACAGCCTGTCGGCGCGGCAGCTGGTGGCGCCGACAACACGCGTGAGCCAGGGCCGCATCGCGGTGGCCGGCGAGCTGCTGGACAGCAGCGCCCGCGTCGACATCACACTCGCGCACCCGGACGGGCGCCGGCGCACGCTGGCCTTGCAAGTCAATGCCAAGCCGGTCAGCGGCCACTGGCCCGGCCAGCAATGGGCCCAGTGGCGCAGCGCCGAGCTGGCCGAAAACCCCGGCCTTCACAGCGGCGAACTCCAGCGCATCGCGGCGGCGCACGGCATCGTGGGGCCCAACAGCTCGCTGATCGTGCTGGAACTGGCCTCCGACTACGCGCGCTACAACCTGCCCGCCCCGCCCGAACTGGCAGACGAAGTCGCGCGGCTGGGCCAGCAGCAACTCGCGCAGGCGACGCAGACACGGCAGGCGCACATCGAAGCCATGGTGCGGCAGTTTGATGAGAAGCAGCGCTGGTGGGACAAAGACTTTCCCAAGGACACGCCCAAGCGTGCCGAGCCCAAGGCCGAGATGCAAATCAGCCAGGGCGCTGTGGGTAGCCTGGCCGGTGCGGCACGTTCACGCGAGCACGCCAGGCCCACACCGATGCCGGCGCCCGCCGCGGCAGCTCCCGCTACACCGGCCCCATCGGCCGCACCCGCCATGGCCGCCGAAGCACGTGCCGACACCGCCGACCTGCGCCGCGCCAAACAGGCTGCAGCCGTGCCCGCCGCCACCATCGCGCTGCAAGCCTGGACGCCCGACGCGCCCTACATGAAGCGCTTGCAGAATGCCGCCAAGGACGATCTCTACCGCGTCTACCTCGACGAGCGCGCCGCCTACCTCAGCAGCAGTTCCTTTTACATGGATGCGGCCGGTGTGTTTTTTGAGCGCGGCCTGCCCGAGCTGGGCCTGCGCGTGCTCTCCAACCTCGCGGAGATGAACCTGGAAAACCGCCAGCTGCTGCGCCTTTACGCCTACCGCCTGGTGCAGGCACGCCGCAACGACCTGGCCGTGCCGGTGTTCGAACGCATCAGCGAACTGGCACCCAACGAGCCGCAGTCCTGGCGCGACCTGGGCCTGGCGCTGGCCGAGAGCGGCCAGCCGCAGCGCGCCGTCAATGCCTTGTGGGAAGTGGTGTCGCAGCCCTGGAACGGCCGCTTCGCCGACATCAACATGATCGCGCTGGCCGAACTCAACGCGATTGCCGCCCAGGCAAACGCCGGCGGCCAGCCCGCGCTGGACCTCAGCCGTGTGGACACTCGCCTGCGCCGCAACCTGCCGCTGGCCTTGCGTGTGGTGATGGCCTGGGATACCGACGACACCGACATCGACATGTGGGTGAGCGACCCGAACGGCGAGAGGGCCAGCTACGCCAACCGGCTGAGCTACCAGGGCGGCGCCATGAGCCCCGACGCAACGGGCGGCTACGGCCCCGAGGAGTTTTCGCTCAAGACGGCCAAACCCGGCAAGTATGGTGTGGAAGCCCAGTTTTTCGGCCATCGCCAGCAGGTGCTGTCGGCCGGCACCACGGTGATGGTGCGTGTGACCACCGGCTTCGGCACGCCGCAGGCGCGCGACGAATGGACCACCTTGCGGCTCACGCGCGGCCAGGAGACGGTGCGTGTGGCCGAGGTTGAGGTGCGCTGACACCGTTACCGCCAAGCGAGATGCCACTTTGCATATAAAGGCTATACCGCCTTGGCGGGTGCGGCCCGCATAGGAGGCGCATAGAATCAATCACCGGGCCCAAGCAATTGCGCCCGGTTTTTTGTTGCCGCCCAGGCAGCGAAAGCCGGTCCAGTCCAAGCGCCTTCTGTTTCTTCAACAGTTTTTAAGGAGCTTGGGAATCATGGAAATCTTCGACTACGACAACATCCTGCTGCTGCCGCGCAAATGCCGCGTGGAAAGCCGTTCAGAATGCGACGCCAGCGCGACGCTGGGCGGGCGCAGCTTCCGCATCCCGGTGGTGCCGGCCAATATGAAGACGGTGGTCAACGAGGAGATTTGCGCCTGGATGGCGAAGAACGGCTACTTCTACGTGATGCACCGCTTCGACCTGGACAACGTCCAGTTCGTGAAAGACATGAAGGCGCGCGGCGCCTATGCCTCCATTTCGCTGGGCGTGAAAAAGCCCGACTACGACACGGTGGACCGCCTGGCCGCCGAGGGCCTGGTGCCCGAATACATCACCATCGATATCGCGCACGGCCATGCCGACACGGTGCAGAAGATGATCGCCTACCTCAAGCAGAAGCTGCCGGCATCCTTTGTGATCGCCGGCAACGTGGGCACGCCCGAAGCCGTGATAGACCTCGAGAACTGGGGCGCCGACGCGACCAAGGTCGGCATAGGCCCGGGCAAGGTCTGCATCACCAAGATGAAAACCGGCTTCGGCACCGGCGGCTGGCAGCTGTCGGCGCTCAAGTGGTGCGCGCGCGTGGCGACCAAGCCCATCATTGCCGACGGCGGCATACGCGAGCACGGCGACATCGCCAAGTCGGTGCGCTTTGGCGCAACCATGGTGATGATTGGCTCCATGCTCGCGGGCCTGGAAGAAAGCCCGGGCAAGACCGTGGAGGTCGACGGCAAGCTCTTCAAGGAGTACTACGGCAGCGCCTCGGACTTCAACAAGGGCGAGTACAAACACGTCGAGGGCAAGCGCATCCTGGAGCCGGTCAAGGGCACACTGGCCGACACGCTGCGCGAGATGGAAGAAGACATCCAGAGTTCCATCAGCTATGCCGGCGGCACCAAATTGCTGGACATCCGCAAGGTCAACTACGTCACGCTGGGCGGCGACAACGCGGGCGAACACCTGCTGATGTAAGGGCCTGCTTACGCAGGCTTGGCGGAAAGCCCCAGCAAATCCAGCGCCAGGCCGTGCAGGCGGTGGTCCGTCTCCGCCAGCGCGTCCAGCGCGCTGAAGTGGTTGCGGCGCAAATGCGATTCGCACACCGGCACGATGCGCTCGCCCCAGGCCTGCTGGATCAGCAGGTTTTGCCGCAGGAACTCGGCGCTTTCGTCAGCCCCCGCCACGCTGTAGAGCGTGCCGCGGCGCGGCGCCGGCAGCAGCGCCGGGCTGGCCTTGGCGACCTGCTCGGGCGTGAGCTTGAGCGAATCCTTGACAAAGGGCGCATGGCGCATCGGCTCCAGGTCGTAAAGGCCTGAAATCGACAGCGCATTTTTCACCAGGTCCGCCGGCAGGTCGCCGGCATAGGCCTTCCAGTCGCACAGCAGCAGCATGGCTGCGAGGTGTCCGCCGGCCGAGTGCCCGGCCACCGTGATGCGGCTGGGGTCGCCGCCGTAGCGGGCGATGTGGCGCCAGGTCCAGGCCAAGGCCTTGACCATCTGCATCGTGATCTCGGGAATCGTCACCGCGGGGCACAGGGCGTAGTTGGGCACCACGACACAGGCGCCGGCCTCGGTGAAGGGCGGCACGATGAAGGAGTGGTCGGACTTGTCCAGGGCCCGCCAGTAGCCGCCGTGGATGAACACCATCACCGGCGCACCCTTGCCCGGCTTGGCGCCGTGGATGCCGAAACCGCCGGCCGGAAACACATCCAGCATTTCACCCGCATGGTTGCCGTAAGGCACGTCAACCTGGCAGGGCAGGCGCTTGCGCACGGCCTGCGAGTCGGCGGCCCAGCGCGCGAAGTAGGCCGGGTGCTCGGGCACCAGCGCGCGATTGTTGTACATGCGGTCCAGCCAGGCGGGATCGAAGGGGTTCATTGTTGTTCTCCTGAAAAATGGCAAATCAGCCAGTGGCCGCCATCTTGGCACAGCCCGGCCAGCCTATCGACGACCCCGGGTAAACCCGAAATCACCGGCTCCGAGATCAGCGTATTCTGTATACAGAGTACAAATATGCCATCCCAGCTGATCAAAATCGAATCCACCCCCGACCTGGTCGACCAGGTCTACCGCAACCTGCTGGACGCCATCAGTGAGGGCTCGCTGGCGCCGGGCGCGCGCATCACGCAGGAAGAGATCGCCGCCCAACTCGCGGTCTCGCGCCAGCCGGTGCTGCAGGCCTTGCGCCTGCTGAAAAAAGACGGCTTTGTGCTGGACGCGCCGGGCCGCGGCGTGCTGGTCGCGCCGCTGGATGTAGCCTGGCTGGTGCAGATTTACCAGGTGCGCAGCGCGCTCGATGCGCTAGCCGCCCGCCTGGCCGCGCAGGCGCATGCCCGGCTGGACCCGCAGCTGGTCAGCCAGGGCCGCGAAGCCGCGCGCGGCAGCGACGTCAAGGCCATGATGGCGGCAGACGCGCGCTTTCACGCGGCGATTTATGAAGCCTCGGGCAACCCGCTGATCGCCCAGAGCGCGCAGCTGCACTGGCACCACATACGCCGCGCCATGGGCGCGGTGCTGCAGCTGTCGACCATGCGCGAATCGATCTGGGACGAACATGAAGCCATCGCCCAAGCCATCGCCGCCGGCGACGCGGGCAAGGCCGAAACGCTGATACGCGAGCACGGCGAGGAAGCAGGCCACAACCTGGCCAGGCTGCTGTCCAGCGCCCTGGCCCGGCCCGCCGCGTCCACCGCCCCCTGAAGCGCACGAACAACTACCGAAGGAGACATGCGATGAGACTGAGCCCCGAACAACTTACCCAATTCGACCGCGACGGCTACCTGTTTTTCCCCGGCCTGTTCACGCCTGAGGAAATCCAGGTGCTCAATGACGCCGTGCCCGAGCTCTACAGCCGGCACGAGAACTACAACATCCGCGAAAAGGGCAAGGACGCGGTGCGCACCAACTTCGCGGCGCATATGTACAGCGAGCCCTTTGCGCGCCTGGCGCGGCACCCGCGCATGGTGGAGCCGGTGGAAGACCTGCTGGGCGAGCAGCTCTATATGCACCAGTTCAAGATCAACGGCAAGATGGCGTTTGAAGGCGACGTCTGGCAGTGGCACCAGGACTACGGCACCTGGCTCAATGACGACATGATGCCGACCGAGCGCGCGATGAACGTGGCCATCTTCCTGGACGAGGTGACCGAGCACAACGGCCCGCTGATGTTCATTCCCGGCAGCCACAAAAAAGGCGTGGTCGATGCGAAACACGACCTCACCACCACCAGCTACCCGCTGTGGACGGTGGACAACGACCTGATACGCCAACTGGTGCAGCGCGCCGGCGGCAAGCAAGGCGGCATCGTCAGCCCCAAGGGCCCGGCCGGCTCCATGATTTTGTTCCACTCCTGCCTGGTCCACGCTTCGGGCAGCAACCTCTCGCCCTTTAACCGGGTCAGCGTCTACCTGAGCCTGTGCGCCGTCAGCAACCACATACGCCGCCACAAGCGCCCCGAATACATCGCCCACCGCGACTTCACCCCCATCAGCTGCCTGCCCGACGACTGCCTGCTCAAGGACTACCCGGTGGACCTGCCCTGGAAGGACGGCGTGCCCGCCACGGCACTGCAGACTTCGATGGAAGAAATCGCGCCCGAGCGCAAGGCGGCTTGAGGCCATGAACCTGTATACGAAACTCCAGCAACGCGCGGCTGACAACCAACCGGTGCGCATAGGCCTGATAGGCGCGGGCAAGTTCGGGTCCATGTACCTCGCGCAAATCCCGCGTACGCCGGGTGTGCACCTGGTGGCGATCGCCGATTTGTCGCCCGACGCGGCGCGCGCCAACCTCGCCCGCGTGGGCTGGAAACCCGAGATGGCCCAGGCCGCCTCGGCGCAGGCGGCGATCAAGGCCGGTACGACCTGGATCACCGACGACTGGCAGGCGGTGGTCACACATCCGCAGATCGACATCATTGTGGAATGCACCGGCAACCCGATTGCCGCGGTGGAGCATTGCCTGCAGGCTTTTGCGCATGGCAAGCATGTGGTCAACGTCACGGTGGAGGCTGACGCTTTTTGCGGCCCGCTGCTGGCGCGCAAGGCGGCGGAGGCCGGCGTGGTGTATTCGCTGGCTTTCGGCGACCAGCCGGCATTGATCTGCGACCTGGTGGACTGGGCCCGCACCTGCGGCTTCCCGGTGGTGGCGGCGGGCCGCGGCCACAAGTGGCTGCCGCATTTTTGCGAATCCACGCCCGAGACGGTCTGGGGCAACTACGGCCTCACGCCCGAGCAGGCCGCGCGCGGCGGGCTGAACCCGAAGATGTTCAACAGCTTTCTGGACGGCTCCAAGCCTTCCATAGAATCCACCGCCGTGGCCAATGCCACGGGCCTCACGGTGCCCAGCAACGGCCTGCTCTACCCGCCGGCCAGCGTGGAAGACATTCCCTATGTGACACGTCCCATCAGCGAGGGCGGCGTGCTGGAGCGCAAGGGCATGGTGGAAGTCATCTCTTCACTGGAAGCCAACGGCCGCAAGATTCCCTACGACATCCGCATGGGCGTCTGGGTCACGGTGGAGGCCGAGACCGACTACATCAAGAACTGTTTTGAGGAATACAACGCGCACACCGACCCCAGCGGGCGCTACTTCACGCTGTACAAACGCTGGCACCTGATAGGCCTGGAGGTCGGCGTCTCGGTCGCCAGCGTCGCGCTGCGCGGCGAGCCGACCGGCGTGGCGACTTGCTGGAACGCCGACGTGGTGGCCACGGCCAAGCGCGACCTGCAGCCCGGCGACATGCTGGACGGCGAAGGCGGCTATACCGTATGGGGCAAGCTGCTGCCGGCCGGCACCTCGATGAAGATGGGTGGACTACCGCTGGGCCTGGCGCACCAGGTCAAGGTGGTGCGCGCGGTCAAGAAGGGCCAGAGCCTGAGCTGGGACGACGTGGCCATGGACACCTCCACGCCCGCGTTCAAAGTACGGCAGGAAATGGAAGCCATGTTCGCGCCGGCCCTGAAAAAAGCCGCGTAAAAATACATCTGGAAACGCTGCCTAGAAAGCTCGCTGACAGCCTTCTCGCGCAGCCGGCCTCATGATGGCTGAAAGCCATTGTGAGGACACGAATGACCACCGCCAGCGACACGCCCCTTCCCCGCATTGCCTTCCTGGGCACGGGCATCATGGGGCTTCCCATGGCCGGGCGGCTTTGCGCAGCCGGCTGCGCGCCGCAGGTGTGGAACCGCACGCCGGCCAAGGCCGGGCCGCTGGCCGCGCTGGGCGCCGCCGTCCACGCGCGCGCCGCCGCCGCGGTGGCGAACGCCGACATCGTCATCAGCATGCTCGAAAACGGCCCGGTGGTCGAAGAGGTGCTCTTCGCGCAAGGCGTGGCCGCCGCGATGAAACCGGGGGCCTTGTTTCTCGACATGGCGTCCATCCAGCCGCGCGAAGCGCGCGACCATGCGGCGCGCCTGGGTGCGCTGGGCATTTCGCATCTCGATGCGCCCGTGTCGGGAGGCCCCGGCGGCGCGGAAACCGGCACGCTGGCCATCATGGCCGGCGGCAAGGCGGAAGATTTCGCGAGGGCCTTGCCGGTGCTCCAACACTTCGGCCGCGCGACCCACGTGGGCCCGCACGGCAGCGGCCAACTCACCAAGCTGGCCAACCAGATGATTGTGGGCATTACGATAGGCGCGGTGGCCGAAGCGCTGCTGTTCACCTCGCGCGGCGGGGCCGACATGGCCAAGGTCAAGGAAGCCATCACCGGCGGCTTTGCCGGCAGCCGCGTGCTGCAAGTGCACGGCCAGCGCATGCTGGAGCGCGACTTCGCGCCACGCGCGCGCATGGACATCCAGCTCAAGGACATGCGCAACGCGCTGGCGACCGCACAGGAGATCGGTTTTGAGGCGCCCATCACGGCGCTGTTCGAACGGCTTTATGCCGACGGCGTGGAGAACGGCCTGACGGACCTGGACCAGTCGGCGCTGTTTGTCGAACTGGCCAGCCGCAACGGCATGAGTTGACGGCGCCCCGGCGCGGGCCTGCCCCGGGTCCAGACATGAAAAAGGCCGCTGCGGACAATGCCCGCAGCGGCCTTTTTATTGGCGTAGCCGTCGCGAAGGATCAGTCGCGCACGGGCTTGGAGAACTTGCCGCCCTTCTTGGCCGCATCACGGGGCACAAACACCTTGCCGGCGGGCTTGGCAAAACCAGGCTTGCGGTTGGCGAAGTCGGGGCGCGGTGCGAAGCCTTCGTTGCGCGCGCCGAAATTGCGGTCGTCACGCTGGGCGAAGCCGGCGTTGTGGCCACCGCCGAAGCCGCCGCGGTCGTCCTGGCGGCGCGGGCCGCGGTCGTTGAAACCGGAGCGGTCGGCATAGCCGTTGCCCTGCGGTGCGGGAGGACGGCCCTGGAAGGAGCCGCGGTCGTCGCGCTCGAAACGGTTGTTGCCGAAACCGGCAAAGCCACCGTTGCTGAAGCCACCGGCCGGCTTGCGGCCGGCAAAGCCGCCGCGGTCACCGCCGAAGTTGCCGCGCGGGCGCTCGGAGGTGGGGGCGAAACGCTGCTGCGGCTCCAGGCCGGCGATCACGCTGGGCTTGAGGTTCTGCTGCATGTAGTGCTCGATGTCCTGGATCTTGCGGCGATCGCGGAACTCGGCGATGGTGACGGCCTTGCCTTCGCGGCCGGCACGGCCGGTGCGGCCGATGCGGTGCACATAGTCTTCGGCCTTCATGGGCAGGCCGTAGTTGATCACGTGGGTGATGGTGGGCACGTCCAGGCCGCGGGCGGCCACGTCGGTCGCCACCAGCACCTGCACGCGGCCGTCGCGGAAAGCCATCAGGCGGCGGTTGCGCAGGCCCTGGCTCAGCGCGCCGTGCAGCGCCACGGCGCTGAAGCCTTCCTGGACCAGGTCGTTGGCCAGGCCGTCGCACTCAACCTGGGTGCTCGCGAACACGATGGCCTGGTTGATGGTGGTGTCGCGCAGCAGGTGGTCCAGCAGCTTGCGCTTATGGGTCATGTTGTCGGCCCACAGCAGCGATTGCGTGATGGAGGTGTGCTTTTCGTGCGGCGAGTCGATCTCGACGCGCTGCGGCGTGCGCATGACGCGCGTGGCCAGCTGCATGATGCGGGGCGCGAAGGTGGCGCTGAACATCATGGTCTGCTTGCGTTCTATCGTGAGCTGGTTGACTTCCGTCAGGTCGTCGGCAAAGCCGAGGTCCAGCATGCGGTCGGCTTCGTCGACGACGAGGAACTGCACCTGGTCCAGCTTGATCTGCATGCTGCGCTGCAGGTCGAGCAGGCGGCCGGGCGTGGCGACCACGAGGTTGGCGTTCTGCAGCTTGGCGATCTGCAGCTGGTAGGGGATGCCGCCAACAACGTTGGCGATGCGCAGGCCGCGGCAATGGCGCACCAGGTCGATGGCGTCGGCGCAGACCTGCTGGGCCAGCTCGCGCGTGGGGCACAGGATCAGCGCGCCGGGCGTGGCGGCCTTGAAGTTGCGGGGGCTGGTCGGGTCCTTGCGCTTGGGCTTTTTCAGCGGCGCTTCGCCGCGGGCGACGGCTTCAGCGCTCAGGCGTTCGAACTCGGCGCGCTCAAAGCGCTCGGCTTCTTCCTGCTGCTTGAGCAGGGTGTGCAGCACGGGCAGCAGGAAAGCGGCGGTCTTGCCGCTGCCGGTCTGGCTGGAGACCAGCAGGTCGGTGAACTTGGCGGCCTTGGGATCGGCATCCAGGGCCTGCATGGCCTTGGGGATGGTCGCCATCTGAACCGCGGTGGGCTTGGTAAAACCCATGTCGGCGACGGCCTGCAGCAGTTCCTTGGCCAGGCCCAGCGCTACAAAACCGTTGGGTTCGGCCACGACTGCGTCGAGCGAAGTGGAGGCCTCAGGTGCGTCGGAAAAATCCGGAACGGCGTTGAAAGCGGTGTCGTTGTTGTCGTTGGCAATGGCTTCAGGCAAAAAGTCGCCACGAGCCTCAAAAGAGTCAGTCATGTTTTTTTCTCACTAATCACCTGTTCGCAGCGCTTTTGGCGAGGGAACAGGAAACTTCACCTCCCGCGATGCGGTAGGCTTCGTTCATGGTTAATAAAACATCAACCATCAAACGAATATGCAGCCCGGGCGGCAAACTTGACGCTGTGCCCGAAGCGGTGACTCCGTTGTTGGAGTCCAAAAGTGTGAGGTAGATGTACAAATGCAGCGCACCCTGTGCAACTGCAAGCCCACGATTATAGCGTGCTTTACGGGTTTCTACCAGTCCCCGCCTGATCAAGGCTATCGGGCCTTGCAGGCGCTCTCATTTCAGGAGCAGTTCACGCCTATCCAGCTTGACGAAACCAGTCAAAGAGTCACTTCAGGAAGTGTTCCCGGTAGTGCTCCAGCTCGTCGATGGATTCGTGCACATCGGCCAGCGCCGTATGGCTCTGGCGCTTCTTGAAAGCGCTATAGACCTCCGGCCGCCAGCGCTTGGCCAGTTCCTTGAAGGTGCTGACGTCGACGTTGCGGTAGTGCAAAAAGGCTTCCAGCTTGGGCATGTACTTGACCAGGAAACGCCTGTCCTGGCTGATGGTGTTGCCGCACAGGGGCGAACTGCCCTTGGGCACGTACTGGGCCAGGAAGGCCAGTATCTGCGCCTCGGCGTCGGCCTCATCCACGGTGCTGGCCTTGACTTTGTCGATCAGGCCGCTGCGGCCGTGGGTGCCCTTGTTCCAGGCATCCATCTGGTCCAGCAATTCGTCGGTCTGGTGGATCGCCAGGACCGGGCCTTCGATGCGCGGTGTGAGCTGCGGGCCGGTCACGATCACGGCGATTTCGATGAGGCGCTCTTTTTCCGGGTCCAGCCCGGTCATTTCGCAGTCCAGCCAGACGAGGTTCTGGTCTGATTTTTTGAGTGTGGTTTCAATTTCGGGCATGCCGAGATTCTCGCTGATCGCCTAAACTGCCCGCTATGACCGACTATTCGCTTGTTTTCACCGGGGTATTCTCGGCTTTGCTGGTGCTGGGCCTGCTCACGAAGTTCTACCTGGCTTCGCGGCAGATTCGCCACGTGGCGCGCCACCGCGATGCCGTGCCCGCGGCCTTTGCCGGCACCATCTCGCTCGAAGCCCACCAGAAAGCGGCCGACTACACCATCACCAAGGCGCGCTTCGGCCTGCTGGAGACGGCCTTCGTCTCGGCCGTGCTGCTGGGCTGGACCCTGCTGGGCGGAATCGACACGTTGAACCAGGCGCTGGCCGGCTCCGGCCTGGCAGCCTGGGGCGCGCTGGCGCCGCAGCTGGCCCTGCTGGCCGCCTTCGGCCTCGTCAGCGGCCTGCTGGACCTGCCCTTTACCCTCTACAGCACCTTCCGCATCGAGGAGCGCTTCGGCTTCAACAAGATGAGCTTCAGGCTCTGGCTGGCCGACCTGGTGAAATCCACGCTGGTGGGCCTGGTCATAGGCCTGCCCATCGTGGCGCTGATCCTGTGGCTGATGGGCAGCGCGGGGCGCCTGTGGTGGCTCTGGGCCTGGGGCGCCTGGATGGGTTTTAACCTGCTGGTGCTGGTGCTCTACCCCACCGTGATCGCGCCGCTGTTCAACAAGTTCAAGCCGCTGGAGGATGAAACACTGAAGGCGCGCGTGACGGCCCTGATGCAGCGCTGCGGCTTCGCGGCCAAGGGCCTGTTCGTGATGGACGGCAGCAAGCGCTCGGCCCATGCCAACGCCTATTTCACGGGTTTCGGCGCGGCCAAGCGCGTGGTGTTTTACGACACCCTGCTCAAGCAGCTGAACCCCGGCGAGGTCGATGCCGTGCTCGCGCACGAGCTGGGCCATTTCAAGCACAAGCACATCATCAAGCGCATCGTCTCGATGTTCGCCATGAGCCTGGCCGGCTTCGCGCTGCTGGGCTGGCTGTCGTCGCAGGTGTGGTTCTATACCGGCCTGGGCGTGCGGCCGAATCTCAACGGCGCCAACGACGCGCTGGCCCTGCTGCTGTTCCTGCTGGTGGTGCCGCTTTTCAGTTTTTTCATCTCGCCGGTGTTCGCGCAGTTCTCGCGCAAGCACGAGTTCGAGGCCGACGCCTATGCCGTGGCCCAGACCGACGGCAGGGATTTGCAGAGCGCGCTGCTCAAGCTCTACAAGGACAACGCCAGCACGCTGACACCCGACCCGGTGTTCGTGAAGTTCTATTACTCGCACCCTCCCGCCTCCGAGCGGCTGGGCCGCATGACCCCTTCCCTTGAAAGTGCCGCGACATGAGCAACCCCATCCACCAGAACCGGCGCGCCCTGAGCGCCACCGAAATCGTCACGCAGCTGAGCAAACTCAACGGCGAGCAGGCCCTGGGCTGGCGCCTGATCGACGGCTCGCTGGAAAAAACCTACAGCTTCAAGAACTACTATGAGACCATTGCCTTCGTGAACGCGCTGGCCTTTATCGCCAACGCCGAGGACCACCATCCCGACCTCGCGGTGAGCTACGGCAAGTGCACGGTGCGCTTCAACACCCACGATGTGGACGGCATCTCCGTCAGCGACTTCTTCTGCGCGTCCAAGGCAGACGCCCTGCTCGCTTGAGCAAACCCCGGCGCCCCGCCGCGGCCCCCATCGCGGGCACGCAGCCGGGGCTGGTGGTGGCCGGCTTCGGCCGCCATGTGCTGGTGGAAACCGAAACCGGCGAACGCCTGATCTGCCACCCGCGCGGCAAAAAAAGCCAGGCCGTGGTCGGCGACCGCATCCGCTGGCTGGCTTCGGAGGACGAAGGCACCATCGAAAAAATCGAGGAGCGCCGCAACCTGTTTTACCGGCAGGACGAGATGCGCACCAAGTCCTTCGCGGCCAACCTGGACCAGGTGCTGATCCTGATCGCGGCAGAGCCTGAATTTTCGGAAAGCCAGCTGACCCGCGCGCTGATCGCCGCCGAAGCCGAAGGCATCACCCCCGTCATCGCGCTGAACAAAAGCGACCTGGGCGAGCCTTTCACGCGCGCCTGGGCGAAGCTGGCGCCCTACCGCACCATGGGCTACCGCATGCTTTCGCTGGCGATCAAGCCCAAGGTCGAAGCATCGAGGCCGGCGAATACCCAGGCCACGGAATTGCATGAACTGGTCGAGCTGCTGCGCGGCAAAAAAACCCTGGTGCTGGGCCCCTCGGGCGCCGGCAAAAGCAGCCTGACCAACCTGCTGGTGCCCGATGCGCGTGTGCTGACGGCGGAGATCTCGCAGGCGCTGAATTCGGGCAAGCACACCACCACCAGCACCACGCTGTACTGGGTGGACACCGGGGACGGCAACACGCGCGCCACGGCGCTGATCGATTCGCCGGGCTTCCAGGAATTCGGCCTGCACCACATAGAGCCCATGCGCCTGGCCGGCTACATGCCGGACCTCAGGCTTCATGCGCAGGACTGCAAGTTTTATAACTGCACCCACCTGCATGAGCCGGGCTGCGGAGTGATTGCCGAGGTAAATGCAAGCGACCACCCCAGCAGCATCAGCGCCAACCGTTACCGGCTGTACAGCGAGCTGTTCGCGGAGCTTTCGCAGAGCCGTTATTAAAACCCGGCGGCCCGATGGGCCGCCGCGCCGCTCAACCCAACAGTCGGGCCAGCGTCAACAAGGCCAGCAGCACCATCCAGAGCACCACGGAGCGCCACACCAGCCCCACGATGCTGCGCAGGTGCGCGATTTCGGGTTCCCGGCCCGGCGTGGCCTCGGTGGCGATGCTGTCTTCCGAGTCCAGCCCGCCGGCCTGGAAACCCTGGGAGGTGTTCGGCGAGAACGTGGCCTTGAGCGCCTCGCCGCCCAGGCGCACGTTGACGGCGCCGGAGGTGGCGGCCAGGATGATGCCGTCGTTGCGGTTTTCGGCGGCGGCCGGCGCATTGGCCGCAAAGCGCTGCGTGTAGTTGCGCCAGGCGTCGATGGCGTCCTCAAAACTGCCGACCACCGCAAAGCCCAGCGAAGTGACGCGCGCCGGCACATAGTCGATCACGCCCCAGGCGCGGCTGGCGGCCAGTTGCAGCGCCATGCTGGCGCCCTCGCCCGCCGCGGCGGCGGTTTTGCGCTTGTAAGCCCAGTAGCGCGAGACGAATTCGCTCATGCGGTAAAGCACCGCGCCCGCGGGGCCCAGGCCCAGCGCGGCCAGCACTGAAAACCAGGCCAGCACGCCGAATACATGGCGGTGGGCGGCCAGCACCGAATACTCGATGACGTGGCGCACGATTTCGCTGCGCGGCAGCTCGCTGGCGTCCACCTGGCGCCACTGCGCAAGCAGCTCGCGCGCCGTGGCCTCGTCGCCGTCGTCAAGCGCGTCGCGTATGTCGGTGAAGTAGTGGCTGAACTGGCGAAAACCCAGTGTGACGTAAAGAATCGCCACGCTCCAGGCAAAGGCCAGCACGACGTTGATGCTCCAGAGCAGCCAGTGGATCAGCATGGTGACCAGCGCCGGCACGATGACGGCGACCGTCCAGGCGATCCAGCCGTGCTGGGGTTTGCCTGCGTCCAGGCTGCGGTTGGTCCAGCGCGCCCATCCGCGAAAGCCTGCATGAACCCAGTTGCCGCGGGCCAGTGGCCGGGCCTGTTCGATGATGAGTGCAAACAAAACGGCGAGAAAGCTCATGCATGAATCATAGCGGGCCCCCACGCTCCCCCACTTCGTGTGGGTCGCTGCCCCCCGAGGGGGCCGCCCGCCTGCGGCCCGGCGAAGCCGGTTCCGCGGCTCATGCTGGCCTGAAATCCGGCCTCAGCAGCACCTCAGGCGCTTAAAAAACGGTAGAGATTGCGCAGCATGCCGGCGGTGGCGCCCCAGATGTAGCGCTCCCTGGCTTCACCGCTGTCCGCTTCGCTGGAAGGATCGGAGTAGGGCATCGACAGCCATTGCCGGATAACGCCGTCGAATTCGGCCTCGTGGCGGCGGTGGTGGGCGGGGTTCATCAGGTAGCCCAATGGCACCTCGAACACGTCGGCGACCTCGCCGGGGTTGGGTTGCAGCGCGAAGCCGGGTTTCACGAGCGCCACCACCGGCGTGATGATGAAGGCCGTTCCCGTGACATAGGTCGGCAAGGTGCCCAGCACCTCGACATGGCCGCGCGGCAGGCCGATTTCCTCGTGGGCTTCGCGCAAGGCGGTGTCCACCGCATCGCGGTCGGTGTCGTCGGTGCGGCCGCCCGGCAGGGCCACCTGGCCGGAATGCGTGGAGAGGTTGGTGGTGCGCTCGGTCAGCAGCAAAGTCACCTCATCGCGCATGACCAGCGGCACCAGGACGGCCGCCAGTGCCGGCGTGCGGTCGGTGAATTTTTTTTCGACGCTGTGCTCGGGTGTCCAGACCGGCGGATGCCGGAAGCGCTCGCGCAGGGCCTGCGGCGACAGCCGCTCCAGCGGCACGCCCGCCAGGTGGTCGTCAATGCCCAGTACCGGGATGCTGCGCGGGTCAAACTTGGGCAGCGGCTTGTAGGAGTTCATGGAGCGCGTCGGCGTGGGGCTGTGGGTTGTTGGCTTGGGGCCCCAGGACATAAAAAAAGCCGCTCGGTGAGCGGCTTTTTAAAAGGGGCTGTTGGGGCTGCCCTGGGTCCGGCCGGGCCGGACCGGCAGATCAGGCGCCCAGCTTTTCCTTGATACGTGCGGATTTGCCGCTGCGGCTGCGCAGGTAGTACAGCTTGGCGCGACGCACATCACCGCGGCGCTTGACTTCAATCTTGGCGATCAGCGGGCTGTACACCTGGAAGGTGCGCTCGACGCCTTCGCCATTGGAGATCTTGCGGACGATGAAGCTGGAGTTCAGGCCGCGATTGCGCTTGGCAATCACCACGCCTTCAAAAGCCTGCACACGCTTGCGGTTGCCTTCAACCACGTTCACGCTCACGATGACGGTGTCGCCAGGGGCGTATGCGGGGATGGTCTTGTTGAGGCGGGAAATTTCTTCCTGCTCGAGGGTCTGGATCAGATTCATGATTTTTCCATCTAACTTTTTCGTTCATGCACGCGCTACGCTAAAGACCGCAAATCCATGGATTCACCCGAAGATGATTCAGATGGTTGCAGTGGCCGCCAGAGGATCGAAAAGCCTTTGATTATAGCAAGCCGGGGCTTTTCTCAAGCATCCTTGTCGGGGTTTTCAAGCAGATCGGCCAGAAAAGCCTCGTCGCTTTCGCTCAAATGCCCACGCTCACGCGCTTTTTGCACCAATTCAGGGCGTTCGTGTTGCGTCAAAGCCAGCCGCCGCTCACGCCGCCAACGCTCGATATGGGCGTGGTTTCCCGACATCAGGGTGGCCGGCACAGGCTGGCCGCGCCAGCTCTCGGGCCGCGTGTAGTGGGGACAGTCGAGCAGCCCGTCCAGCGCCGGATTGAAGCTGTCCAGCTGGTGGCTGCCCTCGTCGTTGAGCACGCCGGGCTGCAGGCGGGCCACCGCGTCCAGCAAGGCCATGGCGGCAATTTCACCGCCCGACAGCACAAAGTCGCCCAGGCTGATCTGCAGGTCCACATGCGCCTGGATAAAGCGCTGGTCCAGCCCCTCGTAGCGCCCGCACACCAGCACCGCGCCGGCACTGGCCGACCAGCTTTCGACGCCGGCGTGGTCCAGTGTCTTGCCTACCGGCGAAAACAGCACCGTCGGCACCTTGGGCGCGCCGGCGGCGGCGCGGTCGGCCTGGATGGCTTCGAGGCACAGCGTGAGCGGCTCGGCCATCATCACCATGCCGGGGCCGCCGCCAAAAGGCCGGTCGTCGACCCGGCGGTAATTGCCGTCGGCAAAATCGCGGGGGTTCCAGAGCTTGACCTGCACCAGGCCCGACTCATAAGCACGGCGCGTGACGCCGCTGGCCAGGAAAGGCGCAAAAAGCTCGGGAAACAGGGTGATCAGGTCAAAGCGCATGGGAAGGCTATTTTGCGCGAGCCGGGCGCCGGGGGGAAATGAGCCGGGAAAGGCCCCGAAATAGACCGCGGAAAGCGGCAGGCCTCAGTAGTCGGGCTGCCAGTCCACGGTGATGCATTTGCCCGCGATATCGACGGTGTCGACATAGACCGAGACAAAGGGAATCATGCGTTCGGCGGTGCCGCTGCTGCCGCCCTCCTGCTGGACGGAGTACTCGACGCACAGCACGGAATGCGGGCCGGTGGCCATCAGGTCGCGCACCAAGCCCAGGTCTACGCCTTCGCGGTTGACCACTTTCAGGCCGATCAAATCGACCCAGTAGTACTCGTCTTTGGAGGCGGCGGGAAAGCTGCTGCGCGGCAAAAAGATGCGGGCGCCGCGCAAGGCCTCGGCGGCATTGCGGTCGTCCAGGCCGGCGAACTTGGCGACCACGGAGTCGGAGTGAACCTTGGCCTCGTCCACGCTGAGCGTGACGGTGCCGGAAAACACGGTGAAACCCGGACGGAATTTGGCGTCGGGCGCTTGCAAAAACCAGGATTTGGCCGCGAAAAGCGCTTCCGGATCAGAGCTGTGCGGCAGGATTTTCACCCAGCCCTTGACGCCCCAGGCATCCAGGATGCGCCCGACTTCAACGGCGTCGTCCGGCAAGCTTGAAGGTGTCAAGCCCGCGGACGGCGAGAGGCCGGGCTGCATCGAAACTTGGGTTAAAAGCTTCGGGGATTTCAGGCGGCCTTGGCGGCGCCTTGCTTGACCAGGCGCAGCACGGTCGGGGACGGCTGTGCGCCCACGCCGATCCAGTGGGTCAGGCGGTCTTGCGCAATGCGCAGGCCTTCTTCGCCACCGGTGGCGATCGGGTTGTAAAAACCGATGCGCTCGATGAAACGGCCGTCGCGGCGGACGCGCTTGTCAGCCACAACAATATTGAAAAAAGGACGGTGCTTGGAACCGCCGCGTGCAAGTCGAATGACGACCATGATTTATCCTTCGGGTGGTGGGGCTTACCGGTAAAGTAGTTACCCCAATGTTCTGCAGCGCTTGAGACACACGACATGGCCACCCGGCCAGCGAATTGCTGCAAAGCCTGAGATTATAGCCTGCCGGACGGTTTTACCGGAAATTCGCCCTTTTCCCCATCCTTCTCCCGCCGCTCCACAATCAAGCGCCGTCCCCATGCCCCTCATACGCCCCAGCCGCGACCAGGACATTCCCGCCATCACCGCCATTTACGGCCACCACGTGCTGCACGGCACGGGAACCTTTGAAACCGAGCCGCCCGGCGCGGCCGACATGGCGGCCCGCCGGGCCGACGTGCTGTCCAAGGGCCTGCCCTACCTGGTCGCCGAGCAGGACGGGGAAATCGCCGGCTTCGCCTACGGCAACTGGTTCAAGCCGCGCCCGGCCTACCGTTTTTCAGTGGAGGATTCGATCTACCTGGCACCCGGGCTGCACCGCAAAGGCCTGGGCCGCGCCCTGCTGGCCGAACTGCTGGCGCGGCTTGAAGCCGTGGGCATACGCAAGGCCATGGCCGTGATAGGCGACTCGGCCAATGCCGGCTCGGTGGGCGTGCACCGCGCGCTCGGCTTCACCGAAGTCGGCACCGTCCGCTCCTGCGGCTGGAAATTCGGCGCCTGGCGCGACATCGTCATCATGGAAAAAGTGCTGGGCGCCGGCGACACCCAGCCGCCACCCGAGCCGCCCGCCGCATAATCGCCGCATGCAAACCGCCACAGCGTCCTCCCCAAAAGCCCCGAAAAACAAAACCCTCGCCGCCTGGCTGGCCTTCATAGGCGGCCAGTTCGGCATCCACCGCCTTTACCTGTTCGGCCTGGGCGACGTATGGGCCTGGCTGCATCCCATCGTCGCGGCGCTGGGCTGGTGGGGCGTGGAGCGTGTACGGATGTACGGCCAGGACGACCAACTGGCCTGGGTGCTGATTCCCCTGCTGGGTTTCACCCTGGCCGGCACGGCGCTGACCGCGATTTATTACGGCCTGATGCCGACCGACAAATGGAACGCGCTGCACAACGCAGCCGCGCCGGACACCAAAGCCGGCAACACCAACTGGCTGACCATAGGTGCGGTGGTGTTCGCCCTGCTGTTCGGCACGATTTCACTGATGTCCAGCATTGTCTTCAGCTTCCAGCGTTACTTCGAGTACCAGGTCGAAGAAGCGAAGAAAATCAGCCAATAGATAGGGCCCCCACGCTTTTCACTGCGTGTAATGCGCTGCCCCCCGAGGGGGCCGCTGCGCCTGCGGCCTGGCGAAGCCAGTTCCGCGGCCCCTGCTTGGTTAAGCGCCCCTCTCTCGCCAGGTGTGTTCGTTTGATCAGAACACCTGAAGACTGACCCAGTAGGCGATCGCAGCCACGAAGGCCGAGGCAGGAATCGTGAAAATCCAGGCCCAGACGATGTTGCCGGCCACACCCCAGCGCACGGCCGAAGCGCGCTGCGTGGAGCCCACGCCCACGATGGCGCCGGTGATGGTGTGGGTGGTGGAAACCGGAATGCCCAGCGCCGTCGCCAGGAATAGCGTCAGCGCACCGCCGGTTTCGGCGCAAAAGCCGCCCACGGGCTTGAGCTTGGTGATTTTCTGGCCCATGGTTTTGACGATGCGCCAGCCGCCGAACATGGTGCCGAAGCCGATGGCGATGTAGCAGACGATGACCACCCAGACCGGCAGGTGCTCGGTGGTCGCCATCATCCAGACCGGCAGGCCCTGCACATTGCTGGTAGTCGCGGCGATCAGCAGCAACCAGATGATTCCGGCGGTTTTCTGCGCGTCGTTGCCGCCGTGGCCCAGGCTGTAGGCGCCCGCGGACACCAGCTGCAGCCGGCGGAACCAGCGGTCGGCACGCGAGGGCGTGGCGCGGCGGAAAACCCAGGCCACCGCCACCATCATCAGCGAACCCAGCAAAAACCCCAGCAGGGGCGACACGAAAATAAAGGCCACCACCTTGAACACGCCCGAGGCGATCAGCGCGCTGGCGCCGGCCTTGGCGATCACGGCCCCGACGATGCCGCCTATCAGCGCATGCGAGGAGCTGCTGGGGATGCCGTAAAACCAGGTGACGATGTTCCAGGTGATAGCCCCCATCAGCGCGCCGAACACCACATGGGTGTCGACCACCCCCGGCGCGACGATGCCCTTGCCTATGGTCGCCGCCACGCTCAGGTGGAAGATGAAGTAGGCGAGGAAGTTGAAGAAGGCGGCGAACAGCACCGCCTGCCCCGGCTTGAGCACGCCGGTCGACACCACCGTGGCAATCGAGTTGGCCGCGTCATGAAAGCCGTTCATGAAGTCGAAGGCGATGGCCAGGAAGACCAGCAGGAACACCACCCACAGGGCGGCCTGTACGGTTTGCATGATTCAGGCGCCCGCGATCAGGAGTTCTCGAGGACGATGCCCTCGATCAGGTTGGCCACATCCTCGCACTTGTCGGTGATGGTTTCGAGCAGTTCGTACACCGCCTTGAGCTTGATGACCTCGCGCACGTCGGGCTCCTCGCGGAACAGCCGGCTCATGGCCGAGCGCATCACGCGGTCGGCGTCGGATTCGAGCTTGTCGATTTCCTCGCAGGTCTTGAGCGCGGCTTCGGCCGTCGCGGCATCGCTGACTTTTTCGATCAGCGCCACGGCGTCCTGCAGGCGTTCGCAGCATTTGACGCTGAGGTCGGTCAGCCGCACGATGTCATCCGTCATGTGGCGCACGTCGTACAGCGCCATGGTTTCGGCCGAGTCCTGGATCAGGTCGGCGACGTCGTCCATGGTGTTGATGAGCTTGTGGATCTGCTCGCGGTCTATCGGCGTGATGAAGGTCCTGTGCAGCGCGCGGTTGACTTCATGCGTGATGCGGTCGGCGGCGCGCTCGGCGTGGTCGACTTCCCGGTTGAAGGCTTCGCGCTTTTCCACGTCGCTGTAGTTGGCGACCAGCTTGGAAAAAGCATGCGCCGCCTCCACGATGCGTTCGGCATGCTGGTTGAACATCTCGAAAAAATTGCCTTCGCGCGGCAGCAATTTGCCAAACAGCATGTCTATTCCTCAGGAAGTAAGTCAAAAATATGACGAAAGTGTAACGCCCCCACGTTCGTTCACTGCGTGTAACTCTCTGCCCCCCGAGGGGGCCGCTGCGCCTGCGGCCCGGCAAAGCCGGTTCCGCGGCCCCTGCTTGCTTAAGAGTTGTCCGGTTAAGCGCTGCGGAAGATGAAGTAGACGGCGCCCACCATGCACAGCGCTGCCCAAAGATAGTCGAGCTTGAGCGGCTCGTTCAGGTAGAACACCGCGAAGGGCACAAACACGCTGAGGGTGATGACCTCCTGCATGATCTTGAGCTGGCCCACGCTGAACTGGGTGAAGCCTATGCGGTTGCCGGGCACCTGCAGCAAGTACTCAAACAGGGCGATGCCCCAGCTGATCAGGGCCGCGGTGTACCAGGGCGACGCCGCGAGGTTTTTCAGGTGGCCGTACCAGGCGAAGGTCATGAAGACGTTGGACAGCAGCAGCAGGCCTATGGTCTGCGCCGACACCGGCAGTGACTGGAGGAATTGCATCAAAGGACTCCGGGACAGGCGTCAGCCGAAATGGCCGACCAAAATCAGCACCACGGTCAGCGTGACCAGGGCCAGCGCGGTGGACACCACCACGCTGGCGGTGATCAGCTCTTCGGCGACCTTGTAGCGCTGGGAGAACAAAAACACATTGGCGCCTATCGGCAGGGCCGAGGCCACCACCATCACCGACATGGGCACGCCGCCCACGCCCAGCAGGCGGCACAGGCCGAATACCAGCAAGGGGTGCAGCAGATTCTTCACCCCGGCCAGTGCCAGCGCCTGGCGCCAGTGCTCGCCCACGCGGGTGTTGGCCAGGGTCACGCCGACCAGCACCAGCGCCAGCGGGCCAAAGGCGTTGGCCATGAGTTCCAGCGGTTTGTCGACGACGGCGGGAATTGTGAAACCGGTCTGCGCGAACAGCAGGCCGGCGATGATGGGCAGCGGCACCGGGTGCAGCAGCGCGTTTTTCACGGCCATCATCACGGTGGCCACCGGGTGGCGCGGCGCGCTGGTCACTTCGTCGCTGGTGCCCAGCTTTTGTTCATGGGCCACCGCGAGTTCCAGCACCACCGTGGCGCTGGTCAGCAGCACCAGGGAATGCACGGACACCAGCGTGAACAGCGTCACCAGCCCCTGGGGTCCGTACATCAGGCCTATCAGCGCGATGCCAATCATCACGGTGTTGGAAAAGGTGTTGGCCAGCGCCAGCACCGCCGCGCGGCGGTTAAAGCCCTGCACCAGCAGGGTCCCGCCGAAGAGCACGATGACGGCCAGAAAGTAGGCCAGCACCGGCTTGAAGTCAAGCTGCTCGACACGCACCCGGCTCATGGTGCGAAACAGCAGCGCCGGCGTGAGCAGCAGAAAGATCAGGTTGGACAGGTCCTTGATGGCATTGGCCCTGATCCACTGCGCCCGGCCGGCGAAAAAGCCCGCGGCAATCAACAGCACAACCGGGAAAAGGGACTCAAAGACCAGCGAGTTCATTGCCGCAATCTTAGCTTGCCGTCCTTGGCCCCCTGCTTCCGGCTGTCGCTTAAAACGCCAGTTGCATGCCCACCTTGAGGCTGCGCCCCGGCAGCGGCGCCTTCGGGAACGCCGTGGTCGTCAGCACCGAAGCCGCGCTGTAGGCCAGCTGGTTGGTCAGGTTGTCGACCTTGGCATACCAGAGGATGTTGCTGGCGCCGGCCTTCATGCGGTAGGTAGCGGCCAGGTTCCACAGCGTATAGGCCGGGGTCGCGCGCTGGCCGTCGGCCACGCGGTTTTGCGCCATGGAATGGTCAAAGCCTATGCTGCTGCCCCAGGGCCCGCTGGCCCAGATGAGGCTGGCGCCCACACGCGCCGGCGCGATGCGCGGCAGAGGCTGGCCGTTGCTGAGGTTGGTGGCCCGCACCACATCGCCGCGCAGCGCCAGGTCCACGCTGGACGCGCCTTCGAGCAGGCGGATGTTGCCGCTGGCTTCCAAGCCCACAAAACGCGCGCGCACGCCGGTGTAGGCGAACTCCGGCAGCAACGGGTTGTCCGGGTTGCTGTCGTCCACGCCGTCGCCGTCCAGGTCGGCCGGGTTCAGCGCGCCGTCTTCCTGCCCGTAGCGGTTGCCCGTGGCCAGCAGGCCTATGTAGTTCTTGAAGCGGTGCACATAGGCATTGGCGCTGAAGCTGTTGGCGCCCGACTTCCAGCTGGCGCCCAGGTCCAGGCTGGTCGATTTTTCCTTGCCCAGGGTGGGGTCGCCGGTTTCCCAGGCCCTGGTCGCCACGTGCGGGCCCTGGGCGAAGAGTTCATAGTCCTTGGGCGCGCGTTCGGTGTAGGCCAGGTTGCTGGTCAGCTGCCAGCCCGGCGCCGCATTCCATAAGGCGCCCAGCGCGTAGCTGTGCGGCGTGAAGTCGCGCGTCAGCGGCGCAAAGCGCGCCACCAAAGGGTTGCCCAGCGACTCCACTTTCACCGACTCCAGCCGCCCGCCAAAACTCAGCTTGCCCCAGCTCGTGGCGTACTCCTCATAAGCGAACACGGCGTTCTGCGCGGTCTTGCTGTAGGGCGCAAAGGCCTCGGCGCCGTCGGCCGAAAAACGGTTGTTCTCGGACTGGAAGCCGACCAGGCCTTCGAGGTTTCCGATGCGCGCATGGCGCGCCTCCAGCCGCACATCACTGCCCTTGTTCTTGAACACCGTGCCCGGGTTGGGGCCTTCAAACTCGGTGTGCTGGTAGTCGGTGTGGCTCAGCTGGCCTTTCACACTGCGGATAAAACCGCCCAGGTCGCGTAGCTCGCCTTCCAGCGCCACACGGTTCGACTTCATGTCAATCGTCACGTCGTCTTCGGCCACGGTGCCGTAGTTACTGCGGTAGGTGCTGACCGACGCGCCCAGGTAGCCATGGTCAAAAAACACCGAGCCGCCGGCCGCGCCGCCATGCACCTTGCTGTCTGAATTGCAAATACGGTTGGTGATGGTGTTCACGCCACCCTTGCCGCAGGCCAGGTCGGTGGGCACCTTCACATCGCCGGTCTCGCGGTTGAACACATCCACATGCAGCGCATAACGGTTGTTGCCGCCTTCGAGCAGCACACCGCTGCTTTTTTCGCGGTTGCCGCTGGCCAAACCCAGGTCGACCTTGCCGCCCACGCCGCCTTTTTCATCGAACAGCGGCTCGCGCGGGATGCGGTTGTCGATCACATTGACCACGCCGCCCACGGCGCTGCCGCCGTAGAGCAAGGCGCCTGGGCCGCGCAGCACCTCGACGCGTTCGATGCTGATCGGGTCGCTGGTGACGGCATGGTCATAGCTCAGGCTGGAGGCATCCAGCGTCGCGCCGCCGTTGCCCAGGATGCGGATGCGGTCGCCGTCCAGTCCGCGGATGATGGGCCGGCTGGCGTTGGGCCCGAAGTAGGTGCTGCTCACGCCGGGCACGCCGTCCAGCGTTTCGCCCAGCGTGGTTTTGCTGCGCAGCAGCAGCCCGGTGCCCGAATACTGCGCGGCCGGCGCGATCAGCTCGGCCGTGCCCAGGGGGTTACCGGTCACGGTGACTTCCTTGAGGCTGGGCGCGGTGGCTGGTGCGGGGGCGGTGGCCTGGGCACTCGCCAGGCCGCAAGAAAGCGTTGCCGCGGCGCAGAGCACGCGGCTGATAAAAGGTGGTTTCATGGTGACTCGCTGAATCGGGAAAAATCAAAAAGGCATGGCTGCGCCTGGCCTGGCGGCCGGAGCGAAGCAAACGAGGGAGATTCAGCGAGTGGGAGGCGGGCCGCGCGCGTCAAACAGCGCCGCCCAGCGGGCGAGCGCTTCGCCGCGGGAGATATCAAAAGCCAGGCTGGAAAGCACCAGCGGCAAACTCAGCATGGGCAGCGTAGGCGCCGCCTGGCCGTGGCTGGCCTGGTCAAACAGGCGGCAGTCCGAATCGCCGTCATGCGAGGAAAACAGCGAGGCCAGCCAGCCGCCTTCATCCCGCTCTTCGGCATGCGCAGGAGCGGCGTGCTCAGGGTGGTGGCTGTCCTGGTGCGCATGTACATGCGCATGCAGATGCGCCTGCGGGCCATGCACCACGCCGTGCATCAGCCCCAGCAATTGCGCAAGCAAAAGCGCGGCGGCCAGCAGCCAGGCCAGGGCCCCGGCGGAACCTGAACTCCGGCGTTTATTTGACGCTGGTGGCATCCGTGATGCGGTAATAGAGGCCGTAGGCGTCGTCATTCAAGACCAGGAAACGCCCTTCCACCACCACCGGCTCCATGCTGTATTTCACCGGCGTCTTGGTCTTGACCTCGACCATGCTCTCGGGTCCGCCCGGCAGGCAGAAGGCACAGGTCAGCGGCACCGAGGACAGCAGGAAATGTTTTTGTTTTTCGCCCGGATCCAGCGGCATCATGAAACCCTGGATGCGCTGGGTTTTCTGGTTCAGCGCCATCTGGTCCAGGGTGAAGACCGGCAGGATGCGGTTTTTCTCATTCTTGGTTTTCACCGCCGTCAGCACCGACCAGGGCACCACGTCGCCGCGAGCCGCCAGCGGCGGAAACGGGCTGTTGGCGCCATGCACGCCCGCGCCCTGGCCTATCGGCAAGTCAAAGCCCGGCGCCGCGGCAGTTGCAGCCGGCTTGGCGCCGCCCGCCACCGGCGAAGACAGGGTCTGCGCCTGCAGGCCCGCGGCCGTGAGGGACAAACCGCAGGCCAGCAAAGCGTGGCTCAGGCAATTGCGAAGGATGGGGTTCATGCGGGACTCCTGCAGGTGTGGCACCGGTTCAGGCCTGGGCGGTTCGCCGGGCTCAGTGAACGTGCTTCATGCCGCAGTATTTGCCGACGGCCAGCCCTTTGCAAGCGGCTTGCAGTTCTTTTTCGCAAACCTCGTCTTTTTTACCCGACTCCAGGCACTTGGCCGCGGCTTCGTGGGCGGCGGCCATGGCGCGGTGGCGCTGGATGTCTTCCTTGGTTTCCTTGTCGCTGTGCTGCGCGTAGGCCAGCGAAAAGGTAGCGCTCAGGGCCAGCGCGGCCACGCCGCCCAGGACGGGCGAGAACTTGAGGAATTGCTGGACGAAACGAAGGCTTGGCATAAAAGTTACCTTGATTGGAGAAGTTCAAACACACTGACCCGGTAGGCCTCCCAGGCGGGCAGCAGCGCGGACGCCAGCGCCACCCCCAGGGCCAGTACCGGCACGCTTACCAGTTCGACCGGCCAGGACACGGCGCCGATCAACACGGATTTTTCGAGCTGCAGCGCCCAGCCCAGCAAGGCCGTCAGCCCCTGGCCCGCCAGCACGCCCAGCAGCGTGGCCAGCAAGGCCAGCCACAGGGCTTCGCACAGCAGCAGGCCGGCCACCTTGCCCGGCGGCGCGCCCAGCATGCGCAGCAGCGCCAGGTCGGCCCGGCGCTCGCGCACCGCGCCCCAGAGCGCGATGAACACGCTCAGGCCCGCCGTGAGCAGCAGCACGCCGGCCAGCGCGCGCAGCACGTCGGTGCCCACGCCCACCATGCTCAGCAGGCGCGTGATCTCCAGCGCTGGCGCGGCGGCCTGCATCTCGGTGCTGCTGTTGATATAGCGCGGAAAGGTCACCGCCGCCAGCGGCGTTTTGTACTGGATCAGCGCCAGCGTGATTTCGCGGTCTTCCTCCAGCACCTTGCGGTCGTCGTCGTCCAGCGCGGTGTCGGTCTCATGCACCTGCCAGACCGATTCGGTGGCCGTCAGCACCAGGCGGTCCAGCACCGTGCGGCTGGGCGCCAGCACGCCGGACACCACATAGGGGCTGAGCTTGTGCTCCTCGCCCCCGCCGCCCAGGCCGTGCGTGCCGGTGAAGCTGTCGCCCACTTTCAGGCCGGTCTGCCGCGCCACCTGCGCGCCTATCACCGCCTGCATGGGCTTGGCCCACAGCGTGCCCTCGGCCAGCTGCGCGTCGTAGTGGCTGATGTAGTCGGGCGTGGTGCCCACAATGCGAAAGCCGCGGAAGCTGTCGCCCAGGCTGATGGGAATGATCTTGGCGACCTGGGGATGTTTTTCGAGTTCCTTCACCGCGGCCAGCGGCACATTGCCGGTCGGCACATCGAGGTGGAAAACCCCCGAAAGAATCAGCTGCATGGGGCTGCCCTTGGCGCCCACCACTACGTCGATGCCAGCCAGGTCGCGGTCAAAAGCCTGGTTGATCTGGTGTCCCACCAGCAGCAGGAAGGTGATGGACGCCAGCCCCAGCGTGAGCAGCAGCAGGTTGAGCGCCGCGGCCAGCGGACGCGACCACAGGTAGCGCCAGGCGAAAACAATGGTCTTCATGGCTGGCGGCGCCCCAGCTGCAAGGCCTTGAGGCCTTTTTCGTCTTTGAAAAACTCGGCCACGCGGGCGTCATGCGTGGCAATCACCAGCGTCGCGCCCTGCCGCCGCGCCGTGGCCCGCAGCAAGTCCAGCGAGGCCGCGGCAGCCTCGTCGTCCAGGCTGGCCGTGGGCTCGTCCGCGAGGATCACCTGGGGCTTGAGCAGCACCGCGCGCGCCAACGCCACGCGCTGCGCCTGGCCGCCCGAGAGCTGCGCCGGCTTGCGCTGGGCCAGCGCCTGCACGTCCAGCGCGGCCAGCGCCTCGGCGATGCGGGCCTCGTCGGCCGGCCGGCCCGCGGCCCACTGCGCCATGGCCAGGTTGCCGTGCACCGTGAGCGCCGCGCTCAAATGCAGTTTTTGCGGCAGAAAGCCTATGGTGGCGGCCCGCCAGGCATCGCCCGCGACCTTGCCCAGCGCCTTCATGGCCTGGCCCGCCACCGTGATCTCGCCCCCGGCAGGCGCCAGCAAACCGGCGGCCAGCGCCAGCCAGGTCGACTTGCCCGAACCCGACGCGCCGCGCAGCAGCAGCACGCCGCCCTGGGCCACGTCCACGTCCTCGAAGCGCAGTTCGGGGCCTCCGGCGTAGCGGTAAACAAGCTCGCGCGTGCTGATCATGAAGAGGCCGTGCCCGGTGCGGTGCTCGCGCAGTCGGCGCACACGCCGCGCACCGCGAAGTCCATGCTCATGCCCTGGTAGCCCAGGGCCTTGAGCGCCTGCAGCGCGGTCTGCGCGGCGCGCTCCAGGTCGTTGGCATTGGCTTTTAAAGCCCCCGAGAACGCGCCGTCCAGCGGGCTGTCGCGGTGGCAGCTCTGGCATTCAAAGTGCGGGATCGCATGCACGCTGCTAGGCATGGCCTGGTAGCGCCGCACGCGATTGGCGTCGACCCGGCACAGCAGCAGCCCCACCTGCGTGAGCCGGTCTATCAGGCGGTACAGCGTGACGCGGTCCAAGGCCACTTCGGCGTCGCCGGCCAGCGCCGCCTGCAGCTGCGCATGGGTGTAACTAGTGTCTGGATGCGCCAGCAGCCAGCCCAGCACCCGCCGTGCCGCCGCAGTGCGGCGCAGCCCGTGGGCGGACAGCAAGGTGTCTATGGGGTCGTACGGACGGTCGGTCATGGGATGTGAAGTGCTGCGGACGTCAATTAACGCAATCGAGTTGCATTATTACCGCAATTACACCCCTTCCAATCCCTGCTTTGTGTAAAGCAGCCGAAACGGGCTCAGCTTTCAGGCCGTGTATCAGGCCAAACCACAGGCCGTTTCGCCACGGGCTTGCCCTTGCCGCTGGCCGTGGCCAGCCCGCCGAACAGCACGATCAACACCAGCCAGCCCAGCATCACGTCCCAGAAATGCTTGAGCAGGAAATACGGCGCCAGCAAGGTCGTGAACCAGTAGCTCAGCGGGCCGAAGCGCTCACTGACCACGCCGCCGCCACCGTAACCGCAGCGTATGGCCGGGTTGTCAAAACCGGCCGATGCGCAGCCCACCCACTGCAATACCTTGGCCGAGGTGAACATGCTCACGACAGGCGTTCCAAAGGCCAGGACAAACAGGGCCAGGCTGATGAGCAGCGCCAGGAAAAGGGTTTTACAAACAGCGTGCATGCGTTTTTTAAGATTGCTTTTCGCCGGATTGTTGTGCCGCATCGCGCGATGCCCGACCACGATGGAAGCTAATGTATACCGCCAACGGCGGCACAAGCCGGCGCTGCGCTATAAGCTCCTATGAACGCGCCATGCCCGGCGCTCCACCCATTCACCTCACGGTAACAGCCATGCCCCCCAAACACCCCACCCACCTGCGCGCCCACACCTACCACGGCCTGGCCCCCGGCCTACGGCTGCTGGTCACCGGCGCCGTGCACGGCAACGAAACCTGCGGCACGCGCGCCATCACGCAGCTGCTGGAAGAAATCGACGGCGGCGCGCTGGCCATAGCGCGCGGCACCGTGACCTTTGTACCGGTGACCAACCCGCTGGCCTACAGCCTCAAGCAGCGCATGGGCGAGCGCAACCTCAACCGCAACATGGCGCCCAGCGCGATCCCGCAGGACTTCGAGGACCGCATCGCCAACGTGCTGTGTCCGCTGCTGGATGCGCACGACGTGCTGCTGGATTTGCACTCCTTCCACACCGGCGGCGCGCCCTTTGTGATGATCGGGCCGCAGAACAACCACGGTGCGCTCGAGCCCTTTTCCCATGCAGCCGAGGAAATGCAGCTGGCGCTGCACACCGGGCCGCACCGCATCGTCGAAGGCTGGCTGGAGACCTATGCGCGCGGCGTGAAGCGGCGCACGGCCTCGGCCGAGGCCGGCAGCGGCAGCCGCGCGCAAAGCCTGGTGACCGACCCGAACTACGGCGTGGGAACAACCGAGTACATGCGCTCGCGCGGCGGCTATGGCGTGACGCTGGAATGCGGCCAGCACGACGACCCGCAGGCGGTGCTGGTCGCGCGTTACGCGATCCTGCAGACCCTGGGCTTGCTGGGCCTGGTGGAGCAGCAAGCCGCGCCGGTTCCCATGGAGCGCGAAATCCTGCGCCTGGTCGATGTCATGGACCGCGAACATGAGGGCGACAGCTTCACCCGCGAATGGCGCAGCTTTGACGCGGTGAAAGCCGGCGAGGCCATAGGCACGCGGCACGGCGGCGAAGCCGTCACCGCGCCGGCCGACGGCTTTGTGGTGTTTCCGAATCCGCGCGGCGAGGTCGGCCAGGAGTGGTTTTACTTCGCACAGCGGCGCGTGTAAGAACCCTGAACAACCTTATCCGCAGATAGACAGCGCCAGCTTCAGTCCTTCACCCGCGAAGCAAAAGTCTTGCGGAATTTCTCGACCTTGGGGCCGACCACAAAGGCGCAATAACCCTGGTTGGGGTTGTTCTCGAAATAGTCCTGGTGGTAGGCCTCGGCCGGCCAGTAGTTCTCGACCGGTAGCACCTCGGTGACGATGGGCTTGCCGAAAAGCTTGTCCTGGCTGGCCTGGCGTATGAAGTCGTCTATGACTTCCTTCTGCTCGGGCGTCGAGTAATAAATGCCGCTGCGGTACTGCGTGCCGGCGTCATTGCCCTGGCGGTTCAGGCTGGTCGGATCGTGGATCACAAAAAAGATCTCGAGGATTTCCTTGAGCGTGATCTGGTCCGGATCGTAAGTCAGCTTGACCACCTCGTTGCTGCCGGTGCGGCCGGTGCAGACTTCCTCATAGCTGGGCCGCGCGGCCTGGCCGTTGCTGTAGCCCGATTCGACGTCGGTGACGCCGCGCACCTTGACGTAGACCGCCTCTGTGCACCAGAAGCAGCCGCCGCCCAGGGTGATGGTTTGAAGGGATGAGGACATGGCTATCTCCGCTGAAAACCGTTGGTCGTGAAATGAGCGGAAATCTTACGCCGCGGGCCGCGCAAGCGCCGTGGCCGCCTCGCTTGCCCTTGCCCGGCAGGGGCTCAATCGCGGCGGCGCGGGCCCTTGCTGCGGTGCATGGGGCCGACGGCGCGGCGCATCAGCCGCAGCAGCACCAGCGCCGTGACGGCACCGGCAACGGCCAGGCCCAGCGAGCCCATGCTGAACACCGTGTCGTTGGTCTTGCCTCGGCTCAGGATGGCGGCCACGAAGTCGCCGCCTATATAGGCGCCGAACACACCGACACCTAGATTTTCGAGGATAAGGATTTTTTCGCGGGTGCCCGCGAGCAGGCAGGCGGCGCCGCCGAAGAGGGCACCCACCACACACCAGATATACAGGTTGATGCCGTTCTCCTGAGGACTATGAACTGCCCCATGGTCGCAGTTTTGGGCCCCCGGCGGTGGACATACTTTCCGCAAGGTCTTTCTCTTTCTTCTGGAGCCGCTCACAAAACCCAGCGAAGCGGTCCTGGCTAGGCGCGCCGCCGCAGACAGTGCACCAGCACGGCAAGGCGGCGCAACAACGCCAGGAGGGTTTTGTGAGTGGCTCAGGCCGGCGCAATCGCGCGCACCGCCTTGACAAAAGCCGCCAGCGCCTGGTGGTCGCGCGCGGTTTTCCAGAGGCAGTGCGTGTCGTAAGGCGTGGTGGCCGCATCCAGCGGCACAAAAGCCGCGCCGGCCATGGCCGACTGACGCAGCGCGGCCGGCACCAGCGCCACGCCCATGCCTTGCGACACCAGCGAGACCACGCTGAGCCAATGCCGCAGTTCGTAGCGCATCTCGGGGTAAAAGCCGGCTTCGGTGCAGATCGCCAGGATGCGCTCGTGGTAATCGGGCGAGACCGCGCGCGACACCACCGCAAAGGGCTGGCCCTGCAGGGCCGAAAGCGACAGCGAGCGCTTGCGCGCCAATGCATGGCCGGCGGGCAGGCAGCAGACCAAAGCCTGGCTGGACACCAGGATTTGCGAGAGCTCGGGCGGCACGCGCGTGGTGTGCACAAAACCCAGGTCCAGCCGGTCGTGCGCCAGCTCCACCAGTTGCTCGCTGGAGCTGAGCTCCTTGAGCGTGAGCCGCAGCAAAGGGTGCCCGGCCTGGAAGCGCTCCAGGATGGCGGGCAGGCCGCTGTAAAGCATGGTGCCCGAAAAGCCTATGGCCAGGCTGCCGGCCATGCCCTGGCCCACATCGCGCGCATGGCCGGCCGCCTGCGCGGCCTGGTCCAGCAGGGCGCGCGCCGCCGGCACAAAGGCCTGGCCCGCGGCCGTCAGGCTGACCTGCTTGCTGCTGCGGGTGAACAGCTTCGCGCCTATGGAGGCTTCCAGCTGCTGGATATTGAGCGACAGCGGCGGCTGCGAAATCGACAGGCGCCGGGCCGCGCGGCCGAAGTGCAGTTCCTCGGCCAGGACCAGGAAATAACGGAGGTGGCGGAATTCCATGAATATGTTTTTTATATCATTGAATCAATAATTGATATTAGACAACTATTCATGCTTGTCAAACAATCGTGCATGGCCGCCGGCGCCCCGAGCCGCGCCCCTACACTGCAAACCAAGCTTCCCTTCTTTCGGAGACACCAACCCATGAAAACCACCTTCAACTGGCAAGACCCGTTCTTCTTCATGGAGCAGCTCAGCGAGGACGAACGCGCCATCGCCGACGCGGCCCACGCCTTCTGCCAGGAAAAGCTGCAGCCCCGCGTGCTGATGGCGGCGCGCCATGAGAAGTTCGACCGCGAGATCATGAATGAGGCGGGCGCCATGGGCTTCCTGGGCTCCACGATTGAAGGCTATGGCTGCGCCGGCCTCAATTACGTGAGCTACGGCCTGGTGGCGCGCGAAGTCGAGCGCGTGGACAGCGGCTATCGCAGCGCCATCAGCGTGCAAAGCTCGCTGGTCATGCACCCCATCAACGCCTACGGCAGCGAAGCGCAGAAGCAGAAATACCTGCCCAAGCTGGCCACCGGCGAATGGGTGGGCTGCTTCGGCCTGACCGAGCCCAATCACGGCTCCGACCCGGCCAGCATGCTGACGCGCGCCAAGCCTGTCGACGGCGGCTTTATCCTCAAGGGCGCCAAGATGTGGATCACCAACAGCCCCATCGCCGACGTCTTCATCGTCTGGGCCAAGCTGCAGGATCCGGACGGCAAGGTCGGCGGCCAGGAAAGCATTCGCGGCTTTGTGCTGGAAAAAGGCATGAAGGGCCTGACCGCGCCCAAGATCGAGGGCAAGATGAGCTTGCGCGCGTCGATCACCGGCGAGATCGTGATGGACGACGTGTTTGTGCCCGAAGAGAATTTGCTGCCCAATGTGAGCGGCTTGAAGGGCCCCTTCGGCTGCCTCAACAAGGCGCGTTACGGCATCGCCTGGGGCGCCCTGGGCGCGGCCGAGGACTGCTGGTTCCGCGCCCGCCAGTACACCCTGGACCGCCAGCAGTTCGGCCGCCCGCTGGCGCAAAACCAGCTGATCCAGAAAAAGCTGGCCGACATGCAGACCGAAATCACGCTGGGCCTGCAAGCCTGCCTGCGGGTGGGCCGGCTCATGGACGAAGACAAGGCCGTGCCCGAAATGATTTCGCTGATCAAGCGCAACAGCTGCGGCAAGTCGCTGGACATCGCCCGCATGGCACGCGACATGCACGGCGGCAACGGCATCCATGACGAATACCACGTGATCCGCCACATGATCAACCTGGAAACCGTCAACACCTATGAAGGCACGCACGATGTGCATGCCCTGATCCTGGGCCGCGCGCAGACCGGCCTGCAGGCCTTCTATTAAGAAGCGCCTTTTCTTTCTGTAGCCGGCCATGGACCCAGGCGCGCTCAAGCCCGTGCTGGCCGCCCTGGCGCTGCCGCCGGTCTCTCCGCTGCTGCTGGCCTTGCTGGGCCTGCTGCTGGCCGGGTGCAACAAAAAAAGAAGCGGGCTCGCGCTGGCGACCATTTCCGTGCTGCTGCTGGCGCTGCTCAGTTGCCACGGCACGGCGGTATGGCTGGCGCGCACGGCCTTGCCGCAATTCGCGCCGCTGGACCTGGCCGAGCTCAAGGCCCGGAAAGTGCAGGCCATCGTCATCCTGGGCGGCGACGTGCTGCCGGTAGCGCCCGAATACGGCCACAGCCAGCCGAGCGCGGCCACCGCCGCGCGGCTGCGCTACGGCGCCTGGCTGGCCCGTCAGTCCGGCTTGCCGCTGGCTTTTACCGGCGGCCTGGGTTGGGCGGCCCACAGCACCCAGACCGAATCGGAGGCCGAAGTCGCCGCCCGCGTGCTGCAGCAGGACTACGGCCTGGCGCTGCGCTGGCGCGAATCCCAGTCGCGCGACACGGCGGGCAATGCGCGCCTGATGGCGCCGCTGCTGCGCCAGGCCGGCGTCCAGCGCATCGCGCTGGTGACCCATGCCTGGCACATGCCGCGCGCGATCCTGGCCTTTGAACAGGCCGGCCTGGCCGTCACGCCCGCCCCCATGGGCTATGTGCTGCCGGCGCAAAGCGAGCTGCTTGAATGGCTGCCCTCGGCCCAGGGCCTGCAGGCCTCGCGCCAGGTGCTGCGCGAGTGGCTGGGGCTGGCTGTTGGGCATTTTCTGCCGGCATAAAGCCCGCCCCCGCTGCATCCCCTGTGGCGCCAAAGCAGCGTCCACCAAGGCTTTACCGCGGGTTTACCTTTGAGTCCAGGCACCCCGGCGACACTCAATACTTTGGGTTGACGGTCGGAAAGTAAGCAGATATATTACTAACCAGTCAGTCAGTAACTATGTCTCTTTCCAAACTTTTCCACGACAACACAGCGGTCGCCGCCAAGCGCGAGCGCCGCAAGGAAGCACGGCCGGGCGAACTCCTGGATGCCGCATTGGACCTTTTTGTGGAAAAAGGCTTTGCCGCCACCCGCGCCGAGGAAGTCGCCGCCCGCGCCGGCGTCTCCAAGGGCACGCTGTTCCTTTATTTCCAGAGCAAGGAAGAGCTGTTCAAGGCCGTGGTGCGCGAGAACATCTCGGGCCGCTTCACCGAGTGGCGCGCCGAGCTGGAAACCTTTGAAGGCACCACCTCCGAATTGCTGGCCTACTGCATGAACAGCTGGTGGGAACGGGTGGGCCTGACGCGCGCCTCGGGCCTGACCAAGCTGATGATGAGCGAGGCCAAGAACTTCCCCGACATCGCGGCCTTCTACCAGCAGGAAGTCATCATGCCCGGCCACGGCCTGATCCGCAGCATCCTGCAGCGCGGCGTGGACCGCGGCGAGTTCCGTCCCATGGACCTGGACTACGCCGTCTACGTCGTGATCGCCCCCATGATTTTCCTGATCCTGTCCAGGCACTCGGGCGGCGTGTGTTTAAGCAGCGAGATTGACCTGGATCCCCAAAAATACATCGCCTTCCAGGTGGAAACCATTCTGAACGGCATCTCCGCGCCGGCCGTTGCCGCCGTGGCCAACAGGAAGGCCGCATGAAGCGCTGGGCCAAGTGGGCGGTCGCCGGCCTCATCGTGCTGCTCATCGCGGGCGGTGTGTTGCGCGCGCTGGGCGCGCGCAAGGCCCAGCAGCAGGCGCTGGCCGCCGGCAGCGCGGCCAGCAAGGACATGGGCCTGGTGGAGCTGGCCGCCACCGACGTGGTCAAGGCCCAGGTGCGCGAGCTCGTGCAGGGCCTGCCCGTCTCCGGCTCGCTCAAGGCCGTCAACTCCGCCGTCATCAAGGCCCGGGTCGCCGGCGAGCTCCAGGGGCTGGCGGTGCGCGAGGGCGATGTGGTCAAGGCCGGCCAGGTGATCGCGCGCATAGACGCCGCCGAATACCAGTCGCGCGTGCGCCAGGCCCGCGAGCAGGCCGAATCCGCCAAGGCCCAGGTCGACGTGGTGCAGCGCCAGTACGACAACAACAAGGCGCTGGTCGACCAGGGCTTTATTTCCAAGACCGCGCTGGACACCTCGCTGGCCAACCTGAACGCCGCGCAGTCCACCTACAAGGCCGCGCTGGCCGCGACCGACGTAGCCGCCAAATCGCTGGACGACACGGTGCTCAAGGCGCCTATCTCCGGCCAGGTGTCGCAGCGCCTGGCGCAGCCCGGCGAGCGTGTGGGCATAGACACCAAAATCGTCGAAATCGTCGACCTGAGCCGGCTCGAACTCGAGGCCACGCTGAGCGCCACCGACTCCATGGAGGTGCGCGTAGGCCAGAGCGCCCAGCTGCAGATTGAAGGCAGCCGCCAGCCCGTGACGGCCGTGGTCGCGCGCATCAACCCCAGCGCGCAGGCCGGCAGCCGCAGCGTGCTGGCCTACCTGAACATCGACAACCCGGGCGTTACCGGAACTCCAGGCGAAGCCGGCACCCCGCCGCTGCGCCAGGGCCTGTTCGCCCAGGGCACGCTGGGCACGGCGCGCGCCTCGCTGCTGGCGCTGCCCGTCAGCGCCGTGCGCACCGACAAACCCGCGCCCTATGTGCAGGCCGTGGAAAACGGTGTGGTGGCGCACAAGACCGTCGAGCTGGGTGCGCGCGGTGCCGCCGGCGGCGACAGCGTGGTGGCTGTCAAAGGCCTGGAAGAAGGCGCGCTCGTCGTGCGCGGCGAAATCGGCGCGCTGCGCGAAGGCACCAAGGTGCGCTTCACGCAGCTGCCCTCCGCGCAGCCCGCCGCCAGCACGCCCGCCAAACCGGCGCCCTGAGGCTTCACGCGCATGTGGTTCACGCAGGTCAGCCTCAAGAATCCCGTGTTCGCCACCATGGTCATGCTGGCCATCGTGGTGCTGGGGCTGTTTTCCTACCAGCGCATGCAGGTCGACCAGTTTCCCAACATCGACTTCCCGGTGGTGGTGATCACCGCCGAATACCCGGGCGCCTCGCCCGAAATCGTTGAAAGCGAAGTCACCAAGAAGATAGAGGAAGGCGTCAACTCCATCGCCGGCATCAACGCGCTGACCTCGCGCAGCTACGAAGGCCAGTCCGTGGTCATCATGGAGTTCCAGCTCTATATCGACGGGCGCCGCGCCGCCGAGGACGTGCGCGAAAAAATCGCGGCCATCCGGCCGAGCTTTCGCGACGAGGTCAAGGAGCCGCGCGTGCTGCGCTTCGACCCGGCCAGCCGCGCGATCTGGTCGGTGGCTGTGCTACCGCAGTCCGGCAAGGGCAAGGCCATGGACGCGGTGGAACTGACCAACTGGGCCGACCAGGTGCTGAAAAAACGCCTGGAGAACGTGCGCGGCGCGGGCTCGGTCACCCTGGTGGGCGGCACCAAGCGCGAGATCAACGTCTACCTCAATCCGCAGGCCATGGAATCGCTGGGCATCACCGCCGACCAGGTGGTCAACGCCGTGCGCAACGAAAACCAGGACCTGCCGGTGGGCGCCATCCGTTCGCTGCAGCAGGAGCGCGTCGTCAAGATAGACGCGCGCATGAAGCGGCCCGAGGACTTCGGCAAGATCATCGTGGCGCGCAAGAATACCGGCAGCGGGGCAGCCGCGGCGGTCACCGTCGACCAGGTGGCCCGCATCGCCGACGGCGCGCAGGAACTCGACAGCCTGGCGCTCTACAACGGCCAGCGCACCTTGCTGCTGACGGTGCAAAAAGCCCAGGACGAAAACACCATTGCCGTGGTCGACGGCCTGAACAAGGCCGTGGCCGAGCTGCAGCCGCTGCTGCCGCCTGGCGCGCGGCTGGAACTCATCACCGATGGCTCGCGCCCCATACGTGTGGCCGTCGAGAACGTGCGCCGCACGCTGATCGAAGGCGCACTGCTGACGGTGCTCATCGTCTTCCTGTTCCTCAATTCCTGGCGCTCCACGGTGATCACCGGGTTGACACTGCCGATCTCCATCATCGGCACCTTTTTGTTCATGAATCTGTTCGGCTTCACCATCAACATGATCACGCTGATGGCGCTCTCGCTGTGCGTGGGCCTGCTGATCGACGACGCCATCGTGGTGCGCGAGAACATCGTGCGCCACGTGCAGATGGGCAAGGACCCGTACCGGGCCTCGATGGACGGCACCCAGGAAATCGGCCTGGCCGTGCTGGCCACGACGTTCTCCATCGTGGCCGTGTTCCTGCCCATCGGTTTTATGGGCGGCATCATCGGCAAGTTCTTCCACGAGTTCGGCGTGACCATCGTGGCGGCGGTGCTGATCTCCATGTTTGTGAGCTTCACGCTGGACCCCATGCTCTCCAGCGTCTGGCACGACCCGGCGATTGAAGCGCACGGCCGGCAGGGCGCGCCCGTCACCTTCTACGACAAGACCATAGGCCGCGTCACCGGCTGGTTCGACCGCGCCACCGAATCCCTGAGCGACAGCTACCAGGGCATACTGCGCTGGTCGCTGGGCCACAAGCTGGCCACGCTGGCCCTGGCGGTGCTGATTTTTGTCACCAGCATCTTCATGGTGCCGCTGCTGGGCACCGAGTTCGTGCCCAAGGCCGACTTCTCCGAGACCACGCTGAATTTCTACACACCGGTGGGCTCTTCGCTGGAAAACACCGAGGCCAAGGCGCGCCAGGTCGAGGCCATCGTGCGCGAGTTCCCGGAAGTGAAATACACGCTGGCCACGCTCAACACCGGCAATGCTCAGGGCAAGATGTACGCCAGCGTCTATGTGCGCCTGGTGGACCGCAAGGCGCGCACGCGCAGCGTCGACGAGATGTCGGGCGTGCTGCGCGAGCGGCTCAAGCTGGTGCCCGGCATCACGGTCACGCACGTCGGCCTGCTCGATTCGGTGGGCGGCAACAAGCAGGTGGAGTTTTCCCTGCAGGGCAGCGACCTCAAGGAACTTGAGCGGCTCACGCGCGCGATCAGCGACAAGATACGGGGCATCCCCGGCCTGGTGGACCTGGACTCCAGCGTCAAGGCCGACAAGCCGGTGATCGAGGTCGACGTGCGGCGCGACGCGGCCTCCGACCTGGGCCTGTCGGTGTCGCAGATCGCCGCCTCGCTGCGCACCCTGGTGGCCGGCCAGACGGTGGGCAACTGGCGCGCGCCCGACGACCAGACCTACGACGTCAATGTGCGCCTGGCGCCCAGCGCCCGCACCGCGCCGCAGGACCTGGAGCGCCTGCCCTTCATGAGCAGCACCATGGGCAGCAATGCCGACGGCTCCTCGCGCGTGGTGCGGCTCAACCAGGTGGCGACCGTGAAGGAATCCACCGGGCCCAACCAGATCAACCGCCGCGACATGGCGCGCGAGGTCGCCATCAACGCCAACGTCTACAAGCGCTCGGCCGGCGAGGTCTCCAAGGACATCAAGGCCGTGCTCGATGACTTCAGCTTCCCGCCCGGCTACCGCTACCAGTTCAGCGGCTCCACCAAAAACATGGCCGAGTCCTTCGGCTACGCGGTCTCCGCGCTGGTCATGGCCATTCTGTTCATCTACATGATCCTGGCCAGCCAGTTCAAGAGCTTTTTGCAGCCCATGGCGCTGATGACCTCGCTGCCGCTGACCCTGATCGGCGTGGTGCTGGCGCTGCTGCTGTTCCGCTCCACGCTGTCGATGTTCTCCATCATCGGCGTGGTGATGCTGATGGGCCTGGTCACCAAGAACGCCATCCTGCTGGTCGACTTCGCGATCCGCATGCGCGCCGACCGGCTGGACGTGGACGGCCACCGCGTGCCCGGCATGGAGCGCGGCGAGGCCCTGCTGCATGCGGCCAAGGTCCGGCTGCGCCCCATCCTGATGACCACACTGGCCATGATCTTCGGCATGGTGCCGCTGGCCTTTGCCCTGACCGAAGGCTCCGAGCAGCGCGCCCCCATGGGCCAGGCCGTCATAGGCGGCGTGATCACCTCCTCGCTGCTGACGCTGGTGGTGGTGCCCGTGACCTATTGCTACCTGGACGACCTGGGCCAGTGGTTCAAGCGCAAGTTCGGCCCCAAAACCCGGCACGCCGCCGCCCCTGAAACACCGCCCGCCCAACCCGCGCCTGTCATGGCCGGCCGCTAAAATCAAAGGTTTATCTCGTGAACCCCCTCTTCACTTCCCTTTCCTCCCCAATTTCGCCCAACCACAGGTCCGCCATGAACTACGAACAAGCCCGATTCAACATGATTGAGCAGCAAATCCGCCCCTGGGAAGTGCTGGACAACCAGGTCCTTTCCCTGCTCGCCGTGGTCAAGCGCGAAGACTTCGTGYCGGCGGCCCACAAGGCCCTGGCCTTTGTCGACATGGAAATCCCGCTGCCGCCCCAGGCCAACCCCAGCCAATGCATGCTGGCGCCCAAGGTCGAGGCCCGCATCCTGCAGGAACTGGCCGTGCAGAAGCACGAAAAAGTGCTGGAAATCGGCGCCGGCTCCGGCTACATGGCCGCCCTGCTGGCGCACCGCGCGCAGCAGGTGATCACGCTTGAAATCGACCCCACGCTGGCGCAGATGGCGCGCGACAACCTGCAGCGCGCCGGCGTCTACAACGCCGAGGTGCGCACCGGCGACGGTGCCGCCAAGCTGGCGCAGGCCGTTGCCGGCAACGACCCGCTGCGCGGCCCCTTCGACGTCATCGTGCTCAGCGGCTCGGTCGCCGAGGTGCCGGCCTCGCTGCTGTCCCTGCTCAAGGTGGGCGGCCGCCTGAGCGCCATCGTGGGTTTTGAGCCCGTGATGCGCGCCACCCTGGTCACGCGCGTGGCCGAAGACGCCTGGCGCACCACCCAGGCCTGGGACACCGTGGCGCCGCGCCTGCTGAACTTCCCCGAACCCTCGGCCTTCAGCTTCTGAATCTGAAGCCGGCGGTAACACCCGATCACGACACACCTGAAAGCGCCACCCATGGTTCCCCAGCTCAATCCCGCCGACTTCAGCGCCTGGCGCGACAACGCCGGCGCGGGCGCGCCCGCCCTGCCCGTGGTGCTCGACGTGCGCGAGCCCTGGGAACTGCAGACCGCCTCGGTCAAGGAAGACGGCTTCCGGCTGGTGCATATCCCGATGCGCGAAATCCCGGCTCGCCTGCCCGAGCTACAGGAGGCCGGCGCCGGCCAGCCTATCGCCTGCCTGTGCCACCACGGCATGCGCAGCCTGCAGGTGGCCAACTACCTGACGCAAAGCGGCTTCACCGAAGTCGTCAACCTGCAAGGCGGCATCAATGCCTGGTCGCAGCAGGTGGACCGCTCCGTGCCGGTGTACTGATCCCGTTTTTATTCGCCGATCCATTCATTTCTTCAGGACTCTTAAATGACCACGCCCAAGAAACCGCCGGCCCGCCCGGTGATGTTGCCCCTGTCGATTGCGGCCGCCGTGGCACTGCTGGCCATGGCCCCCCTGGCGCGAGCCCAGAGTCTCGTCGAGCTGTATGAATCGGCCCGCGCCTTCGACGCTTCTTACCAGTCGGCCAAGCTGCAGTACGACGCCAACCTCGCCAAGGCCGACCAGGCCAAGGCCGGCATCCTGCCGACGGCGGGCATCTCGGCCGGCGTGTCGCGCACCGCGTTTGAAAACACGGCCCCGGTGATAGACCGCAGCTTCAACACACAAAACGCCACGCTCAATCTCTCGCAGCCGCTGTACCGCCCGGCCAACTGGGCCACCTACCAGCAGGCGTCCCGGCAGGTGGACCTGGCCAAGGCCCAGCTGGAAACCGCCGACCAGGACCTGATCGTGCGCACCAGCCAGGCCTACTTCGACGTGCTGGCCGCGCAGGACACCCTGACCTTTGTGCGGGCCCAGAAAGCCGCGGTGGCCGAGCAGCTCGCCTCGGCCAAACGCAACTTCGAGGTCGGCACCTCCACCATCACCGACACCCGCGAAGCGCAGGCCCGCTACGACCTGGTGATCGCCCAGGAGCTCGCCGCCGAAAACGACCTGCGCGTCAAAAAAATCGCGCTGGACACCCTGGTCGGCAAGACCGAAACCCAGCCCAAGCCGCTGAGCAGCCCGGTCGGCCTGCCGACCATCACGCCGGCCGACGTCGACACCTGGGTGTCGCAGTCCGAACTCGTGCACCCCAGCATCCGCCAGGCGCAAAGCAATGTGGAGATCGCCGAGCTGGAGGTGAACAAGGCCGAAGCCGGCCACAAGCCCACGCTGGACGCCACGGCCAGCTACAACGTCACGCGCAACCCCTCGGGCACGGCCACCACCATTCCGCCCTTTGCCTTCCGCACCAACACCACGACGGTCGGCGTGCTGCTCAACGTGCCGCTGTTCGCGGGCTTTTCCACGCAGAACCGCGTGCGCGAAACCCTGTCGCTGCGCGACAAGGCCAAAAGCGACCTCGAAGGCGCGCGGCGCACCGTGGCGCAGGCCACACGCACCGCCTACTTCGGCGTGCAGTCGGGCCAGGGCCAGGTCAAGGCGCTGGAGGCGGCCGAGCTCTCAAGCCAGAGCGCGCTGGACGCCAACAAGCTGGGCTACCAGGTCGGCGTGCGCATCAACATCGACGTGCTCAACTCGCAAAGCCAGCTGTTCCAGACCAAGCGCGACCTGGCCAAGGCGCGCTACGACGTGCTGCTGGGCGACCTCAAGCTGCGCCAGGCCAACGGCACGCTGACGCCGGAAGACCTGCAGAAGATCAACGCGCTGCTGGCCCGGTAAACTCCGGCCAACCACTCCAACAAAGGCCCCCGCGCCGGGACCAGAATTTCCATGCTGATGCCTGTCGACAACAACGCGATTCCCCTGCCCATCGAAGCCGAACGCGTGCACGATGCGCCGGTGCACGTTCCCAAGGGCCCCAGCTTTGAGCTGATCGAGGAAACCACCTGGGAAGAACTCCAGCGCACCGGCCGCCGCCAGCCGTTTGACAAACCCGTGCTGGTCAAGGGCGGCATCCACCACTGGCCAGCCTGGAAAAAATGGTCGTTTGAATTCCTCGCCGACGTCTGCGCCGGCAAAGGCGCCGAGGTGCCCGTCAAGTTCACCGACGGCCTGGTCGAGCAAGGCGTGACCAAGGGCCGCCCTTTCCTGCCGGTCGCGCCCTACCTGCGGGAACTCGGCAAGGCCGCGCAGCGCACGCCAGACCCCATGGCCGGCCTCTTGCCCAAGCCGGTGCGCGACGGCTACAAACCCGGCGAGCGCTTTCACCTGAACTGGGCCCACATGCAGTCGTTCAAGCCGACGACCTTGTACCTGGCGCAGTGGGACATCCTCGAGAAATACCCCGAGCTGCGCCGCGACCTGCTCATCAAGAGCCTGTGGCCCGGCCGCATGACCTGGGAATACGTCTTCATGGGCCCGGCCAACACCGTGACCGGCCTGCACAACGATTTCCCGCACAACTGGTTTGTGCAGCTACAGGGCGTCAAGGAATTCATTCTTTTCTCGCCCGACCAGCGCCAGCACATGTGCCCGGCGGCCAAGTACGACTGGGGCGCCACGCTCAGCGACATCAACGTCTCGCGCCTGCCCGAACAGGTCCGCGAACTCGCCTCCTTCGAAAAAGCCCACGGCTACCATGCCCGCGTGGAAGCCGGCGACGCGCTGTTCATTCCCAAGCGCACCTGGCACTCGGTGGTCTCGGTGGAGCCTTCCATCAGCCTGGGCATGTTCGGCCTCACGCCCTGGGAAGTCGCCACCGGCGGCGCCTGGGCCACGCTGCGCGACTGGGCGCACCATCTGGGCCTCTACGCCCGGAACAATTGCACCTGCCACCAAAAGGTGTAGCCCCCACGGTCGCTCACTTCGTGTGCTCCCGAGGCCTTGCAGGCCGCGGCTCGCGAGACGCTTCGCCTCTGTCGCCCGTCCAAGCCTGCGCAGGCAGGCTTGGAGCCGCGGGCTCCAGCCCCTCGGGGGCCGCTGCGCCTGCGGTCTGGCAAAGCCAGTCCCCCGGCCCCTGCCTGGTTAAGGCAGAAAAACCTGCAGCGCAGCCAAGGTCCTGGCTGTGGCACCGCGATTGCGGTCGGCAAAGGCCAGGCCTGCCGCGACCGCCGCGGCGTGCGCATCAGGCCTGTCCATCCACTTGCGCGCGGTGCGCACGCCCTGCTCCATGTCGACCACGCGGCGCGCCGCGCCGGCATCCACGGCGAGTTCGGCGGCCTCGGTGAAGTTAAAGGTATGCGGGCCCATGACGACCGGGCAGCCGCAGGCCGCGGCCTCGATCAGGTTCTGGCCGCCCAGGGGCGCGAAGCTGCCGCCCAGCAAGGCGACGTCACTCATCGCGTAATAGAGAGCCATCTCGCCCAGCGAATCACCGAGCCACACATCGGCCTGCAGCGCCTCGCCGGTCGGGCCTCCTGCCGCGTCATCCCAACCGGATCGGCGCGACACACGCAGGCCGCGCTGGCGCACCAGCGCCTCCACCTCGTTAAAGCGCTGCGGGTGGCGCGGCACCAGCAAAATCCTGAAGCGGCTTCCGGTCTCCTGCGGCGGGGCGTCCTCCGCCGGCGCATGTTCGGACTGGGCCATGGCGCTGATCTGTTGCAGGAACTGCTCCTCCTCGCCCTCGCGCGAGCTCGCGAACATCATCACCGGCAGTGCCAGCGCGCGGCGCCAGGCCTTGCCTTTTTCCTGCTGGGCGTCGTCCAGCGAGGCATCAAACTTGAGGTTGCCGAACACGCCGCTGACCGCCGCGCCGGCCTGGCGAAAGCGGCGCGCGTCGTCGTCCGTCTGCGCGTACACCGCCGACAGCGCGGCATAGGCCGGTACCGAGAGCGGCGACATCCTGAGCGCCTGCTTCAGCGATTTTTCGGACAGCCTCCCGTTGACCAGCGCCAGCGGCATGGCGCGCGCTTTCGCGGCGGCCACCAGGTTGGGCCAGATTTCGGTTTCCATCAGCAGGCCCAGGCGCGGCTTGAAGTGTTCAAAAAACCGCGCGACCACGCCTGGGCTGTCCCAGGGCTGCCAGACCTGCACGTCGCCGGGCTGCAGCAAGGCCACGCCCTCGGCACGCCCGGTGGCCGTGCCGTGCGTGAGCAGGATGCGCAGGCCTGGGTGGCGTTCACGCAAGGCCTTGAGCAACACGGCCGCCGCGCGGGTCTCGCCCAGCGAGACCGCATGCACCCAGACCAGTTCGGAACGGGCTTCGGCCGGCTGCGTGTAGCGGCCGAAGCGCTCTTCGACCGCCTCCAGGTAACCGGGCTCCTGCTTGGCGCGGCGCGCCAGCTTGCGGCGCAGCAGCGGCTGCCCGCAGAACATCAGCAGCGAATAAAGTTTCAGGGCCAGCGTGCTCATGCGGCGGCCCCGGCCGTGCTACAGGCCAGCCAGGCCTGCCAGACGGCTTCGACACCCGGCGCGGGCTGCGCGAACACGCTGACTTGCCGGCCGCCGTGGCCCAGCGCATCAGGCCCGGTGCGCCAGGCGGTGTCGAAGTTGTAGATCTGCACATGCGGCAGGTCCAGCGCGACGGCGATATGGCTCACACCGCTGTCCACGCCGATCACGCCCGTGCATTGCGCGAGTTCTTCGGCCAGCGCGTCCAGCGCCAGCGCGGGTGGCACCAGGGCCGACCCCGCCGCCGCGCCATTCAGCGCCGCGGCCATCGCCTCGCTGGCGGCCCGCTCCGCGGCATTGCCGTGCGGCAGCATCAACTGGTAGCCGGCCGTGTTCAGGCGCTGGCCCAGCGCGACCCAGTGGCTCAAGGGCCATTCCTTGTCGGCGCGCGAAGTGCCGTGGATGAAGGCGATACGGCCCTTGGGGAAGTGCTCATGGGTCTTTGCGGGCGCCGCAGCCACTTTCAAGCCAAAGTCAGCGGCGGCCGCAAAGCGGTAGCCCAGCGCACGCGCGGCAAGTTCACGCGAACGCCGCACCGCATGGATATGCGGCTCCACCGCAATCGCCACATCGGCCACCCAGCGCGTGGGCGCTTCATAGCCCGAGCCGTCGGTCTGGTTGGCCAGGGCATACCGTTTGCCGCCTGGCGCCAGCCGGGCCAGCCGGGCCACCAGGGCGGACTTGGTCAGGCCTTGCAGGTCGATCACGGCGTCATAGGCCTCTTGCTGCAAGTCGTGCTTGAAGGCACGCCAGGCCTGGCGCGTGGCGGCCGTCCAGAAGGATTTGCGCCAGCGCCGTATCTCGCAGGGAATCACACGGTGCAGGCCCTCGCTGCGCGCCAGCAAGGAGGCGAAGGACTTCTCCACCACCCAGTCAATTTGCGCATCCGGCAAGGCCGCGCGTATGTCCTGGACCACCGGCAGGGTATGCACCACGTCACCGAGAGAGGACAGCTTGACCAGGAGAATTTTCATGAGAGGCCATTCTATGGCCCCAGGACATGGCCCCCACGCTCCCCCACTGCGTGTGGGTCGCTGCCCCCCCAAGGGGGCCGCTGCGCCTGCGGCCCGGCAAAGCCGGTTCCGCGGCCCCGGCTAGCATGAAGAGTTCAGGGCGTAACTAGCGGGGTACCCACCAGTGGGGGCCGAGGGCCCGGCTTCGCCGGCCCCAGGCGCCGCCCCCTGGAAGGGGGGAACAGGCTACACGAAGTGAGCCTGGACGGGGGTGGGCGTATTTAATGCGCCGCGGCCGCCAGGCTGGCGTCGGGTTTGACGCTGCGCAGCAAGGCCAGCATATCGGCCTCTATGCGCTCCATGGCCTGCTGGGTATGGCCCTCAAAGCGCAGCACCAGCACCGGTGTGGTGTTGGACGCACGTATCAGGCCAAAGCCGTCGGGCCAATCCACGCGGACCCCATCAATCGTGGAAATCTTCGCCGGCGCCGCAAACTTGGCCGATTTGATCAAAGCCTCCACCACGGTATGCGGCTCGCCTTCCTTGCAGGCCACATTGAGTTCGGGCGTGCTGAAGCTGGTGGGCAAGGCATTGAGCACGATGCCGGCGTCGGGTACGCGGCTCAGGATCTCAAGCAGGCGGGCGCCGGCATAGGTGCCGTCGTCAAAACCGTACCAGCGCTCCTTGAAGAAGATGTGGCCGCTCATCTCGCCGCCCAGCGGCGAGCCGACTTCCTTCATCCTGGCCTTGATCAGCGAATGGCCGGTCTTGTACATCATGGGCACGCCGCCGGCGGCCTCGATCTCGGGCGCCAGGCGCTGCGAGCATTTCACGTCGAACAAAATCGTGGCGCCCGGCTCGCGCGAGAGCACGTCGCGCGCGAACAGCATCATCTGCCGGTCGGGGTAGATGTTCTGGCCGTCCTTGGTGACGATGCCCAGCCGGTCGCCGTCGCCGTCAAAGGCCAAGCCCAGTTCAGCATCGCCGCTTTGCAGGGCCTTGATCAGGTCCTGCAGGTTCTCGGGCTTGCTCGGGTCCGGGTGGTGGTTGGGAAAGTTGCCGTCCACTTCGCTGAAGAGCTCGGTGACTTCGCAGCCCAGCGCGCGAAAGATCGCGGGGGCCGAAGCGCCGGCAATGCCGTTGCCCGAATCGACGACGATTTTCATGGGGCGCTCCAGCTTGATGCCGGAGACGATGCGCTCGCGGTAGGCCGTGCCCACGTCGACCTGGCGTATGCTGCCGCCCTGCGCGGGCAGCACCCAGTCCTCGCCTTCAATAACGCGGCGCAGCGCCTGGATGTCCTCGCCGTAGATCGCGCGGCCGGCCAGCACCATCTTGAAGCCGTTGTAGTCCTTGGGGTTGTGGCTGCCGGTGACCTGTATGCCGGAGCCGGCCAGCGTGCTGGCGGCAAAGTAGAGCATGGGCGTGGTCACCATGCCCACATCGATCACGTCAATGCCGGTGGCGGCCAGGCCGCGCATCAGCGCCGCGCTCAACGAAGGCCCGCTGAGCCGGCCGTCGCGGCCCACGGCCACGGCTTTTTCGCCCTCCGCCAGCGCCGCCATGCCAAAGGCCTTGCCCAGGGCCTCGGCCATCGCTTCATGGATGGTGGACGGCACAACGCCGCGTATGTCATAGGCCTTGAAGATGGACGGGTTGATTTGCATCGGGGACGGTTCCTGGGGGGGTGCGGGAATGGGTTCGCAAGCGGATTCATTGTAGGTGGCGGCCCCGCCGCTTCCTGTAGGCGGCAGCCGTTTCCGGCCAGTCCGTTCAGACTATTGCGGGGCTTCCGCAAAAGGCCGAAAACCCGCCGAAAGTCCGCCAAAAAGCAGGCCCACGGCGGCCCCAGGGACATGTCCGAAAACGGCCAGTTAAAACCAGCCCGCGGCGTATCATTTCTTCCATGGACCGCGACAACACCCCTCTGGCCGACAACGACTGCTACCTCGCCCTGAAGGCGCGCGACGCGCGTTTTGACGGCAGCTTTTTCACCGGCGTGACCTCCACCGGCATTTATTGCCGGCCGGTCTGCAGCGTGAAAACGCCCAAGCGCGAGAACTGCCGTTTCTTCCACCATGCGGCACAGGCCGAGAACGCCGGCTTTCGCCCCTGCCTGCGCTGCCGGCCCGAGCTGGCACCGCATTCGGTGGTGTGGTCCATCCAGGACGCTTCCTACATCCTGGCCCACCAGGCGGCGCGCCTGCTGGACGAGCCCGAGGTCTGGGCCGGTGAAGCCCCCTCGGTCGACAAACTCGCAGCGCGCCTGGGCGTGAGCGACCGCCATGTGCGACGCATCTTCGAGGCGCAGTTCGGCGTCTCGCCCATGCAGTATTTGCAGACACACAGGCTGCACACCGCCAAACAGCTGCTGGCCGACACCGACCTGCCGATCACGCAGATCGCGCTGATCAGCGGCTTTGCCAGCGTTCGCCGCTTCAACGCGGCTTTTGTCGAACACTACAAACTCAACCCCACGCAGCTGCGGCGCCAGGGGCCCGAGCGCAGCGGCAAGGTCGGCGAAGGCTCCACCATACGGCTGGGCTACCGCCCACCCTACGATGTGCAGGCCATGCTGGCTTTTTTCAGCAAACGCTGCATCAGCGCCATTGAGTTCATCGATGCGGAGGCGGACATGCCCTGCCTGGGCCGGACCTTGAGCATCGAATCGGGCGGCAAGCACCACACGGGCTGGCTGCTGGCGAGTTTTGAGCAAGAGCGTTCGCGCCTGGTGCTGCGCGTGAGCGACTCGCTGCGCGAAGTGCTGCCGCTGGTGATACGCCGCGTACGCACCACCTTTGACCTGGACGCCGACCCGACGGCCATCAACGGTGTGCTGCATGCGGCCTTCCCCGACGGCGACGGCCTGCGTGTGCCGGGCGCGCTGTGCGGCTACGAACTCGCAGTGCGCGCCGTGCTGGGCCAGCAGATCACCGTGGCTGCCGCACGCACCCTGGCCCAGCGCATGGTGGACCGTTTCGGCGAAGCGGTGGAAACGCCTTGGCCCCAGCTGACGCGGCTCTTCCCCGCCCCCGCCGTGCTGGCGGCCGCCAGCGGCGACGCGCTGGGACAGCTGGGCATCGTCAAGCAGCGCCAGGCCGCGATTGTGGGCATTGCCCAGGCGGTGGCCGACAAGCGCCTGCAGCTGCACAGCGGCGCCGACGTGAACGCCACGCTGGCCACGCTCAAGGAACTGCCCGGCATAGGCGACTGGACCGCGCAGTACATCGCCATGCGCGCGCTGCGCTGGCCCGATGCCTTTCCGGCGGGCGACGTGGCGCTGCACAAGGCCCTGGACGTGCAGGGCCGAAAGAACCCGGCCCGCGAAGCGGAACTCGCTTCAGCGGCCTGGAAACCCTGGCGCAGCTACGCGGTGATACGCGCCTGGAGCGGCACGCTGGAGCGCCCCGGCTGACGGCGATTCATGCGTGAGCGGAATGAATGCAGTGCCCCGATTTCATTGGACGGTTCAGCGCCCCGGCGCGAACATCGCCGTTGGATCATCGAGCCGACCTTTGCCCGCAAAACACCAAGCCAGCCAAAGCCGCCTCATTAGGACTCAAAAAGACCTGATAAGGCAGACACTCGAAACCATTCAAAAGGTGAACAAGATGAAATTCGACAACTCCATCGTCCAGACAACCTTTCACAGCCCCTTGGGGGAAATGATCATCGCCGCCACCGACAAAGGCCTGGCCGGCGTCTGGTTTGCCGGCCAGCGGCATTTGCCGCCGCAGCTGGTGAAACCCTATGTGTGGCGCGAAGACACGGGGCACCCGGTGCTCAGGCAAACCATCGCGCAGCTGACGGAATACTATGCCGGCACGCGCACGACCTTCGATCTGCCGCTGGACCTGGGCCACGGCACGGCCTTCCAGCAGTCGGTGTGGCAGGCCTTGCTGGCCATCCCGCAGGGCGGCACCCTGAGCTACGGCCAGGTGAGCCAGCGCATAGGCAAACCCGAGGCGGTGCGCGCCGTGGGCGCCGCGGTAGGCCGCAACCCGGTCAGCGTCATCGTGCCCTGCCATCGTGTGCTGGGCGCCGACGGTTCGCTCACGGGTTATGCTGGCGGGCTGCACCGCAAAACCGCCTTGTTGAAACTCGAAGGCGCACTTCAGGAGAACATGCTGTGAGTTCCAGTCCTTCCGGCATCGCCGCGCCCGTGGGCGCGGTGGCCGCCCGACCCAAGAGCTGGGTCGCCGATTTTGTGATGCTGGCCGCCATCTGGGGCTCGTCCTTTCTGTTCATGCGCATCAGCACGGTGGAGTTCGGCCCGCTGCCGACCGCCGCCGTGCGCGTGGCCATCGCCGCACTGTTCCTGCTGCCCATTGTGTGGCTGCGCGGCCTGCTGCCAGATCTGAGGAAAAACTGGAAAAAGATTTTTTTCATAGGCGTGCTCAACTCGGGCATTCCCTTTGCGTGTTTTTCCTTCGCGCTGCTGTCCATCACCACGGGCCTGTCGGCCATCCTCAATGCCACCGTGCCCATGTTCGGCGCGCTGATCGCCTGGCTGTGGCTCAAGGACAAGCCCAATGGCTCGCGCATCCTGGGCCTCATCGTTGGTTTTGCCGGCGTCGCCATGCTGGCCTGGGACAAAGCCACCTTCAAGCCCGATGCCTCGGGCGTGGCGCCGGGCTGGGCCGTGCTGGCCTGCCTGTTTGCCTGCCTTTGCTACGGCATCTCGGCCAGCTACACCAAACGCTACCTCTCGGGCATGCCGCCGCTGGTGACGGCGGCCGGCAGCCAGATAGGCGCGACCCTGGGCCTGGCCCTGCCCGCCGCGTGGCTGTGGCCCGCGCAGATGCCCGGCATGCACGCCTGGCTGGCGCTGCTGGCCGTAGGCGTGGTCTGCACCGGCCTGGCCTACATCCTGTTCTTCCGCCTGATTGAAAACGCCGGCCCGCCGCGCGCACTCTCGGTCACCTTCCTGGTGCCGGTGTTCGCCGTGATCTATGGCGTGATCTTCCTCGGCGAGCATGTGACGGCCTGGATGGTGGTCTGCGCCGTGGTGATTGTGATTGGCACGGCGCTCTCGACCGGCTTGCTCAAGCTGGGCCGCAAACCTGAACAGCAGAAGGCATGACGTCGGCTCGCAAGACCAAGCTCAAGATCAAGCTGGCCGCGCCCAAGCCGCGTAACCCCTTGGTGGCGGCAGCGGCGCAGCGCAAGGCCGGTTCGCACCGCAAGTCCGAAGCAAGCCTGCGCAAGAAAGAAAAGATGGCGCTCAAGAAGCAGCTGTTTCAGCTGTAATACGCCGTCATGCGCGTGTCGCCCGAGCTGGGTGAGAATCGGGGCTCCATCAACCTGGTTCACACAACAAGGGCGACTCACATGCTGCAGTTTCATGCTTCCAGCCAGACCGGACGCGCTATCACTTCCATGGTTTCAACAACGGGCTTGCGCGCCCTGCTCACTGGCCTCTGCCTGATCGCCTCCGCAGGTAGCGCGCAGGCCCAGGACTCGCTCGATGCCATGGTCAGCGCGGAAGCCAAGGAGGCAGGCTTTCCCGCGCTGGCCGCCGCGGTGGTCAGCAAGGGCCAGCTGATGGCCGTGGGCACGGGCGGCACGCGCCGTGTCGGTACCACCATCCCCGTCACGCACCAGGACCGTTTTCACATAGGTTCGGACACCAAGGCCATGACCTCCCTGCTGGCCGCCATGATGGTGGAGGCCGGCAAGCTGCGCTGGGACAGCACGTTTGAGCAGGTCTTTCCCGAACTCGCCGCCGGCATGGATGCCGGTGTCAAACGCGTCACGCTGACCCAATTGCTGTCGCACACCAGCGGCCTGCCTTCGGACAACGCGGACTTTGACGCGCTGCTGGCCAAGGTGGTGTTCCAGCCGGGTAACCTCAACGACCAGCGCTACTGGATGGTCCAGCAGACCGTCACCAAACCACTGGCCCGGGAGCCCGGCGCGTCCTTTGCCTATTCCAACCTCGGCTACACCCTGGCCGGCGCCATGATTGAGCGTGTGGGCGAAAAATCCTGGGAAGAGCTGATCACGGAGCGCGTGTTCACGCCGCTCAAACTCACGAGCGCCGGCATAGGCCCGCAAGCCACGCTGGGCCGCATAGACGCGCCGCTGGGCCATGCCGTGGTCGACGGCAAGCTCAAGGCCATGATAGGCGGCCCCGAAGCCGACAACCCCCTGGTCATCAGCCCGGCCGGCACCGCGCATATGTCGGTGCTGGATTTTGTGCAGTGGGGCAGCTGGATGGCGGGGCAAGGCAAACGCGCGCCCTTCCTGGTCAAACCCGAAACCATGAAAAAACTCGTGACGCCCGTGGTCTCCATGTCGGCCGCCTCGACCGCCTCCACCACGGTATCGGGCGCGGCACGGTACGCGCTGGGCTGGGGCTCCACCCAAATGGCCTGGACGCCCTACCCCGTCGCTTTCCATGGCGGCTCCAACAATATGAACAAGGCCTATATCTGGGTGGACACCGAACGCGACGCGGCCATCGTCGTCATGGCCAATGTGGCGACGCCGAATACCGACGATGTGATGCAGAAGCTGGCCGGCAAGCTCTATGCGCGTTATGTGAGCCCGGCGAAGTAGATCGGGATATATTGGCGTGGTTTGACAGCCCCACACTACGGAGGAAAGCATGAGCGACACAATTTGGGTCCGCAGAAAGTCCAGGGTCGGCACCGATGATTCAGGCGACGACTACGACCACTCGCTGTTTTGCAAGGCTTCTGAAGCACTCGATGAACTCGCCAAAAGCCTGGGTGTGCGTGCGCTGTCAGACTTCATCGACACCACCGACATGCAGTACAACTTTTCCGAGGACGATCTCCCCGAATCGTGGATTGCCGAAAACGAAAAGTGGTTTGCGCCCGCCGATGCCTTGCCCTCGCTCACCAAAATCATCGAGCGCTTGAAATCAGGCGAAGTCAAAGGCATCAAGGAAAAGCTGCGCCCCGAACTCATCGAGGAACTGGAAGACTGCCTGGCCAAGGTATCCGAGGCCGAGCAGGAGGCGGACCAGTTCCATTTTTGCCTGGTGATGTAAGGCCCGGGGCCCACCAATGCCGCCCTACGCGCCGCCGTCCGTGCTTGAGCCGTCCCTGCGCGCCCTGCAGGACTATATGCACCGCTTCTACCCGGAGCGCGCCCACAGCGACCCCATACCGCTTGACTTCTGGTCGGTCGCCGATGACGATCTGTTCCTCGAAATCCTGAGTTACATGCCCCTGCATATCAGCGAAGAAGCGCAGGCCAGGTTTGCCGAGTGGCCCCTCGCCTTTCAACTCGCATTTCCGGTCTTCTGGCTGGAAGACGACTATGAGTTCAACGGCTGGACCGCACTGACCAACGCGGGCGAGGAGCTTCTTCAGCTTGCCGTCGATGCCTACGACCGTATCGGCATGCACGCCGAAGCACAAGCCCTCGCCAAGGCATTGGTATCGGTTCGTAAAGCACCTGCCGATGAAGAGGCTGCCGAGCGAGCGTACAAGTCGGTTCCGAATCCGTATGCGGATGATGAAGCCAAGTTCGAGGAGTTGCTGCGCTTCTTTCGCAGTAATCCGCAGCTTTGGCAGGAAACGAATCAGCCCTGAACCATCCGTCGGGCAACGCCAGGCCTCGCTCAGGCCCATACCTTTCAGGAGAACCCATGTTTGACCACGTCAAATTCGGCGTCAGCGACTATGCGGCGAGCAAGGCCTTCTTCCTTAAGGCGCTTGAGCCGCTCGGCGTCACTATTGCCTCGGAGGGGCCGCCGGCCTATGGCGTTGAGCTGAGTTCAAAGGCCAAGGCTTCCTTGTGCCTGTTCCAGACCGAGGAGAAACCAGCGCATCTTCACCTCGCGTTTATCGCCAGCAATCGCCGGCAAGTCGAGGATTTCTATCGCGCGGCGCTGGAAGCGGGCGGTAAGGACAATGGCGCACCCGGCCTGCGCCCCCACTACCACGCGAACTACTATGCGGCTTTTGTCATTGGTCCGGATGGGCACAACCTCGAAGCGGTTTGCCACGAACCCGAGGCCTGACCCTTCCGTCAAAACTAGGGGATAGGGCCTACGTGAGTCAGGATTCGATGGAATTCAACAATTGCAGTTCCATGTTGAACGAACCGTTAGCCGCTATTGGCACTCTTAGCTTCCTGCGCGAACACATGACTGAGGACCCAACAGGTTTTTCAAGTCCATCTTCGTCAGCGGCAACTGTTGGATGCCGGTGGAAGTTTGCACCGTTGCGCGCAGGGTGCATCCACCCGCCGATCCTCCGTAGGTGAGTTCGTACGTCGCATTGGGCTCGGCGACGAAGCCAACATTGAACTTGCAGGAGGAGACGGAAAATGAACCCGCGGCGCCTGTTCCCACGCCCACTCCAACATTCCCCACGACGTTTAGCACGAGGAAGGTGCCTGGAGAAACCGTCGTAACCCGAGTCGTTCCGGAATTGATGTTCTCCCTGTTGTCACCAAAAAACCACATGTCTGTGCAATCGCCCTTGTGCGACTCCATGGCCCGAACCCAACTTCCGCTCGCATTGCGAAGTCGGACTGTCGCAACGTCAGGCCCGGCAGCTGCCTTGTACACGAAGGGAGTGCCGCACGACGAAAGCAACACGGTCACCGCCAGCAAAGAAAGGCAGCGCCACACGGAATTTTTTGCTTGAGTTTGAGTATGCATCGTCATGGCTAAGGTTTAAGGTAATCAGACCAGAACGCCAGCGGCGAAGTCGCCTTAGGCTTGGACAACAACAGAAGAAACATATGCTACTTGCATATCCAGCAAACGCTCGCGAGCAGGCTATAGAGAAACCAGAGCCCTGAAAACACAGCGACACCGATGACTAAAAGGCAGCCCGTGGCCCCTGAAGCGGCGAAATTCTGCTCTTTGTGGCTCGAATCCCGAGACGCGTGACGCGCCCTGTTGCACGTATGGCAAACAGGAACGCCCAAACTATTGAAAGCTCCGCACGTTTTGCATTCCCAGTCGCTCATCGTCGCTTAAGGGTTCACATGAGAGACGCCGACCGGGTCGCGGGTCGGCGTCCTCTCGATGGAAGAGTTGGCTATAACGTAAAAATACCTCTCCATCTCATGATGGCGCACGAAGCCAGCCGATCGCCTTGCTCAAACCAGCATCCTGGTCCGTCCCTGCGTCTTCCAGTCGCTGGAGCTCTGGCGCCTGCAGGTCCGGCTCCAGGCCGTTCCCTTGCAATTGCCGGCCACCTGGCGTTTTGTAAAACGCGGTGGTCAGCTTGATTGCCGCGTCTTTCGACAACGGCCTGATCGTCTGAATCGTTCCCCGGCCGAAGGTCTTGCTTCCCATCAATTTGGCCCGGTTGTTGTCTCTCAATGCCGCTGCGATGATCTCTGCGCCGGACGCAGTACCCGCATTGACAAGAACAAGCAACGGTACGGACTTCATGGCCTCAGGCCAGTCGTCGCGTTTTGCATAGCTGCTTTTCAGAATCTCGTCTCTGTTTGCCGTCCAGGCCTTGTTCGATTCGGACAGGCGGCCCTCCGTGCTGACGACAGGCGCATCCGGAGGCAAGAACATCGCCGCCAGTTCGATCGATGACAGCAGCAGCCCGCCGGGGGAGTTTCTCAGGTCGAGTACCAGACCACGCAGGGGGCCGGCGGCTTGAAGCTTGCGGAACTCCGCGCGCACATCGGCTGCCGTGTTGTCGTTGACGCTGGGAATGCGCAAATATCCGATGTCAAACGGTGTCCGCCGTGAAGATACCCGCTTGAGAGGGGCCGGCTCTCTCACCAGCGCAAGCGAGCGGTTCTCCATCTCGCCCGGGCGCCTGATGGTCAGGTTGACGGTTGTACCGGGCTTTCCCCGCAACCTCTTTACAGCGTCCTGGGCCTCGCTCTCCTCCATGGAATGGCCATCGATCTCCAGGATGTAGTCCTTGGGGCGGAGCCCGGCTCGAGACGCGGGAGAGCCATCAATGGCCGCGACCACGGTTGGCAAACCGGCACGAACGACTATCTCGACACCAATGCCGACAGCATCTTTTGAAGGCCCTCGCAGGAGGTCTTCGAACTCCTCTTTGTCCATGAAGGTGGATTGCGCGTCCAGCTTATTCAGCATGCCCTTCATGCAGGAGGCCAGGACTGCGGTGCCTTCTACGGGCTTCACATAATCCGTCTGGATCATTCCGTAGATGGCGGCGACTTTTTTCAACTCATCCAGCACTTCAGGACTGAGCTTCTGCGCTTGGGCCAGGGCGGGATTCATCGAGATCCCCCAAAGACCAATAATCAGAAGCAATGATGTTCGACCGTGGTGAGAAAAAAACATCTTTTAAGAACTCCGCTAAAGGTGTACAGCAAGCTTATGGCCATTGCGCCCGCAAGATCTGCAAGGCGATTCTAGGCGGCCAGCATGGTTGCCGCCTCCTCAATATGGACTAGCGCGAAGCAAGCAGCCGATTCCTACTGCAACGCTCCCGCCACCACATTGATGCTGAGCGCCAGGATCAGCATGTTGAAGCCGAAGGACAGCACGCTGTGCACCAGCGTGAGCCGGCGCATCTCGCGCGAGGTGACCTGCACGTCGGAGACCTGCGAGGTCATGCCAACCACGTGGGCGTAGTACAGGAAGTCGAAGTAATCCGGGTCCAGCCCGCCGGGGAACTGCAGGCCGGGGCCGTCGGGCTCCTTGAGCTTTTCTTCCTGGTAATAGCGGTGCGCATAACGAAACGCGTAAATCGTTTGCATGAACAGCCAGGAGGCGGCCAGCGCCGCGACGGAGAGCACGATCTGGAAAGTGCGCTCCATGCCCGAGAGGTTTTTGGCCTGCTGCATCACGAGCGTGATGGCCGCGACGCAGGCCATGGTGGCCAGCAGCATCAGCAAGAACAGCACGACGCTGGGCTCGTCCTGCGCCTGTGCGCGTTCGCGTGTGCGTTGGGCGTCAAAGCGCACGCACAGCCACCAGGCCAGGCCCAGGTAAACGCTGACGCCGGCGCACCAGCCCAGCAGGCCGCAGAACTGCCAGCCCAGGGGCAGCGGCAATGCCGCCACGATCAATCCGGTCACCAGGCCCAGGGTGAGCCGCTGCGGGCCCGTGGTTTCGGAGAAATGTTTGCGCATGGCTGCATTGTGGGGCCGGCAGCCCTCCGGCTTCAAGCCCACGGCGTCAAGCCGGGCAGTCTGCCCCCATGGTGCGTCGGTACCACTCGTGGAAATGCCGCATGCCGTCTTCCAGCGGCGACTGGTAGGGCCCGGTGTCCGAGACGCCGCGCGCCAGCAGCGCGCGCCGGCCCGCGTCCATGCGCTCGCCGATCTCATCGTCTTCCCTGGCGGTTTCCATATAGGCGGCGCGATGCGCTTCCATGAATTCCGGCTCGAAGGCGGCGATCTCTTCGGGGTAATAAAACTCGACCACGTTGACCGTCTCCTGCGGCCCTTTGGGGTAGAGCGTGGACAGCACCAGCACATGCGGATACAGCTCGATCATGTGGGTGGGAAAGTAGGTGACCCAGACCGCGCCGAAATCGGGCGGCGTGCCGGTGCGGTATTGCAGCAGGCGCTCATGCCATGTGCTGTAGATGTCGGAGCCGGGCGTGCTCAAGGACTCGTGCACGCCGACGCGCTGCATGCTGTACCAGTCGGCAAAGTCCCAGCTCAGCTGGTCGCAGCTCACAAAGCTGCCCAGGCCTGGGTGGAAGGGCGCGACGTGGTAGTCCTCCAGGTAGACCTCGATAAAAGTCTTCCAGTTGTAGTGGCAGGGGTGCACCTCGACGTGGGCCAGCACATAGTCCGAAAAATCGAATTCCGGCCTTTCAAACAGCGGCGCCATGTCCCGCGCCGGGTCGCGCGGGCCTTCGAACAGCAGGCCGTGGCAGTTGCGCAGGGGAAAGCGCTGCAGGTTTTTGCAGGGTTTTTGCTCGAACTGCGGCGCGCCCAGCAGCTCGCCGCTGCTGTTGTAAGTCCAGCGGTGCAAGGGGCAGACAATGTGCCCGCCGGCCGCCGCAAGATTGCCCTTGGGGTTGGCCGGCCCGCTCACGTTGCCGGTCTCGCCGCCCAGGATCAAGGCCTGCCGGTGCCGGCAGACATTGGACAGCAGCTCCACACCTTGCGGGTTGCGCACCAGCACACGGCCGCCGCCTTCCTGCGCAAGGCGATGCCAGTCGCCGACCTGAGGCACGGCTTTTTCGTGGCCTATGTAGCGGGCGGCCTTGTTGAAGATCAAAGCCTGTTCTTGCGCGAACAGGGCTTCGTCGAAGTAAGCGCTGACGGGCAGCTGCGGAGCCGCCGGCATGAGATGCACCAGGCGTGCGATATCGTTCATGGAATTCTCCAGGGCGTGGCAACGCGCGCCGGCCTTCAAAGGCAGGCCGCATCGCAAAATCAATGGCCCGGACTACAAAGGATCGGCCTGCAATCGGGCGATACGCTTGTCGAGCGGGAGCTTGGGACAGGTGCTGCATTTCTCGCCGTCATGGCGGCGAAAGTAATGGCAGCAGACCTTGCGGTCCAGCGCCAGCGCGGGCGTCCCGTCGCGTGCGCGGTAGGCAAACATGCCACAGCCGCCGCTGATACCCAGTTGCGCCAACCACGCCTCTCCCAGCGCGGCGACCCTGGCGTCCTCAAAAAGACCAGGGCTGCTGCGGTGCACCAGCAGCAGCGCACCCAGCACACACTCGGCCTGCAGCCGGTCGGCGGCGCGGCCGTGCAGGGCCACCAGCGGCATGAGGGCCGTGCGCGTGGCATCACACAAGCTGCGCAACTCGCCGGCCGCCAGCCGCATGCGCGAAGCCAGCGACTCGGCTTTCATGGGCGCATGCGCCGGCAATTGGAAACCGCTGGGGAATCCGGCCACCACGGGCTGCGTGAGGCCGGCAAGCACAGGCACATGGCTGTCCAGGTGGGCGGCGATCACGCCGAGGTAGACCGGCTGCCAGATCGCCAGCCCCCAGCAGCGCAGCGCCACATAGTGGGCACCGGCTTCGGGGTAGGCCTGTGCCCAGTGACGGCACAGCGCCTGCAAAGGAGCTGCCGCCGCTACCGAGCCGTCATAGCGCAGCGCGCCGGGCGCCGCCGCCCCGCCCTGCTCTCCGCGCAGCGCGGGTGCGATACCCGCGGCCAGTTGCAACACGCGGGCAAGGTCGGCATCGGGCGCGTTGGCCCATGCCGGCATCGGTGCAACCTCGTGCACCGAATCCCCTGACCGCATGTCAAAACTCATGCGACGCTTTCCACCACCGGTTCCGCCACGGACCGGGTCGCGGCGCGGCGGCGCATGCCGGCAATCGGGTTCACCAGGTTGCCGGCCATCTTGAGGCTGGACGCGGGATCGGCCAGGTTGACCATCTGCACGTTGTTGCCCAGCTGCAGGCGGTTCAGGCAGGAATGCAGGAACTCGGGCACAAACATGTCGTAGTGCGCGAACTTGGCGGCCATCTCGGGATGGGCGTCCTCGTAGTCGCAGACGCAGTCGGCCACCGCGCGCCAGAAGTCGTCTTCGCTGCAACAGGCGTTTTCGACCAGCACCTGGTTGATGTGGCGCAGCACGCCGTCGAACACGTCGATAAAGATGCCCAGCAACTTGAAATGGTCGGGCACATCAACCGCCAGGCGCTCGACACGCTCGGGCAAATTCGCCTTGGCCTCGATGTTGAGGATGGCGCACTCCTCGGCGATGTCTTTCATGATGGCGCGCACCGGCACATGCTTGTCGAGCACCAGGATCAGGTTCTCGCCGTGCGGCATAAAGGTGAGGTCGTGTTTGTAGAAGCAGTGCAGCAGCGGCGTGAGGTAGGCCTTCAGGTAGCTCTTGAGCCAGGCTTGGGTAGCGAGGCCAGAGCGGCGTATCAGCTCGGGCAGCAAGGCATGGCCGTCCTTGTCGACGTGCAGCAGCGCGGCCATGGTCATCAGGCGTTCGCCGGGCTTGAGCAAGGGCAGCGGGCTTTCTCGCCACAGCGCCGAGAACATTTTTTTGTACGGCGTGTCCACCGGTATCGCGGCCTCGTAGTAATGGTTGCGAAAGCCTATGGACGCGACTTCGCGCAGGATGGTGAAGCCGTTGGCGCGCAGGAAGGCATCGCCATCCACCAGCTTCTTGATGAATTCGTTGATGGCCGGTGTGCCCGACATGTAATACGGCGACAGGCCGCGCATAAAGCCCATGTTCAGGATGGACAGCGAGGTTTTGACATAACGCTTGCTGCGGTCGCTGGTGTTGAAGAAAGTGCGTATGGACTGCTGGGCGATGTAGCTGTCGCGGCCGTAGGCCAGGCAGATGATCTTGCGCTGGGCCACATAGCCGGCGAAGGCGATGGACAGCTTGTTGAACCACTGCCAGGGATGGGCCGGCATGAAGTTGTAGTCGGCCGGGTCGACACCCAGCGCGGCGACCTCGCGGGTAAAGCCGTCCACGGTCTCCTGCCCGAGTTCCTCGGCCAGCAGCTGTTCATAGCTGAGCGTGGAGATGCTGGAGAAAGCCGCATGGTCCTTGTGCACGGCCAGCCAGATCACGCGGATCTGCGAGCCGGCCTCGGGCGCGTAAGCCTGGTAGTCGGCCGCGGTGAAACCCAGGCGGCCATTGTTGGCGACAAAACCCGGGTGGCCTTCGGTCATGGCGACTTCAATCGTCTGGAAGTCGGTGGCGTCGGCCAGCTGGGCGCTGCTGGGGGCATCGGCCTTCGTGCGCTTGTAGGCGCTGCCGAACAAGGTGCTGCTGATCTCGTCGAGGTAAATCGGCAGCAGCTCATCGCGTATGCCCAGCCGCTGGCGGCATTCGATGATGAACTGCAGCGCGTCCAGCGGCTGCTCGGCGCCCTTGAGGTATTTGTGGATGGAGTCGGGCTTGATAAACCAGTGGCGCAGCGCCAGGCGCCTGGCCTCGAACTGGTAGCAGGCGGCGCCGTCGTCCGAGAACAACTGGTAGAGCGCGAAGCCGCCTTCACGCGGGCGCAACTGCTCGGGTTCGACGATGAGCTCGTGGGCGTATTCGGCGATGGCCTTGCGCAGCAGCAGGCGGTTGGCCTGGGCCCAGGCCTCGGGCGTCAGGTGGGCGGCGAATCCGGCCGGGTCGTGCGCGGTCTGATGGGCGATGGTGACGTTCATGAATGGACTTCCTCTAGGGTGGCGGCCGTAGCCTGTTCAAAATCCCGCCGTGTGCAGAAGGCGAGGCTGGCGATCTTCTCGGGGAAGACCACATCGCGGTCGTAGGCAAAGCCCGCCGACCGGTTCAAGGCATGGACCTTGTGATTGCTGGCATCGGGCTCGACGACGATGCGCCGTGCGCCCAGGTGCGCGAACATAAAGCGCATCAGCGCATGGAACACGCTGCGCGAATAGCCGGCGATGCGCCGCTCGGGCGGCGCGATAAAGATGTGCATGCCCAGGTCGCCGGGGCGTACCTCGTAAAAGGCCCGGATGCGGTCCTGCGCGGGGTCGTAGCATTCGGCCAGAAAGGCCGGCCGGCCGCCTTCCCAGCCGATGTAAGGCGTGGCGCTGCCGGAATCCAGCATGCGCTGGTAGGCCTCGCGGACCTCGGCTTCGCTTTTGTCCTGCATCAGCCAGAAGGCAGCGCGCTCCTGGATAAACCAGCGGTGCAGCGTGGGGATGTCCTGCGGTATGCGCAGCGGGCGGAACACAAAACCGGCTTCGTCGCGGTAAGGCCGGATCTCGGCGTCGGCGCGGCGGTGCAGCGTATCAATCATGTCAATTGGCATGGACAGGCTCCTTCAGGGGGTTGGCATTGCCGCCTTCGGCCAAATGCCCGGCGCTGGGCACTTTAAGGATCAGACGGTCCAGCAGCGCGGTGAGCACAAAGCCGCCGGCCGCCAGCAGAAAGGGCAGATGCAGGCCGTAGCGATTGACGATGGCGCCCGCCGCGAAGGAGGACAGCAGCACGCCCATGTTCTGGAAGAAGTTGGTGATGCTGTAGTCCTGCGCATAACGCTGGGGCGTGGACAAGCGGAACAGGTTGACTTCCAGCTTGACGATGATCTGGAAGAAAGCCCAGCCGTAGAGCACGCGCCCCAGCACCACCAGCAGCGGATCGGGCGCGGCATGCAGCAGCAGGCCGGCGGCGCCCAGCAGCAGGTTGCCCAGCGTGTGGTCGGGCAGCTCGCCGCCGCGCGCGCGCAGCCAGGCATGCAGGCGCAGCGCGGCGATGGCCACCACACCGGGGATGGCAAAGGCCATGCCGGAGAGCAGCTCGCTGTCGTTGCCGGTGATCTTCTGCCAGTAGAGCGCAAAGAAGGGGCGTATCAGGTAGGCGCTGAAGTCGAACATCAGCATCACGAGTGCCAGCTTCAGGACGGGCAGGCGGGCCAGCAGGCCGACGCGGCGCGCCTCGGTGGCCTCGGCCAGCGCCTGCGCGCCACTGTTGACGCGGATGATTTTTCCGCTGCGTATCAGGTAGAAGCAGACCGCCATCTGGAAGTAGTCGCCGGCCGCCATGGCAAAAATGCTGGCGCGCGGCCCCCAGGTCTGCAGCACAAAGCCGCCCACCACCGCCCCGAAGATGGCGCCGAAATGCACCACCACCGAGAGAATGCCTATGGTGGCCGCGTGCTCTTCCTTGGGGGTCAGCCGCATCATGTAGGGGTACATCAGCAAATAGCTGCTTTTGCACATGAACATCAGCATGGACAGCACCCAGTAGATCTCGACGGTGGGCGCCCAGTCGCTCAGCAGGCTGAAGGTGCCGGCCGCGAACTGTGTGTAGACCAGCAGGTGTAGCGGCTCGACGCGGCGCGCCACGCGCGCCCAGAAGGGTAGCGTGCACATCACGGCGATGGAAATCGCCGCCACGTAAGCGCCCACATGCACGGGGCTGTCTAGCCCATAGCGCGCGCTGAAGAACTGCGGGTAGAACGGAATCAGGATGGCGTCGCTGATGACGGCCAGCACCGTCATGGTGATGATGTGGAATCTGAGCTTCATGCTGTATGCCTCAAGCCTCAGAGCAGGACAAAGTCCGCGGTGGACGGGATGCTGAAATCCTGGATCGCAACGCGCCGCTCTATCTTGTAGTGCTCGACGCCGGTCAGTTCCCGCAGGATGTAGGAGTTGCGGTAGCAGCTCATCCCCAGGTCCTGGTTGGTCATGCCGTGGGTGTGCTGGCCGGCGTTCTGCACAAAAATCTCGCTGCCGTTGAAATCGGCGGCATAGTTGCGCGCCAGCCGGTAGCGCCCCTGCTCGTCCCAGCGCAGCCGATGGCGTATGCCGTCGACAAAGGGCGGGATGTTCTCACGGTAGCCGGTGGCGAAGACCAGGCCTTCGCTGCGGTGCGCATAACGCGCCTCGCAGTCGAGCTGGCGGAATTCGATCTCGTAGCAGCCCTTGCCCGCGTCGTAGCGGCAGCCCTGCAGCTCGCAATTGGTGATCAGGTGGGTGCGCAGCGGCCCCTGCTTGCGCCTGTCGTCCAGGAGGTCGTAGATCTGGTTGATCAGGCTGGCATTGACGCCCTTGTACAGGCTGTCCTGCGCGCGGATGACGCGCTCCTTCTTGCGGTCGTCGAGGTTGTAGAAATAGTCGATGTAGTCCGGCGAGAACATCTCCAGCGTGAGCTTGGTGGTTTCCATCTGGAAGAAGCGCGAGGAGCGGGTGATCCAGGTCAGGCTGTAATCGTGCGCCTCGGCTTCTTTCAGCAAGTCGTGGTAGACCTCGGCCGCGCTCTGGCCGCTGCCGACGATGGTGATGGAGCTTTTTGTCTGCAGTTCGGCCTTGCGGCTGATGTAGTCGGCGGTGTGCAGGTAGCGGTGGCCGTCCGGCGCGCAGCACTGGGGGAACATGGGCTTGGAGCCCACGCCCAGCACCAGCTTGCGGCAGCGCATGATGAAGGGCTCGCGCTGCGGCCCCTGCACGCCGGTGACCACATAACAGCCGGCCTCGGCGTCGTGCACGATCTCCTGCACCTCGTGCTCAAAGCGCGCCTTGCCCAGCCGCGCCGCGGCCCAGCGGCAGTAGGCGTTGTACTCGGCGCGCGTCAGGTAAAAACTTTCGCGGAAGTAGTAGGAGTAAATCTTCCCCTCTTCCTTGCAGTAGTTGAGGAAGCTGAAGTGGCTCGTCGGGTCCGCCAGGCTGACCAGGTCGGCCAGGAAGGGGTTTTGCAGCGTGGTGTTGTCGATCAGCATCCCGGGATGCCAGTTGAACTCCGCGTTGCGCTCCAGAAAGACCGCGTTCAGGCCGGCGATGGGCTCGGCCAGGCAGGCCAGGCTCAGGTTAAAAGGCCCCAGCCCTATCGCAACAAAGTCATAGATATTCTTGTTCATGGCACTCAACTCCCTGATGGACTGGCACGCCGGGGCGGCGCGCCACGTTGGTCGAAAAGAATTCCCGCGGCCGGTTGCTGCACCGGCCGCTTTTCCTAACAGTGCTTTACCACTGCCCTACCACTGGTAGGTCACGGTCGCGGTGGCGCTGCGCGCGTCGCCCCAGTAGCAGTACTGCTGGCTCAGGCAGGAGGCCACATAGCTCTTGTCGAAAAGGTTGTTCACGGCAAGGCGCAGGTTCGCACCCTTGAACGAAGGGTTCAGCTGGGCCAGGTCGACGCGCAGCATCAGGTCCACCAGGGTGTAGGGCGGTACCTTCATGCTGTTGGCGTTGTCAACCCAGCTGGAGCCCACGTAACGCACACCCCCACCCGCGGTGTAGCCCGGCGCGAAGTTCCAGTCGCCCCAGAGCGCGGCCATGTGGCGCGGCGCCTGGTAGGGCGTGTTGCCGGTAAAGCCGTCCGAGGACTCGGTGAACTTCATGTCGGTGTAGCTGTAGCTCGCGATCATCGACACGCTGCGGCTCAGCTGCGAGCGGGCTTCCAGCTCCAGGCCGCGCGAGCGCACCTTGCCGGTGGGCTCGAAGTAGCTGGCGCCCACCGGTCGCGTGGCGACATTTTTTTGCGACAGCTCGTAGACCGCCGCCGACAGCAGGGTGTTGGAGTCCTTGGGCTGGTAGCGGATGCCGACCTCGAGTTGCTTGGTCTCGGCGGGCGCCAGGTTGTTGCCCTGCCGGTCGTTGCGCAAGCTGGGGTTGAAGCCGTCGGAATAACCCACATAGGGCGCGACGCCGTTGTCGAACAGGTAGACGACGCCCGCCCGCTTGGTGAACTTGGAGCCGCTCCACTGGGCCGGGTTGCCGGTGCCGTACTGGTTGGAGGCCTTGGCCCAGTCCATGCGGCCGCCCAGCGTGAAGCGCCAGCGGTCCAGCTCGGTCTGGTTTTGCAGGTAAAGGCCGGTCTGTTCGAGCTTGCGGTCTATCGGGTCGCTGGTCACGCCGGCCAGGCCCGGGGCGCCGTAGCTCGGGGTGAACACATTGATGGGCAGCGCGCTGCCCGATTCCCAGTTGCCGCTGACGCGGCGCTTCTGGTAGTCCAGCCCGGCCAGCACGGTGTGCTTGAGCGCGCCCGTCTGGTAATGGCCTTCGAGCTGGTTGTCGATGGTGTTGCCGCGGGTTGATTCGTTGGCGCCCGAGTAATAGCGCGTCAGCTCATTGGCGCCGGCCCAGCCGTAGCCGTAGATCTGGCGCAGCGTGGTGTCGGCCCGCACGTGGCGGAAGTTCTGGCGGAACTTCCAGCTGTCGTTAAAGGCATGTTCAAACTGGTAGCCAAGGAAGCTCTGCTTGCGCTGGTATTTTTCGACGCTGGGGTCCCCATCAAAAAAGTAGCGCGAGATCAGCTGGCCGTTGTGGCCCGCATTGAGGCTGGCGTCGGCGGGAACGCCGCTGTGGTAGCTGCCATTGGGGTCGTCCTGCAGGTAGGCCTGCAGCAGCAGGCGTGTGTCGGTGGAGGGGTTGATCGCCAGGGACGCGGCCAGCGCCTGGCGCTCTTCCTTGACGGTGTTGAACTGCGAATCGAGTGAGCGCGACAGCGCCGTCAGGCGAAAAGCCATCACGCCGTCCTTGTCGATGGGGCCGGAGAGGTCTACGGCGGCTTCGCGGCGGTTGCGGTTGCCCAGGGTGAGCTGCACTTCGCGGTAGGGCTGGTACTGCGGCGTCATGCTGGTCAGCGCCACCAGGCCGCCCGGCGAGGCGCGGCCGTAAAGCACCGAGGCCGGGCCGCGCACCACGTCGATGCGCTCGAGGAAATAGGGGTCAACCTGCATGGAGGTGTAGCTGCCCTGGTCGCTCAGCATGCGCAGGCCGTCGAGCAGGGTGCTGTCCACACTGCTGTCCTTGAAGCCGCGCAGGGCCACGTAGTCGTAGCGGTTGGAGGAACCCACCAGGCCGGTGAAAACGCCGGGCGAGTAGTTCAGCGCCTCGGGAACGCTGCGCGGCTTCTGGTCTTCGAGCTGCTGCTTGGTGATCACCGAGATGGACTGCGGCGTCTCGAGGATGGGCGTGTCGGTCTTGGAGCCCGCGGCGCTGCGTTTGGCGACATAACCATTGCCGCCGCTGGTCGCCGTTTCCTGCTCGGCGCCGGCCGTCACGGTCACCACGCGCAAGGTCTGCGCGCCAGGCGCCACCGCTGCGGCTGAAGCCGGCTTCACGACAAACACGTTGCCGTCTATGGCCGCCGCCAGGCCGCTGCCGGCCAGCAGGCGGTCCAGCGCCTCTTGCGGCGTCAGCCGGCCGGAGACAGCGGGCGCCGTCTTGCCGGCGACCAGCGCGGGCTGCACCATGAGTTCCAGCCCGGCCTGCCGCGCCAGGGTGTTGAGCGCCTGGGCCAGGGGCTGCGCCGCCATGCTGATCTGCAGGGGGGTGGCCGCGCCTTGGGAGCCTTGGGAATAAACCACCGAGCTGCCGAGGGCCAAAGCCAGGGCCAAGGGGGGCAGGTGGAAGCGGGAACGAGGCATGCGTGCAAATCTCCGAAGAAGGGGTAAATAAGAATCCTTCTCAAGTAGACGCATGGGCTTTGGGAAACCCTAGGTCGTGCGCAATTTTTTTTGCGCCGCGGAATTGCCCCCTGCTAATAGCCGCTTAATGCCCGGCGGAGATGATCTCGGCCTCGCCGCCCTGCTCGCGCAGCCGCACCGGCAGGACCTGCGGTAGCAGGCGGGCGAAGTTGCCCGGCCGGCGCGGGTCGAAGGTGCCGGTCACGCGCAGCGCGGCGACGGCCGGGTCCCCCACGCTCAGGTGCGCCGGGCCGTAACGCTCGAACTCGGCCAGGGCCTGGGCCAGCGGCGTGTCGTCAAAACTCACGCGGCTTTCACGCCAGGGCGCGATGCCCGCGGCGGAAACGGCGGAGACTGCACCCAGCAGCCCCGCCATGTCGCTGGCGATCTGCTGGCCGGCGACAAGTTCGACGGCCGCCTCGTTCACGCTGGAACGCCCGGCTTGCGCCACGCGCACCCGCCCTTCTTCCACGGCGACCTGCACGCCCGCCCGGCCCGGCACGCCCGGCGTGTAGCGCACCGAAAAGCGCGTGCCGACCACCGTGATGCGCAAAGGGCCGGCCAGCACGTCGAAGGGACGCCCCGCATCGCCCGCGACCTGGAACATGGCCTGGCCCTGCGGCAGGCGGACCTCGCGGCGCCCGCGGTAAATCGCCACCTCGGCGGTGCTCAGCGTGTCCAGCCGCAGGCGGCTGCCCTCGGGCAAGGTCACTTCGAGCTGCTGGCCGCGCGCGGTGGCGAAACTCTGCGTGTACAACGCTTGCTGCTGCCAGAGGTTCCAGGCCAGGTAGCCGCCGCAGGACACCATGAGCGCCACGGCGGCCAGCGCGGCTTGCGGTGTCCAGCCGGCGAGTTCACGCCACCAGGTGCGCCGACGCGGTGCCGCATGGGCGGCGGCTGCCTTGTCGTCGGCGAAGTTCCGCCTCAGTGTGCGGAGGCCCTCCTCAGGCAATGCGTCGAGCGCGCGCCAGTCGTCCTGGTGGCGCGCGAAGGCCGCGCGGTGGGCGCTGTCCGATGCAAACCAGGCCTGGAAGCCGGCCTCGTCCTCCGCATCGAATGGCCCGCCGGAACGCCGGACGAACCAGTCCAGCGCCGCCTCGTCGGTTTCTGTGGACGGTGCGGCTGGCGGTTGGGCTGGCGGCGGGGTATTCATGGCGTGCTTATCGGCTCCTGGATGTAGACGCACGAGCCCGCCAAAACCCTAGGCCTGGGAAACAGGAATGTTGGCAAAGGCTCATTCGCGGGCGGGTTTTCTTCTTCTCAGTTTCGGTAGCGGGGCCGCGGCGGGCGTTCCATCCAGCGCATCGCGGCAGCGCCTGCAGGCGTCCAGGGCCAGCTTGATGTGCTGCTCGACCATTTTTCGCGATATGCCCATCAGCTCGGCCACTTCAGAATGCGGCAGGCCGTCGAACTTGTGCAGGATAAAAGCCTCGCGGCAGCGCAGAGGCAAGGCGTCTATGGTGGCCAGCAGGGCGTCCACGCCCTGCGCCGAAGAAGCGGCCGCGTCGGGCTCGCAGGCCTGCGGCGCCGCGAGATTGTCGAGCTCGGCCGCAGAGGCCTCGGCATCCGGCTGCAGCGCCTCGCCGCGCACCTCCCTGCGGCGGTACTGGTCGACCTGCAGGTTGCGCACCGTGCGGTAGAGCAGCGCGCGCGGCTCGGGCACGGCCTGGCCCGAATGCTGCACCGCCAGCACGCGCGCGTAACTCTCCTGCACGATATCGGCCGCGGCATCGCGGTTGCGCAACGTGCGGGAACAGAAGTTCAGCAGTTCTTGGTAATAGCGCTCAAGCACAGGTCGGTCAATGCCATGGGGAAAGACGAACCCCTCCAAGCGGCAGACGAGATGTGGCGGTGGCTGACCAGGCGCGCGCGTCGTAGATGGGAATTATTCTCATTATGACCGAATCGCGCCGCGGGCTCCACGCTGGGGGAGCACCGTTACCTTTGATACCAGCCGGGCATGCGGACATGCACAAGGCGACAGCCAAAGAAAAAGGGCCTGCAAGAAATCTTGCAGGCCCTTTTCGGATCTGGCGGAGTGGACGGGACTCGAACCCGCGACCCCCGGCGTGACAGGCCGGTATTCTAACCAACTGAACTACCACTCCTGGTAGTGACAACATTCGCTCTTTCGAGCCAAGTCGCCTGCCCTTGCGGGACGGCGGTTGTCAACTTGCGCCTTGGGCATCACGCGCGAGGCGTGATGAATGCTGGCGACCCCACGGGGATTCGAACCCCGGTACTCACCGTGAAAGGGTGATGTCCTAGGCCTCTAGACGATGGGGTCAAAACCTTGGAACTTCCGGAACGGGCCCTGCTGTGACACAAGAACCGTACAAACTCTCAAATTCTTCGCGACAAACTTTGGTGGAGGTAAGCGGGATCGAACCGCTGACCTCTTGCATGCCATGCAAGCGCTCTCCCAGCTGAGCTATACCCCCTTCAAGCCATTGCAAGTTACCCTGCAATTGTGTCGAGCCTTGAATTATAGCCCGAAAATTCGGGCTTTTTCAAATCTTCAAACAAGCTTGAGCCGGGACACCACATCTTCGCGTTTCATGAGCTCCAGAATCGCGTCCAGCGAAGGGGTTTGCGGCGTGCCCAGCACCAGCACGCGCACCGGCATGGCGAGCTGCGGCATCTTCAGGCCGGTGTCGGCCAGCACCTGCTTGATGGCCGCGGAAATCGCGGCCTTGCTCCACTCGGCGCTGCCCAGGGCGTCGGCGAGTTTGGCCAGTGCGGGGCGCACAGCCTCGGTCACATGCGTGGCCAGGTCTTCGGCGCCGGGCTGGCCGCCGGTGACCAGGCGCTGCAGCCAGCCAGCCAGTTCCACCAGCGTGCTGCAGCGGTCCTTGAACAGGCCGCAGCCGCGCGCGATCCAGGCCGCGTCCTGGCCCGTGACGCCCTGCGCCGCGAGAAAGGGAACGACCGCCTCGGCGAGCTTGTCATCAGGCATGGCCTTGAGGTGCTGGGCATTGACCCAGCGCAGCTTGGCTTCGTCGAACTGCGCGGCGCTCTTGCCCAGGTGGTCCAGGTTGAACCAGGCAATGAACTGCTCGCGGCTGAAGATTTCATCGTCGCCGTGGCTCCAGCCCAGGCGGGCCAGGTAGTTGACCATGGCGTCGGGCAGATAGCCTTCGGCGGCGTACTGCGTGACCGGCTTGGCGCCGTTGCGCTTGCTGAGTTTTTCGCCCTGCTCGTTGAGCACGGTCGGCAAATGGGCGTAGACCGGCGGCTCCTTGCCCAGGGCCCTGAAGATGTTGATCTGGCGCGGCGTGTTGTTGACGTGGTCGTCGCCGCGTATCACATGGGTCATGCCCATGTCGATGTCGTCGACCACCACGCAGAAGTTGTAGGTCGGCGTGCCGTCGGGGCGCGCGATGACCAGGTCGTCGAGTTCGTCGTTGCTGATCTCGATGCGGCCCTTGACCTTGTCGTCCCAGACCACGCTGCCGCCCTGCGGGTTCATGAAGCGCAGCACCGGCTGCACGCCTTCGGGCACGGGCGGCAGGGTCTTGCCGGGCGCGGGACGCCAGGTGCCGTCGTAGCGCGGTTTTTCCTTGGCGGCCATCTGCTTTTCGCGCAGGGCGTCAAGCTCGGCCACGCTCATGTAGCAGGGGTAGACCAGGCCGTCCGCGCGCATCTGCGCAAGCACGGCCTTGTAGCGGTCCATGCGCTGCATCTGGAAGAAGGGGCCCTCGTCGTGGTTCAGGCCCAGCCAGCGCATGCCTTCGATGATCACGTCAACGGCCTGCTGGCTGGAGCGCTCCACGTCGGTGTCTTCGATGCGCAGGATGAAATCGCCGCCGGTGGCGCGGGCAAAGGCCCACGGGTACAGCGCGGAGCGGATGTTGCCGAGGTGGATGAAGCCGGTCGGTGAAGGGGCGAAGCGGGTGCGGGTCTTTTGCGTCATGGGAGCTGTCATGCGATGCGGTCCAGGCCGCGGGAAAGGTCGGCCTTGATGTCGTCCACGTGGTCCAGCCCGACGGCCACGCGCAGCAGGCCCTGGCCTATGCCGGCGGCCTGGCGCTGCTCTTCGCTGAGGCGCCCGTGCGAGGTGGTGGCCGAGTGGCTGATGATGGTCTTGGTGTCGCCCAGGTTGGTGGCGATGCTGAGCACCTGCGTGCTGTTGATGACCTGGAAGGCGTTGGCGCGCGCCGCTTCGGGCGTGTCGCCGCGCACGTCAAAGGACAGCACCGCGCCGCCCAGACCCGATTGCTGGCGCATGGCCAGCGCGTGCTGCGGATGCGAGGCCAGGCCCGGGTAATAGACACGCTTGACGGCGGGCTGGGTCTCCAGCCATTGCGCGACGGCCAATGCGTTGGCGCTCTGGGCCTGCATGCGTATGCCCAGCGTCTCCAGCCCCTTGAGCACGACCCAGGCGTTAAAGGGCGCCAGCGTCATGCCGGCGGTGCGCACAATCGGGCCGAACACGTCGACGATGAGCTTGGACGGGCCGCACAGCGCGCCCGCCATCACGCGGCCCTGGCCGTCCAGGTACTTGGTGCCCGAATGCATGATCAGGTCGGCGCCGAACTCGACGGGACGTTGCAGGGCCGGCGAGCAAAAGCAGTTGTCGACCGCGAGCAGCGCGCCCACGCTGTGCGCCAGGTCGGCCAGCGCGCGGATGTCGCACACTTCAGTCAGCGGGTTCGTCGGCGTTTCGGCGAACAGCAGCTTGGTGCCGGGGCGCAGGGCGGCCTTCCACTCGCTGAGGTCGGTCTGCGAGACAAAGGTGGTTTCCACGCCGAACTTGCCGAACTCACGGCCTATCAGGGCGATGGTCGAGCCGAACATGGAGCGAGAGCAGATCACGTGGTCGCCGGCCTTGAGCAGGCCCATGCACATCATGAGGATGGCGCCCATGCCGGTCGAGGCGCCTATGGCCGCTTCCGTGCCTTCGAGCGCGGCGAGGCGGCGCTCAAAACTCGTGACCGTGGGGTTGGAGGTGCGGCCGTAGGTATAGCCTTCCGTCGGGTCGGCAAAACGCCGCGCCGAGGTCTCGGCATCGGGCTGCACAAAGCCGCTGGTCAGGTACAGCGCCTCGGAGTTTTCGCCGTGCTGGCTGGGCTCCAGCGCCACGCGCACGGCCAGCGTGTCGCGGTGCAGGTTGTCGGGCAGTTTTCTTTTGCTGGTCATGCTCAGGCTTCTTGCGGGTTGGGCAGCGCCAGGCGCGAGGCGTCCACGTCGCCGTCTTCCGCGGCGGCATCAGCACGCTGCGAGTTCATCGCGGCAATGGTTTCGGCCGTGACGTCGCCCGTGATGTAGACGCCGTCGAAGCAGGAGGCGTCAAAGCCGTCGAGCTTGGCGTTGAGCGAGCCTATGGCGCGTTTCATGCCGTCCACGTCCTGGTAGATCAGCGCGTCGCAGCCTATGACTTCACGGATCTCCTCGATGCTGCGGCCGTGGGCCACGAGCTCGCCCGGCGTGGGCATGTCGATGCCGTAGACATTGGGAAAGCGCACGGGCGGCGCGGCGCTGGCGAGGTACACCTTGCGCGCGCCGGCGTCGCGCGCCATCTGCACGATCTCGCGGCTGGTGGTGCCGCGCACGATGGAGTCGTCGACCAGCAGCACGTTGCGGCCCTTGAACTCGCTGGCGATCACGTTGAGCTTCTGGCGCACGGATTTTTTGCGCACGCCCTGCCCCGGCATGATGAAGGTGCGGCCCACGTAGCGGTTCTTGACGAAGCCTTCGCGGTAGGGAATGCCCAGCAGGTGCGCCAGCTGCGTGGCGCTGGGGCGGCTGGATTCGGGAATCGGGATGATCACATCGATCTCGCTGGGCGGCACGGTGGAGACCACGCGCTTGGCCAGCGTCTCGCCCAGGTTCAGGCGGGCCTGGTAGACCGAGATGCCGTCCAGCACCGAGTCGGGACGCGCCAGGTAGACGAATTCAAAAATGCAGGGGTTGAGCTTGGCATTGGGCGCGCACTGCTCGGCATGCACCACGCCTTCCATGTCCACATAGACGGCCTCGCCCGGCGCGATGTCGCGCTCGAACTGGTGCGAGGTGCCTTCCAGTGCCACCGATTCGCTGGCCACCATGACGGTGTCGCCGCCCTCGTTCTGCCCGCGCCCTATGCACAGCGGGCGGATGCCGAAGGGATCGCGGAAGGCCAGCAGGCCGTGGCCGGCGATCAGCGCGACGACGGCGTAGGAGCCCTTGACGCGCTTGTGCACGCCGCGCACCGCGGCGAACACGTCGACGGGCTTGAGCGGCAGGCCGCGCGTGGTTTTTTCGAGCTCGTGCGCCAGCACGTTGAGCAGCACTTCGGAGTCGCTGTCGGTGTTGATGTGGCGGTGGTCGGTGTTGAAGAGCTCGGCCTTGAGCTCGGCCGCGTTGGTCAGGTTGCCGTTGTGCGACAGCACCAGGCCGAAGGGCGCGTTGACATAAAAAGGCTGGGCTTCGTCCTCGCTGTAGGCATTGCCGGCCGTCGGGTAGCGCACCTGGCCCAGGCCCACCGTGCCCGGCAGCGCGCGCATGTTGCGGGTGCGGAACACGTCGCGCACCATGCCCTTGGCCTTGTGCATGTAGAACTTGCGCCCCTGCTGCGTGACGATGCCCGCCGCATCCTGGCCGCGGTGCTGCAGCAGCAGCAGGCCGTCATAGATGAGCTGGTTGACGGGGGCTTTGCTGACGACGCCGACTATCCCGCACATGGTGTTCCGATCATGATGAGTTGACTCTTCAAAGTTAGGTTAAATATTTCGCAAACTGTTCGGGCAACACCGGCTTCAAGGCTTTGAGCATGGCCGCCAGCACCGGCGCGCCTTTCGATTCCCGCCACCAGTCGCTGGTTTTCAGCGCCGTCATGTCGATCACGACGGTCGCGGCCAGCAACAACACCACGCCGCGCAGCACGCCGAACGCGGCGCCCAGCACACGGTCCACGGGCGCCAGGCCGACCGCCGCCACCAGCTTCTTGATCAAAAACGCCAGCAGCCCCGCCGCGAATACCGCGGCGATGAAGATCAACACAAAGGCCGCCGCATAACGCACCGGGTCGGCGGCCGACTGCACGGGCAATCGGGCGGCCAGGTCGGGCGCAAACCATTGCGCCACAAAAAACGACACCACCCAGCCCAGCACCGACAAGACCTCGTACACCAAACCGCGCCATGCGCCCAGCAGCATGGAAAAAACCAGCACCCCCCCAAAAATCCAGTCAACAGCCGCCACGGATCATTACAAGGTCAGGATGGCGGCCGGCAAATCAAGGGCCTTGATTTTTCCGGCCGCTTTTTCCGCCTCGGCCTTGGTGGCAAATGGGCCCACACGGACCCGTATGCGCTTGCCGTCCTTGGTTTCCGCGACCTGTGTATAGGTTTTCAGCCCGGCTTTTTCGAGCTTCAGGCGCGCCTCGCGCGCCTTGGCGACGTCGGCAAAAGCGCCCACCTGCACCACCAGCCGGCCTTCGGCCTCGGCGGCTGCCGGTTTGGCGGCCGGCGGCGTGGTGCCGTTGAGCAAGGCGCTGGCGCGGGCGGCGTCGGCATTGGCGACGGGCTTGGGTTCGGGCTTGGCGGCCGGTTTGGGCTCAGGCTTGGGCGCCGGCTTGGCCTCGGGTTTGGGCTCGGGCTTGGCCACGGCCGGTGCGGACGCAGCGGCGGCGGGCTTGGACGGCAGGATTTCTTCCTTGGGCGCCAGGCTGGCGGCAGCGGCCACCTTTTCGGCCGGCGCAGCGGGAGTGGGAGCAGGCGCTGCCGCCGGCGCGGGGGCCGCGGCGGTAGCCGCAGCCGGCACGGCCAGCGGCTTGACCGTGGCCTTGCCGGGGATTTCGATGGGGATGTCGACCGGGATGGGCCGGGGCTGGGTGTCGAACAGCAGCGGAAAGCCCACCACGCCTATGAGCACCAGCACGGCCGAGCCGATCAGCCGGTGCTTGGCGCGCTTGCGCATCACTTCCACGCTTTCCGGTTGAGCGGCTGGCCCGGCATTGGGGGCAGTGTTGGCGCCGCCCCGGCGGAAGTTGAAAAACGGCATGGTGTGGCTTGAATCCGATAAGGGTGACGTTAGCGGTGAACGTGGGCTGAAAGCCCTCCAAAAACCGCTTCAGGGGGCCAGGTGCGGGGCCGAAAGACGCGGCACGCCGTCCTTCAAAATGCCGCCCACCGTGTAGAACGAGCCGAACACGACAATTCTATCAGCGGGGGTTGCGGCCTTGACCGCCGCCTGCAGCGCTGCTTCAGGGGAGGCGTAGCTGCCGGCGGTGGCGTCGGGCCGGGTGTTGGCCGCCGTCCAGCGGGCCTGCAAATCGGCCGCGGTGACGGCCCGCGGCGTCGGCAAATCGGTGAAATACCACTTGTCGATCAGCGGCGAAACACGCGCCAGCATGGGGGCCAGGTCCTTGTCGGCCATGGCGCCGAACACCGCATGGGTGCAGGGGTAAAAACCCATGGCGTCGAGGTTTTCGGCCAGCGCAGCCACCGAATGCGGGTTGTGCGCCACGTCCAGCACCAGTGTGGGCTGGCCGGGCACGATCTGGAAGCGGCCGGGCAGCTCGACCATGGACAGGCCGTTGCGCACCGCCTGGGCCGTCACCGGCAGGCGGTCGCGCAAAGCCGTCAGCGCCGCGAGCACACCCGAGGCATTGACCAGCTGGTTGGCGCCGCGCAGCGCTGGGTAAGCCAGACCGGCATACCTGCGCCCACGCCCGGCCCAGCCCCATTGCTGCTTGTCGCCCGAGAAATTGAAGTCGGTGCCGAAGCGCCACAAGTCAGCGCCTGTTTTGGCGGCGTGGTCAACAATGCTTTGCGGCGGCATGGGGTCGCTCACGATGACCGGCTTGCCGGCGCGCATGATGCCGGCTTTTTCGCGGCCTATGCTTTCGCGGTCGGGGCCCAGGTATTCCATATGGTCCAGGTCTATGCTGGTGATCACTGCGCAGTCGGCGTCCAGCATGTTGACGGCGTCCAGCCGCCCGCCCAGGCCGACTTCCAGGATCACCACATCGAGTTTCGCGTCGGCCAGCAGCTGCAGGATGGCCAGGGTAGTGAATTCAAAATAGGTCAGCGAGATCGCCTCGCCGCCCTGCGTGCGGGCCGCCTCGACGCGCGCGAACTGGGCCACCAGCTCGGGCGCCTTCACGATGTCGCCGCGCACGCGGCAGCGCTCTTCAAAATGCACCAGGTGCGGCGAGGTAAAGACACCGGTGCGGTAGCCGGCCTGCAGCAGGATGGCCTCGAGCATGGCGCAGGTCGAGCCCTTGCCGTTGGTGCCGGCCACGGTGATGATGGGGCAGTCAAAGGCCAGGCCCATGCGTTGGGCGACGGCGCTGATGCGCGTCAGGCCCATGTCTATGCCCACGGGGTGCAGGTGCTCGCAGTAGGCCAGCCAGTCGTCGAGAGTGTTGAGGTTTTGCATACAGCCTCCCATTGTCGCAAAGCTCGAATACCCCCGTTGGCGCTCACTGCGTGTAGCACCCTCCCCCCTTGCAGGGGGCGGCGCCTGCGGCCTGGCAAAGCCAGTTCCGCGGCCCCTGCTACGAAAGATGCCTAGCTGGCGAAACGGTCCGTTGCAGCAACAAGCCTTTGCAGGATGCCAGGCTCGTTAAATGCATGGCCGGCATCGGCGACCAGCTGGAAATCCGCCTCGGGCCAGGCGCGGTGCAGATCCCAGGCGGTTTTGGCCGGTGTGGCCACGTCGTAGCGGCCTTGCACGATCACGCCGGGAATGCCGGCCAGCTTGTGCGCGTCGCGTATCAGCTGGCCCTCCTCCAGCCAGCCGGCGTGCACAAAATAATGGTTTTCGATGCGCGCGAACGCCAGCGCGAAGTCGTCGCCGCCGTGCAGCGCGGTGAAAGCCGGGTCCGGCAGCAGCGTGATGGTCTGGCCTTCCCAGAGGCTCCAGGCGCGGGCGGCGGCCAGTTGCGCAGCCCTGTCGCTGCCGACCAGGCGTTTGCGGTAGGCGGCCATCAGGTCGCCGCGCTCGGCCTCGGGGATGGGCGCGAGAAAAGCCTCCCACAGGTCGGGAAACAGCCAGGAGGCGCCCTCCTGGTAGTACCACAGCACTTCGGCGCGCCGCAGCGCGAAGATGCCGCGCAGTATGAGCTCAGACACCCGGGCCGGGTGCGCCTCGGCATAAGCCAGCGCCAGCGTGCTGCCCCAGGAACCGCCGAAGACCAGCCAGCGATCCACGCCCAGCAGGCTGCGCAGCCGTTCGATGTCGGCCACCAGGTGCCAGGTCGTGTTGTTGTCCAGCGAGGCGGCCGGGCGCGATCGGCCGCAGCCGCGCTGGTCGAACAGCAGCACGCAGTAGCGCTCGGGGTCGAACAGGCGGCGGTGCTCGGGCGAGCAGCCAGCGCCCGGGCCGCCGTGCAGGAACACCGCCGGCTTGCCCTTGGGATTGCCGCACAGCTCCCAGTAAATTGAATGGCCGTCGCCGGTTTCCAGGACGCCGGTGCGAAAAGGCTCTATGGGCGGGTACAGCACGGCGGGAGATGAAACAGGCGTGGCCGAAGCAGCGGTCATGAATGAGGGATCCGTGAAATGGTGGGAGCAAACAGGGGTTGCCGGACGGCCCGGCGCTGTTTGATTATTCCAGCCCCGCAATTGGCCTGCTGGCGCACCGTCTTCCCGCATCTGCCAGAATCTTTGCATGATCATTCTTTACGGCATCCCGAATTGCGACACGGTCAAGAAAGCCAGGACCTGGCTAGCTGAGAACGGCGTCGAATACCAGTTCCACGATTTCAAAAAACAGGGCGTGCCGCCCGAGCAGCTCAAGCGCTGGGCCCAGGCCGCCGGCTGGGAAACGCTGCTGAACCGCAAAGGCACGACCTGGCGCAAGCTGGACGCGGCGGCGCAAGCCGGTGCGGCCGACAGCGCCGGCGCCCAGGCCCTGATGCTGGCCAATCCCAGCGTCATCAAACGGCCCGTGGTGGACTGGGGCAAGGGGATTACGGTCGGTTTTGATGCCGCAGGCTGGGCGGGCCGGATTTAACCAGCGCGCGTTACGCGCCACACAAACAGGTGTTTTTTCACGTTTTTGGGCCAGTTTGGCCACGCTTTACCCAAGAACCTGTTTACGGCCTAAACGGGGCCGCGCAAGTACCTTCTCGGGATGGGATGCAAGGCGCGGTGCGACGCCCATAGTTCACCTATGGGCTAGCGCCGCAACGCCGCAGACCGCCCGAGAAGGCACTTGCCCTCCGGGTTGGGGTGAAATCGGGCGATTGAGCCACCCAGGCCCTTGCATGGGCATTAGCCCATGCGGCGTTCCCGGTCGGCCCACTCATCCCGATTGCACCCCAACGCGGCCCCGTTTAGGCCGTAAACAGGTTCTTAGGCCAGCTTTACAGCCGATTTACCGAACTCCAGGCCCCAAAACGGCTCTGACTTACTAAAATCGTTCCAGCCGCCAGAGCCGTCGCCCACACCACGGGCAGCATCCTCCGGCGGCGCAACTTCAGCGATTTGCTGAAAAGGGGTTCAAACCATGAAAAAAGCACTCGTCCTTTCCACCATCGCCGCGGCCGCAGGCCTTGCCGCCGTGCCCGCCTCCGCCATGGACATCCTGGCGCGGGTGATCTCCAGCACGCCGGTGGTGCAGCAGGTCGCCGTGCCGCGCCAGGTGTGCACCAACCAGCCGGTCATCACGCAAAGCCCCAATTCCGGCGCGGGCGCCTTGATGGGCGCACTGGCCGGCGGCGCGGCCGGCAATGCCATCGGCAACGGCGGCGGCCGCGCGGTGGCCACGGTGATAGGCCTGGTCGGCGGCGCCATGATCGGCGACCGCATCGAGGGCAACAACCAGCAGGTCCAGAACATGCAGCAATGCACGACGCAGACCTATTACGAAAACCGCCCCAGCCACTACAACGTGGTCTATGAATACCAGGGCACACAGTACAGCACCCAGATGGCCAACGACCCCGGCCAGTACGTGCGCCTGCAGGTCACGCCGGTCGGCGCCATGGCGCCCGCGCCGCAAACCTTCCAGTCCGCGCCCCAGCAGCCCCAGGCCTATATGCAGCCGGCGCCCGAGCCTGTTTATGTGCAGCCGACCTATGTACAGCCCGTGGTCTATCCGGCCTACTATCCCCGGCCCTACTACGCGCCTTATTACGCCCCCATAGGCCTGTCGCTGAACTTCGGCTACAGCCGGGGCTACGGCCACCACCACTGGCGCTAAAACCCGTTAGAGCCGCCGGTTCCGGCTGAATCAAAAAAGGGGCGTTATCAACGCCCCTTTTTGCTGCCCGCCTGGAATGACCAAATGACCGTTACTTCGGCGTTTCCAGGAGCGCGCCCTTGAACAGCACCGGCCCGGTCGGCCCGCTGCCCGGCGGCACGCCGCCCTTGGGCTCCAGTGTGATCGCCAGGGTCGGCACCTGCCGCATATCGGTACCCACGGCAGCCAGGCGAACCACAGGGTCGGCATTGAGCACACCCAGCGATTTGGGCGCCGCACCGGGCGGCAGGGCCCACAGCTCCAGCGATTTGTCGGCTTGTTCCCGAAAGCCGCCCACGCGCTTGAGCACCAGCGTCTTGTTTTTCGGGTCAAAAGTCACCAGCAGCGAGGCCGCGGCCTTGTCGTCGGTCAGCACGGCCACGTACTCAATCTCCGGCGTGGCCGTCAATCTGGCCGACAGCTCGCCGACCTGCCCGCTGAGCCGCGAATTCACATTGAGCCCGACCACAACGGCCAGCACCGCCGCCAGCGCGCCCGCCGCACTCATGCCGCGCCACAAGCCCAGGCTGGCCCACCAGCCGCCCACCGCCGGCGCGGCACCACGCGCGGCCTGCATGGCGCGCGCCTCCTTGTCGGCCCTGACGAGGTTTTCAATACGCGTCCAGACCGCCGGGCTGGGCGCCGCCTGCGGCTGCAGTTCGGCCACGGAAGCCAGCCGGCTTTGCCAGACCAGTGCCGCGGCGCGCAAGGTGGCGTTGTCGCGCGCCAGCGCCTCAAAACGGCGGCGCGCGCCGCCGCGCAAAGTGCCCAGCGCGTAGCTGGCCGCGAGTTGCTCCATCAGGGCGGGGTTGTTTTGAATATTCATAAATTTTCCGCCGGGCCGCCCCAAGGAAAATTAGCCCCCTCGGGGGGCAGCGTAGTACGCGAAGCGACAAGCGTGGGGGTCATATTCATGCAAACCTCGCCATGCAGCCGCGCAGCTGTTCCAGGCCGCGGCGTATCCAGGTCTTGACCGTGCCCAGCGGCAGCTTCAACTGCTCGGCCAGCTCGCTGTGGCTCAGGTCGCGCAAATAGGCCAGGCTCACCACTTCACGCTGTTTTTGCTCCAGCCGGCCCAGGCACTGGTGCAGGGCCCAGGCCTGCTCGCTGGCCTGGGTGGTGTCCATGGGGTTGGGCGAGTCACCCGCCACGGTGTCGGTAAGCACGTCGTCCAGCTCCTGCATCAGGTCGGCCCGGTCGGAAGCGCGGCGGCGCAAAAAATCCAGGCCACGGCTTCTGACAATCAGCCCTAACCAGGCCATGGGCGGCGAGAGGCTGGCCTTGTAGTCGCCGGCAATGCGCCAGATGGTCAAAAACGCCTCCTGCAGCACGTCTTCGGCCCATTCGCGCTTGCCCACCACACGCACCGCCACGCCGTACAGCTTGGACGAGCTCAGGTCGTAGAGCTCGCGCAGGGCTTTTTCATCGGCCCCGGCCACACGGTCTATCAGCGCAATCAATTGAAGATCCGGGCTTTCTGCTTTCATGGACAACATTCTGGGTTATTCATGGGGGTACGCGATAGAGGGCCGGGTGGATTCAAGGCCGGCACGGCCCCAAGGCCCGCCGTGACCTAAAATCAGGGGTTTTTGGCGGCGGACCGCGATGCGCGGCGCTTTCTTCGCCTTTTCTCGCCTTTTTCCACCTTTTCAGCCCTCCTCATGCCCACCGAAAAAATCGACAACGTCAGCGTCAGCACCCAGGCCAATGTGTACTTTGACGGCAAATGCGTGAGCCACGGCATCACCTTCGCCGACGGCAGCAAAAAATCGGTGGGCGTGATCCTGCCGGCCACCCTTACCTTCAACACCGGCGCGCCCGAAGTCATGGAATGCGTAGCCGGCGCCTGCGAATACAAGCTGGCCGGCAGCGACAGCTGGGTCAAATCCTCGGCCGGTGAAAAATTCAGCGTCCCCGGCAACGCCAAGTTCGAGATCCGCGTCGCCGCCGGCGAAGCGGCTTACCACTACATCTGCCACTTCGGCTGATCCTTCCCACGCCTTCCAGGAAACCCCCATGGCCACCATACTCCAGAACCTCCCCGCCGGCCAGAAAGTCGGCATCGCCTTTTCGGGCGGACTCGACACCAGCGCCGCCTTGCACTGGATGAAGCTCAAGGGCGCGATTCCCTACGCCTACACCGCCAACCTGGGCCAGCCCGACGAGCCCGATTACGACGAGATTCCGCGCAAGGCCATGCAGTACGGCGCCGAAAAAGCCCGGCTGATCGACTGCCGCAGCCAGCTGGCCGCCGAAGGCATTGCCGCCCTGCAAAGCGGCGCCTTCCACATCACCACTGCGGGCGTGACCTACTTCAACACCACGCCACTGGGCCGCGCCGTGACCGGCACCATGCTGGTGTCGGCCATGAAGGAAGACGACGTCAACATCTGGGGCGACGGCAGCACCTTCAAGGGCAACGACATCGAGCGTTTTTACCGCTACGGCCTGCTGACCAACCCAGGCCTGAAGATTTACAAACCCTGGCTGGACCAGCTCTTTATCGACGAGCTCGGCGGCCGCGCCGAAATGTCGGCCTTTATGACCAAGGCCGGCTTCGGCTACAAGATGTCGGCCGAAAAAGCCTATTCCACCGACTCCAACATGCTGGGTGCCACGCACGAGGCCAAGGACCTGGAAGAGCTCGCCACCGGCATGAAGATCGTCAACCCCATCATGGGCGTGGCCTTCTGGAAAGACGAGGTCGAGGTCAAGCGCGAGGAAGTCACGGTGCGCTTTGAAGAAGGCCGGCCCGTGGCGCTGAACGGCAAGACCTTCCCCAGCATGGTCGAGCTGATCCTGGAAGCCAACCGCATAGGCGGGCGCCACGGCCTGGGCATGAGCGACCAGATCGAAAACCGCATCATCGAAGCCAAGAGCCGCGGCATCTACGAAGCCCCCGGCCTGGCGCTGCTCTTCATCGCCTACGAGCGCCTGGTCACCGGCATCCACAACGAAGACACGATTGAGCAGTACCGCGACAACGGCCGCAAGCTGGGCCGCCTGCTCTACCAGGGCCGCTGGTTCGACCCGCAGGCCATCATGCTGCGCGAAACCGCCCAGCGCTGGGTGGCCAGCGCCATCACCGGCGAGGTCACGGTGGAACTGCGCCGCGGCAACGACTATTCCATCCTGAACACAGTCTCGAGCAACCTGACCTACAAACCCGAGCGCCTGAGCATGGAAAAGGTCGAGGACGCGCCCTTCTCGCCGGCCGACCGCATTGGACAGCTGACCATGCGCAACCTGGACATCGTGGACACCCGCGACAAGCTGGGGATTTACACGCGCTCAGGCCTGCTGTCGCTGGAGCCCGGCGCGGCCATCCCGCAGCTGGGAAAAACCGGCGAATAAGCCCGACGACTCCGCAACAAAGCCGCCTTAGGGCGGCTTTTTCGCGCGCGCGTGCGGCGCAGGTTCCGCCAGGCACTGGGCTACACTGCCGCGTCAAGGGAGTAGACCATGGATCAAATAACCATCGAGCGCTGGACGGCACCGGACGCCGCCCGGTTTGCGCAGCGCATCGTGCGGAACATCGAGAAGGTGCTGCAGGGCAAGCATCAGGGCGTGGAGCTCGCGCTGGCCGCGGCCATTGCCGGCGGCCACCTGCTGATTGAAGATGTCCCGGGCCTGGGCAAGACCATGCTCGCCAGAGCCCTGGCCATTTCCATCGGGCTGGAGTTTCGCCGCATCCAGTTCACAGCCGACCTGATGCCCTCGGATATCGTCGGGGGCCCTGTCTACAACCCCAAGGACGGCAGTTTCGCCCTGCGGCCGGGGCCGGCATTTTCCAATGTGGTGCTCGCCGATGAGATCAATCGCGCCAATCCGCGCGCGCAGTCGGCCTTGCTGGAATGCATGGAAGAGGGGCAGATCACCCTGGACGGCCAGACGCTGCGCCTGCCCGAGCCCTTCCTGGTGCTGGCCACGCAGAACCCGATCGACATGGCGGGCACCTATCCGCTGCCCGAAGCACAGCTCGACCGCTTCCTGATTCGCCTGTCGCTGGGCTACCCCAGCCCCGAAGTGGAAACCAGCCTGATAGCCACCCAGCAGTTCGAGCATCCGATTTCCCACCTCGCGGCAGTTTGCCGGCCGGTGGAATTCGCCCACTTGGTGGCCAATGCCAAAAACACACTGATTTCTCCGGAGATCTCGCAGTACATCACCGCCATCGTGGCGGCCACACGCAAGCATCCCGGCATCCGCTTCGGCGCCAGTCCGCGCGGAACGCTGGGGCTGGCCCGCATGGCGCGCGCGCTGAGCTGCATACGGGGCCTGGCCTACGTCGATCCGGCCATCGTGCGGGAACTGGCCGTACCTGTGCTGGCGCACCGCATCATCGTGCAAACGCAGGGCGCACAGGCCAAGCCCCCAGCCGCGCTGATCGAGGAAATCCTGGCCTCCCTGCGAACGCCGCAATAAGAAGCCACCATGGAACGCTGGCTCAGCAAATCACGCGTATTGCTGGCATTGAGCGGCGTGCTGCTGCTATCGGCGCTAAACCGGCACGACCCGACGGTGTTCGGCATGTTCCTGTTTCTCGCCACGCTGAGCGCCCTGGGACTGCTCCTGCCCTGGCTGTCGCTGCGGTCCATGCAGGTGTTCGCGAGCGGCAGCTCGGAAGCCGTCGAGGGCCAAGCCTGCGACGTGCAACTACTGGTCGAGCGCCGGGCATGGTGGCCGGCTTTTATGGTGGACGTGGAAACGCACTGGCAATGGGGCCCGAGAACCATCGTGCTGAGCCATACGCTAGCGCTCATACGCGCGCGCCAGCGAAGCGCGCTGGGCCACCAGATCATCTTTCCATGCCGCGGCGACTACCGCCTGGCCAAGGTGGTGCTGGCCAGCGGCTTCCCGCTGGGGCTGGTGATTGCCCGTCGCACCATTGCCCTGCAGGGCGTCGCTGTGCTGGTGCTGCCCAAGGCCGAGCAGGTGTTCTTGCCCGCGGACCTGAGCGCCGCGCACGACCCCGTTGGCAACCAGGTTACGCGCCGCCTGGGGCAATCGTTCGAACTCGGCAACCTGCGCCACTATGTGGCCGGCGAGCCCCTCGGGCGCGTCAACTGGCGGGCTTCCGCACGCTCCGGCGAGCTGGTGATCCAGCAATTTCAACAAAGCGGCTCGCCGTTACTGCATGTGGTGACGGATATTCCCTCCAGCAACGAACTGGCGCGCCCCGACGCCCCTGCTGAACAAGCTCTGCGCGTGGTTGCCGGCCTGTGCGAAGCGGCTGGGGAAGCGGGTGCGCGCCTGCGGGTCTATCTGCCGCAGCAGGCCGAACCGCTACGGGATACCCGAGCCATCCACCGCGCGCTTGCCGGCGCGATGCCCGACAGCCTGCCGCTTCGCGAAGCGCTGGGCCGGCTTCGAGGCCGCCTCTCGGAAGGTTCCCAGCTGCTGGTAGTCGTCAGCCCGCGCTGGGCGGCTTCGTTGTTGCTGCGCGAGTTCTCAGCCGTCGAACTCGGACGCTGCCCAGTGACCGTGTACATCGCGACCCACCCAGCGCAAGCGACCGGCGACCTGGCACTTGCACCGGCCTTGGCCCAAGCGCTGGCGCAAGCCGGTTTCCAGGTCATTTCACAGTACCCGGGGCAACGCTGATGCCGGCACTGCCAACCTCAACAGCCGCCGTCGCAACGGTGCGAACCGCGCAGGACGGGCTCTCCAGTCGCCTGATTGTCGTTTTCACCGGGCTTTGTTATTTATGCGTGGCTGTCGGCTTTTCCTACCTGGACAGGCGATATGGCCATTTCCAGGCTGAAAGCCTGTTTTGGGTCGCCTGGGCCGCACTGGGTTTTACGGGCGGCTCCTTGATACCTGGCAGGGCCGCTCCCGCGGGCAAAGGTCTCAGCAGGGTGATGACGGCCGTTGCCGTGGTGCTGGCCATTTTTCCCGCGCTTTTCATGTACTCGATGCTGCGCTGGGTCTGCGTGCTGCTGCTGCTGGTCATGGCCGCGCGCGCACCTTTCATGCATACCCGGCGTGATCTCTATCTGTGCCTGACGACCTGTTTCACCGTGAGCTTCATGGCAGCGACCCATCACGCGGCCGACTGGACTCTGTGGCTCTACCTGGGCCCGGCCTGGATATTCGCCGGGCTGGCCTTGACCTGGGACTACGCGCCGTCCAGGGCCATCGGACACGCGACGCGGCTGGGCATGAACCTGGGCTTTGTCGCGGCCACGGCGCTGATCGCCGCACTGCTGTTTTTCTTCGTGCCGCGCCCGCCGGTGCTCGGTTTCGGCTTTATCCCTCCCGCGGGCGATGCTTCAGGCCTGCTGGGCCAGCCCGCCGGCAAGCCCCCGGGCGAAGCCGGAACGGGACAGAGGCAAGGCGCAGCCAAAACCGTCGGTCCAGGAGACGCCCCGGGCGGCATGGCAGGCGAAGGCCATGACACGGCAAGAAGCCAGAGCTGGCAGAGTCGCTGGCAGGAGATGCTGAAGAAAATGCGTCCGGCACTCAAGGACCCGGCCATGCCGCAATGGCAAAAAGACCTTCTCGAAAAACTGCTCGACCTGGGGGAGATGCCGGGAGAGCCGCAAACCCGGCCCGGCAAGTCCGGTTCGGGCGGCAGTCCCTCCATGATCGAAAAAGCAGCGGATGCCATCGCTTCGCTGGTGGCGTTGTTGCTGGCGTTGTTGCTGGCCTGGCTGATCTATCGCTGGCGTTACTGGCTGGGCATTGAGCTGCTGCATTTCGCCGCCTGGCTGCTGGCCCCTGTCCGTCCCATGTTGTCGATGCGCCTGTCGGCGCAGGCCATCAAGCTCTGCTTGAGGGAGGCCGGCCATCAAAGCCTGTCCGGCCAGTCAGTGCGGGAATACGTCGCAGCCGCGCCGGGCCAGCCGGAACTGGTACGCCGCTGGTTGGGCTACGCGGTGGAGCTCTATTGCGAGACCCGTTTTGGCGCCGCCCCGGCCACACACGCCAGGGCCAGAAACATGCGCCGGGCAGTCAGCGCAGCTACCCAGGTCGTCAAAGGTTACGCGCCCGAGCTCAGAAAGCCTTGAGGCGAAAGCCCGCGAGGGATGCCTGCGCGCTAGTCGCCGCCCCCACCGCACCCCGAGCCGCAACCCGAACTGCATCCGCTGCTGCCATCCGAAGAATCCCCGCTGCTGCTGGACTCGCTATTGCTCGAGGACTGGCTGCCGCCAAAGCCGTCGGCGTCGCCGCTGTAGCTGCCGTCTGAAAAGCTTTCACCGCAGTAGGTGTGGACCCCGCCCTGCCCATCCTCGCGGCGCACGCCCTTGCAATCGGCCATGTAGACAAAGCCGCCGGGAATCGCGAACTTGGCGTCGAGGGCGAACAGCAGCGGCAGCCGGCTGGGCTGCTTGGGGTTGATGGACTCGTCGCGGCAGGCCCAGAACCAGGCGCGGCGCAGGCCGTCGTTGGTCGAAGCCTTGCGGCCCAGCACCTCGGCCGGCACATGGTCGATGAAGCGCCCTATCACCAGGTCACACCACTCGCGGTAGGCCGAGGTGTGCAGGATGAACTCGTGCCACATGCTATCGACTACCTGCGAGGGCATGGCGACAAAACGCTTGTTGCTGCGCTGGCAGGCGATGAAGAACTGGCGCAGGCCGCGTTCCACGAGTTCGGTATCGCGCAGGCTCAGGTGCGGATAGGCGTCCATCAGCTTGCGCCTGAGGAAGCGGGGCAGCGGCGCTTCGCGGACCAGCCGACTGCGCTCGCGGGCCGCCCAGATGCCGGCGGTCAGCATGAAGGCGAACGAAACGAAAATCGCGCTCATGCCCCAGCCCGGCGGACGCCAACCCGTCAATATCGCGCCCAGCATCAAGCCAACCCAGACGAAGGCCAGCATGGCCGCGGTGGAACGCGAATGCCGCAGCACCAGCCGGCGCAAGGGCGATACCTCCGGGCCCCGATACACTTTTCCTAAACGTGCCATGTCAGACCACCACCGGTTCAGGCTCCAGCAGGATGCCGAAGCGTTCATACACACTGGTCTGGATGGCTTTCGCCAGCGTCATGACCTCGCCGCCGGTGACCGGGTCGGCCGTGCCGCCGCGGTTGACCAGCACCAGCGCCTGCTTTTCGTAGACGCCGGCATTGCCTATGGATTTGCCTTTCCAGCCGCAGGCGTCTATCAGCCAGCCCGCGGCCAGCTTCACCGCGCCGTCGGCCAGGTGGTAATGAACAATCTTGGGTTCGCGCTGGATGATGTCGGCGCACTGCTCGGGCGAGACCGTGGGGTTCTTGAAAAAGCTGCCGACGTTGCCAATCACCTTGGGGTCGGGCAGTTTGGCCTTGCGGATCTCGCAAATCCACTCGTAAATCTGCATCGCATCCGGCGCCTGCACACCCAGCTGCTGCATCTTTTTCTCGATGTCGGCATAACCCAGCACGGGCTTCCAGGCTTTGGGCAGGGCCAGGCGCACCCGGGTGATGACGGCTTTGCCTTCCAGCCCGAAGCCGTGGCCGCCCGGGGCGGGGGCCGCGCTGCTGTGCTTGAACACCGAATCGCGGTAGCCGAAGGCGCATTGCGCGGCATTGAGGGAAAAAGCCTGGCCTGTCGTCAAATCGATGGCGTCCAGCGACTCAAAGCGGTCCTGCAGCTCCACCCCGTAAGCGCCTATGTTCTGCACCGGCGACGCGCCCACCGTGCCGGGAATCAGGGCCAGGTTCTCCAGGCCGGGGTAGCCGTTTTTTAAGGTCCAGCTGACCAGGTCGTGCCAGTTTTCGCCGGCGCCGGCCTCGATGATCCAGGCCTTGGCGTCTTCGCGCAGCAGCCGTTTGCCCATGATCTCGACCTTGAGCACCAGCGGCTTGACGTCGCCGGTCAGCACGATGTTGCTGCCGCCGCCCAGCACGAACTTGGGCGCGGCCTTCAGGGCCGGATCCCGCAGCACGGCGGCAATATCGGCTTCATCGGCCACCCGGACCAGGCTCAGGGCCTTGGCCACGATGCCAAAGCTGTTGGAATGCTGGAGCGGAACGTTTTTCTCGACTAACATCCGGGGGATTGTCTCACCCCGACGCCTCCCCCTTACTCCCTTACCGTCCCCCTCATAAAGACCCGCACCATGCCCTCTTTCGACACCGTTCTTGAAGCCGATCTGGTCAAGGTCAAAAACGCCGTGGAAAACACCGGCAAGGAAATCGCCACGCGCTTCGATTTCAAGGGTACCTCCGCCTCCATAGAGCTCAAGGACAAGGACATCACGCTGATCGGCGACAGCGACTTCCAGCTCGACCAGATCAACGACATCCTGCGCAACAAGCTGACCAAGGCCGGCGTGGACATCCGCTTCCTCGATATCGGCAAGGCCGAAAAAATCGGCGGCGACAAGGTCAAGCAGGTGTCCAAGGTGCGCAACGGCATTGAAGCCGAGCAGGCCAAAAAAATCCAGCAGCTCATCAAGGGCAGCAAGGTCAAGGTTCAGGCCTCCATCCAGGGCGACGCGGTGCGCGTGACCGGCGCCAAGCGCGACGACCTGCAGACGGCCATGGCCATGATCCGCGCAGAAATCAGCGACTTTCCGCTGAGCTTTAACAATTTCAGAGACTGAATATATGCCCCCCACGCTCCCCACTGCGTGTGGTTCGCTGCCCCCCGAGGGGGCTGTTTCGGCTTGGGGCGGCCCGGCGCCGAAACGTATGACCCCCACGCTTGCCACGGCCGTGGCGCCGTTGCTGGCGGCACTCGCGCTGCTGCACGGCGCCGCGCAAGCCCAGACCGTGGGCCTGGCCGGCATGCTGGGCAACAAGGCTTTGCTGATTGTGGACGGCGGCCCGCCCAAGACGGTGGCCCCCGGGGAAACCCACCAGGGCGTCAAGGTGGTTTCCACCACGGGCGACCAGGCGGTGGTGGAGCTGGGCGGCAAGCGCCATGCGCTGCGCATCGGCGAAGCTCCCATGAGCGTGGGCGCCGGCGGCGGCCCGGGCACGCAGGCCGGGCAAGGCACCCGCATCGTGCTGACGGCGGGCAGCGGCGGCCACTTCATGACGCAGGGCCAGATCAACGGAAAGATGGCCCAGTTCCTGGTCGATACCGGCGCCAGCGCCGTGTCCATGTCGCTGGCCGATGCCGAGCGCATGGGCATTGACTACAAATCAGGCCGGCCCGTACAGCTGACCACGGCCAACGGCACCATCCTCGGCTGGCAGACCTCGCTCGCCTCGGTGCGTGTCGGGGATGTGGAGGTGTTTAATGTGCCGGCCGTGGTGGCCGCGCGCGAGATGCCTTTTATCCTGCTGGGCAACAGCTTCCTCACGCGCTTCCAGATGAACCGCACCAATGAAGAGATGGTTTTAACGCGGCGTTTTTGAGTGGCTCTTTGGAGTGGCTCAGGCCTTTTTGGCGCTTCCCAGTTTCGACTCCGTGCCCTTGAGCAGCTTGCTGATGTTCTCGCGGTGGCGGTACACCAGCAGCGCGCTGATCGCGAACATCACCAGCAGCATGGCCTTGTCGACATACCAGGCTTCCCGGTCGCCGAAGAGGTAATACAGGGGCGCGAAGGCCGCGGAAACCAGGGAGGCCAGCGAGGAGTAGCGCGAGAAAAAGGCAATGATCACCCAGGTCGCCAGCGTGGCCAGGCCCAGCACCCAGCTCACGCCCAGCAGCACGCCCGCCGCCGTTGCCACGCCCTTGCCGCCCTTGAACTGGAAGAACACCGGGTACAGATGCCCGAGGAAAGCCGCGAAGCCGACGGCGGCCATCGTGCCGTCGCCCAGGCCGTAGTCGGCGCCAAACCATTTCACCAGCACCACCGGCAGCCAGCCCTTGAGGCCGTCCAGCAACAGGGTCGCGATGGCGGCCGGCTTGCTGCCCGAACGCAGCACATTGGTGGCGCCCGGGTTTTTGCTGCCGTAGCTTCTGGGGTCGCTCAGGCCCATGAGCTTGCTGACGATGACCGCGAAGGACAACGAGCCGAGCAGGTAGGCCAGCAGCGTGGCGACTGTTGAATATGCGTAAACCATGTGTCCCTCTTTATGTATGGTGGCGGCCGGCCTGTAGGCCCGCGCTCAGCCGTAGCCGGCGGCGTTGTCCAAACTCAGCGCGCAATTCACCGATTTTGCACCGAGCAATGTGACGCACACCTGCGGGTCCAGCCCGACCAGGTAACCGCGCCGCCCGCCGTTGATGGCGATTCTAGGCAAAGCCAGGATGCTTTCCTCGATATAGACCGGCATGGCCTTGCGCGTGCCGAAGGGCGAGGTGCCGCCCACCAGGTAGCCGCTGTGCCGGTTGGCGACCTCGGGCTTGCAGGGCTCGACCGACTTGGCGCCTATCTGCCGCGCCAGGTTTTTGGTCGAGACCTTGCGGTTGCCGTGCATCAGCACCAGCAGCGGCCTGGCGTCCTGGTCTTGCATGACCAGGGTCTTGACGACGGTGAAGGGATCAAAGCCCAGCACCTCGGCGCTGTGCTGGGCGCCGCCATGCTCCAGGTACTCGTAGGGGTGCTCGGTGAAGGCCACCTTGCTGGCCTTCAACAACTGCGTGGCCGGCGTTTCGCTGACGTGGCCTTTCTTACTCACCAGGTCGCTCCACACCAAGGGTCGGCGCGGAACCGGCTTCGCCGGGCCGCAGCGGACGCCCCCCGGAGGGGGGAGGCGCCGAAGGCGCGTCGGGGGGAAGCCATCTCTAGAGCGCGGGGTCCCGCAGCTCCCAACGAATCTTGTCGATCTCGGCCAGAATTTCGGGCGTCAGCGTGGTACCCCAGACATCCAGGTCTTCATCAAGCTGCGCGACCGAGGTCACGCCAATGATGGTACTGGCCACCTGCCACTTGGTGTAGCAAAAGGCCAGCGCCATCTGCGTGGGCGTCAGGCCGTTGGCGCGCGCCAGCGCGTTGTAGCGCCGCGCGGCGGCCAGCGCCTCGGGGCGGCCCCAGCGCTGCTTGCGCGTGGAGTCGAATTTGGCGATGCGCGCCTCCTTGGGCGCGTTCGCGCCTTCGAAGCCCGATTCGTCGTACTTGCCCGTCAGCAGGCCGAAGCCCAGCGGCGAATAGGCCAGCAGCGAAACACCCAGCCGGTGCATGCTTTCGTCCAGGCCGTTTTCCACCGTGCGGTTGACCAGGCAGTAGGGGTTCTGCACCGAGGCCACGCGCGGCAGGCCGTGCTGCTCGGCCAGGCGCACAAACTCATGCACGCCGTAAGGTGTTTCGTTCGACAAACCTATGGCGCGCACCTTGCCGGCCTTGACCAGGCCGGCCAGCGCCTGCAGCTGTTCGTGGATGGGCGTGGCGGAGCGTTCCTGCGCGGGGTTGTAGTACAGCGCGCCGAAGGCCGGCACATGGCGCTCGGGCCAGTGGATCTGGTACAGGTCAATGACATCCGTCTGCAAGCGCTTGAGGCTGGCGTCGCACGAAGCCACGATGTCCTTGGCCGTCATGCCGCTGCCTTCGCGCACCCAGGGCATGCCGCGCGAGGGGCCGGCCACCTTGCTGGCCACCACCACCTTGGCGCGTGCTGACGGGTTTTTGGCGAACCAGTTGCCGATGATGGTCTCGGTGGAGCCGAAAGTCTCGGCGCGCGCCGGCACCGAATACATCTCGGCCGTGTCCAGGAAGTTGACGCCGCGCGCCAGCGAGCGGTCCAGGATGGCGTGCGAGGTTTTTTCATCCACCTGTTCGCCAAAGGTCATGGTGCCCAGGCAAACAGGCGTCACATGCAGGTCGCTGGAGCCGAGTTGAACTTTATTCATGGGATTTGCGGGTTGAGGAGAAAAGACGACGAAAAGCGTTGTTGCGCCAATGAGAAAGCCGTGTGACGGACTTCACGAAACGGCTAGTTTAAGGGCTCAGCTCGCGGCGTGCAGGAGGCCTGATTCGGGCCCTTGTCTTACAACTGCTCACCAATTGCCTGCCTAGTATTCACAGACCGGCGATTTAATCCCTGCGTGGCTGAATCCTGAACTGAATTCAAAAGCACACTTTCATAACGACATCGTCCAATTTTTCCCGAGGAGAATTTCCATGAACAAACTGACCATCACTTCCCTGAGCTGCGCCGTCCTGGCGGCCGTCACGCTGTCCGGCTGCGCCAACATGACGGAAACCCAATCCGACACAGCCAAGGGCGCCGGCATAGGCGCGGTGGCGGGTGCGCTGCTGGGCGCGGCCACCGGCGGCTCCAAGGGCGCGGCCACCGGCGCGGTGCTGGGCGGTGCGGTCGGCGCGGGCGGCGGCTACATCTGGTCCAAGAAGATGCAGGACCAGAAAGCCGCGATGGAACGCGCCACCGTGGGCACCGGCGTGGCCGTGAGCCAGACCACCGACAACCGCCTGAAGCTGGACATCCCCAGCGACGTCTCGTTTGACGTGGGCCGCTCGGCCATCAAGCCCAACTTCGCGCCCATCCTGAACCAGTTCGCGACCAGCCTGAACCAGAACCCGGTCACGACGGTCACCATCATCGGCCACACCGACAACACCGGCTCGGACGCCATCAACAACCCGCTGTCTATAGACCGCGCCGATTCGGCCCGCGACTACCTGGTCAGCCGCGGCGTGGCCCGCACCCGCATCGTGACCGACGGCCGCGGTTCGCGCGAGCCTGTGGCCGACAACAGCACGCAGCAAGGCCGCGATAAAAACCGCCGCGTCGAAATCTATGTGGCAGAGCAGGTCGCAGCCCGCTGAACATTGGGTAACTCATAAAAAAAGCACCTTCGGGTGCTTTTTTTATGTCCGCGTCAGGCCGGCGACTGCGCCTTGAATCTTTCCTCCTCCTGCAGGCGCAGCACGCGCCGCTGCACCTTGCCCGTGGTCGTCATGGGCAGCGCGTCTATGAATTCGATCTCCTTGGGGTACTCATAAGGCGCCAGCATGTTCTTGACATGGGCCTGCAGCTTCGCGGTGAGTTCCTCGTCAAAGCCGGCCGCACCACCCGGATGCGCCGCGCGGGCCGCGACCTGGTCGGGCGCGATCACCACATAGGCCTTGACGACGGCGCCACGTTCGCGGTCGGGTTTGGGCACCACGGCCGCGTTGGCGACGGCCGCGTGCTTGACCAGGCAGTTTTCGATTTCACCAGGGCCTATGCGGTAACCGGCGGCCTTGAACACGTCGTCGGCGCGGCCCTCGTACCAGAGATAGCCCTCGGCATCGCGGCGCGCCAGGTCGCCGGTGCGGCACCAGTCGCCGGTGAACTTGTTGCGGGTGGCGGTTTCTTTCTTCCAGTAGCCCAAAAAGAAAATCGGGTCGGGATCGCCGTGCACGTCATAACGGTTCACCGAGACATCGCCAGGCACGCCCACAGCGCATTCATTGCCTTCGTCGTCTATCACCGCCACGCGGTGGCCCGGGTAGCCTTTGCCCATGCTGCCCGGCCGGGCGGGCCAGAAGCGGCTGCAGTTGCCCACGACGTAGTTGATTTCGGTCTGGCCGAACATTTCATTGACGGTGACGCCGAGCTGCTCCTGGCAGTAGGCAAACACCGCATCGCCCACAGCCTCGCCGGCGCTCATCATGGCCTGCAGCGTCAGTTTGAACTGTTGCCTGGGTTTGGGATAAGCCTTCATCATGGCCTTGAGGGCCGTGGGAAACAAAAAGGTGTGCGTCACACCCTGCTCCGCCATCAGGCTGAAGGCCAGCTCGGGGCTGAAGCGCCCGTTAAAGGCGACGATGGGCCGGCCGAAATACAGGCTGGGCAGCAAAGCATCCATCAAGCCCCCGGTCCACGCCCAGTCCGCCGGAGACCAGAAAACCGCGTCCGATTTTTTGTTCGTCTTGCCGTCGAAGCCAAACCAGTTGTGGCTGCAGACAAAACCCGGCAAGTTGCCTATCAATGCCCGGTGCGGCAGCAGCGCGCCCTTGGGCGGGCCGGTGGTGCCGCTGGTGTAGATCAGGATGGCGCCTTCGTCGGCCTTGGTCTTGACGGCCGTGAAGACGCCCTTTTGCGCCGCAAGTGCGCTTTCATAGCCGAGATCGCCCTGGCCCTGGGCACTGCCGGCGGCGATCACCGTGCGCAGCGCCGGGCAGTTGCCGCGAATCGCCTTGAGGCTGGCGATGGAGCTTTCATCGCAGACGGCCACCACGGCATCGCTGTCCTGCAGCCGGTATTCCAGCGCCTCGGGCCCGAACAGCATGGACAGCGGCATGGCCACCGCGCCCATCTGGAACACCGCCATATAGGCCACGGCGGTTTCCAGGCGCTGCGGCATCACGATGGCGACGCGGTCGCCGCGCTGCACGCCCAGGCCCGTCAACACCTGGCTTAGCGCATCGGCGGCCTTTTGCAGCTCCTGGAAGCTGTGCAACACCGTCTTCGCGCCCGGCTTGTGAGCCCGGATGGCGGTTCGGGGCTCGGCCCGCGCCCAGCGGCTGCAGCAGGCCTCGGCGATGTTGAAAAATTCATCCACCTGCCAGCGAAAGCCGGCGTGCAGCGCCGCGTAGTGGTCGGCTTGTGCGTTGGCCGGCTTGTCTCTGTGTTGACTGCGCTTTGTGTCTTGTCTCTTTATCATGGGGTCCAATGTACAAAGAAAAACGCTCCTCCCGCAGCGAGTTTGTCCCTATACGCGGCCTCAGTTACCACGTCCGCCTGTGGGAAAGCCCCTCGGGCACAAACCCCGCGCTGCCGCCACTCGTTTTGGTCCATGGCTGGATGGACGTCGCCGCCTCCTACCAGTTCATGGTGGACGCCCTGTCCGACGCCTTCACACAAGGCCGCACCATCATCGCGCCCGACTGGCGCGGCTTTGGGCTCACAGGCTCGGGCCCGGACGGCAGCCCCGCCGACAACTACTGGTTCGCCGACTACCTCGCCGACCTGGATTTTTTGCTGGCCCACTATGTGGGCGAACAAGCCGTGGACCTGGTCGGCCACAGCATGGGCGGCAATGTCGCCATGCTGTATGCCGGCGTGCGGCCCGCGCGCATACGGCGGCTGGTCAACCTCGAAGGCTTCGGCCTGCCGCCCAGCAAGCCCGAACAGGCGCCGGGCCGTTATGCCAAATGGATGGACGAGCTCAAAAGCCTGCGGCGCGGCGAACTCGCGCTCAAGGCCTATGACGGCGTGGACGGCGTGGCGCGCCGCCTCATGAAAACCAACCCGCGGCTGTCGGCCGACAAGGCGGGCTGGCTAGCCAGCCACTGGGCACGGCCCGATGCGACGGGGAAATGGAACATCCTGGGCGAAGCCGCGCACAAGATCACCAGCGCCCAGCTTTACCGCGTCGACGAAGCGCTGGCGATTTACCGCTGCATCAGCGCGCCCACGCTGGCCGTCGAGGCCTCCGACGATTCGCTGGCCACCTGGTGGCAGGGCAAATACAGCCTGGCTGAGTACCACGAGCGCCTGAAACAGGTGGCCCAGGCCCAAGTCGCCGTGGTCCAGGACGCCGGCCACATGCTGCACCACGACCAGCCGGAACAGCTGGCAACACTGATTGAGGGCTTTCTGGAGCAGTAAGGCCCGTGTCATGAGAAAATGACGGGTTCAGCCGCCCCCTTGCGGCTACCACCTTATTCAGGACAGAAGAATCATGGAAGCAGAACGCATCAACCTCATCAGCAACCAGCTCGTGGACCTCAGCAACCGGGTCAACGAGCTTCGGGGGTATCTTTGACTACCCTGCCAAAGAACGAAAGCTGAACGAAGTCAACGCCGCCCTCGAAGACCCCAAGGTCTGGGACAACCCCAAGCGCGCGCAGGAACTCGGCAAGGAAAAAAAATCGCTGGAAGACGTGGTCCACGTCATCGACCGCCTGAGCTCGGAGCTCTCCGACAACAGCGAACTCTTCGAGATGTCCAAGGGCGAAGGCGACGACGCCGGCATGGCGACGATTGAAGGCGAGGCCGCCAAGATCGCGGCCGAGGTCGAAAAAATGGAATTCCGCCGGATGTTCAACAACCCGGCCGACCCCCTGCCCTGCTTCCTGGACATCCAGGCCGGCGCCGGCGGCACCGAAGCCTGCGACTGGGCCAGCATGCTGCTGCGCCAGTACCTCAAGTACGCCGAGCGCAAGGGCTTCAAGACCACGGTCGAAGACGAATCGCCCGGCGACACCGCCGGCATCAAGGGCGCAACCATCAAGATCGAGGGCGAGTACGCCTTCGGCCTGCTGCGCACCGAAACCGGCGTGCACCGCCTGGTGCGCAAGTCGCCCTTCGACTCCTCGGGCGGCCGCCACACCTCGTTCGCCTCGGTGTTTGTGTATCCCGAAATCGACGACTCCATCGAGATCGAGATCAACCCGGCCGATGTGCGCACCGACACCTTCCGCGCCAGCGGCGCCGGCGGCCAGCACATCAACAAGACCGACTCGGCCGTGCGCCTGACGCACATCCCGACCGGCATCGTGGTCCAGTGCCAGGACGGCCGCAGCCAGCACAGCAACCGCGACGTGGCCTGGAAGCGCCTGCGTTCGCGGCTCTACGACTTCGAGCTGCGCAAGCAGCAGGAAGCCCAGCAAAAGCTGGAAGACACCAAGACCGATGTGGGCTGGGGCCACCAGATCCGCAGCTATGTGCTGGACAACAGCCGCATCAAGGACCTGCGCACCAACGTCGAGGTCTCGGCCACGCAGAAGGTGCTGGACGGCGACCTGGACGTTTTTATCGAAGCCTCGCTGAAGCAGGGCGTTTGATGCCCGTGGCGGCCGGCGCGGCCGCCCGGGTGTTTTTGTTGAGTGATTGTTTGAGTTTTTAAGATTGTTTTGAGGAAGTAGCCATGTTGCAAATGCCCGATGACCGTGGATCTGGACAAGGGCCCACGGTGGTCATCAACCGCGCCGACTACATCGCCCCCGCCTACTGGATAGACACCGTCGACCTGTGCTTCGACCTGGACCCGGCGAAAACCCGTGTGCTCAACAAGATGAGCCTGCGCCGCAACCCCGATGTGCCGCCCCAGCCGCTCAAGCTCGACGGCGAGGAGCTCAACCTGGCGCGCGTGCTGGTCAACGGCCAGGGCACCTCCTTCAAGATGGAAGGCAGCCGCCTCGTGCTGGAAAACCTGCCCGAAGGCAATGAGCCCTTCGAGCTGGAAATCTTCACCACCACCTGCCCGGCCAAGAACACCAAGCTGATGGGTCTCTACGTCAGCAACGACTCCTTCTTCACGCAGTGCGAGGCCGAGGGCTTTCGCCGCATCACCTACTTCCTGGACCGCCCCGACGTGATGGCCAGCTACACCGTGACCCTGCGCGCCGACAAGGCCCAGTACCCGGTGCTGCTGTCCAACGGCAACCTGGTGGACCAGGGCCCGCTGGAGCCCGGCCCCAACGGCGCGCGGCATTTCGCCAAATGGGTGGACCCGCACAAAAAGCCCAGCTACCTGTTCGCCCTGGTGGCGGGCCAGCTGGTCAGCCGTGAGCAGCGCATCACCTCGCGCGCCGGCAAGCAGCACACGCTGCAGGTCTATGTGCGCCCCGGCGATCTCGACAAGACCGAGCACGCCATGGCCTCGCTGATGCATTCGGTGGCCTGGGACGAGGCCCGCTTCGGCCTGCCGCTGGACCTGGAGCGCTTCATGATCGTCGCCACCAGCGACTTCAACATGGGCGCCATGGAAAACAAGGGCCTGAACATCTTCAACACCAAATACGTGCTGGCCAACCAGGCCACCGCCACCGATGTGGATTTCTCCAACATCGAGAGCGTGGTCGGCCACGAGTACTTCCACAACTGGACGGGCAACCGCGTCACCTGCCGCGACTGGTTCCAGCTGAGCTTGAAGGAAGGCCTCACGGTGTTCCGCGACCAGGAGTTCAGCCAGGACCTGGCCGGCGCCCCCTCGGCCCGCGCCGTCAAGCGCATCGAGGACGTGCGCGTGCTGCGCACCGCCCAGTTCCCCGAGGACGCCGGCCCCATGGCGCATCCGGTGCGGCCCGACAGTTATGTCGAGATCAGCAACTTCTACACCGTCACCATTTACGAAAAAGGCGCCGAGGTCGTGCGCATGATGCAGACCCTGGTGGGGCGCGAGGGTTTTGCCCGCGGCATGACGCTGTATTTCGAGCGCCATGACGGCCAGGCCGTGACCTGCGACGACTTCGCGCAGGCGATTGCCGACGCCAACCCCATGTCGGACCTGGCGCGCCTGCTGCCCCAGTTCAAGCGCTGGTACAGCCAGGCCGGCACGCCGCGCGTGCGCGCCCAAGGCCGCTACGACGCCGACGCCCGCACTTACACCCTCACGCTGTCGCAAAGCTGCGCACCCACGGTGGGCCAGCCCGTCAAGCAGCCGTTTGTGATCCCGGTCGGCCTGGGCCTGCTGGGCGCGGACGGCCAGGATTTGCCGCTGCAGCTGGCTGGTGAAAGCCAGGCCCCCGCCAGCACACGCACCGTGGTGCTCACGCAGGCCGAAGAGACCTTCACGTTCACCGGCATAGCCGCCGAGCCCGTGCCTTCCATCCTGCGCGGCTTCAGCGCCCCGGTGGTGCTGGAGTTCGGCTACAGCGACGCCCAGCTGCTGCACCTGCTGGCGCACGACAGCGACCCCTTCAACCGCTGGGAAGCCGGCCAGCGCCTGGCCGTCAACCGCGCCATCGCGGCCATCACCGCAGACGCCACTCCCGCCGCCGTGCTGGACGAGGCCTACCTGGACGCCATGCGCCAGGTGCTGCGCCACCCCACGCTGGACGCGGCCTTCAAGGAGCTGGTGCTCACGTTGCCGTCCGAAACCTACCTGGCCGAGCAGCTCGAGGTGGTGGACCCGCAGCGCATCCACGCGGTGCGTGAAGCCATGCGCCTGCAGCTGGCCACGGCCCTGGCGGCCGACTGGGAGGCCGTCTACGACGCCAACCACGACACCGGCGCCTACACACCCGACCCCGTCTCCAGCGGCCGCCGCGCGCTCGCGGGCATGGCATTGACCTATCTGTGCCTGGCGGCGCAAAGCACCGGCGATACCGACTGGCCGCGCAAGACCCTGCAGCGCTTCAAGGACGCCGGCAACATGACCGACCGCTTCAACGCGCTGGCCGCGCTGGTCTCCAGCGGCCATGCCCTGGCCGGCGAGGCACTGCCGCTGTTCCACGCCATGTTCAAGGACGAAGCCCTGGTCATCGACAAATGGTTCGGCCTGCAAGCCGGCGCGCCGGATCGCGGCGGCAATGTGCTGCCGGCCGTCAAGCAGCTCATGAAGCATGCCGACTTCAGCCTGCGCAACCCCAACCGCGCGCGCAGCGTGGTCAGCACCTACTGCCAGGGCAACCCGGCCGGCTTCCACCGCGCGGACGCCGCCGGTTATGTGTTCTGGAGCGAGCGCGTGATGGAACTCGACGCCATCAACCCGCAGGTCGCCGCCCGCCTGGCACGCGCCCTGGACCGCTGGAGCAAGCTGGCCGAGCCCTACCGCAGCGCGGCACGCGAGGCGATTGCCCGCGTCGCGGCCAAGACCGACTTGAGCAAGGACACGCACGAAGTGGTCTCTCGCGCACTGGCCGACTGAACACCGACGGCACCCGCCATGGCGCTCTTCACATTCGGTACCCCCGCACAGCGGTTTGCGAAGAAGTTCAACCCGCTGCGCGACACGGTGTACGACGCCGGCGGCATGTTCAGCGGCTCGCGCATGTCGGCCGACCTGGCCGCGCTGGAGCCCCTGGCCGAGGCCGTGGGCGCCGACTCCGCCGAGCTGGCTGATTGGCTGTGGCTGCAGTTCGTGGTGTTCCGCAAACGCCAGCTGCATACCGAGGGCCTGCCCCTGGGCCTGCGGGCCCTGGCCCTACGCGCGGCCAGAGGCGGCCTCACGCCCACCGAGCGCTACGAACAGCACTACGCCCTCGGCGAGTCGGCCCTGGAGGCCGAGGACTACGACACCGCCGTCGAACACCTTCAGCAATCGGCCCACTGGGCCGCACACGAAGGGGCCACGCTGAACACCGACCAGAAGCTGGGCATTCGTGAAGAGATAGGCTACGCCCTGCACGAGGCCGGCCGCTTCGCCGAGGCGCTGGCGCACAACCGGCAACTGCTGGCCGATGCACAAAGTGCCTTCGGCTCCGCCACGGACGAGCGCCTCTCGGGCCTCATCAACAACCTGGCGCAAAATGCCTATGAGCTGGGCGAGCATGCGCAGGCACAGGCCTGGCTGCAACAGCGCCTGGCGCTGGGCCAAGCCTTGCAGGACACCGACATCGTGCTGGACACCTTGTTCCAGCTCGGCGTGCTGGCGCACGAAACGGACCAGCCGGCCGAGGCGCGCGCCCTCTTCCAGCAACGCGTGGACATTGCCCGCGCGAAGGACGACGAGGACCTGCTGGAGGGCGCCCTGGCCACGCTCGCCGAATTTGAAGAACGCGAACAGCAAGGCGAGCCCGGCTAGGCGCCCCGCCCAACCCTGCGCCGCCCAACAAACCACCCCTTAACCGAACGGAGCCCCCCATGTCCCAAAAAATCTCCCTGACCCGCTACCTGGTGGAGCAGCAGCGCATGGACGGCCACATCCCGTCGCAGCTGCGGCTGCTGCTCGAAGTGGTGGCGCGCGCCTGCAAAAGCATCAGTCAGGCCGTCAACAAAGGCGCGCTGGGCGGTGTGCTGGGCACGGCCTCCAGCGAAAACGTGCAAGGCGAAGTCCAGAAAAAGCTCGACATCATCGCCAACGAGGTGCTGATCGAAGCCAACGAATGGGGCGGCCACCTGGCGGCCATGGCCTCGGAAGAGATGGACAGCATCTACGTGGTGCCCAACCGCTACCCGCAGGGCGAATACCTGCTGCTGTTCGATCCCCTGGACGGCTCCAGCAACATCGACGTCAACGTCAGCATAGGCACCATCTTCAGCGTGCTCAAAAAGCCTGAAGGCCATGCCGGCGTCGAGGAAAAAGACTTTCTGCAGGCCGGCAACAAGCAGGTCGCGGCCGGTTACTGCATCTACGGCCCGCAGACCACCCTGGTGCTGACGGTCGGCGACGGCGTGGCCATGTTCACGCTGGACCGCGAGCAGGGCTCTTTTGTGCTGACTGAGGAAAACGTCAGGATTCCCGAGGACACCAAAGAATTCGCCATCAACATGAGCAACATGCGGCACTGGGACGCGCCGGTGAAACGCTACATCGACGAATGCCTGCAAGGCAAGGACGGCCCGCGCGGCAAGGACTTCAATATGCGCTGGATCGCCTCCATGGTGGCCGACGTGCACCGCATCCTGACCCGCGGCGGCGTCTTTATGTACCCCTGGGACAAACGCGAGCCCGAAAAGGCCGGCAAACTGCGCCTGATGTACGAAGCCAACCCCATGAGCTGGCTCATAGAACAGGCCGGCGGCGCCTCCACCAACGGCAAACAGCGCATCCTCGATTTGCAGCCAACCAAGCTACATGAACGGGTCAGCGTGATGCTGGGCTCCAAAAATGAGGTCGAACGGGTGACCTCCTACCACTCCGGGCTATAATCTCGGGCTGTATTTCAAATTAAGCCGGTGTAGCTCAGTCGGTAGAGCAGCTCATTCGTAATGAGAAGGTCGGGTGTTCGATTCATCTCTCCGGCACCAATTCAGCGGGAAATAGCGATAGTGGTCACTTACGGTGATTGCTGAGGTCACTTCTGGTGACGGTCGGCTTTCCGCATTAAAAAGCCTCCCTTGTGGAGGCTTTTTCTTTTCCGACTGCTTTTGGGACTTGGCTCCACTCATGATTGCTAACGACGAGCGGAGCTTCGCGCTTCAGCATAGTTGCTGACGCGCCCGCAGCCCCGGCAAAGAAAGGACGCTCTGCGAAGACGCGACAACCACAGCCACCTGCGCGCTTTCACTCGTCGAATGTCTTGCCGATCTGCAGCCAATCTAAAGAACGATGCCGACCCGGCAGAACTTCCGGGAGAACATGTCGGGCCAATCGCAAACCGCTTGCTGAGTTGGCGAACCACACCACCGCGTCTTTCGTTTCGAGGTTGCCCATCACGAATGCACGAAAGCCCGGATTATGTCCCCAATGGAAGAAGCAGCCTTGCGACGGCTCCAGGCCCCAACCGAGTCCCCAAGCTACGTCTTTTTCCTCTGCAGCATCTGAATTCAAGACGTCGTCGACACCCTCTCTTGCTGCGATCATTGGTGTAAACCACCGCGTATGCATCGTCGATGACAGGCCGGTTCCACGAAGCACCGCCTGCACGAAATGCGCGTAATCCGTCGCGGTCGTCAAAAGCGACCATGAGGCTGCCGCTTTGACTGGACGCCGCTTGGAGACAGCTTGTCCATTTATTTCTCGTCCTTGCGCATGGTTGGACTCGAACCGGTCCTGCCAATTCAAACTAGAGTCAGTCATTCCGAATGCCTTGAAGACCCGGGTGCAGGCGACCTCCTCCAAAGGACTATCCGTCAATCGTTCGATCGCTTGTTGCAGCCAGCCAAAAGCGCTGCTGCCATAGTTGAACCGCTCGCCAGGCGCGAAGTAGGTCTTCAGCGGTGTGCCTGCTCCTGCGATGTTAGGAAGCCCGCTTGAGTGGGTAAGCACATGCAGAGCGGTAATTGCCTTAGCTCGTTCATCGTCTGCCACAAAGCTTCCACAGATCGCATGAAGCGGTCGGTCAAGATCGAGCAACCCTTCCTCCGCAAGCTGAAGGGCAATAAAGGAAACCACTGGCTTCGTGAGCGATGCGGCTTCGAAAACGGTGCGGCTGTTCACTGCGGCGCCGTCGTGGGCGCCCCGAATCCCAACGGCATAAGTCGAAGCAATCTTACCGGACCTCAACGTCGCAAGCGACAAGCCATGAGTTGCCTTCTGAACTCGGGAGTCATGCAGAATTTTTTCAAGCATAGGTGTGTGTAAACGAAATGGCGCCACGACAGCGTGGTGTCTAAGGCGTTTGAGTATCGCTCCAGCGCCGACCAATGCTTGGTGTGCATCGGACTCAACTGCTCGGCCGCCAATCAATACCTCCAGGTATGCCATCCGTTTGGCCTGTTCGATTCATCTCTCCGGCATCAATTGAGGCCCTTGTTTTGCAAGGAACAGGGGCCTTTTTTATTCCTTTCTGGCCCATTCGCTCCTCGCGAAACTGCGGTGAGATGACAACAAAACCGAGTTCACTGCGTAAATTAGCCGGCTGAAAGCATGCCTTTCACTTACGTCCTGTTACGATCAACCAAGCCCTGAACACAGCCCTTTGAGAGCTCCATTTTCCAAGTCCATTTGTTCAGCCCACTGGTCCCCGTGGATAGGAACAAATGAGTCGCTTGATCACTTACCTGGCCCGTTGCGGCCTCACCGGCATGCTGGCGATGGCCGCTGCCACCACCGCACTCGCCGCCGATGAGCGTTTTGAGATCACGCGTTTCCAGGTGGAGGGCAACACCCTGCTGCCCGCGGCGGAAGTGGATCGCCTGGTGGGCCCTCTCGCCGGCCCGCAGCGCGGTTTTGCCGATATCCAGCTTGCAGTCGAGGCCTTGCAGCAGGCTTATCGCAAGGCCGGCTACAGCACGGTGCTGGTCTCGGTGCCCGAGCAGGAACTGGCCGGTGGCGCGGTGAAGCTGCTGGTGCGGGAGACCGTGATTTCCTCGATCACCGTGACCGGCAACCAGCATTTCGACGAAGCCAATATCCGCGCGAGCCTGGTGCGGCTGCAGGTGGGCCGTTCGCCCAGCCTGGGCGCAATTTCGGAATCGATACAACTGGCCAATGAAAGCCCGGCCAAGCAGGTCGGCGTGACCTTGGCCGAGGGCGAGAAGCCGGGCACCATAGACGCCAAGGTGCTGGTCGACGACCACAAGCCGCTGCGCTTCATCACCACGCTGGACAACACGGGCTCGCCCTCCAGCGGGCGCTGGCGCACCGGCGTGGCCGTGCAGCATGCCAACCTTTTTAACCGCGACCATGTGGGCACGCTGGCCTACACCACCTCGCCCGACAGCCCTTCGGGCGTGAACCTGAATGTGTATTCGGTGGGCTACCGCGTCCCGCTGTATGCCTATGGCGACAGCGTCGACTTTATTTACGGCAAGTCGAGCGTCAATTCGCCCGCCAGCTCGCCGGTGCTGGGCGGCCTGCTGGGCTTTACGGGCAAGGGCGACGTGTACGGCTTGCGCTGGAACCACTTCCTCGGCCGCAGCGGCGAAAGCACTTCCAAGCTGGTGCTGGGCCTGGACCACAAATTCATCGACTCGCGCTGCGAAGTCGGCGGCGTCACGGTCAGCATCGCGCCGCCCACGCCGCCGATTGCCTCCTGCGTGCCCTACAAGACCACGCCGCTGAGCATCACCTATAGCAGCCAGAGCGAGGGCGCCGACCAGGTGTCGGGCTATAGCGTGGGCCTGTCGCGCAACATTCCCAGCGGCGAGCGCTACACGAATATCGACGGCCGCACGGACCGCTACTCTTACCTGACGCCGGGCAACCGCAGCACGCGTGACGATTTCATGGCCGCGCGCGCGAGCGCCTCGCTGTTCAAGTCTTTGGCCAGCGGCTGGCAGCTTCGCCTGGCCGGCAGCGCACAGTACACCGACACGCCGCTGCTCGCGGGCGAGCAGTTCGGCCTGGCCGGATCGACGACGGTGCGCGGCTTCCAGGAGCGGGCGGTGACGGCCGACAGCGGCATCGTGGCCAATGCCGAGCTCTATACGCCGGAGCTCTCCGGCCGTGTCGGGCTGCCGGGCCAGCTGCGCGGGGTGTTTTTCATTGACGCGGGCCATGGCAGCAACAACAAGGTGGGCAGCAGCGGCCTGCCCGGCAGCGTCACGGTGTCCAGCATGGGCGCCGGCCTGCGTTATGTGATGAGCCGCGATTTCAGCCTGAACGTGGACCTGGCGCGCGTGAACAACGCGGGCAGCTCCCTCACGGAAAAACGGGGCGACTGGAATGCCCACCTGAGCGCCTCGCTGGCGTTCTGAAGAAGAACACAAGGTAGACCACCATGCCCATGTCCACGCACTTGCATTCCGGCCCCCTTCGCCTCTCGCTGCTGGCCAGCGCCCTGTTGCTGGCCAGCGCCACGCAGGCTTTTGCCCAGGGCTTGCCGGCCAATGCCCTGCCCACGGGCTGGAACGTCACGTCCGGCAGCGCGAGCTTCGCGCAGAGCGGCAACACGCTGACCATCAACCAGACCAGCCAGCAGGCCATCGCCAATTTTTCGAGCTTCAATGTGGGCTCGGCCGCGCTGGTCGACCTCCGCCAGCTGAACAGCTCGGCAGCCCTGCTGGCCAGGGTCAACGGCGGCGACCCTTCCCAGATTCTTGGCGGAATCCGGGCCGACGGCGCCCTGTGGCTGATCAACCAGGCCGGCATCATGGTGGGCCCGGGCGCGCGCATTGACGTGGCGCGTTTCATCGCCAGTTCGCTGAATGTGAGCGACAGCGATTTCCTGGCCGGCCGCATGAACTTCAAGGGCACGGGCACGCCGGGCGATGTGCGCAACGCCGGCACCATCAACGCGGCCAGCGGCGGCAGCATTTACCTGGTGGGCGCCAATGTCGCCAACACCGGCAGCCTGAATGCGCCCCAGGGCGAGGTACTGCTGGCGGCAGGGCAAACCGTGCAGCTGGTGGACACGGCGACGCCGGGCGTCAGCATTGCCATCACCGGCACGCCGGGCGAAGCCAGAAACCTGGGACAGATCACGGCCGAAGCCGGGCGCATAGGCCTGGCCGCGGGCCTGGTGAGCAACAGCGGTACGATCAGTGCCTCCAGCGCGGTGCGCGAGGGAGGCCGGATTTTCCTGCGCGCCTCGGGCGATGTCAGGACCTCTGCGACCTCCAGCATCAGTGCCAACGGCACGACGGGCGGCAATGTGGTGCTGATCGCCGAGAACGCGGCATCGATAGACGGCCAGGTGTCGGCCACGGGCAGTGCTGGCCGCGGCGGTTATGTGGATACCTCGGGCCATCGTTCACTCGACGTGGTGAACGTGCCGACGGTCGGCCAGGGTGGCGAGTGGCATATAGACCCCTTCAGCATCGAGATCGTGGCCGCCGGGCCGGACGGCGGCGTTGTGGGCACCAATGCCATCACATCCAATGAGACCGGCGCCCATATCAACGCGGCGACGATTGTTGCCCAGCTCGATGCCGGCACGAATGTGAGCATCACCACGGGCACGGGCAACCCCGCCCTGGACATGGTGCACGGCGACATCACGGTGTCGGCCGCCATCACCAAGAGCGCCGGGGGCGATGCGGCTTTGACGCTGAACGCCAACAACAACATCATCATCAACGCGCCCATCACCAGCAGCTCGAACAAGCTGGCCCTGAACCTGAACAGCAACTACCTGAACAACTACCCGGCCGACAACCACGCGGTGCAGCTCAATGCCGACCTGGCCTTGAACGGCGGCGCGCTCACCGTGTCGCAAAGCGGGGGCATTGGCAACGGCACACTCAATATCGCGGGCGGCACGACAACGCTGGCGGGCGGCTCGGCCATCAACGCCTCGGGCGTCAATGTGCAGGCCGGCGGCACGCTGGCCGGTACCGGCACCCTGGCGCTGGGCGGCACCGGGACGCTGCTGAACAACGGCACCGTGTCACCGGGCAGCGCAGGGTCCGCCGGCACGCTGTTTGTCCAGGGCAAGTACACGCAGGGCAGCACCGGGGTGCTGAACATCAGACTGGCGGGCACCGACAGCTTTGACAGGCTCGCCATCAGCAACACCGCCAGCCTGAACGGCAGGCTCAATGTCCGCGGGCTCAACGGCTTTGTGCCGCCTGCCGATTCGACCTACAACTTTCTGACGGCAACGGGTTCGGGCAGCGGCAGTTTCAGTACGGTCGACGCACCCAACATCACCTCCGGCAACGGCACGGCAAGCCTGGCCCTTAGCTACCCCGGAACAGGCACTACCGTTGCCCGCATCACGGCAACCGCTTCGTCGGCGAACATCTGCGCGATTGCGCCGGGTTCAGCGCTCTGCCAGGTGCTGTCGGCCGCCATCCCCGTCGCGGTCGCGGTGCAGCCCGCCACCACGGCCGTCACCACGGCCTTGGACTCCAGCGTCAGACCGCTCGCTACCGGCGCAGCGTTGTTCTTTACCCCGCCGCCAAGCGAATCCACCCCCGAGCAGGTCGCCTCCATGCCGGTCTCCATCCCGGCGGCCGGCAGCGCGGGAACACAAGAGGACAAGGACAAGCTGGCTCCCGACAAAAAGGACGACAAGTCGACGGAAGTCAAAACGACCGTCGCCAAAAACGAGCCGTCCAAAAAAATGTATTGCAATTAAAGGCGCATGACATGAAGCAGCCAACTTTTTTCACCCGCCTGCTCCCCGCATTGGCACTGGCCCTGCTGGCGCTGGCCCCGCTGGCGCAGGCCCAGGTGGTGGGCACCGTCACCAAGGTCTCGGGCCTGATGGTGGCCAAAAGCGCCGAGGGCCGCAGCCGGGTGCTGGCCGAGAACTCGCCGCTGCGCCAGGGCGACACCATCAGCACCGGGCGCAATACCTTCGGCCGCCTGGAGTTTGTGGATGGCGCGGCCATGGTGCTGCAGCCCGAGTCCCTGCTGGTGCTGACGCGCTACCGCTACGACGCGGGCAAGCCCGAACTCGACAAGGTGGAGCTGGAACTGGCGCAAGGCGGCTTCAGCAGCACGGCCGGCGCATTGGGCAAACGCAGCCAGGACGCCACCGTGATCACCACGCCTGCGGGCAATCTGCAGGGCAGCGCCAGCATGGAGGTTTCGCTCAGGTAGCTATAAGGCCGCCCGAGCAACTTCTTCGACAACCCACATCGCAGGAAACCCCATGAAAAAATTCACGTCGATCTCGCTGGCCTTGCTGGCCGCGCTGGCCTCCACCGCGGCCCTGGCGCAGAACACTCCGGCCATACCCTCGCCCACCGGCGCGCGCGCGCCGGGGCTGTATGTGGCCGTGCTGGACGGTTTGATCAAGGTCACCAACCCGGCCGGCACCACGAATTTCGCGGCCGGCCAGTTTGGCTACACCGCCTCGCCTATGCAGGTGCCTGCCATGGTGCCGAAAAACCCGGGGCTCCCATTCACGCTGCCGCCGGCGTTCAACCAGCCGACCTCGCCCACCGGCTCGTCGACCGGTGCCAGGCCCGCAGTGGATTGCATCGTGCGCTAAACCCCGGATACCGCGCCCGGCAAGGCTGGAGCCCGGTCTATCTTCGCGGCCCCCTGGAAAGCCCCTGTTCTTGCGAACCAGGGGCTTTTTGACGCCATCACGCAGCGGCGGCGAACAATGAGTACCTTGGTCGTACCCGGGGAAGCCCTGCCCTGGCAGCGTTGCGTATTCAGGGCCTTTGCCTAAGAATGGGACCGAACAACGGGAGGTTCTGATGAAGACACCATTTCAAGCGCTGTTGCCCGCCGCCGTGGCCCTGCTGGCCGTCGCCCTGCCGCAAGGGGCATCCGCCCAGGCGACGCTGGAAAAAATCAAGAGCCGCGGCCAGATCAATGTGGGCTACCGCTCACTTGCGGCGCCTTTCTCGTTTCACCAGACGCCGGAAAAGCCCATGGGCTACAGCATTGATTTCTGCAAGCCCATGATTGAGAGCCTGCGCCAGGCCGCCGGCAACAAAAACCTGCCGGTGCGCTACATCGCGACCGAAGTGGACGTGCGCGTGCGCCTGCTGGCCGAGGGCAGCGTGGACCTGCTGTGCGAGAACGTGACCGACACGCCCGAGCGCCGCGCGCGCATGGATTTTTCGACGCCGATTTTTGTCGATGCCATCCAGGTCGCCGTGCGCAACAAGGACATGATCAGCACGCTGGAGCAGCTCAAGGGCAAAAGCATTGTGGGCATAGACGGCAGCACCGTCGTGCCGGCCCTTGACCGCTATGCGCAATCGCATTCGCTGAGCTGGCAACACGCCAAGGCCGTGAACCCCGACGCTGCGCTGGGGCAGCTGCAGCTGGGCTGGGCGGCCGGTTATGCGCGCGACGGCGTGATGCTGGCGGCCCAGCTTGCGAGCCTGCCCGACGCGGGCAACTACACCATACTGCCGGAGCGCCTGTCGGTGGAGACCATCGCCATTGGCTACCGCAAGGGCGATGCCGCCATGGGCGCGCTGGTCAATGCCTCCATCAAGGAGTCCATGCGCAGCGGCGCCGCCCAGGGCTGGTACGAGCAGTGGTTTTTAAAGCCGGCCAAGCCCGGCGGCAAGCCGCTGTTCACGGCCATGCCGGCGGAGATGAAAACGCTGTTTGAGACCGCCAAGGCGAACTGAGCGGGAGCGCCGGACCCACCCGGGTTGCTCAGGCGCCGGCAGGCGGCGGGGCGTCCTCGGGCGTGATGAAGGAGTCTTCCCAGGCCACCGCAAACTGGTGATCGACGTTGTCGTGAACAATGCCGGAGCCGGTGCTCAGCGGGTCGAAGTTGGTAAAACGTATCTTGCGGTTGCGCTCCAGCTTGGCGCGCAGGCTGCTGCGGGCCGCGGCTATGGCGGCCAGATCCACCTGGTTCGCCGCGGGGTTCCGCTGCTGCGCCTGTTCCGCGGGCGGCACTTCGGCGACCAGGGCGCCGCCGTCGGCCGCGCGCATGGTGTCGGGCACAGTGGCCAGGGCGTCGGCCTCGGCCTCCAGCGGCAAGGCCATGGGCGGCTCGCCGAGCACGGCCGGCGAGGACGGCGCTTCGTCGTCGGACAAATCGATTTCACCGAGGAAGGCGGCGCGCACGTCTTCCAGCGTGGGAAGGTTGCCGGCGCGCACCACGGCATAGGCGATGCCGCATTCGGCAAAGAGTTTTCGCTTGAGGTCGCGGCTGCTGGCCCTCAGGCCATGCGGGCCGGGCACGTCCAGGCAACCGATGACGGTGCCATCGGCGGCGCAGACCGTGAAGCTGCAATAGACGTTTTTGAGCAGCTCGAAGGAGCGCTGGCCTTCGGCCTCGTTGCGCGGCGAGACAAAACGGATGACCGGGACCTTGACCACCACATGGTGGTCGAAAAACGCGCGTTGCAGCCAGTGCCAGACTTCCTGTTCGGCATCGAGCAGCAAAGGCCTGGGCTGAAGGTGCCACTGCGCGGGAATACGTCTTTTTTTGCGGGCGGCGCGCGCCAGCCAGCCGTGGTGGCAAGCCGCCCCTGTTGCCATCCCTGACACTGCCGTCKCCGTCAGTGCCAACACAAAAACATCAAACATGTGTGCCTTAACTTTTTTTCAGTTTAAACACAGCACCCTTGAAGTTACAACCATTTACGTACCTGGGTGTTGTTGCGGCGTCTCACCCCTCGTCAGTCTGCGGTAAGTAGTGACTTATGTCACGCAACAGCGCCTAAAAGCAGCGAAGCCGCAACAGCATTTGAAACGAAGGATTACAACTCAGGCGAGTCGGCTTCCGGCAGCAAGCTGGCCAGCACCTTGTCGATGCGCTTGCCGTCCAGGTCCAGCACTTCGAAGCGCCAGCCCGCGCATTCGACGATCTCGGCGGTCTTGAGCAGCCGGCCCGAGACGCTTTGCAGCAAGCCGGCCACCGTGTTGTAGCGGCCCTTGCCCTCTTCGGGCAGTTCCTTGATGTCCAGCCTGGCCTTGAGTTCGGCCACGGGCATGACGCCGTCGATCAGCCAGCTGCCGTCCTCGCGTTCGGTGGCCCAGGCGTCCACCTGGGCGCCGGGCTGCAGCTCGCCGGTGATGGCTTCCAGCATGTCCATGGGCGTCATCAGGCCCTGCACCACGCCGTATTCGTCGACCACAAACACCATGCGGGTGGATCGCGCGCGGAACTGCTCCAGCAGTTCCATGCCGGTCAGGGTTTCCGGCACAAAGACCGCCGGCACCGCGTAAGCGCCTATGCGGTCGGCCACCGAGGGCACGGCGCCCGGGCCTTGTTCCTGGCCGAGGCCGGAAGAGGCGGCGGGCTGGATCTGGCCGCGCAGCGCGAGCAGCTTGGCCACGTTGACCACACCCACCACGTCGTCCAGGCTGCCGCGGCACACCGGGTACCAGGAATGGCCGGTGGCGCCGGCCTTGGCGATGGCCTGGGCCACGGTGTCGGAGGCGTCCAGCCACTCGATGTCGGAGCGCGGCAGCATCAGCGAGGTCAGCAGCCGGTCGTCGAGCAGGAACACGTTCTGCACCATCTGGTGCTCGTGCTCCTCGATCAGGCCGGCGTCCACGCCCTCTTCCAGGCTGGCGGCGATTTCCTCCTCGGTCACGGCGCGGCCGGCGGTGTTGTCGATGCGCAGCAGCTTGAGCACCGCCAGCGTGCTGATGGACAGCAGCCGGACAAAGGGCTTGAAGCCCGTGGCCACCCACATCATGGGCCGCGACACCAGGCGCGCGACGGTTTCCGGATAAAGCTGGCCTATGCGCTTGGGCACCAGTTCGCCGAACACAATGGTGATGAAGGTGATGACGGTCACCACCAGCGCGGTGGCGGTGATCTGGGAGGCGCGCTGCGGCGCGCCGAAAGTCTGTATCCAGGCCGCCAGGCCGTCACTGAAGGCCGCCTCGCCGATGATGCCGTTGAGCATGCCTATGGAGGTGATGCCCACCTGCACCGAGGAGAGAAACTGCGTGGGGTTGTCCAGCAGGCCCAGCGCGGACTGCGCCCCCTTGTCACCGGACTCCCCCATGGCCGTGAGCCTGGCCTTGCGGCTGGAAGCGAGGGCCATTTCCGACATGGCAAAAACGCCGTTGAGAAGCGTCAAAAAAGCAATCAGCAAAAAGTCCATGAGGCCTGGCGCAAAATAAACACATGTCAATGTACTGTATCGGCGACCTGCAGGGTTGCGACGCCCCCCTGGGGCGGCTGCTCGAGAAGCTGGATTTTTCACCCAGCCGCGACACCCTCTATATCCTCGGCGACCTGGTCAACCGCGGCCCCGAGTCGCTCAAGGTGCTGCGCCGCCTGGCCGCCCTGGGCGACGCCGCGCAGTGCCTGCTGGGCAACCACGACCTGCATTTGCTCGCGCTGTGGCAGGGCGCGCGCAAGCCGGGCCGCCACGACACCATGCAGGAGATCCTGCAGGCCGGCGACGCCGATGCGCTGCTGGACTGGCTGCGGCACCGCGCCATGGCGCTGCAGCGCCACGGCTGGCTGATGGTGCACGCGGGCGTGCTGCCGCAGTGGACGGTGGCGCAAACCCTGGCGCTGGCGGCCGAGGTGGAGCAGGTGCTGCGCGGCAGCGAGCTCAAGGATTTTTTCGGCGCCATGTACGGCAACACGCCGGAGCGCTGGAGCGACAACCTGCAGGGCGCCGACCGGCTGCGCGTGGTGGTGAACGCACTCACGCGCCTGCGCTTTTGCACGCCCGAAGGCGTGATGGAGTTCGCCAGCACCGAAGGCGCCGATGGCGCGCCCGCCGGCTACCTGCCGTGGTTTGAGGTGCCCGGGCGCAAGACCGCCGGCACGCCGCTGGCCTTCGGCCATTGGTCCACCCTGGCCAAGGACGGCGCCGCACCGCGCCTGCGCAACAACACCTTGCCGCTGGACACCGGCTGCGTATGGGGCGGTTGCCTCACGGCAGCCAAACTGGGAGTGGAAGCCGGAACGTTTGAACTGATCGCCGTGCCCTGCGAACAGGCGCAAAAACCCGGCAAGGCCGGTAAATCAGGCTGAGGCGGTCCGGCCCCGGCCGGCCTCGTCGGCCCAGGCGCGCGCCACGCTGGCGGACAGCAGCAGCACGGCCGAAGAAAAGTAGATCCACATCAATATCACCACCAGCGAGCCGGCCGCGCCATAGGCCGAGACCACGGCGGCGGTGGAGAGATAAAAGGCCATCAGGTGCTTGCCGACCGCAAAGAGGATGGCCCCCGCGGCTGACCCCATCACCAGATAGCGTAAAGCGGGTTTGGGGCCGACACTCATTTTCATGAGGGCCACAAACAGTGCGACACAAAAACCGAAAGACACGAGTTCGTTGAGCACCCAGGCGAGTTTTTCGACCGGCAGGTAGCTGCCCGCCCAGCCCGACAGCAGGCTTAAAAAGGTCGAAATCGCCAGCGAGACCAGCAGCAGGAAACCGAACGCCAGGATGTAGGCCACCCCGCGCAGGCGCACGGAAGCGCCGTGCCACCACTTCTGCTGCGGCACTTCGCCGCTGCCTTGCCGCCACAGGCGCTCAAACGCATCCTGCAACTCCGCGAACACGCCCGTCGCCCCCGACAGGAGCAGCGCAAAGGCAAACAGCGAAGCCGTGATGCCTTCCGAAGGCGCCTGGGCGCTGGACAGCGCCTGCTGCACCACCTGGGCGCCCTGCGCCCCTATGACGCTGCGGATCTGGTCGACCAGGCTGGTTTCGAGATAGGCACGGTCCAGCCACCAGCCCAGCACGGCGACCAGCAGGACCAGCAGCGGCGCCAGGCTCAGGATGCCGTAAAAAGACATGGCCGCGCTCATGCGCATGCCGCCGGCGTCAATCCAGTGGTCGACGGCGCGCCACAAGGGGCGGAAGATTTTCAGGGCCTGGGGGGAGAGCGCGGCAAACCCCGAAGCCGCCGGCGGAGGGGGCTTCAGGTCGGGGTCGGAATTCGCCATCATGGGGACAGCGTAAAAGGCGGGCCGCGCGGCCCGCACCGGACAGCCCCTCTAGCGGCCGTAGGCTTGGACCGACGGCGGGGCGGCTTTCAGGCCGCGGTTCAGACCGTGGGCTGGGTCTTGAACAGCGCCGCGACTTTTTTCTTGGGCTTGATATTGGCCGACACGCCGCTGCGCGCGGGGGCGGCCTTGGCGGCGGCTTCCCAGGCGGGCTGGGCGTCGGGCGCGACCGTCGGCTCATAGGGCTGGTCGAAGAAGGGGTCGCGCGGCGCGGCCGCCTGGCGGTGCGGCGTGTATTCGCGGCGCTCGCGCGGCTGGCGTGCCTCGCGCGGGCTGGCGCCGTCCTCGCCTTCGCGGTACATGCGACGGCCGTCGTTGATGCGGCCCTGCTCCTTGATGCGCGGGCGGTCTTCCTCGAACTCGAGGGGTTCCAGCTCGATCTTGGTCTTGATCAGCTTCTCGATGTCGGCCACCAGGCGGTTGTCGCTGCTGGCCACAAAACTCACGGCCAGGCCCGAGGCGCCGGCGCGGCCGGTGCGGCCTATGCGGTGCACATAGTCTTCGGCGTTGAAGGGCACGTCGAAGTTGAACACCGCCGGCACGTCCTTGATGTCCAGGCCGCGAGCGGCCACGTCGGTGCAGACCAGCAGGTCGACTTCACCCTTCTTGAAGGCTTCCAGGGCCTTGAGGCGCTCGTCCTGGCTTTTGTCGCCGTGCAGCGCGGCGGTCTTCAGGCCCTCGCGCTCCAGCGAACGGGCCAGGCGCGCGCAGCCCAGCTTGCTGTTGACGAACACAAAGGCCTGCTTCATGCCGCGCTCTTTGAGGATCTGGTGCAGTGCGCGGCGCTTGTCGTCGGCGCCCACGCTGTAGAAATGCTGCTCGACGGTGGAGGCCGTGGCATTGGAGCGCGCCACCTCGATGGTGACCGGGTCCTGCAGGTAGCTGGAGGCCAGGCGCTTGATTTCGGGCGAGAAGGTGGCCGAGAACAGCAAGGTGATGCGCTGCTTGGGCAGGTAGCTCAGGATGCGCTGCAGGTCGGGCAGGAAGCCGATGTCCAGCATGCGGTCGGCTTCGTCCAGCACCACGTACTCGACCTGGTTGAGCACCGCGTTCTTGGCTTCGATGTGGTCCAGCAGGCGGCCCGGGGTGGCCACCAGCACTTCCACGCCTTTTTTGAGCTCGGCCGTCTGCGGCTTCATGTCCATGCCGCCGAACACCACGGTGCTGCGCAGGTTGGTGTACTTGGCATACAGCTCGACCTGCTGGGCCACCTGCACCGCGAGTTCGCGCGTGGGCAGCAGCACCAGCGCGCGCACCGGGTGGCGCGCGGGCGAGGTCGAGGGGTTTTCGTGTTTCATCATGCGCTGCAGCAGCGGCAGCGAAAAAGCGGCGGTCTTGCCGGTGCCGGTCTGCGCGGCGCCCATGACGTCCTTGCCCTGCAGGACGACCGGAATGGCCTGCTCCTGGATGGGGGTCATGGTTTCGTAGCCCATTTCGGCGACGGCGCGGGCCAGCGGTTCGGCCAGCGAAAGATTCGAAAAAGAGGATGTCATAAGAAAGCTCTGCTTAACGCTTGCGGGTATCTCTGTCGGTGGTAGCGCGCGTATCGGGGGATGGGGTTGCCTGGGCGCGCGTGCGGCCAACAGCACAGCCGTTGGCGGGAAAGGTAACACCGCAGACCGCCCGGGTCCGCGCGATCTCGACCGCGCGGCAGGGCTTGTGCAGGGCTTCCTCAGCCCCGTATTGTCGCACTTTGGGCCCATTGGCTGGTTTTGCCGGCGATTTGGGGTTTCAGGGCTTGCCGGGGGGTCCGGCGCCTGGGCTGCCTCCGGTCGCATATTGCTATCAATCTTATAGCTTTCAATCCCCGCCAGTCAATGAATCCGGCCAGACAGGCTATAAATTCCGGGCGCTAAAGGTGTCGCAGGCCTTGACGCTGCCGGTTTTAAAGCCGGTATCAAACCAGCGCTGGCGCTGGGCGCTGGTGCCGTGGGTGAAGCTTTCGGGCACCACCGCGCCGCCGCCGGCGCGCTGCAGGGCGTCGTCGCCGATTTTGGCGGCCGCGTTCATGGCCTCCTCGACGTCGCCCTGCTCCAGGATCTGGCGGGCGTTCTGCGCGTTGTGCGCCCAGACCCCGGCAAAACAGTCGGCCTGCAGCTCCAGCCGCACGCTGAGCGCGTTGTATTCCACCTTGCTGACGCGGCCGCGCATCTGCTCCATCTTGGCGCTGATCCCCAGCAGGTTCTGCACATGGTGGCCCACCTCGTGGGCGATCACATAGGCCTGGGCGAAGTCGCCGGGCGCGCCCAGGCGGCTGCGCAGGGTTTCGTAAAAACCGAGGTCAATGTAGACCTTCTGGTCGCCCGGGCAATAAAACGGCCCCATGGCCGCCTGCCCCTGGCCGCAGGCCGTGGGCGTGGCGCCGCGAAACAGCACCAGCCGGGGTTTTTGGTAGGTGGCGCCGCCCTTGGCAAAAACATCCGTCCAGACGTCCTCGGTGTCGGCCAGCACGGTGGAGACAAACTTCGCCATGCGGTCGTCGGCCGGCGGCTTGTGGGCCGGCCCCTGCTGCTGCACCTGGGCGGGCGGTCCGCCGCCGCTGAGCAGCCCCAGGATGGTCAGCGGGTTGATGCCGAAGATCCAGCCGCCGACCAGGGCCACCACGATGGTGCCAATGCCTATGCTGCGTCCGCCAAAACCGAAGCCTCCGCCACCCCCGCCGCCGTCATCACGCCGGTCTTCGACGTTGTCGGATTCGCGATTGCCTTCCCATTTCATGATCTTCCCCTTGTCCAATGCACTTACCGTGCAATACTTGTTGGCGTCCGCCGTGCAGGCACTGCCCCGATGCCCCGGGCGCGTGTCAGCGCATGCGCCGACTTTACTTGAGCGGCGCACCCGCCGCGGAACAAAATTGAACCCCGGTGTATCCATTTCTTATGAACACTTTTGCCCTTTCCTCGCCCACAGGCCCCGGCCCGCAGCGCAGCACCGGCGCCGTGTTGTTCCTGTTGTTCCGCTCGCCACGCCTGGCCCTGGCGCTGCTGCTGGCCATGCTGCTCACGGCCTGCGCCAGCCCCATCACCACCCGCGTGACCAGTTTCAACCAGTGGCCCGCCGACGCGGCGGGCAGCACCTTCAGCTACATCACGCCCATGGACACCACGCGGCAGCTGGAGCAGGCGACTTACGAAGGTTATGTGCAGGCCGAACTCGAAAAACGCGGCCTCAAGCGCGCGCCCGAAGGCCAGGCCGGCCGCCTGCAGGTCGACGTGGCGGCCAGCAGCCGCAGCGAGGAAAAAACCTGGCTGCAGCCGGTCTACCAGGACAACATGGTGTTCCTGCCACCCTACCGCGACGCCGCGGGCCGCCTTTACGGCGGCGGCTGGGTGCCCGACCCCTTCGGGCCGCGCTATGTGGGCGACCGGCCGGTCAATGTGACGGTTTACACCAACAGCCTGCGCTTGCGCCTGCTCGACACCAAGGGCACGCCACCGGGCAAGCCGCCGCGCACGGTGTTTGAATCGCGCGCTATTTACGAAGGCGGCAGCGGCGACCTGCCGCTGGTCGTGCCCTACCTGGTGCGCGCGGTGTTTGACGATTTCCCGGGCCAGAACGGCCAGGTGCGTGTGGTGAAGTTCGACAGCGAAACCGGCGCCGTGATCAAAAAATAGCGGGCCGCTTACTCAAAGCGCAGCGCCAGCCCCTTGAGCGCGCCGGCCAGCGGCCCGGCCGCCTCTATCTCGGTATGCCAGCGCTGCCCGGCCTGCACCGGCCAGGCGTCGGTCAGCGTGCCGGTGGTAATCAGGTCGCCGGCCCGCAAAGCCGGCGCGCCCGGTGTGGCGCGCAGCTCGCGCACAAAATGCAGCAAGGCCTGCACCGGGCCGTCCAGCACATTGGCGCCCACGCCCTGGTCCTTGAGCACACCGTCGGCATAGAGCTTGAGCCGCAGGCCGGCCAGCGCCTCCATCAGCGCCTCGGGTTCCGTTGCGGCGGGCAGCGCCACCGTATGGCCCACCAGCAGCCGGCCGTGCAGGCCGCCGTCGGCCACGGCCTGCGCGGCGCTGAACTTCCAGCCCGGGAAATGGGTGTGCACGATTTCATAGCCGTGCGCCACCCAGGCAATCGCCGCCACCAGCTGCGCGGCCGTGCAATCGGGCGGCGGCGCCTCGCGCAGGCCGAACACCACCTCGGGCTCTATGCGCGGCTCGCACAGGCCCTTGAGCGAGAGCACGCCTTCATTGGGCGCGGCGGCGTCGATCTGCACCAGGCTGCTGCGCCACACCGTGCCCCAGATGGGCCCGTAGACGCCATAACGCGGCCAGATCGTGCGGTTGGTAAAGCCGACCTTGTAGCCGACCGGAGCATCGCCCTGGGCGCTGCGTGCAGCGCGCACGGCCAGCGCGGTGGCATAGGCCAGCGGCACATCGGCCGGCACGGCAGCCGGCCAGGGCAGCGGCCGGGCTTCGAGGCGGGCGCGGGCCAGGTCGGTGACCAGCGCGGCAATGTCCGGGTGCGAGGGGGTGTTGTTCATTGGGCCATGGTAGCCAAAAAGCCGCCCTCCCCCACAATGGCGGCATGGCTGCCCCCTCCTCTTCCACCACCTCCACCGCCTCCCTTCCCCGCGTGCTGCTGACCGGCTTTGACCCCTTTGGCGACACCGGCCACAGCAGCCAGCCCCTGAACCCCAGCTGGCTGGCGGTGAAGGCGCTGCACGGCAAGCGCATCGCCGGCCACCTCGTGGTGGCGGCGCAGCTGCCCACCGTGTTCCAGGCATCGATGGACGAACTCACGCGGCTGCTCCAGCTGCACAAGCCGGCGCTGGTCGTCTGCGTGGGCCAGGCCGGCGGGCGCGGCGCGATTTCGCTGGAACGCATCGCCATCAACGTCAACGACGCGCGCATCCCCGACAACGCCGGCGCGCAGCCCGTGGACACACCGGTGGTGGCCGGCGGGCCGGCGGCCTACTTCAGCAGCCTGCCCATCAAGGCCATGCTGCAGGCGCTGCAGGCGGCGGGTGTGGCGGCCGAGGTCTCGCAGACGGCCGGCACCTTTGTCTGCAATCACGTGTTTTATGCGCTCATGCATGTGCTGGCCACCAAGCGCGGCTTCAAGCGCACGCGCGGCGGTTTTATCCATGTGCCCTACCTGCCCGAACAGGGCGCGCCCAGCATGCCGCTGGAGGAGATCGTGCACGGGCTGCGGCTGGCCGTGGCGGCCGCGCTGGCCACGCCTCGCGACATCGCCAAGGGCGCGGGGGCCGTCAGCTAGCCAGGGTGTCGTCCCGCGTGCCGGAATCCCGCGCGGGCGCGGCCGGTTCGTCGCGCAGCAAGCGCCACAGCAAAAAAGTGCCGAGGATGGCGTTGCCCAGCGCAAAACCGGTGAGCAGCAGCGTGGCCCAGGCGGTCAAGGGATGGTTGTGCACCACCCAGGCCAGCAGCGGCGACAGGCCGTTGAGCGTGAGCATCAGCCAGAACAGCGGGTTGCGCGGCTGGTAGAGGCGAGAAAGAGGACGTGACGGTGGCATCACCCATGCTAACCGCGCAGGCCCTACGCGGGCCTGACAGGCCGGGCTTGTTAACAGGCCTTAGCGAATGGCAAACGACGCTGCCATCAAACCCTGGGGCGAGTGTGCCGGGTGGGCCGGCATCACGCTGCCCGCGGAAGCCGAGGCTTCGGCAAAAGCCGGCGCCTTGGATGCACTGTCGGCAGCGGGCGGCGGCGGTGGGGTAACGAGGACGCGGGCCTGCTGGATACAGTTCTGGCGCGCGGCACCTGGGCGGGTTTCCATGCATTGCGAGATGGCCATGAGTTCGGCCCGGCGCTGGTCGTCGCGCAGCTTGGCCTTTGTTACCTGCGCATCCGCCACAAAGGCCATGGCGGCCAGCTGGCACAGGATCACCAGGCCCGCCGCGACCAGCATCAGCGTCTTGTAAGGTATTTCGTCGATTTTTCGCAAGTGGTCAGAGAACATGGCAACCTCCCGTTGGTTACACCATGCTAGGGCGGGCTTGCAATAGTCCATTCGGCGCCTTGCCCGTCCCGCTGTAGGATAAAAACCTCTGGTGAAGCCGCCGTGAAATCCACCCGCGCGCCGGTCCATCCACCACTTCGCGGGCCATCCCGCTTACCATCGCAGGCATGACGCTCCATCCGTATCCCACCTCGCTGGACGCCGGACAGACCGCCGCGCGGCTGCCCTACCCGCTGCTGGTCACCGAACTCATACGCCTGCTCAAGGACGAGTCGGTGCAGGTCCCGCAGCGGGTGGTGCAGGCCCTGCCCGGTGGCGGTAGCCTGTTTGTGATGCCGGCGCTGGACGCCCGCACCGCGATCGCCAAGCTCATCACCCTGACCCCCGCCAACGCCGGCAGCGGCCTGCCCGCCATCCAGGGCGACGTGGTGGTGTTTGACGTCGCCACCGGCCGGCGCCGGCTGATGCTGGACGGCCCCACCGTCACCGCCAGGCGCACCGCCGCCGTCTCGCTGCTGGCCGCGCAGCGGCTGGCGCCCAACACCCGCGGGCCCATGCTGATCGTCGGCGCCGGCGTGCAGGGCGTGGCCCACCTCGAAGCCTTTGCCCAGGGCCTGGGCGTGCGCGACTTCCGCATCACCTCGCGCAGCCACGCCAGCGCCCAGGCCCTGGCGCAGCACGCGCAGTCGCTGGGCCTGAACGGCCGCGTCGTGCCCGACGCCGACGCCGCCCTGGCCGACTGCCCGCTGGCCGCCACCTGCACGCCGGCTGGCGGCGTGGTGCTCAGCGCCCTGCCGCGCGACGACGGCTTTATCAGCGCCGTGGGCGCCTACACGCCGGCCATGGTGGAGCTCAGCGCCGCCCTGTGCCAGTACGTCGCGGCGCAGGGCAGCGTGCTGGTCGACACCCCCGACGCCGTGCACGAAGCCGGCGACCTGCTGCAGGCGGGCCTGGACGTGGCCCGCTTCGCCAGCCTGGGCGAGGTGATACGCCAGGACATGAAAAAACCCGCCGGGCCGGTGCTCTTCAAAAGCTGCGGCTGGGCGGGCTGGGATTTGGCCGCGGCGCGCACGGCGCTGGCCTGAACGGCCCCCGGGTCGCCGGCGCTACAAGCTCGCGGCGCCCAACAGGCCTTTCATTCTCAATCGCTGAATTTCGCCAGCTGGTTGAGGAATTCCTTGATGTTCTCAAGAATGGAGCGTTCGTTGGACAGGCGCAGCCGCTCCACGGCCACAAAGGCGTCCGACACAGTGGCGCTGCCGGTGGCCTTGACGGGATAGTCGCGCGCCACACCCTGGCCCGCCACCTTGTAGGTGATATTGGACTTCACATCCAGGGTGAATCCCATGAGGGGCTGGTCCAGTTCCGCCAGGTTTGCCGATACGGCGTACTTGGCCTGCGCCGGATCGGTGGCGAGGTAACCGCTGATGGCCAGGCTGTCCTCCAAGGCCTTCTTGAAACTGGCGCCGTCCACCTGCGAGGTCCACATCGGGTTGGTGGCCTTGCCACCCGTCACTTCGCCCAGCTTGACCGAGCCCTTGAGCTTGGGGTTGACCGTCGCGACGCTGCCCGGCTTTACCGTCATGGCCTGCGGCGTGGCTGAACTGGCGCAGCCGGTGAGCTGCAGAACCACGGCGGCGCCGATGGCCGCGCCCAATAATTTCAGAAACCTCATATCCTCACTCCTTCGTTGGCGTTGTTGAAACTGGCGCTGTTGAAACTGACGGCGGCGGACAGGGGCTGCCAAGCACGACCGCCACTTCTTCGGGGTAATTGAAACCTGCTCCGTTGCCTGAATCGACCGCGTAACCGATCAGGCCGCCCGCGAGGATATTGCCCCAGGCACCGTTGTTGTTCTTGGAAACGAACTTCGCAACGCCTTTCGACTGGGCCTTGCTGCAGGCGACGGCAAGCTCGCCATAGGATTTCCGGATCAGCGCGGAATCGGGTGTGGTGAGCTGCCAGCTTCCCTTGTCGTTGCTCAGCGTGCAGGACGCGGCGGGCACGATGTCGCCCTCACACACCGCCGTCACCGCAATGCGTTGGCTGGTACCACTGGTAATCGAGGCGCAACCGCCCAGTACAAAGCTGAGCCCCAGCACCCAGCCGGCTGTCAGGCGCATCACGCCCGGGCTACCGGAAAATCGCGACCTGAGGGCACGGGTCGCTGGAAAGGCCGCGCCCTGGCAAGCGTCCCTGATGAATGAACAGACATTTTTTGCCTCCCTTTTTTCGTGCTTATTGGGTATCCCTCGTGGCCGTGAATGTAACACGATGTTTCTACACTAAAGAGGCCATGTGTGTGTTTTTATGACCCTTGCGTCTTTGGGCCGATCAAGATAAAGGAACGGAAGCGGTGGGCGCCGCAGCGCAAGGGCATCAGGGGGTTTGCCGGGGCAGCGAGATGCAAGCAGGTGCCCACCTACACCCGGATGCCGGTGCGGGTGTTACGCTGGCCCGTCCACACCGGAGGTAACACCATGAAGATCCTGTTCGCTGCCGACGGCAGCAAGTACACCAAAAAAGCCCTGGCCTTCCTGGTCAACCATGAAGACCTGGCCGGCGCCGAGGGCGAGGTGGTGGTGCTCAATGTGCAGGCGCCCGTGCCGGGCCGCGTCAAAAGCATGCTGGGATCGGCCAACGTCAAGGCCTATCACGCTGAGGAGTCGCAAAAGGTGCTGGCGCCCATAGAACGCTTCCTCAAGCGCCACAAGCTCTCCTTCAGGACCGTCGCCGTGGTCGGCACGCCCACCACCGAAATCCTGCGCGCCGCCAAACGCGAGAAGGCCCACCTCATCGTCATGGGCACGCACGGCCAGGGTTTGCTGAGCCGCGCGCTGATCGGCAGCGTGGCCCAGCGCGTGGTCGCGGAAAGTGATATCCCGGTGCTGCTGGTCAAATAAGGGCCACCCCGCGAGGCGCCCTTTTCAAGCCTTCGGCAGCGTCACCCCAACCTGCCCCTGGTACTTGCCGCCGCGGTCCTTGTACGAGACCTCGCAGACGTCGTCCTTGTCGCTCTCGAAGAACAGCACCTGGGCGCAGCCTTCGCCCGCGTAGATCTTGGCGGGCAGCGGCGTGGTGTTGGAGAACTCCAGCGTCACATAGCCTTCCCATTCGGGCTCGAAGGGCGTGACGTTGACGATGATGCCGCAGCGCGCGTAAGTGCTTTTCCCCAGGCAGATGGTCAGCACATTGCGCGGGATGCGGAAGTACTCGACGGTGCGGGCCAGCGCGAAGCTGTTGGGCGGGATGATGCAGCTGTCGCCGTGGAAGTCGACAAAACTTTTTTCATCGAAGTTCTTCGGGTCGACCACGGTGCTGTGGATGTTGGTGAAGACCTTGAACTCGGGCGCGCAGCGGATGTCGTAGCCGTAGCTGCTGGTGCCGTAGCTGATGATCTTCTGGCCGTCGCGCTGCCGGATCTGGCCGGGTTCGAAAGGCTCGATCATGCCGTGCTGCTCGGACATGCGGCGTATCCATTTGTCGCTCTTGATGCTCATTCGGGGAAACTCCTCACTGTGCCCCGATTGTAGGCAAGGTTGACGCGCCCCCTCCCCGGGAGAGGGCACGGCCTATAAGGCCTGCGAAATCACGGTCCGCTCAATCACCCGGTCGTCGCCCAGCACGATCAGCGCGAACAGCAGCTCGCCCAGGTTGGCGGCCAGCGCGGTCTTGCGCGCCAGCAGCGGCGTGGCCTGCGGGTTGAGGACCACAAAATCGGCCTCGCAGCCGGGCTGCAGGTTGCCGACCACGCCTTCCAGGCCCAGCGCGCGCGCCGCGCCCGCCGTGTGCTGCCACCACAGCTGCTGGGGCGAGAGCGACAGGCCCGGCTTGGTCTGCCCTTCGCGGCCCACGTAATAGGCGGCCAGCATGGTGTGGAAGGGGCTGAAGGAGGTGCCGCCGCCCACGTCGCTGGCCAGGCCGTAGGGAAAGCCTATGCGCTCGGCGCCTTCGTAGTCAAAAAAGCCGCTGCCCAGGAAGAGGTTGCTGGTCGGGCTGACGGCCGCGGCCGTGCCGGTGGCGCGCATCAGCGCGCGGTCCTCGTCGTCTATGTGTATGCAGTGGGCATAGACGGCGCGCGGGCGTAGCAGGCCGAACTGCTCGTACACGCTCAAATAGCTGCGCGCCTTCGGGTAGAGCTGCCGCACCCAGGCGATCTCGTCCTTGTTCTCGGCGACGTGGGACTGTATCCAGACGTCGGGGTATTTGGCAGCCAGCTCGCCCGCGCCGCGCAGCTGGGCTTCGCTGCAGCTGGGCACAAAACGCGGCGTGATGGCATAACCGAGCCGGTCCACGCCGTGCCAGCGCTGGATCAAGGCTTCGGTGTCGATAAGGCTTTGCGCGGTGTCGTCGCGCACGCCCTCGGGCGAGTTCTGGTCCATCAGGCATTTGCCGGTCATCAGGCGCAGGCTGCGCTTTTGCGCTTCGCTGAACAGCGCGTTGACGGATGCGGGATGCGAGGTGGCAAAAGCCAGCGCGGTGGTCACACCGTTGCGCAGCAGCTCGTCAATGAAAAACCCGGCGGCCTGCGCGCTATGGCCGGCGGCCGAAAAGCGGCTTTCCTCAGGGAAGGTGTAGTTTTCCAGCCAGGGCAGCAGGCCTTCGGCCGGCGAGCCGATCACGTCGAGCTGCGGGTAATGGATGTGCATGTCCACAAAACCCGGCGCGATGATGCGGCCCGGCAGGTGCTCGGTGGGCAGCTCGGCAAAACGCGGCGCCAGTGCCTGGTAGCTGCCCGCAGCCTGCACCCGCTGGCGGCCTTGCGCGTCGGGGCCGACCACCAGCAGGCCGTCGGCCTCGTAGGCGGCCTGGGCGGGGCCGGTGAAATACAGGAGGGCGGCGCGGTAGGCTTTCATGGAGATGAGGGTAACGCAAGCGCTCCGCGCGGCAATATTCAAATTCCGATAAGGGGTATCTGGCCCTTAGCGGCTTACCCGGCAGCCGTCGCCCAGCGAGGCGCGCCAGACGCGCACGGATGTCAGCCCCGGCAGGCGGGCGTCCAGCTTGCGGAAAATGAACTGGCAGAGGTTTTCGAGTGTGGGCGGGCCCAGCTCTTTCACGTCGTCGAGCAGGTGGTGGTCCAGTTCCTCGCGCAGCACGGCGATTTCGCGCCGCACCAGGCCCAGGTCCATGACCATGCCGGTGGTGGCGTCGGGTTCGCCGGCCACAAAGACCTCGGCGTTGTAGGTGTGGCCGTGCACACGTTTGCTGCCTTCGGCCTCGATGGCACGCTTGAGCGTGTGGGCCGCGTCAAAGTAAAAAGTCTGGCTGATCTCGCAGCGCATGGGGGGGTGTGGGGAGGCTTGTTTCATCGGATGCCCGTGATCTTGTGGGTCTGCAGGCTGAGCCGCCAGGCCGGGCGCTCCATGCACAGCTGTATGCAGGTTTCGGTGTTTTGCTGCCGCTGCGGGTTGTCCATGGGCTGCAGGTAGCGGTGCGTGAAGTCGGCGGCTTCGAGCTCGGCCAGGTCAAAACTGGGCTGGGGCCACACCACTTTGAGTTCCTGGCCCGCACGCTGCACCCAGGGGGCGCCGGCCTTGGGGCTCACACAAATCCAGTCTATGCCTTCGGGCGCCACAATGCTGCCGTTGGTCTCGACCGCGATCTGGAAACCGCGCGCATGCAGGGCCGCAATCAATTCGGCATCGACCTGCAGCAGCGGCTCGCCGCCCGTCATGACCACAAAACGGTGGGCACTGTCGCCGGCCGGCCACTGCGCTTCGATTTGCTTCGCGAGCGCATCCGCATCGGCGAACTTGCCGCCCAGGGTGCCGTCGGTGCCGACAAAATCGGTGTCGCAGAACCGGCAGACGGCTGTGGCGCGGTCCTGCTCGCGGCCCGACCAGAGGTTGCAGCCGGCAAAGCGGCAGAACACCGCGGGCCGTCCCGCATTGGCGCCCTCGCCCTGCAGCGTGTAGAAAATTTCCTTGACCTGGTAGCTCATGGCGCGGCTTTCGCGCGGCCATGGCCGCAGCCCGCCGCGGGCATCAGCCGGTGCGAAACAGGAAGTTGAACGGGAGAAATAAAACAGGCGCCCGCACAAGCCGGAAGACCGGGGGTCGCGAGGTTTTTATACATGGTGGTCCTCTACATGGCCCCGGAGATAAACAGATGCTGGCGCGCCGGGACAGCACGCTGAAGTCCTGATTTTACCGGTTCAGGGACCGGGGCGAGATTTCAGGGGGATTTGCGGCCGGGCCTCAGGGCACGGGCATCTCGCGCGCCTGCTGCTGCAGCCAGCCGCAAAAGCTGTCCAGCCGCGCATGCGGCCCGGCCCGGCGCCTGGCCACGTACTGGTAGGCGCTTTCCTCAAAGCCCAGCGGCGCCACCAGGCGGCCGGCACGCAGGTCGTCCATCACCAGGTGCCAGGGCGCGATGCAGACGCCCAGCCCGCCCACCGCGGCCTCCAGCGTGAAGTAATAGTGCTCAAAGGCCGGGCCGGCCTGCACCGCCAGGTCGGTGCCGCGCGACTCACACCACATGCGCCAGGCATCGGGCCGCGTCGTCGTGTGCAGCAGGGGCAGGCCGGCCAGGTCCTGTGGCTGGCGCACAGCCGCCCTGGCCGCCAGCGCGGGCGCCATGACCGGCCCCAGGCGCTCCACAAACAGCGGCAGCAAGGTGGCCGAGGGCTGGCTGTCACGCTCGGCGACCGTGATGACGAGGTCGTAACGGTCGCGGTCCAGGTCGGGCGCATGCTCGGCCGCGCTGAGGCGAACCTCGGTATCGGGCTGCAGCGCGTTGAAGCCGTAGAGGCGCGGAATCAGCCATTTGACGGTGAAGGTGCTGAAGCAGCACACGTCCAGCGTCCCGGCTTCGCCGCTGCGCACCTCGCGCACCGCAGCCTCCATCTGGTCCAGCGCGGCGGACAGCGCCGGCCACAGCGAGGCGCCGGCAGCCGTCAGCTCCGGCTTGTTTTTGGCGCCCTCGAACAACACCACGCCCAGCGCCTGCTCCAGCTGCCGCACCTGCCGACTGATGGCGCCCGGCGTGACCGACAGTTCCTCGGCGGCGGCCGTCATGCGGCCCAGCCGGGCGGCAGCCTCAAAGGCGCGCAAGGCATTCAGGGGTGGGAGGCGGCGCTTCATGATGTGAGTTTATTGCACATAGGATGCGCCAAGAAATCGTTTTGCCTGGCAAGCCTTCCCCGTCAGAATTCGCAGCACCCTGACAAAACAGGCAGCTGTCCCACAACAACTTCAATTGAGGAAAAATCACATGCCCTTTATCCACACCCACGTCCACCAGAGCACCAGCCCCGAGCACCGGCAAGGCATCGTCATGGGCATACACCAGGCCCTGGTCGACAGCATAGGCATGCCCGAGGACGAGCTCTTCAACATGGTGAACGACTACGGCGCAGGGCAGTTCTTCTTTGACCGGACATTCAACGGCATGGCGCGCTCGGAGCGGCCGGTGGTCATCGAGATCACGCTGCGGCGCGGCCGCAGCGATGCGATGAAACGCGCACTTTACGCGGCCATCGCGCGCAATCTAAAGACCAATGCCGGCGTGGCGCCCGACGATGTGTTTATCTTCATGCACGAGAACGACTACTCGGACTGGTCGGTGGGCGGCGGCAAGTTCGCCATGGCGCTGGTGCAGCAGCCCGGCCCGGGCTGAAGCCGAACGCCCTATTTGCCCGCAACGGTCTGGCCGGACGGCAGCGACGGCTGCACCGGGTAGGCCCTGGCCATCCACAGGTAGAGGCCGGCGCCCAGCAGCAGCGTGGCGGCGGCTATCTCCAGCGACAGCGTAAAACCCGCGCCCGCATTGGGCGTGTGGCGCAGCAGCACGGCCACCAGCGGCGGGCCCAGGATCTGGCCGACACCATAGGTGGCGGTCAAGAGGCCCATAAAACTCGCGGCCGTTGCGGGTTTCAGGCGGCGCACTTCCTGCATCGCAAAAAAAGTGATGGCGGTGAACGGGATGCCCAGCATCAGGCTGCCAATGGCAAAACCCGCGAGGCTGGGGCTCCAGAGGCTGGCCGCGATGCCCAGGGCCTGCAGGAAATAACAGCCCGCCAGCAGCAGGCGGAAGTCCTTGCCCGGCGGCAATCGTGTGGCCAGCAGCGCACCCAGCATCACGCCCAGGCCGAAGATGGGCCAGAACATGTCCAGCCAGGCCGAGCCCGGCAGCGCCGCGCGCGCAATCACCGGCAAGAAGGTGGCGGTGATGATGTAGCCAAAACCCGCCAGGCCGTAGGCCAGCGTCAGCAGCGTCATTTCGGCCTGGCCGTGCTGCGGCGCCGCGCCGGGCGAGGCGGCGGCGCGCGGCGCCAGCGCGACAAGGCGCTCGTCGCCACCGCGCAGCACATGCCAGACCAAGGCGGCCAGCACAAAGGACAGCGCACCAAACAGCATCCAGCCCGTGGCGGCCGTCCAGTGCCAGGCCACCATGCCGGTGGCGAACAGGCCGCTGAGCACAATGCCGGCGCCAGGGCCCACATAAATAATGCCGCCCATCGCGGGCACGCCGCGCCTGGCCAGTTGAGAGAGGCACCAGCCCGAAGTGAACACAAACACCACCGCGCTGGTCACACCGGCCGCAAAACGCAGCAGCGGCCACGCGGCCGGGAAGTGCCAGCCCATAGCCAGGGTCAGCACGCCGGTGGCGAGCAGCCCGGCGCGCACCAGCGAGGAATAAGCCAGCGAGGGCAAGCCCTTGAAGCGCGCCCACAGCCAGGGCTGCAAGGTGCAGAGAATCGCGCCCAGCATGTAGCCAAAGTAGTTGGCGCTGGCCAGCCAGCTGGCCGTGGGCAGGTCGACCACGCCGTCGCTGAGCATCATGGGCAGCAGCGGCGTGAAGGCAAAACGCCCTATGCCCATGGCCACGGCCAGTGCCACCAGCCCGGCCAGCGCGATGGGCCAGGCGCCGTGCGGGGTGGGCGGTGAATCTTGTTGCTGCTGCGGCGTTGGGGGCATGCCCGGATCCTTGCTGGATGGTTCAGTCGGGAATCATACGTTTGCGCCCCGCCCCAAGGCGGGCGCCGGTCGAATACCCCCGCGCATGACCGCGCGGCCATCTTCAGCGGCGAACACCGGCCGCGCGCCTTGCGTGCACGGCGGGCAAGGCCGCGGGCTGCTGCTGCACCGCCTGCCGCAGCAGCATGGCGAGCTGCGCCACCGGCGCTTCAGGCTCGGCCGCCGCGCGGTACAGCGACAGCGCGATGCGCGGCAGCCTGGGCAGGCCGTGCGCCGCCGGCGCCAGTGCCCGCAAGCTGCCGGGCACGCCGATCGCCGTGCGCAGCGTGAGCCCCAGGCCGGCGGCGGCCGCGGCCCAGAGCGCCGCCAGACTGGCGCTGGTGAAGGCATGCCGCCACGGGATGCCGGCCTGCTCGAGCGCGCCCGTGGCGATGTCGCGCAGCGGGCAGGGCGCGTCGAGCAGCACCAGCGGCAAGGCCTCGCCGCGCCAGGCGCCGTCCCGCCCGCCGGCCTGCAGCGCGCGGGCCCAGGCCGGAAGGTCCTCACCCTGCGCCGCGGCGCCCAGCCACTGCAGTGGCAAGTCCAGCAGTTGCTCGCCGTGCGGCAGCGGCGATCGCTCGCCGGCGTCCCAGACCAGGGCCAGGTCCAGCTGGCGCAGGGCCAGCCGCTCGCGCAGCTCGGCGCTGCGCGCCACGCAGGCCTCGATGCGCACCTTGGGATGGGCGCGCGCAAAACGGCCCAGCACGCCGGGCAGCAAGGTTTCGCCGAAATCCTCCTGCAGGCCCAGGCGCACCCAGCCCTGCAGGTCGGCGCCGCGCAGAGCGGCGGCGGCTTCTTCATTGAGGTCCAGCAGGCGGTGCGCGTAGGCCAGCAGGGTTTCGCCCGCATCGGTCAGCGCCAGGCCGCGGCCGGCCTTGCGAAACAGCGGCGTATCGGCCTGCGCCTCCAGCTTCTTGAGCTGCGCGCTCACGGCGGAAGTGGAGCGCCCCAGCCGGTCGGCGGCCTTGGCATAGCTGCCCAGCGCGATGCCGGTGGCGAAGGTGCGCAGCACGTCGGGTTCGAACAGGGGCTGGGCCATGAAATCATCCTATTTATTGGGATTGTTTGTTCAATATTTTCTGATTTTCAGAACGATTTTAGCTTTCTACACTGGCGCCGTCTTCTCTCATTTCCCCCCGCCCTGGAAAGCCCTTTATGCCATCCCTGATCCATCCCGCTCCCGGCCCGCAGCATCGCTGGAAAGTGCTGGGCGTCGGCGTGGCCGCCAACGCCAGTTTTTCCGTGGCGTTCAGCGGCCTGCCCATGACGGCGGTTTTCATGCGTTCGGGCTACCAGCTCGACAACAGCTCGCTGGGCTTGGTGCTGGGCCTCATGGGCCTGGGCATCGCGGTCAGCGAGCTGCCCTGGGGCCTCCTGGCCGACCGCTGGGGCGACCGGCCGGTGCTGCTGCTGGGCCTGGGCGCGACGGCCGCGGCGCTGGCCGCGATGGCGCTGTTCGCGGCGCCCACGCCCGGCCACATACCGGGCCTGCCCTTGCTGGCCGCCGGCCTGTTGCTGGTGGGCCTGCTGGGCGGCAGCGTCAACGGCGCGAGCGGACGCGCCATCATGTCCTGGTTCCGCAGCGGCGAGCGCGGCCTGGCCATGAGCATCCGCCAGACCGCCGTGCCGCTGGGCGGCGGCCTGGGCGCGCTGCTGCTGCCGGGACTGGCGCTGCACGCGGGCTTCGCGGTGATCTACGCTTTGCTCGCGCTGCTCTGCGCGGCCACGGCCGCCCTGGCATGGCTGTGGCTGCACGAGCCGCCGCCTTCCACGGCCGCCGTCGCCCCGCCGGCCGCTGCATCGGCGCCGGCCGCAGACGCCACCGCCGGCCCGCTGCGCGACGCGCGCGTCTGGCGCATCGTGGCGGGCATAGGCATTCTGTGCGCACCGCAATTCGCGGTGCTGTCCTTCGGCACGGTCTTCCTGCACGACTTCGCGCACTGGGGCGTGGCCGCCATCACCACCGCCATGGTCAGCGTGCAGGTGGGCGCGATGGGCATGCGCGTCTGGAGCGGCCACTGGACCGACAGGCACCAGAACCGCCGCGCCTATTTACGCGCCTGCACCTTGCTGAGCATTGCCCTGTTCTGCGCGCTGTCCGCCCTGGCGGCCTGGGCCGGGCTGCAGCCCGCGGTGCCGGCCGCCGTGGGCATCGCGCTGGCGGCGCTGCTGGCGGCCTGCGGGATTTGTGTATCGGCCTGGCACGGCGTGGCCTATACCGAACTTGCCACACTGGCCGGCGCGCGGCGTGCAGGCACGGCGCTGGGCATGGCCAACACCAGCGTGTTCGCGGTCTGCTTTGTCACGCCGCTGAGCATTCCCTACCTGCTGGCCTGGCAGGGCTGGGCCGTGGTCTGGGGCGTGGCCGGCCTGTGCGCATGGCTGGCGCTGCCGCTGCTGGCAACGGCCGCACCGCGGGCAGCCGGCATTCAGTTGAAGCGCTCGAAGCTTTCGTTGAGGCGGTCCACATAACGCGCCTTGGCCGAGGCATCGATAAAACTCGCCTCGAAGCTGTTGCGCGCCAGCGTGTAGGCATGGCGCGCATCCATGCCGGTGGCCGCGAAGGTCTGCGTGAAGTTCTCGTTCATATAGCCGCCGAAGTAGGCCGGGTCGTCCGAGTTGACGGTGGCCGCCAGGCCGGCGTCCAGCAGTTCGCGCAGGTTGTGGCTGGCCAGGTCGGGGAACACGCAGAGCTTGAGGTTGGACAGCGGGCACACCGTGAGCGGAACACGGTCTTGCGCCAACCGCCGCATCAGCGAGGCATCACGGCTGGAACGCACGCCGTGGTCCACGCGTTCGACCTTGAGCACATCGAGTGCCGTCCAGACATATTCGGGCGGGCCCTCCTCGCCCGCATGGGCGACCAGGTGAAAGCCCAGCTCGCGGCAGCGCGCGAAGACGCGTGCGAATTTCTCGGGCGGGTTGCCGACCTCGCCTGAATCCAGGCCTATGCCGATAAATTTGTCGCGAAACGGCAAGGCCTGCTCCAGCGTTTCAAATGCGTCTTCCTCGCTCAGGTGGCGCAAAAAGCACAGGATCAGCGAGGCGCTGACGCCGAATTCAGCCCGTGCATCCACGCAGGCGCGGTGCAGTCCATTGACGACGGTGGCCATGCTGACGCCGCGCGCGGTGTGCGTCTGCGGGTCGAAGAACATCTCGGTATGCAGCACATTGTCGGCCGCAGCCTTGCGCAGGTAGGCTTGCGCCATGTCGTAGAAATCCTGTTCGGTGATCAGAACGCTGGCGCCGGCGTAATAGATGTCGAGAAAGCTCTGCAGGTTGGTGAAGGCGTAGGCACTGCGCAGCTCTTCGACGCTGGCGTAGGGAATCGAGACATTGTTGCGGCTGGCCAGCGCGAAGATCAGCTCGGGCTCCAGCGAGCCCTCGATGTGCATGTGCAGCTCGGCCTTGGGCATGCGCCTGAGCAGCTCGGGCAGGCGGTCCGCGGCCACGGGTTTGACGGAAAAAGACATATCGGCTCCCTGAAAAACAAAAGGCTGCCTGGAGGCAGCCGAATCCGGATCCATCCCCTCTCCCGGAGGAGAGGGGGTGAAAGACGCATCAGTTGCCGGGCACCTTGCCCTCGACGCCCTTGACGTAAGTCTTCAGGCCGCCCAGGAATTTGTCGTCGGCCACCACGTCTTTGGCCAGCAGTTCCTTGCCGGTGTTGTCGGTGATGGGGCCCTTCCAGATCGAGAAGCTGCCGTCCTTCAGGCCGGCCTTGACTTCGTCGATGCGCTTTTTGGTGTCGTCGGGCACGTCGGCGGCAATCGAGACGATGTCGATCGCACCTTCCTTGACGCCCCACCAGGAGGCGGTGTTGCCCTTCCACTTGCCTTCAAGCGCCTCACCGACGGCCTTCACGTAGTAAGGGCCCCAGTTGATCACGGCCGAGGCCAGGTGGGCCTTGGGGCCGTAGGCGGTCATGTCGGAATCCCAGCCGAAAGCGCGTTTGCCCATTTTTTCGGCGGTCTGCAGCACGGCGGAGGAGTCGGTGTTCTGGAACAGCACGTCGGCACCGCCGTTGATCAGCGCGGTGGCGGCTTCGGTTTCCTTGGGCGGGTTGAACCACTCGTTGACCCACACCACCTTGGTCTTGACCTTGGGGTTGACCGACTGCGCGCCCAGCGTGAAGCTGTTGATGTTGCGCACCACTTCGGGAATCGGCACCGAGCCGACCACGCCCAGCGTGCCGGACTTGCTCATCTTGCCCGCGATCACGCCGGCCATGTAGGCGCCTTCGTAGGTGCGGCTGTCATAGGTGCGCATGTTGTCGGCCTGCTTGTAGCCGGTAGCGTGCTCGAACTTGACGTCCTTGGTGTCGCCGGCGACCTTGAGCATGGGCTCCATGTAGCCGAAGGTGGTGCCGAAAATCAGCTTGTTGCCCTGGGCCGCCATGTCGCGGATCACACGTTCGGCGTCGGCCGACTCGGGCACTTTTTCGACAAAGCTGGTGACGACCTTGTCGCCGTAGGCCTGCTGCACCGCCTTGCGGCCGTTGTCGTGGGCATAGGTCCAGCCGCCGTCGCCCACCGGGCCGACATAGGCAAACGCCACCTTCAGGGGCTCGGCCTTGGCGGCGGGCGCCGCAGCCGCGGGCGCGGCGGCCGGAGCTGCCGGTGCCGCCTCTTCCTTTTTGCCGCAACCCACCAGGGCCGCCGCAGCCACCGCGGACAGGGCCGCCAGCTTGAGCAGGGAACGTTTTTGCAGGTCAGTCATGTCATCTCGCTTTCGTGGAAGGAAGGTGAAGAAAGTAAAACAGGGTGCACGGAAAAAATGCAATTATGCGGCGGAAACCCGGGACAGGTCCTCAGGCCCCGGGGTAAAACGGCTTGCCGATGGAGCTGGGCATGTTGACGCGAATCCACAGCGGGTTGCGCGAGATCAGCACCAGCACCACGATGGTGGCCAGGTAGGGCAGCATGCTCAAAAACTGCGTGGGCACATTCACGCCCAGGCTTTGCAGGTGGAATTGCAGCATGGTCACCCCGCCGAACAGGTAAGCCCCAAGCAACACCCGTGCCGGGCGCCAGGTGGCGAAGGTGGTGAGCGCCAGTGCGATCCAGCCCTTGCCGGCGATCATGCCCTCGACCCACAGCGGCGTGTAGGCCACCGACACATAGGCGCCGGCCAGGCCGCACAGCGCGCCGCCGGCCACCACGGCCGCCAGCCGTATGCGCCGCACCGGGTAACCCAGCGCATGCGCCGATTCGGGGCTTTCGCCGACCGAGCGCAGCACCAGGCCGGCGCGCGTGCGGTACAAAAACCAGACCAGCCCGGCCGTCAGCGCCATCGCGATATAGACCATGGGATGCTGGCGGAACAGCGCCGGGCCCAGCAGCGGGACGTCGGCCAGGAAGGGAATCGGGTAATGCGGCTGCTCGGGCAGTTTTTCCTGCACGTACTTGATGCCGGCAAAGGCCGAAAAACCCGCGCCGAACAGGCTCAGCGCCAGGCCGGTCGCGTACTGGTTGGTGTTGAGCCAGATCACCAGCACGCCGAAAACAGCCGCCAGGAAGGCGCCCGCCGCCATGCCGGCCGCAAAGCCCAGCCAGCTGTTGCCGGTGTGCACCACCGTGGCAAAGCCGGCGATGGCGGCGCACAGCATCATGCCCTCGGCGCCCAGGTTGACGATGCCGGCTTTTTCATTGATGAGCAGGCCCAGGGCCGCGATGGCCAGCACGGTGCCGGCGCTCAGCGTCGCGGCGATCAGCAGCGCGGTGGAATCCATCACTCGGCTCCTTTCAGCACTTCGGAAGACGGCGGCGTGGCCACCGGCATGGTGATGGGCTTGGCCAGCCTCAGGCGGTAGGCGATCAGGGTGTCGCAGGCCAGCAGGCTGAACAGCAGCAGGCCCTGGAACACGCCGGTGATGGACTTGGGCAGGCCCAGGCGCGACTGCGCGAGCTCGCCGCCTATATAAAACATGCTCATCAGGATGGCCGAGAACACCACGCCCACCGGGTGCAGCCGCCCCACAAAGGCGACGATGATGGCGGCAAAACCGTAGCCCGCCGGCACATAGGGCGTGAGCTGGCCTATGGGGCCGGCCACCTCCAGCGCGCCGGCCAGGCCCGCGGCGGCGCCCGAAGTCAGCAAGGCCAGCCACAGCGCGCGGCGCGACGAAAAACCGGCGTAGCGCGCGGCCGCGGGCGCCAGGCCGCTGACTTCATGCCGGAAGCCCGCATAGGTGCGGAACAAAAACAGCCACAGCCCGGCCACGCCCAGCAGCGCGAGCAGGATGCCGATGTTCACGCGCGAGCCCTGCATGAGCCGCGGGATCTGCGTCACGGCCTCAAAGGTCTTGGTCTGCGGGAAGTTGTAGCCGTTGGGGTCCTTCCAGGGGCCGAAGACCAGGAAGTTGAGCACCATGTCGGCCACATAGACCAGCATCAGGCTCACCAGGATCTCGTTGGCGTTGAAGCGGTCGCGCAGCAGGGCCGTGAGGCCGGCCCAGGCCATGCCGCCCGCGATGCCGGCCAGCAGGATGGCCGGAACAATCCAGGGGCCTGTGGTTTTCTCCGCGAGCAGCGCGATGCCGCCGGCCGCGATGGCGCCCATGACGAACTGGCCTTCGGCGCCTATGTTCCAGACATTGGAGCGAAAGCACACGGCCAGCCCCAGCGCGATGATGAGCAGCGGCGTGGCCTTGACCAGCAGCTCGCCGATGGCATACGGCGACTTGATCGGTTCCCAGAAAAACACCTGCAGGCCCTTGACCGGGTCCTTGCCCAGGGCCGCGAACAGCGCCACGCCTATCAGCACGGTGATCAGCAGGGCCAGCAGCGGCGAAGCGTAGCTCCAGAAGGCGGACGGCTGGGGGCGGACTTCAAGCTGCGCCATGGGCCACCTCCGTCTGCGACCACAGCCCGCTCATCCACTGCCCCACGCGTTCCACCGTGGCGTCGGCGCGCGGCAGCGAAGGCGAAAGCTGGCCCTTGGCCATCACATAAAGCCGGTCGCAGATGTCGAACAGCTCCTCGAGCTCTTCGCTGACGACCAGCACCGCGCAGCCGGCATCGCGCAGCTTGAGCAGCTCGCCGCGTATCTGCGTGGCCGCGCCCACGTCCACGCCCCAGGTCGGCTGCGAGACGATGAGCAGCGTGGGCTGGGCATCGATCTCGCGGCCCATGATGAATTTCTGCAGGTTGCCGCCCGACAGCGACTTGGCCACGGCCTGCGGCCCGCCCGACTTGACCTTGTAGGCGGCGATGATGCGCTCGGCCTGCGCCTGCAGCGCGCCGCGGTTCAGCCAGCCGTTGCCGGCGACGGACTCCTTGCGCGTGAGCAGCAGGTTGCGCGCCAGCGAAAGCGAAGGCACGGCGCCGCGGCCCAGGCGTTCCTCGGGCACAAAATGCAGGCCCAGCGCGCGGCGCCGGTGCGGTCCCAGCTTGCCCACCGCCTGGCCCTTGACCACAATCGCATCGCCGGCGGCGCGGGTGTCTTCGCCCGAGAGCGCGTACAGCAGCTCCTTCTGGCCGTTGCCCGAGACGCCGGCAATGCCGACCACCTCGCCGGCGCGCACCTGCAGCGCCACCTGGTGCAGGTCCACGCCGAACTGTTCTTCCTTGGGCAAGTCCAGCCGCTTGACGTCCAGCACCACGGCGCCGGCGTGCAGCTCGCGGTGCTCCAGCGCGGGCGGCTCGGCGCCAATCATGAGGCGGCTCAGCGAGGCATTCGATTCCTGGCGCGGGTCGCATTCGCCCGAGACCTTGCCGCCGCGCAGCACCGTGCAGGCGGTGCACAGCGCCCGGATTTCATGCAGCTTGTGGCTGATGTACAAAATGCTGCAGCCCTGCGCGGCCAGCTGGCGCAGGGTGACAAACAGGTTTTCGACGGCCTGCGGCGTCAGCACCGAGGTCGGCTCGTCGAGGATCAGCAGCCGGGGATTCGTGAGCAGCGCGCGCACGATTTCCACGCGCTGGCGCTCGCCCACGCTGAGCGTATGCACCGGCCGTGTCGGGTCCAGCTGCAGGCCGTAGGCCTGGGTGGTCTGCACGATGCGGGCCGAGACCTCGGCCAGGCTCAGGTGTTTGTCCAGCCCCAGCCAGACGTTTTCGGCCACGGTGAGCGTGTCGAACAGGCTGAAATGCTGGAACACCATGCTGATGCCCAGGGCCCGCGCCTCGTGCGGGTTGCGCACCGTCACCAGCTGGCCATCCATGGCCACGGTGCCGGCGTCGGGCCTGACGGCGCCGTAGATGATTTTCATCAGCGTGGATTTGCCGGCCCCGTTTTCGCCGAGCACGGCGTGGATCTCGCCGGGCCGCACGGTCAGCGAGATGCCGCTGTTGGCCAGCACGCCGGGATAACTTTTGCTGATGCCCTCCAGCCGCAGCCGCGCTTGCGGCCCGGAAGGGCTGTCGGTGGGGGGCTGCGCTGTGCTCATTTGTCTCGTGGTGTCCGTTTTTTTGGGGTGGTCGGTATTCTAGGGAGCCAGGCCGGCGGCACATGCCCGGCCGTCACGCAAAGTCATTCTTTTCGCAGCATGGAGGCCACGGACTTGACCCTCTCGCGCAGCCATTTCGCGGCATTCGAGGCATGCGTGCGTTCATGCCAGAGCTGGTAATACATCATGCGGGGAAACTCCACCGGGCTGGGCAGTATGGCGACCGGCAGGATGCCGGCAAAACGTTCGCAATACTGGCGGCCCGTGGTCATCACCAGCAAGCTTGATGCCACCATGGACGGCATCAGGCCGAAGTGCGGGCAGCGCACCGTGATGTTGCGCGCCAGGCCCAGCGTGTCCAGGTGCTCGTCGATCACGCCCTTGGCGCCCGGGTGCAGCGCCGAAGGCGCGATGTGTTCGGCTTCCAGCCAGCTCGCGGTGTCCCAGCCGCGGCGCACCGCGGGGTGGTCCTTGGCCACCAGGCACACCACCTCGTCGCCGAACAGGCGCGCCATGTGCAGGTCGTCGGGCGGCGCGGCCCAGTTGCCGATCACGATGTCGGCCTGGCCCTGGGCCAGCTGCGCGCGGTAGTCGGAGTCGGCCGACAGCGGCTGGATCTCGATGCGGCAGCGCGGCGCCTGCGCCTTGATCTGCGCGACCAGCTGCGGCAAAAAAAGCGGGTCCAGGTAGTCGCTGGCCGCCAGGCGGAAGGTGGTGTCGGCCGTGGCCGGGTCGAAGCCGCGGGCGTCGCTGAACAGCATGCCGGCCGCGCGCAAAATGCTGGCCGAGGGCTCGATCATGCGCAGGCCGGCATCGGTGGGCACCATGCCCGCGCCCGAGCGCACCAGGATGGGGTCGCCGGCCAGCACCCGCAGGCGCTTGAGCGCCGCGCTGACGGCGGGCTGGTACATACCCAGTCGGATGGCGGCGCGTGATACGCTGCGTTCAGTAAGCACGGTGTTCAAGACCCTGATGAGATGGAGGTCTATCTTGTCGAAAAGCGCCTGGTCTTTCATACCTTTTCACCCATGCGCTTGATATGGGCTTTGATATGCCGGGCACGGCGCGAGTGTTTAACCTGAAGCATGGCTGTTCCACTTTCTTCCAGACCCATCCGCTTCATCAGGCGGGGCGAGGTTGTTTCCGTCAGCAATGTACCACCCAGCCGCACCCTGCTGGACTTGCTGCGCGAGGACCTGGCCTGCACCGGCACCAAGGAAGGCTGCGGCGAAGGCGACTGCGGCGCCTGCACCGTGGTGCTGGGCGAGGCGGCCGGCGGGCAGGTCCAGTACCGCGCCATCAACAGCTGCATACGGCTGGCGCATTCAATTGACGGTTTGGCCTTGTGGACTGTGGAGGACCTGGCGCAAGACGGTGCCTTGCATCCGGCGCAACAGGCCATGGTGAATGAACACGGCTCCCAATGCGGCTTCTGCACCCCCGGTTTTGTCATGAGCCTGTTCGGCATGTACCAGAACCATGTCTGCAAGGGCGAGCCCATCAGCCGCGAGCTCGCGCAGGAAGAACTCTCGGGCAATCTCTGCCGCTGCACCGGCTACCGGCCCATCCTGGATGCCGCCCAGGCCATGGCCACGCTGCCGCCCGTGAAGGTTGATGAAACCGCGCTGCTGCGCAAGCTCCAGTCCCTGCGCTCGGAGCCCGGCGTGGCCGAAACAGCCTACCTGGCCCCGCGCACCCTGGCCGTCCTGCTGCAGGCCCGCGCCGACCGGCCCGGCGCCCAGCTGGTCGCCGGCTGCACCGACGTCGGCCTCTGGGTCACCAAGATGCATAGGGAATTCGGCCAGGTGATCGATGTCACCAAGGTGGAAGAGCTGCGGCGTGTTGAACACTACCCGCATCACATCGCCCTGGGCGCGGCCGTGACGCTGGCCGACGCCTATGCGGCGCTGGTGAAGGACCGCCCGCAGCTGCACAACTTCGCGGCCCGCTTTGCCGGCCTGCCGGTGCGCAACTCGGGCACCCTGGGCGGCAATGTCGCCAACGGTTCACCCATCGGCGACTCCATGCCCTTGCTCATCGCCTTGAACGCGAACGTCGTGCTGATGAGCGTGCGCGGCCACCGCGAGATGCCGCTGGAGAAGCTCTACACCGGCTACCGCAAGCATGTGATGGCCCCGGATGAGGTGCTGGCCTGGATCAAGGTGCCCAGGCCGCAGCCCGGGGAAGCGATGAAGGTCTACAAAATCTCCAAACGCTACGACGACGACATCTCCGCCGTCTGCCTGGCGATCAATTTGCAAATTGAAAATGGCAAGGTCATCGCCGCCTCAATTGGCGCGGGCGGCGTCGCCGCCACGCCCGTGCGCGCGGTGCAGACCGAGGCCGCGCTCCAAGGCCAGCCCTGGAGCCAGGCCACCGTGCGCCAGGCCATGGCCGCCTTGCGCGCCGAGTTCTCGCCCATCTCCGACATGCGGGCCTCGGCCGCCTACCGCAGCGAGGTGCTGGGCAATTTGCTGCAGCGCTACTGGCTCGAAAGCCAGGGCCTGCAGCAGATCAACCTGGCCTCCTTCCGGCTGGAGGAGGCCGCATGAATGCCAAGGACATGTCCGTAAGCCGCGACGTGGTAGCCGACCCCGGGGTGCGCGCGGCCAATGCGCGTGCCGACAGCATGCCGCCCGCCGACCCACCCCAAAAGCAGTCGCTGGCTCGCCAGCCCGCCGGCGCGCGCGCGGCCGGCCGCTCCACGCCGCATGAAAGCGCGCGCGCGCAGGTGGCCGGCGCCGCCACCTATGTCGACGACATTCCCGAGCTGCGCGGCACGCTGCATGCCGCACCCATCTTGTCGACGGTGGCGCACGGCAAGCTGCTGGGTGTGGACACCACCATCGCCCTGGCTATGCCCGGTGTGCGCGACGTGATCCTCGCGCGCGACATTCCCGGCGACCCCGTACTGGGCAATTTTTCGCACGACGAACCGGTGTTCGCGCAAGATACCGTGCAGCACATAGGCCAGGTCATAGGCGTGGTGGTGGCCGACACCGTGATGCAGGCGCGCCGCGCCGCGCGCAAGGTGGTGTGCCATATAGAACCCTTGCCGGCACTGCTCAAAGTGCAGGATGCGCTCAAGGCCCAAAGTTATGTGCTGCCGCCGGTATTCGTGAAACGCGGCGATGCGGCCGCCGCCCTCAAGAAAGCCGCGCACAGGCTAAAGGGCACACTGGAAGTCGGCGGCCAGGAACACTTCTACCTCGAGGGCCAGTTGGCCTATGTCGTGCCGCAGGAGCAACAGCAATGGCTGGTGTATTCCAGCACCCAGCACCCCGGCGAGATCCAGCACTGGGTCTCGCATGCGCTGGGCATTGCCAATCATGCGGTGCGTGTGGAGTGCAGGCGCATGGGCGGCGGCTTTGGCGGCAAGGAAACCCAATCGGGCCAGATGGCCGTCTGGGCCGCGATTGCCGCCCACAAGCTAAACGGCCCCGTCAAGCTGCGGCTGGACCGCGACGACGACTTTATGGTCACCGGCAAGCGCCATCCCTTTGCCTACGAATACGAGGTGGGTTTTGACGACAGCGGCCGGCTCACCGGCCTCAAGCTCATGATGGCCGTGAACTGCGGCTTCAGCGCCGATCTTTCAGGCCCGGTGGCCGACCGCGCGGTCTTCCACGCCGACAACGCCTATTTCCTCGAAGACGTGGAGATCGCCTCTTACCGCTGCAAGACCAACACCCAAAGCAACACCGCCTTCCGCGGCTTCGGCGGCCCGCAGGGCATGATCGTCATCGAAACCATCATGGGCGACATCGCGCGCAGCCTGGGCCTGGACCCGCTGGACGTGCGCAGGCGCAACTTATACAGCGACGAAGTCGTCGCAGCGGCGAACGTGACCGCGCCGGAACGGCGCCGCGATACCACGCACTACCAGATGAAGGTCGAGGACAACATCCTCGAACCGCTGCTGGCCAAGCTGGAACAGACCTCGCACTACCGCCAGCGCCGCCAGGCCATCGCTGCCTGGAATGCCAAAAGCGAAGTCATCCAGCGCGGCATCGCCCTCACCCCCGTCAAATTCGGCATCTCCTTCACCGCCACGCTCTTCAATCAGGCCGGCGCGCTGGTGCATGTCTATACCGACGGCAGCGTGCAGGTCAATCACGGCGGCACCGAAATGGGCCAGGGCCTGAACACCAAGGTCGCGCAAATCGTGGCCGACGAACTCGGCGTGCCCCTGGCCCAGGTGCTGGCCACGGCCAGCGACACCAGCAAGGTCCCCAACGCCTCGGCCACCGCCGCCTCGGCCGGCACCGACCTCAATGCGCGCGCCGCGCAGTACGCGGCCCGCAATGTGCGCGACAACCTCGCGCAGTTCGTCGCCGGCTTGGACCGATGCGGCGCGGGTGCCGTGCAATTTGAAAACGGCGAGATCATCACGCCGGCAGGCGCGCGGCCCTTCACCGGGGTCGTGAAACTGGCTTACGCCAACCGCATACAGCTGTGGAGCGACGGTTTTTACCGCACGCCCAAAATCCACTACGACAAGGCCACGCTGACCGGTCGGCCTTTCTATTACTTCGCTTACGGCGCGGCCTGCACCGAGGTCGCCATCGACACGCTGACCGGCGAAAGCCGGGTTCTCAAGGTCGACATCCTGCACGACGTGGGCACCAGCATCAACCCGGCCATAGACATAGGCCAGATCGAAGGCGGTTTTATCCAGGGCATGGGCTGGCTCACGACCGAACAACTGGTGTGGAACGACAAAGGCCTGCTCACCACCCACGCACCCAGCACCTACAAAATCCCCGCGACCGGCGACGTGCCCGAACACTTCAAGATAGCCTTGTGGCCCGAAGCCAACCGCGAAGACAACGTCTTCGGCAGCAAGGCCGTGGGTGAACCGCCGCTGATGCTGGCGATCAGTGTGTATGAGGCGATGCGGGATGCGGTGGGGGCCGTGAAGCCAAGGGATCAGCTTGTGGTGATGGATGCGCCGGCTACGGCGGAAAATGTGCTGAAGGCCATCGGCTATGGCAACTCGACAAAATTATCGACGTAAGCTCATGCTCCTGGACAGATCAAAATCAAGTCGTGCAAGAGAGTAACGCATGTGGCAATCCGCTCTATTGTTATGCGTTCTGGGGTTCACCATTTCAGGCGCAGAGGCGCAAGGCTCTCCCTCCCTCTGCTGGGTTCGTAGCACCTCGCTGTCCGACACAGGCGAAGCAGTCGTGAAATTCGATCCGGCTGCGCGTGGGTTTATGGGCATCACGTCCCCCGGCGTCCAACAACCGGATACGACCTTCTACCTGGTACCCGAAAGCGGCAACAAGAACGGGAGCAACTCTACCGTGCGTATCCCAAAAGACAAGGAAGCCTGGCTGCGCCAGGGCCACGAAGGCTGTGAGTTTCGATGGGCCCAGGAAGGCGCAAGCTCAGGCATACGCATCAGTGCGACCAGTTCCTACGTCCCCCAAGGAGCCGCGCCAACGACTGCGCACGCATTTGTTCCTTTCTCGAAAAAATGACCGTGCCTGGGTTCATCGGCGCGCCGTTGCCAGCGCTTCGCCCAGGCCTGGCTAAGCACAGCGGTAGCCTGCGGCGCCACAGCTGCAGCAGCGTTTTACCGCCTGATCCGAGAGAGAAAATCAAGCCTCCCGATACATCCCCGAATCGCCGCGAACACCCAGCTTTTTCCTGAATGCCTGGATGTCAAAGCCCTCGCTCGCGAGCCGCTTTTGCATCACGGCCTGGGCGGCGGCTACCGCATCGGCATTGGCCCATTCCACCACCGTCACCACATCGAACTCGCTGCTGTCGCCGGTCTGGGTCAGCACATGTTTTTGCAGGCAGCCCGGTTGCTCGCCCAGCATGCGCTGGACCTGGTGGATGCGCTCGACAAACGCGGAGATAGACTGCGAGGGCACGACAAATTTGTCGACGCGGAACACGGAGGCAGAGGCAGAAGAGGAAGCGGGGCTGGATGAATCGCTGGACATGGAAACAACTCCTTTTTGAAATAAGCGGGCCGGGTTGGCTCGCAAAAGCAGCAGTCTGGAACCTCAAGTAAAGTTGAGGTCAAGCACTTTTTTCAAGGAAAGCCATGGGCACGGAACTCGAACAGGCCGGCATCTTCCCCACGCTCTCGGTCGGCGACATGGCGCGCCGCAGCGGCGTGGCGGTGTCAACCCTGCATTTTTATGAAACCAAGGGGCTGATCAGCAGCACCCGCACCGAAGGCAACCAGCGCCGTTATGCGCGCGAGATGCTGCGCCGTGTGGCTTTTGTGCGTGTGGCGCAGCGGGTGGGCATTGCGCTGGCCGACATCGAGGCGGCCCTGTCCAGCCTGCCCGCGAAGGCCGCGCCCAGCCGCGCGGACTGGGAACGCCTGTCGGCCGCCTGGCGCGCCGACCTCGATGAACGCATGGCGCAGCTCAAAAAGCTGCGCGACACGCTGGACGACTGCATAGGCTGCGGCTGCCTCTCGATCGACAAATGCCGGCTGCGCAACCCGTATGACAAGCTGGGCGAACAGGGTGCGGGGCCGCAGCGCTTGTGGGTGAAGCTAAAGGCCTAAAGAACTAAAGGCCGCAGACTGAGCCGCCCCGCGCCGGCTCAGCTTTCGGAGAACAGCGCCACGATGGTCTGCCGCATCCACCGGTTGCCGGGATCCGACTCAAACCGTTTGCTCCAGTGCAGCGACACCGTGAAGTCGCGCAGGGGGAACGGCGGCTCGATGATCTCGTAGTTGTCCGTTGCCGCGAATATCCTGGCGATGTTGCGCGGCATGACCACCGCGAGGTCGGTGGCCTTGACGATGGAGGGCAGCACCATGAAGTGTTCCGTCGTCAGGCGCAGCCGGTCTTCGAGCTGCAGCATCTGCAGGATGCGCAGCGTGTCGGAGTGGGTGCGCACCGCCACAAACTCCAGCTGGCGCAGGGCGTCCAGCAGCGCCTGGCCGCCGCGCCGCGTGCCGGCAAAGGGGTGGCCCGCGCGCAGCAGCACCACATAACGGTCCTTGAGCAGCTGCACGCGCTGGGTGTCCTTGACCGTGGGCAGGAAGCCAAAGGCAAAGTCGATGCGTCCGCTGTCCAGCGAGGCGGCAATCTCGCCGCGGGCCACGGGTGAGGTCTCTATGCGCACGCCGGGTGCCTGCCGGCGCAGCGCCACCATCAGGTCCGGCAGGAAGCGGCCCTCGCCGATATCACTCATGTGGATACGGAACACCTTGCGTGACTGCAAGGGCTCAAACTGCGCCGATTCATTGAGCGCCTGCTCCAGCGTGGCCAGCGCGCTGCGCACCGCGTCGGCCAGCCGGTCGGCCTTGGGCGTGGGCTGCACGCCGCCGCCGGCGCGCACGAACAGCGGGTCCTTGATCAGCAGCCGCAGGCGCGTCAGGCCCTGGCTGGCGGCGGGCTGCGTCAGGTCCAGCAGCTCGGCCGCGCGGCTGACGTTACGGGTGCGGTAGACCGCGTCGAACAGCCTCAGCAGGTTCAGGTCTATGTCTTTGATATGCATTAAATGAATACTAGATAGTTTTCTTATTTTATTGATGAATGGTTTCCCGGGGCCCAAACTCCAGGCTTCCCACGACAACAAGGCATAAGGAGACACGCGTGGAAGTTTCATTCAGCAAGGAGATCGAGTCGCTGCGCATGGGTGCGGGCGAGACCTTCCGCGGCGAGGGCATTCTCGCGATCACCAAGGCGCTGCTGCAGTCCGGCGTGGCCTATGTGGGCGGCTACCAGGGCGCGCCGGTCTCGCACCTGCTGGACGTCATGGTGCAGGCCAAGCCTTATATGGACGAGCTGGGCGTGCATGTGGAGGCCTGCTCCAACGAGGCCTCGGCCGCGGCCATGCTGGGCGCCTCCATCCACTACCCGCTGCGCGGCGCGGTGACCTGGAAGTCCATCGTCGGCACCAACGTCGCCGCCGACGCGCTGTCCAACCTTTCCTCGCCCGGCGTGCTGGGCGGCGCGCTCATCGTGGTCGGTGAAGACTACGGCGAAGGCGCCAGCGTGATCCAGGAGCGCAGCCATGCCTATGCGCTGAAGTCCTCGATGTGCCTGCTGGACCCTCGCCCGGACCTGGAAAAAATGGTGGAGATGGTGGAGCACGGCTTTCGCCTGTCGGAAGCCTCGAACATGCCGGCCATCCTGGAGCTGCGCATACGCGCCTGCCACGTGCGCGGCAGCTTTGCCTGCAAGGACAACCGCCCGCCCGCGATATCGACCCGGCAGCTGATGGCGGAACCCGCCGCCTTCGACTACGCAAAGCTGGCCCACCCGCCTGTCACCTTCCGGCATGAAAAACTCAAAACCCATGAGCGCATCCCGGCCGCCCGCCGCTACATCGTGGAGCAGCGGCTCAACGAACTGATGGACGGCCCCCGCAAAAACCTCGGCCTCATCGTGCAGGGCGGCATCTACAACACGCTGGTCCGGTCGCTGCAGCAGTTCGGCCTGTGCGATGCCTTCGGCCAAACCGGTATTCCCATCCTGGTGCTCAACGTCACCTACCCGCTGGTGCCCGAGCAGGTGGCGGAATTCGCGCTGGGCAAAGATGCGGTGCTGGTGGTCGAGGAAGGCCAACCCGAGTACATCGAGCAGGAGATTGCCACCTTTTTGCGCCGGCGCGACATCAGCACGCGTTTGCACGGCAAGGACATGCTGCCCTCGGGCGGTGAATATTCGGTGGAGGTTGTGGCCGCCGGCCTGGCGGCGTTTGTCGCGCGCTACGCCCCCGACGTGGACACCGCAGCGGCCGCCGGCTGGCTGCAAGGCAATGCCGGTCGCCGCGAGGCCGTGGGCCGGCAGATCGAGGCGCAGCTGAACCAGCCCCTGCCGGCGCGCCCGCCCGGCTTTTGCATAGGCTGCCCGGAGCGGCCGGTGTTTTCCGCGCTCAAGCTCGCGCAGCAGGACGTGGGGCCGGTGCACATCGCGGCTGACATCGGCTGCCATGCTTTCGGCACTTTTGCGCCCTTTTCTTTCGGCCACTCCATCCTGGGCTACGGCATGAGCCTGGCCAGCCGCGCCGGCGTGTCGCCGATGATGGCGCGGCGCACGCTGTCCATCATGGGGGACGGCGGCTTCTGGCACAACGGCCTGCTGACCGGCGTGCAGTCGGCGCTGTTCAACGGCGACGACGCGGTGCTGCTGATCTTCAAGAACGGCTACACCTCGGCCACCGGCACGCAGGACATCATCTCCACGCCGGACATGGACGCCAAGTTCAACGCGGCCGACAAGCTGCAAAGCCTGACCGGCACCAACACCACCATCGAAAAAACCCTGCAGGGCCTGGGCGTCCAATGGCTGCGCACGGTGCACACCTACCACGTCGAGGAAATGCGCCAGACGCTCAACGAGGCCTTCACCACCGACTTCAACGGCCTGAAAGTCATCATCGCCGAGGGCGAATGCCAGCTCGAGCGCCAGCGCCGCATCAAGCCCTGGCTGGCCGGCCTGCTCAAGAAGGGCAAGCGTGTGGTGCGCGTGAAGTACGGCGTGGACGAAGACGTCTGCAACGGCGACCACGCCTGCATCCGGCTCTCGGGCTGCCCGACGCTGACGCTGAAAGACAACCCCGACCCGCTCAAGGTGGACCCGGTGGCCACGGTGATCGACGGCTGCGTCGGCTGCGGCCTGTGCGGCGCCAATGCGCATGCGGCCACCCTGTGCCCCTCGTTTTACCGGGCTGAAGTCATCCAGAACCCCAAGTGGCACGAACGCCTGCTGGACGGCGTGCGCGCCGTGCTGGTGCGAGCCATGCAGACAGCATGACCATGAATCACCAAAAACCCATCACCCTGCTGATCTGCGCCCTGGGCGGCGAAGGCGGCGGCGTGCTGACCGAATGGCTGGTCGACATCGCGCAGGCCAGCGGCTACGCGGCGCAAAGCACCTCCATCCCCGGCGTGGCGCAGCGCACCGGCGCCACCACCTATTACCTGGAGGTGTTTCCGGTGCCGCTGGCCGAGCTGCAAGGCAGGCGCCCGGTGTTCAGCCTCAACCCCGTGCCGGGCGCGCTCGACGGGCTGGTGTCATCCGAGTTGCTGGAAACCGCGCGCCAGGTCGGCAACGGCATGAGCTCGCCGCAGCGCACCCTGGTCATCACTTCCAGCAGCCGCACGCTGACCACGGCCGAACGTGTGGTGCCCGGCGACGGCCGCACCGCGGACGCGCCGCTGCTGCAGGCCATTGCGGCGCAAAGCCGGGCCAGCCAGGTGCTGGACATGGGCCGGATCGCCAAGGACTGCGGCACGGTGGTCAGCGCCGTGATGCTGGGCGCGATTGCCGGCAGCGGCCTGCTGCCCTTTGCGCGCAAGGCCTATGAAACCGTGATCCGCCACGGCGGCAAAGGCGCCGAGGCCAGCCTGCGCGGCTTTGATCGCGCGTTCACGCAAATCAATACCCAACAGGCGCAGACCGCGCTGGTCTCCAGTCTGCTGCCGGGACAGCAGCCCGAACAGCCGCTGCAGGCATCCCCCGGCAATGGGCTGGAAGCCGACCTGGCCCGCCTCTTTCCGCAGCCGGTGCATGAGATGCTGGCCCTGGGCCATGCACGCATGCTGGAGTACCAGGACCGAGGCTACGCCGACCTCTATGTGCGGCGCTTGCGGCAGGTGCTGGCAGCCGAACAGCTGGCCGACCCCGCCGCCGCGAATAGCTACGCCACCACGCGCGAGATGGCGCGCTGGCTGGCGCTGTGGATGGCGTTTGACGACATCGTGCGCGTGGCCGACCTGAAAAGCAGCGCCGGCCGCTGGCGGCGCGTCAGCGGCGAGGCCGGGGCGGGCGCGGCCGACCTGCTGCGGGTCTACGACCACTTCAAGCCCGGCGCGGCGGAGTTCGCCGCCTTGCTGCCCCGGGGCCTGGCGGCGCGCGTGACCCGCTGGGACCGCTCGCGCGTGGCCAGGGGCAAAGCGCCTTGGGCCATGCCCCTGAAGGTGGGCACGCATTCCGTCCTCGGCATGCTGTCGCTGCGCCTGCTGGCCGGCCTGAAATGGCTGCGCGTGCGCGGCAGCCGTTTTGCCGAAGAGCAGGCATTGATAGAGCAATGGCTGGCGGGTGTCGTGGAAGGCACCCGCCAACACTGGCAGCTGGGCCACGAGATCGCGCTGTGCGGCCGCCTGATCAAGGGCTACGGCAGCACCAACGAGCGCGGCAAGGACAACCTCATGCATGTGCTGGAACACCTGGCCGCCGGTGCGCCCTTTGCCTCGCACGACTTGCGTGCCGCCGCCATTGCCCAGGCGCGCGCCGCGGCCCTGGAGGACGAAGCCGGCAAGGCGCTGGACCAGGCGTTGGCGCAGCATGGCGCGCCGGCCCGCCCCGTCAAGGCGCAACCGATCCGGTGGGTGGACAACCCGCACCGCAAATCTCGCGCCGCCAAGGCGATTTGAAGCACCCCCGTTCAAACTAAAAAAGGAGACACCCCATGAAACTTCCCTTCCCACCCGGCCTGCGCGCATTACCCATGCTGGCGCTGGCCGCCGGCAGCATATGGTTTCCCGCCGTCCAGGCGCAAACCGCCTCAGCGCCGGCCGCGCATGCGTGGCCGGCCAAACCGGTCCGCCTCATCGTCAACTTCCCGCCGGGCGGCGCTGCCGACCAGCTGGCGCGCGCCATCGGCGTGCCGCTGGCCGATGTCCTGGGCCAGCCGGTGGTCATCGAAAACCGCGCGGGCGCCAACGGCAATATAGGCGGCGAGGTGGTCGCCAAAGCCCCGGCCGACGGCTACACGCTGCTGATGAGTTCGGGCGGCATGGTCTCCGTCAATCCGCACCTTTACCCCAAGATGGCGTTCGACCCGGCCAAGGACCTCACGCCCGTGGCAGCCGCGGCGCGCGTGCTGGTGTTTCTGGAGGTCAAGCCGGCGCTTCCGGCCAACAACATCAAGGAGTTCCTGGCCTACCTCAAGGCAAATCCCGGCAAGCTGTCTTTCGGTTCGCCGGGCAACGGCAGCTCGCCCCATCTCGCGGCCGAAATGATGAAAGCCCAGGCCAACCTCTACGCCGTGCATGTCCCCTACCGCGGCGCGGCCCCGGCCATGCAGGACCTGCTGGGCGGGCAGCTCGATTTCATGTTCGATCCGGGCATAGGCCTGCAGCATGTGAAAGCCGGCAAGCTCAAGCTGCTGGCCGTGGGCAGCGCCAAACGTTCGCCTCTCTTCCCCGACGTGCCCACGCTCGAGGAGGCCGGCCTCAAGGGTTTTGATGCCGACACCTGGTTCGGCTTCTACGCACCGGCCGGCACGCCGGCCGAGGTGGTCAACCGGCTGAACCGCGAGATCAACAAAATCCTCGGCACCCAGGCGGTTCGCGACCGCATCTCGGCGATTGGCGGTGTGCCGGCGCCCATGTCGCCGGCGGATTTCGGCAGCCGGGCCGCCATCGACGGCACGCGCTTCGGCGCTTTGATCCGGGCACGCAATATAAAAGGCGACTAGATCCACACATGAGCAAACAGATCACCCACACCGTGCGCGTGGAGTTTGGCGACTGCGATCCCGCCGGCATTGTGTGGTTTCCCAACTTCTTTCGCTGGATAGACGCCGCCTCGCGCCACTTTTTTGTGCAATGCGGCGTGCCCTCGTGGCAGGAAACCGAAAAAACGCTGGGCGTGATAGGCACGCCGCTGGTGGACACGCGTTCGCGTTTTGTCTGCGCCGCCACCTACGGCGACACGCTGGCCGTCCACACCAGCATTGCCGAATGGAGGAACAAAAGTTTTGTGCAGCGTTACCGCGTGATGCGCGCTGAACAGCTGGTCATGGAATGCGAGGAGGTGCGGATTTTCGCCGCGCGGCGCGAGGATGGCGCCGCCGGCATACGGGCTGTGCCGATACCGCCGGAAATCAGGAGCCTCTGCGGCTGACAACGGATGCCCGCACCGGTCCGCATTGCGCTCTAAAGCATCTGCAAAATCACATCCCGGAACATCATCAGCACCGCAAAGCCCATCACCACCACGCCGCCCCAGCCGAACCAGGTGGTCTTCAAGCCCGAGGTGAACTTGCCCATCACCGATTTGCGGCCGGCCAGCAGCATCAGGCCGGCCATGATGGGCACGGCCACCACGCCGTTGATCACGGCGCTCCAGTACAACGCTTTCATCGGGTCTATGCTGGTGAAGTCCATGCCGGTGCCGACCACCGTGGCGATGACGATGATGGCGTAAAAGCGCTTGGCCTCGTACCAGTGGCGCTCCAGGCCCTCGGGCCAGCCGAAGGCTTCGGCCACCGCGTAGGCGGCCGACGAGGCCAGCACCGGCACGGCCAGCAGGCCGGTGGCGATGATGCCGCCGGCAAACAGCGCAAAGGCAAAGTCGCCGGCCAGCGGCCGCAAGGCCTGCGCCGCCTGCGCGGCCGAGGTGACGTCGTGGATGCCGGCCGCATACAGCACCGCCCCACCGAGCACCATGATGAAGAAGGCGATGGCGTTGGAGAAAAACATGCCGATGTAGGTGTCGCGCTTGACGCGGCGCAGGTCGCGGCGCACTTCCTTTTCCGATCCAGGGCCGCCGCCCTTCAGGCGCAGCTCTTCGACTTCCTGCGAGGCCTGCCAGAAAAACAGGTAGGGCGAGATCGTGGTGCCCAGCAGCGCGACGATCATCATCCAGTAGCCCGAGGTCCATTGCAGCTTGGGAATCACCAGGTCGTGCAGCACCTGGGCCCACTGCACCTGCACCAGGAACACGGCGATCACATAGGCGAACAGGAACAGCGTCAGCCACTTGAGGATGGGCGCGAGCTTGCGGTAGGGCACAAAAACCTGCAGCAGCACCGTGATGACGCCGAAAGCCACCGCATGGAAGTGGTCGCCGCCGCCCACGGCCAGTTGCAGCGCCTCGCCCATGGCGGCGATGTCGGCCGCGATGTTGATGGTGTTGGCGACCACCAGCAAAAACACCATGGCCATCAGAAAGGCCCGCGGCGTGTGCTCCCTCAGGTTGGCCGCCACGCCCTTGCCGGTGACCCGCCCTATGCGAGCGCTCACCAACTGGATGGCGATCATGAAGGGCAGCGATAAAAACACCGTCCAGAGCAGCCCGGTGCCGAACTGCGCCCCCGCCTGCGTGTAAGTGGCGATGCCGGATGGGTCGTCGTCGGCGGCGCCGGTGACAACGCCGGGCCCGACATGGCGCAGGAAGGAGGGGATGCGGTTCAACATGCGGGCGAGGCTAACACGGCTTCATGAGGCGAAACTTAATTCGTACAAAAAACTCAGGCGCGCGCCCATGCCCGCCGCATCGAACGCAAAAAAGCTACAAAATTCATAGCAGACAGCGCATTCCCGGCTTTGCAGGCTGGCCTGCGAGGAGCCAAAGGCGTAGGATGGGCGCTCCGCACGCGGCCACTGCCGGCCTCGGCCCAAGGGCCCAAAAAAGGCTGTCGCCAGGCGCAAGCTTCCCTTCAACACACATAGCGGAGGAATGATTCATGACAGTTTCCCCCCGGAACAGCGGGCAGGCGGCACAGACAGAAGGGGCCGCATGATGGACAGCGCCGTCTTCAGCCTGCTGGGCGCCTTCCTGCTCTCCATCATCGGCCTGTTCGTATTCATCTGGTCGCTGCGCAAGGGGCTGCTGGTGGAGAACCCGACCGCCGCCTCGGTGATCTTCGCGCACGGCGAAGTCGGCCAGGTGGACGACCCGGCCCTGCAGGGCGCCGCCCAGGCGTCCATGCAGCAGGCGGCGAAGGAAGGCGGCCTCCAGCCGCACGCTGCGGACGCCGCCGAGCTGCTCGACCGCATCAGCTCCGACCGCTCCACCGCCTTCCCGGTGTTCATGTTCATCACCTTTGCCTGCATGTGGCTGGTGGTGGGCTCGGCGGCGGGTTTGATCTCGTCCATCAAGCTGCACGAACCCGACTGGCTCACCGACTATGCCTGGCTGACCTTCGGCCGCATACGCACGGTGCACCTGACCGGCGTGCTCTACGGCTGGATCACCAATGCCGCGCTGGGGATGATCGTGTGGCTGCTGCCGCGCCTGCTGCGCACCCGGCTGTACGGCGCCATCTGGGTCATGCTGGGCGGCGCGCTCATCAACATGGGCATCGCCGGCGGCATAGGCGCCATCGCCACCGGCTGGAACGACGGCATGGAATACCTGGAAATTCCGTGGCAGATCGCGATCTTCATGTTCGCCGGCTTTGCGCTGGTGATCCTGCCGGTGCTGTACACGCTGGTCAACCGCAAGGTTTCACACCTCTACGTCAGCGTCTGGTACATGACAGCGGCGCTGCTGTGGATCGCGCTGCTCTTCCTGGTCGGCAAGATGCCCGGTGTGCACACCGGGGTGCAGCAGGCCACCACCAACTGGTGGTACGGCCACAACGTGCTGGGCCTGTGGTTCACGCCGGTCAGCGTGGGCGCCATCTATTACTTCCTGCCCAAGGTCATAGGCCGGCCGATACGCTCCTACAACCTCTCGCTGCTCGGCTTCTGGACGCTGGCGTTTTTCTACGGGCAGGTGGGCGGCCACCACCTCATAGGCGGGCCGGTGCCGGGCTGGCTGATCACGCTGTCCATCGTGCAAAGCGTCATGATGGTGATTCCGGTGATCGCCTTCAGCATCAACATGGGCGCCACGCTGCGGGGGCGCATGCACCTGGCGCGCTATTCGCCCACGCTGCGCTTCATGATGTTCGGCGGGCTGATGTACCTGGCGTCCTCGCTGCAGGGCTCGCTGGAGGCGCTGCGCAGCGTCAACCAGATTACCCACTTCACCCATTTCACGGTGGCCCACGCCCACCTGGGCGCCTATGCCTTCGTCACCATGGTGCTGTTCGGCGCCATCTATTTCATGATGCCCCGGGTGCTGAACTGGGAGTGGCCCTATCCCAAACTGATCACCCTGCATTTCTGGCTGGCGGCCGTGGGGGCGATGATTTATTTCATCGGGCTCACCATAGGCGGCTGGCTCCAGGGTGTGGCCATGCTGGACGCCGCGCGGCCCTTTATGGCTTCGGTGGAGGTCACCCTGCCCTACCTCCAGTGGCGGTCCGTGGGAGGCAGCCTGATGGTGCTCAGCCACCTGGTGTTCGTCGGCCATTTCCTGGCCATGGCGCTGCGCTTCGGGCCGGGCCGCGCGGGCGCCGCCCTGTTCTGGCCCAACGAGCCGCAAAGCACGGAACTGGGGGCTGCACATGGAAAATGAAGTCAAGCTGGCCTCCGGCGCCATGGTGGCGCTGGGCATTGCCACGGCGGCCCTGGTCGTCATGCCCTATATGCAGGTGCGCGACATCAAGCCGCCGCCGCAGCTCAAGGGCTACACCAGCGCGCAGCTGCGCGGGCGCGAGGTCTATATCGCCAACGGCTGCGTGTACTGCCACAGCCAGCAGCCACGCGACCGCAATTTCGGCCCCGATGCGGAGCGCGGCTGGGGCCGGGCCTCGGTGCCCGGCGATTATTTCTACGACAAGCCGCACCTGCTGGGCAGCATGCGCACCGGTCCCGACCTGTTCAACATCGGGGTGCGCCAGCCCAGCAAGGACTGGCACCTGGGCCACCTGTACCAGCCGCGCGCCTATGTGCCCGGCTCCATCATGCCGTCCTACCCCTACCTCTTCGTCGTCAAGGACGCCAAAGACGCGGAAAGCGAAGGCGAGACGCCGCTGGCCCTGCCGCCCGCCTATGGGCCCAACGTGGGCCAGGTGGTGGTGCCCACGCCCCAGGCGCTGGACCTGGTCAAGTACCTGCAGGGCCTGAACCACACCTACCCGGTGCTGCCGCCCGCCCCCAAGCCCTGACCCCACAAGGTAACGCCATGCAGAACGACAAGACTTCCGAGAGCCGGGCACAGGAGCGCGAACAGGCCGAACCCTCCGAAAAAAGCCAGCCCATTCCACTGCTCTTCCTGGTCGGGGCGGCGGCATTGGTGCTGTGGGGTGCGGGCTACATCGCGCTGTCCGGCTCATTCGGCCGCGCCGACCTCGGCGACAAACGCACCCTGGCCGACCTGTCCGGCCCGGCCGCCCCCGCCGCGGGCGCATCCGCCAACGGCAAACAGCTGTTCACCGCCAACTGCGCGGCCTGCCACCAGGCCAGCGGCAAAGGGCTGCCGGGGGTGTTCCCGCCGCTGGACGGCTCCGAATGGGTGGCCGGCGATGAGCGCACCGTGGCCAACATCCTGCTGCATGGCGTCACGGGCGAGATCAGCGTCATGGGCAACAGCTTCAAGGGCGCCATGCCGGCCTTCCCGCAACTCAGTGACGCCGAGCTGGCCGCGGTGGCCAGCTATATCCGCTCCGAATGGTCCAACAAGGCGGGCGCCATCAAGCCTGAACTGTTCGAAGCCGAACGCAAGGTCGGCACGCGCACCACGCCCTTTAACGGCGGCGCCGAGCTCAAGACGCTGGCGGGCAAAGCCTCCTGAGCTTTCCCATGTTTCGCACCGCCTTGCTGAGCGCCATGCTGGCCCTGGGGGCTTATGCCGCCGCCGCGTGGCTGACGCACGATTTCCAGGTCTGGACCGCCGAGGGCGCGCGCCGGCTAGAGGTCGCCTTGCAACCGGTACCCAGCCCGGCGGTCGAAGTCGACGGGCCCGGCATAGGCCCGCAGGCGCTGTCGCAATATCTGGCGGACGGGCAGTCCGTCACCCTGGTGGATTTTGTCTACACACGATGCCAGACCGTCTGCCTCGCGATGGGCAGCAGTTTCCAGCAACTGCAGCGCGCGCTGCGGGAGGGCGGCGGCAAGGTCAAGCTGCTGTCGATCAGCTTCGACGGCAGCCAAGACACACCCGGCGTGCTGCAGGCCTATGCGGCGCGCTTGAGCGCCGACCCCGCGCTATGGCGTTTTGCGCGCATGCCGGACCCACGGGCCACCCAGCGCCTGCTGGCGGATTTCCAGGTCGTGGTGGTGCCCGACGGGCGCGGCGATTTTGAGCACAACGCGGCACTGCTGGTCGTCGACCAGAAAGGCCGGCTGGTTCGCATCTTTGACTATGCCGAGCAGCAGCTCGCGCTGGACTATGCGCGGCACCTCGCGGGCGCCGCCGCGCCGTTGCCATGAAGTCCGTGAAGGTGCCGGCCGCCCCTTCACGCGGCACCCAGGCAATGATGGCCGCCGCCCTGCTGTGCCTGCTGGCCTGGCCCGGTGCGCGGCACGGCCTGGAAGCCAGCATGACGCTTCACATGCTGGTGCAATACCCTTTGCTGGCGCTGGCCGGCTACCTGCTCTGTGCGGCGTTGCCGCGCCGCTGGACGGCGCGCCTGCACTTGTGGAATGCCCACGGCATCAGCGGCCTGTTCGCCGCCGCGCTGGTACTTGCGATCTTGATGATTCCCCGCGTGCTGGACCTGGCGCTGGTCGACAGCCGAATCGAAACCCTCAAATACCTGGCCCTGCTGGCCTGCGGCGCCGCGATCCGCCTGTCATGGCGGCCGGCGGGCCTGCTGGTGCAGGGATTCTTCCTGGGCAATGTGCTGCCCATGATGGCGGTGGTGGGCAATCTGTATGAGACTTCGCCGCTGCGCGTCTGCAACGCCTACCTGCTGGACGACCAGGCGCGGCTGGGGCAGATGCTGGTGTGGATGGCGGCGGCGATTGCCGCGGCATGGTTTGCCTGGCTGGTGCGCGCCTTGATGCAGAGAGACGCCGCGGCCCTGCCCGGCGATGCCGCCGCGGCGACCGACCCCACAGCGCACTGAGTCTTGCGCGAGCGCGGCTACTCGCTCATTACCACCAGTATCCGCGCATCGGCGCGGCCCAGCGAGGTATAGATGTGGCCGACGCCGCTGTTGAAATAAGCCGATTCATGGCGCCCGACTTCGACGATTTCACCGGTTTCAAACTCGATGCGCACCCGGCCTGAAAGCACCGTGACAAACTCCTGCCCGGGATGGCGGATGAAGTCGGGGAACTGTTCCCGCTGCCGCGCCATGACGCGGCCCAGCACGGGCGTCATGCGTTTTCCCGGAAAGCCGTTGGCCAGCGCGCGGTAGTCGTAGTGGCCCGAGCTATAGGTCGCCTCCCCGCCTGCTTCAGACCACACCACGACGGGTGCCGCAGCCCCCGCCGGCGCTGCACCACGCGCGTCTATCAGTTGCCCCACGTCGAGCGCCAGCGCCCGGGCCACGGCGGCCAGCTTTTCATAGCTGACCGATATCTGGCCCAGCTCCATCTTGGACAAGGTGGACAGCGCCACGCCGGAATGGCCGGACAAGTCCTTGAGCGTCAGCCGCCGGGCCTTGCGGTGCCCGCGCAGGCTCAAACCGAGTTGCACACGGTCGGCCTCGGGGGCGGCGGCGGGGGCGCGGGCGCGGGCGGAGCGTGCGGGCATGGTGTTTTCCCTTTGTTTGGGCTAAATCGGGTAAATCGGCTGGACAGGCACGATTCTCGCATGTGAGAATTCTCAAATGCGAGAATTTGACATACTGATCGTCGGCGCCGGCATTGCGGGCGCCTCCCTGGCCTGGCGCCTGGCCGGCTTGCGCAGCGTCGCGCTGCTCGAGCGCGAGTCCCAGCCGGGCTACCACTCCACAGGCCGCTCGGCCGCCATGTTCATGGAAACCTACGGGCCGCCCATGGTGCGGGCGCTCACACGCGCCAGCCGGGCCTTCTACGAGCGGCCGCCCGAGGGCTTTGCCCCGGACCTGATGCAGCCGCGCGGCGTGCTCTACCTGGCCACGCACGGCCAGGAACAGGAGCTGGCGAACACCCGCAAGGAATTGCTGACGAACTGTCCCGGCCTGCAGACGCTGGACGCCCGCACCACGCTGGCCCATGTGCCCTGTTTGCGGCCCGATCTGGTGCACGGCGCGCTCTACGACGCCGGCGCGCAGGACATGGATGTGCACGCCCTGCACCAGGGTTTTCTGCGCGGCTTTCGCCAGAAGGCGGGGGCAGACGGCGAACTGCGCACCAGCGCCGGCGTGACGCGAGCCGTGCATGACGGCCGCTGCTGGACCGTGGAGCTCAGCGACGGCCAAACCCTGCGCGCCCGCACCGTGGTGAATGCCGCGGGTGCATGGGCTGATGAGCTGGCCGCCGTGTTCGGCGTGCGGCCCATAGGCCTGGTGCCGCACCGGCGCAGTGCCTTCACCTTCAAGGGCCCCGAGGGCGTGGACGCTTCGCACTGGCCGGCCGTGGTCGGTGTCGATGAAAGTTATTACTTCAAGCCCGACGCGGGCCAGTTGCTGGGCTCGCCCGCCAATGCGGACCCCACGGTGCCGCACGACGTGGTGCCCGAGGAGCTGGACATCGCCATGGGCATACACCAGATTGAAAGCGTCACCACCCTGACCATACGCCGGCCCGCGAGCACCTGGGCCGGCCTGCGCTCCTTTGTGCCCGATGGCGAGATGGTGATAGGCCATGACGACGCCAGCCCCGGCTTTTTCTGGCTCGCGGCGCAAGGCGGCTACGGCATCCAGAGCGCGGCGGGCGCGAGCGCGCTGGCCGATGCGCTGCTGCGTGAGGCCGCGCTGCCCGAAGAACTGTTGCGGCAGGGCCTGGAGGCCCGCGCACTGTCGCCCGCCCGCCTGCGATGACCTTGACACCACCCCCGTCCCACTCTCGACCGAAACTTCAAAAGAGGCCTACCATGGATCACATGTCATTCAATGCACTGCGCCGCGCACTGATCGCCAGCGGCATCGTCTTCTGCGGGCTGGCAGCCGTGGGCGGGCCCGCCCAGGCCGCGGACTTTCCGGAGCGGCCCGTGACACTGGTCGCGCCCTTCCCGGCCGGCGGCGCAGCCGACGTGCTGGCGCGCATCCTGGGCAAGGCCCTGGGCGACCAGCTGGGCCAGCCCGTGGTGGTCGAAAACAAGCCGGGCGCCGGCACCGCCATAGGCGCGGCCGCGGTGGCAAGCGCCAAGCCCGACGGCTACACGCTGCTGGTGAGTTCCAACTCCACCTTCACGCTGAACCCTGCCCTGCAGCCCAAGCTGTCCTACGACCCGGCCAAGGGCTTTGAGGCCATCGGCCTGGTGGGCTCGGTGGCGCTGGCGATGCTGGTGAACCCTTCGGTCACCGCCACCGACGTGCACCAGTTTGTGGCCGCCGCCAAGGCCAACCCGGACAAATACCTGTACGGCAGCTTCGGCAACGGCACCAGTTCCAATTTCGCCGGTGCGATGTTCAACACGGCCACGGGCCTGAAGATGACGCATGTGCCTTACAAGGGTTCCGGCCCGCTGATGACCGACCTGATGGGCGGGCAGATCCCGGTGTCTTTTGACACCGTGGTCGCGGCCTCGCAGCAGCTCAAGTCCGGCAAGATCCGTGTGCTGGCCGTGGCCATGAACAAGCGCTCGGCCCTGCTGCCGAATGTGCCGACCATGGCCGAAGCCGGCTACCCCGCAGTCGACATGAACGCCTGGCTGGCCGTGGTGGTGCCCAAGGGTGTGCCGGCACCCGTCAAGGCGCGCCTCGAAAAAGCCCTGTCCACGGTCATGGCCAACCCTGAGATCATCGACAAGCTCAAGGGGGCCGGTTTTGAACCCGGCTACACCGCGGTTCCCGACTGGTCCGGCATGGTCACCGCCGAGATCGCGCGCATGAAGACGCTGGCCGAACGTTCGCAAATCAAAACCGACTGAACAAACACACCATGCCCTCCACGCTGCCAGACCTCTCCGCCATAGAACTCCGCCGCCTGATCGCCAGCCGCCAGGTGTCGCCGGTGGAGTTGATGGACGCCTGCATCAGCCGCATCGAAAACCTCAACCCGGCCATCAACGCGATCTGCGCGACCGACTTCACGCGCGCGCGCGAAGCCGCGCGCGAGGCCGAGGCGCAGGTGATGCGCGGCGGCCCGTTGGGGCCTTTGCACGGGCTGCCGCTGGGCGTGAAGGACCTGCAGGACACCGCGGGCCTGCTGACCACCTACGGCAACGTGGGGCTGCGCGGCAATGTGCCGACCAAGGACAATGCCCTCGTGGCCAAGCTGCGCGCGGCCGGCGCCATCGTCACGGCCAAGACCAATGTGCCCGACATGGGCGCGGGCGCCAACACCCGCAACCCGGTCTGGGGCGCGACCGGCAACCCCTTTAACCCCGCGCTCAATGCGGGCGGCTCCTCGGGCGGCTCGGCGGCGGCGCTGGCGGCCGGCATGCTGCCTATCTGCACCGGCTCGGACACCGGCGGCTCGCTGCGCATACCGGCCTCGCTCTGCGGTGTGGTCGGCCTGCGGCCCTCGCCGGGGCTGGTGGCCAATGACGCACGCCCGCTGGGCTGGTCGGTCATTTCGGTGTTGGGGCCCATGGGCCGCAATGTGGCAGACACGGCGCTGCTGATGTCCGCCAGCGTGGGGGCCGATGCGCGCGACCCGCTGTCCTACCCGGTGGATGCCTCCGCCTTCTGGCCGCTCAAGCCGGTGGACCTGTCCACACTGCGCATAGGCACCACGGAAGATTTCGGCATGTGCATCGTGGACCCGGAGATACGCCGCGTGTTCCGCCAGCGCGTGGAAGCCGTACGGCCGCTGGTGGCCAGCTGCGAACCGGTGGACCTGCAGCTGGGCGACGCCGACCGCGCCTTCGACACGCTGCGCGCCGAGAGTTTTGTCGCGGCCTTTGCCGACACCTACCGCAAGGCCCCGGAAACGCTGGGGCCGAATGTGCGCGACAACATGGAGATCGCCGCAGCCATCACGCTGGCCGACCGCGCCTGGGCGCACCTGGAGCAGACGCGCATCTCGCGCCGCTTTGCCAAAGCCTTCGAGCAGTACGACCTGATCCTGGCGCCGGTCACGCCGGTCACGCCCTTCCCCTGGACCGAACTGTTCGCCGGCCATATTGACGGCCAGGCCATGCGCAACTACTACCACTGGCTGGGCCTGACCTATGTGGTGACGCTGGCCACCAACCCGGCGCTGGCCCTGCCCTGCGGCAAGGACGAACACGGCATGCCCTTCGGCCTGCAGGTCATAGGGCGGCTGCATGGCGACGCGCAGTTGCTGGCCGCAAGCCAGGCGCTGGAACAGGTGTTTGCGGGCAGCGACAACCTGCGCAGGCCTGTGCCCGACCTCCAGGCCTTGCAGGCGGCCCGGCCTGAGCTCAAGTCCATCGTGACGCATCCGCCTGAAACGGCGGGCGTCCAGGGTGGAGGCGGCCTGACGGCGGTCTGATGCCGCTTACACGGCGCGGTTCAGGTCCACGTCCAGGCCCGCGCGCTTCATCTCACGCGCCAGCAACAGCTGCCACAAGCCCCCCTCGTCGACCGTCATGCTGGTCGCGCCCTTGAGGACATCCGGCAGAGTGTCGTCTCCGGACAGCAGGCAGGCAATGCGGCTGCGGCCTAGCGCGGCCAGCATGAAGCCTATGGCCAGCATGGCCGCGGGCGAATCAGGTTTGTTGCCCGGCAGGAGCAGCACAAACCCTAAATTGCGCAGCCCCTCAAGCTGGTCGATGGAAACGGCGTCGAGTACCGCCGCCTCCAGGCCCAGCCGCTCCACGAACTCGCACGCATCGCCCACGGCATCACCGCCCAGGCCCAGGATGGCCACACGGGTGCCGGGCGCCGTGGCGGAAGAGGGAGAAGGGAATTCGGTCTTGGACATGGGAATCCTCTCTGGAGTGGAAGATGAAAGCGCGGGGGCTGGTGCAGGGGGACGCTCAGGCTCAGGGGGTGCTGCTGCGGGTTCAGGCGGTGCCGGTGGCGGCGGTAGTGCCGATACCGGGGCCGCCTCCACAACCGGGGCCGCCTCCGGCGCGGCGCTGACCGAACCCTCAAGGCGCTCGGTCAGCAGTTTTTTGGCTTCAGTCACGCGAACCGTGGCGAGGTCGACGCCTTCCTTGACTTTTTGCTGGCGTTCGTCGTCCGAGAAGCGGTCACCAAAGGTTTTATCCAGCAGGAAATCCTGAATCGCAACGGCGAACTGCCGGTACTCGGGCGTGCCCGCACCAAAGCTGTCGGCCAAGGTGGTGTTGATTTTCTTTTGCAGTGACTCCACGCTCGAATCCCAGTCCGTTTGCGTCACCGATACCTTGAAGGCCCGCAGTATCTTGAGCTGCCGGTTGATCTTTTCGATCGCGCTCTCGATCGCCGCTTTGTCGCGGGCGTCAAGGGATGACGGTGTATTTTTGCCGTTGGACATGCAGACTCCTCATGCGAACCAGCCCACACTGTAACGTCCCTGCTTACATGCGTTTGGTTACAACACCAGCAGTGCCCGGAAGTCGTTGACGTTGGTGTGCGTAGGGCCGGTGATCACCAGCCCGCCCAGCGGCTCGAAATAGCCATAGGCGTCGTTGCGGTCCAGGTACTGGTCTATCTTCATCCCTTTGGCCAGCGCGCGCTGCAAGGTGTCGGGCGCCACAAAGGCGCCGGCATTGTCTTCCACGCCGTCTATGCCGTCGGTATCGGCCGCCAGCGCATACACACCGGGCTGGCCCTGCAAAGCCAGCGCCAGGCCCAGGCAGAACTCGCCGGCGCGCCCGCCCCGGCCGCGCGGCGTGCCTTCGGGCTGCTTGCGGACGGTGACCGTGGTCTCGCCGCCGCTCAAAATCACGCAGGGCCTGCTGAAGGGCTGGCCCTTGTGCGCCACGGCGCGCGCCAGCGCCGCATGCACCTTGCCGACCTCGCGCGATTCGCCTTCCATCTCGTCGCTCAGGATGTAGGCCTGCAAGCCGGCCGCGCGCGCCGCGGCGGCGGCGGCTTCCAGCGACTGCTGGGGCGTGGCGATCATGTGCACCTCATGGCCGGTGAAGACGGCGTCGCCGGGCTTGGGGGTTTCCAGCGCGCCCTGCTCGAGCAGGCTCATGATGGCGCCCGGCACTTCAATGCCGTAGCGCTGCAAAATCGCCACCGCCTCGGCGCAGCTGGTCGCGTCGGGCACCGTGGGGCCGCTGGCGATGATGGACGGGTCGTCGCCCGGCACGTCGCTGATGGTGAGGGTCACGACGCGCGCCGGCGCGCAGGCCGCGGCCAGGCGCCCGCCCTTGATGCGCGAGAGGTGCTTGCGCACGCAGTTCATCTCGGAAATATTCGCGCCGCTGTTGAGCAGCGCCTTGTTGATGCGCTGCTTGTCTTCCAGCGTCAGGCCCTCGGCCGGCAGGGTCAGCAGGGCCGAGCCGCCGCCCGAGATCAGGCACAGCACCAGGTCGTTTTCGGTCAGGCCCTGCACCATGGCCAGGATGCGCTGGGCGGCCGCCAGGCCGGCGGCGTCAGGCACCGGGTGCGCGGCCTCGACGATCTCTATGCGCTGCTTCAGGCCTTCGGGCCGCGGCGGGATGTGGTGGTAGCGCGTGACGACCAGGCCTTCGAGCGGCGCGTCAGCCGGCCACAAGGCCTCGACCGCCTGCGCCATGGAGCCGCCGGCCTTGCCCGCGCCTATCACGATGGTGCGGCCGCCGCTGGCTTGGGTGGGCGGCTGGGGCAGGTAGCGCGCGGTGTTCTCCAGCGGCAGCGCGCGCGTGACGGCGGCGCGGTACAGGTGCTCGAGGAACTCGCGCGGCTGGCGGGCGGCGTCGGGAATCGTGTGGGGTGTCTTGGCTGCGGTCATTGAAATGTCTCCACCCTCGATTGTGCCGTGGTAACCGGGCAGTAACCCGGCAAACCCACGGGGTTTGGGGGATAGGGCCAAAACACGCGCTGCCTAGAATGACCCTTCCTCTTCCAAAGCAGAAAGCAGACACGCATGAACGCCTATCTGGCCCTGGGCATTGCCATCGTTGCCGAAGTCATCGCCACCACGGCGCTCAAGTCCAGCGAGAGCTTCACCCGGCTGGTGCCTTCGCTGATCAGCATCGCGGGCTACGGCGTGGCGCTGTACCTGCTCACGGTCACCATGAAGTCCATCCCCACCGGCGTGACCTATGCGATCTGGTCCGGCCTGGGCATTGTGCTGATCAGCATCGCTGGCTTTTTTGTCCATCAGCAGAAGATAGACCTCTGGGGCATGGTGGGCATGGCGCTGATCATCGCGGGGGTGGTGGTGCTCAACCTGTTCTCGAAATCAACCACGGCGTGACGAGGGCCGGCACCACGGCCGGGCGCTCTACTCAATCGCGACTTTGGCGTCTTTCACCAGCTTCGCGAACCGTTCGGTGTCTTCCGCGATCTGCCGCGCCATCTGTTCGGGCGTATTGCCCACGGGCTCGGCGCCTATGTCGTCCATCTTCTTGCGAAACTCCGGCGAGTTGACGATCCTGGCCAGTTCAGTGCTCAGGCGCGCCACGATGTCCCTGGGCGTGGCCGCCGGCGCCAGCACGCCGAACCAGGTGCCGAGGTTAAAACCCTTCAGGCCGGCTTCGTCCAGCGTGGGCACATCGGGCAAGGCCGCAGACCGTTTGTTTGTCGTCACGGCCAGCGCGCGCAGCTTGCCCGCCTTGATGTGCGGCAGCACCGGCGTGATGGTGTCAAAGGACATGGTGATCTGCCCGCCCAGCAAATCGGTGGTGAGCGGCCCGCTGCCCTTGTAAGGCACGTGCAGCATCTGCACGCCGCCCATGCTTTCAAACTGCGCTCCTATGAGGTGCTGGCCCGTGCCGTTGCCGTTGGAGCCGTAGGTCAGCTTGCCGGGCTCCGCCTTGGCCAGCGCCAGCAGATCTTTCACATTCTTCGCCGGGACGGCCGGGTTCACCACCAGCACATTGGGCACCAGCGCCACAGTGCTGACGGGCGCGAAATCCTTCTGGAAGTCATAAGGCAGTTTTTTGTACACGCTGGTGGCGATGGTGTGGTGCACCGCGCCCATCAGCAAGGTGTAGCCGTCGGGTTTGGACTTGGCCACAAAATCCGCGCCCAGCGTCGCGCCGGCGCCGGGCCGGCTTTCCACCACCACCGGCTGGCCCAGGCTTTTCGACAGCTCCTGGCCCACGGCGCGTGCCAGCACGTCCGTCGTGCCGCCCGCCGGGAAAGGCACGATGAGGCTGATGGGCCGCGCGGGCCAGGCCTGCGCAAAAGCCGGGGCGCCCGTCAAGCTCGTTGCCGCCAAGGCACCCAGGGCCAGCGCGTGGGCCAGCCTTAAAAAATGCCCGCCGCGTCCTTGTTCTTGTGATCGCATGTCTTGTCTCCTTGTGTCTGTTTTCTGGAATCAGGCTGCCGCGGCCACGGCAAAGCAGCTGCAGACCGCCTTGGTGACCTGCGCCGTGGTGGCCTGGCCGCCCAGGTCGCGCGTGTGCAGGGAGGCGTTGGCCGTCACCGATTCGATGGCCTGCATCAGCTGGCCGGCGACGGCGTGCTCGCCCAGGTGCTCGAGCAGCATCACGCAGCTCCAGAAGGTGCCGACCGGGTTGGCCAGGCCCTTGCCCATGATGTCGAAGGCCGAGCCGTGGATGGGCTCGAACATGCTGGGGTAGCGGCGTTCGGGGTCGATATTGCCGGTGGGCGCGATGCCCAGGCTGCCGGCCAGCGCGGCGGCCAGGTCGCTCAGGATGTCAGCGTGCAGGTTGGTCGCGACCACGGTGTCCAGCGAGGCCGGGCGGTTCACCATGCGGGCCGTGCAGGCGTCGACCAGCTCCTTGTCCCAGCTGACGTCGGGGAACTCCTTGCTGATTTGCAGCGCAATTTCGTCCCACATCACCATGGCGTGGCGCTGGGCGTTGGACTTGGTGACCACCGTGAGCAGCTTGCGCGGCCGCGACTGCGCCAGCCTGAAGGCGTAGCGCATGATGCGCTCGACACCGGCGCGCGTCATCATGGAGACATCGGTCGCCACCTCGATCGGGTGGCCCTGGTGGGCGCGCCCGCCCACGCCCGCGTACTCGCCTTCGGAGTTTTCGCGCACGATGACCCAGTTGAGCTGCTCGGGCGCGCAGCGCTTGAGCGGCGCGTCTATGCCCGGCAGTATGCGCGTGGGCCGCACATTGGCGTACTGGTCAAAGCCCTGGCAGATCTTCAGGCGCAGGCCCCACAGCGTGATGTGGTCGGGGATGTGCGGGTCGCCGGCCGAGCCGAACAGGATGGCGTCCTTGTCGCGCAGCTCGTCCAGCCCCTTGTCGGGCATCATGACGCCGTGCTCGCGGTACCAGTCACCGCCCCAGCCATAGGACGTGAATTCGAAGCGGAAATTGGTTTGCGTGGCGGCCAGGGCCTGCAGCACCTGCTGGCCGGCCGGAATGACCTCCTTGCCGATGCCGTCGCCGGGGATGCAGGCGATCTTGTAAGTCTTCATGGGATTCCTCGGGTTGTGAGGCGTCCAATGTAGCGATTGGCGGGGACAACAAAATCTCGTAAAGTGAGGCCATTGTTAACTTCAAGTTACGAATGACTCCGTCCAACCCCGCCCCTTCCGAGATGGCTTTTTTCAGCCTGCTGGCGCGCTACGGCAGCCTGTCGGCCACGGCCCGCGAGCTGGGCGTCAGCACGGCGGCGGTCAGCAAGCGGCTGGCGCAGATGGAGGCCAGGCTGGGCGTGCAGCTGCTCAACCGCACGACGCGGCGCGCCAGCCTCACGCAGGAAGGCGAGATTTACCTCACGCACGCGCGCCGCATCCTGGCCGACATCGACGACATGGAGCAGCAGGTCTCCAGCGCCGTGGCGGCGCCCAAGGGCCTGCTGCGCGTGAACGCCACCCTGGGCTTTGGCCGCAGCCACGTGGCGCCGCTGATCTCGCGTTTTGTCAAAGCCCATCCCGAGATGGAGGTGCAGCTGCAGCTCACGGTCAACCCGCCGCCGCTGACCGAGGACGCCTTTGATGTCTGCATACGCTTTGGCGAGCCGCCCGACGCGCGTGTGGTGGCGCGTTTGATCGCGCCGAACCGCCGCCTGCTCTGCGCCTCACCGGCCTACCTGGCGCGCCACGGCAAGCCCAAGGTGCCGCACGACCTCGCGCGGCACAACTGCATAGGCATACGCCAGGGCGACGAGGCCTACGGCATCTGGCGCCTGGCATCGGGCAAACACACGCAAGCCGTCAAGGTGCACGGAAACCTCAGCACCAGCGACGGCGAGATCGCGGTGAACTGGGCGCTGGACGGCCACGGCATCCTGATGCGCGCCGAATGGGACATCGCCAAATACCTGCGCAGCGGCAGGCTGGTGCAGGTGCTGGAGAACTACCGCACGCCGGCGGCCGACATCCATGCGGTCTACCCGGCCCGCCACCAGCATTCGGCCCGGGTCAAGGCTTTTGTGGATTTCCTGGCGCGGCATTTCGAGAAGCCGTCGACACGGGCCGCGGGGCTTGCGACCGACTGGTAAGCGCTACTCTGTTTTGGCGCCGGCGTCGAACCAGCTTTTGATCACCTGCCGCTCCGCCTCGGTGATACCGGTCGCATTGTTCATGGGCATGAGCCGCGTGACCACAGCCTGCTGGTAGACCTGCGTCGCGTGCAGCTTGAGGGCCGCGGGCGAATCCAGGCGCACATTCTTCATCTGCACCTGCTCGCCGTGGCACTGGTAGCAGCGCTGCGCCAATATGGTTTGCACCTGGCCGTAGCCTGTTGCCGGCGGGGTGGCGGAAGCCGCAGCCACGGCGGTAGGCGCCGGCTTCATCCAGACAATGACACCCAGGATGACGGCCACACCGGCCAGCGCATAGGCCAGCGGATGCCGGTTGCGGCCCAGCTTGTAGCCGTGGCGCAGCACAAAAAACTGGCGTATCGCCGCGCCAGCCAGCATCATCAAAATCAGCACCAGCCAGTTCTGCGGATGGCTCCAGGTGAAGCTGTAGTGATTGCTCAGCATGGCGAACAGCACCGGCAGCGTGAAGTAGGTGTTGTGCACGCTGCGCTGCTTGCCGCGCTGGCCGTGCACCGGGTCCACAGGCTCGCCGGCCTTGATCGCGGCCACCACCTTGCGCTGGCCGGGGATGATCCAGAAAAACACATTGGCGCTCATGGCCGTGGCCATCATGGCGCCCACCAGCAAAAAGGCCGCGCGCCCGGCAAACCAATGGCAGGCCAGCCAGGAGGCGATGCAGACCAGCACCGCAACCAGCGCGCCGACGATGGCGTCCCCGTTCTTCCGCCCTCCGAACAGCTGGCAGATGCCGTCGTAGAGCATCCAGAACACCACAAAGAATGACAGCGCCACGGCCGCGGCCGCGCCGGGCGACCAGTTCATCAGCGATTTGTCGACCAGGTAGGTGCCTGCATGCCAGAGGTAGGACACCGTGAACAGCGCAAAGCCCGACAGCCAGGTGCTGTAGCTTTCCCAGTAGAACCAGTGCAGGTGGGCCGGCAGCTGCGGCGGCCTGACGGCGAATTTGACGGGGTGGTAAAAACCGCCGCCGTGCACGGCCCAGAGTTCGCCGCTCACGCCCTGCTTCTTCAAGTCCTCATCCACGGGCGGCGTGAGACTGCTGTCGAGGAAGACAAAATAAAACGAGGAACCGACCCAGGCGATGGCGGTGATGACGTGGACCCAGCGCAGCAGCAGGTTGGCCCAGTCGAGAAGGTAGTTTTCCATAGCGCTCAACTTGTGCAAGGCTGCTCACCACTGCGGGCGCTGTAAGCAGAAAACGGGTCACGAACAAGAGAAAGCTTGCGGCTTGGCCACCTGCTTTCCCGGCTCCGCTGCGACCTGGTGGTGCAAGTTTATCGGCTTTGACGCTCAGCGCAAAGCCTTCGCGGCCTTCTCCCGGTTTGCATCGATGGTCTGCAGCAACTGGGCAGCGACAGCAACGGCGATCACCTCGGGCTCCTTGCCCGTGATGCCCGGAACACCTATGGGGCAAGTGACATGCGCGAGCTCGGCCGGCGTGAAGCCTCTGGCCTCCAGCCGGTGGCGAAAGGCCGCCCATTTGCTCTTGCTGCCTATCAAGCCTATGTAGGGCAAATCGCCCTGCTCACGCTGGCGCTTCAGGCAGGCGGCCAGCACATCCAGGTCTTCGGCATGGCTGAAGCTCATGATCAGCACACGTGATTGCGGCGCCAGGCCCGGCACGGCGGCCTGCACCGGATCGGAATGTTCGCAGCTCACGCGCGGCGGCACGCTGTCCGGAAATATGCCGTCGCGGCTGTCTACCCAGCTCAGCTCAAACGGCAAAGGCGCGAGCACCCGCGCCAGCGCGTGCCCCACATGGCCGCCGCCGAACAGCGCCACCGGCGTAAGCCGCGGCGAACCCAGCCGTAACGCCAGCGCCGCCGCATCACCGGCCTGCACCGGCTCAAAGCGCAGTTGCACCACACCGCCGCAGCACTGGCCCAGCGAAGGGCCCAGCGCCACGCGCACCAGCGCCCCGGCATCCGCCGGGCTACCGCCGCCGAGCAGCGCGCGGGCCCGGGCTATGGCCTCGTATTCCAGGTGGCCGCCGCCTATGGTGCCCACGATGTCGTCGGCGAACACCGCCATCCAGGTGCCGGCCTCGCGCGGGACCGAGCCCTGGGTTTGGGCCACCTGCACCAGCACCGCCGGCGACGAAGCCAGGCGGGCCAGCAGGGACTCCAGTAACAAACCGGTGTTGCGGGAAACCATTGGTGACGTGTTTGCGCTGTAAGCGGATGGAATAGTGGGCTAAATTAGACCTTAGCACCACCCGGGCAGCGCGCGCTTCGCGCGCATGATGACGGGTATACACAAAATCCCATGAACCGCCGAAAGGCAAACCATGACAAGACCCGAAATGCCTTCTTCTTCCTCCACCGCCCCGCGCCGCTTCTGGCTGGTGGCCCTGCTGTCCGGCGTTGCGGCCGCCGTGGTCAGCGCCTGCAAGACGGCCCCCGAGGCCACGCCCGCCGGCCCAGCCGCGGCACCCGACTCACCGGTCATCGGGCCTATTGCGGGCCCGAAAGGCTCCGCCAGAAGCTCAGGGGCGACCACACCGCGCGCTTACCGGGAAGACGGCGCCACGCACATTTACGGCCTCAATCACGAGCGCGTCTACAAAGGCCGCATGCCGCCGCTGCTGTATGCGGTGGGCGTGCTCAATGTGGAAATCGACCGCAGCGGCCGCGTGACCCATATGGACTGGATGCGCGCCCCGCGCCACGCCCCCGAAGTGATGGCGGAAATCACCAAAATGATCCAGGAAGCTTCGCCCTTCCCGGCGCCCACCCGCATGGGCAAGGTGGTCTATACCGATACCTGGCTGTGGCACAAGAGCGGGAAATTCCAGCTGGACACGCTTACCGAAGGACAGGATTAGGGCCCCCACGGTCGTTCACTTCGTGTAGCTCCCGAGGCCTTGCAGGCCGCGGCTCGCGAGACGCTTCGCCTCTGTCGCCCGTCCAAGCCTGCGCAGGCAGGCTTGGAGCCGCGGGCTCCAGCCCCTCGGGGCCGCCCGCCTGCGGCCCGGCAAAGCCGGTTCCGCGGCTCATGCTGGCCTTGGGCGGCTCGCTTCGCATCGCCTTTTGGGGCTCTCCGTTTCAGGCGCGTCCCTTATTCAATCTGCAGATTTTGCGTCTTCACGACATTGCGCCAGGCGCGGTAGTCAGCCTCAATGAAGTGCCCCAGCAGCGCAGGTGAGCCGGGTGCGGCTTCGACGGCGTCGGCCTTGAAGCGGGTGACCACCTCGGGCATGACCACCACCTTGTTGATGGCGGCGTTGAGGGTGTTGACGATGGCCGGCGGGGTGCCGGTGGGGGCCATGAGCGCAAAGTAGTTGACCACGTCGATGCCGGGCAGGCCGGCTTCGGCCATGCTGGGCACGTCAGGCAGGGCGCTGGAGCGCTTGGCGCTGGTCACGGCCAGCGGCTTGACGCTGCCGTTCTTGATGAAGGGCAGCAGCGCCGGGATGGTGCCGGTGACAAGGTGGATCTGCCCGCCAATCATGTCCATGGTGGCGGGCGCCACGCCGCGGTAGGGGATGTGGGTGATGAAGGTACCGGTGCGGGCCTTGAGCAGCTCCAGCACCAGGTGGTTGACGCCGCCCGCGCCGGCTGAACCGTAATTGAGCGCGCCCGGCTTTTGCCTGGCCAGGCTCACCAGTTCCTTCATGTTGTTGGCCGGCAGCTTGGTGTTGGCGGCCCAGACCAGCGGGCCGCTGGCGATCATGCCGACCGGCGTGAAGTGGCGCAGCGGGTCGTAGTTGGCGCTGGGCAGCGAAGCCGCCACGGTAGTAAAGGGCGAGGCCACCAGCAGCAGGGTGTAGCCGTCGGCCGGTGACTGCGCCACAAACTGCGTGCCTATCGCGCCCGAAGCACCGGCGCGGTTGTCGACCACAAAGGTGGCGTTCAGCACCTCACCGAGTTTTTGCGCCACCAGCCGCGCCATCGCGTCGGTGCCGGCGCCGGGCGCGAAGGGCACCACGATTTTGACCGGGCGGTCCGGGTAAACGCCGGAAGGGCCTTGCGCCATGGCGGCGGGAAGCGCCAGGCTGGCGGCGGTGCCTGCGGACAGCAGCAGGGCTTGGCGGCGGCTCAGGGCGCCCATTGGCTTGACATTCATGGGGGAAGGGGAAGAAGTGACCAAAACCGTTGATTGTCGCCGCGCCCCATGACGCGGGGATGACACGGCGGCGACCGTGTTTTCCCTGAGGGCGCCGCCGGGGCCCGCTCAGCTCCCGCGGTAAGTCGAGTAGCTCCAGGGACTGACCAGCAGGGGCACGTGGTAATGGCTGCCGGTGTCGGCCACGCCAAAGTCCAGGCTGACCTGGTCCAGGAAGGCCGGCTCGGGCAACACCACGCCGCGCGCCTTGAAATAGGCCGCGACCTCGAACACCAGGCGGTAGGTGCCGGCTTTCAGGCTGGCGTTGTCATAAAGCGGCCCGTCCGGGTTGCGGCCGTCGGCGTTCAGGCTGAAGGCTTTTACCAGCGCGGCCTGCCCGCCCTGCGTGGTGAACAGCGACACCTTCATGCCGCCCGCCGGCACGCCGTGCATGGTGTCCAGTACATGTGTGCTCAAGCCCATGGCAGTCCCTTTGTGATTTCGGTTTACCAAAAGTGTATACAGTTTTTGAATATGCGGCTATCATGGCCCGATGGAATCATCCACCACCCACGCCATCGTCGAGGCGCTGACCAAGGCCATTGTGGAGCACAGGCTGCACCCGGGCACCAAGCTGGCGGAGCAAAAACTCGCCGACCATTTCGGCGTTTCGCGCACGCTGGTGCGGCAGGCGCTGTTCCAGCTGTCGAAAAACCGGCTGATACGCCTGGAGCCGGCGCGCGGCGCCTTTGTGGCCGCGCCCTCGGCGATGGAGGCGCGCCAGGTGTTCGCGGTGCGCCGCATGCTGGAAGCCGAAATGACGCGCGCCTTTGTGCGCGAGGTCACGCCCGCCAAGATCAAGGCGCTCAAGGAGCACGTGGCGCGCGAGAAATCCGCGCTGGACGACGTGCCCGGCCGCACCGAGCTGCTGGGCGACTTCCATGTGCGCATGGCCGAACTCATGGGCAACGAGGTGCTGGCGCAGATGCTGGGCGAGCTGATCTCGCGCTGCGCGCTGATCACGCTGATGTACCAGACGGCCACCGCCGCCGAACACTCCAACGACGAGCACGCCGAAATCGTCAAGGCCCTGGCCGCCCGGGACGAGGCGCTGGCCGTGCGCCTCATGAACGAACACCTGCTGCACGTCGAGGAAAACCTGGCCTTCGACCGCAAGGTACCGACCAACGATATTTCGATGGCGCTGTCATGAACTCAAAATACCCACGGGATTTGATTGGCTACGGCCGCAACCCACCGCATGCCAACTGGCCCGGCCAAGCCCGCATCGCCGTGCAGTTCGTGCTCAATTATGAAGAAGGCGGCGAGAACTCGGTGCTGCACGGCGACGCCGGCTCCGAGCAGTTTTTGTCCGAAATGGCCAACCCGCCCAGCTACGCCGACCGCCACCTGAGCATGGAAGGCATTTACGAATACGGATCGCGCGTGGGCGTGTGGCGCATCCTGCGCGAGTTTGAAAAGCGCGGCTTGCCGCTGACCGTCTTCGGCGTCGGCATGGCCTTGCAGCGCCACCCCGAGGTCGCCGCGGCCTTCACCGAACTGGGCCACGAAATCGCCTGCCACGGCTGGCGCTGGATCAATTACCAGCAGATCGACGAAGCCACCGAGCGCGAACACATGCGCCTGGGCCTGGACGCGATTGAAAAACTCACCGGTACACGCCCGCTGGGCTGGTACACCGGCCGCGACAGCCCCAATACGCGCCGGCTGGTGGCCGACGACGGACGGCTTGAATACGACAGCGACCACTACGGCGACGACCTGCCCTTCTGGACCGAGGTCACACGCACCGACGGCGCCGTCGTGCCGCGGCTGGTCGTGCCCTACACGCTGGACACCAACGACATGCGCTTTGCCCTGCCCCAGGGTTTTGCGCAGGCCGAGGACTTTTTCATCTACCTGCGCGACAGCTTTGACGCGCTGTATGCCGAAGGCGACGCGTCGCCCAAAATGCTCAGCATAGGCATGCACTGCCGGCTGCTGGGCCGGCCCGGCCGCATCGTGGCGCTGCAGCGTTTCCTGGACCATGTGCAAAAACACGACCGCGTCTGGGTCTGTCGCCGCATAGACATCGCCCGCCACTGGCGGGCCACCCACCCCTACATGCCCCGGCAGGAAAGCTGAACATGGCCATCCCCCTTGAACAGGTCAACACCGCGCCGCGCGAGCAGGCGCTGCAACTGCTGGACGGGCTTTACGAGCACTCCCCCTGGGTAGCCGAAAAAGCGCTGGACGCCCGCCCCTTCCGCTCGCTGGCGCATCTCAAGCACGCGATGGCCCAGGTGCTGCGGGGCGCCGGCAAGGACGCGCAGGTCAAACTCATACAGGCCCACCCCGAGCTTGCCGGCAAGGCCATGGTGAGCAAATCCCTCACTGCGGAGTCGACCAACGAGCAAGGCAAGGCCGGCCTCACGGATTGCACGCCCGAAGAATTCGCCACGCTGCAAAAGCTCAATGCCGACTACAACGCGAAATTCGGCTTCCCCTTCATCCTCGCGGTGCGCGGCCCGCGCGGCACCGGACTGAGCCGCCAGCAGATCATCGAGACCTTCGCGCGCCGCCTGCTCAACCACCCCGATTTCGAGCTGCAGGAAAACCTGCGCAACATCCACCGCGTGGTGGAACTCAGGCTCAACGACAAGTTCGCGGCCACGCCCGCGCTGGGCAACGATGTCTGGGACTGGCACGAAGCCCTGTCGCAGTACAGCGACCCGGGCTACCTTGAAAAAGGCCAGCTCACGGTGACCTACCTGACCGACGCACACCGCGCCTGCGCGGCCTACATCAGCAGCACCATGCGCGACTGCGGCTTTGACGAGGTCGGCATTGATGCCGTGGGCAATGTGGTGGGTGTTTACAAGGCCTCGGCGCCGGGTGCCAAGACCCTGCTGACCGGCAGCCACTACGACACCGTGCGCAACGGCGGCAAGTACGACGGCCGGCTCGGCATCTTCGCGCCCATGGCCTGCGTGCGCGAGCTGCACCGCCAGGGCAAGCGCCTGCCCTTCAACATCGAGGTCGTGGGCTTTGCCGAAGAGGAAGGCCAGCGCTACAAGGCCACCTTCCTGGGCTCGGGCGCACTGATAGGCGACTTCAAGCCCGAGTGGCTGGAGCAGAAGGACGCCGACGGCATCACCATGCGCGAGGCCATGCATCAAGCCGGCCTGAAGCCCGAGGACATCCCCCTTATCAAGCGCGACGCCGGCAATTACCTGGGTTTTGTCGAAGTGCACATCGAGCAGGGCCCGGTGCTCAACGAGCTGGACCTGCCGCTGGGCATCGTGACTTCGATCAATGGCAATGTGCGCTACCTCTGCGAAATCAGCGGCATGGCCAGCCACGCCGGCACCACGCCCATGAACCGCCGCCGCGACGCGGCCGCAGCCGCCGCCGAGCTGCTGCTGTATGTGGAGCGCCGCGCGGCGCAGGACGGCGACTCCGTCGGCACCGTGGGCATGCTGCAGGTGCCCAGCGGCTCCATCAACGTGGTGCCGGGGCGCTGCCTGTTTTCGCTGGACATGCGCGCGCCCGTCGATGCGCAGCGCGACGCGCTGGTGGCCGACGTGCTGGCCGAACTCAAGGCGATTTGCGAACGCCGCGGCGTGCATTTCACGACCGAGCTGACCGAACGCGCCGCCGCCGCGCCCAGCGCGCCGGCCTGGCAGCAGCGCTGGGAGCGCGCGGTCGACTCGCTGGGCGTGCCGCTGCATGCCATGCCCAGCGGCGCCGGCCACGACGCCATGAAGCTGCACAAGGTGATGCCGCAGGCCATGCTGTTTGTGCGCGGCCAGAACTCCGGCATCAGCCACAACCCGCTGGAAAGCAGCACCAGCGACGACATCGAGCTTGCGATCCAGGCTTTCACCCATCTGCTCACCCATCTCGCCCCCTGACCACCATGACCTTTTCCACAGACTACGCAAAGCTCGACAGCTGGATAGATGCCCACTTCGACGAGGAAACCGCATTCCTGCAGCAGCTCATACGCGTGCCCACCGACACGCCGCCGGGCAACAACGCGCCGCATGCCGAGCGCACCGCCGAACTCATCAAGGCCTTCGGCTTCGAAGCCGAAAAGCACCCCGTGCCCGAAGCCGAAGTGCGCGGCTATGGCATGGAGTCCATCACAAACCTGATCGTGCGGCGCAAATATGGCGGTAGCGGCGAAGGAAAGGGTGAGGGAAAAACCATTGCCTTGAACGCCCACGGGGACGTGGTGCCGCCCGGCGAGGGCTGGACCAAAGACCCCTACGGCGGCGAAATCGTGGACGGCAAGATCTACGGCCGCGCCTCCGCCGTCAGCAAATGCGATTTCGCCAGCTTCACCTTCGCGGTGCGCGCGCTTGAGGCGCTGGGCGCGCCGCTCAAGGGCGCTATCGAACTGCACTTCACCTACGACGAGGAATTCGGCGGCGAGATGGGCCCGGGCTGGCTGCTCAAACAAGGCCTGACAAAACCCGACCTGCTGATCGCGGCCGGCTTCTCTTATGAAGTCGTCACCGCCCACAACGGCTGCCTGCAGATGGAAGTCACGGTGCACGGCAAGATGGCGCATGCCGCGATTCCCGACACCGGCGTCGATGCGCTGCAGGGCGCGGTGCACATCCTGAATGCCCTCTATGCGCAGAACGCGCTTTACCAGCAGGTCACGTCCAGGGTCGAGGGCATCAAGCACCCCTACCTCAACGTGGGCCGCATCGAAGGCGGCACCAATACCAATGTGGTGCCCGGCAAGGTGACGTTCAAGCTGGACCGCCGCATGATCCCCGAAGAGAACCCGGCCGAGGTCGAAGCCAACATCCGCCAGGTGATCGCCGACGCTGCGGCTGAACGCAAGGGCATCACGGTGGACATCAAGCGCCTGCTGCTGGCCAACTCCATGCGGCCGCTGCCCGGCAACCAGCCGCTGGTCGAGGCCATCCAGAAGCACGGCGAGGCGCTGTTCGGCCAGAAAATCCCGGCCATGGGCACACCGCTGTACACCGACGTGCGCCTTTATGCCGAAGCCGGCATTCCCGGCGTGATCTACGGCGCCGGCCCGCGCACCGTGCTCGAATCGCATGCCAAGCGCGCCGACGAGCGCCTGGAGCTCGAAGACCTGCGCCGCGCCACCAAGGTGATCGCGCGCACGCTGCGCGACCTGCTGGCCTGAGCCAGGCCGCCCCGCCCCCATCAAACACCCGCCACGGCGGGTGTTTTGCTTTGCGGCACCCGCGCGAACGGTTGCGTCAGTGTTGACCGAATCAGCTGGAATCGCCCGGGATAACCCTGTGGTAGCGCCAAAACTACTTGTCTACATTTCTTGTATGCAAGTCTTGCCCGCAAGAACTTGCTACCCCGCAACGACTCTTCCGGAGACTGCCATGCCCAAGTTTTTCCGCTCACTGTTTGGCCAGGTGATCCTGGCCCTCATCGTCGGCGTGCTCGTCGGCTTTATCTGGCCGGAGACGGCCGTCAAGCTCAAACCGCTGGGCGACGGCTTTATCAAGCTGATCAAGATGCTGATTCCCATGATCGTCTTCTGCGTTGTCGTGCACGGCATCGCGGGCGCGGGCGACCTGCGGCGCGTCGGCCGCGTCGGCGTCAAGTCGCTGATCTACTTCGAGGTGGTGACCACCATCGCCCTGGTGATAGGCCTGGTGCTGGCCTTTGTGTTCCAGCCCGGCGCCGGCATGAATGTGGACCCCAAGCTGCTGGACCCCAAGGCCATGGGCGCCTATGTCGAAAACGCCGGCAAGCTCACCGGCGGCGGCACGGTGGAGTTCCTCATGAAGCTGATCCCCACCACTGCGGTCAGCGCCTTCGTCAACGGCGACGTGCTGCAGGTCTTGCTGTTCTCGGTGCTGTTCGGCTGCGCGCTGGCCATGCTGGGCGACAGGGGCCAGAAGGTGGTCGGCCTGGTCGACGACCTGGCCCACGTGCTGTTCAAGACCATGGGCATCATCATCAAGCTCGCGCCGCTGGGCGTGCTGGGCGCCATCGCTTTCACCGTCGGCAAGTACGGCATAGGCTCGCTCAAGCAGCTGGGCATGCTGGTGGTGCTGTTCTACGGCGCGGTGATCATCTTCGTGGCCGTGGTGCTGGGCACCATCATGCGGCTGTCGGGCTTCAGCCTGCTCAAGCTGCTCAAGTACCTGCGCGAGGAACTGATGGTGGTGTTTGCCACCACCTCGTCGGACAGCGTGCTGCCGCAGATCATGGCCAAGCTCAAGCGCATGGGCATACGCGATTCCACCGTCGGCCTGGTGATTCCCACGGGCTACTCCTTCAACCTCGACGCCTTCTCGATCTACATCACGCTGGCGGCCGTTTTCATCGCCCAGGCCACCAACACGCCCATCTCCATGGCCGACCTGCTGACCATCCTGGCGATCTCGCTGGTCACCTCCAAGGGCGCGCACGGCGTGCCCGGCTCGGCCATCGTGGTGCTGGCCGCCACGCTGCAGGCGATTCCCGCGATCCCGGCCATAGGCCTGGTGCTGGTGCTGTCGGTGGACTGGTTCATGGGCATCGCCCGGGCCCTGGGCAACCTGATCGGCAACTGCGTGGCCACCGTCGCGGTGGCGGCCTGGGAAGGCGACATAGACCGCGAACGCGCCCATGCGGTGCTCGACGGCCGCTATGTGCCGCCCACCGAGGACGACATGGACATCGAAGTCGGCGCCGTCCCGGCCAAGGCTTGACAAACCGCCACCCGCGCTGAACCCCAGCCGCTACACTCGCAGCACCATGAGCAGCAGCCAGGTCCAGATCGCCCAGCAGGTCGTCGAGTCCATACTCGCGCAGAAACTCTCGCCCGGCGAACGCCTGGGAGAGCAGGAGCTGGCCGAGCTCTTCGGCGTCAGCCGCACCCTGGTGCGCGAAGCGCTGATGCAGCTGCAGGCGCGCGGCTTTGTGGAGGTGCGCACGCGCAAGGGCTGGTATGTGGTCGAACCTTCGGTCGAGGAAGCGCGCGACGCCTTCTCGGCCCGGCGCATCATCGAGGGCGGCATTCTTCGCGAGGCCGGGCGGCCGCTGCAATCGGTGCTGCACAGGCTGCGTGATCACATTGCCCAGGAAGAGCAGGCCATCGAAGAGGCCGACGCCGCCACCCGGGCCTTTTTGCTGGCCGACTTCCACGTCTGCCTGGCCGAATGCCTGGGCCAGCGCCTGCTGTGCGACGTGCTGCGCGACCTGACCGCACGCACCACGCTGGCCGCCTCGCTCTACCAGTCCAAACATGACGCGGGCCAGTCCTGCGCCGAGCACGCGGCCATCGTGGCCGCGCTGGAGCAAGGCCAGCTGGAGTCGGCCCGTGAACTGATGCTCGCGCACATCGGCAGCGTCGAAGCCGCGCTGGGCTCGTCGGCACCCGATACCGCGGCCGGCGGCGAGCGCCTGCGCGCGGCGCTCACGCAGCTGGCGCGGCCGCCGTTGCGCAAGGCCGGCTAAAGGGCCAAAGCCACCTCAGGCCCTCTCAGGCCTTGGGCAGGGTCTCCCACCAGCGCTCGCCGAAGCGCCCCTGCAGGAAAGCCACAAAGGCCTGGACCTTGCCCGGCAGCAGCTTGGGCGAAGGGAACACCGCATGGATTTCCTGCTCGGGCAGGGCATGGTCCTTGAGCACTTCCACGATATGGCCCGAGGCCAGTGAATCGCCCGCCACATAACGCGGCAGCGCCGCGATGCCCAGGCCGCCGCGCGCCGCCGCCAGCACCGCCGAGAGGTTGTTTGAATGCAGGCGGCCGGTCACCGGCACCGTCACCGGCTCGCCTTTGGGCGTGAACAGCCGCCAGACGTCGTCGCCCTGCACGCTGCTGTAGACCAGCGCGTTGTGGCCGCTGAGATCGGCCGGCTTTTTCGGCGTGCCCGACTTCTTGAGGTAAGCCGGCGAGGCCACCAGCACCCAGGGGTTCATGCCCAGGAAGCGCGCGCCCAGCGTGGAATCGGCCAGCTTGCCCATGCGCACCGCCACGTCTATGCCCTGGGCCACCAGGTCCACATAACGGTCCTCAAAACTCAGGTCCAGCTGCACCTGCTTGTGCCTGGCCATGAACTCCAGCGCCAGCGGCACGATGACGCGGCGGCCGAAGGCCACCGAAGTGCCTATGCGCAGCAGGCCCTGGGCCTGCGTCTGGCGCAGCCGCGCCACGCTGTCGGCCTCTTCCACCTCGCGCACGATGGATTTGCATTTCTCGTAGTACAGCGCGCCCGACTCGGTAAGGCTGACGCCGCGCGTGTTGCGGTTGAGCAGCCGCACCTTCAGGCGCGCCTCGGTGGCCGCCACCTGCTTGGTCACCGTGGGCTGGGTGGTGGCGAATTCGCGCGCCGCTTTCGAGAAGCTGCCGGTCTCCACCACACGCACAAACATGTGCATTGCCTGCAATCTGTCCATGCTTTCATCATAGTGAGTTATCGGTGAATCCCGGGGCCGTTTATTCCTGGATGGAATAGCTTTTATGGCGGCCCGCCGCCTTCCGCGCGGCGCCATGCCTGCCTACAGTCGGCTCCATCCAAGGAGTTCAAGCATGGCAAAAATGACAGCCATCCAGGCCGCGGTCTGGGTGATGGAAAAAGAAGGCGTGACCCAGGCCTTCGGCATTCCCGGCGCGGCGATCAACCCGCTGTACGCGGCCTTGCGCAAGCAGGGAACCATCAGCCACATCCTGGCGCGCCACGTCGAAGGCGCCTCGCACATGGCCGAGGGCTACACCCGCGCCTGCCCCGGCAACATCGGCGTGTGCATAGGCACCTCGGGCCCGGCCGGCACCGACATGATCACCGGCCTTTACTCGGCGCAGGCCGACTCGATTCCCATCCTCTGCATCACCGGCCAGGCGCCGCGCGCGCGGCTGTACAAGGAAGACTTCCAGGCGGTCGACATCGAATCGATCTCCAAGCCCGTGACCAAGTGGAGCGTGACGGTGCGCGAACCCGCCCAGGTGCCGCGCGCCTTCCAGCAGGCCTTTCACCTGATGCGCTCGGGCCGGCCAGGGCCGGTGCTGATAGACCTGCCCTTTGACGTGCAGATGGGCGAGATCGAGTTCGACCCGGACACCTATTCGCCGCTGCCGGTCTACAAACCCTGCGCCACCCGCGCCCAGGTTGAAAAAGCGCTGGCCATGCTCAATGAAGCCGCCAGGCCGCTGATCGTGGCCGGCGGCGGTGTCATCAACGCCGACGCCTCGCCCCTGCTGGTGCAACTGGCCGAGATCACCGGCGTGCCCGTCATTCCCACCCTGATGGGCTGGGGCGCGATTCCCGACAGCCACCCGCTGATGGCCGGCATGTGCGGCCTGCAGACCAGCCACCGCTACGGCAACGCCACCCTGCTGGCCTCCGACTTCGTGCTGGGCATGGGCAACCGCTGGGCGAACCGCCACACCGGCTCGGTCGAGGTCTACACCCGGGGCCGCAAGTTCGTGCACGTGGACATAGAGCCCACGCAGATAGGCCGCGTCTTCGCACCCGACTACGGCATCGTCTCCGACGCCAAGCTGGCGCTCGAGCTCTTCGTGCAAGTGGCCGGCGAGATGAAGGCCGACGGCCGGCTCAAGGACCGCGGCCCATGGGCGGCCGAATGCCGGGAGCGCAAGCGCACCCTGCTGCGCAAGACCAATTTCGACAGCGTGCCCATGAAACCGCAGCGCGTCTACCAGTGCATGAACAATGCCTTCGGCGACGACGCCTGCTATGTCAGCACCATAGGCCTGTCGCAGATCGCCGCCGCGCAGTTCCTGCATGTGCACAAGCCGCGCCACTGGATCAACTGCGGCCAGGCCGGCCCGCTGGGCTGGACGGTGCCGGCCGCGCTGGGCGTGCGCGCCGCCGACCCCACGCGCAAGATCGTCGCGCTGTCGGGTGACTACGACTTCCAGTTCATGGTCGAGGAACTGGCCGTGGGCGCGCAGTTCAAGCTGCCCTACCTGCACATCGTGGTCAACAACTCCTACCTCGGGCTGATACGCCAGGCCCAGCGCGGCTTCGAGATGGACTACTGCGTGCAGCTGGGTTTTGACAACATCAACACGCCTGAAGAGGAAACGGCCGTCAGGGGCTACGGCGTGGACCACCTCAAGGTGGCCGAGGGCCTGGGCTGCAAGGCCTTGCGTGTGCTCAGGCAGGAGGAATTCGCGCCCGCCGTGCGCCAGGCCGAGGCCTGGATGAAGGAGTTCCAGGTGCCCGTGGTCATCGAGGTGATCCTGGAGCGCGTGACCAACATCGCCATGGGCACCGAGATCGACAACATCAACGAGTTCGAGGAACTCGCCCTGAAAAAATCCGACGCGCCCACCGCGATTGACTGCGCGCTGCTTGACTGAACCCGACCCGACCGAAAGATGACCCTTATGCCGAAATTCGCCGCCAACCTGAGCATGCTGTTCACCGAGCTCCCCTTCATGGAGCGCTTCGCGGCCGCCCGCGCCGCCGGCTTCGACGCCGTGGAATACCTGTTCCCCTATGCCTATCCCAAGCAGGCGCTGGCCGCCGCGCTCAGGGACAACGGCCTGACGCAAGTGCTGCACAACCTGCCGGCCGGCGACTGGGAAGCCGGCGAACGCGGCATCGCCTGCCACCCGGGCCGCGAGGCCGAATTCCGCGAAGGCCTGGCCCGCGCCATCGGCTACGCCACCGCGCTGGACTGCAAACAGCTCAACTGCCTGGCGGGCAAGCTGCCCGCCGGCGTGGCGCGGGAAGAGGCCCACGCCACCCTGGTCGCCAACCTGCGCCACGCGGCCGCCGCGCTCAAGCGGGCCGGCATACGCCTGCTGGTGGAGCCCATCAACCACTACGACATCCCCGGCTTCTTCCTGACCCGCACCGACGAGGCGCTGGCCATCGCCGACGAAGTCGGCTCGGACAACCTGTTTGTGCAGTACGACATCTACCATGCGCAGCGCATGGAGGGCGAGCTCGCCGCCACGCTCAGCAAACACCTGGGCCGCATAGGCCACATCCAGCTGGCCGACAACCCGGGCCGCCACGAACCCGGCACCGGCGAGATCAACTACCGCTGGCTGCTGCGCCACATCGACGCCATCGGCTACAGCGGTGCCATAGGCTGCGAATACCAACCGCAAACCACCACGGCCGCGGGCCTGGGCTGGCGCAGCGGGCTCACAGCATAAAGGCAGGCCGTCATGATCAAGTCAGGACTCAAACTCGGCTTCATAGGCCTGGGCATCATGGGCGCACCCATGGCCGGCCATTTGCTCAAGGCCGGCCACATGCTGTTCGTCAACACCCGCGGCACGGTGCCCGAGGCGCTGGCGGGCGGCGGCGCCACCCTCTGCACCACGGCCCAGGGCGTGGCCGAGCGGGCCGACATCATCTTCATCATGGTGCCCGACACGCCCGACGTAGAGGCCGTGCTCTTCGGCGAGCTGGGCGTGGCGGCCGGCCTCAAGGCCTCGGGCCGAGGCAAGGTGGTAGTCGACTGCAGCTCCATAGACCCCATCGCCACGCGCGGCTTCGCGGAAAAAATCCAGGCCTTGGGCGGCGACTACCTGGACGCGCCGGTCTCGGGCGGCGAGGTCGGCGCCAAGGCCGCCAGCCTGAGCATCATGGTGGGCGGCGAAGAGCAGGCTTTTGAACGCGTCAGGCCGCTGCTCGCGCTGATGGGCAAGAACGTCACGCGCGTAGGCGGCGCCGGCGACGGCCAGGTCTGCAAGGTGGCCAACCAGATCATCGTGGCGCTCAACATCGCCGCCGTCGGCGAGGCCCTGGTGTTCGCCTCCCGGGCCGGCGCCGACCCGGCCAAGGTGCGCGAAGCGCTGATGGGCGGCTTCGCGGCCTCGCGCATTCTTGAAGTGCATGGCGAGCGCATGATCAAACGCAGCTTCGCGCCGGGTTTTCGCATCGCGCTGCACCAGAAGGACTTGAACCTCGCGCTGCAGGGCGCGCGGGCCCTGGGCGTGGCGCTGCCGCAAACGGCCAATGCCGCGCAGCTGATGCAGTCCTGCGCGGCGCTGGGCCATGCACAGGCCGATCATTCAGCCCTGGTGCTGGCCCTGGAGGCCATGGCGAGGCATCCGGTCGCGCCCTGAATGTGCCCTGAACGCTCCTAGAGCCCGCGCCGATTCACCTCACTCGTGGGTGTAGTCCAGCAGGGCCAGGTATTCCTTGCGGTCGGCCTTGACCCACTGCTTGACGCCTATCTCCGACAGAATGCCGGCCGACTGGCTGTTCATGGCCAGCAGCGACTCCGTCAGCTTGCTGACCATGTCGGCCGGCACGCCGGGAGCGGCCAGCACCGACCAGTTCACCACAGGCTGGGTTTCCCCGATGATGCGGCCGCCGCCTTCCTGCCATTTCTTCGCCAGGGTCGGGTTGACCGCGCCCACTTCGGCAAGGCCTGCCGCCACCTGGGCCGAGACGGAATCCTGGTAGCGCGTGTAGGAAATATAGGGCTCGCGCACATTCATGCGGCGGATCTCGGCGCGCGCGACCGCCACCGTGGCGGAAGACTCATCGGGCATCAGGATTTTTTTGCCGCTGAGCTGGCCGATGCTGGTGATCGGCGAATTGTTGTTCACGATAAAGGCCGCCTTGTAAGGCTCGGGCCGGCGCACCAGGGGCTGGTAGCCCCCGTCGCGAACCAGCTTGGACAGCTGGTTGACGGATTTCCCGAAAATCATCAGCGGCTTTTGGTCCGACGATGCCTGCCGCACGAAATTCTGGATATCGATGACGGGATCGACCACCACCTGCTTGCTGCGGATCTGCCCGCCCAGGTAATCGGCCCAGCCGCGGTAGCGCAGGGCCAGCATGGAAATGCTGAGGTCCGCCGTGACCGCCTCGTTGATCAGCAGCCGCCAGCGCTCCGCGCCACCGGCCTGCTGCTGGCTCCAGCTGATCGAGGGAAAGCCCTGCCAGGCCACGGCAGCCGCGGCGGCGCCCACCACGCCGCGAAGAACCGCGCGGCGACCGGTTACGTGTGACAGCAATGCAGTATTCATTTGATCACCTTCAAAGGGTTGATAGCGGATTGCACGGTCTTCTTTGCTGCCTCGTCCTCCCATTGCCTGGCAGCGGTCAGGCTTGCCTTGAATGCCAGCGCACTCTCAAGCAGCCACTTCTTGTTGTCTTCGGACAGGGCGTAGCTCAACCTGAACTCGTCCATGGGCATGCGGTCCTCCCGCACGGCCTTGATCAAGCGGTCCACTTCGGCCGCGGCATGCGCGGGCGTCGACAGCAGCACCAGGCGGCTCATCTTGTCGGGGTTGTTGGGCACATGGCAGTTCACGCACTGCGACTCGCGCATCTGCGCCGCCAGGTCCCGGTAGCGCTTGTCCACGCTGCCCAGATAGGGGTTTTCCGGCCGGTACAGGCCGTCGAACAGGGTCACCGCCGGCTGGGTGTGGCCTTTTTCGTCGGTCCACAGCCAGGGGCCCTGGTATTTCTCATGCTGCACCGCCACCACCGGCTGCAGCAGCGGTGTGGGCGCCACGTCGGTGAACTGCGCCACCTTGATGGTCGCCGTCTCGGGGCTCATCCACAGCATCATGCTGCGGGCGTTCTCGTACATGGCCCACTTGGCCTCGTCGTGCCAGAACGGGTAGGGAAACTGGCCCGGCGCCAGGCGGTTGCGAAAAGCCGCTTCCAGCCGCACCAGGAACATCTTCTCGTCGGCCACCCATTCCACGGTATGCCGGCCGTTGAACATGAAGAGCGGCGCATACATGCCGGTCCAGGCGTCCGGCGCGAACTGCGTGAGGTTGGTCTGGCGCAGCGTGGCATTCTCTTTTTTGTTCTGCCGGCCCCACAGCATGATGGGCGCCACATGCGCGCGCAACTGGCTGGGGCCGAACAGGGCTTGCCGGCACTGGTTGTAGGCGCCGACATCGCCGGCCGGCGCCAGGGGGCAGTTGCTCGCGAGTTCCGCGGCGATTTCCGCCGCGGCCCGCTCGATGTTGGGCGGCACGGCCCTTTTGTCCTGGGCTTGTGCGCCGCAGGAAAGCGCGAGCACGGCGGCCAGCAACCCGGTTCGCCATGTCGACAACGAAAACTGACCCGTTCGAAGCAACACGTTCATTTTTTACTCCCTCGTGTAGTCCAACAAATCCAGGTAATCCTTTCTTTCGGCTTTGGCCCAGGCCTTCACGCCCATCGATGCCAGCACGGCGGCGCTTTCGGGACTGGCGGCCAGCAGCGCATCGCGCAGCTGCTGCACCGTGTCCGCGGCCACGCCGGGGCCGGCCAGAATCGACCAGTTCACCACCGGCTGCGTTTCAGCCACCACGCGCCCGCCGTCTTCCACCCACTTTTTGGCGATGGTGGGGTTGACCACGCCAATCTGGCCCATTCCGGATTTCACGAACTGCGCGACTTCCTCCTGGAAGCGCACATGCGTCACCCGGATCTGGCTGAGTTTTTGCCGCCGCAGTTCCGCCAGGGCCACCGCGCTGGTGGCCGCGAACTCGTCGGGCATGATGACCTTTGAATCGGCCGCATCCGTGAGGGTTTTGATCGGGGAGTCCTTGGCCACGATAAAGGCCGCCTTGTAGGGATCTGCGCGCCGCACCACCGGCTGGTAGCCGTTGTCGCGCACCAGCTTGGCCAGCTGGTTGACGGACTTGCCGAAGACGAACTCGGGCTTGCTGGCGCCCTGGGCCACCGCCATGAAGCGCTTGATGTCGACCATGGGCTCCACCACGATGGGCCGGCCCTTGAGCTGGGCGGTGATGAAATCGGCGACCGGCCGGTAGCGGTTGGTCAGCACAAAGGAGTTGGTATCGCCTCCCACGGCTTCATTGATCAGAAAGCGCCAGTTGCCTCCTCCCGCTCCCGTGGCCGCCGGTTTTTTGCCGGCTGCCGCGGCCTGGGCCCAGGCACTGCCTGCTGCCCCCATCCCCCCTGTCAGGACCCCCAGGCCCAGGATAGACAACATCTGGCGGCGCAGCAGCGAAAAAGGCGTTTTCATGAAATCCCTGTCTGAATACATCGTTGTTAGATCGCTTCAGCCGCCGCCCCAAGGCTTTGCAAAGGCTTGGGAAGCAGTGCGGCCTTGCGGCTTAATCCCTCTCACACAATGGCACTCTATGGACGGGCCGCGAAAATAGTCAAAGACTGCCTGGGGGTGCTTTCCTGTCAGGACTGACAGGTAAAAGCGGGTGGAGCCCACGCATGCAATCCCGCCGGCCCCGATCAAACGTAAACAGCTGTAACGACAGCTGTCATCCCCGGGGCCCCCTATCCCCCGACGGACAGCTTTCTTTTTTTTAAGCAGCCAAGGCTGCACCCCCGAGACCGCGTAGCGGCAGCAGGATCATTGAAGCGGAGATCCGGCAAGTGCATGCGCCAAAAATATGACAAATATGACAAGCGCAATCACCCAATTCCATTCGGTGAGAAATTACAAGCTGCGAGCATTGACAGCAGTCGAAGGGCATATCTGTTGCGCTTTAGCCAACGCGCGCCGCCAGCTTGCCAAGCCCGCCGGTCCGGAAGACAACAGCGGGCTCCTCGCGTCAAGCCGAAAGTTCTACTCCGCAGGCACGGCAGGCACTGTTTTTGCTGTATCGTTTTGGGGTTTGCCTTGCTTCACGGCCGCAGCCTCTTCCATGGAATCCGCCTGCCGCCCCTTTCGCTCCTCTTTTCGCCACCCCTATAAGAAATTTCCCGATATGAAAAACCGCGCTTTTGCCCTCCCCCGCCTGGCCGCCCTGATGACCGGGGCGGTACTTGCCCTGACGGCCCTGGGCGCGCAGGCGCAGAACACCCCCATCAAATTCCAGCTCGACTGGCGTTTTGAAGGCCCTTCCGCGCTCTTCCTCACGCCGGTGGCCAAGGGCTACTTCAAGGCCAACAAGCTGGACGTCACGGTGGACGCCGGCAACGGCTCCGGCGGCGCGGTCACGCGTGTGGCTTCTGGCACTTACGACATGGGTTTTGCCGACCTGGCCTCGGTCATGGAGTTCCACGCCAACAACCCCGACGCGCCCAACAAGCCGGTGGCGGTGATGATGGTCTACAACAACACGCCGGCCTCGGTGATGGCGCTCAAGAAGTCGGGCATCAAGACACCGGCCGACCTCAACGGCAAAAAAATGGGCGCGCCGGTGTTCGACGCCGGCCGCCGCGCCTTCCCGGTGTTTGCCAAGGCCAACAAGGTCACCGGCTTCCAGTGGGTCACCATGGACCCGCCGCTGCGCGAAACCATGCTGGCGCGCGGCGAGGTGGATGCCATCACCGGTTTTACCTTCACCTCGCTGCTCAATCTCGAGGCGCGCGGCGTCAAGGCCGAGGATGTGGTGGTGCTGCCCTATGCCGACTTCGGCGTGAAGCACTACGGCAACGTGGTGATCGCCTCGCCCAAGCTCATCAAGGAGCACCCGGAGGCCGTCAAGGCCTTCCTGCAGGCCTTCACCAAAGGCGTGAAAGACGTGGTGGCCGACCCGGCCGCCGCGATTGAATTCGTCAAGGCGCGCGACGGCATCATCAACGTGCCGCTGGAAGTGCGCCGCCTGCGCCTGGCCATAGACACCGTGGTCAACAGCCCCGACGCGCGCGCCGAAGGCTTCGGCCAGGTAAAAGCCCCGCGCCTCACGCTGATGGCCTCGCAGGTGTCCGACGCCTTCGGCACCAAGACCCGCGTTGACCCTGCGCTGGTGTGGAACGGCAGCTTCCTGCCTACGGCGGCTGAACTCAATGTATTGCCGGTGCCCAAGAAATAAGCATGTCCCTGGCTACAGTCGACTCCCATCACTTCGTTGATTTCAGCGACGTCTGGCTTGCGTATAACGACGAGCTGCTCGCACGCAAACAATTTTCCGTCGAGGCCATAGACCTGCAGGTGCGGCAAGGCGAATTCATCGCCATCGTCGGCCCTTCGGGCTGCGGCAAGTCCACTTTCATGAAACTGGCCACGGGCCTGAAGATGCCCTCCTCCGGCCGCATCCTGATCGACGGCCGGCCCGTGACCGGGCCGCTCAAAATTTCAGGCATGGCCTTCCAGGCACCCTCGCTGCTGCCCTGGCGCACCACGGTCGGCAATGTGCTGCTGCCGCTGGAGATCGTTGAACCCTATCGCAGCCAGTTCAAGGCCAGGCGCAAGGAGTTCGAGGAACGCGCGCGCCGCCTGCTGCAAAAGGTGGGCCTCGCCGGTTATGAAGACAAATTCCCCTGGCAGCTCTCGGGCGGCATGCAGCAACGCGCCAGCATTTGCCGTGCGCTGATCCACGAACCCAAGATGCTGCTGCTCGACGAACCCTTCGGCGCGCTGGACGCCTTCACGCGCGAGGAACTCTGGTGCATCTTGCGCGACCTCTGGACCGAGCAGCGCTTTAACGTGATCCTGGTCACGCATGATTTGCGCGAGTCGGTGTTTTTGGCCGACACGGTGTACGTGATGAGCAAAAGCCCGGGCCGTTTTGTCGTCAGGCGCGAAATCGACCTGCCGCGCCCGCGCGACCTGGAAGTCACTTACACCAGTCAATTCAGCGACATCGTGCACGAGCTGCGCGGCCACATAGGCGCGGTGCGCGGCGGGGCCGCGCCATGACCCTGAACAACAAACAGCTGGAACGCTGGGCGCCCTGGGCGCTGCTGGCGGCCGTGGTCTTGCTGTGGCAGCTGGTGTGCAGCATCTTCACGGTGCCTGAATTCATTTTTCCCGCGCCACTCGCGATTGCCCAGGCCATGGCCGAGTTCGCTACGCCGATCGCCGAAGCCGCCTGGAAAACCTTCTGGGTCACCCTGGTCGGTTTTGGCCTGTCCATCATCGTCGGCGTGCTGCTGGGTTTTCTGGTCGGCTCCTCGCGCCTGGCCTATGCGGCGGTGTACCCGCTGCTGGTGGCTTTCAACGCCGTGCCCAAGGCCGCGATTGTCCCCATCCTGATTGTCTGGTTCGGCATAGGCATAGGCCCCGGCATCCTGACGGCCTTCCTGATCTCGTTCTTCCCCATCACCGTCAACATGGCCACGGGCCTGGCCACACTCGAGCCCGAACTCGAGGACGTGCTGCGCGTGCTGGGCGCCAAGCGCTGGGACGTACTCGTCAAGGTCGGCCTGCCGCGCTCCATGCCCTACTTCTTTGCCTCGCTCAAGGTTTCCATCACCTTGGCCTTTGTCGGCACCGTGCTGGCCGAGATGACGGCTGGCGACTCAGGCATTGGCTACCTGATGCAGAGTGCCGGTTCGCAGCAGCGGCTGGCCTTGGCGTTTGCCGGGTTGGTGGTGATTGGGGCGATGGCGATGGCGATGTATGAGTTGTTTAGTTATGTTGAGAAACATACAACTGGGTGGGCTCATAGAGGTTCTCATTAACGCCCGGTCTTGTCTGGGCAATGCGCTCTTTGCATAGGCCTGCTGGCCGGGGTTGCCCGGCGGCAACTCACTTTTATCGAAACCCGCAAAGCGGGTTTTCTTTTGTTCGCCAAAAGGCGCGCTACGCGCGCGGGGTTTGCTCACTTCGCGCAGCGAAGTTACGCAAACACCAAAAGTAAGCAAAAGAAAGGCGACCCTGGTGTCTGCGTCCCTCCGCTGCGCTACGGGCAACCTGCGGTGCTCGGTTCAGGCGGGGTCTCGCTAAACTCGCTACGTTTCACTTCGCTCAGACAACGCGATCCCTGATCCGCCTGAACCTCCGCTCCTCGGCGCATACACAAGGGGGTGGGAGAAAAATACCAATACAAAAAAACAAGGACACGCCATGGCGTGTCCTTGTTTGTATTTGTCTTCTTTGTCTTTCGGTATTTGGTTCCCGCTCCCGATTGCCCCGTCCTGGCTGGGCCGAGGAGCGCAGACGTAGGCGGATCAGGGATCGCGCTTGTTTGAGCCGAAGGCGAGTTTGCGCGAGACCCCGCCGTAGTCGAGCACCGCAGGTTGCCCGCAGCGCAGCGGAGGGACCCAGACTGCGGGTCGCCTTTTCTTTGCCTACTTTCTTTTGGCGAAGCAAAAGAAAGTAGGTCGCCCGCCGGGGCGAGACCCGGCCAGCAGCTCACAGCAGAGGAAAGAGGAGGATGAAGAGGAAGAGCGCGAAGGCCGGAGCAAGCCCCGGCCTCAGTGCGCTACTTTTTCCTTGGCTTCCCTGACCCGAGCAGCCAAATGCTCAAGCGCTTCCTGCACCTGGTCCACCAGCACCAGGCAAAGATCGCCCGGTGACAGCCGCTCAAGCGCGGTGTCTATCGCCAGGAACTCACCACGTATCTCGTCGATGCGCCGGGTGCGGACGGCACCTTCCAGCCCCTGGCGCAGCAGAGCCATGACTTCGCCGTCGGCGCGGCCGCGCTGGGCGGCGTCCTGGTAGAGGATGACGTCGTCGAAGGCGCTGCCCAGGATGATGGTCTGGTCGCGGATGTCGCTGTCGCGGCGGTCGCCGGCGCCGCTGATGACGACGCTGCGGCGCTGGCCCGGCGTGGCGGGCATGGCGTCGACGGCGGCGACCAGGGCGCGCATGGCGTCCGGGTTGTGGCCGTAGTCGGCGATCACGGTGGCGCCCTTGTAGTCCATGACGTTGAAGCGGCCGGGGGCGTTGTGCGCGTCGTTGACGAAGCTGGCCAGGCCGCTCTTGATGGTGTCCCAGTTCAGGCCCGCGCCCCAGGCAGCGGCGACGGCCGCCATGACGTTCTCGACCTGGAAGCTGATGCTGCCGCCGCGCGTGACGGGCACACCCTGCAGCGGGATGCGCTCGACCCAGGCGCCTTCGGCGGCGACCAGCATGGGGCCGTCGATGTAGACGGTGCGTTTGCCCTGGGCACGGTGCGTGGCCATGAGCGGGTGGTGGCGGTCGGCCGCGAAGAAGATGATCTTGCCGGGGCAGGTGGCGGCCATGTCGGCGACGATGGGGTCGGCGGCATTGAGCACGGCATAGCCGGTGTTCGCGACGTTCTGCACGATGACGCGCTTGAGCACGGCCAGGTCTTCGACGGTGGTGATGTAGTTCAGGCCCAGGTGGTCGCCGCTGCCGATGTTGGTGACGACGGCAACCTGGCAGCGGTCAAAGCCCAGGCCTTCGCGCAGCACGCCGCCGCGCGCGATCTCGAACACCGCCGCGTCGACGTCGGGGTGCATGAGCACGTTGCGCGCGCTCTTGGGGCCGCTGCAGTCGCCGCTGTCGGTCTGCCGGCCGTTGATGTAGACGCCGTCGGTATTCGTCATGCCGGTGCGCAGGCCCTCTGCGGCCATCAGGTGGGCGATCAGGCGCGTGGTGGTGGTCTTGCCGTTGGTGCCGGTCACGGCAACGATCGGGATGCGGCCGTTGTCACCGGGAGGGAAGAGTTCGTCGACCATGGCCACGCCGACGGCGCGGCCCTTGCCGTAGGAGGGCGACAGGTGCATGCGCAAGCCGGGCGCGGCGTTGACTTCAACGACGCCGCCGTTTTGCGATTCCAGCGGGCGCAGCATGCTTTCGCAGACCACGTCGACGCCGCAGATGTGCAGGCCCACCATTTGCGCGGCGGCCACGGCGCGCGCGGCAACCGAGGGGTGCACGTCGTCGGTGACGTCGGTGGCGGTGCCGCCGGTGCTGAGGTTGGCGTTGTTGCGCAGGATGACGCGCCTGCCCTTGGCGGGAATCGATTCGGGCGTGAGCTCCTGCACTTCCAGGCGCGCGACGGCGATGTCGTCAAAGCGGATTTTGGTCAGCGAGGTGGCATGGCCTTCGCCGCGCCGCGGGTCCTGGTTGACGATGTCGACGAGTTCGCGCACGGTGTGCAGGCCGTCGCCCACCACCTGCGGCGGCTCGCGCCGCGAGGCGGCGACCAGCTTGTTGCCGACCACCAGCAGGCGGAAGTCGCTGCCGGGCAAAAATTTCTCGACCATGACCTCGCCGTGTTCGGCGGCGGCCTTGTAGGCGACCTCCAGGTGTTCGCGCGTGGTGATGTTGACGGTCACGCCCTTTCCCTGGTTGCCGTCCTGCGGCTTGACGACCACCGGCAGGCCGACCTGCCGGGCCGCGGCCCAGGCGTCGTCGACGTCGGTCACGGGCCGGCCCAGCGGCACGGGCACGCCAGCGGCGCGCAGCAGCTTTTTGGTGAGGTCCTTGTCCTGGGCGATGGATTCGGCCACCGCGCTGGTGGAATCGACCTCGGCGGCCTGGATGCGGCGCTGCTTGGCGCCCCAGCCGAATTGCACCATGCTGCCCTTGGTGAGGCGGCGATACGGAATGCCGCGCGCGACGGCGGCGTCGACAATCGCGCCGGTGCTGGGGCCCAGGCGCTCGTCTTCGTCGAGGTCGCGCAGCTGGGCGATGGCGGCTTCGAGGTCGAAGGCGGTGTCGCGCAGGGCCGCGTGGATCAGGGCCTGGGCCAGCTCAACGGCCAGGCGGCCGACGGCTTCCTCGCTGTATTCGACGACGACCTGGTAGGTGCCGGCTTCAACCGTGGCGGCCGTGTGGCTGAAGGTGATGGGGCAGCCCGCGGCGGTTTGCAGCGCCAGCGCGGCGGCTTCAAGCACATGGGCCAGCGAGACGGGGCCGGCGTGGCCGGTCTGGCGCAGCGCGCCCATGCCGGGAAACAGCGCGCGCACGCGCGGCTCGAAACCGGCCAGGCCGGAGATGTTGCATTCAACGGCGCCGCAGGCCACGATGGCTTCAAGCGCGGTGTGGCGGCTCCAGAGGTTGGGGCCGCGCAGGGCCCGGATGCGGGACACTTCCATTATTCGGCACTCCCGGCGGTTTTAGGGGTGGTTTCAAAGGCTTCCATGCCGGCGCCTATCAGGTTGAGCGGAATACCGAGGGCCCAGGCGGCGCCCACGGCCGCCAGCAGGGCCTCTTCGGTCAGGCCGCGGCGCTCGCGCCAGGCGCCCAGCTTGCCCAGGCCGGGCAAAAAGGCCTCGCTGGCGCCGGTGGCCAGCACCACCTGGTCCTGCCGCACATACAGCGCGCGGCCGCCCTGGGCGCAATGCGAGGCGATGGCCGCGGCCTTGGGGTCGGTGCTGTAGAAAATCACTTCGCCGTCGCAAAGCTCGGCCATCTCGGCAATGCGCGGGTCGCCGGCGTTGAGCACGGCGGCGCCGCTGGGCAGCACCACGTCGACCTGCGAGCGCATGACCTTGAACATCTGCTCGTCTTCGGTGATGTCGAACTCGGCCAGGCCCTGGGCGCCGCCCAGGTCGGTGACCACGCCGACCTGGCATTTGTCGTAAGGCAGGCCGGTGCGCAGGATGGTGTCGGCGCCGTTTTCAAACACGGCGGCCTGCACCGCGCGGTTGATCAAGAGGCGCTGGCCGGCTTCCCAGTTGGCGCAGTCGGAGGCGTCCACGCAGCGCTGGTCCAGGAAGAGGCCGGCCTGGCAGGCCAGGCCGGTGTGCCGGCCCGACAGGTGCAGCAGCCAGGCCACCAGCCGCGCGACGCGGTAGTTGCCGGCGGAGCCGGCGATGCCGACGATGGGGATGCGGCCGTCGTTGGGGTTGTCGCTGTCGGAAGAGTGCGGGAACAGGTGGTCGCAGATGGCGCGGCCCACCGGGCGCGGCGCGCCTTCGGCGGGCTTGAGGTGCATCAGGAGGCCCGGGCCGGCGTTGACTTCGACAATCGCGCCGCCCTGCTCGTGCAGCGGGCGCGAGATGTCCTGCGCGACCACGTCGACGCCGGCGATGTCCAGGCCCACCACGCGCGCGGCCAGCGAGACGATGTGGTCGACCTCGGGGTGGACGGCATCGGTGCAGTCCAGCGCCACATTGCCGTTGCGCTGTATCAGCACCTCGCGGCCGGCGGCCGGCACGGCATCGGGCGCCAGGCCCTGGCGCTGCAGGTCGAGGATGACGGCGCCGTCTTCGGCGGTGTTGATGCGGCCCAGCGGGAAGTCCTCGCCCACGCCGCGGCGCGGGTCGGTGTTGAGCTGGGCGTCGACGAGCTGCGACACCGTGGAGCTGCCGTCGCCGGTCACCCAGGCGGCTTCGCCGCGCGCGGCGGCGACGACGCGGCCGCCGACGACCAGCAGGCGGTGCTCATGGCCGCGCACAAAGCGCTCGACCATGACCTCGCTGCCATGGCGGGCGGCCACCGCGAAGGCGGCCTCGATCTCGGCGCGGGTTTTGAGGTCCAGCGAGACGCCGCGGCCGTGGTTGCCGTCGGAGGGCTTGATGACCACCGGCAGGCCAATGCCCTCGGCCGCTTCCCAGGCCTCTTCGGCCGTGGCGACGATTTCGCCCTCGGGCACGGGCACGCCGCAGGTGGCCAGCAGGCTTTTGGTGAGATCCTTGTCGTGGGCGATGCCCTCGGCGATGGCACTGGTCAGGTCGGTTTCGGCCGTCCAGATGCGGCGCTGGCTGGCGCCGTAGCCCAGTTGCACCAGGTTGCCCTCGTTCAGGCGGATGTGGGGGATGCGGCGGTCGGTGGCGGCGGCCACGATGGACGCGGTGCTGGGGCCGAGGTAGCAGTCGTCGACCTTGTCGCGTATCGCGTCGACGGCGGCCTGCACATCGGCGGGGCCGTAGGGCGTGGCGTTGATGGCCGCCATCAGCAGGCGGTGGCCCTCGGCCAGCGCGGTGCGGGCGACCTGCTCGTCGCGCGCGCGGAACACCATGCGGTAGACGCCGCGCTGCGAGGTGCTGCGCGTCTGGCCGAAGCCTGTGGGCATGTCGGCCAGGTTGAGCAGCTCGATCACCACGTGCTCCAGCACATGGCCGGACCAGGTGCCTTCGCGCAGGCGCTGGATGAAGCCGCCGCGCTCGCCCACGCCGCAGTGGTGCTCGAGCAGGGCCGGCAGCAGCGCGACCAGGCGGTCGTTGAAGCCCGGCAGCTCGTTGGAGGGGAAGTCCTCGAGTTTGCCGAGGTCCAGCCAGACCTCAAGCACGGCCCGGTAAGTCCAGATGTTGGGTCCGCGCAAGTAGTTGATGCGCAGCAGCTTGATGTCGTCCTGAGGGCTCATGGTTCGCAGCATGGTCGGCCAGGCAGGGCGGCCGCACCCGTCGGTGCAAAGCGGCGGTCCTGGCCGATGAATTTCAGTGTGAGGCCGGTGAAGGCCCCTGTGGATCCCTGTATGTCTCGTTATGTGCGTTGTGTCTTTGTTCTTATCGCGAACGAGCCTGGCTGGGGGTGGGGGCCGGCAGCCGGTTTCGCCATTTTCGGGGATTGAGGGTCAAATTTGTCGTTCCAGGCCGCATTCGGCGAAAATCCCCTGTTCGGGTTCCCCACGCGCGAAGACAAAACCTGCGAAAACCCAGCCGCGCCAGATGCGGGACGCCAAGAATTCACCAACACAATGCAACACAAACACCCGGCAGACGACTCCAGCCTAACCGACCCCGCCTTGGCGGGGCTTCGCTCACAACTTGCAACCCAGGAAAACGTTCTGTGTACGCTTACGGTTGACCTGGACAGTCAACTTCGTTTCGCCCCCGGCCTGCTGGCCCTGACGGACCGCCGCCTGCTGGCCCGCGGCCCCGGCGGTAAATGGGCGTCCTGGCCCACGGTGGACGCCACCGGCAAGGGCCTGGCCGGCCTGTCGCTGCGCCATTTCGACCATGCCGGCGTGGGCACGCTGGAGCTGCACCAGGGCGGCACCCGCCTGGCCGGCTGGCGCTTTACCCTGGGCGCCAATGTGCAGGCGCTGCGCCTGGTGCGGCTGTTCGTCCAGCAGCAGGCCGCCCAGGGCCTGGCCGAGCCCCCCCCGGCCGACGAGGCGGCCCTGTGCCCCGAATGCGACCTGCCGCTGCCGCCCGACAGCGAGGAATGCCCGGCCTGCGCCCGCGAGCTGCACACGCCGCCCTCCACCTGGGTGCTGCTGCGCCTCTGGCGCTTTGCCCACCCCTACCGCCACCAGCTGCTGGCCGGGTTTCTACTGACGCTGGCCTCCACGGCCGCCACGCTGGTGCCGCCCTACCTGACCATCCCGCTGATGGACGACGTGCTGATCCCCTTCCAGAACGGCCAGCAGATAGAGCCCTGGAAGGTCGGCGCCCTGCTGGGCGGCCTGCTGGGCGCGGCGCTGCTGGGCTGGGCGCTGAACTGGGCGCGCACCTATCTGCTGGCCCTGGTGTCCGAGCGCATAGGCGCCGACCTGCGCACCGCCACCTTCGACCACCTGCTGGAGCTCTCGCTGGACTACTTCGGCGGCAAGCGCACCGGCGACCTGATGTCGCGCATAGGCTCGGAAACCGACCGCATCTGCGTGTTTTTGTCGCTGCACGCGCTGGATTTCGCCACCGACGTGCTGATGATCGTGATGACCGCGGTCATCCTGTTTTCCATCAACCCCTGGCTGGCGGTGGTGACCCTGCTGCCGCTGCCCTTCATAGGCTGGATGATCCACGTGGTGCGCGACAAGCTGCGCACCGGTTTTGAAAAGATAGACCGCGTCTGGTCGGACGTGACCAATGTGCTGGCCGACACCATTCCCGGCATCCGCGTGGTGAAAGCCTTTGCCCAGGAAAAGCGCGAAGCCCAGCGTTTTCGCGAGGTCAACCAGCACAACCTGGCCGTCAACGACAAGCTCAACAAGACCTGGTCGCTGTTCACGCCCACGGTCTCGCTGCTGACCGAAGTGGGCCTGCTGGTGGTGTGGGCATTCGGCATCTGGCTGGTGTCCCGGCAGCAGATCACGGTCGGTGTGCTGACGGCGTTTATCGCCTACATAGGCCGCTTCTACGGCCGGCTCGACTCCATGAGCCGCATCGTCTCGGTCACGCAAAAGGCCGCGGCCGGCGCCAAACGCATCTTCGACATCCTGGACCATGTCTCCAACGTACCCGAGACCGCCAACCCGGTGAAGACCGGCGTGCTCGAGGGCCGCATCGACATGAAGAACCTGGGCTTTCGCTACGGCAACCGCTCGGTGATCCGCGGGCTGGACCTGCAGATACGGCCCGGCGAGATGATAGGCCTGGTGGGCCACAGCGGCTCCGGCAAAAGCACGCTGGTCAACCTGATCTGCCGCTTTTACGACGTGAGCGACGGCACCATCCAGGTCGACGGCACCGACATACGCCGCTTCGGCGTGGCCGACTACCGCCGCCACATCGGCCTGGTGCTGCAGGAGCCCTTCCTCTTCTTCGGCACGATTGCCGAGAACATCGCCTACGGCAAGCCCGGCGCCACGCGCGCCGAGATCGTCGCGGCCGCGCGCGCCGCCCATGCGCATGAATTCATCCTGCGCCTGCCGCAGGGTTACGACTCGCTGGTCGGCGAACGCGGCCAGGGCCTGTCGGGCGGCGAGCGCCAGCGCATCTCGATTGCGCGCGCGCTGCTGATAGACCCGCGCATCCTGATCCTCGACGAGGCCACGTCCTCGGTCGACACCGAGACCGAAAAAGAAATCCAGCGCGCCCTGGACAACCTGGTGCAGGGCCGCACCACGATTGCGATTGCCCACCGCCTGTCGACGCTGCGCAAGGCCGACCGCCTGGTCGTGATGGACCGCGGCCAGGTGGTCGAAGTCGGCCCGCACGACGAACTCATGGCCCAACAGGGCGCGTACTGGCGGCTGTATGAAGCCCAGGCGCGCCAGGTCGACAACGAAGAGGGCGGCCTGGAAGCCGAAGAGCGCCGCATCGCCGTGGCCACCTCGCAGATCGCCCATGCGGCCCAGCACGTCAACAACGCATAAGCCAGGAAATCGCCATGACTGATTCCACGACCCCGGGCTCATCCCTGCCGCTGGCGCGCGACGCCTCCGGCCGCCTGGTCTTTATCGACGCGGCCGGCCATCCCCATACCGGCGTGGTGCCGGTGCGCGCCTTCCCGATTGCCGCACCCGACGAAGGCATCTCGCTGGTCAACACCGAGGGCCACGAAGTTGCCTGGGTAGACAGCCTGCGGGCCGTGGCGCCGGCGGCGCGCGCGCTGCTCGAGGAAGAACTCGCGCTGCGCGATTTTGTGCCCGAGATCACGCGGCTCAAAAGCGTCTCCAGCTTCGGCACACCCAGCGTCTGGACGGTCGAGACCGACCGGGGCGAGACTTCGTTCATCCTCAAAGGTGAGGAGGACATACGGCGGCTGGCGCGGACCGGGCTTTTGATTGCCGGCAGCCAGGGGGTGCAGTACAGTGTCCGCGACATGACGGCTTTGGATCGCGCGTCACGCCGGCTACTGGAGAGGTTTCTTTAGCCGGGTCTTGCTCCGGCGGGTGCGCTTCAGTTCTCTTATCTCCCCGGTTCTCTTGCAGAGTGCGCTGGCCGGGGGTTGCCCGGCGGCAAGTAACTTTCTTTTGCTTCGCCAAAAGAAAGTCACCAAAGAAAAGGCGACCCGCAGTCTGGGTCCCTCCGCTGCGCTACGGGCAACCTGCGCTGCTCGACTGCGGAGGGGGTCTGGCTAAACTCGCTACGCTGCGCTTCGCTCAGACAACGCCAGCCCTGATCCCTCCTCCGTCTGCGCTGCTCGGCCCAGCCAGGACGGGGCAATCGGAATCGGGAGCCGAATACTGAAATACCACGAAGACAAATGCAAACAAGGACACGCCATGGCGTGTCCTTGTGGTTTTCGGTATTGGTATTTTTGTCTCCACCCCTTGTGTATGCGCCGAGGAGCGGAGGTTCAGGCGGATCAGGGATCGCGTTGTTTGAGCGAAGCGAGTTTAGCGAGACCCCGCCTGAACCGAGCACCGCAGGTTGCCCGTAGCGAAGCGAAGGGACGCAGACACCAGGGTCGCCTTTTCTTTGCTTACTTTCTTTTGGCGAAGCAAAAGAAAGTGAGTTGCCGCCGGGCAACCCCGGCCAGCAGGAGTCAGAGGGGAGGGCCCCGTCGGAGCAAGACCGGCCAACCCCTTCAACAGGGGGGAAACGGGGGCAAGCCCCAGTTAAACTCCTCCCCATGACCTGGACCGCGACCCTCGCACTCGACTACACCCACCAGGCCGGCAAAACCCTTGCCCATTTCCGCCACAGCGGGCCGCTGCGCATCCTGCAAAGCCTGTACCCCGAAGGCGACACCATCTGCCACAACGTCATCGTGCACCCGCCCGGCGGGCTGGTGGGCGGCGACACGCTGGAGCTGGCCTTTAGCGCCGCGGCCGGCTCGCATGGCCTCATCACCACGCCGGGGGCCACGCGTTTTTACCGCTCCACCGGCGAGCCCGCGCTGCAAAACACCGCACTCACGCTCGAGGCCGGCGCGCGCATGGAATGGCTGCCGCTGGAGGCCATCTGCTACAGCGGCTGCCTGGCCGAGAACCGGCTCACGATGGCGCTGGCGCCCGGCGCCGAGCTGATGGGCTGGGACGTCACCGCATTGGGCCTGCCGGCTGCCGGCCAGCCCTTTGAGGGCGGCAGCTTTCGCCAGCACATCGAAGTGCCCGGCGTCTGGCTGGAGCGCGCGCGCCTGGACGCGAGCGACAAGCTGCTGATGGACAGCCCCGTGGGCCTGGCCGGCCGGCGCTGCATGGCCACCTTATTTTTTGTGGCGGGCAGCAAGCTGGAGCGCGCCCGCCGCGAGCTCGCGCTGGACTGCGCGCGCGAAATCCTGCAGGCCCATTCGCTGGCGTCCAGCGCCGGCGCCACCAGTCCCGATGCGCAGGTCGTCGTGCTGCGCGTGCTCTCGCCCGTGGTCGAGCCCGCCATGGCGCTGCTCAGGCAGGTCTGGCAGGCCTGGCGCAAGGAGCTGTGGCAGTTGGCGCCGTCCACGCCGCGCATCTGGTCCATGTAAAGCGCCGTGCTGCGAATGGCGGCATAGGCGCGCACCTACAAGCGCATCAGCCCCCTCCGGCAGGCCGGGGCCTGGTAATACCTGGTAATAGCTACCATGGGGCCTGTCATTGCAAGGCTTCGCTTCACCACCCACGTCTCAGGAGACACGCCATGATCCCCAAGAACACCATCTGCCTCTGGTACGACGGCGCCGCGCTGGAGGCCGCGACCTTTTATGCCAAAACCTTCCCCGACAGCAAGGTCGGCGCCATCATGCGTGCGCCGGGCGACTACCCCGACGGCAAGCAGGGCGACATCCTGACGGTCGAGTTCACCGTCGCCGGCATCCCCTGCATGGGGCTCAACGGCGGCCCGCTTTTCAAGCACAGCGAAGCCTTCTCCTTTGTGATCGCGACCGAGGACCAGGCCGAAACCGACCGCCTGTGGAACGCCGTCGTCGGCAACGGCGGCCAGGAAAGCGAGTGCGGCTGGTGCAAGGACCGCTGGGGCCTGTCATGGCAGATCACCCCGCGCGTCCTGCTCGAAACGGTCTCCGGCCCGGACCGCGCGGCGGCCAAGCGCGCCTTCGACGCGATGATGACCATGAAAAAAATCGACGTCGCCGCGATAGAGGCGGCACGGCGGGGCTGATGCCGGCCGCGATGGCCGGCACGCCGCTCCCGCGGCACGTCACCCTCTGTATGTGAATCCAGTGTTCCGGCGGGCCTGCCGGGCCCATGAAAGACCCGTCCTACATGGGAACGGCCATAGCGCACGGGCGGCCCGCAGCTTTTCCTTTCACGCCGCGGCGCGCCACCGGCCCAGACTGCCTTCATCGACATCCGTCGAGTTCGAAGAAGGAGTTTTGACCATGACCGCATCCCCGTATTTCCGCCTTGCCCAAAGCGCAGCGGCCTTCGGCCTTGCCGCCCTGCTGTCGCTGGGCGCCTCGGCGCAAATCGCCTCCGGCACCACCGGCATCGATGCTTCCGGCGACGCCCGCAGCGAGATGAACGCCTGCCTCACCGGGCGCACGCAACAGGACCGTGAAACCTGCATGACCGAAGTGCGCAACGCCAACGCCGCCAAGCGTGCCGGCAAGGTCGACAACGCCAGCAACAACTTCCAGGCCAACGCCCTCAAGCGCTGCGACATCTTCAAGGGTGAAGATTTAATCGCCTGCCAGGCCCGCATCGTGGGCTACGGCAAGACAGAAGGCAGCGTCGCCGGCGGCGGCGCGATCCGCCAGGTGGAAACCGTGGTCGTTCCGGCCGACGCCACCAATGTGCGCGTACAGCCGCAGACCTCGTCCGAAAATATTGTGGTGATCCCGGGGCCTGCCGCCGCGCCATCGCAATAACAGTTGCCACTCGCTCCGCCGCGGTTTGATGAAAACCCCGGATGAAGCAGAAGCAAAGGTGGGCCGCAACGCGGCCCACTTCTTTTTTCATGACACGCGGCAACTTCGCCTTCCCCGACGCCCTCCACGAAAGCCCTCCATGCCCGACTCCTCACACACCTCCCCGGAAAAACCCCAGCTGGCGCGCGCGCTCGAGAAAAACGACGCGGTCCAGGACGCAGTGGAACAATCGGCCCAGGAACTCTTCGTGATCAACAACGTCCTGGAACAAGAGATCCCGGCCTCCGTCAAGACAGGCGACGTCGCCACGGCCCTGGTCAGGACCGCGGAACTGGAACACAAGATCCAGGAGTCGGCCGAAGAACTGGCCCACGTCAACGAGTTGCTGCAAAAAGAGATTTCGGAGCGCGCCGAGGTGGAGCAAAAGCTGCACACCGCCGAAACCCAAATCGCGAAAAACAGCCAGGCCGGCGGCCACTAGCCTTTCAGCACGCCGTCGGCCTTGAACATGGCCTTGATGCCGCGCACCGCCTGGCGTATGCGGGCCTCGTTCTCGATCAGCGCAAAGCGCACATGGTCGTCGCCGTGGTCGCCAAAGCCGATGCCCGGCGACACACACACCTTGGCTTTGTCGAGCAGCTGTTTGGCGAACTCCAGTGAGCCCAGCTTGCGATAGGCCTCGGGAATACGCGCCCAGATGTACATCGAGGCCTTGGGGCAGTCCACCGGCCAGCCGGCTTCGGTCAGGCCCTTGTAGAGCACGTCGCGCCTGGCCTGGTACTGGGCCGCGATGTCTTTCACGCATTGCTGGTCGCCTTCGAGTGCCGCGATGGCCGCCACCTGCAGCGGCGTGAAGGTGCCGTAGTCGTGGTAGCTCTTGATGCGCGCCAGCGCCGCCACCAGGTCGGGGTTGCCGACCATAAAGCCCACACGCCAGCCCGCCATGTTGTAGCTCTTGGACAGCGTGAAGAACTCCACCGCAATGTCCTTGGCGCCCGGCACCTGCATGATGGACGGCGCCTTCCAGCCGTCGAACACGATGTCGGCATAGGCCAGGTCGTGCACCACAAAGATGTCGTGCTTGCGCGCCAGCGCGATCACTTTTTCAAAAAATGCCAGCTCCACGCATTGCGCGGTCGGGTTCGACGGGAAACCCAGCACCATCATCTTGGGCTTGGGGTAGCTGCCGCGTATGGCTTTTTCGAGTTCGGCAAAAAAGTCGGTGTCCGGCGTCAGCGGCACCGAGCGTATGTCGGCTCCGGCGATCACCGCGCCGTAGATGTGGATGGGGTAGCTGGGGTCGGGCACCAGCACGGTGTCGCCGCGGTCCAGCGTGGCCAGCATCAAATGGGCCAGGCCTTCCTTGGAGCCTATGGTCACGATGGCCTCGCTGTCCGGGTCTATCGCCACCTGGTAACGGCTCTGGTACCAGTGGGCAATCGCGCGCCGCAGCCGCGGAATGCCCTTGCTGGCCGAGTAGCCGTGGGTGTCGGGCCGCTGCGCGACCTCGACCAGCTTGGCCACGATGTGCGCCGGCGTGGCGCCATCGGGGTTGCCCATGCTCATGTCGATGATGTCCTCGCCGCGCCTGCGCGCCGCGAGTTTGAGCTCGGCCGTGATGTTGAAAACGTAGGGGGGAAGGCGGTCAATGCGCGCAAAGCGGCGCTTGCCTGGGGAAGCGGACATAGGAATGACTTTCACGTAAGCGCCCGGAACCGTCCGAGCGACGTGGCCGGCAATGGGGCCGGCCCGAAAGCATCCTAACCGAAAAGCTGCTCAAAAACTCTCCTGGCGTCGTTGCGCCACCTTGCCGTGCTGGAGCACTGTCTGCGGCGACGCGCCTAGCCAGGACCGCTTCGCTGAGTTTTTGAGCAGCTTTTCGCTAGATAGCAACCAGGTGTTGTTGCGCCGCCATGCCTGGCCGGGGCATTTACGCCTGCTGCCCCCGCGAGAGGGAAAGGAAAAAACGCAGCCGCGCAAGAAACGATTCAAGACCCAGCACCAGCAGAAACCCGACTGCATAAGCCAGCACATCCATCCAGTCGGCCACCGAACCCAGCACAATCCTCAGCACCCGGTTCTCGACATGCCAGCCGTTCACGGCCGCCACATACTGGCCAAGCTCGACCCCGCAACCCACGGCAAACGCCAGCAGCGCAAGACTTAAGGTGTTGGCCTTGAGCACGGTCTTTAACAAAAAGTACACCCACACCACCGCCAGCACGTCGCCGACAAAACCGCGCAGCCAGCGGTGCTGCGACCACACGGTCGCGATCAGCACTTCAATGATGAAAATAAAGACGGCCCACAGCGCCGCCTCGCGGTCAAAACGCAGCTTCATGCGCGGAACCTCGTCTCACCCGCCTCAGTCCGGCACATGGATGCGCGCTTTCACATGCTTGAGGTTGGCCACGATGGTGAAAGTCATCACCACCAGCAGCGACCAGGAACTCCATTTGCCCACATGCACGAGGGACCAGGCGCCCAGCTGGTTGGGGTAGTGCCAGAGACTGAAGAAGGTGCTGATGTTCTCCGCCACCCAGATAAAAAACCCGATCAGCAAAAAGCCCAGCAGCAAGGGCATGCTGCGGTCCCGGTCATAAGGCCGGAAGATCACCGAAGACCTCGCGTACAAACCGGCCAGGCAGGCCGCGATGTACCAGCGGTAGTCGCCCCAGTAATGGTGGGTGAAAAAATTGGCGTAAACCAGCACCGCCATCACCACCGCCATCCAGTACGGCGGGTGATGCCGGATCCGCAGGTCAAACAAACGCCAGGCCTGGATGATGTAGCTGCCGACCGCCGCATACATAAACCCCGAAAACAGCGGCACACCGAACAGCTTGGTATAGGCAAAGTCCGGGTAGCTCCAGGACTGGATAGCCCCCGAGGTCTTGAAGACCTCCAGCGCAAAGCCCACCACGTGAAACAGGCAGATGGCTTTCAGCTCGTCCAGCGTTTCCAGTTTGGCCAGCACCATCCAGCCCTGGATCAGCAGCGCGATCACCAGCAGCAGGTCATAGCGCGGAATACCGGCCACCCCGGCCCGCGGCACCAGGAACACCGCCGCAAAGAACAGCCCGGCAAACAGGCAGGCCCTGGCCTCCTTCAAGCCAAAGCAGCCGAACTCCACCAGAAAGCGGCGAAACCCCGACAGGCCTTCATGCGATTTTTCCCGGATCAGCCAGTTGTCCAAGGCCAGCAAAGCCATCGGCATCTACCTTTTTATTTCTTGATTGATTGCCACAGCCGGCTTGTTGCGCCCCTGGGCTGTGACCCCCTCGCGGTCGCCAGCCGGCGACCGATGTGATTCTGGCACACAGAAAAAAGCCCGGACGAACCGGGCTTCGACACGGGGCGATGCGGCCTGCCAGTTAGATCGCCACCAGCTGCCGCACGCCGTTGGCTTCCATGTCCTTGCCCTGCCCGCGCGCAATAAACTCGCCGCGCTCCATCACCAGGTAGTCGTCGGCCAGTTCCTGCGCGAAGTCGTAGTACTGCTCCACCAGCAGGATGGCCATGTCGCCGCGGTCGGCCAGCATGCGTATCACCCGGCCTATGTCCTTGATGATGCTGGGCTGTATGCCCTCGGTCGGTTCGTCCAGGATCAAAAGCTTGGGCTTGGCCGCCAGCGCACGCGCAATCGCGAGCTGCTGCTGCTGCCCGCCCGAGAGGTCGCCGCCGCGGCGGCTCAGCATCTGCTTGAGCACCGGAAACAGCTCATACAGCTCGGCCGGGATCGGCGTCGCCGCACTCTTGTAGGCCAGGCCCATGCGCAGGTTCTCTTCCACCGTCAGGCGCGCAAAAATTTCGCGGCCTTGCGGCACAAAGCCTATGCCTGCTCTTGCCCGTTCATACGGTGTGCTGGATTGAATCTGTTTGCCGTCGAATTCAATCGTGCCGGTCTTGATGGGCACCAGGCCCATCAGCGATTTGAGCAGCGTGGTTTTGCCCACGCCGTTGCGGCCCAGCAGCACTGTGACCTTGCCCAGGTGGGCGTCCAGGCTCACATCGCGCAGGATGTGGGAGCCGCCGTAGTATTGGTTGATGTTTTTGACGTTCAGCATGGTGTGTCCTCAACGTCCGAGGTAGACCTCTATAACCCGCTCATCCGCCTGCACCTGGTCAAGAGTCCCTTGCGCCAAAACCGAGCCATCACAGAGCACGGTCACGATTTCAGAGATGGTCTTGATAAAACTCATATCGTGCTCCACTACCATCAGGGAGTGCTGGCCCTTGAGCTTGAGGAACAGCTCCGCCGTCCGCGCCGTTTCCTCGTCGGTCATGCCGGCGACCGGCTCGTCCAGCAGCAGCAGCTTGGGGTCCTGCATCAGCAGCATGCCGATTTCCAGCCACTGCTTTTGCCCGTGGCTCAGGTTGCCGGCCAGGCGGCCCACGCTGTCGGCCAGGTGGATCGTCACCAGGATTTCGGCCAGGCGGTCGCTTTGGGCCGAGTCCAGCCTGAAGAACATCGAGTGCTTCACGCCCTTGTTGGTCTTTAAGGCCAGCTCCAGGTTTTCAAAGACGGTGAGCTGCTCGAACACTGTCGGCTTCTGGAACTTGCGGCCTATGCCCAGCTGGGCGATCTCGGCTTCCTTGTGGCGCAGCAAATCGATCGTGCTGCCAAAAAACACCGTGCCCTCATCGGGCCGGGTCTTGCCGGTGATGATGTCCATCATCGTCGTCTTGCCGGCGCCGTTGGGGCCAATGATGCAGCGCAGCTCGCCGGGCGCGATGTCCAGGCTCAGCTTGTTGATGGCCTTGAAGCCGTCAAAACTCACGCTCACATCTTCGAGGTACAGGATACGGCCGTGGGTGACGTCGACCTCGCCCGTAGGGTGGGCCACACGGCTGCCGCTGGCGCTGCGGCCGCCCGATTCGGTATTGGTTTTGCCGGCATTCAGCGCGGCCAGGCGCTCTTCCACACGGCGCGCGCCTTGTTCAAGCAGGTCGGGTGTCATTTCGCACCTCCCTTGCGCAGCTTCTTCACCAGGCCCACCACCCCATCGGGCAGGAACAGCGTGACGCTGATAAACAGCAGGCCCAGAAAGTAGAGCCAGAACTCGGGATAAGCCACGGTCAGCCAGCTCTTGGCGCCGTTGACGATAAAAGCACCGACGATCGGGCCTATCAGGCTGGCACGCCCGCCAACCGCCGCCCAGATGGCGATTTCAATCGAGTTGGCCGGGCTCATCTCACTCGGGTTGATGATGCCGACCTGCGGCACGTACAGCGCACCGGCCACGCCGCACATCACGGCCGAGATCACCCAGATCGTGAGCTTGTAGCCCAGCGGGTTGTAGCCTGAGAACATCACACGCGTTTCCGCATCGCGTATGGCCTGCAGCACCCGGCCGAACTTGCTGCCCACCAGCCATTTGGCGAACAAAAAGAAGCCCAGCAGCGTGAGGCCCGTCAGCACAAACAGCGTCATGCGCATCGAAGGCGTGGCCAGCGGGATGTTCAAAATGCGCTTGAAATCGGTAAAACCGTTGTTGCCGCCAAAACCTGTCTCGTTGCGAAAGAACAGCAGCATGGCCGCAAAGGTCATGGCCTGGGTGATGATGGAAAAATACACGCCCTTGATGCGCGAGCGGAACGCAAAAAACCCAAACACAAAAGCCACCAGCCCAGGCACCGCCACAATCAAAATCAAGGTCGCCACAAAGCTGTCGCTCAAGGCCCAGTGCCAGGGCAGCGCCTTCCAGTCCAGGAAAACCATAAAGTCCGGCAAGTCGCTTTTGTAATTGCCGTCGCGGCCAATCTGGCGCATCAAATACATGCCCATGGTGTAGCCGCCCAGCGCAAAGAACACGCCATGGCCCAGCGACAGGATGCCGGTGTAGCCCCAGATCAAGTCCATGGCCAGCGCGCAGATGGCGTAACACATGATCTTGCCCAGCAGCGCCACCGCATAGGTGCTCATGTGGAACATGCTGCCTTCGGGCACCCAGAGATTGAGCACGGGCGCGATGGCGCAGACGGCGATCAGCGCCATCATGAAGGCGCTCCAGCCGCCGCGCGTCAGCAGCGGGCCTTTGGCGGGAAGTTGCACGCGGGAGGCCGCGGTGTTGGGGGTTGCCATGGGGGTGCTCATGATCAGGCTTCCGCGCTACGGCCCTTCATCGCAAAGATGCCCTGGGGCCGCTTCTGGATGAAGATGATGATGAAAACCAGCACGGCGATCTTGGCCAGCACGGCGCCCGTCCAGCCTTCGAGGAATTTGTTCAGGATGCCCAGGCCCAGCGCGGCATACACGGTGCCGGCCAGCTGGCCCACGCCGCCCAGCACCACCACCATGAAGGAGTCCACGATATAACCCTGGCCCAGGTCGGGTCCCACATTGCCCACCTGGCTCAGCGCGCAGCCGGCCAGGCCCGCGATGCCGGAGCCCAGCGCGAAAGCGTAGGTATCGACACGCGCGGTGTTCACGCCCATGCACGAGGCGATAGGCCGGTTCTGCGTGACGCCGCGCACAAACAGGCCCAGGCGCGTGCGGCTGATCAGCCAGGCCACGCCCAGCAGCACCGCAACGGCAAACACAATGATGATGAGCCGGTTGTAAGGCAGCGAAAGATTGCCCAGCACCTGCACGCCGCCGCTCATCCACACCGGGTTTTCCACACCGACGTTTTGCGCGCCGAAGATGGAGCGCACCAGCTGCTGCAGCATCAAGCTGATACCCCAGGTGGCCAGCAAAGTCTCCAGCGGCCGGCCGTAGAGGAAGCGAATCACCCCGCGCTCCAGCGCCGCGCCCATGAGCGCCGAAGCCATAAAGGCCACGGGCACCGCCGCCAGCAGGTACCAGTCAAACAGGCCCGGAAAGTACTTCTGGAACACACCCTGCACCACATAGGTGGCATAAGCGCCAATCATCATGAGCTCGCCATGGGCCATGTTGATCACGCCCATCAGGCCGTAAGTGATGGCCAAGCCCAGCGCCACCAGCAGCAAGATGCTGCCCAGGCTGATGCCGCTGAAAATCGCGCCCAGCTTGTTGCCCCATTCCAGCGAAGCCTCGACCTTGGCCAGCGCCGCCTGCAGCGCCACCTTGACGTCGGCATCGGCCTCGGTGCCCAGGCGTTCTATCAGCACGGTCTTGGTATTGGGGTTTTTGCTGCCGGCCAGCTGCGCGGCCGCGGCCAGGCGCTTGGCCTTGTCGCTGCTGCCCAGCAGGATGGCCGAGCGCATCAGTTCCAGCTGATTTTTCAGCTCAGGCACCGTCTCTGCCGCATAGGCTTTTTCAATCAGCGGCAGGCGGGCTTCGTCGTTGTCACCGCCCAGGGTCTTGATCGCATCGCGCCGCTGCTTTTCGTCTTTGGAGAACAGCTTCAAGGCCGCCAGCGCATTGTCAATCTCGCTGCGCATCAAATTGGGATTGATCACATCCTCGGCATCGGCCGGCAGCGGCGTCTCGGCGCCCGTGACCGGGTCATACGCCTTGTCGTCCTTCACGACAAACACCTTGTCGCCCTTGGTCTTCACCGCATCGTCAGACAGCGCCTGGATAAAGGCCGCCGTCTTGTCGTCCGCGACGGCCGCGGCCTTGGCCAGAGCCTCCACCCGCGCCTCGGTCTCGCCAATGGCCATGCCCTTGACCTCCTCAGCGGTCAAGGCATGGGCGTGGGCGGCTGTCAGGAGCGTGAGTATTGAGAAAAGTAGGTGGCGTAGCAGCATGTGGAAAGAACCTGTAGCTTGGGCGCGTGGACCGGATTTGTGAGTCGGTCTGGTGCCCAGGCTGCAGCTTCCTTGGGGTGTGGAGGCCGGTTGGCCCCATCCCAACCTTCCCCCAGCGGGGGAAGGAGCAAGAAAGAAGAAAAGAAACACTGAGGGGCCTTCATCCCCTCCCCCGCTGGGGGAGGGTTAGGGTGGGGGCCAACCGGCCCTCACCCACCCCACAGCCTCTTACTTCTTCACAGGCTCGTCGGGCTTGGATGCATTGCCTTCAATATAGGGAGACCATGGCTTGGCCTTCACAGGACCAGGCGTCTTCCACACCACATTGAACTGGCCGTCGGCCTTGATCTCGCCGATAAACACCGACTTGTGCAGGTGGTGGTTCTTCTCGTCCATCTTGCTCACGATGCCGGAAGGCGCGTTGAAGGTCTGGCCGGCCATGGCGGCGATCACCTTGTCGGTATCGGTGGACTTGGCCTTTTCAACGGCCTGCTTCCACATATTGATGCCGATGTAGGTGGCTTCCATCGGGTCGTTGGTCAGAGGCTTGTCGGAGCCCGGGAGCTTCTTGGCCTTGGCGTAAGCAGACCACTTCTTGATGAACTCGGTATTGGCCGGGCTCTTGATGGACTGGAAGTAGTTCCAGGCGGCCAGGTGGCCGACCAGGGGCTTGGTGTCCACGCCGCGCAGCTCTTCTTCACCGACCGAGAAGGCCACCACGGGCACGTCCTTGGCCTTGAGGCCGGCATTGCCCAGCTCTTTGTAGAAAGGCACATTCGAGTCGCCGTTGATGGTGGACACCACGGCCGTCTTGCCGCCTTGCGAGAATTTCTTCACGTCGGCCACGATGGTCTGGTAGTCGCTGTGGCCAAACGGGGTGTATTTCTCGTCGATGTCCTTGTCGGCCACGCCCTTGCTCTTCAAGTAAGCGCGCAGGATCTTGTTGGTGGTACGGGGATACACATAATCGGTACCCAGCAGCACCCAGCGCTTGGCACCGCCGCCAGCCTTGCTCATGAGGTAATCAACCGCGGGAATCGCCTGCTGGTTGGGCGCCGCACCCGTGTAGAACACGTTCTTGGACAGCTCTTCACCCTCGTACTGCACGGGGTAGAACAGCAGGCCGTTCATTTCTTCGACAACCGGCAGCACCGACTTGCGCGACACCGAGGTCCAGCAGCCGAAAATCACGGCCACTTTGTCCTGGCCCAGCAGCTGTTTGGTTTTTTCAGCAAAGAGGGGCCAGTTGGAGGCCGGGTCTACCACCACGGGCTCGAGCTTTTTGCCCATCACGCCGCCCTTGGCATTGATTTCTTCAATCGCCATCAGCACCGTGTCTTTGAGCGTGGTTTCCGAAATCGCCATGGTGCCCGACAGGCTGTGCAGCACGCCGACCTTGATCGTGTCCTGGGCAAAAGCGGGCACGGCGCCCAGGGCGGCCAGTGCGACGGCGGCGGTCATCGCCTTGAGGGTAAATCGACGTTCTTGCATGGTGGGATCCTCTCCGGTAGTAGATAGGTATGGGGTCTATGAATCGCGTTTCGCTGCGCAAAAGCCAGGAAAAACAAGGCTTTGGCGCAACGATGAGTGGATTCTGGGGACCGGAGGGGGATTGGGGAATACGCCGGGTGGCGTATGTGGGGTGGGCGATATGCTTTGGGGATTCGGCCTGCGGGCCGGCATTTTTCACCTCTTTTTTGCCGGAATTCCTGAGCGCCACCTGACCCGCCGCACACTACTATTTGCCCAGCCATGCTCTTTCGCCTGCATTTACTGCCATGCCTGCTCCTTGCGTTCACCTGCTGCACCGCGCGGGCGGCTGACGTGATGGAGCAAGCCCAACTGAAAGTGTTCTTCGTAGACGTCTACCTCTCCACAGCGGCAGATAGCTGCGCGCAGAAATACCCGGAGCTTCGTCAGCAACTGCTTGCGGCCCAGCAGGCCTTCCATCAACGCTTGCTACCCGACATTGAACGCGGAAGGGAAGCTGGCCGCGCGCTTGTCGCGCCGAGCGGAAAAGACGTTGACCAGATGGCTCAACGGATTGCGGACCAAAACCTGGCAACGTCCTTCCTGACAACGCCAAGCTCCGGCATTCAGCGCTTGTGTGAAGACCTGCTTGGCAAGGGGAAAAGCCCCATGCAGTGGTCCATCGATGACTTTCTTCGACAGGATTTCGAGTCGCTCAAGATGGAAGTCGGAAATCGTCAAGGCCTGCCCTGCGATTTCATCCCCATGTCGTTCGAGGATCTCGCCCGTCGTTTTCTCGAACTCCGGGGCCTGCCGCCCGATACGCTGGAACTTGCAAGCTTGAATCTGCGTCTGCAGCTTGGCGATTTGAAGAAGAAAGCCTCCAACTGCCTGGCAGTTCAAGCGCGAGCCGCGGAATACCGGGTTGCCCCCGACAAGGAACTGGGGACGGTTGCAGAGCTGCTCGGCTCAATGGAGGCTGTACTTATGCCAGCCTGGGATAGCCGTGCGAAGACGGTGGAGAGCACGACCACCGTGGGTAAGAAAGTTGAGGGATTTCTGGCTACGCGAGCGCAAAAATAAAACCGGCCGATCGGCGTTAAGGCTGCTCACCACAACAGGCGGAAGAAAGAGGGGCAACCGTGCCAGATCCAAACAATGAATCCGTAGCCGCCAGATGCAGCGCCAATATAGAAGCGCTCAAGAAGTCTGCGACCTTCGCCATGTCCTTGGGAGCGAAGGAGCTATTCCACACCAACTTTCTGGCCTTCCTTCTTGAATCGGAGGATCCGGAACTTGAGCAATTGCGCCGCGGCTTGCGCGTTGCCCTGAAATTTCCTGTCGAAGGCGACGAACTCTCCACATGTGCAGTCTGGCGGGAGAAAAAACATATGGACCTGATATTGGTCCCACTTTTGCGCGCTCCTGATGAGGCCACTGACCTTGTTCTGAACAACAAACGCGCGCACATCGTCGAAGCAAAGTTAAAGAGCATTCCGACCAGCGAGCAACTCCGCCGCTACGACACGGCCGTGGACGAGGGGTTTAAGTTGACGCTCGAAAGCGAAACGCCGTCAAAAACAGTATGGCTTGGCCCTGAAAACAAGAAGAAGGAACCTGACCAGGTCATCACCAAGACACTGCTGTCCACCTCCGATCATGTGGTCCAGCCCGGTTGGGAACCGGCAACCTGGGCCAAGGTATCCGCAGCGATCGCGACAAACCTGCCTCTGAATGACCCGTCCGAATTGACCACCATCCTGCGCGACTACAGCAAGTCCTTGGGGCAATTGGTCGCGGTGGTGACCGCAGCATCAACCAGGGCGGAAGAGCTTCTGGAAACCAACGCCCCTTTTGCGCAACTCCTGAGTGAGTCCGGAGCCCTCCAATTTTCCCGAATCCGCCTCAAGGACCTTGTGTCCAAGGTCATGTACGACACATGGCTGAAGGATGAGATTAAGAAGTTAAAAGATAAGAAATCGCTGTACGAAACCTACGTCGTCTATACAAACAGCAGTCCCGGAATTGGGTTGGAGCGTGAAATTCCGACAAGCAACAAAGACAACCCGCTGCGTATCGGTGTACAAGTTCAGGGCACCGAATTTCGTCACTATCTTGCTGCGGTAGATGACACATCCAATCTCCAGGTCATCGCGAAATCAGAGCCGCTATGGACAGAATGGCTGCACACGTCAACATCGCTGGGAAGTTTGGAAGGCAGGCGGAACCCGAGACCAGGCGATGCGACGGACCTTCGCGCCTACAACAAGAAGCGGTTTGTCTTTATGCTCCCATCTCGCTCTCCTCTAGCTGACGTTGTTGAGGCTCACAGAAATCTTTCAACCGTACACGAAATGGCGAAACAGTGAGATGTTCGGATATTTAAAACCCGAGAGCAGTTCGCAGGGTGTGCGGATACTGACAACCATACTGGACATGAGTCCGGTTCAGGAGCTCAATCACCAGCAGCTTGTCAGTTATCGCCGATAGCTTGCTGTGCATATAGAGATGCCCTCCGACGCTATCGGCAGTGCCGTTAGCCTGAAATACATAGACCGAGGAAGTCTCCTCCCACACGCCGTCCAGCGCCACGATATCAATCTGCTCTTTAAGAGAGTCATAGCGGTCTTGATATGTATCGTCGTAAGCAATTCTGAAGCTGACCAAAAAATTAGCCATGCTATGCCTCCGTAGGGGGTTTAAACCGTTAGTGAATCTACGTTTCTATCGCGGGTGAGACAATCTCGGAGATTCCAGAGAGCTTGCCTAACTGTTCTGCAATTGCTCTTTTTTCGCTCACTTTTGCCAGCTTGTTTGCGACTTTCCTGATCTTGGCCTGCGTATCTTTAGCCCTATCACCCTCGATAACTTCGCGTTTGAGAATTTCATTGCAAAGCATTTCAAGAATATGTTCTTGATCGACTTTAAGTTCAGGGAACAATCGTCGCATCTCCCGGCGTATGACTCCAACCACGGACTCCGATAAGACAATCTGAGCCACCACAAATTTGTTGAGGATTTGGGTGTGCTGGTGGTACACATCCATGGCATCCGTTGTGATGCCCTCGCGACATAGCAGGAATAGCTTCTTGCAGTCGTCTTCATTCTTGAGATTGATGTCGGGTACCTTGAAGGAAGAAATTTCTTCAAAGTCGATAGGCTGAGCGAACTTGATGCGATAGAGACGCCAGTCAATCGCGTTGGTTAGGACAACCCACTCAATGCCTTGGTGCGCGCCGTAGTTAACCGCCTGGCGAAGATGCGATTCATTCAGCTCGGTGCCCGCAGCCTTCACTTCAATTAGGTAGTTGATCTTGCCCTCGATCTTCACGGCCAGATCGCAGTACGTTCCGCGTATCTGGTGCTCACTCGTAAGCTCCTGATACTTGTCGAATCCGAATACGTCGGCGAGCATGTCCTTGACTAAGGTCACTGTGTCCGCCTCGGAAACATCACGCGCTCTGTGTGAAATGCCAATTGCCTGGAAGCCTTTCAGCGTTGCAGAGAAACGATCCAACACCTTCTTTGAAATCTTCATCCCATGCCCCTTTGGTTTACCTGTTACAGACTGTAGTGAGCGAAGAGACTTCTGAGAAGGAGCTCTTGGATGGGTAAACCCTGAGTACTCTGGCTATTGCTTAAAGTTTATCTTTTACGCCTCCTACAAATAGATGATGTTGAGCCGCTCCGTAACGGCGACGCTGGTTTCGGGCGCGTGGGCTAGACTTCGGAAATCGGCCATAGGCTGCCGCTCAAAGTCCCTCGCGCAAACTAAAAACCCGATATTGCCTTCACCATGAGCCCAGACGACACCCTGATTTTCTTCAGCGATTCCGCATCTCGTGCGGAAAAAGGTATCGAAGTCGCGCGGTCCTCCAGCAACCCGCAACTGCTGGCGCTAAACGTCCGCCAGCTATTCAAGAATCGACTCATTTCTGGACTGATTCAATGGCGACTAGGTCGAAATCCTATAGCCCAGCTCGCGGCCGCAATTGACGTAGTGGAGGCCAACCGTTCCGAATTGAACAGCCCCGCATACGCAATACCTTTCGCACGAGCAGCGCTCGTTGCATTCCTGATCGGACGGGAGTTCAAGCAACCAGTCCGAGAGGATAGTGAATTTTCCGACGAGGACAAATTGGACTTCGAGCTCGCTCGTGCAACCCCTATCAGTGGGATCAGCGCATCAGCAGACCGCGCGATAAATAAGTTGAACCATCGTGATCGGACGAAGCTCGTTGCCGAAAGCTACCGCGTTTACTTTGAGATCGCCACAAACTCTACGGGCGACTCAATACCAACGATCGTGCAGCGAGCGGAATCGAACTATGAGCGCCGTGCGCGCGACGAATATTTCCAAGGCGGAGACCAAATCGAAGGTGGCGGGCGGGACAACGGCCTCGTCGTAGACTTCCGTTTAGCAGTAGCGCTTCTCAAGGCCGGCATCCCCGCAAGGTCAATCCATGCTTGGACGTGGGGACGAACCAGCCTGTAAGGCACGCATCGCTAAACAGGGCGCCATCTCCGTCAGGCGGGAATCGGCCAGAACCGGTGCAGCCCAGCCAAAAAATCCCTCACCCCCGCAACACACCCAACATCCACTCCTCAAACAACCGAATACTCCTCTGCTCCCGCCGCTGAGGCGGATAAGTCAAAAAGTAGCCATTCCCGCTGTCGACCTCAATGTCAAAGGGCTTGACCACCTTGCCCGAGGCAATGAGGTCGGTAAACAAGGCAGCATCAGCAATCGCGACGCCCAGCCCGCGCTCGGCGCTCTGCACGCACATATCCACCGTGTCAAACAGCTGCTCGCGCGCGCCCTGCAGGTCCTGCACGCCGGCGCCGCGCAACCATGCCTGCCATTCGTGGCGGCTGGCCGTGGCATGTAAAAGGGTTGTGTTGGCCAGGTCGGCCGGCTCGCGCAGGCTGGCGGCCAGCTGCGGTGCGCACAGGGGCACCAGGCGCTCGCGCATCAGCGGCACCTCGACCAGCTGGGGCCAGCCGCCCTTGCCGTGGGCAATGATGACGTCGGCATCGGTGTTGCTGAAATCGGGCGCATCGGTCCAGTGGGTGGCCACGCGGATCTCCAGCCCTGGCAGCGCGGCCTGCAGCGCCGGCAGGCGCGGCAGAAACCACCTGACGGCCATGGTGGGCGGAAACTGGACTCTGAGCACATCTGCTGCGCCGCGCCGCACGCGCGCGCTGGCTTGGGCCAGGGTTTCCATCGCTTGGCGCACGGGCGCCAGCAGTTGCTGGCCTTCGGCGGTAAGCGTGAGGCCGCGGGCCACGCGCACAAACAGCGGGCAGCCGTAATACTCCTCCAGCAGTTGGACTTGCCGGCTTACCGCGCCCTGTGTCAGGTTGAGCCGGGTGGCCGCGCCTGTGAAGCTGCCGCAATCGGCGGCGGCCAGAAAGGCCTGCAGGGCATAGAGGGGCGGCAAGGCGGGCATGCGCGCAGTTTATCGTGGCGGCCCAGTGGCGACATGGTGGCGGCAGCCATGCGCGCCGCACATGGCTGACCCCAAAATCTTTCGATGGTGCTGCGGCGCGGGCGCTCCTACGATGGCGCCCTGTTTGTTCATTCATTCACTCATTCCAACAAGTCGTCCCCCACCATGGTCATCAGTTCGAACGCAATCGCCTATATCGACACCATCCACAACTACCTGGCCCTGCTGGCCGCGGGGGATGTGCGGGGCATTGTGTCGCTGTTCAGCCCGCGGGGGATGGTGAACTCGCCCTTTCTGGGTGTGCAGCCGGCGGGCGAGTTTTTTGACCAGCTCAAGGCGGCCACGCGGCGCAGCGTGCTGGAGGATGCCGAGGTGTTTGTGAGCGCGGCCGGCTCGCGCCGGGCTTCGGTCGCATTCACCTACCTGTGGGAGCTGGCCGACGGATCGCAGCTGAGCTTTCGCTGTGTCGACATTTTTGATTTTGACGAGCAGGGCCTCATAGCCAGCATGACCATCATCTACGACACGGCGCCCATACGCGCGGAAGTGGGCGACAAGTACCGCCGCGCGCAAACCCATTGATTCACCCACCCCCCAACCACCCAGCAGGAGAAGCCACATGAAATTTATGGTCCTGGTCAAAGCCACCGCCGACAGCGAAGCCGGCGTCATGCCCAGCGAGCAGTTGCTCGCGGAGATGGGCCAATACAACGAAGAGCTCGTCAAGGCGGGCATCATGCAGGCCGGTGAAGGCCTGCACCCGAGTGCCAAGGGCGCCCGCGTGCGCTTTTCTGGCAAGAACCGCACGGTGATTGACGGGCCGTTCAGCGAAACCAAGGAGCTGGTGGCCGGCTTCTGGATCTGGGAGTGCGAATCACTGCAGGAGGCGATAGCCTGGGTCAAGCGCTGCCCAAACCCGATGCCGGGCGATTCGGAACTCGAGATCCGGCAGGTCTTCACAGCGGACGACTTCGGCGATGCCTTCACGCCGGAGCTGCGCGAGCAGGAAGAACGGCTTCGCGCGCAGATTTCCTGATCCCCCCTGATTCACGCCTGATTCATTCACCCTAACCCCAAGGAGAGCCACCATGCCCAAGATGATTTTTGTGAACCTGCCCGTGAAGGACCTTGCCGCCGCGATACGTTTTTACAAGGCGATCGGCTGCGAGCAGAACATGCAGTTCAGCAACGAGCAGGCCGCGATGATGGTCTGGTCGGAGGCGATCAGCTTCATGCTGCTGACGCACGAGTACTTCGGGACCTTTACCGCCAAACGCATCGCCGACGCGCAGCAGAGCTGCGAAGTGCTGCTGGCCCTGTCGCGCGACAGCCGCGAAGAGGTGGACGCCATCACCCAGGCCGCGGCGGCCACCGGCGGCAAGGCCGACGTTCGCCCACCCCAGGACATGGGTTTTATGTATTCGCGCGCCTTCCAGGACCCGGACGGCCATGTATTCGAGCCGGTGTGGATGGACATGGCGGCGGCGCAAGCCGCTGCGTAGGCAAATACGTAGCCGGACTTTGTCGAATTCTCCGGGCCCGTTCGTCGTGCTTGTGTAAGCCACACGAACGGCCTTAGGGGCCAGTTCCTTATTTGTTTAACCAAGGAGAAATCGATGACGTTCCTGCGCACCCTTTTTGTACCGCTGCTGAGCGCCGCGGTAGCCCTTGCCACCCTCCTCCCTGTCGCGTCTCACGCCCAGGAAAGCAAGCCCGTCAAAAGCGGCTACCTCAGCGTCAACGGCGTCAACTACCACTACCAGGTGCACGGCAAGGGCGAGCCACTGCTGTTGCTGCATGGCGGCCTGGGCCAGTTCGAGATGTTCGGCCCGGTGCTGGCCGGGCTGGTGAAGACCCGCCAGGTGATAGGCGTGGACCTGTATGGGCACGGCCGCACGGCGCTGACCGACAGGCCCGTGAGCCTCATCGACATGGGCGAGGACATGGCGCAGATCATCCAGCAGCTGGGTTACGGCCAGGTGGATGTGATGGGCTATTCCATGGGCGGGGGTGTGGGCTTTCGCCTGGCGGTGCAACACCCCGAGCGCGTGCGGCGCCTGGTGCTGGTGTCGGCCGGCTATGCGCAGGACGGCTTCTTCCCGGAAATGCTGCCCATGCAGGCGCAGGTCGGCGCGGCCATGGCCGACATGATGAAGGAAACGCCCATGTACAAGTCTTATGTGGCGGTGGCGCCGCGCCCGCAGGATTTCCCCAGGCTGCTGGACCAGATGGGCGCCATGATGCGCAAGCCCTATGACTATTCAGAAGATGTCAAAAAACTCGCGATGCCGGTGATGCTGGTGTATGGCGACAGCGATATGTACCGCCCCGAGCACATCGTGAAGTTTTACCAGCTGCTGGGCGGCGGGCTGAAGGACGCGGGCTGGGGCCGCGAGAACATGGCGAAGAACCGGCTGGCGATATTGCCGGGGTACACACACTACGACCTGTTCCTGGCGCCCGCCCTTGTGCCTACGGTGCTGCCTTTCCTGGATGGGAAGAGCAATACGGCCAGCTGGGCGCAGCAGGTCAATGAGCGCAAGTAGCGACTAACCGGTGCGCCCCTCCTTCCCCCGCTGGGGGAAGCTTGGGATGGGGGCCTGCAGCGCTTGAGGCATAGTCGGCTTTAGATCGCAGGCCGAGAGCCCCCATCCCCGCCTTCCCCCAGCGGGGGAAGGAGCAAGAAAACTCGCAGGGGCGGCACAGCTTGTCGGTCACAACAAGCCCCGCCCCTCAACCAAACACCCAGCCGGGGAAACACCGCCATGATCCCAACGACAACCATCCCCACCCTCACCGCCTTTGAACGCTCGCCCGACCGCGGCCGGGGCCTGGCGCGCGACATGCGCGTGCGCTGGGCGCTGGAGGAAGTGGGCCAGGCTTACGAAGTGCGTTTGCTGTCTTTCGCGGAGATGAAGCAGCCCGCGCATCTGGCGCTGCACCCTTTCGGGCAGATCCCGACCTATGAAGAAGGCGGGCTTGCGCTGTTCGAATCGGGCGCCATCATCCTCCACATCGCGGAGCGCCATGCGGGCCTGTTGCCCGAGGATGCCAATGCCCGCGCCCGCGCAATTGCCTGGATGTTTGCCGCACTCAACACGGTGGAGCCGCCGATTGTGGAGCGCTCCATGGCCTTTATCTTCGAGCAGGACAAGCCCTGGTATGCGGAGCGCCAGCCCATGCTGGAGGAGCGCGTGCACGCGCGGCTGGGCGAGCTATCAAAGCACCTGGGTGATGCCGACTGTAATGCCGACTGGCTGGACGGCGATTTCAGCGCGGGCGACCTGCTGATGGTAACGGTGCTGCGCAGGCTGGAGAGCTCGGGCCTGCTGGATCAATACCCGACGCTGTCGGCCTATATCGCGCGGGCTGTGGCGCGGCCGGCTTACCGGCGGGCTTTTGCGGCGCAGCTGGCGGTGTTTACGGGTTCGTCAGCGGGCGGCTGACGAGATCGTGCAACCATGAGCGCTACATAATTCAACGCGTAGCTGAAGTTAAGCTGCAGCCGACAGAAGCGTCCAAGGCTGCTGGAGCCCTTCATAATCAAGACCTGCCCCCGCTTTTTCGAGATGCCCACCTTTCATCATGGATAAATTCTTGCTGCAGCAGCAGGTGCTGGAACGGCTCGCCGAAGACCTGCTGCAAGCCGAACAGGCAATGCGGGTGGCCCATGAAACGGCGACTCACGAAGAAAATATCGCCGAAAACAAATACGACACATTGGGACTCGAAGCCGCATACCTGGCCACCGGCCAAGCTCGGCGCGCCGAAGGCATCCGCCAGGCGATAACCAATTGGCGCCAATTCCGCCCGCGACCCTACGACTCCAGCAAAGGTATACAGCTCGGCGCGCTGGTCTGCCTGGTCGATTCCGACGACAAGCAGCAACAGCTCTTTCTCGGGCCGGATGGGGGCAGCATGAAGTTGGTCAGCGGCGCTCAGCTCGTTCAGGTCATCAGCAGCGAAGCCCCTTTGGGCAGGGCCATGCTGGGCAAATGCGAGGGAGACGAGGTGTGGATACAGGTCGCTCCAATCCGACAGCAGTTTGAGGTGCTGCGGGTTCATTGAGCCGCAAGCAAGCCCACTCCGAATTTCGACACGCAACGTGTGATCGATATTGAACGTCGCCACTGTCGCCGTAATACCTTTTTGAAATACCAGTCCGTTAGGGATACCCCTGGCGTTGCCTACTAACTTGAATGCGGACTGTGAATGCAACACACCCACGTATTCGCTTGCATATAAAAATACGCCTCCCAGCCCTTAGCGCAGGAAATGGGTGGCTCGCCGAGGGCCACGGTGCAGAACGGTGGGATCTTTTCCGCCGCGGGTTTGACGGCTTCTTTCTTGCCTTCCGTTTTAGGGGCGGCGATGGCCGGCGTCGTGGTTAACAGCGCGGCCAATGTGAGGGCAAGGGCGGTGGGCACGCGATGCAGGGTTTTGTGCGACATATTTTCTCCAAGGGTGAAGGGAAAACGGCAGTTTTGATCCGGTGGTAATCTGGACGAGCCAGTGGGCTAAATGTAGGCCAGCCAGGGCGTAAAAAAACCCTCCGATTAGGGGAGGGTTTGCTTAACATCACAAAGACCTTGGTGTTATCAATGGGTTTTATGAGACAGCAAGCTTGATTCAGCACATCACCGGATGTACGCAGCCAACTCATCCGGGCTTCCTTCGGGGAAAGCCTCTTTGAGAAAGTTCAGGAAGGCGGACACCCGGGCGCTCAGCAGGCGGCGCGAGGGATAGAGCGCCCACAGCGCAACCTCCGGCCCCGAGACGTCCCCCCATTGCACCAGCGTTCCGGCGGCCAGGTCGGGGATGACCAGCGACAGGGAGAGGCGCGCCGCACCGACATTCGCACGGACCGCGTCGCGAACCATGAACAGCGATGCCAGGCTAAGGACGGGCTGGACCGTCAGGCGCTTCTTCTTTCCCTTCTCCGTAAATTCCCAGACATCCGTCTGTTCGCCGATTGCGCCGCCCCGTTCCCCAACGCACCTCACGGTCACGCAGATTGACTCTCAGAACGATGGGGCCGTCCATCTCACGGCCATTGCGGAGATTCTGAAAGACGGCGACCCAATGGATCCGTATCTTGCCTTCTGTTTCTGAATAGAAGTCATCGGGCGCTACGTGCAGTAACTCGCCCTCCAGCCCATTAGAACGGGCAAAACTCACGGCAAGGCTTGCAACCTCTTTTAAGGCTTCCTGGGATGAAAGGCGGCGGATGGGGTCTTGCATCTGAAATTGATCAGTCGGCCTTAGGCGGAATGCAAGCTTCTAACGTAAAGGATGGATCGACTTTTTCCTCCGCCATTTGGCGAGTCGAATCGATTTTTGCAATCTCGACCGAACAGGTCGCTGGCTCATACCTGCTATACGAACTTTGGCCATGAAGTTTCATTGCATACGATCCATTTGCAGCAGGAACAAATGAAGCTGCCTGACCACAAAACGCACCATCAACGTGAACCATCGCTACAAAGTAAAAGCGTTCGCCTGCTGGAATCCAAAACCCCTCGCTATTCAAATCGGAGACAAGCGGATTCCGATGACTCACGGTCAATACTTTGCGCAGGCCGGGAAATTCTTTCCCGCAAGTTGCGGGTCCCGTCGTCGCTGACACGGTGGCTGCCCCCGCCACAATTTTTTCGGTGGTTACCACCGGCTTGACGAAGGCTCTTGCCAATCCTGAGGGCGGTTGCTGGTATAGGGGAATCGGAGTGCAGCCGCCTAACAGGAAAGCAATCCCGGGAAGCATTATCTTTATTGAATTGAACATTCTCGTATCCGTAGAAGTATGGTTCGAATGATTCTGGAAATGCATAAATTGGATTCTGGATGTCCGCTTCTGGCCGATAGCAACCTTTTTAGCTATTTTTCTAGAACTCATTGCCCGACGCTTTGCTTCTGTTCAGCCAAAGCGCGAAGCACCGCTTCATCGCTTATTTCGGTTCTGGGCATCAAGGCGGGTGTGCTGCTTGTCTCCTTGCTGTCCGCATACGCCATGAGGCCTCCCACAATTCCGCCGGCGACACCGGCCGCGCCTGGACTGATGCGTACGGGCTGACTCACGATAGTCTGGGCCAAAAGGCCGGATTCGGCCGTGCCCGTCCCGGAGCTTCCCGAAGCCGGTGGCTTATTTTGCAAGTCTTCGAGCGCACTGGCGAAAGTTGAATACTCAATCGGCGCGGACTTGCCGTAGATGTACAGCTGCGGCTTGGTCCCCGGAGCCTTGGGCACCCAGATACCTCCTGGGTATGCGCGAAATTTATCTCCAAACTGGAAAACTACTGGCGCGCCCACGCCGCGAAAGTAGGTGCCAACTGTATTCTCCTGGTCCGACGTGTAGACGCCCGGCTTGGCCCCGAATGCCTGCTTCCCATTGGGAGTCGTCGCGCTGTAGGCTGCGCCCAGCGTGACGGAGACCGGACTGGAAACCTTTGCGAGGTTTTCCCAGGCGCCTTCCGCGCTTGCAGATCCACAGAACATGTAGAGCGCAATAGCGAGCCCCGCGAAGGGCGATGAATATGAAAAATTCGGCACCATGAATGTTCCTGTAGGTTTTAGGGCGGCATGACTTCCAGCCCGACGGTTGTGCCCTGGCAGCTGTGGCAGCTGTGACAGGAGCGATTCCAGAGTGGTCATTCGAGGGGACGCTCAATCGGCGGTTTTCGGCTTGCCAAAGGCAGGTGCTCAAGAGGAAACGGCAGCACGGCTGAGATACCGACCGCATTCATGGCATCTACCAGGCTTCGATACTTTTAAGCAAAGCACCACGCGCGCCCCAATCCTCGGTTTCGTCCTCAAGGCTAAGGCCCGGGCTTAAGAAACTCGGATCTTCGCTGCCAATCATGGTGGCTGTGTAGTCCCAGTCATGGTGGAAGACGGTCTCGAAAGCGCCCACAAACTCCGCAAGAGCTTGTTGCAATGAGGATGTTGGTCGATCGTTCATGGGGTCTCCGCTACTGGCCGATGGCTGTCATCGTAACTGTTGACTGAAGCAGGCTCAAAGCAGCCTCTACTCTCCCGATCTAATCAGCGAGTTGCCGTCGCAAATTCAATCGACGGAAATGCGCACATGCGTGATGCAAGCGCGATCTGGCGCGTAGAACTTCGCATTGACATCGCGCCCCTGTTGGATGGGGCACGCCATTCCGTGCGGCCCGGGCGTACGCACCACAAGTGTGTTCGGCGCGGTATACGGCTCCGACTTCCCGCATGAAGCGTGCGCCGCTGCCTCGGCCAGGGAGACGCAGCCTCCGCCTTCCGCGATGGCGACGGTCAAGGAGGTCCGCCAGCCGCCATCGACAGGAATGCTGTAGAGGTAGGTCTCCCCACCCATCAGGGATGGCCCTTTTGCCAGCCGCGTCATCCGCGAGGAATAGCTGGCACTGCCAAGCTCGCGCTGCGGCTGCAGAACCATGCCGAGCTTGCGACTGAGCGAGGGATAGAGCGGACTTTCCTGCAAATCGGTCGCGGTGATGGTTAGCAAGCGGCGGGTGAGCTCCTTGCCCGAGACATTCTCCTGCGCATGGGGAATAAGCGGCGGGAAAGCGACGAGCGCTACGCACGCGATGCTAAACATCGTGAGCCTGTTTTTAGGCCGCGAGCGCTTGCTTGTTGCATCTTTCATCACATCCCTCCAGATCAAATCAAAGTCCCATCCATCCGCAACCAGTGTCAGCTTCCGGCCGAGTCCGTCACGATTGCCTTGGTGCAGGCACCTGCCTGGAAAATCATTGTGGCGGCCCGCGACGCATGGTCGCGATGTGTCCCGCAAATGATCCCTCCAAGTCCCATTGCGGCAAGCTGCTCATCTCACCGTATTTATTGCAATTGGCGCGGAACGTGGCCGCTCCCCCCGCCGCCAGTGCGCGTCTCTGGTTTGTTTTAAACGTGAGATTCCGGTTGTGCACATCGAGCTTGTATTGGGCACCCAGAACAGGGTGCTCCAGAATTTGGGTCCTGTGGCGCTCAACTTCCTCTAAAAGCGCCAGATGCCTGGTGCGCCAGGATTGGTAGTGCTTTTCAATTTCTTCCTGGGTCTCCGGAAACTCTTCCGAACATATGTCAGCGATGTCGCGAACGGCATCGATGACGCCAAAAATGACGCCCAGGTCACGGTAATACTGGCCGGTGGACCGGGGCCCCTGTTGCGCGGACAGATTGCCGTGCATGGCCAGCGCGGACAAGGCCATGCAGGCAAGTGCGATTATTTTTCTCATGATCCTCCTCCAATACTTGTGCCATCTTTCATTCCGCCCCGGGCTTGCGACCGATGCGGCGCCGACATATCAAGACAAACGCGGAGGCCAGCAAGGGACCCGACAGCGTGAGCATGACGATGGGCACCTCTCCCAATGGCGTCATTGATCCCCTCGGACTCGGAGGCAGGAGCTCTCCCCATACTCGGAATCAGTGAGTTGGACCTGCATGTATTGCCTGTACAGAAAAACCGTTGCGCTACTCAGGAGAATAGAAGACACAAAAAGGAGCACAACTGTTCTTGCGTACTGCCTGTAGCCAGTCGATGCAAACCAGGCCGCGACCAAAGGAAGGGCAACAAACAGATTACCCGCAAAGAAGAGCTTGATCGGGAAGTAGAACCACGGAGTGGGGTCTGCAACCGCGTAGAAGGTATTGCGTCCGGGAATCAACAGTTGGTTAAAAACCGCCAAGAGGATTTCTTTGTCAAAAAAGACAAGTGTTCCTCCGGCCAGGCAGGAAGTCGCAGCGATTGCGAAGACAAGCGTGAGGGGTAGTTGCGGGATCCCTTCCGGGTTTGCAGTTTGGAGCATAGAACCTTTCAGGCGGATCTGCGACTTGAAACAGGGCTGGCGCACTTCACATTCACGGCCGCCAAATCCCAAGCTCCCCATTGGGCTCCACCGAGGTCAGCAGCATCTGCCCGCGCCAGTCAACCAGAACCAGCTTGTATTGCGTGTACAGGCGGGTGAAGGCGGCGGTCAGGACACGTTCGTCGCCACCGCGCTCCACCATGGCCGCCAGCGAAGTGATGGTGGACCCATCGGCAACGCCGTAGAGAAACACGGAGCCGGCCAGCCGGATGGTGAAGCCGCCCTTGACCTGGCCTAAAGTGGCCGAGGTGGTGGTGAGAATCGGCGCCGGCGCAATAGTCCCTTGAAGCATGGCAGCGACTTCTTTGGGGCCTGGCGTGCCGGCAAGGGGTGTGCCCGCCATACGCCGGGCGTAGATGTTCTTCCAGCCCTGCGGAACCCGGTTTTGCTGCTCGAATGCCCTGAACTCTTTGAGCCGCGCCTGGAGCTCCGGCAGGCGGGCCGCGGGAAAGAACTCAATCTGGCGCCATTCGTCCTCGTGGAATTGCGGTGCGCCTGCAGAAGACTGCGCCGTGGGCGCTTCAAACTGCAGCTTGTCCGCCGCGATGGTGGCCATGGTGAAGCCGATGTTGCGGGGGTCCAGGGTGGTCACCGGCGGTGCGGCCATGGCGGCATGGCCGAGGCCGAGGACACAGAGGCCGGCGAGGAACAGGTTTTTAAGTTGCATGGTTTGGCCTTGATTCTGCCCGCATGGCAATGCCCGCTTCGGGTCGATAGCCGACATCTTAGTCAGGAGGCTCGAAACCCATTTAGTCCAGTCTCGAGCCGCTCTGCCGTCGCTGCCCCGCCTGGAATAACAACTGGCTTGTTTCCCGGGGCACAGCGATGAATAAAAAGGTATGCGTTCCACCCCCGCAAGCAGCGCCCAACGACAACCAAAGACGGCTCGCCCAAGCCCGCCAACACTGGCAAGATCGGCCTGGGGCCGGAGGGAGTCGCACGCCGGGCACGCACAAGGCAAAACTTCCGCGCCCCGGCTGCCGTTAAGCCTTTAAACAGCCGCACCGCGGCCAATTCACCAAACCCCGCAAAGAATGTCTGCATGCAGACCTTCCCGGCGCGAAAGCATGGTGGATTTCCCTAAGCTGGCTACGTAGGATCCCCATCCTTCCCTCTGATATGGTTGTTGTTATCGTCATCGTGTTCCCGCTTACGGAAAAAACCCTTTCTTCTTCTTTCTCCATGACGCCCATGCCGCCAGCCGCCACCGGAAGCGCCCACCGATGAGCCCACGCGAGTCCTGGGTCAACACACAACTGGCCCACGCCTTTATGCGGCATGCGCAGCCCACGCTGCATACGGCGGTGCTGGCGATCATGGCGACGGTGGCGATGCTGTACCGGCATGTGGACCCGCTGGACCTTGGGGTATGGGCGGTGGCGGCAAGCTCCATGACCTTGCTGCGTTATGCCATCCTGCACGCCTACCGCACGCGCCTGGCGGAGGCCGACGGGGTGGCGCTGCGGGAGTTCATGTCGCTGCACAGCTGGGCCTGGCCCTTGAGCGCGGTGGTCTGGGGCGCGCTGATGTTTGTGGTCTACCACCGGGCGCCCGTGGAGGAACAACTGATCTGCATGCTGATGCTGTCGGGCCTCGCGGCGACGGCGGTGTCTTCGTCGCCGCCGTGTTTGCGCACTTTCTCGGCGTACTGCAACGGCCTGGGCGCCTCGGTGCTGGCGGCCTTTGTCTGGCGCATGGACTTTAGGGGCGGCGTGCCCGCCGCGCTGGACACCGGCGCCGAAATGGCGGTGGTGCTGGTGTTCCTGGCGGTGGCGCATGTGACGGGCCGGCGCATGTTCCGGGCCCGGCACATCAGCCTGGAGCGGCAGTTCGACCGCCAGGAGCTGATCAAGGCGCTGGAGGAACGAAAACGCGCGGTGGCGGACGCGGAGGCGGTGCGCACGCGTTTTATCGCGAGCGCCGCGCATGAGCTGCGCCGGCCTGTGCATTCGCTGGGCCTGTATGCCGACTGGCTGACGCTGGAGCCGGAGTTCGCGACGCAGATCGCGCGCAAGATCGCCGATTCGACACGCAAGATCGACGACCTGTTTGATTCGCTGTTCAGCCTCGCGGGGCTGGACCCGGCTTCGCTGACGGTGCACACGCAGCCGGTGGATTTGGCCGCGCTGATCCACACGGTGGCCGAAGAGCATATGCCGCTGGCACGCGAAAAAGGCCTGCGCCTGCGCACAAGGGCGGCCTCGGGGCAGGCGCTGTCGGACCCGGTGCTGCTGGCGCGGCTGGTGGGCAGCCTGCTGTCGAACGCCCTGCGCAACACGCACGGCGGCGGCGTGCTGCTGGCGGCCAGGCCGCGCCGCGGCCAGTGGCGCATAGAACTCTGGGACACGGGCGCGGGCATCGCGCACGAACGCCAGCAAACTTTCCCGCAAGGCATTCCGCAACAAGGCACGGCCGAGGGCTTCGGGCTGGAACTGGCGGCGATCTACCGCCTGAGCCAGCTGCTGGGGCATCCGGTGGGGATGGCGGACCGGCAGGGGCGGGGGAGTGTTTTTTGGGTTGAGTTGGCTCGATATGAAGCTGGCCCGCTGGGCCGGGGGTGATGCCGGGTCTTGCTCCGGCGGTGCGCCCCTCCTCCCCCTTCCTTCTCTCTTCGTCTTCCTGTTCTCTCTGCTGAGGGTGGCTGGCCGGGTCTCGCCCCGGCGGGCGACCTACTTTCTTTTGCTTCGCCAAAAGAGAAGTAGGCAAAGAAAAGGCGACCCTGGTGTCTGCGTCCCTTCGCTTCGCTACGGGCAGCCTGCGGTGCTCGGTTCAGGCGGGGTCTCGCTAAACTCGCTACGCTGCGCTTCGCTCAGACAACGCGATCCCTTATCCGCCTGAACCTGCGCTCCTCGGCGCATCCACAAGGGGGTGGGAGAAAAATACCGAATACCTGAAGAAACAAGGACACGCCATGGCGTGTCCTTGTTTGTATTGGAGTTCGATATTGGTATTTGGTATTTCGGACTTCCCCGTCCTGGCTGGGCCGAGCAGCGCAGACGGAGGAGGGATAAGGGCTGGCGTTGTCTGAGCGAAGCGCAGCGTAGCGAGTTTAGCCAGACCCCCTCCGCAGTCGAGCAGCGCAGGTTGCCCGTAGCGCAGCGAAGGGACCCAGACTGCGGGTCGCCTTTTCTTTGGTGACTTTCTTTTGGCGAAGCAAAAGAAAGTTACTTGCCGCCGGGCAACCCCGGCCAGCCAGCCTCAGCAGAGAAACCAGAAAGACGAAGAGAGGAGAAGGAGAGAAGGGGGAGAGCGCGTCCGCCGGAGCAAGACCCGGCCCCCACCCCGTCGGTCTGCGCCTACAGAAAGCAGCGCCGCCGTGGTCTGGGCGCGGCAGGCGGTCAAAGGCAAGATGCAGCCATCATGGCCAGCACCGCGGCGCCCGCTTGCGCCGATACCAATCCCGGTACCAGCCCGTCTCCCGCCGCCGCGGCATCACTGTGGCCGCGCGTGCGGCGCTGGGTGTTTCCGGCGCTGGGGATATTGGTGCTGGGCCTGCTGGTGTCGCATGCGCACAAGGTGGACTGGGTCGGTGCCTGGCAGGCGCTGTGGCGTTATTCGCCCTGGCTGCTGCTGGGCGTGCTGGGCCTGGCCACGGCCAGCCATGCACTCTATGGCTGTTTTGACCTGATAGGCCGGCGCCACACGCGCCACATCTTGCCGCGCCTGCAGACCTGGGCGATCGCGGTAACGAGTTATGCCTTTAATCTGAACCTGGGCTCGCTGGTGGGCGGCGTGGCGCTGCGCGCGCGCCTGTACACCCGCGCGGGGCTGGACGAAGCAACCATCGCGCAAATCGTGGGCCTGAGCCTGGCGACCAACTGGCTGGGCTACGGCCTGGTGGCCGGCAGCCTGTTCGCCGCGGGCCTGATCGCCCCGCCCAGCCAGGCCCACATAGGCGCAACGGCATTGCGCGGACTGGGCGCGGCCATGGTATTGCTGGCCCTGGCCTATGTGGCGGCCTGCAAGTTTGCGCACGGACGCGAGTGGCGTGTGCGCGGCAAGCGGCTGACCCTGCCCTCGCCCGGCCTGGCGCTGGTGCAACTGCTGCTGTCCGCCACCAACTGGGCGCTGATGGGCGCGGCCATGTACGCGCTGCTGGGCGGCCAGGTGGAGTACGGCAAGGTGCTGGGAGTTCTGATGGCGGCCTCCATCGTGGGAGTGATCATGCCGATCCCGGGAGGCCTGGGGGTGCTGGAGGCGGTGTATCTGGCGCTGTTGTCGGGCAGTGTGAAGCAGGGCACTCTCATGGGAGCCGTATTGGCGTACAGGGCGCTGTACTACCTTTTGCCCTTGGCTGGGGGCTTGCTGTTGTATGTGTTGCTGGAGAAATATGCAGCCAGCCATGCAGGGGCCGCACCCGCTGCCGAATGAAAGCTTTTTTGTGGTTTCTGTATTTGGCTGTTGGTATTCCTATCCCCCCCTTGTGTATGCGCCGAGGAGCGCAGGGCCAGACGGATCAGGGCTGGCGTTGTCTGAGCGAAGCGCAGCGTAGCGAGTTTAGCCAGACCCCGGCTGGACCGAGCACCGCAGGTTGCCCGCAGCGAAGCGGAGGGACGCAGACACCAGGGTCGCCTTTTCTTTGCTTATTTTCTTTTGGCGAAGCAAAAGAAAGTGAGTTGCCGCCGGGCAACCCCGGCCAGCCGCCCTCCATAGAGGAAAGAGAGGTAAGAGAACGCACCCGCCGGAGCAAGACCCGGCATCAGCTCCGTTTGGGAATAGCCAACCCCTTCACCACCGCCGGCCGCACCACAAAAACCTCCAACACCCGCTTGACATTCGGAAAGCTGGCGAACTCCACCAGATCGCCGGCTTCATAAAACCCCACCAGATTCCTCACCCACGGGAAGATGGCGATATCGGCAATCGTGTACTCATCGCCCATGATCCAGGCCCGGCCTTCGAGGCGCTGCTCGAGCACGCCGAGCAGGCGTTTCGATTCGGCGACATAGCGGTCGCGCGGCCGCTTGTCTTCATAGGCCTTGCCGGCGAATTTATGGAAGAAGCCGAGCTGGCCGAACATGGGGCCTATGCCACCCATCTGGAACATCAGCCACTGGAGGGTTTCATAGCGGCCTGCGGCGTCCTGGGGGATGAACTTGCCGGTTTTTTCGGCCAGGTAGAGCAGGATGGCGCCGGACTCGAACAGCGGAAGCGGCTGGCCGCCGGGACCTTTGGGGTCGATGATGGCGGGGATCTTGTTGTTGGGGTTGAGCGAGAGAAAGGCCGGCGACATCTGGTCGTTGGTGTCGAAGCTCACCAGGTGCGGCTCGTACCCCAGGCCGGTCTCCTCGAGCATGATGGAGACCTTGACGCCGTTGGGCGTGGGCAGCGAGTACAGCTGGATTTGCTCAGGGTGCTGGGCGGGCCATTTCTGGGTGATGGGGAAGTCTTGGGGGAAGGCTTTGGATGGGGTCATGGTGTGTGTGCGGCAGGAAATAAACGACAGCCGCCAAGCGTAGCCCAAGCCGGGCAAACGCGCAGGGCGCCGGTTATTTCCCCGGCCCGGGCGGCCTGATGGTGTCCAATAGCGGCATGGAAGCCGAGAACCACACCGACAGCCGCCTGACCGAACTCGAGATCAAGGCCAGCTTTGCCGAAGACCTGCTGGAGCAGCTCGACAAAATCATCGTGCGCCAGCAGCAGCAAATCGACGCCCTGCTGCGCGAGGTGGCCGAACTCAAGGCCGCGCCTGTGCGTGACGGCGACATCACGACGGCACGCAGCCTGCGCGACGACTTGCCGCCGCATTTCTGAGCGCGCCCCCCCGCTACCAGAGGTTTTTGCCGTCTATCACGGCAACAGGCGCCTCGGCCGCGTCGAAATCATCGAACAGCCGCGCATTGACACCTATTCGGCGGGTGCTGCCGTCCCAGCTGCCGTCCATCTCGAAGGCCGGGCTGTCCGAGTAGGTGGAAACACCGCACTCGGCGCAGAAGTGGTGGTCCACCAGCTAGGGCCTATTAACGCTATTTATGCAAATGCGAATGGGGTGAAAACAGCCCCAATCAAGGCGCGCGACGACGCCCAGACCGGGCGTCTGCGCTAGGAGCGCAACGCGGAGTGGGGCTGTTTTCGCCCCATTCCCTCCGGGTTGCGATCAAAAAGGCCTTGCGCGGCGTTGCAAAGCCTTGACGGGGTTCGCCCCGCCTGCGTTTTGCGCCTTGCTCAAGGCCTTTTTGACTCGCAACGCATCTTGCATAAATAGCGTTAACAGGCCCTAGTCTGCCAGCGGTAGACCGCGTCGGCGTCCTTGGGTGTGGTGACGTGGAATTGTTCGGGTGTGTAAGAACCTGTTCACGGCCTAAACGGGGCCGCGCAAGCACCTTTTCGGGATGGGATGCAAGGCGCGGTGCGACGCCCATAGCCCAGCTATGGGCTAACGCCGCAACGCCGCAGACCGCCCGAAAAGGCGCTTGCCCTCCGGGTTGGGGTGAAATCGGGCGATTGAACCACCCAGGCCCTTGCATGGGCATTAGCCCATGCGGCGTGCCCGGTCGGCCCACTCATCCCGATTGCACCCCAACGCGGCCCCGTTTAGGCCGTGAACAGGTTCTCAGCCAGCAGCGCGCCGCGCTTGCTGCAGAACGAGCAAGTGCAGCGCGTGAGCTGGGCCGGCATTTCGCCGTCTATGCGAAAGGCGTTTTTGCCGCAATGGCAGCTTCCGGTGATGGTGGCCATGGGCCGTCTCCTGCCGTGAACCGGGCGCCTCAGGCGGCGGCCATGAGTTCCTGTTTGCGGGCGCTGATCTGCGCGCCCAGCTCGGTCATGTCCAGCCGGGTGGCGCGGGCCTTGGGGAAGATTTCGTTCTGCTCTTCCTTGACGTGGTGCTTGACGTATTCGGACATGACCTTGATCTTGGCATCAAACATTTCGCCGTCGGGCTCCAGGCCCTCGACCTGGGCGATCAGGTCCTTGAGGGTGGCGTGCTCGACGCTGGCCTCGGGAATCAGCTCATGGTCCTTGAGGGCGGCCTTGACGGCGGGGTAGAAAATTTCTTCCTCGACCTGCGCATGCACCGTGAGCTCCTTGCAGATCTGGGTGACCAGTTCCTTCTTTTTGGCGGGGGAGCGGCTTTTTTCGTACTGTTCAAAAAGCTCGCTGACCAGCTTGTGGTCGGCCCTGAGCATGGCGGTGGCTTCCTTGTGCACGGGTGTGGCCTTGGTGGTGGGCATGGTATTTCCTTTAATGGGGTGGTGCGGATGGGTCGCAACCCGGGGCGGGCTGTTACGCGATTCTTGGGAAGCGACCGCCGCCTCGGGGTAGGCCAAGCTTGCCAGCGCATGTAGGAAACCGCGCGCCACGGCGACGGCGGCCTTGGCCCTGCGGCCTAGCCCGGCGAATTGGCGGGCGAGGGTTCGCCGGCACCGCCCGGGGCCGCGCCGGGCCTGAGCAGCACGGCGCCCAGCACGGCGGCCACGGCCGCGAAGACCGCACCGATCACAAAGGCCAGCTGGTAGCCGCCGTTGAGCGCCGCGGTCGCGTCCAGCCCGGCACCGCCCAGCGAGGTGGTGCGCGCGGCCGCGAGGCTGGCCAGCACGGCCAGGCCCAGGGCGCCGCCCATCATGAAGGAGGTGTTGACCACGCCGGAGGCAATACCCGATTCGCTGGGGTCCACATCGCTCATGGCGGCCAGCAGCACGGGGTTGAAGGCCATGCCGGCCCCCAGGCCCAGCAGCAGCATGCCGGGCAGCACGTCGAGCGCGAAGCTGCCGGCCACGGGCGCGCGCGCGAACAGGGCCAGGCCCACGGCGGCCAGAAGCAGGCCGGCGGCCAGCGGCGCGCGTATGCCGAAGCGCATGACGATCTTGGCCGACAGGCCCAGCGAGAAGGCGGCCATGATGAGGTTGGCCGGCAAAAAGCCCAGGCCGACCTGCATAGCGCTGTAGCCCAGCACCAGCTGCATGTAGAGCGCCGAGATAAAAAACCAGGCGAACATGGCGGCCGCCCAGAGCACGCCCACGACATTGGCGGTGGCGACGTTGCGCAGGCGGAACAGGCCCAGCGGCATCAGCGGCGTCTGCACTTTGGATTCAATCGCCAGGAAGACGGCCATGAGCACCGCGGCCGCGCCCAGCAAGCCCAAAGTCTGGCCAGAGAGCCAGCCGGCCTCGTTGCCGTTGACGATGCCGTAGACGGCCAGCATCAGCGAACTCGTGACGGTGACGGCGCCGCTCACGTCAAGCCTGGCGCCGGTGGCCTGGCCCTTGCCGCCGGGCAGCAGCAAGAGGCACAGCGCGAAGACCGCGCCGCCTATGGGCAGGTTGACCAGAAAGATCCAGTGCCAGCTCAGCGCGTCGGTGAGCACGCCGCCCAGCAACACGCCTATGCTGCCCCCGCCGGCGCAGACAAAACCGTAGACGCCCATGGCCTTGGCGCGCTCGGCCGGCTCGATGAAGAGATTCATGATCAGCGAGAGCGAAATCGCCGACACCACAGCGCCGCCCAGGCCCTGCACCGCGCGCGCGACGATGAGCAGCGCCTGCGAGTTGGCGAGGCCGCAGGCCAGCGAGGCCAGGGTGAAGAGGCTGAGCCCCGCGAGGAAGAGCCGGCGGTGGCCGTACAAGTCACCGAGCCGGCCGCCCAGCAGCAAGAAGCCGCCGAAGGTCAGCATGTAGGCATTGACCACCCAGACCAGCGAGGTCTCGGTGAAATGCAGGTCGGTGCGTATGGAAGGCAGGGCCACGTTGACGATGGTGGTGTCGAGCACGATCATCAGCACCCCGAGGCACAGCACCATCAGGGCCCACCATCGCTTGCGGCTGTCCATGTGTTGTCTCATTTGCGCTTTCTCCTCTGCTTGAATGAATGCCTTACGTCAAAGTCACATCAATCCAGATCAATCCAGCACCGTGCCGCTGGTCAGGTTCACGACGGTGCCCGTCATCGCGCCGGCAGCCGCCGAGGCCATGAACACCGCCGTATCGGCCACCTGCGCCAGGGTGGGCAGGCGCTGCGTCAGCGTGCCCGCGGCGGCGCCGGCCAGCCAGTCGTCCATCGCCATGCCGGCGCTGCGGGCGTTGGACCTGAACACCTCGCCGGTGTAAGAGCCCATCTCCACCGCTTCGGGGATGGCGTGCGGCCTGAGACAGATGACGCGTATGCCGCCGGGCGCGAGCTCGGCGGCAAGCAGGCGCGAAAACCATTCCGTGGCCGCGGATGTTACGCCATTGCCGATAAAGCCGCTGCCCGTCATTTTGGCGCCGGGGGTGGACAGGGTGAGGATGACACCCGACTTGTGGCGGGCCATGTGCCGGGCCACGGCCTGGGCGGTGATGAAGTAGCTGCGCAGGTAGGCGTTGACGGGCAGCGCGAAGTCTTCCAGCGCGAGCTGGGCAAAAGGCGTGCCCTGCACATGCGGGATGCCGACGGCGTTGAGCGCGATGTCGATGCGGCCGGCGCGGGCCGCCACGGTGTCGGCATGGCGGTGCACGGCCTGCTCGTCAAGCGCGTCCAGCGGCGTGACCTCGGCCGCGCCGCCCGCCGCCGCGATGTCGCGCGCGACGGCTTCCAGCCGGGCCGGTGTGCGCCCGGCCAGGAACACATGGGCGCCCTCGCGCGCAAACGCGCGGGCGGTGGCACCCCCGATGGCACCGCCGGCGCCGTAAATGACCGCGACCTTGTCCTTGAGCTGCATGGGTCCTCCTTGTCTGTGATGGTCAATTGCTATTAATTTGGCAGCACCTCACAGGCATGCCTAATGGGCTGCAGCCCTTTCTCTCTTGATGGTATTTTGGATTGCCGATGGACCGGACGGTTGCCGGTGCGGTGCTGAGCTACGGCCTGACCGATACCGACCTGCGCTACGAGGACAACAGCAACGCGCGCTTTCGCGTCAAGCTCAAGGGGCCGTCGGCTTTCCTCAAGGTGCGTTTCTAGAGGGCCCTTCATGCAACGGGAGCCTCGGCGTGGCAACAGGCCGGGGCGGCCTGCGCCGTGGGCTCAGCCGCGCCGTATTTGTCGTGGTGGCGCACCCAGGCCATGGGAAAGGGCAGGCCGTCTTCGTCGCGTCCCTTGGGCGTGAGGTCCATGTAGTGGTAGCTGCCCACCAGGGCGTCCGCGCCGCGGGCGTAGCTTGAATAGGTGTGGAAAACGTTGCCCTGGCCGTCGCGCGCGAAGACGCTGAAGCCGTGCAGGTCCTCCATGCCGCCGACGTCTTCCATGCGGTAGTTGTAGGCTACCTTTGCGCCCGCGAGTGCTTCGGGCGTGAAGGAGACGCGGTAGTCGTAGTTGAAATCGCCGCCAAAGGATGACACCCACTTGAAGCGCCAACCCATGCGCCGCTTGAAGGCGGCAAGTTTGGCCTGCGGCGCGCGCGAGACCACGGCCAGCGTGATGCCGCGCGCGGCCAGGTGCGGCAGGGTGGCGTCGATGTGGTCCGCCAGAAACGAGCAGCTGGGGCAGCCCTCTTCCCAGTCCGGGCCGAACATGAAGTGGTAGACGATGAGCTGGCTGCGCCCGTCAAACAGCCCGGCCAGGCTTTCGCTACCGTTGGCGCCGTCGAACACATAGGGCTTGTCGACCGGCACCCAGGGTAGGCGGCGGCGCTCGGCGCTCACCAGGTCGCGCTGGGCGGTGAGTTCTTTTTCGCGGGCCAGCAGCAGGCGGCGGGCGGCGAGCCATTCCTCTCGGGACACGATGGCGTGCATGGCGGTGGGGGTGTTCATGGGCGGGACTCCATGGGAGGGATGGGAGGAATCAGCGGTTGAGGATGTGCAGGATGTTGCCGTCCGGGTCCTTGAACCAGGCGCCCTTGAAGTCACCGGCCACATGGGCATCGCCCTGCAGCGTCATGCCGGGCAGGTCGTAGTGCTCAAACACCACGCCCTTGGCCTTGAGTGCGTTCATGATGCCGTCGAACTCGTCACCCACGCTCCAGGTGCAGGCGGTGGCCTGGTTGGTGCCCGCGAACTGCGAGACATAAACCACGACGGTGGCGGTGCCGCTCTGGTAAGTGAGCACGCCCTCTTCGCTGCCTTGCAGCGGCGTGAGGGCCAGCTTGCCCTCATAAAACTTGCGGGCGGCGGCCAAGTCCTTGACGGCGATGGTGGGCATGGCGTTTCGGTTGGCGAGCATGGTGGACTCCTTTCTGGGTGATGCGCTCCAGGCGGCGGACGGCGCGGACTATGCAGCGGGGAAGAGCTTGTCGAGTTTGAGGAAGGCGCCGGCCCAGCCCTGGTTGTGGCTGTCGCGTGCGGCCTGGTCGAAGAATTTTTCGTGCACAAACACGAGTTCGGTGCCGCCGCCCGAGGGCCGCAGCGTGACAGTGACCCGCGACACACGTTCGGGCGTGCTCTGCCAGCCCCAGTCGAACACCAGCTTGTGGGGCGGCTCCACCTCCAGGTAGGTGCCGGCCACGTTGTGGGTCTCCTGGCCCGGCACGCCGAAGCGGATGTGATAACGCCCGCCCACGCGCACGTCCATCTCGGCCAAGGTCACCACGCCGGCCGGGTCGGGGCCGAACCACTGCGCTAGCGCTTGCGGGTCGGTCCACGCGCGCCAGACTTTTTCGCAGCTGGCGGGGTAGTGCCGGGTGAAGTGGACGGAGGCCGGCTTGCCTTGCGTTGCGCTGCTTTCCATGGCGGGTTCAACTCCTCTTGGTGGTACAGGTAGCGGCCCAGCGCGTCCAGGCGCTCGGACCAGAATTTCTCGTAACGGGACAGCCACATGGCGGCCTCCTGCATGGGCTCGGGCGACAGGGCCAGGTTGACGACACGCCCGTCCTTGGCGCGGGTCACCAGGCCGGCGTCCTCGAGCACGCGCAGGTGCTTCATGAAGCCGGGCAAGGACATGCCGTGCGGCTGGGCCAGCTCGCCGACGGAGAGATGGCCGCGCTCCAGGTCTTGCAGCACCTTGCGGCGCGTCGGGTCCGCCAGCGCGGCGAACACGGCGTTCAGGGCCTCATCGGCATTGTCTTTATACTTAACCATTTGGCTTAGTATTGAGCAAGCGGCCACCGCCTGTCAACCGGGGCCCGGAACAAAGATGTTTTTTTGTGTGATCGCACCCGCCGCCGGCCTGCAAAGAAGTGTGTCCCCGGTGCACGCTCAGGTAAAGCGGCGCAACACCCTGCAAGAACACTGGTATTGAGGGCGGGGGTAGCATCCAATGATGACCATGACCTATCACTCACAGAGGAAGCCCATGAAGCAGCCCACGGCAAAGACCCTCCCCATCCTCCGCGCGCCTTCCAGCCCGGCCCGCCCCCGCATGGTGATGCTGGGGTCTTTGCTGGCCCTGGCCGCCGCGGCCGCCCTGCTGGCCGCGCAGGCCCAGGCCCAGACGGCGGAGCCGGCGGCAGCGGCCTCCGCGCCTGCCGCGGCCCCCGCTGCCGCGCCGGCACCCGCGGTCGCCAAGTACGATCCCAAGGACCTGGAGCGCGCCTTCAAGTTCATGGACAAGAACGGCGACGGCAAGGTCAGCCGCGACGAGGCCTCGAACTTTCGCGGCGTCTCGAAACACTTTGACGAGGCCGACCTCAACAAGGACAACTTTCTCTCGCGCGAAGAATTCGACAACGCGATGAACCAGAGCCGGCAACCCTGAGGAATTCCTCGCCCATGAAAAAAGCCGTGCGGTTTGCAGCCGCACGGCTTTTGTTTTTCTGAACGCTGGTTGCGATCAGTTCTTGAGCTTCACGTTCCAGAAGAAGGGCCAGAGCGCAGGCTGGTAGTTTTCGAGCTTGGTGGACTTGGCCGACAGGCTGTTGAATTTGCCGATGTCGATGTAGGGCACTTCGTCGTACACCAGCTGCTGCACCTTGCCCCACAGCGGCCCGCGCTTGGCGGGAAGCGGGATGTGGTTGAACTCGAGCAGCGCGGCCTGTTTGGCCGGGGTGTTCCACCAGCCCGGCGCGCCGTCGCCGAGTTGCGGCGGCGAGAGCATGGGTTCGGGCAAGAGGCCTGAGTGCGTGACGTAGATGTCCCACGCGGAGGAGTCGTTGCGGCGCTGAACCAGGGTGGACCAGTCGACCACGGTGAGCTCGGCCTTGATGCCGGCGCGCTTGAGCTGCTCGGCCATGACCACGGCCATGTTGTAGTGGAAGTCGTACTGGCGGCTGGTGAGGATGCGCACGGTCTCGCCCTTGTAGCCGGCGGCTTCGGCCAGGCCCTTGGCCTTGGCGGGATCACGCTGGTTGTAGCTCTCGCTGCCGGCGGCGGAGTAATACGGCGAGCCCTGCGGGAAGTGGTTGGCCTCGGCCGTGAAGAAGCGCGTGTCGCCGAAACCGGCGGCCATCATTTCGCCGGGGCCTATGGCGGTCTGTATCGCCTGGCGCATGCCCTTGTTGGCGTTGATGCCCTCGCGGGTATTGAACACCAGGTACGGGAAACCGAAGGCCGGCGTGATCACCGGCGCGGCGCGGCCGCCGGATTTTTCGAGGCGGGCCAGCGCATCTATGGGCAGCAGGTCGGCGAAGTGGAACTGGCCGGACAAGGCGCCTTCCACGCGCGTGCCGGGCGTGGGCACGGGGATGAAACGCAGCTCCTCGATGAAGGCCTCGCGCTTGCCGCCGTAGCCGTTGGCCGGCTCCTTGCGCGCGCTGTAGCCGTCAAAGCGCGTGAGCACCACGAACTGGTCGGTGCGGCGCTCCTTGAACTTGTAGGGGCCCGTGCCTATGAAATTGCGCAGCGGAATCTGCACGGCCTCCTTGGCCATGATGGCGGCCATGCCGCTGGGAAGGGCCAGCTGCGCGAGCAGCGGCGCGTAAGGCCCCCTGAGCGTCAACTCCACCGTGAGCGGGCCGGCGGCCTTCAAATCGACGATTTCCTTGCCCACGGCCTTGCCGCGCGGCGCCTCCTTGATCCAGCGCTTGAGGCTGACGACCACGTCCTCGGCGTCGAGCGCGCGGCCCGAGTGCAGCTTCACGCCCTTGCGCAGCGTGATGGTGACGACCTTGCCGTCGGCCGAGAAACGCGGCATGCCGTCGGCCAGCATGGGCACGACATTCCATTTGGCGTCAAAGGTGTAGAGCGGCTCGTACACGTGCTGCATGATGGTGCCGACCAGGTCGGTGGTGGCCTGCATGGGATCCAGCGAGGGCGGCTCCCCCACCATGGCCAGGTTGGCCACGGAGGCCGGCGCCTGCGCCAGGGCGGGCGCGGCGCCCTGCAGGGCGGCCATCAGGCCAAAAACCAGGGCCGGCAGTAGCCGGCGCGTATGTAGGCGATGGTTAACCATAAAGCACTCCTAGATGAAAGTAATTTTCAGAATCCGTAGGATATTTGGCTAAATGTGACTTTATGTAAGTGAATACCCTGGGTGGTGTGCACTTATTCTGAAATTAAATTTCTCATCCAAGGTAAATAAGGCCTGCGGACCGGAAAGCCCGCAGGCCGGGCCGCCGCATGCCCGGCGGCATGGCGCAAGGGCCTGCCAGGGCCTAGACTGAAGGCCAACCATCGCTTCCAAGCCATGCAACGCGCACCTCATCCCCTGCTGGCCAACTTCGTCAAGACCGCGTGGGCCAGCCTGCCCGCCGCTGCCCAGGTGCAGCCGGCGCCGGCGCGTGAGCATGTGCTGCCTACCGGCCTGATGCACCTGGTGTTCCGCCTCTCGGGGCCGGGCGTGCGCATCTTCGACCACGCCGCGGACGGCAAGGGCCGGCCGCTGGGCCAGGCCCTGGTGGGCGGGCCGCGCGCGGGCTTTTATGCCAAGGAGGTGGGCGCGCCCTCGCATTCGGTGGGTGTGCAGTTGCTGCCCGGCGCGGCGCAGGCGCTGCTGGGCCTGCCGGCCGATGAGCTGGCCGGGCACCATGTGAGCCTGGAAGACCTCTGGGGAAACCATGCGGAGCTGGCGCGCGAGCAACTGCTGGCGGCCGCCACGCCGCAGCAGGCCTTGCGCCGCCTGGAGGCCCTGCTGCTGCGGCGCCTGCGCGCCGGCCCGGCGCAGCCGGCGCACCCGCTGGTCACGCAGGCCTTGCGGCAGTTCGAGGCGGGCATGGGCGTGGAGGATGCGGTGGCCCGCAGCGGCTATAGCCATCGGCAGTTCATACGCCTGTTTTCACAGGCCGTGGGCCTGGGGCCCAAGCTGTATTGCCGGCTGCGGCGCTTCCAGAAAGCCCTGCCGCTGCTGCAGGGCCCGCTGGGCCTGGCCGGCGTGGCGATGGAGGCCGGCTACAGCGACCAGCCGCATTTCAACCGCGAGTTCCGCGAATTCGCCGGACTCACGCCCGAGCAGTACCGGCTGGCGCGGCCCGTGTCGGCCAACCATGTGCTGGTGCCCAGGTCTTGCGCGTCCGTCTCATCCCCTTCACGGCCGCATGTCAATTTTGTTCAAGACCGCGGGGCCGCCGGCCTCTAGACTGGCCGTATTCCCTTTTTCAGGAGGCCGCATGGCGATTCACGAACTGTTTGCGTATATCCACGTCAAGGATGCTGAAAAAGCCTTGACGTTCTACACCTCGGTGTTTGGGGTGGCCGAAAAATTCCGCCTGACCGAACCCAGCGGACGCGTAGGCCACGCCGAGCTGGAGTTCGGCGGCACCACGCTGATGCTGTCGGACGAGTTCCCGGAATGCGGCACGGGCGCGCCCGCGAAGGGTACGCCGGTGAGTGTGACCCTGCACTTGCATGTCGACGATTGCGATGCGGTGATTGCACGGGCGCTGCAAGCCGGCGCGACGCTGGAGATGGCCACGCAGGACCAGTTTTACGGCGAGCGCTCGGGCAGTTTTCGCGACCCCTTCGGCCACCGCTGGAGCGTGGGCCACAGCATTGAGACGCTGACGCCCGAGGAGATGCAGCGCCGCTACACCGCGCTGCTGGAATCGGAATCGCCCGGCGCCTAGGCGGCGCTACTCGAGTTCTATTTCAGGCGGGCGCGCCAGGCCCAGCACCCGCCTCAGGGTGGCCAGCAGTTCCTCGTTGGAGGTCTTGGCCTTGACCAGCACAGCGGTGGCGCGCGCGGCCTGAGCCCGGGTGGCTTCCATCGCGGAGAACACCACCACGGGCGGCGGCGACTCCAGCGCCTCGATGTCGGTGAGCAGGTCCCAGCCCGAGCCTTCCTTGAGGTTGATGTCCAGCAGGACCAGGTCGAAGGGCTGGCTCTCCAGCCGCGCGCGGGCTTCCTGCAGGGTTGCCGCGAAGACGAAGGTCGCGAAGTCCTGCGCGATGGTGGCCGCGATGCGCTGGATGTCGGGATCGTCCTCGACGTGCAGGATGACGGGCTTGTTTTCGGCCGCGCCCTCGATGGCGCGGCGCACGCCCAGCACCAGCAGGTTTTCGTCTATGGGTTTTTCCAGCCAGTCCGAGACGGTCAGGGCCTGGTCGTTGAACTGCACCTTGCCTTCGCCGGCCCAGGCCGAGATGACGACCACCGGCACGTCGCGCGTGAGCAGCCGCCCGCGCAGCTGGCGTATCAGCGCGATGCCGTCCTGGCCGGGCAGCTTGAGGTCGACCGTGATGGCGTCGTAGTGCCGCCGCCCCAACTGGGCCAGTGCCTCCTCGGCGCTGTAGACCGGGTCGGAATCGAAGCCGCCCTTGTCCAGCATCATGCCGATCAGGCGGGAGATGTCGTGGTCGTCCTCGCAGACCAGCACGCAGGGCCTGTCGCCGGTCATCTCCACCGGGCGCGTGGGTGGCGGCTCCACCCATTCCGGCAGTTCGAAGTAGAAGGTGGTGCCTTCGTTGGTATGGGTTTCAAAGCCTATGCTGCCGCCCAGGCGCTCGATGATGGCCCGTGAAATGTTCAGGCCCAGCCCGGTGCCGCCCTTCTGGCGCGTGTCGGAGGAATCGGCCTGGGAAAATTTCTGGAAGATGCGCTTGCGGAACTCCTCGGGAATGCCGGGCCCGTGGTCGCGCACCTCGACGCGCACGCCCCCGCTCGCGCTGCGCCCCACATGGATTTCCACCACGCCGTCGGACGGGGAAAACTTCATCGCGTTGGACAGCAGGTTGGTGACGACCTGCATCAGGCGGTCGCCGTCGGCCCTGACCATCAGTTCCTCGTCGGGGAACTGCAGGCTCAGGCTCACGTTCTTGGCGGCGCCGTAGCCCTCGTTGGCGGCCAGCGCCTGCTCGAGCAGGGGCTTGAGTTCTATCACCTGCAGGTCCAGGGTCATCTTGCCGGACTCTATCTTCTCGATGTCCAGGATGTCGTTGATGAGCCGGATCAGGCGCTCGCAGTTGCTCTTGGCGATGCCCACCAGGGTCTTGACGGCCTCGGGCAGCTGGCCGGCGACACCGCCGGAGATCAGGCCCAGCGAGCCGCGTATCGAGGTGAGCGGCGTGCGCAGCTCGTGGCTGACCGTGGAGACGAATTCGCTCTTCATGCGGTCTATGCGCTTGAGCTCGGTAACGTCGTTGGCCAGGGTGTAAAAGCCGATCACCTTGCCCTCGTCCCTGCCTTCGCCGTAGCGCGGGAAGTAGTTGACCACGTAGTCGCGCGTTCCGCCGCGCGCGGTTTTCTGCGCGCGCTCGTAGACCACCGGGTAGCCCTGCAGCACCTCCTCAACCCGGGGCCTGATCAGCGCGTACATCTCCTCGCCCACAATTTCCCGTATGGTCTTGCCTTCGAGCTGCGCACTCGTCATGCCGAAGACTTCCTCGTAGGCGCGGTTGTGAAAACGCAGGTACTGGTCGGCGTCGGCGTAGGTGATCCAGGCCGGTATGGTGTCGGTGATTTCACGCAGTTGCGCTTCGCTGGTGCGCAGCGCCTCGGTGACGCGGCGCATCTCGGTGGTGTCGCGGCCGGTGCCGCGGTAGCCGGTGAATTTGCCATTGGCATCGAATTTGGGCACACCGCTGATGCTGAAGTAGCGAGTCCGGCCCTTGGAGTCGCGCCGCGTGGTTTCAATATCGCGGAAAACCTCGTGCCGCTGCACCACGCCTTTGTAGTGGGCCCACCCCTCGTCGCTCATCTGGATGTAGTTGAGCTCCCAGGGGGTCTTGCCATAGGCTGATTTCTGGACGCCCGAAGCGTTGGGGGCCTCGCCGGATACCTCGACAAAACGGAAGTTCTCGTCCTGCTCCCAGAACCAGTCGGAGGACAGCTCGGTGAGCGCGCGGAAGCGCTCCTCGCTTTCGCGCAGCACCTGTTCGGTCTGCTTGCGCTCGGTGATGTCCTGGATCTGCGCGATGAAGCGCAGCGGTTTGCGGTCCTCGTCGCGCACCAGGGAGCAGCTCATATAACCCCAGACGATGTGGCCGTCCTTGTGGATGTAGCGCTTTTCCGTGTGGAAGGATTCGATCTCGCCGGCCAGCGCGCGCTGGCGCTGCTTCAAGTCCCATTCGATGTCATCGGGGTGGGTCAGGTCGTGGATGGTGCGCGCCAGCATCTCGGCCTCGGAATAACCGAGCATCTGGCAGAAGGCAGTGTTGACCTTGAGGCGGCGCGAGTCTATGCCTATCAGCGTCATGCCGATCGCGGCATGCTCAAACGCGTTGCTGAACTGCTGGTCGTTGAGCATGAAGGCGTCGTTGTCGCTGCTCAGGGGCGCGCTGCTGGGCACCTCCAGCGTCGAGAAGCCCGATTCGTGCTCTGTTTCGGCGGCCTGGGCGCCCTGAGTCCCCCGCCCGTCCTGCCCGAGGCCGGTCTGGTCGCCGCCCAGCGAGAAATAAAAGGTGCTGCCTTCGCCGACCACCGACTGCGCCCAGATCTTGCCGCCGTGCCGGTCGATGATGCGCTTGGCCGTGGCCAGGCCTATGCCGCTGCCGGCGAATTCCTCGGGCGAGTGCAGGCGCTCGAAGTTTCCGAACAGCTTGTCGACGTAAGCCATGTCGAAGCCGGCGCCCGTGTCCTTCACGAAGAACACCGGCTGCCCGTCCTTGTCGCGCTGGCGCCCGATCTCGATTTCGACGCGCTCCTTCTTGGCGCTGAACTTCCAGGCGTTGGCGATCAGCTGCTCCAGCACCTGGCCCAGCATGGCCTGGTCGCCGCGCGCCGCCATGCCGGGCTCGATCGCGATGCGCGCCTCGCGCCCGGCCTCGGCGTCCTTGAGCCGCTTGGCCACGCGCAGCGCCTCGGCGCTGATGTCCACCGTGTCCCAGACCATGCTGGTGCGCGACAGGCGGGTGAGGGCCAGCAGCCCGTCGGTGAGCTCGCCCATGCGCCGCACGCTGCTGCGTATGCGCTCGAGGAAATGCAGGGCGCGCTCGCCGGCGGCCGGCGGCATGTGTTTTTCCATCAGCGCGCAAAAGCCGTCTATGGTGCTCAGCGGCGTGCGCAGGTCGTGCGCCACGGAATAGGAGAAGGCCTCCATCTCCTTGTTGGCGGCCTCGAGCTGCGCCGTCCTGCGCAGCACGCGGTTTTCCAGGTCGACATTGAGCCGCACGATTTCCACCTCGGCCTGCTTGCGTTTGGTGATGTCGGAAATGGAAGTGACAAAGCCGATGGGCTTGTCGCTCTTGCCGTCAAAGAGAGGCTGCACGTTAATGAGGCCCCAGAAGGTGCTGCCGTCGGGCCTGCGGTAACGCTGCACGACATTGCTCTGCGCCTGCCCGCTGCTGACGGCGCGCACGCTGGCCCATTCAACTTCGGGCATGTGGGTGCCGTCCTCGCGCAAGCGCTCCCAATCCGGCGCCGCCGAGGTCTGGCCCTTCATCTGCGCCATGGTCTTGCCGAAAATGCGTTCCGCGCTGGGGTTGCAGTCGATGATTTTGCCTTCGGCGTCACGCAGCATCACGCCTTCGGCAAGCGCCCCGACCACCGCCCGGAAACGCGCGTTGCTCGTGCGCAGCGCGGTTTCGGTCTGCTTGCGTTCGGTGATGTCGCTTCCCACGCCGCGGTAACCTTCAAAGGCTCCGTTGTCACCAAACACCGGCTCTCCGCTGACGCTGCGGTAAATGACACCGCCATCCGCCTTGGTCAGCTGGTACTCAAAATTGCGAAACGGCAAATGCGCCTGCAAGGCGGCCTTGTGCTCCTCCCACGTGCCGACAAGCGGCGCGGAGTTGGGCAGGTCCCATCGGCACAGCCCTTCCCCGATGACCTGGGTTCCCAGGGCAAAGCGCTGCGGATCGTTGGAGACAAAGACGTTGCGGAAGTTTTTGTCCTGTTCCCAGTACCAGTCGGACGAGAGCTGAGTGAGGCTTCTGAACCGCGCCTGGCTACTACGCAGGCGGTCCTCGGCGGCCAGGCGCTCGGTGATGTCCTCGGCCGTGATCAGGATGTGGGTGACCCTGCCGCCGCCGTCCTTGAGCGGCAGCTTGCGCATGTGCACGCGTATCCTGCCGCGGTCCCGCGTCATGATGACCCGGTCGGGGAAGTCCTGCATGACGCCGGTGTTCGCCACCTCCACGTCGGAGACATTGATGCGGTCCGCGTGGTCCTGCGGCCAGAGGTCGTGCACGGTGCGGCCCATGGCGTCCTCGCGCCGTATGCCGTAGAGGCTTTCGGCGGCCTTGTTCCAGGCCACGATGCGCAGGCCGTCCTGCACCGACTTCAGGTGCACGGCGACCGGCATGTTGTCGACGACGTCGTCGAGGAAGCGCGCGGCCTTGCGCTCTTTTTCCTCGATGCGCCTGGCCACCGTGGTGTCCCGCGTGATGCCGCGGTAACCGGCGAACTCCTGCTGCTTGTTGAACACCGGCACGCCGCTGGCGGAAAAATAGTGGGCCACGCCGTCGTCCAGCACGCGGATGTACTCGAAATCGCGGAAGGCCTGGCGCGCCTCCAGCACCGCGCGGTGGTGATCCCAGGACATGCTCAAGGGGTAAGCGCCCTCCAGCTCCCAGCGCTGCTTGCCGATGGCGCTGCTGAGGTCCGGGTCCGCACTGCTCCTGCCCGCGCTGCCCACGCTGCGCTCGGCGGCAAAGGCGGTGAAACGGAAATCGGCGTCCTGCTCCCAGTACCAGTCCGCTGAAATGGACGCCAGGCTGCGCAGGCTGTCCACGTCGTCCTGCAGCACCTCGGCGGCGCGGCGCTGCTCGGCAAGTTCCTGCGCCAGGGCCTTGTTGGCCTCAGCCAGCGCCAGTGCCTCGGCCTGCAGGCGTTCGTTGGCCTGGGCCAGGGTTTCGTCCCGCTTCACGGCCTTGCCCCGGTGAACGGGCCCACCAACGCGTTGCCGGTCCCTCCCGCCGCGCCATGCGGGCGGTGGGCTGCGGTCAATTCGCCTGGCGAAGAGGGCTTCATGCGCTGCTGTTTACTTTCTTGGCAAAGGCGAGGTGCCTTCATGCATTTTGCACGGCGTTTGCGAAACCGAGTGTGCTGCGCCGCTGGAAAATCCGCCATAGGACAACACCCTGTCTTCTTTTGGGTGCGGCAGTCATCGGCACATGCCAGATTTGAAAACTTAAGACCTCTTTTTTGGTGAGCCGGCTGAAACGGCCTGGGCACAAGAGCTTAGCGCCACCCTCCCCCGCAAGGCAAAGGTACTTTTACACATTCATCCCATTCACACGGCATGCGGGTACTCCAGCGACAGCCCGGCCGCCTGCCAGGCGTCTATGCCGCCATGCAGCGGCCGCACGTTCTTGAAGCCCGCCGCCATCAGTCGCCTGGCCACCTGGGCGGCCGAGGCATCGTTGGGACAGGCGCAGTACACCACCACCGGCACGTCGTGCGGCAGGTCCAGCGTGGCCATCTTGCGGTCCGGGTCCGACCACAGCAGGGCACCCGGGATGATGCCGCCCGCGCCGCGGCTCAGTTCGGTGCGCACGTCGAGGATCACGGCCGGCTGCTCGCCGCGCGTGAGCTGCAGCAGCTCCTGCGGGGTGATGCGCGCCATGCGCAGCTGGCGGTAAAAGCGCTGGCGCTGCCACCATTTGTGCGCCAGGAAGAGCGCGAAGGCGGCCAGCAGCACCATCAGGCCTATGCGGCCCATCTGCTCGAAGACGGCCAGCACGTCGGCCACCGCGTCATGGAACAGCATGCCTATGGCCAGCCCCACGCCGGCATACAAGGCCGCGCCTATCGCATCAAAGAACAGGAAGCGCCCGAAAGGCACGCCGGTGCGCCCCGCCAGCGCGGTGGCCAGCGAGGCGAAACCCGGAATGAACTTGGCCAGCACCAGCGACCTGGCGCCCCAGCGCGTGAAGATGGACTCGGTCTGCCGCACGCAGGAATCGGGCGACAGCGAAATCCGGCACAAGGTCTTGAGCACGCGGCTGCCGTATCGCTGGCCGGCCCAGTACCAGAGGCAATCGGCGATCAGGCAGGCCAGCACGGCCGTCGCGAGCAGGCCGCCGGCCGAATACCGGCCGCCATAGCTCAAGGCGCCGGTGAGTATCAGCACCGGGTAGGCCGGCACCGGCAGGCCGAGCTGCTCCAGCACGATGTTGAGGAAAACGGCAGCCAGGCCGTACTGCTCCAGCCACACAACAATTTGGTCCATGGGCGCCAATGTAGACGGCTGCGGCGCATCGGTAAATGGAGGGCGCGGTAATGTTCTGTTTCCACAGGGGGAACAATCTCCGCGAGGAGGCGGCTGCGCTACCATGAAGCCCTGCCCCCCATTCCCGACTTCCAGAGAGCGCACCCCGATTGAAATACCTTGTGGCCGTCAGGGCCCTGTGCGAGTTCACCGCCAAGCATGGCGACCTGGACCTACGCTTTACCCCCTCGCCTTCGGCCCAGGAAGGCATGGCCGGCCATGCGCTGGTCGCGTCGCGCCGTGGGGAAAGCTACCAGTCGGAAGTCAGCCTGGAGGGCGACTACAAGTCGCTGACCGTGCGCGGCCGCGCCGACGGCTACGACCCCGAGCAGAACCAGCTCGAAGAGGTCAAGACCTACCGGGGCGACCTGCATGCCATGGCCGACAACCGCCGCCACCTGCACTGGGCACAGCTGAAGGTCTACGGCTGGCTGCTGTGCCAGGACAGGAAGTTGCCCGACATCAACCTCAGCCTGGTCTATTTCGACGTGGCCAGCACGCAGGAAACGCCGCTGACCGAGCACTTCACGGCGGCCGCGCTCAAGGACTATTTTGAAGCGCAGTGCGAACGCTTCCTGGCCTGGGCCGAGCAGGAACTGGCGCACCGCCAGGCGCGCGATGCGGCGCTGACGGCGCTGGCGTTTCCGCACCCCACCTTCCGGCCCGGCCAGCGCGAACTGGCCGAGGCCGTCTACAAGACCGCGCAGGCCGGCAGCTGCCTGATGGCGCAGGCGCCCACGGGCATAGGCAAGACCATAGGCACGGTGTTCCCGCTGCTCAAGGCAGTGCCCAAAAAGCAGCTCGACAAATTGTTTTTCCTGGCCGCGAAAACCCCGGGCCGCAGGCTGGCGCTGGACGCGCTGGACCGCATCAAGGGCAGCACCCAGGCCCTGCCGCTGCGCGTGCTGGAACTGGTGGCGCGCGACAAGGCCTGCGAACACCCGGGCAAGGCCTGCCACGGCGATGCCTGCCCGCTGGCCAAGGGTTTTTACGACCGCCTGCCACAGGCGCGCAGCGCCGCCGTGAAGCACGCCGCCACGCACGGCCCGCTGGACAAGGCCGCGCTGCGCGAACTGGCGCTGGCCCACCATGTGTGCCCCTACTACCTGAGCCAGGAGCTGGTGACCTGGTCGGACGTGGTGGTGGGTGACTACAACTATTACTTCGACACCAGCGCGCTGCTGCACGGCCAGGCCCAGGGCAACCAGTGGCGCGTGGCGGTGCTGGTGGACGAGGCGCACAACCTGGTGGAACGCGCGCGGAAAATGTATTCGGCCACGCTGAGCCAGGCGCAGCTGCAGCAGGTGCACGCCGGCGCGCCGCGCGCCGTGCGCGGCGCGCTGGAGCGGCTCAACCGCGGCCTGCAGGAGCTGCAGCAGGCGCAAAGCGAGCCCTACGAGGTTCATGCCGAGCTGCCCGCGCCCTTCCTCAAGACCCTGGGCCAGGCCCTGACCCAGGTCACCGACTTCCTGCTGGCCAACCCGACGCGCATGGACGGCGAGCTGCAGGACTTTTATTTCGAGGCCCTGCATTTCTCGCGCATGGCCGAGGCCTTTGGCGAGCATTCGCTGTTTGACGTGACGCTGCAAACCGATACCGGGCCGGGCGCATTCGGCCAGGCGCTGGGCCAGCCGCTGGTGCTGCTCAATATCCGCAACGTCGTGCCCGCGCCCTTTCTGGCGCCACGCTTTGCGGCCGCGCAGTCGGCGGCGCTGTTTTCGGCCACGCTGAGCCCGCAGAACTACTACGCCGACACGCTGGGCCTGCCGGCCGGCACGGTGTGGACCGAGGTGGAGTCACCCTTTCTGGCCGAACAGCTGCAGGTCTCGGTGGTCAGCGACGTCTCCACGCGCCTGCAGCACCGGGGCGATTCGCTCTCGCCCATCATCGACCTGATGGCGCGGCAGTACGAGGACCGGCCCGGCAACTACCTGGCGTTCCTGAGCAGCTACGACTACCTGCAGCAACTCCTGGCGCTGTTCCGCCAGCGCTATCCGCAGATTCCGGTATGGGAGCAGACGCGCGGCATGGAGGAAGCCGCGCGCGACGCCTTCCTCGCGCGCTTCACGCCGGCCTCGCAAGGCATAGGTTTTGCCGTGCTGGGCGGCTCTTTCGCCGAGGGCATAGACCTGCCGGGTGAGCGCCTGATAGGCGCTTTTATCGCCACCCTGGGCCTGCCCCAGGTCAATGCGGTGAACGAGCAGATCCGCGAGCGCATGGGCGCCAACTTCGGCGCGGCCCAGAGTTATGACTACACCTACCTCTACCCCGGCCTGCAGAAAGTGGTGCAGGCGGCCGGCCGGGTGATACGCACGACCTCCGACCGCGGCGTCGTCTACCTCATAGACGACCGCTTTACCCGGCCCGAAATACAAAGCCTGCTGCCGGGCTGGTGGAAAGTGGCGCGCCTGCGCGCGCGGCGCAGGGAAGCCGCCGACGCGCTGTAAACAAAAAGCCCGCATTCGCGGGCTTTTTGTTGGAGCGGCCCTGAGGCCGCCTTGCGGGCCTAAAACACGCCCAGCAACATGAGGATCAGGATCACGCTGAGGGGGACACCCAGTAGCCAGGCAATGATGGGCATTTGTTTCTCCTAAAAAGTGGTCAGGGTTGAAGAGACAAATCCAATGTAGGCGGCGGGCCGCGCGCCCCATGCCAGCCTCCAGGCCCGCTGCAAGTAGGGCATGGCTGACGCGCGTGTAGTTGTGCAGGCAGCTGCTTGCAGGCCGGGGCCGTACCCAGGCAGTCAGGGGCTGCGGCCCGGGAAGGACTAGCGCTGGCTTAGCTGCAGCGCGCCCAGCATGCTGGCCAGCGGCTGGGTTTCGGGCAGCACGTAGACGATGCCGCGGCTTTTTCCGAGGACGGGGCCGACCACGGTTTCGTAAAAGCGGACCGGCACCACCACACAACCCATGGAGATGCGGTTGTCGTCGGGCGTTTCCGAGGCCAGGCGCTCGGCGCGGCGCTCGGCCGGTGGCGCGGGGCGCAGGCGATGTATGGCGAGCTTGGCCGCGTAGTCGATCCAGACAATGGCCTCGCCCTGCAGGTTGTGGCCGGGCTCGGAGACAAAGCGGCCGGCCGGTGTGGTGCGTTCATCCTCGCGCAGGCTGGCCACGCTGCGCTGCGCCATGCCGGGCACGCCGTGGTCGCCGGGCGCCAGGCCGGTCAGCGCGGGCGATGTGCCGCGCAGCTGCCCGCCCGCCTCGAACACAAAAATGCGCCCGCCTTTTTTGTCGACGATCACAAAAGGCAGGCCTTCGTTGTCGTGCGCCTGCACCACCCAGCGCAAGGCCTGGCGTGCATCGGAAGAGGCCGAGACCAGCACCATGCCGGCATCGGGACTTGCGGCCGGCGCTGCGGCACTGTCGGTGTAGGGGGCCAGCGGCGCGGCGACGGAAAACAAGGGCGCGGCGGCAAGAACGGCGAGGGCCGCCGTGCGGGCGATTTTTGCTGCGTGTTTCCTGCCTGCGAACAACATCCGGGGTCCTGTGCGTGGCACCAAAAAGTGCGCGAACGCACATCCAAAAAAACGGGGTCACTGTGTGTGGAGCGCACCCCGGCGCGGTTGCACCATGTTAACGATGCAAGCAATTGTGCTCAACGGAGAAACCCTGAACTGCCTCGGATACTCGCTATGACTTGTATAGCAATGAATCCTTTTGAAATGCCGAAGCGAAGCGGTTTTAGCAGACCAACGGAAGCACCCGCGGGGGCATGTAACAGTCGCCGGAGGCGGCATTTTTTGGCGCGGCAGATGCCTGCGCGCAACACCGGGCGGGACACCGCGCTGGTGCCCGTTACAAGTTACAAATCAGGAGAGAGAGAATTGGCCGAACGGAAACCTCAGCCGGCGGGCACCGTGCCCTGCTTCACCGCGAGTTCATGCGCCGCCGGAAACACCTCGGCCAGCGGCTTGACTTCGGGCAGCACATAGACCACGCCGTAACTCGCGTTGAAGGCGGGCTTGAGCACGTTTTCATAAAACTCCACCGGCATGTTGATGCAGCCGTAGGAGATGCGGTTGTCCTCGGTGGTCGGCGAGGCGAGGCGCTCGAGCCGGCGCTCCTTGGGCTCCAGCGTGCGCACGCGGTGCATGGAGACGGCCGCGTCGTAGTCGACCCAGACCACGTCCTCGCCCGTGGCGTTGCGCCCGGGTTCGGCGACGAAACGGCCCGCGGGCGTGGTGCGCTCCTGCGGCTGCACCTGGGCGATGGGCCGCCCGCCTATGCCGTCCACCGAGTCGTCGCCGCGCGCGGCGCCTATCAGCACCGGCGTGGCGCTGCGCAGCTTGCCGGAGGGCTCGAAGACAAACACCTTGGTGTTGATCTTGTCGAGGATCACAAAAAAGAGTTTGCGGTTGTCGCCGGAGCTGACCACCCAGTTGGCGACTTCGCGCGCTTCGTTCGAAGCCTCCTCGCCGCCGAAATCCGCCGTGCGCGGCGTCATGGGCGTGGGTGCCGTGGCTTGAAGGCCGGCGGCCGCCGGCGGGGCCACGGGATGGGGCCGGAAAAGCGGCAGGACCAGCACCGCGATGGCGGCGCCCCAGAGAACGCCCTGCTTGATGCCGTCAAGAATATCGGAATGCCGCGTGTCCACCAGCGCCGGGGTCGGTCCTTCAGCAGCGGGCCGCTGCTGAACATCAGGCGGGGAGGCGGCCATGGACAGGAATCAAAAAATACTGCGCCCCACATAAAACGCTCCGGGCCGCCGAGGCGATCCGGAGCGATTTCATGCGCAGATGCATGAGTGGCCTGGCTTAGTTGCGGTCAGCTTGTGCGGGACGCTCGGTCGGGGTGACGGCCATGTCCGTGCCGCTCGACGGCGAGGTGCTGGGGCTGGTGCTGCCCTGGTTCTGCAGGGTCTGGTCTGCCGGCGTGGCGGGCGTGGTGGTGCTGGTGTCCTGGGCATAAGCCAGGCCAATGGCGCCAACCACTGCGGCTGCGGCAACGGCGGAAGCCAGGGTTTTCGATGCTCTCATGGTGTACTCCTAAGGTCATGCCCATCACAGGCAATCGGGTTGGTAAATCGCCGGCCGTATTGCCGACTGGGTTCAATTTACGGTAGGGAGCGGAGCCTTTTTCGTCGGCCTGGTACAGCGCGCCATGTAGGACAAGCGAGGTCACAAAATGCTACGCGCCTCACAGGCGCATGCAGGATGGCACATGCGGGAACAGCTGCTTACCCCTGCAGCGCTCGCCGCTATTCGATGGGGTTGTTGCCGTGCAGGCCGTGTTCGGCCTTGATTGCGAGCTGGAGTTTTTCAAGCTCGTCGATGAGCTGGTCTATCTTCGCGAAATCCTTGACCGGGGCCGCCTGCAAGGCCTGCAGCCGGGCGCGCAGGTCCGCGTAGTCGGCCTCCAGGTCGCGCTTCATGCCGGCACCGGGCCGGGCTTGAAGCCGTTGACGGAGCCGCGCTTGTCGCTGCCGCCTTCGGCGGCCTTGGCTGCGGGCGCGACGAAGAGCTCGGCCTGCAAGTCTTCCTCGCTGCGCGGCCCGTATTGAAGGTCGGGGCCGACCAGGCGCTGCAGTTCGCCGTAGCCGGTGGCCAGGGCCGTGTCATAGGCCGCGAAGGTGATGTCGGAGCAGGAGATCGATTCAAACACCCGCGGGTCTTCGCGGCTTTCAAGAATGCGCCAGCAGAATTCGCCGGGGGCGGGCTCCTCGACGGTGAGGGCCAAAGAACGAAGAGGGACTTTGAGTTGTGCGTTGACCAATGTGGAGTGGCTCATGAAACAGGAATCCTCAAAAATATCCGGGCAGGCCGGACGTGGCCTTGCAGACGCAGCTTGGAGCGCCGCAAAAAAATATCAAGGGGTGCAAACGTAACTTTCGGCGCAGGGGCCGAAGGCCGCTGAAACGGCCGGCGCCGCAGGCATGAATCAAGCACAAGGGCAAAGGCGTGCCGGCCCGTGTCCGGTGTCGTCTCTGCAGCTGCGTGGGCGTTCATATCAGGTGTTCGCAATGACGCCAGTTTAAGCATGGAAATATGACAAGCTGCGGTGATTAGTACCCGAAAAACGTAGGAAAAGGCCGACAGGCGCCCAGCGGGCCGAGCGTCAACTGAAATGGTTATATTGCAGAGCATGGCCGGCCCCGCATCGTGCGTGCCGGCATACACCCAAAATCCATGAAAAGCCTTTACAAATATTTCTTTCGCGGCCTCATCACCATCCTGCCGGTAGCCCTGACGGTCTACCTGCTCTACATCTTCCTGGCCTGGATGGAGACCGCGGCGCTGTGGATTCTGCGGCCGCTGATCGGCAGCTTTTACATCCCGGGCCTGGGCCTGGTGTTCGGCGTGCTCAGCATCCTGGTGATCGGCTACCTGGTGTCCAAGCGGAGCGTGCGCAAGCTGCTGTCTTTCGCGGAAATGCCTTTCACCAATCTGCCGGTCGTCAAAAGCATTTACTCCTCGCTCAAAAGCTTCGCCGACTACTTTTCGCCTTCGGGCAAGCAGGGCGAGCAAAGCGTGGTGATACTGCGCATGCCCGGCCACGCGATGGAAATCGTGGGCCTGATCACGCGCCGCAGCTTCGCCGACCTGGGGCCAGGCTTCCTGCCCGGCGATCGCGTGGCGGTCTACCTGCCCATGGGTTACATGATAGGCGGCTACACGGTGTTCGTGCCGGCCGACTGGGTGCAGCCCATAGACATGTCGGTGGAGGAAGCCATGCGCTCCTCGCTGATCGCCTGGATGGCGCGCCCGCCGGCCACGGGCGGCGGCAGCGGCACGCCGGCCGGCTGAGTTTTCAGGCCGCGCAGCGGCTGGGTAAAGGGCCGCGTAAAGGTTTGTGATCTGTGGTTTCCCACATGGACAAATCGTGTGGCGGGGCTATATTTGGTGACCCGACCACCACTGCGCGCAGCCTGACGCGTCCCGGCCATGACAACAACGACAACAGAGACAACCAAGCGCAAGCCGCCCCTCTACAAATCGCTCTATTTCCAGGTGATCTGCGCGGTCATCGCCGGCGTGCTGCTGGGGCATTTTTACCCCGATGCCGGCAAGCTCATGAAGCCGCTGGGCGACGGCTTTATCAAGCTCATCAAGATGATGATCGCGCCCATCATCTTCTGCACCGTCGTGATCGGCATCGCCGGCATGGAGGACATGAAGAAGGTCGGCAAGACCGGCGGCCTGGCGCTGCTTTACTTTGAGATCGTCAGCACCTTCGCGCTGATCATAGGCCTGGTGCTGGTCAATGTGTTCAAGCCGGGCCAGGGCATGAATGTCGACGTGTCCACGCTGGACACCAAGGCCATTGCCGCCTATACCGGCCCCGGCAAGATGGTCGGCACCACCGACTTCATCATGAACATCATCCCGTCCACCGTGGTGGACGCCTTCGCCAAAGGCGAGATTTTGCAGGTGCTGCTGATCGCGGTGATGTTCGGCTTCGCGCTGCACCGTTTCGGCGGGCGCGGCACGCTGGTGTTCGACTTCGTCGAAAAAACCTCGCACGTGCTGTTCACCATCGTCGGTTTCATCATGAAGGTGGCGCCCATAGGCGCGTTCGGCGCCATGGCCTTCACCATAGGCGCTTACGGCGTGGACAGCCTGGTGTCGCTGGGCAAGCTGATGGCCGCCTTCTACGCGACCTGCCTGATCTTCATCTTTGTGGTACTGGGCGCCATCGCGCGCGTGCACGGCTTCAGCATCTGGAAGTTCATCAAGTACATCAAGGAAGAGCTGCTGATCGTGCTGGGCACCTCCTCGTCCGAATCGGTGCTGCCGCGCATGATGGAAAAGATGGAGAACCTGGGCGCGAAAAAGACCACCGTGGGCCTGGTGATTCCGACCGGCTACTCCTTCAACCTGGACGGCACGTCCATCTACCTCACGATGGCGGCGGTGTTCATCGCGCAGGCCACCAACACGCCCATGACGCTCACACAGGAGCTCACGCTGCTGGCGGTGCTGCTGCTGACCTCCAAGGGTGCGGCCGGCATCACGGGCAGCGGCTTCATCGTGCTGGCCGCCACGCTGTCGGCCGTGGGCACCGTGCCCGTGGCGGGGCTGGCGCTGATCCTGGGCATAGACCGTTTCATGTCGGAGGCGCGTGCGCTGACCAACCTGATAGGCAACGGCGTGGCCACCATCGTGGTCGCCAAATGGACGAATGACCTGGACACCGACAGGCTCAAGGCCGGGCTCAACAACGAGAGCTGGGTCGAGGCCCAGGAGCCCGAGGTGCTGATCAACAGGAAGACCGAGCACATGGCGGCCGGCCGCCACTGAAAACACACCGCAAATGACAAAGCCCGGCAGGCGGAGATTCCTCTCCACCTGCCGGGCTTTGTGTTTTTTGCGAAGGCCGGTTTAGCGGGCCTGGCGCGGCGCCGGGCCCGGGCCGCGGCCTGCGATGTGGCGGAAGGTGATCCGGCCCTTGCTCAGGTCGTAGGGCGAGAGCTCCAGCGACACCTGGTCGCCGGCCAGGATGCGGATATGGTTTTTGCGCATCTTGCCCGAGGTGTAAGCCACAAGCTTGTGGCCGTTCTCGAGCGTGACGCGAAAGCGCGAATCCGGCAACACTTCGTCGACCAGCCCATGCATTTCAATCAGTTCTTCTTTGGCCATGATGTAACTCCTAGGGAATTGAAAAAGTTGTCCGTGATATCTGTTGTCAGGGCTGGCAAGGCTTATGCGCAGGCCGGCGTTGAGCGCTCGTGGATCCAGCGCAGGGCGTGTTCCGTCGCGTATTGCACGGCCGAGGCCGCGCTGTCGAAGAGGCCGCTGAAGCGCAGCACGCGGTCGTGCGTGGCGCTGCCGCGGCCGGAGCGGATGGAAACCGATGCAGCGTAGCCTTCGCCTTGCTGCTTGGCCAGTGGTGAGACAAGGTACTTGCCCACCGCGATTTTGGTGTGATCTACGTTCATAAAAAAGTCCGTGCCGGGTTATGTGTCCCGGCTTGATAAATAAGGAGAATCGGCTTGCGAGCAAGCCGGCGGGTGTTCGGTGTCCACCCGCCTGGCCCTTGTCAGGGGCTGGGCTGGTTGAGCCATGCGTGGGCACTGTCGGGAAGAGTGCTCGCCGGAAAAACGGAACAGTGCTGAGAGGGTTCAGGGCTGTATGGGCACTGAAAACACTGTGGATTCGGGCTCTGGGAAGCGCCGCTATTGAGAAGGAAACCTGTTGGGAAAAGGTCTCGATGTAAAAAGCTGATGCTTTACCGAAGCTGCTATTGTAACCGCCCGGCGCAAATCGCGCCTTTCGCCCTGTTGGACCGGGTTTCTCAGCCCTCAAACTGCGGGTGCAATTGTCGGATCTTGTTCATGGCCATGCCCGCGGCGGCGGTGCGGGTTTCCACGCCCAGCTTGGCGTAGACCCGTTCCAGGTGCTTCTTCACGGTGGCCGGGCTGGAGCCCAGGATGTCGCCGATGTCGCGGTTGGTCTTGCCCTTGACCACCCAGTACAGCACCTCGGCCTCGCGGGCCGTGAGCTTGAAGCTCAGGCTCATGGCCTCGACCACCGCATCGTCGGAGATCTCGCGCATCACGATCAGCCAGTCGCCCCGGCCGGCGGCGTCGCCGCTTTCGCCTCCGTCGCCGGTCTGCTGGTGCAGCCGGAAGGTCAGCCGGCGCGGGCCCATTTCCACCGCCAGGCGCGGCGGCTCGACCTGGCGCTCGGCGTCCGCGAGGTGGCTGCGCAACCAGGCCAGCACCGGCTCGGGCGTTTGCGGCGCCGAGGTGCCGTAGTAGCGCATCAAAAGCTCGCGCGCCAGCGGCGTCTGCCAGATCAGCCGGCCGTCGGCCGCGCCGCCCATGCGCACCGCGATGCTGGCATAACCGAAGGCGTCCAGCGCATTGCGCGCCTGGCCGGCCTGGCGCGCCTCCTGGCGGGCACGGCGCGCGCCCTGCAGGTGCACGCCCATGCGCGCCATGACTTCCTTGGGCTTGATGGGCTTGTTCACGTAGTCGACGCCGCCGGCCTCCAGCGCGGCCACCAGGTGCTCGGTTTCGGTCAGGCCGGTCATGAAGATGATGGGGATGTGGGCGGTCTCGGCCATGGCCTTCAGGCGCTTGGCGACTTCAAAGCCGTCCATGCCGGGCATCATCGCGTCCAGCAGCACGATGTCGGGCCGGGCCTGCAGCGCGCGCTGCAGCGCGGCCTCGCCGCTGGTGGCCACCAGCACGGTGTAGCCCGACTCATCGAGCGCGTCGTGCAGCACCGAGAGGTTGTCGGGCACGTCGTCCACGATGAGCACGACGTCGCTGTTGGCCCGGTCCAGCGTGTGGTCCAGGCTGCGGTTGAGCCGGTTCAGTGTGGTGGGGGAATCTTCAAGCACGCTGCTCATGGCTGGCCTCCTGGTTGGCGAGCTGGCGGCCCATGGCCTCGAACTGGAACTGCCGCGCCAGCACGCGCATGTCTTCGACGAATGCGGTGGTGGCGGGCTGCTGCCGCTCTATCTCCGCCAGCATGTTCATGATGCCGCGGTAAAAACCGAGGCTGACCACCTCCTGCAGCGCGGCCAGTTGCGGGGCGTGCGGCAGCACGCGCCGCGGCGACGCGGCCGCGGGCACAAGCTCCTCAGCCGGCTCGTCATAACGCCAGGTGAGCGACAGGCGCCGCTCCAGCCAGGCGATCAGCTCGGTGTGGCGCACGGGCTTCAAGATGAAGTCTTCGGGAAGAATGCCCGCGTCGTTTTCCATGCCTTTGTCAAAGGCATTGGCCGAGACGACGGCCAGGTGTATGCCCTCATGGCCGGAGCCGCGCACGCGGCGCAGCGTCTCCCAGCCGTCTATGCCCGGCATGGCCAGGTCCATGAAGATCACGTCGGGCTGGTAGCCGGCGGCCAGCAGGTCCAGGCAGTCGTGGCCGCTGGCGGCGGTGCGCAGCTCAAAGCCCATGGGCTGCAGCAGCTGCACCAGCAGTTCGCGGTCGGGCTCTTCGTTGTCGACCACCAGCAGCTTGCGGCGCGCGCCCTCATAGCCGCGCGGCCGGCGCCGCGCCGGCACGGCGGCGGCCTCTTTGGCGGCACCCGCCGGCAGGTGCACCTCGGGCAGGAACAGCCGTATGCGGAAGATGGAACCCTGGCCCGGCGTGCTGACCACCGTCATCTCACCGCCCATCAGGTCGGTCAGCATCTTGGCAATCGTCAGGCCCAGGCCGGCGCCCGGCGTGCCTTCGGCGCTCTGGCCGGCCGCGGTGCCGCGCGCGAAGGGCTCAAAGATGCGCGCGAGTTCCGCCTCGCGCATGCCGGGGCCAGTGTCCTCGATGTCGATGTAGGCCATCTCGCGCGCATGGCGCAGCCGGAAAGTCACCTGCCCCTGCACCGTGAACTTGATGGCATTGCCCAGCAGGTTGATAAGGATCTGGCGCACGCGTTTTTCGTCGGCGCGCACCAGCTCGGGCAGGTTGCCGCTGGCCTCGAAGTGAAAGGCCAGGCCCTTGGCCGCGGCCTGCAGCTCGAACATGCCGGCCATCTCGTGCACACAATCGGCGAAATGCATGGGCTTGACGTTGAGCGTGAGTTTGCCCGCCTCGATGCGGGCGATGTCCAGCGTGCCTTCGATCAGCGACAGCAGGTGCTCGCCGCCGCGCTTGATGACGCTGACGGCCTGCTTGCGGTGCGGCGGTATCGCGCTGTCCTCGCCCATGAGCTGCGCATAGCCCAGGATGCTGTTGAGCGGCGTGCGCAGCTCGTGGCTGATGGCGCTGATGTAGCGGCTCTTGGCCTGGTTGGCCTGGTCGGCATGGTGGCGCGCCTCCTCGGCCACGCGCTTGGCCTGCTGCAGCGCCTCGTCGGTCTGGCGGTGCGACTCGATCTCGCGCATCAGCAAATGCGTCTGGCGGTTCGATTCCTCCTGCGCCACCTGGCGGCTCTTGTGCGCCAGCACCAGCCACCAGGCGACCAGGCCGGCGATCACCAACAGCGCCATATAGGCCTTCAGAAAGCCCGACTTCAGGGCCGGCTCCGAGGGCGTGAAGTCCGACAGCGCGCTGATTTCCTGGTGGTAAAGCAGGCCGAACACGCTGGCCAGCAGCGGCACGATGATCAGCATCAGCAGCAGGAAGTGGCCCAGGCCGGTGTCCAGGTACGGCCAGGCGCGGCGCGGCAACAACCAGCGCAGCGCGCCCGACCATTGCGCCGAGAGGCTGGCGTGCGGCTTGCACAGGTCGCCGCAGCGCGCATCCAGCGTGCAGCACAGTGAGCAGATGGGACCCTGGTAGGCCGGGCAGTGGGCCATGTCCGGGCCCTCGTAGGCGCGCTCGCAAATCACGCATTGCTGCAAGGCATAAGGTTTGTAGGCGCCCTCACCGGCCGCCACGGCCGGCCCACGCGCGATGTAGTAACGGCCCTTGGTGGCCCAGGCGATCAGCGGCGCCGCCACAAAGGCCGTTCCCATGGCGATCACCGCCGAGAAGGCCTGCGCCATCTCGCCGTACATCCCCAGGTGCGCCGTGATGGACAGCGCCGAGGCCAGGGCCATGGCGCCCACGCCGACCGGGTTGATGTCGTAGAGGTGGGCGCGCTTGAACTCTATGCCCGGCGGGCTCAGGCCCAGCGGCTTGTTGATGACCAGGTCGGCCACCACGGCCATGACCCAGGCGATGGCGATGTTGGAGTACAGGCCCAGCACGTCGCCCAGCGCCTGGAAGACGTTCATCTCCATCAGCATGAAGGCGATCAGCGTGTTGAACACCACCCAGACCACGCGGCCCGGATGGCTGTGCGTGATGCGCGAGAAAAAATTCGACCAGGCCAACGAACCGGCATAGGCGTTGGTGACGTTGATCTTGAGCTGCGACACGACCACGAAGAGCGCGGTGGCGGCCACGGCCATGCCGTAGTGCGGGAACACGTATTCATAGGCCGCCAGGTACATCTGGTTGGGGTCCACCGCGCGGTCCAGCGGCACCATATTGCTAATCGCCAGGTAGGCCAGGAAGGCCCCGCCCAGCATCTTCACCACGCCCAGAAAGACCCAGCCCGGCCCGCCGGCCAGCACGCCGCCCCACCAGCGCCAGCGCCTGGCCGGCGTCTGCACCGGCATGAAGCGCAAATAGTCGGCCTGCTCGCCCATCTGGGTGATCAGCGCGATGCCTACGGTCAATGCAGCACCAAACAGGTGCAAATCAAACTCACCACCCACGCCCTTCTCACCGCCATAGTGCAGCACGCCCGAAAAAGCACCAGGATCGCGCAGCAGCACAAACACAAAGGGCACGACCAGCATGACCAGCCACAGGGGTTGGGTCCAGACCTGCAGGCGCGAGATCACGGACACGCCGTGGGTGACCAGCGGGATCACCACCAGCGCGCAGACCAGATAGCCCCAACTGGGCGGAATGCCCAGGGCCAGGTCCAGCGCGTAGGCCATGACGGCCGCCTCCAGCGCAAAAAAGATAAAGGTAAAGGAGGCGTAGATCAGCGAGGTCAGCGTCGAGCCTATGTAGCCGAAGCCGGCGCCGCGCGTCAGCAGATCCATGTCCACGCCGTAGCGCGCCGCGTAAATGCTGATGGGCAGGCCGGCCAGGAAGATGATGAGGCCGGTGGCGACGATGGCCCAGAAGGCATTGGTAAAGCCGTACTTGACCAGCAAGGTGGCGCCCACCGCCTCGAGGATCAGAAAGGAGGCCGCGCCAAAGGCGGTGTTGGCGACCCGCCATTCCGACCACTTGCGAAAGCGCTGCGGCGTAAAGCGCAGCGCGTAGTCTTCCATGGTTTCGCTGGCGACCCAGCTGTTGTAGTCGCGCCTGACCTTGATGATGCGCTGCAGCGGCGCTGCTTCGCCGCCCGCCATGGGCGCGGCCGCTGCCGCTTCGGGCGGCAGGGGCGGCTGCAGGGGCGTGAGCGGGGCGTCCATGGGAGGGGCAGATGCGCCGGGCGCGTAGTGATTGAGCGTCTTCAGGTGCATGTTCTGTGCCATGCGACCCGCCGGCCCGCCCCAGGCTGGACCGTGGACGGCGTCTTATGGCACCATTCTTGCACCCCGGCAAGCATCCCCAAGCCGGCAGCCTGCCCTGAGAGAGCCCCATGGAATTGACGCCCCGCGAAAAAGACAAGCTGCTTATTTTTACGGCTGCCCTGCTGGCCGAAAGGCGCCGCGCCCGCGGCCTGAAGCTCAATTACCCCGAGTCCGTGGCGCTGATCAGCGCCGCCGTCATGGAAGGCGCGCGCGACGGCAAGTCCGTCGCCCAGCTCATGAGCGAGGGCCGCACCGTGCTGACCCGCGCCGACGTGATGGACGGCATTCCCGAGCTGATCCCCGACATCCAGGTCGAAGCGACCTTTCCCGACGGCACCAAGCTGGTCACCGTGCACCAGCCCATTGTCTGAACGCCGCCCACAACATCCACCCCACAGGAGATTGCCGTGAGTTTTTTTGCCCTGCCCTCGCCCCGCGCATTGCGCGCCTTGCTGGCCCTGGCGGCCGCGCTGCCCGCGGCGGCCTTCGCGCACACCGGCGTGGACGGCCACGCGCACCTGGATTTTTTCACCGGCTTTCTGCACCCGCTGACCGGCATGGACCATCTGGCGGCCATGGTGGCCGTGGGCCTGTGGAGCGCGCTGGCCGCGCGCCGCGCCGGCCCTGAACTGCTGTGGGGCCCGCTGGGCTTTGCCGGCATGCTGCTGGCGGGTGCGCTGCTGGGCCTGCAGGGTGTGCAGATCCCGGCGGTCGAGCCCATGATCGCGGCCTCGCTGCTGGTCACCGGCCTGCTGGTCGCCACGCGCTGGCATGTGCCCGGCATCGCGGCCGCGCTCATCGTCGGCGTGTTCGCCGTCTTTCACGGCCTGGCCCACGGTTATGAACTGGCCGGGGCGCCCAGCGCCTGGGCCACCCTCTCGGGCATGCTGGCCGCCACCGTGCTGCTGCACCTGGCGGGCCTGGGCGCCGGCTGGGCGCTGCGCAGCGCCAACGCCTGGCTGCCGCGCGCAGCCGGCGCAGTCGTCGCCGTCTTCGGCGTGACCCTGCTGGCCCAGCTGGCCTGAAGGCGCGCCATGATTCCCGGCGAACTCATCACCGACGGCCCCGACCATGTGCTCAACGCGGGTCGGCGCACGCTGACCGTGGTTGTGCAGAACACGGCCGACCGGCCCATACAGGTCGGCTCGCATTACCACTTCGCCGAAACCAACGGCGCGCTCGGCTTTGACCGCGACGCGGCGCGCGGCATGCGGCTGAACATCGCCTCGGGCACGGCCGTGCGTTTTGAGCCGGGCCAGCAGCGCACGGTGGAACTCGTGGAATTCGCGGGCGACCGCACGGTTTACGGCTTTCGCGGCCTCGTACAAGGAAAGCTCTGATGGCAACGATTGGACGCCGCGCCTACGCGGAAATGTTCGGCCCCACGGTCGGTGACCGCCTGCGCCTGGCCGATACCGAGCTGCTGGTCGAAGTCGAGGCCGACTACACCTTGCGCGCCGGCAGCTACGGCGAGGAAGTCAAGTTCGGCGGCGGCAAGACGATACGCGACGGCATGGCCCAGTCGCAAAAGACGCGGGCCGAAGGCGCCATGGACTGCGTGATGACGAATGCGCTCATCATCGACCACTGGGGCATCGTCAAGGCCGACATAGGCCTCAAGGGCGGGCGCATCGCCGCCATCGGCAAGGCCGGCAACCCCGACACCCAGCCCGGCGTCGACATGATCATAGGCCCGGGCACCGAGATCATCAGCTGCGAAGGCATGATAGTCACCGCCGGCGGCATCGATTCGCACATCCACTTCATCTGCCCGCAGCAGATCGAGGAGGCGCTGACCTCGGGCATCACCACCATGCTGGGCGGCGGCACGGGCCCTGCCACCGGCACCTTCGCCACCACCTGCACACCCGGCCCCTGGAACATCGAGCGCATGCTGCAGGCGGCCGACGCCTTCCCGATGAACCTGGGCTTTCTCGGCAAGGGCAATGCCAGCCTGCCCGCCGCGCTGCACGAGCAGATCAACGCCGGCGTGATTGGCCTGAAGCTGCACGAGGACTGGGGCACCACGCCCGCAGCCATCAGCAACTGCCTGGACGTGGCCGAAGCCACCGACACGCAAGTGGCCATCCACAGCGACACGCTCAACGAGTCGGGCTTCGTCGAGAACACGATTGCCGCGACCAAGGGCCGAAGCCTGTGCGCCTTCCACACCGAGGGCGCGGGCGGCGGCCATGCGCCCGACATCCTGCGCGTGGTGGGCGAGGAGAACTTCCTGCCCTCCTCCACCAACCCGACCATGCCCTACACCGTCAACACACTCGACGAACACGTCGACATGCTGATGGTGTGCCACCACCTGGACGCCGGCATCGCCGAGGACCTGGCTTTTGCCGAGAGCCGCATCCGCAAGGAAACCATCGCCGCCGAAGACGTGCTGCACGACCTGGGCGCGATCAGCATGTTCAGCTCCGACAGCCAGGCCATGGGCCGCGTCGGCGAGGTCATCATCCGCACCTGGCAGACCGCGCACAAGATGAAGCTGCAGCGCGGCAAGCTGCCCGGCGACAGCGAGCGCCACGACAACTTCCGCGCCAAGCGCTACATCAGCAAATACACCATCAACCCGGCGATCGCCCACGGCATCTCGCACGAGGTCGGCTCGGTCGAGCTGGGCAAGTGGGCCGACCTGGTGGTCTGGAAACCGGCCTTTTTCGGCATCAAGCCCTCAGTCATCCTCAAGGGCGGCTTTATCGCCATGGCGGCCATGGGCGACCCGAACGCCTCCATCCCCACGCCGCAGCCGGTGCATTACCGCCCGCAGTTCGGCGCCTTCGGCGGCGCCATCGCCAGGGGCTCCCTGACCTTTGTCTCGCAGGCCGGGCTGAATGCCGGCGTCAAGGAGCGCTTCGGCCTGGCCAAGACCCTGAGCGCGGTGAAGAACGTGCGCGGCGTGCGCAAGCAGCACATGGTCCACAATGCCTACCTGCCCAGGATGGAAGTTGATGCCCAGACCTACCTGGTGCGCGCCGACGGCCAGCTGCTGGGCTGCGAGCCGGCGACCAGCCTGCCGATGACGCAGCGGTATTTCCTGTTTTAAGTCTTGTTCCCAATCTTTGCTGTGAAGGCCTCATGCTTCAGGTTTCCAAAGTGATTTCTCAGGGCGCGGGCCTGGCCCCCGTGCTCGTCAAACGCGCCGCCACCGTCGAGCTCGACTGGGACGTGCGCCAGAAAAGCCGCTTTGACGCGACCGACTCGCAGGGCCGCCAGCTGGGCGTGTTCCTGCCGCGCGGCACGCTGGTGCGCGGCGGCGATGTGCTCCTGGCCGAGGACGGCTCCATGGTCAGGGTGATTGCCGCGCCGCAGCCGGTGCTGCGCATCACGGCCTGTGCCTCGCACGGCTCGCCTTTTGACCTGACGCGCGCGGCCTACCACCTGGGCAACCGGCACGTGCCGATAGAGCTCAAGCCCGACCACCTCAAGATAGAACCCGACCACGTGCTGGCCGACATGCTGCGCGCCATGCACCTGATCGTGAATGAGGCTGAAGAAGCCTTTGAACCCGAGGGCGGCGCCTACAGCTCTGCCGGCCATGGGCATGGGCACGACCATGGCCATGGCCACGGTGAACAGCAGCACAGCCAAGAAGCTGTTGCCGCGGCCGCCGCGCCGGCACCCCATGTGCACGGGCCAGGCTGCAACCATGGCCATGATGACCACGACCATGACCACGCGCATGGGGCCAAACCCGTGGCCGTCCAGGTCCACAAGCACAAACCCCATAGCCACTAGGCTTGCCGTGGACGCGCCCGCACCGCCCGCAGCCCCTACGGAACAGCTTGCGGCGTCCAGCCTGCTGCAGCTGATCTGGCTGGCCTCGCCCGCCTTGCCGGTGGGCGGCTTCTCGTATTCAGAAGGCCTGGAAGCTGCTGTCGAATGCGGCGAGGTCACGACGGAAAGCCAGGCCGCAAGCTGGCTCAGCGACCAGCTCCATTTGGCCCTGGCCCGCGGCGACCTGGCGGTGATTGCCCAGGCCATTCCAGCCTGGCGCGAAGGCAGGCTGGCGCGCATCGCAGGCCTGAATGCCTGGCTGCTGCAAACCCGCGAGACCAGCGAGCTGCGCGCCCAAACCGAACAAATGGGCCGCTCGCTGCTCGAATGGCTGCGCAACCATGAAGGGGCCAGCGCCACGCACATCGACGCCTGCGCCGCGCTGCAGCCGACCTACCCCGTGACCTTTGCGCTGGCGGCCTCACAGACCGAAGCCGGCGTGCGCGACTGCCTGCTGGCCTACGCTTTTGGCTGGGCCGAGAACATGATGCAGGCCGCGATCAAGTCCGTGCCCCTGGGCCAAAGCGCCGGCCAGCGCATACTGGCCAGGCTGAGCCGCGACATACCGCCCGCCGTGGAAGCGGCGCTGCGCCTGCCGGACAGCGAGCGCCAGGCTTTTTCCCCCATGCTGGCGATTTTGTCGGCCCGCCACGAAACCCAGTATTCACGGCTGTTCCGCTCCTGAGCCGATTGACACCGCCTATCTTCTTTTTCAAGGTATTCCCATGAGCTTGCACCATATCGCCAACCGCCGCAAAAAACTTCCGCCCCTGCGCGTGGGCATAGGCGGGCCGGTAGGTTCCGGCAAGACCACGCTGCTCGAAATGCTGTGCAAGGCCATGAAGGCCAAGTACGACCTGGTCGCGATCACCAACGACATTTACACCAAGGAAGACCAGCGCCTGCTGACCGTGAGCGGCGCGCTGGCGGCCGAACGCATCATGGGCGTGGAGACCGGCGGCTGCCCGCACACCGCGATTCGCGAGGACGCCTCCATCAACCTGGAGGCCATAGACCGCATGCTGGTGGATTTTCCCGATGCCGACGTCGTGTTCGTTGAATCCGGCGGCGACAACCTGGCCGCCACCTTCAGCCCCGAATTGAGCGATTTGACGATTTATGTGATCGACGTGGCGGCTGGCGAGAAGATTCCGCGCAAGGGCGGCCCCGGTATCACAAAAAGCGACTTGTTTGTGATCAACAAGACCGACCTGGCGCCTTATGTGGGCGCAGATCTCGAGGTCATGAAAAAAGACACCATCCGCATGCGCACCACGGCCAAGGGTTTGAAACCATTTGTAATGACAAACCTTAAAACCCAGGCCGGCCTGGCCGAGGTGATCAGCTTTATCGAAACCCGGGGCATGTTGCAGCAAAACCAGGCCGAAACCGCTTGAAGCGGGGGCGGCCGCCGCGGTGCCACCGGGGCGGCTTGAAGGCTCACGCCAGCGAACTCAGGTGTGGAATTCGCTGGGATGCACGGTTTCGTACATCTTGCCCTCGTGGAAAAACACCACCATCCAGTTGCCGAACTTTTGCGACGGATGAGAGGGAATGACCTCGTTGAGCGCCAGCGTGATCGACTCCTTGACCGGAAGCGCCACCTCCCGGACCTCGGGCGATACCGCATCGACGCTGATCAACATGAAAGTGCCCTTGTCCTGCATATCGACCCGCGGAAAGGACCAGCGGGCTCCGGTTGCCTTGACAAAAGCGGTAGCCACCTTCTCGGCGACTTCGGGGTGGAAAGCAGGAACTGTCATAGGATTTAGGGCGTCCTTCTACGCTGTAACGGAATGTTTCTATGATGGCCCTGCCCACGCTTCTCGTCACTGCCCTGAAAAAGGTTTTCAGAATTGGGCGGGAATAGTTCCAGGAAATAATTCCGTTTTTTCGGGTCTGTTTGTTGCATTGGAAACATAAGGCGTACTTTGCCCGTCCCAAGCGCTATTTGGTGAGGCTTTTTGGTTGCAAATCGTCCGTCGGACGCAGTCCTGCAAAAAAACCACGCAAATGAGGCGAAAGCGCCCGAAATGTCCCCACAAGCCACCAGGCCCCGGCAAAGACAGCCGCCGCGCGGGCCGTGAGCCTTGTTATCGAATCAGGGAATGTCTGCGCACCAGGGCTGCGGTTGCAGCCCCGAGAGGCCGAGTCGGCATGTGCGATTGGGGTGGCGTTAAAGCCGGTGCCACTTATTTGAAAGTGGCGGAAGCGGTGAGATTCGAACTCACGGAGGACTTGCATCCTCGGCAGTTTTCAAGACTGCTGCATTCAACCGCTCTGCCACGCTTCCGAGTCGGGTAGTTTAACCGCATCGTTATGGGCCACTGCACTAGGCCCACCTCTCAGCTACGGGCCGCTTCAGTTTTTCCACGACCATGGACGTCATTGCTGCCCCGACCGATCCGATGGCCAAACCTCCTCGGCATACACTCAGACGCGTCACATTCATTGACGCCCCCGCATCAACCAAATAACTTCATTGGACGCGAAATGTATAACTACATGAGGCTCTCAAAGTTCGTCACAGTGTTTGCTCTATGCGCATGTTCGGCAGTGCAGGCGGGAGTGGAGTCCTGTACAGACATGCTTGTCGGAACACCAGGCTCGGTTGAAGCGCGGGCGTGCTTTGCACGGGAATTGGCCGCGTTGAATGTTCAGATGACCACGGTTGTGAAAGCCATCGCACGCGAGGCTGAGTCGGGGCGCACCGCATTTAACGCGAAGGACCTTGCCGATTCCCAGACCAAATGGAAGCAGCACGTTGACAGCACCTGCTGGCTTGACGCCGCCGGCGCGGGCAACTCGGACGCGGTGCTTGACCACTGCGTATCGGTTTACACCCTTCAGAGGCTTGGACAACTCAAGAACCTACGCGCCGGCCTGGACGGCAAGCCGGCACTGTGGCCCATGTCAAATCTCGATCACGCGAAGTAAAACGCCCAGATCCTCAATAGGCGCAAGGGCAAGGGAGAGAACAATCGCTGAGGAGAAATTAGCGGGTCGTCGTTTGGCTCGTTCATGACGGCACTCGGAGCCTGCATCCTTGTGATACTTCAGCTCTTTGCCGGCGCATTTGGCGTAGCTTCCTGTTGGGGTGGCGGCCATGCCGCCTTGCCATCTCTGTTCATACTCAGCTAAGGAGCACACCCTTGCAAGTTTTGACAAACCAATCGCGCGGCATCGGCTCCAGCCGCTATCTTTCGAAAGAACTTCATCATGCGTCTGCCAATACTTGCGGCTTTTGCCGCCACCACCTTTCTGCTGCTATCTGCCTGCGGCAGCAGCCCCGCCACCGGCCAGTCCGCCGATCCCGCCCCCGTCTCAACCCGCTGCAACGCCGCCCCGGCCCAGTTCGCTGTGGGCCGCAATGCGGATGCCGCGCTTGAAAATGAGGCGCGCACACGCGCCGGCGCGAAGGCGGTGCGGGTGCTCAGGCCCAACCAGGTCGTGACCATGGAGTTCAGCGCCGAGCGGCTCAACCTCACGGTCGATGACGCGGGCCGTGTGACGCGGGTCAGCTGCGGTTGATGGGCCCCGCGCAACCGATGCGCTGAATCAGCGCTTGCCTTTGGCGGCTTGCTGAAGCTGCCGTTTGCGCTTGGCCTTGTTGAGGGATTCGGGTTCGGGCGGGCGGTTGCGCAGTGCCTGGGCTTCGCGCTCCTCGGCCGCCTTCTTGCGCTTCTTGTCGCGGAAATGCACAAAGAGCCGGCCCAGGCCGAAACTGATGGCGCAGCTGACAACCAGGAAGATAAGGGCGGGAGTTTCCATGCGATTCGGGCCTTGCGTTAGCCGGCCAGGAACAGTGACTGCAGGTCGTTCAAAAAATCAAAGCCGCGCTCGGTGGGCTTGACGCGCGCAAAGTCGCGTTCTATCAGCCCCTTGCGCTCGGCTTCTTCGAGGCCCTGCTGGATGGCGGTGATGGGCAGGCCGGTTTTTTCGGTGAAGTCCTGCAGCTTGAAGCCCTCGCGCAAGCGCAGCGCATTGAGCATGAACTCAAACGGCAGGTCGGCACGGCTGACTTCGGTCTCTTGCGTGACGGCTTCGCCGGCCAGGGCTTTTTCCATGTAGAGCCTGGGTTCGCGAAAGCGCACCTGGCGCACCACGCGATGCGCAAAACTGAGCTTGCTGTGGGCGCCCGCACCTATACCCAGATAGTCGCCGAACTGCCAGTAGTTGAGGTTGTGAAAGCATGGGTGGCCGGCCTTGGCATAGGCCGAGACTTCATAGCGCCGCAGGCCCGCGGCCTCGGTCAGCTCGGTGATTTTGTCGAGCATGGCGTAGGCCGTGTCTTCCTCGGGCACCACGGGCGGGAATTTCGCGAAGTAGGTGTTGGGCTCTATCGTGAGGTGGTAGATGGAGATATGGGGCGGCTGCAGGGCCAGGGCCTGGCGCATGTCGCGCTCCAGGCTTTCCATGGTCTGGCCGGGCAGCGCGTACATGATGTCGAGGTTGAAGGTGTCAAAGGCCTGCGCGGCCTCCTCGACCGCGGCGATGGCCTGGGCCCGGTCGTGCACGCGGCCCAGGGCCTTGAGGTGCTGGTCGTCAAAGCTTTGCACCCCGACGGACAGGCGCGTGACGCCGGCGGCGCGAAAGGCCCTGAAGCGGTCTTTCTCGAAGGTGCCGGGATTGGCTTCAAGCGTGATTTCGCAATCGGCTTCGAGCCTCAAGCGCGCGCGTATGTCGCCCAGCAGCCGGTCTATGGCCTGCGGCGAAAACAGGCTGGGCGTGCCGCCGCCTATGAAGATGCTGTGCACGGTGCGGCCCCAGACCAGGGGCAGCGCGGCCTCGAGGTCGGCAATGACCGCGTCTATATAGCGCTGCTCGGGCATTTCGCCCACCGCTTCGTGCGAATTGAAGTCGCAATAGGGGCACTTGCGTATGCACCAGGGCAGATGCACGTAGAGCGACAGCGGCGGCAGCGCGGCCAGCTGCAGCGTGCCGCTGCGCATGTAGTGCTGGATGTCTTGCTGCGCCATGGCGGGCCTCAGGATGTGGGTAACCACTGCTCGCGCATGAGTTCGATCATGCGGCGCGCGGCCTTGCCTCTATGGCTGTTGGCGTTCTTGACCTCAACGGGCAACTGCGCAAAGGTTTTGCCGAACTCGGGGATGAACATCACGGGGTCGAAGCCGAAACCGTTGTCACCCACGGGTGCCGGCGCGATCTGCCCGGCGACGCGGCCGGAGGCGATCAGCGGCTCGGGGTCTTTGTCGGAGCGAACGGCCACCAGCGTGCTGACCAGCGCGGCGCGGCGCTGGGCGGGTTGGACCAGGTGGGCCATCTGCTCAAGCAAGGCCTTGACGTTGTTGTCGTCGCCCTTGGTGTAGCCGAAGCGCGTGGCGTAAAAAGCGGTGTCGACGCCCGGCAGCCCGCCGAAGGCGTCGACGCACAGGCCCGCGTCGTCGGCCAGCGCGGGCAGGCCGCTCAAGCGGGAAGCCTGGCGGGCCTTGGCGAGGGCATTTTCGACAAAGGTGCGAAACGGCTCTTCGGCCTCGGGCAGGCCCAGCTCGGCCTGGCTCACGAGTTCCAGCCCCAGGGGCGCGAACATGGCCTTGAGCTCGGCGAGCTTGCCGGGGTTGTTGGAGGCCAGTACGATTTTTTTCATGGGCGGCGGGCGAATCAACCGGCCAGCGCCTGCTTTTGCAGGCCCACCAGCTCGGTGATGCCTTTTTCGGCGAGCACCAGCAGCGCGTCCATTTCCTTGCGCGAGAAGGCCGCTCCTTCGGCCGTGCCCTGCACTTCGACGTAATTGCCGGCGCCGGTCATGACGACGTTCATGTCGGTGTCGCAGGCGGAGTCTTCGGTGTATTCGAGGTCCAGCAGCGGCGTGCCCTGCACGATGCCGACCGAGATGGCGGCGACGTGGTCGATGATGGGGCTTTGCGTGAGCTTGCCGCCGGCGATCAGGGTGTTGACCGCATCCTGCGCGGCGACAAAGGCGCCGGTGATGCTGGCGGTGCGGGTACCGCCGTCAGCCTGGATGACGTCGCAGTCCAGGTGGATGGTGCGCTCACCGAGTTTCTTCAAGTCAAATACCGAACGCATGGAGCGGCCTATCAGGCGCTGGATTTCCTGCGTGCGGCCGCTTTGTTTGCCGCGGGCGGCTTCGCGGTCGCTGCGGGTGTGGGTGGCGCGGGGCAGCATGCCGTATTCGGCGGTGACCCAGCCTTCGCCGCTGCCTTTTTTGTGGCCGGGGACTTTTTCCTCGACGGAGGCGGTGCACAGCACCTTGGTGCCGCCGAACTCGATCAGCACCGAGCCTTCGGCGTAAGCGGTGTAGTGGCGGGTGATGCGCACGCTGCGCAGGGCATCGGCGGCGCGCGCGCCGCTTCGTTCAAACTGGCTCATGGGAATGGCTTTCTGGCAAAAACGCCGGGGGATCAGCGAAGTGAAAAAACAGGGAAAAAGCGGGATGGCCGGCCGGCACCTGAAAAAAGGCCGCCGGTATCAGGCTTTTCTGGCGGCCGAGCGGCGTATGGCTTCGTTGATCTCGGCGATGGAGCGCTCTATGGTGGCCTCGTCGAGGTCGTCGACCACCGAGTCGAGCACGCCGGCCTGGATGGTGGAGGCGAACACGCCGTCCATGATGCTGTCGGTGGAAACGCCGCGGGTGGACTCGAAGGCGTCGGGGGTTTCCCACTCCATGGCCAGCACGGTGACGTTGTCGCTGTGCTCGCCGCCGGTGCGCAGGGCGTTCTCGACCAGGTCGGGCACCGCGTCGGACACGCCCTTGCTGGCCAGCTGGCGCACGATCTCGGCGTCGCTGAGGCTGCCCCAGAGGCCGTCGGAGCACAGCAGCAGCTTGTCGCCCTGCTGCAGAGTGACGGGGCCGGCGACGTCGAAGACGGGCTTGGTCGGCGAGCCCAGGCAGGTGAAGAGGATGTTGCGGTTGATGCGCTCGAGCTTGATGACGCCGGCGCTTTGCTGCTCAAGGTAGGAATGGTCGCGTGTGCGCGTGAGCAGTTCGCCGTCGCGCACGACGTACAGGCGCGAATCGCCGCAGTGCACCCAGGTGGCGCCCGTGCCCTGCAGGATGGCGGCCACCAGTGTGGTGCGCGGCGTGTCCAGCATGCCTTTTTCGCTGGCGTAGCGGATGATCTGGTGGTGCGCCGCCATCAGGGCGGTGGAGAGGAATTCGGTGGTGTCCTCAATGACGGGGCGCGCTTCCTTCTGGTAGAGCGCCGAGATGGTCTGCAGGGCGAGCTGGGCCGCCACCTCGCCTTCAGGATGGCCGCCCATGCCGTCGGCCAGCACGAAAAGGCCCGATTCGCGCGTGTAGCAATAGCCCATGCGGTCTTCGTTCTTTTCGCGCCCGCCTTTGCGGCTGACCTGAAAGACTGAGAATTTCATTTGAATTTGGTCGCGTAGCCGGTGGCCTTGCGCGCGGATTTTTTGGTGTCGGACACCATGTTGTCAAACTGCAGGCGAACCTTTTCGCTGACGGTGAGCTTGGTGTAGCGGCGCTCGCCTTCCCGGCTCAGCTCTTTTTGCAGGGCGAAGACCGACTGGGGCCGTGACAGCGGATCGAGGGACATGCACCACTCTACAACCTCAATGAGGTTATCGGAATAGACGCCGCGCAGCCGGGACAGGGCAAGCGACAGACGGTCTTTTTCAAGGCGCTGGGGCGCGTCGTTGGGCGGGTAGCCCTGCATGGTGGCGTAAATGCAGGCGCCAATCGCGTAAATATCGGTCCAGGGGCCCATGGAGGAGTCGCGGCGGTACATCTCGGGCGCGGCGAAGCCGGGCGTGTACATGGGACGGATGAAGTTGCCTTCCTTGCTCAGCACCTCGCGGGCGGCGCCGAAATCGATCATGACGGCGCGGTTGTCGTCGGTGATGAAGATGTTGGCGGGCTTGATGTCCAGGTGCAGCATCTTGTGCTGGTGCACGATGCGAAGGCCGCGCAGGATCTCGTCGAACAGCGAGCGTATGGTCGATTCGCGAAAGACCTTCTGCTTTTTGAGCTCGCGGGCCGTGATGATGAAGTCCTGCAGGGTGCCGCCCTCCAGGTAGTTCATCACCATGTAGACGGTTTCGTTCTCGCGGAAGAAGTTCAGCACGCTGACCACGGAACCGTGCGAAATCTGGGCGAGGGAGCGGCCTTCTTCAAAAAAGCTCTTGAGGCCGAGGCGGTACAGCGAGAGTTTTTCGGGCTGGACCTGGGGAAGCAGCTCGCCCGGCGAGCGGCTGGCCAGGGAAGACGGCAGGTATTCCTTGATGGCGACCTGCTGGCCCTCGTTGTCGACGGCCAAGTAAACTACCCCGAAGCCCCCGGCCGAAAGCTTTCGCACAACACGATAGCCACCAATCACGGTGTCGGGCGGCAATGGTGCAGGCTTGACCTTTGACATAATTTGGGGTTGCCCAGACATGACAATGTCAACCTGGGTCTTGTTTCTCTCTCTAGTCTAGTAAAGCGTATCTAAAAATGTCAGTTTACAGCATGACGGGTTATGCGACCGTGCAATCAAGCATGGCGCAATCCGCCCCGGAAACTGAATCGGGCCCGGACGCCAGCTCCCGTCTGGGCGTCGAAATACGCTCCGTCAACAGCCGCTTCCTGGATCTGGCTTTCCGCCTGCCCGATGAGCTGCGGCAGGCCGAACCGGCGCTGCGCGAACTGCTGACCGGCAAACTCAAGCGCGGCAAGGTCGAGGTGCGGGTTTCGCTGGAAAGCGCCTCGTCGGGCAACCTGCGCGCGCCCTCCTCGGCCACCTTGCAGCGCCTGGGCTCGCTGGAGGACAGCATCAAGTCCTGGCTGCCGCAGGCCGGGGCGTTGAGCGTCGCAGATATTCTCAGAATTGCGACGAATGAAGACAAAAAACCACACGACTACAGCGAAGGGCTGCTCAAGCTGGCCAAAAAAGCCCTGAAAGAGCTGATGGCCGCCCGTGAACGCGAGGGTGCCCGCCTGGCCGAGATGCTGCTGGACCGCACCGCGCAGCTGCGCGCGCTGGCCGCGCTGGCGGTGCCCATGGTGCCCAAGCTGGTGGAGCAGCAGAAAAACCGCTTCCTGGAGCGCTGGAAAGAGGCCATGGCCCTGTCGGACGGCAGCACCTTGCCGGAAATCGCCCAGGACCGGGCCCTGACCGAGGCCACGGCCTTCGCCATACGCATAGACGTGGCCGAAGAAATCACCCGGCTGTCGTCGCACCTCGACGAAATCGACCGCCTGCTGGCCAGCGGCGGCGAGCTCGGCAAGCGCCTGGATTTCCTGATCCAGGAGCTGCACCGCGAAGCCAATACACTGGGTTCCAAATCCGCGTCGCTGGAGCTGACCCGTATTTCGGTGGACATGAAGGTGCTGATCGAGCAGATCCGCGAGCAGGTCCAGAACATCGAATAGCCCCCGGCCACCCCCTCATATATATAAGCACTCACCGCCCCGAACGCATGGACTATCCCGGAAACCTATTTGTCGTGGCCGCCCCCAGCGGGGCGGGCAAATCCAGCCTGGTCAAGGCCTTGATGGAACTGGATTCAGGTATCCAGCCCTCGGTGTCGCACACCACCCGCCCACCGCGCGGCCAGGAAAAACACGGCAGGGAGTACTTTTTCCTGTCACCCGAGGAATTCGACGGCATGGTGGCGCGCGACGCCTTCCTGGAATGGGCCCATGTGCACGGCCACCGCTACGGCACCTCGCGCCAGACCATTGAAGAGCGGGTGGCCCACGGCGCCGACGTGATCCTGGAAATCGACTTCCAGGGTGCCATCAACATCAAGCGGATTTTTTCCAATGCGGTGCTGATCTTCATCCTGCCGCCCAGCTGGGAAGAATTGCGCTCCCGCCTGCAGCGGCGCGGCGAGGACAGCCCTGAGGTCATCGAATTGCGGCTCAAGAATGCCGCCCTGGAGATGGCCCAGGCCCGGGAATTCGACTTCGTTATAATCAACGAGTTGTTTGAGCGGGCGGTTTTCGACCTGAAAACCATTGTGCATGCCCAGAGGCTCAAGTTTTCGGCCCAGCGGCGCGCCCGTGCCGAGACCTTCCAGGCCCTTCAAATTCCCTGATTTCAGCGCTTTTTCCCTTATCGATCACACCGGAGATCACCATGGCCCGCATTACCGTCGAAGATTGCCTCGAGAAAATCCCGAACCGCTTCCAGCTGGTGCTGGCCGCCACCTACCGCGCGCGCATGCTCAGCCAGGGCCATGCCCCCAAGATCGAAAGCAAGAACAAGCCCGGCGTGACCGCCCTGCGCGAAATCGCCGAAGGCAAGATCGGCCTGGAAATGCTGAAAAAAGTCCCCACCTGAGACACCATTCAGCTTCGCAAAAAGCACCGAATATCGGTGCTTTTTTCATTTTCAGGTCGTTAAAGTCCATTTTTTTCACGTTTTTTTCATGCCGCGATACATTTAAGGCATGAGCGCCATGCTTTCGCCTGTTGTTGCCAGCAAATCGACCCCGGCCGCCGCCAATGCCGCGGCCGCGAGTTTTGCCGCGCTCACGGCCAGGCTGGACTATATGAGCGCCGCCGACATCGACAATGTCCGCCGCGCCTACCGTTTTGCCGACGAGGCCCACCTGGGCCAGTTGCGCAACAGCGGCGAGCCCTACATCACCCATCCGATCGCCGTGGCGCAGCAGTGCGCCGAATGGAAGCTCGATGCGCAGGCCCTGATGGCGGCCCTGCTGCACGATGCGATTGAAGACTGCGGCGTCACCAAACCCGAGTTGATAGACCGCTTCGGCGCCCCGGTGGCCGAGCTGGTGGACGGGCTGACCAAGCTCGAAAAGCTGGAATTCAACACCCGCGAGGAAAACCAGGCCGAGTCCTTTCGCAAGATGCTGCTGGCCATGGCGCGCGACGTCCGGGTCATCCTGATCAAGCTGGCCGACCGCACCCACAACATGCGCACGCTGGGCGACGTGCCGCGCGCCAAGTGGACGCGCATCTCGCGTGAAACCCTGGACATCTACGCACCCATCGCCCACCGCTTGGGCCTGAACACGACCTACCGCGAACTGCAGGACCTCTCCTTCCAGCACCTGCACCCCTGGCGCTACGCCACCCTGACCAAGGCCCTGCAAAAGGCGCGCGGCCGCCGCCGCGACGTGATCAAGCGGGTGCAGGGCGAGGTCGAATCGGCCTTTTCCAATGCACAGGTGCCGGTGGTCATCTCGGGGCGCGAAAAGACGCTGTACTCCATCTACCGCAAGATGGACGAAAAACACCTGTCCTTCGCCCAGGTCACCGACCTCTACGGCTTTCGCGTGATCGTGAAGGACCTGACCGCCTGCTACACGGCCATGGGCGTGCTGCACCAGCTCTACAAGCCGCTGCCCGGCAAGTTCAAGGACTACATCGCGATTCCCAAGATCAACGGCTACCAGTCGCTGCACACAACGCTGGTCGGCCCTTTCGGCACCAACATCGAGTTCCAGATGCGCACCGAGGCCATGCATGTAGTGGCCGAGTCCGGCGTGGCGGCTCACTGGCTCTACAAGGCCACCGACCCGGACAGCGATGCCTCGCAGCGCCTGGGCACGCAGTGGCTGCAGTCGCTGCTCGATATCCAGCAGGAAACGCGCGATGCCGCCGAGTTCTGGGACCACGTCAAGATCGACCTGTTCCCCGAGGCGGTGTATGTGTTCACGCCGAAAAGCCAGATCATGGCCATGCCGCGCGGCGCCACCATCGTCGACTTCGCCTACGCCATCCACAGCGACGTGGGCCACCGCGCCGTGGCCGCCAAGGTCAACGGCGAGCAGGTGCCGCTGCGCTCCGAGCTGCACAACGGCGACGTGATCGAGATCATCACGGCCTCGGTTTCCAGCCCGAATCCGGGCTGGCTGGGCTTTGTGCGCACGGGCAAGGCGCGTTCCAAGATTCGCCACCACCTCAAGACCATGGCGCTGTCGGAGTCGCAGGACCTGGGCGAAAAAATGCTGGCCCAGGCGCTACGCGCCGAGGGCATAGAGCGCGAGCGCCTGCCCGAGGACGACGAGGCCCACCACGCCACCTGGGAAAAAATCCTGCGTTTTACCGGCAACCGCTCGCGCGCCGACCTGCTGACCGACATCGGCCTGGGCAAACGGATCGCCAGCATGGTCGCCAAGCGCATCGTGACCCTGCTGGCCGAGACCGGCGAAAAACCCAATGCGCTCTTGATGAGCCGCGAGCGCTACACCGCCCACGAGTCGGTGTCGCAAGGCGGCCTGGTGATAGACGGCAGCGAAGGCGCCTCGGTGCAGTTCGCGCCCTGCTGCCGGCCCATCCCGGGCGACGGCATCGTCGGCTACCTGGGCCGCGGCGAGGGCCTGGTGATACACACCGACGACTGCGCCGTCGCCAAGCGCCTGCAGCACCGCGACAGTGAGCGCTTCATCGCGGTCGACTGGTCGGACGAACCGGTGCGCACTTTTGAGACCAACCTGCTGGTGACGGTGTCCAACGGCAAGGGCGTGCTGGCCAGGGTGGCGGCCGCGCTGGCCAGCGCCGAAGCCGACATCACCCACGTCGACATGGAGCAGGAACCTTCGCACGACGCGACCGACCTGCGCTTTGGCGTGGCGGTGCGCGACCGCGTCCACCTGGCCTCGGCCTTGCGCAGCGTCAAGCGCACGCCCTCAGTCCTGAGGGTTCAGCGCGCCAAATCAACCGGTTAGAACGGCTCTTAGGGGCAGTTAGCCGGCCATGCGCCCATCGGGCGCCGGGTAGTCCACCTTGAGCACTTCCAGCGTCTGCACGCCTTGTGGCGTCACCAGGCTGACCTCATCGCCCACGCGCGACTTGAGCAGCGCCCTGGCTACGGGCGATATCCAGCTGATCTGCCCCAGGGCGCTGTTGGCCTCGTCGATCCCGAGTATGGTCACGACGCGCTCGACGCCCTCGTCATCGGCATAGGTCACGGTGGCACCGAAGAAGGCCTGGTCGCTGCCGTGGTGGATGGAGGGATTGCTGACTTCCGCGATTTCCAGCCTTTTTGTCAGGAAGCGGATGCGCCTGTCGATTTCGCGCAGGCGCTTTTTGCCGTAGTGGTAGTCGCCGTTCTCCGAGCGGTCGCCGTTGCTGGCGGCCCAGTGAACAATCTCGACCATCTTGGGTCGCTCGTTGTCTATCAGGTCCAGCAACTCGCCGCGCAGGCGCTCGTAGCCCTGCGGCGTGATGTAGTTTTTGCCCCCGCCGGGCAGGGGCGCGAGCGCGGGCTCGTCGTCCTCGGGCTCGTCGGTTTCTTTGGTAAAGGCTTTGTTCATGCTCCGGCCACCTTAGCATTCATGGCCGCCAGCCGCGAATGCCCCTAAAAATCTTCCATCCTCAGGACCAGGGGATTGTCAGGCGTGTAGCTCGTGCCCGCCACGACGAGGTCGGCGGCCCGGGCATGGATCATCTCGGCATCCAGCTCATAGGCTTTTTTCAGGGAGTCTCCCGGCGCGGCGCCGAAAAATTCCTGCATCACCTCGCGTGAAATTTTCACGGGAATCGCCTGGCCCGCATGCGAAATCCCAAAACTGAGCCACTCGCCGTGGTCCTCGACCTTCAGTGCTTCCATGTCTCTCCTCCGGAATGAGCATCCAGAATAGCGGAGCACCCGCCGGCCGTACAGCCCATACGGCGCCGCCCGGCCCCAGGAAAACCACTAAACCCCAGGCAGAAAGAAAAATAGCCTAGAGGGGTGAGCCTCTAAGCTATTGAAATCACTAATGAAAGTGGTGCGGCTGGCAGGAATTGAACCCACGACCCCTTGGTTCGTAGCCAAGTACTCTATCCAACTGAGCTACAGCCGCTAAGCCTCAAATTATAGCTTATTTAAATGGTAGGGCGTGAGTGACTTGAACACTCGACCAAAGGATTATGAGTCCTCTGCTCTAACCAACTGAGCTAACGCCCCACACAAGAGGGAGATTGTAAGGGCGTCCGGGGCCGGTTCCCGGGCCTACTTGCTGTGGCTGAGGGCGGTGCTGACCAGTTTGGAGGTGATATCGACAATCTGGATCATTTTTTCGTAGGGCATGCGCATGGGGCCTATGACGCCCAGCGTGCCCACGACCTGGCCGTCGACCTCATAGGGCGCTGTCACCACCGACAGCTCCTGGTAGGGAACGACCTGGCTTTCGCCGCCTATGTAGATGCGAACGCCTTCGGCGCGGCTGGACACGTCGAGCAGGCGCATCAGCTGCGCTTTTTGCTCGAAGAGGTCGAACAGCTTGCGCAGGTTGCCCATGTCGCCGGAGAAATCGCTGACGGCCAGCAGGTTGCGTTCGCCGGAGATCACGACCTCGTCGCGCGATTCGATGGCCTCGGAACTGACCTTGACCGCGGCCTGCATCAGGGTGGCGATCTCGCCGCGCAGCGCCTCGACTTCGTTTTTCAGGCGCTCGCGCACTTCCTCGATGGCCATGCCGGCGTAGTGCGAATTGAGGAAATTGGCCGCCTCCACGAGCTGCGACTGGGTGTAGTCGGCTTCGGTGAAGATGACCCGGTTCTGCACGTCGCCGTCGGGCGACACGATGATCACCAGGAAGCGTTTTTCCGACAGGCGCAAAAACTCGATATGGCGAAACACCGAGGTCCGGCGCGGCGCCATGACCACGCCGACGAACTGCGACAGGCTGGACAGCATGTGCGCCGCGTTGCTGAGCACCTTCTGCGGCTGGTCGGGCGCGAGCCGGGGCGCACCTATCTGGCCGGCGGCGGGGAACGGGTCGCGCTGCGTGGTCAGCATGGTGTCGACGAAGAGGCGGTAGCCGCGCGCCGTGGGAATACGGCCGGCCGAGGTGTGCGGGCTGACGATCAGGCCGAGCTCCTCAAGGTCGCTCATGACATTGCGGATGGTGGCGGGAGACAGCTCCAGACCCGAGGCCTTGGACAGCGTGCGCGAACCCACCGGTTGCCCGTCGGCAATGTAGCGCTCCACCAGCGCCTTGAGAAGCAACCGCGCACGATCATCAAGCATGCCGACATTCTACGAAGCCTGGGCCGGATGTTGTGATGTAATTTGCCGATGAAGTCGCAATTCCGCCATGTCGCCCTGATCGGCAAGTACCACGCGCAAGGTTCCCGGTCGGCGCTGGAGGATATCGCGCATTTCCTGGGCACCCAGGGCTGCGAGGTGGCGATAGAGCAGGACACCGCCAGCAACACCGGCCTCACGCAATTCCCGACGCTGGACGCGGCCGGCATAGGCGCCCAGTGCGACCTGGCCCTGGTGGTCGGCGGCGACGGCACCATGCTGGGCATAGGCCGGCTGCTGGCGCAGTTCGGCATCCCGCTGGTGGGCATCAACCAGGGCCGGCTCGGCTTCATCACGGACATCGCCTTTGAGGGCTACCAGGCCACGCTGATCCCCATGCTGCGCGGCGAGTACGAGGAAGACCGCCGCTGGATGATGCAGGCCAAGGTGGTGCGCGACGGCCGCTGCGTCTTCAGCGCCACCGCCATGAACGACGTGGTGGTCAACCGCGGGGCGACCGCCGGCATGGTGGAGCTTCGCGTGGAGGTGGACGGCCGCTTCGTGGCCAACCAGCGCGCCGACGGCCTGATCATCGCCTCGCCCACCGGCTCCACGGCCTATGCGCTGTCGGCCGGCGGCCCGCTGCTGCACCCCTCGATTGCCGGCTGGGTGTTGGCGCCGATTGCGCCGCACACCCTGTCGAACCGGCCCATCGTGCTGTCAGACTCGGGCGAGATCACGATTGAAATCGTCGCCGGCCGGGACGCCAGCGCCAATTTCGACATGCAGTCGCTGGCCAGCCTGCTGCACGGCGACCGCATCACCGTCAGGCGTTCGGAGCACCAGATGCGTTTTCTCCATCCCAAGGGCTGGAGCTACTTTGACACCTTGCGCAAAAAACTCCACTGGAATGAAGGCGGGGCCTGACCGGCCCGTATCCACCTTATGAGCCTCAAAAGCATCTCGCTTCGCGATTTTGTCATCGTCCACGAACTCGAACTGGACCTGTCCGGCGGATTCACGGTGCTCACCGGTGAAACCGGCGCCGGCAAATCCATCCTGATCGACGCGCTGCAACTGGCGCTGGGCGCGCGCGCCGATGCCGGCGTGGTGCGCGAAGGCGCGACGCGCTGCGAGATCAGCGCCGAATTCGACAGCCCCCACAGCCTGGCCCCCTGGCTGGAACAGGCCGGCTTCGACGGCGGCGACACCCTGCTGCTGCGCCGCACGGTAGACGCGCAGGGCAAAAGCCGCGCCTGGATCAACGGCAGCGCGGCCACCGCCACCCAGCTCAAGGAGATCGCCGACCAGCTGGTCGACATCCACGGCCAGCATGCCTGGCAAAGCCTGACGCGCCCCGACGCGGTGCGCGGCCTGCTGGACTCTTATGCGGACGTTTCCACGGACGAACTCTCGCGCCGCTGGCAGCAGTGGCGCCTGGCGCAAAAGATCTTGGTGGAAGCGCGCGACGCCCAGGACAGCCTGCAGCGTGAACGCGAGCGCCTGGCCTGGCAGATCGGCGAAGTGGACAAGCTCGCGCCCGGCGCCGAGGAGTGGGATGAACTCAATGCCCAGCACGGGCGCCTGTCGAATGCCCAGGCCCTGCGCGATGCGGTGCAGACCGCCGTCGACGCCCTGCAGGAGTCCGACGACAACGCCAACGCGCTGCTGGGCCGCGCGATCACCGCACTGCATAACCAGGAACACATAGAGCCCGAATTCAAGGCCATGATCGAGGTCCTGAACGGCGCGCTGGCGCAGATGGAAGACACCGTGCACTCGCTCAACGGCTATGCCCGCCATGCCGAACTCGAGCCGCAGCGCCTGGCCGAACTGGACGAGCGGCTGTCGCTGTGGGTCAGCCTGGCGCGCCGCTACAAACGCACGCCGGCCGAGCTGCCGGAATTGCTGGCCTCCTGGCAGGCCGAGCTGCAAAAACTCAATGCCGCGGCCGACCTGGCCCAGCTGGAAAAGAACGAGGCCCAGGCCAAGGCCGCCTACCTCGAGGAAGCCGGCCAGGTGTCCAAGGCCCGCGGCAAGGCCGCGCCCAAACTCGCCAAGGCCATCACCCAGGCCATGCAGGGGCTGGGCATGCAGGGCGGCAAATTCGACGTGGCGCTGGCCAAACTGGAGCAACCCGCCCAGCACGGCCTCGAACAGGCCGAGTTCCTGGTGGCCGGCCACGCCGGCAGCACGCCGCGCCCGGTCGGCAAGGTGGCCTCGGGCGGCGAGCTGTCGCGCATCGCGCTGGCCATTGCCGTCACCACCAGCCAGCTCGGGCAGGCCGAAACCCTGATTTTTGACGAGGTGGATTCGGGCGTGGGCGGCGCCGTCGCCGAAACCGTGGGCCGCCTGATGAAGCAGCTGGGCAAGGACCGCCAGGTCATGGCCGTCACCCATTTGCCCCAGGTGGCGGCCTGCGCCGACCAGCACCTGGTGGTGGCCAAGCGCGCCGAAAACGGCGTCACCCTGAGCGCCGTGGACCATGTCAACGGCGAACAGCGCGTGGCCGAAATCGCCCGCATGCTGGGCGGCGAGCGCCTCTCCGGCACCACGCTGGCCCATGCCAAGGAAATGCTGGGGCAGTGATGGCGGCGCTGGAAATGGTCCTCATCACCGGCATGTCGGGCTCGGGTAAATCCGTGGCCCTGCATGCGCTGGAGGACGCCGGTTATTACTGCGTCGACAACCTGCCCCCGGAACTGCTCACGCCCTTCGTCGCGCTGGAGCAGCAGCACGGCGCGCAAAAGGTGGCGATTGCCATGGACGTGCGCAGCGCCACCTCGCTGCCGCTGGTGCCCCAGCAGCTGCGCCAGCTGCGCGAATCCGGCGTGGTGGTGCAGTCGCTGTTCCTGGACGCCAACACCGAAACCCTGGTGCGCCGATTTTCGGAGACGCGCCGGCTGCATCCGCTGTCGCGCATAGACGCCTCCGACCAGCACCGCGCGCTGGTGGACGCCATCGAACTGGAGCGCGAGCTGCTCGGTGAAATGCGCGAGCAGGCCCATGTGCTGGACACCAGCATGATCCGGTCGTCGCAGCTGCAGGGTTACGTGAAATCGCTGATCTCCGCACCCATCACGCAGCTGACGCTGGTGTTTGAATCCTTCGCGTTCAAGCGCGGCGTGCCGCTGGACGCCGACTATGTGTTCGACGTGCGCATGCTGCCCAACCCGCACTATGAGTCAGGCCTGCGCGAGCTGACGGGACGGGACCAGCCGGTGGCGGACTACCTCAGGGGGCATGCCGAAGTCGGTGAAATGTTCAGCCACATCGAGCAATTCCTCAAGCACTGGCTGAATGCGCTGGTACGCGACCACCGCAGCTATGTGACGGTTGCCATAGGCTGCACCGGCGGCCAGCACCGCTCGGTCTACCTGGTTGAAGAACTGGCGGTGACCTTCAGCCCGCACTGGCGCACGCTGAAGCGGCACCGCGAACTGGACGCCGGCTAGGGGCGTCAGGCGTCCTGCGCGAGCAGCTTGCGTATGGGCGCGGGCAGGCCCAGGCCGGGCCAGGCATCGGGGCTGAACCAGGCGCCCGGCCGCTCCTCCGACACCATGGCCTTGGGCAGGGCCTGGCCGGCGCCAAAGCCCGCCACCCACGGCGACAAATACAAATCCTTGTGGGTCAGCACATGGACAAACTGCGGTAGCGGGTCGAGCCGGGATTGCAGCGAAGCCGGCAGCACCGCCTTGAGTTCGTCATCGCTGTCGAACACCGGCAGGCAATACAACCCGCCCCAGACACCCCGACCCGGGCGCCTTTCAAGCCAGACGGAACCGTCGGGCCGCTGCGCCCACAGCAGGCTCAGACCCTGGGCGCTGCGCTTGAGCTTGCGGGTCTTGACGGGGTATTTTCCGGGCTCACCCTCGGCAAAACCGCGGCACAGCTTCTGGACGGGGCACAGCAGGCACTGCGGCTGGCGCCCGGCGCAGATCGACGCGCCCAGATCCATCAGCCCCTGGGTGTAGCGCGGCATGGCTTCGGAAAGGTTTCGCTTGGGCAGCAGCTCCGTCGCCAGGTTCCACAGCGCTTTTTCATTGGCGCTTTGGGCCAGGTCGGCGGAAAAACCCAGCACCCGCGTGAGCACCCGCTTGACGTTGCCGTCCAGGATGGCGACACGCTCGCCGAAACAGAAGGAGGCAATCGCGGCCGCTGTCGAACGGCCTATGCCGGGCAGGGTCTGGAGCTGCTCCGCCGTGCCCGGAAATTGCCCGCCGTGCAGGGCCACCACGTCTTTTGCGCAGCGGTGCAGGTTGCGCGCGCGGCTGTAATAGCCCAGCCCGCTCCACAGGCCCAGTACTTCATCTTCGCTCGCGGCGGCCAATTGGGCGACCGTGGGGAAGCGCTGCAGGAATCGCGCGTAGTAATCGAGCACGGTCGCGACCTGGGTCTGCTGCAGCATGATTTCGGACAGCCATACGCGATAGGGATCGCGCGTGTTCTGCCAGGGCAGGCTGTTGCGCCCGTGAGTGCTTTGCCAGCGGACGATTTCCGCGGAAAAACCAGCAGGCAAGGCTCAGGCTGCCTCGGGCAGGGCCGCATTCCTGGCGGCCGCGGCGGCGCCCTGCGCCTTGTCCTGCGCCGAGGGGCCGCCCATCAGGTGCGCGGTCAGCTCGGTGAGCTTGGTGTCCAGCTCATTGAGCACGCCTTCCTGCTCGTCGATCTCGGCGATGCGCTCGTCCAGGCCCGATGCGGCCTGCTGGATGCGCTCAATCGCCTCCAGCCTGCGCCCGAAATTGCGGCGCCGCTCGCGCAGCTGGGCGTCCAGCTGTGACGCCGCCGATTTGTTCCAGAGCTCGACCTCGCCCAGCGCGGTTTCATAAACCACGCGCAGGCGCGTGGCCAGCGCGCGCACCAGGCGCTCGGAAAAGTCCGCTTGCGACAGCTTGATCACATTGCCGAGCCCGAGATACTGCAGATGGCTGCGCTCTATCTGCTCGAGGTCGTGTTCGTAGCGGATCAGCTCCGGCTCCTTGGGCGCCTGCAGCGAAAAGCTGAATTCGGAATTGAGCTGGCGAAAGGACGCGGTCAGCATGGACTGGATTTCGCCGCTCAGAACCTGGGACTTCTGCAGGCCCTCGCGCAGGCGCGAGAAGGTCTGCCCATAGGCTTTTTTGACGCCCAGCTTGATGCCCGGCTGTTTCAGCGCGTTCGTGAGCTCGGCCAGTTCAGCCTTGAGGGTAGGCGTGCTGAGCAGGTTGAACAGGTCGCGCAGCATCTTGAGGTGCACCGAGCGCACCGCGTGAATCTTGGAGCCGCTGGTGTCGAACTCGGCCTGCTCCTGCTCGATGCGGCTGCGCATGTGCTTGATCACCGACACGTTTTTGCCGCGCAGGCCGCGCAGCTCGATCATCTGCTCGGCCAGGTCGCGCCGGCGTATGTGCATGGCACGGCCGGCCTCCGTCCTGAGCTCGCCGATGCCGGCGGCCACCGCCGAGCGCAGGATTTTCTGGCGCTGCCCCATCACGCCCTGGCCCAGCGCCGCTTCAAGCGCCGGCAGGTGGCTGGCCTCCAGCAAGGCCTTGTCGCGGGTCACCTTGGCCACCAGGCCCTTCTGGGCCGAGACGGGAATGACCTGGGACTCGGGCAGGCCGAGGATTTCGGCCGAGGTCGCGCGTTGCCGGTCGATCTGCGCCTTGACCTGCTCAGGCGTGCTCAGCGCATCCCAGAGCGTGTCTATCTTGTTGAGCACCACCAGGCGGGCGTCGCTGCCTTCGCCCTCGGTGATCAGGTGCTCGCGCCAGATCGACAGGTCGGATTTGGTGACACCGGTGTCTGCTGCCAGGATGAACACCACGGCATGCGCCTGGGGAATCAGGCTCACGGTCAGTTCGGGTTCGGCGCCTATGGCGTTCAGGCCGGGGGTGTCGAGGATCACCAGGCCCTGCTTGAGCAGCGGATGCGCGATATTGATGAGCGCGTGGCGCCACTTGGGCACTTCGATCAGGCCGTCGGAGCCGGCCAGAGGGTTGTCGTCAGGGCTGTTGTCGTGCCAGAAGCCGAGCGCGCGCGCCTCGTCCTTGGTGACGTGCCGCACTTCGGCGACTTTTTCCAGTGCCTGGGCCAATTGCGCGGGGTCGTTGACGTCCAGGTCCAGCCGGGTCCACTTCTCGGGCGCCGAGCGCCATTCCATCAGCGCCTGTTTTTGCAGCCGCGTCTCTATGGGCAGCAGGCGCAGGCAGGGCGGCACGTCCGCGTCGTAACCGAGTTCGGTCGGGCACATGGTGGTGCGGCCGGCGCTTGCCGGCATGATGCGGCGGCCGTAGCCGGCGAAAAAGATCGCATTGATCAGTTCGGACTTGCCGCGCGAGAATTCCGCCACAAAAGCCACCATCACCTTGTCGGAACGCACCTGCGACTCCAGCCGCTGCAGGCGCTCCTCGACGGCAGCGTCGAGCAGGTCATGGTCTTTCATCCACTCAGCAAGCAGCTTCAGGCGAAGCGCAAATTCGCGCCGCCACTGGCCATGCTGGTCAAATTGTTCGTTAAAAGACATCGGTCTTCCGTTAAGTGTGGTCGGTCAATATAGCATCGCAGCCCCGAAAGGCCTATTGGCGCGACTACGGACCCAGGTTCAAGGTTTCTGGCAGGTCGCGCAATAAAAAGTGGAACGCTGGCCCTGGCGCATGCTTTTAATGGGCGCTGCGCAGACCCGGCAAGGCTGGCCGGCCCGGTCGTAAACCATGGCCTCCAGCTGGAAATAGCCCGATTCGCCCCAGGCATTCGAGAAGTCCCGCAAGGTACTGCCGCCCTTTGTAACAGCCTGCGCCAGCACCTGGCGTATGGCCGCGTGGAGCAACGCCGCGCGCGGCTTGCTGATGCGGCTGGCCCGCGTGGTGGGGCGTATGCCCGCCAGGAACAAGGCCTCCGAAGCGTAAATATTGCCGACGCCCACCACCGCCTCCCCGCCCAGCAGCAGCTGTTTGATGGGCGTCTGCCGCAGTTTGAGCGCCTGGTGAAAGCCGGCCGCGTCGAAAGCCTCGCTGAGCGGCTCCACGCCCAGGCGGCCCAGCAGCTTTTGGGCGGCCGGGGAATTTTCATCGCTGGCATAGACCACTGCACCAAAACGGCGCGGATCGTTAAGCCTCAGGGTTCCCAGGCTGGTGACCATCTCGAAGTGGTCGTGCTTGCCCGGCGCGGGAAAGCCGGTGCCAAAACTCACACTGCCGGACATGCCCAGGTGAATCAGCAGCAGGCCGTCGCTCAGGTCCACCAGCAGGTATTTGCCGCGCCGGCGAACCGCCAGCACCTGCCGGCCCACAAGCTGGCGCGGCTGGCAGCCAAGCGGCCAGCGCAGGGGTTTACCCATTTCGACGCGCTCTATGCACGCGCCCGCAATGCGGTCCGCAAAGCTCAGGCGGGTGACTTCGACTTCCGGCAGTTCAGGCATAGGTTTTGCAGCTGGGGGCGCCGGTCCGCAGGCGCAAGGTAATTGACAGCAACGCGGGGCCGGCACAAAAGCTTTCATGACAGCCGGGTAAAGCGGGAGCGCCGCGAGGGAGCATCAATTATCATGGTTCGATGAAGAAAAAAACTGGCCTTGCCGGCCTTGCCCTCAGCGGCCTGTGGTTTGTCGTCCCCTTGGCGCTGGCGCAGACCGACGACCCTGTGTCCGCGGCCCCCGCCACGCTGGGCGAGGCCAAGGCAGTGCAGGAGGCCGCACCGTCTTCCCTTCTGGACAGCGCGTTGTTCTACCAGTTGCTGGTCGGCGAAATGACCCTGCAGGACGGCGAGCCCGCCGCGGGTTTCGCCCTCATGCTGGACGCTGCCCGCAAAACCGGCGACGCGCAGCTTTACCAGCGCGCCACCGACATCGCCCTGCAGTCGCGCTCGGGCGACGCGGCCCTGCAATCGGCCCGCGCCTGGAAGCAGGACCAGCCGACCTCGCGCGAGGCCAACCGCTACGTCCTGCAGATCCTGGTGGCGCTCAACCGGATCGCCGACACGGTGGAGCCGCTGCAAACCGAAATCAAGCTGGCCCCGGATGTGGAACGGCCCGCCGTCCTGAGCGCGGTGCCGCGCGTCTATGCCCGCGTGGCGGACAAAAAACTGGCCAGCACCGTGGTGGAAGAAGCGCTTGCCGACTACCTGGGCACACCCGCCACCGCCGGCGCTGCCTGGACGGCGGTGGGCCGCATGCGCCTGGCCGCGGGGGACACCAACGGCGCGCTGGCCGCTGCCAGGCGAGGCCAGGCCGCCGCGCCGCGTGCCGAAGGCCCGGCCCTGGTGGCGCTCGAGTTGATGGACCCCAAGATGCCCGAAGCCGAAGGCGTGGTGCGCGGCTATTTCGAAGGCAACCCCAAGGCCCTGCCTGAAATCAGGATGGGTTATGCCCGCGCCCTGCTGGATGCCCAGCGTTATGCCGAGGCCTCCGCCCAGTTGCAAATCGTGACGCGCGACAAACCCGACATGCCCGAGGGCTGGCTGGTGCTCGGTTCCCTGCAACTGCAGGACAACCAGCTGGCGCAGGCGCAAAGCTCGCTCGAGCGCTACGTCGGCCTGGCTCAGCAGCAGACCTCCGAGGGCGAACGCAACCGCGGCCTGGCGCAGGCCTATTTGTCACTCTCGCAACTGGCGGAAAAACGCAAGGACTACGCTGCGGCGGAAAGCTGGCTCGCCAAGATCGACAATCCCTCCGACCTGGCGCTGGCGCAGACCCGGCGCGCGTCCATCCTGGCCAGCCAGGGCAAGCTCGAAGAAGGCCGCCAACTGATTCGCAAGCTGCCCGAGCGCAATGCGGCCGAGGCCAGGGTCAAGCTCAACGCCGAAGTGTCCCTGTTGCGCGAATTCAAGCAGTACCAGCTGGCCCACGAGGTGCTGGCGCAGGCCCTGGCCAAGACGCCAGACGAAACCGAGCTGCTCTACGACCAGGCCATGATGGCCGAAAAGCTGGGCAAGCTCGACGAAATGGAAAGCCTGCTGCGCAAGGTCATCCAGCTCAAGCCGGACTACCACCACGCCTACAACGCCCTGGGCTATTCGCTCGCCGATCGCAGCGTGCGGCTGCCCGAGGCGCGCGACTTGATCCGCAAGGCGCTGGAATTCGCCCCCTCCGACCCGTTTATCGGCGACAGCCTGGGCTGGGTGGAATTTCGCATGGGCAACAACGCCGAAGCCGTGAAGATCTTCGAGGCGGCCTACAAGGCCAAACCCGACGCCGAGATCGCGGCGCATTTCGGCGAAGTGCTATGGGCCATGGGCCAGCGCGACCGCGCCATCTCCATCTGGAAGGAAGGCCGGCTGCTCAACCCCGAGAACGAAACACTGCTAGAGACGCTCAAGCGCCTGCGCGTGAAGCTGTAATCCGGAACCCCGACCTTGCCGTCCACCCTCCCTACGCGCCGGCTCCGGCTGTTCCTTGTTTTTGCGGGCTTTTTCACGGCACTTTTTCTGGCCGGCTGCGCGCAAACGCCCCGGGCCACGGCCCAGGACGGGCTCAGGAACGAATTCTGGACCGGCCGCATCAGCCTGCAGGTACAAAGCGAGCCGGCACAGTCTTTTTCAGCCAGCTTCGAGCTCAGGGGCGGGGCCGAACACGGTGAGCTTTCGCTGGTCAGCCCCCTGGGCAATGTGCTGGGCGTGCTGCGCTGGGCGCCCGGCGAGGCGCTGCTGGATTCGGGCAATGGCAAGGTCCAGCGCTTTGCCTCCGTTGACGAGCTGATGGCCCAGGCCACGGGCGCGGCCGTGCCGCTGGGCGCGCTGTTTGCCTGGCTGCGGGGTGACAATGCCGCCGCCAGCGGCTGGTCGGCCGACCTCTCTCGCTACCAGGACGGCCGCATTTCGGCCAAAAGATCCCAGCCAATGCCGCAGGCCGACCTGCGTGTCGTGCTCGACCAGTAGCCACCGCGCCCTTGCACCGGCTTTTGTGTTTTTATGACTTCAAGCGTTTCCATGCCACCGCTCAAGGCCCTCTATGACGTGCCGGCGCCCGCCAAGCTCAACCTTTTTTTGCACATCACCGGCCGCAGGCCCGACGGCTACCACCTGCTGCAGTCTGTTTTCATGCTGATCGACTGGTGCGACACCCTGCACCTTGAACTGCGCACCGACGGCCGGATCAGCCGCGAGGATCTGGAAACCGACGGCCAGGCGGCAGAGGCCCTGCCCGCGGACGACCTGGCGGTGCGCGCCGCCAGGGCGCTGCAAGCCGCCTGCGGCACCTCGCTGGGCGTGCATATCGGCCTGCAAAAGCGAATTCCCTCGCAGGCCGGCATGGGCGGTGGCTCCTCGGATGCGGCCAGCTGCCTGCTGGCGCTGCAGCGGCTGTGGGGCGTGCGCCTGCCGCCCCAGGAACTGCAAGCCCTGGCCCTGTCGCTGGGCGCCGACGTGCCTTTTTTCCTCTCGGGCGGCCATGCCTGGGTGGAGGGCATAGGCGAAAAAATCACCCCGCTGGCCCTGCCGCCAGCCCATTTCCTGGTGGTCAAGCCGGCCGCCGGACTGCCCACCCAAGGTATTTTCAGCGCCCCGGGGCTCAAACGCGACACAGAAACTGCTACAATCCAAGGCTTTGCTGCAAATGCTGAAGGCCAGTTGAAATCCTTTGATTTCGGATTCGGCCGCAACGACTTGCAGCCGGTAGCGCAGGAGATGTGCCCGCAGATAGGCCAATCGCTCGATTGGCTCAAAAGCAGACATCTTCAAGGGCGCATGACCGGCTCCGGAAGTGCTGTATTTGCGCAACTGCCGCACGAAGCAGATTTGCCGGATACCTCAGGATTGCCCGAGGGCTGGAAAGTCCGCAAATGCGGTAATTTGGAAGCGCATCCCCTGGCCGGTTGGTAAAATAACCGCTCTCGAAATGTGTTTCCAAGCGACCATAAATGAATAAGTTATAGGTCTGTTGTTGGCAACAACAACTGTCCTGTGTAGGGGTGTCGCCAAGCTGGTTAAGGCACCGGATTTTGATTCCGGCATTCGCAGGTTCGAATCCTTCCACCCCTGCCAAATTTAAGACTGTGGGCCACAGCCCCGGTGTTGCGGACCCGCCCGGAGCGGGACCGCGTGACTCCTGACAGACCCGCATGATGTGTATCGGCGGGTCTGTGTGTTTTTGGAAACACGCCAGGCAAGCGGCGCTCACTGCCAAGCCCCTCTTGCAACGTGTTGTCCCCGTGCGTATTTTGCTTCGATCAGAAATTTCAGCCACGTTCAAGTCCTTGTAGCAGCTGGGCCCCACATGCAAACGCACCACCCCGATTTCATGGTTTTTACCGGCAATGCCAATCCGAGCATGGCCTCCGAGATTGCCCAGAACCTGGGTATTTCGCTGGGCGCGGCCCACGTGGGGCGTTTTTCGGATGGTGAAGTCACCGTCGAGATCCAGCAAAACGTGCGGGCCCGCGATGTGTTCGTGGTGCAGTCGACCTGCGCGCCGACCAACGACAACCTGATGGAATTGCTGATCATGGTCGACGCGCTGAAGCGGGCTTCGGCCGAGCGCATCGCCGCGGTGATCCCGTATTTCGGCTATGCGCGGCAAGACCGCCGCCCGCGTTCGGCGCGTGTGCCCATCACGGCCAAGGTGGTGGCCAACATGCTGCAGGCCGTGGGCGTGTCGCGTGTCCTGACGATGGACCTGCATGCCGACCAGATACAGGGCTTCTTCGACATTCCGGTCGACAACATTTATGCGTCGCCGGTGCTGCTGGGCGATTTGCGGCAGAAAAACTACGCCGACCTGATGGTCGTCTCGCCCGACGTGGGCGGCGTGGTGCGCGCCCGGGCGCTGGCCAAGCAGCTGGGCTGCGACATGGCCATCATCGACAAACGCCGCCCCAAGGCGAACGTGTCGGAAGTGATGCACGTGATCGGCGACATCGAAGGCCGCAACTGCGTGATCATGGACGACATGATCGACACGGCCGGCACGCTGGTCAAGGCGGCCGAGGTGCTCAAGGAGCGCGGCGCCAAGAAGGTTTACGCCTATTGCACGCACCCGATTTTTTCGGGCCCGGCCATAGACCGCATCGCCAAGGGCGACGCGCTCGATGAAGTGGTGATCACCAACACCATTCCGCTGAGCCCGAACGCCGAAGGCTGCAAGAAGATTCGCCAGCTCTCCGTGGCGCCGTTGATCGCTGAGACCATACAGCGCATCGCCAAGGGAGAGTCGGTCATGAGTTTGTTTTCGGACCAGGACAACCTGTTCTGATCTGAAACAAAAAGCGGCTGCCTTACCCGCGAACCCCGAAGTCCAGGGACTTCACCGGTTCATCGGCTCGAGGCAGCTTTTTAAAGCAGAACGAGACTGGTCGCGGTCCGTTCTTTATTGGAGTTGATTATGAAATTCGTCGCTTTTGAGCGCGCAAAGCAGGGCACGGGTGCGAGCCGCCGTCTCCGCATCACGGGCCGCACGCCCGGTATCGTCTATGGTGGCACCGGTGAACCCACGCTGATCGAAATCGATCACAACGCGCTGTTCCACGCCATCAAGAAAGAAGCATTCCATGCTTCCATCCTCGAGATGGAACTGGCCGGCAAAGAACACAAAGTTCTGCTGCGCGACCTGCAAATGCACCCCTACAAGCAGCAGATCCTGCACATCGACTTCCAGCGCGTGGAAGCCAAGACCAAGATGACCGTCAAAGTGCCCGTGCACTACAGCGGTGAAGAAGAGTCTCCAGCCGTCAAGACTGAGAACTGCCTGGTCAACCACGTGATCACCGAATTGACCGTGTCTTGCTTCCCGGCCGACATCCCCGAATTCATCGCCGTCGACCTGAAGGGCCTGAAGAAGGGTTCGCCGCTGCACATCAAGGACATCACGCTGCCAAAGGGCGTGAAGTTTGTCGCCAAGGGCCAGGACAACCCGGTTCTGGTGTCGGTGTCCGCAGTGTCCGAAGAAGCCGAGGCCGATGCCGCAGCAGCCGCTGCCGCCGCCGCACCGGTGGACCCGAAAGCCGCCAAGGCCGCTGCAGCCAAGGAAGCCAAAGCCGGCGCCAAGGCTGACGCCGCCAAGCCTGCCGCCAAGAAGTAATCCACTTCGCGCGCAGGCCTGAAAAGGCCCACGGCCCTTGTCCTCTCGCGGGACAAGGGCCGTTTTTCTTTGCCAGTCTTACCCCGAACGGAAACTTCCAGAAATTCAATTCTAGGGATGCAGGGCAAGGCGCACGGCGCACAGGACACCGGGATGCACTCCAGTGCATGAGGATTCCGAGCACCGTGCAACGCGGCCATGCGCCCTAGAATTGGATTTATGGAAATTTCCGAATGATCAAATTATTTGTCGGCCTGGGCAACCCCGGCCCTGAATACGAGGCCACGCGCCACAACGCCGGCTTCTGGTGGATAGACGCCCTCTCGCGCGAGCTCAAGGCGCCGCTCAGCCTGGACAAAAGCTACCACGGCCAGGTGGCCCGCATCACGGTGAACGGCCAGAACGTCTGGCTGCTCAAGCCGCTGACCTTTATGAATGTGTCGGGAAAATCGGTGGCGGCGCTGGCCCGTTTCTTCAAGGTCGCGCCCGAAGAGGTGCTGGTGGCGCACGACGAGATGGACATCGTGCCCGGCCAGGTCAAGCTCAAGTTCGGCGGCAGCCACGCCGGCCACAACGGCCTGCGCGACATCCATGCGCAGCTGGGCACGCCCGACTACTGGCGCCTGCGCATAGGCGTGGGCCACCCGGGCGTCAAGGCCGAAGTGGTCAACTGGGTGCTGAAAAAGCCCTCGGCCGAACACCGCATCGCCATTGAGGACTGCATCGCGCGCAGCCTCAAGGCCGTGCCGGAGCTGCTCAAGGGCGAGATGGAAAAGGCCACGATGATGATCCACACCAGCACGCCGCCGCGGCCCAAGCCGCCACGCAAACCCGTCGAGCCCGCCGCCGAAGACTGAGGGTCAATCCCCTGCCCTTACCGGCCTAGCGAGCCGTGATGATGGGAATGACGGCCTGCAGGCGCTGGTATTTTTCCCACAGGGTTTCCCGCGTTTCGATGTGTTGCGGGTTGATGGGAATGCAGGCCACGGGGCAGACCTGCACGCACTGCGGCTCGTCGAAATGGCCCACGCATTCGGTGCATTTGTGCGGGTCGATCTCGTAGATTTCCTTGCCCAGGTAGATCGCCTGGTTGGGGCATTCGGGCTCGCAGACGTCGCAGTTGATGCACTCGTCGGTGATCATCAAGGCCATGTCAGCCCCCTTTTGCCGATCGGTGCGCCGCCGCCAGGGCCGCCGCCACCGCCGGGCTCACCATCTGCGCGACGTCGCCGCCCAGCTTGCTGATCTCGCGCACCAGCGTGCTGCTGATGCATTGCAGGGACGCATCGGGCAGCAAAAACACGGTTTCCACTTCCGGCCGCAGCTTGCGGTTCATGGCCGCCATTTGCGCTTCGTAGTCAAAGTCGGTGATGTTGCGTATGCCGCGCACCACGGCCGAGGCCTTTTGCGCGGCGCAAAAATCCATGATCAGGCCGTCAAAGGGCAGCACGCTCACGCCAGCAATGCCTTCGGTCGCGGCCTTCACCTGGGCCACGCGCTGCTCCAGCGTGAACAGGGTTTTTTTGTGGTGGGCCACGGCCACGGCGATGACGACCTGGTCAAACAGCCCCGCGGCGCGGCGCACCACGTCATCATGGCCCAGTGTGAAGGGGTCAAACGTGCCGGAATAGACAGCAATGCGGGGGGTGGCCATGGCTGGAATTATGCCCGCCCCGCCGCCGAAACCTGCCTCTAGGCCCTTGTAACCACGAGGCAGGCAAGGCTGAGGCCTTCTCAGGCCGCCAGGGCGCCCAATCCCGCCAGCAAATGGAAATGCACGGCGCCAGCCTTGCCGCTGCGGTGCACCTGCAGGCCCAGGGACTGCAGTTCCTCGTCGCTCCAGGGCTTGGGCGCCTCCAGGTACACCAGTCCGGTCGGGCCTATGGCCCGCGCGGCGGCCTGCAGCGCGGATTCGAAAAGCGTGGATTCAAAGGGAGGGTCCAGCAGCACCAGCTGCAGACTGCCCGGGGCGACCCGCTTGAGCGCGCTGAGCCCATCGCCGCGCTCGATGCGGCACATATCGGCCTTGAGCCTGGCCTGCACCGCCTTGAGCTGCAGCGCCAGAGCCGGGTCCTGCTCGCACAGCAGCACGTCGGCCGCGCCGCGCGAGGCGGCCTCAAAGCCCAGCGCGCCGGTGCCGGCGAACACGTCCATGCAGCGCCAGCCCGTCAGGTCCTGGCCCAGCCAGTTGAACAGCGTTTCGCGCACACGATCGGGCGTGGGACGCAGGCCAGGCTTGCTGGGCACCGGCAGCTTGCTGCGTTTGTACAAGCCGCCGATGATGCGGATTTCGCCGGGGGGCACGGTCTTGCGGCCCACCACCTTGCCGCCTTTGGGTTTTGCCCCGGCGGTTTTGGCGGGGGTGGATGCGGTGTATTTCATGGCGCGGCGCCCAGGATCAAGGTCACCATTTTCTCGGGCTGCAGCTTGCGCGCGAAGGCCGCCTTGATGTCGGCCACCGTCACCTTGTCCACTTGCTGCGTCCAGGTGTCCAGATAATCGAGCGGCAGGCCGTTCCAGGCAATGCTGGCGATGTTGTCCAGCAGCTTGCGGTTGCTGTCGATGCGCAGCGCAAAGCCGCCTACCAGGTTGTCCTTGGCGTCCTTCAGTTCAGCCTCGGTGGGGCCCTTGGCGACAAAGTCCTTGACCACCTCACGCACCAGCGCCACCGCCTGGCCGGCCTGGTCGGGCCGCGTCTGCAGGCCCACGGTGAAGCTGCCGGCATGCAGGCCGGGCGAGAAATAGCTGTAGACGCCGTAAGTCAGCCCCCGCTTTTCACGCACTTCCCGCGTCAGGCGCGAGGCAAAACCACCGCCGCCCAGGATGTAGTTGCCCACGGTCAGCGCGAAATAATCGGGGTCGTCGCGCTTGAAGCCGGGCTGGCCCATCAGCACGTGGGCCTGCGCCGAATCAAAGGGAATGCGTTTTTCCTCGGCCTGGGCCAGCGGCGCCACCTCGGGCACCTGCGGCATGGGTGGCAGGCTGGCGCACGGCACCTGCGGCAGGCGCGACAGCAGGCGCGCCGCGATCGCATCGGCCTGCGCGCGCGTCACCGCGCCCACCATGCTGATGCGCGCGCGGCAGGCCACCACGCCGGCGCTGTAGAAAGCGCGCATGTCGGCGATGCTGATGCGCGCCAGCGTGGCTTCGGTCACCTCATAGCCGTAGGGATGCGTGCCGTACACCGCCTTCGCGTAGGCGCGGGCAATGATGCTGCCGGGCCGGGTGTAGGACTCTTTGAGCGATGCCACCATGCGCTCGCGTTCACGCTGCCAGATGGCGCCGGGAAAGGACGGCTGCGCGATCTGGCGAGCCGCGAGCGCCACGGCCTTGTCGAGCAGTTCGGGATCGGTCAGGGAGCGCAGCGAAAAACCCAGGCGCTCCCCCGTGGCGCTGACGCCGAACTGCGCGCCCAGGTCGGCCCAGGCCTCGCTGAGCGCATTCTCGTCCATGGCGGGTTCGCCGTTTTTGGCTTCCAGGCCTTTGTCCAGCATGGTCATGGTCATGCTCGCCAGGCCCGCCTGGGCGGCCGGGTCGCGCCGGGTGCCGGCGTCAAAATCGACCTGCACGTCGAGCATGGCGATGGCCGGGCTTTCGACCAGGTACACCTGCGCGCCGCCGGGCTGCGTCCACTGCTGGATGGGGATGGCCGCGCCGGCCGTTGCCTGCAGGCACAGGCCAATAAAGCCGGCAACCCAGTGGGTAAGAGAGCGCTTGGCCCTGTATTTCATGGCGATGGTCATGGGGATTCGGTTTATCGGGTTCAGGAGCCGTCGCCATGGCGAATGGGGAGCGCCGGCTTTCGGGGTTTGCGATTGGGGTCCGCGGGCTGGGGCAGCAAGGTGACCAGCGTCATCTGGTCGTCGCCGAAATATTTGGCCGCCACCGCCTGCACTTCGGCGGCCGTCACGCGGCGCAGGCCGGCGATCACGCGTTCGCTGCCGTCCAGCGGCAGGCCCTGTATCCAGTTGGAGCCCAGCTCGCGCGCCTGGCTGAACACGGAGTCGAGCTTGTAAATCTCGCCGGCCACCCACTGGGTCTTGACGCGCTTGAGTTCCGCTTCGCTCACGCCTTCGCGCGCCACCAGGGCAACTTCCCGGCGCAAAGCCTCGGCCACCTGCTGCGTGGTCTTGCCGTCCGCGGGAACGCCGTCCAGTACAAACAGCTGCGGCCCGCGACCCATCAGGCCGTTGGAAGCCCCGGCGCCGTCGGACAGCCGGTTGTCGCCCTGCCCCAGGGCGCGCTCCAGGCGCGCGCCGCCATAGCCGTCAAGCACCGCGGCCAGCACGGTCAAGGCCAGCGCGTCGCGGCTGCCCGCCGCCGTCGGCGAGGCCGGTGCGCCGGCGGCCGGGTCCATGAGATCGGCTGGCTCCAGCTTGGGCACCTTGAAGGACATGCTCACGTAAGCCTGGCTGGCCGGGGCCTTGTAATCCAGGCGGCGCGGGCCGTCCTGCTCAGGCTCGGTGCGGGGCTTGCGCTCGGGCACAGGCCGCGCGGGGATGCCGCCGTAGTATTTCTCGGCGAGTTTCCTGACCTGGGCGACTTCCACGTCACCCGCCACCACCACGGCCGCATTGGCCGGCACATACCAGCGCCGGTAGAAATCACGCACGTCGGCCGGCGTCATGGCGTCCAGGTCGCTCATCCAGCCGACGACGGAGCGCCGGTAAGGCGAGGCCAGGAAGGTCACGGCCGTGCCCTGCTCGTGGAGCATGGCGCGCGGCGAATCCTCGGTGCGCAGGCGGCGCTCCTCCTTGACCACCTCGATCTCGCGTTTGAATTCCTCGTCAGGCCACTGCATGTGGGCAAAGCGGTCGGCCTCCAGCCGCATCACCTCCTCCAGCTTGCCGGCCGGAATCTGCTGGTGATAGCCGGTGTAGTCGCGGGTGGTGAAGGCATTGTCGCGCCCGCCCAGCGCGGCAACCCGCTTGGCAAAATCACCGGGCTTTACCGTGGCTGTGCCCTTGAACATCATGTGTTCCAGCGCATGGGCCACGCCCGAGGTGCCGTCCACTTCGTCCATGGAGCCTACCCGCACCCACAGCATGTGGGCCGCCGTGGGCGCGCGGTGGTCGGGTTTGACAATCACCGTGAGGCCGTTGGCCAGCGTGAACTTCTCCACCACCGGCGCCGGGGCGGGTGCCTGGGCGAAAGCGGCGGCTCCCAGGCACAAGGCCAGCAGGGCGGCCGGGGCGCGGGGAAGGCGGAAAACGGGGCGGGAAAGGGGTACTGGCTGCGTCAAAAGGGCTTGTCTGGGGTGTTTCATAGAATAGATGGGTGGCGCCGCACGTTGCCCCGCAACGGTGCAACAGCCCACTAGGACTCCGCAAGCATACCCAATGTTCAGTTTTTTCAAGAAAAAATCCCCCCCTCCCGCCGCCGTGCCTTCCACGGCGTCGCCCGCGCCGGCGGCAGACGCCGTTCCCGCGCCGGCGCCCGCCGGGGGTGGATTGATAGGCAGCGCGCTGGTCACCCCCATCGCCATGCCGGCACCCGGCGCCGTCCCGCCGGAACGCGAGCGCTGGCTCAGCAAGCTGCAGGCCGGCCTGCGCAAGACCGGCTCCAGCATTTCAACGGTGTTCACCGGCAGCCGCATCGACGACGCGCTTTACGAAGACCTTGAAACCGCGCTGCTGATGGCCGACGCGGGCACCAAGGCCACCGAACACCTGCTGGCCGACGTCAAGCGCCGCGTACGCGAAGGCGGCATGACGCATCCCGTGGCCGTCAAGAACGCGCTGGTGGACGCCATCGCGCAATTGCTCAAGCCGCTGGAGCAGCCGCTGGTGATAGGCCAGTACCAGCCCACCGTGATCATGGTCACCGGCGTGAACGGCGCCGGCAAAACCACCTCCATCGGCAAGCTCACACGCCACCTGGCCACCGAGGGTGCCTCGGTGCTGCTCGCGGCGGCCGACACCTTTCGCGCGGCGGCGCGCGAGCAGCTCAGCGTCTGGGCCGACCGCAACACCGTCGAGATCGTGAGCCAGGAAGGGGGCGACCCGGCTGCCGTGAGCTTTGACGCCGTGAGCGCCGGCAAGGCGCGCGGCAAGGATGTGGTGCTGGTCGATACCGCCGGCCGCCTGCCCACGCAGCTGCACCTCATGGAAGAGCTGCGCAAGATCAAGCGCGTGGTGCAAAAGGCGGAGGCCACGGCCCCGCACGAAGTATTGCTGGTGATCGACGGCAACACCGGGCAAAACGCCCTGGCCCAGGTCAAGGCCTTTGACGACACTTTGCAACTGACCGGCCTTATCGTGACCAAGCTGGATGGCACGGCCAAGGGTGGCGTGCTGGCGGCCATTGCGCTGTGGGCCCGCGAACGCGCGCTGGCCTCGCCGGCGCTGCGCCCCGTGTCGGTGTATTTCATCGGCGTGGGCGAGCAGCTCGAAGACCTGGAAACCTTTAACGCACGCGAATTCGCGCAGGCCCTGCTGGGTTAGGCGCTTTCCTCAGGCGCCGCCCAGGCGCAACAGCAGCACCGCGGCCACCACAAAGGCCACGATAAACACGGTCTCGGTGACCAGCATGGCCACCGGCTTCCAGCCCAGCTTGAGCAGGTCCTCAAAACTGGTCTTGACACCCGCGGCAGCAATGGCAGTGACCAGCATCCAGCGCGAGGCATCGCCGGCCAGCTGAACCAGCGGCGGGCTGATGAGGCCGGCACTGGCCAGCATCACCAGCACGACAAAGGCCAGCAGAAAGCCGGGCACCAGCGGCACCTCGGTTTCCGGCACCTTCACGGCCGGATGCTTGCGGTACATCACGGCCACCGCCAGCACCACCGGCATCAGCATCATGACGCGGAACAGTTTGACCACCGTCGCCGTGTCGCCGGCCTGCGGCCCCAGCATCATGCCGGCCGCCACCACCTGCGCCACATCATGGATGGAGCCGCCCAGCACGATGCCGGCCTGCCCCGGCAGCAGGCCTATGGCCTGCAGGCTGAAGGGATAGACCACCATGGCCAGCGTCGACAGCACCGTGACGCCCACGACGGCCAGCAGCGTGAAGCGCTCGTTCTCTTTGGTTTGCGGCAGCACCGAAGACACCGCCAGCGCCGCCGACGCCCCGCAAATGGCCACGGCGCTGCCCGAGAGCAGGCCTTCGTCGCGCGAACACTTGAGCCAGCGCGCCAGCAGCACGCCCAGCCCTATCGTGAGCAACACCGCCAGCACGATGACCGCCGCGGTTCCCAGGCCCAACTGGGCCACCTGCGAAAAAGTGATGCGCGCGCCCAGCAGCGCCACGCCGACACGCAGCACCACACGCCCGCAAAAACCTATGCCCTTGGCCGCCTGCGGATGGCTGCTCAGAAAGTGAAAGGCCAGGCCTATCAGCAGCGCGTACAGCAGTTGCGGCCCGCCGTAATGCTCGGACACAAAGGTGGCCGCCAGTGCGATCACCATGCACACCAGCACACCCGGGAAATACGTGCTCAAGGAAGCCAGCTGCAAGCGCCATGTGTGAATCATCGGAACCCAATAAAAATGTCAAAAAAAGTGGTGGAGTGAGGCCCCCGCCTCATGAGCGCTTGTCATGGGGCTTGAGTACGCCCTCGAGCAGGGCGGCGCCTGCCGGGCTACCGGCTACCAGCATCCGGCTCTCCAGCAGCGGCAAGCCGTCCATCGCCTGCATCACGGCGCCGGCTTCGCGCAGCAGCACGGCGCCTGCCGCCGCGTCCCAGGCGCCCATGCCGCGCTCCCAGAAGGCGTCTACCCTGCCGGCCGCCACATAGGCCAGCTCCAGCGCCATCGCGCCGCTGCGGCGCACCTGGCCGAAGGTTTTCAACACGCGGCCGAATTCGGCAAGGTAGTCGTCCATGAAGGGCGCGCCGGGTTTGGGGAACACCGTAGCGACCAGGCACTGGCCCGGCAGGCGCGGGCCGGCGCAGGCGATGGGCCGCCCGTTCAGCCGGGCGCCCAGCCCAGTCGCGGCCGTGAAGACCTCATCGCGCGAAGGATCAACGATTACGCCCAGCACCGGCTCCCGGCCCACGCAGAGGGCGATAGCCACCGCGTACTGCGGGTAGCCGCGCGCGAAGTTCGCCGTGCCGTCTATCGGGTCCACCAGCCAGGTGGGGCCGTCCGTCAACTCGCCGCCGCCCTCCTCGCCGACAAAGCGGCCCTGCGGCAGCGCATGCTGCAGGGCTTCCTGCAGGTCCTCCTCCACTTCGCGGTCAAAGCGCGTGACCCAATCGCCGGGCGCTTTCTGGCTCACGTCGGCCGGTTTCAGGCCGGCCTGGGCTTGCTGGATGCGGGCGGCCGCTTCCATGCCGGCCAGCCTGGCCTTCTCCAGTAAAAAAACAAGGTCCATGCTCAAGCTCTCTTGGACAGCACACTGACGTAGTCGTGCGCCTGAGTGTTGATGGTCGACACGCGATACTCCACCGGCTTGTCGCCAAAGGTCAGCGCCAGCCGGTGCACCTCCATCACCGGCGCGCCGGCCGCCACGCCCAACACGCGGGCCGTGGTTTTGTCGGCCGCCGCCGCGCGCGCGCGCTCCTGCGCGCGCAGCACGGTGATGCCGAAGTCGGTCTGGTACAGCGCGTAAATCGTGCTGGGCCTTTCGACAAAACGCTTTTCGGTGAGATTGCGAAACAGCGCTGCCGAAATCGCCAGCCTGTCGTGCATCACCACGCGGCCGCGCAGCGCGAGCCGGTTCTCGGCCCTGAACACCGGCTCGCCGGCCTTGATGCGCAAGGCGCCGGCCTCGGCTTCCGTCGCCCGCTCGCGCGCGAAGGCGATGCAATCGATTTCGGGGTAGTCGCGCTCGCGCGCCTCATCGTCGTCGCCGAAATTCCAGCGCGGCTCCACATGGAAAAACTGGAACATGAAACGGGCATCGGTGTGCGGCGCCACAAACGTGCCCTTGCCTTGGCGGCGCAGTAGCACGTGCTCGTGCACCAGTTCGTCCACCGCATGGCGCAAGGTGCCCACACTGACCTGCAGGCCGGTGGCGATTTCAGCCTCGCTGGGCAGGGGTTTACCCGGACCGTAGTGGCCGGCTTCAATGAGTTTTTGCAGCTCGCGCTTGACCTGGCGGTACAGCGGCATGGTGTCCCCGCCCGCCAGCGGGCGCAGGGAGGTGGGTCTGGTTTTCGCGTTCACGGCGCCCATTGAAACACCGATGGGCGGGTCGTACAAGTCATATATATGAGTGAATTGACAAGGTGCGGGCCCTCCATAAAACTGGCGGCTCGATTCAACCCAGCCCCTTGATGGAGAACCCATGATTCATTTTGTATTGCATGACGCCAAAGACACCGTGGCCGTCGTGGTGGTGGAAGGTGTAAAGGCCGGAACCGCCATGACCGGCTGGATCATGGACGAGGACCGCATGATCAATGTGCAGGCCCAGCAGGACATCCCCATTGGCCACAAGGTGGCGCTCAAGGACATGGCCGTCGGCGATACGGTGCTCAAGTACGGCATCGACATGGGCAAGGTCGTCGCCAACATCAAGGCGGGCCAGCATGCGCACGTCCATAACATCAAAACAAAGAGGTGGTAACCCCCCGAAGCGGCCTGCGGCCGCCTCCCCCTAAGGGGGCATCGCCTGTGGCCTGGCAAAGCCAGATCCACGTCGATTGCTGGAACAAACAATTCATCTAGGAACATATCCATGTCAGTCATTAACAAAGACACCACATTTCTGGGCTATCGCCGCGAGAACGGCCGCGTCGGCGTGCGCAACCACGTCATCATCCTGCCGCTGGACGACCTGTCGAACGCGGCGGCCGAGGCCGTGGCCCACAACATCAAGGGCTGCATGGCGATCCCGCATCCCTACGGCCGGCTTCAGTTCGGCGCCGACCTGGAGCTGCACTTTCGCACGCTGATAGGCGCGGGCTGCAACCCCAACGTCGCGGCCGTGGTGGTGATAGGCATTGAAGACGGCTGGACCAAAAAAGTCGTCGACGGCATCGCCACCACCGGCAAACCGGTGGTCGGCTTCGGCATCGAGGGCCACGGCGACCACGAGACCATCATGAAGGCCTCCAGGGCGGCGCGTGAGTATGTGCAGTGGGCCAGCGAAAAGCAGCGCGAGGTCTGCGGCATCTCCGAACTCTGGGTCTCCACCAAATGCGGCGAGTCCGACACCACCTCGGGTTGCGGCGCCAATCCCACGGTGGGCAACGCTTTTGACAAGCTGCACCCGCTGGGCAACTACCTGTGCTTCGGCGAAACCTCGGAAATCACCGGCGGCGAAAAAATCGTGGCCGACCGCTGCGCCAACGACGCGGTGCGCGAGCGCTTCATGTTCATGTTCAACCGCTACCAGGACATGATCAACCGCCACAAGACCAGCGACCTGTCCGACTCGCAGCCCACCAAGGGCAACATCGCCGGGGGCCTGACGACCATCGAGGAAAAAGCCCTGGGCAATATCCAGAAGATAGGCAAGGTCTGCACGGTGGACGGCGTCATCGACAAGGCCGAGATGCCCACGCACCCAGGCCTGTGGTTCATGGATTCGTCCAGCGCCGCCGCCGAAATGGTGACCTTGTGCGCCGCCTCCGGTTACGCCGTGCACTTCTTCCCCACGGGCCAGGGCAACGTGATCGGCAACGCCATCGTCCCGGTGATCAAGATCTGCTCCAACCCGCGCACCGTGCGCCTGATGAGCGAGCACATTGACGTGGACACCTCGGGCCTGCTGCAGCGCGAGATCACGCTGGACCAGGCCGGCGACAAGCTGCTGGAGAACATGCTGCGCACGGCCAACGGCCGCCTGACCGCGGCCGAAGCCCTGGGCCACCGCGAGTTCGTGCTGACGCGTCTCTTCGAATCAGCCTAGAGCGGAGGACGCATGGCGCGCATAGTCATCTGTGAATTCATGGACGAGCGCGCCGTGGCGCGGCTTGCGGCGGCGCATGAGGTGCTCTACGACCCGCAGCTGGTGGGCGATGCGGCCCGCCTGCGGGCCGAGGCGGCGACGGCCGACGTGCTGGTCGTGCGCAACCTGACCCAGGTGCGCGGCGAACTGCTGGCCGCGCTCACGCGCTGCAAGGTGGTGGGCCGGCTGGGCGTGGGCCTGGACAACATCGATGTCCCGGCCTGCGAAGCCCGGGGCATCAAGGTCATCCCGGCCACCGGCGCCAATGCGCTCAGCGTGGCCGAATACGTGATCGCCAGCACCATGCTGCTGCTGCGCGGCGCCTTTGCCTCCAGCGCGGCGGTGGCCGCCGGCCAGTGGCCGCGCGCGGCGCTGGGCAACGGGCGCGAGACCGCCGGGCAAACGCTGGGCATCATAGGCTTCGGCTCCATAGGCCAGACCACGGCGCGCCTGGCGCGGGGCCTGGGCATGCAAGTGATCGCTTACGACGCCATGCTGGCGCCCGATGCGCCGGTCTTCGCGCAGGCCGGCGTGCGCTACGCCGCGCTCGATGAGCTCATCGCCGGCGCGGACGCCGTCACGCTGCATGTGCCGTTGGTGGACTCCACACGCGGCCTGTTCAACGCCGAGCGCATTGCCCGCATGAAAAAGGGCGCCGTGCTGGTCAACACCTCGCGCGGGCATATCGTGGACCTGGCAGCCGTGGCCGCAGCCCTCAGGGACGGCCGGCTGGGCGGCGCGGCCATCGATGTCTTCGATGTGGAGCCCCTGCCCGCGACGGCGTCGCTGCAGGATTGCCCCAACTTGGTGCTGACCCCGCATATTTCGGGCGTCAGCACACAATCGAATGAACGTGTATCGTTCATGGTCGCAGAAAAAGTTCTGGAGAGTCTGAGCTGATGGCCCATTTGTCCCTTGAAGAAGCCACCCGCCTCGGCGCGCAGGCCCTGCGCTGCGCGGGCGCGTCCGAAGAAATGGCGCTGAGCACCGCGAAGGCGCTGGTCCGCGCGGACGCGCAAGGCCTGGCCTCGCATGGCCTGAGCCGCGTGCCGCAATACGCCACCCACCTGAGCAACGGCCGCGCCGACGGCCAGGCCGTGCCCGTGGTGGCGCGGAAAAAAGGCGCGACGGTGCTGGTCGATGCCGGGCAAGGCCTGGCCTTTCCGGCCTGCGACCTGGCGATTGCCACGGCCATCACGACAGCGCGCGAGATGGGCGTGTGTTTTGTGGGCATCACCAACAGCCACCACTGCGGCGTATTGATAGACCATCTGCGCGCCGCGGCCGATGCCGGCCTTGTGGGCCTGGGTTTTGCCAACGCGCCGGCGGCCATGCCGGCGGCCGGCGGCAAACACCCGGTGTTCGGCACCAATCCCCTGGCCGCGATCTTTCCGCGCCGTGATGCCGACCCGCTGATGGTCGACCTCTCGCTCAGTGAGGTCGCGCGCGGCAAGGTCATGCTGGCCGCCAAGGAAGGCAAGCCGATTCCGCTGGGCTGGGCGCTGGACACCGAAGGCCGGCCCACCACCGACGCGCAGGCGGCACTCGAAGGCTCCATGCTGCCGCTGGGCGCGGTGAGCAGCCCCAAGGGCTCCATGCTGGCGCTGGTCGTGGAGCTGCTTGTCACCGCCGTGATAGGCGCGCGCTTTTCTTTTGAGGCATCCTCCTTTTTTGTCGATGAAGGCAACCAGCCGCGCATAGGCCAGGCCTTTATCCTGATAGACCCGGGCGCCCTGGCCGGCGCCGACAGCTACTTCGAGCGCATGGAAACCCTGATCGCCGAAATGCTGCAGGACGACGGCGTGCGCCTGGCCGGCGCGCGGCGCATCGCGCTCGAAGCCAAGGCACAGCAGGCGGGAATCACCATCCCCGACGCGCTCAAGTTTCAATTGGATCAGTTAGTCAGTGAGGGATCAGTTGTTTAGTTAAAACTCAAGGAGATTGGCATGAAGCGTCGTGACATCGTATTGGCATCAGCAGGTGCAGCCCTGACGGGCGTTCCGGGCCTGGGGCTGGCCCAGCAGACCTTTCCCAAACCGGGCAGCACCATCAAGTATGTGGTTCCGTTTACGCCCGGCGGCCTGACCGACATGATGGCCCGCACGGTTGCCCAAAAGCTCTCCGAAGCGTGGAAGACCTCCGTGATTGTCGAAAACAAGGCCGGCGGAAACGCGCAGATTGGCGCGGAACAGGTCGCCAAATCAGCGCCCGACGGCAATACGGTGCTCGCCATCACGTTGACGCATGCCGCTAACGTTTCTCTCTATCCCAACGCGCCCTACAGCTTGACCAAGGATTTGCGTCCCGTCGCCCTGCTGGCCAATTCGCCGATGCTGGTGGTTGTCCCCACCGCCAGCCCGATCAAGGACTTCAAGGACCTGATGGCGGTGTCCAAAACCAAGCAACTGAGCGCGGGCTCGAGCGGCAACGGCACACCGGCGCACCTGACCATGGCTTTGTTCAACGAACTGAACAAAACGAAGATGATCCATGTACCCTACCGTGGTGGCGCGCCATCGATGGTCGACCTGATTGGCGGCCAGCTGGACGTGGTCTTTTCCAACTATCCAGAATCGATCGCTCACGTCAAAGGCGGCAAGCTGCGCGCGATCGCCATCTGCAGCCTGGGCCGGCACCCGGGAGTTCCCGATGTTCCCACCGCCCTGGAAGCGGGCATGCCTGGCCTCTTTGTCGAAAACTGGACAGGCGCCATGCTCCCGGCCAAGACACCGGATGACATCGTGGACAAATTCTCGCGCGAGATGATCAAGATCATGTACAGCGCCGAAGTGGAAGAGCGCGCCAAGCAGCAAGGCTTTCGTGTCTCGCAAAAGGGCTCAGACGAGTTCGGCCGCTTCCTGAAAAGCGAAATAGACCGCTGGAGCCGGATTATCAAGACCGCGAAAATCACGCCCACCTGATGTCGCCCGGGCGCCGTGCCCGGCTTTGTAAAACACCGCGGCTGTATTAAAGTGGAAGAAAAAGGCGCTGATTGCGCCTTTTTTCCCAAAGGAGACAGACATGGACAACACGGCGGACACACACGACACCCCCAACACTGCCGGCGCACCGGCCGAAGCCCGCAAAGTCGACCAGTTGCTCGCGCATTACGGCGAAAGCCACCAGAACCCGCGCAACGAGCTGATTCACTTCATCGCCATTCCCCTCATCATGCTGAGCCTGGTCGGCATGCTGTTTGCGCTGCATCCCTATGTGGCCTATGCCTTTGTCGCGGCCAGCATGGTGTACTACGCCCGTCTGTCGGCGGTGTTCTTCATGACCATGGCGGTTTGGTCGGTGCTGTTCCTGGGCTTGGTGTTCGCCATGGGGCCGCTGGTACTGCCGCTCAGCATCGCCATTTTTGTGGGCGCCTGGATCTTGCAATTCATAGGCCACAAGATAGAAGGCAAAAAGCCCTCGTTTTTCGAAGACATCCAGTACCTCTGGGTCGGCCCGCTGTTCGTGCTGAGCAAGCTGTTCGGCAAGCTGGGCATACGCTGGTGATGCATCCAGCTTGAAAAAGCGCCTTTCGCCTCCATGTGGGAGGTTTAAACCTTTTCACAGGTGTTTCGCTTGATCAGCAAAATTCTGCGTTTTTTCCTCAAACTGGTGCTGGGCCTGTTTGCGGCGGTGTTTGCCCTCAGCCTGCTGGCGGCCGCGCTGATCGTCGTGGTGCTGAGCCTGCTGAAGTCCCTGGTCACCGGCCGCAAGCCGGCACCGGCCATGGTGTTTGGCCGCTTCCAGCGCTACTCGCCGCAGGGCATGTGGCCGGGCGGCGCAGGCCGTGAGGCCGGCAACACGGCGCGCACCGACGATGTCGTGGATGTCGAAGTACGCGAAGTGCGTAACGACAAGCGCCTGCCTTAAATCCCTGCCGTCAAGGCGCGCTGGGCTTTTGCCGCAGCACCGCCAGCGTGTTGTTCGCGGCGGCGACGCCCATGTTGACGTAAGCATCGCTGGTGACGCCGCCTATGTGCGGGCTCAGGATGAAACCGGGCTGATGGTGGAAGATGTGCGGCGCCGTCATGGGCTCCACCGCAAAACTGTCGAGCGCGGCCATGCCGACCTGGCCCGACTGCACGGCCGCCAGCAGCGCGGGCTCGTCAATCAGGCCGCCGCGCGCGGTGTTCACCACGATCACGCCTTTTTTGCACTGTGCCAGCGTGTTCGCGTTCAGCAACTGCTTGTTGTCGGCCGTCAGCGGACAGTGCAGGGAAATGGCATCGGACTCGCGCCAGAGCGTGTCCAGGTCAACGGGCTGAATATAGGCCGGCAGGTTTTTGGCAAAAGGATCAAACCCCAGAATGCGCATGCCCATGGCGTCGCACATCTTCGCGAAGCGTAGGCCTATGGCACCCAGGCCGATCAGGCCTATGCTGCGCCCGCCCAGCTCTACGCTCTTGTGCGTGGCCTTGTCCCAGTGGCCCGCGTGCATGCGGCTGTTGAGCTGGACCACCGACTTGGCGCAGGCCAGCAACAGGGCCAGCGCCTGCTCGGCCACCGCGGCCGCGTTGGCGCCCACGGCGGCGGTGACTTCAATGCCGCGCGCGGCGGCCGCCGCCTTGTCAATGGTGTCCGTGCCGCTGCCATGTTTGGAGATGACTTTCAGGGCCGGCGCGGCATCTATGACCTCGGGCGTGATGCTGCTGTAACGCACGATGATGGCCACCGGGTTGTGGCGCTGGCACAGGGCCACCAGGTCGGCCACCTGCGGCGCCCTGCCGGCGTAGACCACCTCAAAGTCCTCGAGCAAGGCCAGCGCCTGGGGGGCCAGGTCGGCGGCGGTGACCAGGATGGCGGGCTTGGCGCTCACAGGCTTTCCCCTGCCTGCAGCACGCCGGCGGCCACCAATGAATCATTCAGCCAGGGCGCGCTGGTTTTGCCTTCCTTGATCTGGGCAATACGCTTGGCCTCGGCCACCACCTTGTGCGCCGCCAGCGGCAGCAGCGATTCAATCTTTTCGCGCTCGACCACGACCACGCCGTCGCCGTCGCCGCAAATGAAGTCGCCGGGATTGACCGTTACACCGCCCACCGACACCGGATGGCCGATGCGGCCGCCCGCCTGCTTGGTCGGGCCGTTGGGATTGGTGCCGACCGAGAACACCGGGTAGTCCATCTCGTCGATCTCCAGGCTGTCGCGCACCGCGCCGTCGATCACCACAGCGGCCAGTCCCAGCTGCCGGCATGCCGTCATCATGATGGTGCCCATGAGCGCGCTGGTCTGGTCGCCTTTGCCGTCAATCACCAGCACATCGCCCGGCCGGGCCAGCGCCATGGCGGCATGGATCATGAGGTTGTCGCCCGGGCGGACCTCGACGGTGAAAGCCGTGCCGGCGAACTTCATGCGCGGGCGCAGGGCCTTGATGCGGCCGTGCAGCGCGCCGCGCCGGCCCGCCACATCGGCCAGGATGGCGGGCTGGTATTGCGCGGCCTGCGCGACGATGTCGGCGGATACGCGGTCGAAGTTTTTAATGATGTTGCGCTGGTTCATGGACGTGTTCAATAAGGAAGTGTTGGAAAACTTGCCTGGCGTTCTCAATCCAGCTTGGCGCCGGACTCTTTGACGACTGGTGCCCAGCGCGTGATTTCGGCCTTGATCAGCGCGCCCAACTGTTCAGGTGTTCCACCCAGCACGGCGGCGCCCTGGTCACCGAGTTTTTTCTTGACGTCGGCGGTTTGCAGCGCCTTGTTGAGTTCGGTGTTCAGGCGCAGCACGATGTCTTTGGGCACGGCCGCGGGCGCCACCACGCCGAACCAGGTCACAGCCTCGAAACCCCGGTAGCCCGACTCGGCCACCGTCGGCACCTGCGGCAGGTCGTCCACGCGCTTGAGGGACGTGACGGCGATGGCGCGCATCTTGCCGTTCTTGATGTGGCCCAGCAGCGTGGGCACCGATGACATATACAGCTGCACCTGGCCGCCTATGACGTCGGTCGCCGCCTGGGCCATGCCTTTGTAGGGCACGTGGATGAATTTGACCCCCGCCGTCTTCTGCAACAACTCGCTGGCCAGGTGGGCCACGGTGCCGTTGCCGGGGGATGCGAAGTTGAGGGACCCTGGTTTGGCCTTGCTGGCATTGACCACGTCGGCCAGCGTTTTGTAGGGTGAATCGGCGGCCACCACCAGCACCAGCGGCGCACTGGCCACCAGGCCGACCGGCGCCAGGTCCTTGACCGGGTCATAGGGCATCTTGCTGTAAAGCGCGGGGTTGATGGCCAGGTTGCTGGTTTGCCCCAGCGCCAGCGTGTAACCGTCGGGGGCCGCCTTGGCCGCGGTGTCCACACCCAGGTTGCCGCCGCTGCCCGGCCTGTTGTCGATCACAAAAGTCCAGCCCAGCGTGGTGGACAGCTTTTGGGCCACCTCCCGCGCAATGATGTCCGTGCCCCCGCCAGCCGGGAAAGGCACGACCAGGCGTATCGGTTTGTTGGGGTAGGCCTGCTGGGCCAGTGCGGGTATCGCCAGCATGGCAAGCAAGGCAGCCAGCAAGCTGCGGCGCAGAAAAATCATGAAATGTCTCCGTTGTTATGAACTCGCCCGCAAATTGTCATGCAGCGTTCCGTTTGTTAAAATACAGTTTCATCTGTCGCAACAAGGTTCATGTCATGAGCGCATCCCCGCCCAACACCCCTGGCCCGGCCGCAGAAGAAGAATCCACGGGTGTCAGCGCCGTCACCCGCGCGCTGCGGCTGCTGGAGGCCTTCGGCACCAGCGATGCCCAGCTGACCCTGGCCGAGTTGAGCCGCCGCACCGGCATGCACAAGACCACGGCGCTGCGCATCGCCCGCACGCTGGCGACGGACCATTACCTGGTGCAGAAGGAAGACGGCAGCTGGCGGCTGGGCCGGGCCGCCGGCTGGCTGGGCGCCTGCTACCAGGCGACCTTCAACGTGCATGAAGTGGTGGAACCCGTGCTGCGGGAACTCACCATAGAAACCGGCGAAAGCGCCTCGTTTTATGTGCGCGAAGGCAACCAGCGCACTTGCCTGGCCCGGGTTGACGGGCCGCGCACCATTCGCCACCACGTGCGTGTCGGCATCGGGCTGCCGCTGGACCTGGGCGCGCCGGGCCGGGTGATCCTGGCTTTTTCGGGTGAGCCCGGCGAGCCCTACGAAACGATCCGCCAGCGCGGCTACCACCTGTCGCTGGGCGAACGTGAGCCGGAGGTGTCCAGCGTGTCGGCGCCGGTGTTCAGCATGGGATGGCGGCTGCTGGGCTCGGTCTGTATTTCAGGGCCGACCTCGCGCCTGACGGAGCCGCGCCTGAAAGAGCTGGCCCAAACCGTGATCCGGGCGGCCAACCAGCTGTCCTATGCGCTGGCGGGAAGCCGCAAACCCGGTCCCGGGACGGCAGGGACCCCGGCCGCGTGGCATCCCTAGGATTGTTTGCTGCATCTGGCCCATCTGGTAATTGGAAGAATTACCCGCATTTACATCCCGGAAACCAAAGCGCCCGAACCAAACCCCGGGCATCGTGCTCATACTGGGGACCAAGGGTTTTCACTTATTAGCCTTGCGCTATCCGAGTCATTGAACCTATTGCTTAGCACTCTCTCTAACAGAGTGCTAATATTTAGCACTAGAGAAAAGGAGTTCTGCAGTGTCATATGCTCTTTCCCCCCAATCGCTGACCGCTGCCGTGGCCGTGCCCCAATCGGGCGCCGTCGCAGCCGTCAACCCTTGGTCGCTGGTTCCCCCACTGGGCAACCTGGACGCTTACATTTCCGCCGTCAATCGCCTGCCCATGCTCACCCTGGAGCAGGAGCAGGAATACGCCAAAAACCTCAAGGAAAACAACGATCTGGACTCGGCCGGTAAGTTGGTGCTCTCTCACTTGCGCCTGGTGGTGTCGATTTCGCGCAAATACCTGGGCTACGGCCTGCCGCACGGCGACCTGATCCAGGAAGGCAATATCGGCCTGATGAAGGCCGTCAAGCGCTTCGACCCGGACCAGAATGTGCGCCTGGTGAGCTATGCCATGCACTGGATCAAAGCCGAGATCCATGAGTACATCCTGAAGAACTGGCGCATGGTCAAGGTCGCCACGACCAAGGCCCAGCGCAAGCTGTTTTTCAACCTGCGCTCCATGAAGCAGGGTTTCAAGGACGACGCCGACGTGGCGACGCACCGCGACACGCTGACCGAAGGCCAGATCGACTCCATGGCCAAGACGCTGAACGTCAAGCGCGAGGAAGTCATAGAGATGGAGCAGCGCATGTCGGGCGGCGACGTGCTGCTGGACCCCAGTCCCGGTGATGACGGCGAGGACGCTTTCGGCCCCATCGCCTACCTGGCCGACGCGACGCAGGAGCCGACCGCGCTGATGGAATCGCGCCAGCGCGACAACCTGGCTTCGGACGGCATCACGGCCGCGCTGGAAGAACTGGATCCGCGCGCCCGCCGCATCGTGGAAGAGCGCTGGCTCAAGGTGAACGACGACGGTTCGGGCGGCATGACGCTGCACGACCTGGCCGCCGAGTACAAGGTCAGCGCCGAACGGATCCGCCAGATCGAAGTGGCGGCCATGAAGAAAATGAAGAAGGTGCTGGCCGCTTACGCCTAAAGCGCTTTCACCCACCGCGTTCTTCGCAAAGCCCGCAGCGTCAAAACTGCGGGCTTTTTTGTGGGCGCGTGTTGCCTGAAAACACTTTCGGCGCTCTCAATACGGCCTGCAGCGTGATTTGCTGCACTAAATTGCAGTTGCTCGCACGCACCAACGCAAATTTAAAACGCAATTTGTTACGCATAGTCGCACAATGAATTTGTGCTGATCCTTAACGCGCTTTCAGGCCTGCCAAGGCGTGTTCAGCGGTTCATGCGCGCCCTCTTCCCTGTTTTCTCCGTGGGTTGTTTCCGGGGAATGTTGGCGGCGTACCTGCTGGGTGCGGCCATGCCGGGATGGGCGCAGCCAGGCGCCGACGCGCGGCTGCCGGTGCTTCAGCTCAACGCGCCCGACGGCCAGATCGAACTGGCCGAACACAGCCAGTTCTGGATCGACGTGACCGGCAAGGCCGTGCTGGAACAGATGGAAGCCTGGGAGTACGACCTGCCGTTTGCGATGCGGCCGGCCGGCCACACCGCCATGCTGGAGGGCAAGGTGATGTGGGTACGCTTTAACGCCATGCAGCCCGACCTGTCGCAGCGCTGGGCGCTGGAAGTGAGCAGCGCCGGCGTGGACCGCGTGAGCCTGCATTACCGCGACGCCGCCGGGAACTGGGTCGAACAAAAGGCGGGCGACAAAATCCCGGTGAACCAGTGGCCGCGCCCCGACCGCTTTCCGGTCTTCGACCTGGACAGCGAGCAGACGCGGCCGGTCACCTATTTCATACGCATAGAGCAGGCGCGCAGGCCGTTTTCAGCGCCTCTTTACATCTACAAGCACCCTGCCCTGCTGGCGCAGCGCATGCAGGAGCAGTTTCTGCTGGGCGCCTACTTCGGCCTGGCGCTGCTGATGGCCCTGGTGGCCGCCGCCTATGCCGTGGCATTCAGGGACAGGAGTTTCGCCGCCTATGCCGTTTACATCGGCGCGCTGGCGGCGGCGCAGGCCGCGTTGCTGGGCATAGGCGGGCAATACCTCTGGCCGGACTGGCCGACCTGGAACGATCTTTCGGCCTTTTTGCTGCCGGTACTGGCAACCTGCAGCGGCCTCTGGTTTGCCCGTGTAGTAACCCGTCCGCGGCAATTCTCGGCGGTGCTGGACTGGCTGTCGCTCAGGCTGATCACCGTGCTGGCGCTGCTGACGCTGCTGGACACAGCGCTGCCGACACGCGCGGGCTTTATCGCCGTCACGGCCCTGATCGTCGCGGCCTTGGTGCTGATCTGCGTCATGGTGTTCATCGCCTGGCGAGGCGGCGAGCCCACCATGCGCTGGATCGCGCTGGGCTTTGTGCCGGTCGCGGTCGCGGTGCCCTTTCCCATACTGCGCGACCTGGGCCTGATCCCGATCAGCTTCCTCACCCAGTATGGCCTCACCCTGGGCGCGGCGCTGGAAACACCGCTGCTGTTTTACGGCCTGTTGCGGCGGGGCGCGCAGCGCCGCGAAGCCCGGGCGCGCGCCGCGGCGCTGGCGCAAACCGAGCCGCTCACCGGCCTGAGCAACCTGCACACCTTCGAGGCGCGGCTGCAGGAGGCCTTGCTGCGCTCCAGCCGCTACGGGCACCGCAGCGCGCTGCTGATGATTGAGCTCTCCAACCACGGCTGGTTCGCCAGGGAGCACGGGCGGCAGATTGCCGACTACGCGCTGGTGCTGGCAGGTTCCTGCCTGCGCAAACTCGCGCGCGACATCGACATCGCCGCGCGCGTCGGCGACAGCGAGTTTGCCTTGTTGATAGAAGGGCCGGTGACCGCCGCGCAGGCCGTGGCCGCGGCCACCCAGCTGGTGGCGCGCGCGCTGCAGCCATCCGATTTACTGCCCGTGGGCTCGCACCTGAAGCTGCACGTCGCGATCGCCATGGTGCCGGACGCGCAGTGCGGCGCGCAGCCGGACGCCGCGCTGCATGTGGCTTACATGCTCAAGTCCCTGCGCGAGATGCCGGCCAACACGCGCAAGTCCATCAAGACGGTGAATTTTTAACCGGGCTGCTCAGGAGTTCTTCAGCAGCAGGCGGATGTCGGACGCCAGCATTTCCGCGCCGCCGCCATAACGGTTGTACAGGCGTATGCGGCCCTTGCCGTCAAAGACATAGCTGCCCGCGGAGTGGTCCATGGTGTAGCTGCCGGGGGTCTTGCCGTCGACCTTTTTGTAATAGACCTTGAAGTCCTTGGCGACTTCCGGCAACTGGGCCATGGTGGGGCGCAGTGCCAGGAAGCCCGGGTCGAAGTTGCCCATATAGGCCTTGAGCAGCTCGGGCGTGTCGCGCTCGGGGTCGACGGTGATGAAGATGGCCTGCAGCTTGTCGCCGTCGGGGCCCAGCAGCTTCTTGACCTGGGCCAGCTCGGCCATGGAGGTCGGGCAGACGTCGGGGCACTGCGTGAAACCGAAGAAGACCACGACCACCTTGCCGGGGAAATCCTTGAGCGTGCGCACCTGGCCGTTGTGGTCGGCCAGCGTGAAGCCCTGCGCATAGTCGGCGCCGGTCAGGTCTATGCTTTTGAACTGCGGCTTGTCGGGCGCGCAGGCCGCCAGCAGGCAGGCCGTGGCCGCGAGCGCGGCGGCGCCGGCCAGGGTTCGAATCGCGCCGCGGCGCGTGGGCGGCAAGGTGTTGGGGGTTTTCATGCGGGGTTCAGACAAGGTAGTGGTCCAGCAGCAGTGCCGCGAACAAGGCCGAAAGATGAATCAGCGAAAAGCGGAATGTCTTGCGCGCCAGCGCATCGGAATAGTTGCGCCACAGGCGCCAGCCGTACCAGCTAAAGCCCATGCTCAGCGCCACGGCGGCCACCAGGTAAAGCCAGCCGCTCATCTTGAAGATGAAAGGCATCAGGCAGGCCGGAAACAGCACCAGCGTGTACAAAAATACCTGCAGGCGCGTGAAGGCGTTGCCGTGGGTGACGGGCAGCATGGGCAGGCCGGACTTGCGGTAATCCTCGACGCGGTACAGCGCCAGCGCCCAGAAATGCGGCGGCGTCCAGAGGAAGATGATCAGGAAGAGGATCAGCGCCTCGGGGCCGACCGAGCCCGTCATCGCGGCCCAGCCCAGCACCGGCGGCATGGCGCCCGAGGCACCGCCGATCACGATGTTCTGCGGCGTCATGGGCTTGAGGATCACGGTGTAGACCACCGCATAGCCGATGAAGGTGGCAAAGGTCAGCCACATGGTGAGCGGGTTCACCCACACGTACAGGATCCAGGAGCCCAGCGCGCACAGCGCGGCCGAAAAGGCCAGCGTGAGCGGGTTGCTGAGCTCGCCCTTGGCCGTGGGACGCCAGGCGGTGCGGCGCATGCGCGCGTCGATATGCTGCTCGACCAGGCAGTTAAAGGCCGCGGCGGCCCCGGCAACCAGCCAGATGCCGGCGCAGGCGATGAGCGCGAGCCTGACGTCGGGCCAGGTGGGAACGCCGGGAACGGCCAGCACCATGCCGATCAGCGCGCAGAACACAATGAGCTGCACCACACGCGGCTTGGTCAGCGCATAGAACTGCGCGAACTTCGACGGAACGTGGGGCGCGGCGGAAGCCGGGGCGGCGGACGGGGTACTGGGGTTCATGGGGAGTCGCTAGACCTTCAATTTTGACGCATGTGGCGCCGGGGCTCGCCGCGGCCGGAAAAGACCACGCCGCCGAGCACAATGACCAGGGCCGCGGCGCCACCGGTGTGCATGACGGCGGCCAGCAAAGGCCAGCCCAGCACGGCGTTGCTGATGCCGGTCACGGCCTGCAGCACGATGAGCCCGGCCAGCCAGCGCGCGGGCGCGCGAAACGCCGGCAGGCGGTGCAGAAAGAAAGCCAGCACGAGGAACACGGCAAACACCAGGTAGGCCGTGAGGCGGTGCACATAGTGGATGGCCGTGAGCGCCTGGAAGCTGATGTTGGCGCCGTCATGGCCCGCGCCCAGCTCGCGCCACAGCGTGAAACCCTGGCGAAAGTCCATGGCCGGCCACAGCGAGTTCTGGCAGCCCGGAAAGTCCGTGCAAGCCAGCACCGCGTAATTGGTGCTGACCCAGCCGCCCAGGGCGATCTGCAGCCACAGCAAGGCAAACGCGGCCAGCGCGGCCAGGCGCAGGCCCTTGCCCAAACCCTGGGCCGGCGGCGCCTGCAGCCCGGCATAACGCAGCGATTGCGCGCGCAGCAAAGCCAGCAGCACCAGGCCGCCCAGCAAATGCAGGGTGACGATGGCGGGGAACAATTTCATGGTGACGGTGAGCGCACCGAAAGCGCCTTGCAAACACACCCACACCAAGGTGACAGTGGGCCACCAGGGCGAGACGGCTATGCGCTTGCGCTCCAGCCAGCTGGTCACCGTGAGCGTGAGGATCAGCACACCGACGCCCGTCGCGAGATAGCGGTGGACCATCTCGATCCAGGCTTTCGAATGCGTGACCGGCCCGGTCGGCATCGCGGTCTGCGCGGCCTCGATATGCATTTGCGCGCCCACCGGGCTCGCGCTGCCGTAGCAGCCCGGCCAGTCGGGGCAACCGAGGCCCGAATCGGTGAGCCGGGTGAAGGCGCCGAAGATCACCAGATCAAAAGTGAGGAACAGCGTGACCAGCGTCAGCACGCGCAGGCGCTGCGCCACCGGCGCGTTCTTGTTGTGCGCCCAGACCCAGGCCAGCGGCCCGAGCGCGACCACCAGGCCCATGATCATCAGGCGCAGGGCGGGGCTCAGGTCGTAAAGGGCGGTACTGGACATGGTGTGATGTGAGACAGGCGTTAAGCCGGCTTCGCCGGTTTAACGACCCTCCTTGTCCCAGCTGCTCGAGGCGCGCAGCAGGCGCTCCAGGTCGCGCTTGGCCTTGGCCGCGGCGGCGGTATCCATGTCGGCCGGGAAACGCATCATCAAATTGCCGATGGGGTCGACCAGGTAGAGGTGGTCTTCCAGGCGCTTGCCGGCGGCGGGCTCCAGCCACTGCGCCAGTTCGGCCGGTGCCACGCGCAGCACGGCCGAGGAGGCCAGTGCCGGCAGCAGCGCATCGCGCACGGGCGCGTCGTCGGCGACCAGCCAGACGCGGTCCACGCGCTCTTTTTCCTTGCCCAGCGACTCGCGCAGCTGGCGCTGGAAATACAGGTTCTGTTCGCAGCGCGCATCACAGGCGCCGCCGGCCACGCTGATCAGCAGCCACTGGTTCTTGAGCGCCGTCAGCGTGCCGGTGCGGCCGTCAAGCGCGCGCGTGGCCAGCGGCGGCAGCGGACGCTGCGGGTCTATCAGTTCGCCGAAATTGCGGCGGCCTTCAGGCCGGACCACGTAGTAGGTGAAATAGGAGGCGACCACCGGGGCGGCGCACACCAGCAGCACGGCCAGCATCTTCCAGCGGCCGGCGACGGTGTTCGGCTCGCGCGTGCTGGACTGGTCCAGCACGGGCATGGTGTGCACGGTCAGGCCCAGGGGCTGGTCCTGTGAGGCGGGCACAGTGGCAGAGTTGGGGGAGGTGTCAGGCGTAGTGGTCACGGCAGTTGATCGCGGCTTGTTGGGCGGCGTGAGTGGATACGGGCACGGAAAGGAAGAACCAGCTGAAACCAGCCATAAAGAATGCTCACCAGGGCGCACAGGCCGAACCACTGGAAGGCATAACCGTAGTGCTTGTCGACGCCGAGATTCGGGGCAGCCCATTCGCGCAGAAGGCCTTCGCTGGCCGCGCCGGTCTGCAGCAGGGAAACCTCCAGCAGCGGCAGGCCGGTTTGCGCCCGGTAGGCCGGCAAGTCAAGATTTTGCCGTATCCGGCCGGTCTCTATGCCCTGGAACTCATAAAGTTTGGAAGGTGGCAAGGCGATACGGCCCTCCACGGTGACGCTGCCGGTGGGCGTCGCCACCTGCGGCAGGCGCGTGCGGTCGGCGAAATCGCGCGGCACCCAGCCGCGCTGGACCACGATGGCCTGGGCGCTGCCTTCCAGCACCAGCGGCGTGAGCACCACAAAACCGGTCTTGCCGGCCATGGGCCGGTTGTCGAGGTAGACCGTGTGTTCCGGCCGCCAGTTGCCCTTGAGCACGGCCGGCCGGTGTATCTCATCCGCCATGTTCGGGACCGCGAGCAGCGCGCGCGCATCGAGCGCGGGCAGGCGGCCCTTGGACTCGACGGCGGCCTGCAGGGCTTCCTTCTGCGCGGCACGGCGCAGCTGCCACTGCCCCAGCGAGAAGGTGGTGCCGGCCACCAGCACGGCGGCCGCGGTCAGCAGCCAGAAGCGCGGGGAATGCAAAGCCGGTGTCATGCGCCGATAATCCTGTTCATGAACTACCTCGTTGCACTGGCGTTTATCGCCATCCTGGCCAGCCTGGCTTCCGCGCTTTTTTTCATGCTCAGGGGCAGCAGCGGCGACAACAAGGACGGCAAGCGCAAAGCCAGCAATATGGCGCGCGCGCTGGCCTTCCGTATCGGGTTCTCTGTGCTGCTGTTCATCTGCATTCTGATTGCGTGGAAGCTCGGTTACATACAGCCCACCGGTATTCCCGCGGGCAAATAAACGTCACGCCAGGTGGCGAAATAAAGAACAAAGGCCGCATCAAGCGGCCTTTGGTTGAGCGGCCTGGGCCGCGATTGGTTCCAAAGAACCTGTTCACGACCTAAACGGGGCCGCGTTGGGGTGCAATCGGGATGAGTGGGCCGACCGGGAACGCCGCATGGGCTAATGCCCATGCAAGGGCTCGGGTGGCTCAATCGCCCGATTTCACCCCAACCCGGAGGGCAAGTGCCTTCTCGGGCGGTCTGCGGCGTTGCGGCGCTAGCCCATAGGTGAACTATGGGCGTCGCACCGCGCCTTGCATCCCATCCCGAGAAGGTACTTGCGCGGCCCCGTTTAGGCCGCGAACAGGTTCTTACAGCCAGTACACCAGGATGTACAGGCCCAGCCAAACGACGTCCACAAAGTGCCAGTACCAGGCGGCGCCTTCAAAGCCGAAGTGCTTTTCAGGCGTGAAATGGCCTTTTTGCAGGCGCAGCGTGATGAACAGCAGCATCAGCATGCCGACGAACACGTGAAAGCCGTGGAAACCCGTGAGCATGAAGAAGGTCGAGCCGTACACGCCGGACGACAGCTTCAGGTTCATCTCATGGTAGGCATGGAAGTACTCATAGCCCTGCACGAACAGGAAGACCACGCCGAGCAGAACCGTGGCCCACATAAAGGCGATGGTGCGGGCGCGCTTGCCTTCGATCAGCGCATGGTGGGCGATGGTGATGGTGACGCCGGAGCTCAGCAGCAGCGCGGTGTTGACCGTCGGCAGGGAGCCCATGATGCTGGCCCAGATGCCGCCGCCAATGGCCAGCGGCTTCATGGCGGTGAATGGCTCGATGATGTCAGCGGGGGAAGCGGTCACGCCGGCGGCCAGGCTGGGCCAGACGGCCTTGAAGTCGGGCCAGAGCAGCGCGTTGTCCAGGCTGCCCAGCGCGGGCAGCGAGTGCGCGCGGGCCCACCACAGGGCGGTGAAGAAGGCGCCGAAGAACATCACTTCCGAGAAGATGAACCAGCTCATGCTCCAGCGGAAGGACATGTCGATCTTGCGGCCGTACATGCCGCCTTCGCTTTCGGCGATGGACTGGCTGAACCAGCGGTACAGCGTCGTCAGCCACCAGATCATGCCGAAGGCCACCGACCATTTGCCCCAGTCGTGGCCGTTGATCCATTGGCTGGCACCGAGAATGACAAAAAACAGGCCGATAGACGCCATCACCGGATGGCTCGATGGGCTGGGAACGAAATAGTGGGGGGTAGACCCGTGGGTTGCTGATGACATCGCTGGACTCCTGTTTTTCTCTCGAATTTCCAATAATCTTTTAATTCACACCGTGATGCGCTGGCGGATGCGGCCTCAGCGCGCGACCATCCACTTCGCCAGCAGCACCAGGACTGCGACAAATACCACCACGGCGATCAGCCCGACCACAATGATGTGGAGGGGGTTCAAATTTTTCACGTCTTCCTCGTAATCGCCGCGCGCGCGCAGCCCCACGAAAGACCAGGCCACGGCCTTGACCGTGCGCCAGAAGGAAGGTTTTTTGGCGGGTGCGGCGGCCATGCTGCTCATGCGCCTGCCTGTTTTTCAGGTACCGCGGCGGCCGTCGTCGCCTTGGGCGTGGCCGGTGCGGCCGGCGTCTTGCCGCCGACTTCAAAAAAAGTATAGGACAGCGTGATGGTGCTCACGTCTTTCGACAGCTTCGGGTCGATGACAAAGGCCACCGGCCACTGCTTTTTCTCGCCGGGCGCCAGGGTGTACTGGCTGAAGCAGAAGCATTCCAGCTTGTTGAAGTGGGCGCCGGCCTGCGCGGGCGCGTAGCTGGGAATGGCCTGGGCTGACATGGTCCGGTTCTGCACGTTCTGGAATTCGTACATCACCGTGGTCAGCTCGCCGGGATGCACCTGCAGCGTGTTTGTCGCGGGCTTGAATTGCCAGGGGCCGCGCGAATTCGCGTCGAACTCGACGGTGATGGTGCGGCTGAAGTCCACCTGGGTATTGGCCGGCAGGCTGGAAGTCGCCCCGGGAATCTGACGGTCGGACAGGGCCAGCACGTTGATGCCGGTCATCTCGCAAATCGCCTTGTAAAGCGGCACCAGCGCATAACCGAAGGCGAACATGCCGAGCACGATCACGCCCAGCTTGCCCATCATCTTGAAGTTTTCGCGCTTGAGCCGCATCACAGTGGTATCGCTTTGAGCCTGGTGCCGGACGGACCGGTTCAGTGCGCCAGGAAAATCATCTTGGCCATGAAGCCCAGAAAAAAGACCAACGCGACCGAGGCCAGTATCAGGGCCAGCCTCAGGTTGCTTTTCTTTTGCTCAGGTGTCGTCATGGCGGTTGACCGATTAGGAGTTTGAATCAGCCGATCACGCGGGTTGCCGAGGCATCCAGCTTGGGCGGGGTTTCATAGGTGTGGAAAGGCGCGGGGGACGGGACTTCCCACTCCAGGCCTTCGGCGCCCTTGCCGCCTTCGTCGACCCAGGGGTTCTGCTTGGCCGGTGCGCCCTTGCCGCGCATCGTGGGCACCACGATGAACAGGAAGAAATAAAGCTGCGCGAAGCCGAAGAAGAAGGCGCCCACGCTGGCCACGGCATTGAAGTCGGCGAACTGCATGGGGTAGTCGGCATAACGGCGCGGCATGCCGGCCAGGCCCAGGAAGTGCATTGGGAAGAAGGTCACGTTGAAGGAAATCAGCGACCACCAGAAGTGGATCTTGCCGCGGGTTTCGTTGTACATCACGCCGGTCCATTTGGGCGACCAGTAGTAGTAGCCGGCAAACAGCGCGTAGAGCGAACCGGCCACCAGCACGTAGTGGAAGTGGGCCACCACGTAATACGTGTCCTGCAGCTGGATATCGATCGGCGCGACCGACAGAATCACGCCCGTCAGGCCGCCGATGGTGAACACGAAGATGAAGCCCACCGCGAACAGCATGGGGGTTTCAAAGGTCATGGAACCGCGCCACATGGTGGCGATCCAGTTGAACACCTTCACGCCCGTGGGCACGGCGATCAGCATGGTGGAGTACATGAAGAACAGCTGGCCCGTGACCGGCATGCCGGTGGTGAACATGTGGTGCGCCCACACGACGAAGCTCAGGATGGCGATGGAGCCGGTCGCGTACACCATGGAGGCGTAGCCGAACAGGCGCTTGCGCGAGAAGGCCGGAATGATCTGGCTGATGATGCCGAAAGCCGGCAAGATCATGATGTAGACCTCGGGGTGGCCGAAGAACCAGAAGATGTGCTGGTACATCACCGGGTCGCCGCCGCCGGCGGGGTTGAAGAAGCTGGTGCCGAAGTGACGGTCGGTCAGAGTCATGGTGATGGCGCCTGCCAGCACGGGCATCACGGCGATCAGCAGGTAGGCGGTGATCAGCCAGGTCCAGCAGAACATCGGCATCTTCATCAGCGTCATGCCGGGAGCGCGCATGTTCAGGATGGTCACGATGATGTTGATCGAGCCCATGATGGACGAGGCGCCCAGGATGTGCATCGCGAAAATACCGGCGTCCATGGACGGGCCCATTTGCAGCGTGAGCGGCGCGTAGAGCGTCCAGCCCGCGGCAGGCGCGCCGCCGGGCATGAAGAAGGAGCCGGCCAGCATGATGCCGGCGGGGATCATCAGCCAGAAGCTGAAGTTATTCATGCGGGCGAAAGCCATGTCGGCCGCGCCGATCTGCAGCGGAATCATCCAGTTCGCGAAGCCCACGAAGGCAGGCATGATGGCGCCGAACACCATGATCAGGCCGTGCATGGTGGTGAGCTGGTTGAACAGTTCGGGGTTGACCAGTTGCAGGCCGGGCTGGAACAGCTCGGCGCGGATCAGCAAGGCCAGCACGCCGCCGAACATCAACATGAAGAAACTGAACAGCAGGTAGAGCGTTCCGATGTCTTTATGGTTGGTCGCGAAGACCCAACGGCGCCAGCCCACCGGGGCGTGGTCGTGGTGGTCGTCGTGCGCGTGGTCGTGATGGTCTAGAACTGCACTCATCTTGGCTTCCTTTGGTGGCTTTGGCCTGTAGCTTTATCTTGGCGGCCGGCGCGCAAGGCGCCGGCGGATTCTGGTCGTGGGGCGGATCGGCTTACTTGCGGGCGGCCTGCACTTCGGCGGGCTGGACGATCTGGCCGGTCTGGTTGGACCAGTTGTTCTTGGTGTAGCTGATAACAGCCGCGAGATCGGTGTCGCTCAAAGCCTTCCACGACGGCATCGCGCCACCGGCGGCACCGTTGAGCACGGTGGCAATCTGTTTCTTGTGGTCGGCGTCGAGCACGATGGCCGAGCCGTCCAGGGGCTTGATCGGGCCGGCGCCCTTGCCGTTGGGCTGGTGGCAGGCGGCGCAGTTGGCGGCATAAACCTTTTCGCCGCGGGCCTTCAGGTCGACGAGGGTCCAGACCTTGGTCGGGTCATCGGCCTTGGCGGCGGCTTCCTTGGCCTTGACGGCGACCCAGGCGCTGTAGTCGGCGGCGGAGACGACCTTCACGTGGATGGGCATGTAGGCGTGTTCCTTGCCGCAGAGCTCCTGGCACTGGCCGTAGTAGTCGCCCGGCTTTTCGGCACGGAACCAGGTGTCGCGCACAAAACCGGGAATCGCATCCTGCTTGATGCCGAAGGCCGGCACCGCGAAGGCGTGGATCACGTCGCTGGCGGTGGTGATGATGCGGATTTTCTTGTTGACGGGAACAACCAGCGGGTTGTCGACCTTGAGCAGGTAGTTGTCGGGCGCCTCGCCGGCCTTGGGGCCGCCGTTGTCGGACATTTCGCGGTGGGTGTTGTCGAGCGTGGAGACAAAGCCTATGCCTTCGCCTTCGCCCTTGATGTAGTCATAGCCCCATTTCCACTGGATGCCGGTGGCCTTGATGGTCAGGTCGGCGCCGGTGGTGTCCTTCTGGGCGACCAGCACCTTGGTGGCGGGCAGCGCCATGCCGATCACGATGAGAAAGGGAACGATGGTCCAGGCGATTTCCACGGCGGTGGACTCATGGAAGTTGGCCGCTTTGTGGCCCACCGACTTGCGGTGCTTCAGGATGGAATAAAACATCACGCCGAACACCGCCACGAAGATCACGAGGCAGATGGCCATCATGAACCAGTGCAGCCACTGCTGTTCTTCGGCGATCTTGGTCACGGCCGGGTGCAGGTTCAGCTGGTTGACGGCGGGGCCGCCCTGAAGGTCATTGACGGCGTAAGCGGCGGTGCTGACCCAGGCGGCCGCAGATACCAGAATTGCGCCTGCATGCTGCATGCCAAGCCGTGTCATTTTGCTCATGGTGTTGCTTACGTTCATCGTGATCACTTTTTCTGCTTCAATTACCGACCAAATTAACCGGCTGATTATAAAGTTAGCGGCGGGTCCCCCCGCCGCACCTGAACTGACGCGAGACTTTCAGCGCCTCTTCAACCGCCCCGCAACGCCATCCGTATCTCGCGGGCCAGCGCGGGACGCAGCTCGGGCCGCACATGCCGCCCCACTTGCACCGACCGCCCCTGCCCCGACACTTCAATCAGCGAACCATCCCCATCCTTGGGTTCGATGCGCACCCATTCGCGGTTGAACTCCGCGCGCTCGGTGCGCCCCGCCGTTTCAAGCTCCACCACCAGCTGCCCGCCTTCGAGGACGATTTTTTCACCATCCCCCGCATGGCGGGCATACACCACAAAGGCCGCGCCCACCGCCAGCAATTCAGCCCAGGCAAAAGGCATCACCATGGTGGCGCCCTGGGCCCAGAAGAATGCCGCAATCCCCAGCGAAACGCCGCACAGCGACACGTAAAGCCACCCGAGCTGGGCCGGGGTGAGTGAACAGTGACGCTTGAGAAGCCACAGCACAGCATCGTGGCTGTGGGTACCCTGAGCGGGCGAGGTGGCAAAACGAAACGCTGGCGTTGGCTGCAGCATGCGGCAACCCCTCAAAAAAACAGCGGTCCATGCCGGGCACGGGCCGCGCGAGGCTTGGGAACATCCCCAAAATCTGTGTTGAATTGTAGCCGGTTTGCCCTGCCGTCCCCCTGAAAAAGCCCCCAAATCAGCCCTCGCGGCGGGCCGGATGGGCGCCCGCGCAACAGCCCCAGCGCTCAAGCGCCGGGCCGCCCGCCCTGCAGCATGCTGCGCATGTCGGCCACCGACACCGCGCTGAGCGCGCTGACCTTGACCTTGGGCGGCGCCTTCAGCGCGTGGCCGTAGATGACCTCAAAGGTCAGGGACAAACGCCCATCCTCGCCCTTGACGAGGTGGCGGGCCAGCGCCTCCTCCAGCCTGGCCTTCCAGGCACGCCCGCGCAGCGCGGGAAAACGCGCGGGGTGGAAGTTGCGGCCCAGCTCGGCCAGGTCCTGCAGCAGGCGCGCGGGCGTCGCATAGGTCAGCGTGATGCGCTCCATGTCCATCACCGGTTCGGCAAAACCGGTCTGTACCAGCATGTCGCCCCAATCGTGCATGTCGGTCAGCTCGTGGCCCGCGGGCGGCCAGCCCAGCTGCGCGTAGACCTCGCGCAGCTCCTTCGCGGTGTCCGGGCCCAGGCATGAAAACATCAGGAAGCCGTTGACCTTGAGCGCCTCGCGCCATTGCGCCAGCAAGGCCTGCGGGTCGGCCGATTCATGCAGCGCCATATTGGCCCACAGCATGTCGGCGCTGCCGGGCGGCGGCGCTTCAAAACGCACCGGGGCGGCCGTCCATCGCCGCGGCGTCCACCATGGCTGCACGAGGCCCTTCATCGCCTCGCGCGTGCGCTGCGGATTGTTCTCAAGCACAAAGGCCGTGGCGCCCGGGTAGGTCTTGGCCAGCTGCGCATGGGCCTGCAGCCCGCCGCGCAGCGCGCCCCAGTGCACCCAGCTCTGGGGCTGCAGCTTGATCCATTGCAGGCGGTCCATCATGCGGCGCGCCACTTCCTCATGCAGCCAGGGCGAGGCCAGGGGCGCGCTGCGCTCCCAGCGGCTGACGGCGATCGGGTCCAGCGTGGGCGGGCGCTCGGTGGGGGTCATGGAAGAAGGCAAGGCGTCTCGCTCAAAAGGTAGGCGAGTATATTGGCACGGTGTTCACACGCCTGCTTGCTCCTTCCGCATTCCTGCCCCGCTGGAGCGGCTTTGCTCGCGGCTTCAACACGGGAATCGCCAGCCAGTGCGCGGTCTGCCGCGGCTGGCCCGCACGCCAGGTGTGCGAGCCCTGCGTGGCCCGCTTCGCGCAAGCACAGGCGCGCTGCACCCGCTGCGCGCTGGCCTTGCCGGCCGACCTTTCCATGGGCTTGCGAGCCGGCCCGACCTTGTGCGGCGCCTGCGCCGTCGAGCCGCCGCCGCTGGACCGCGCCTTCGCCGGCGTTGATTACGCCTACCCCTGGTCCACGCTGGTCGCCGGCTACAAATTCGGCGAGCGGCACGGCTGGGCCGGCTTTTTTGCGGGCCTGCTGCTGCAGTCGCCTGGCCTGGCACACGTGTTGGCCGAACTGGGGCCCGAGGACTGGCTGCTGCCGATACCGCTGTCGGCCCAGCGCCTGCAGGCACGCGGCTTCAACCAGGCCTGGGAGCTGTGCGCGGCGCTGGCCCGGCAGACGCAGACCGCCGCCCGTACCGACGCCCAGCTGCTGCTGCGCGTGCGGCACACCCGCCCGCAAAGCCAGCTCAAGCGCCAGGAGCGGCTGGCCAACGTCAGGGGCGCCTTCCAGGTCGACCCGCTGCGCGCAGCGGAACTGCGAGGCCGGCGCGTGCTGCTGGTCGACGACGTGATGACCAGCGGTGCCTCGATGTACACCGCTGCCCAGGCTTTGCGCGATGCGGGCGCCGCGCATATCACCGCTGTGGTGTTTGCCAGAACCGCCCCCGCCTAGAATCCCCGGCTCCGCCTTACCGCTCTCCCGCATGTTCAATATCGTCCTGGTCGAACCCGAAATCCCGCCCAACACCGGCAATGTGATCCGGCTGGCGGCCAATACCGGCTGCCGGCTGCACCTGGTGGAGCCGCTGGGCTTTTCCATGGACGACAAACACATGCGCCGCGCCGGCCTGGACTACCACGAGTACGCGCAGCTGCTGCGCCATGCCAGCTGGCAGGCCCTGCTCGAAAGTGAGCAACCACCCGCAGACCGCCTGTTTGCCATGACCACCCGAGGGTCGGCCAGCCTGTATGAGACGCGCTTCCTGCCCGGCGACTGGCTGGTGTTTGGCGCGGAAACCCGCGGCCTGGCGCCCGAACTGCGGGAATCGTTCGCCCCGGGCCAGCGCCTGAAACTGCCCATGCGGCCCGGCCAGCGCAGCCTGAACCTGTCCAACAGCGTGGCCGTCACGGTGTTCGAGGCCTGGCGGCAAAACGGTTTTGGCGGCGCGGCGCAAGGCTGACGAAGGGCTGACGGCCTGACGCTGGCCAACCTGGGCCCGGCCCAAATTCCTTGCCAGAAACTAGGTAAAAACCCTATTATTCGTCCCTCAAACTTAAGCGAGCGGATGCCGATACCCGGCCATCCCAGCCTTACCCCTTCCCCATCGCCCAGTTCACAAGACTGGCAGGAGCCTTCTGTGAACACGGTTATCCAGCGTATTCTGGGCCTTGCGGCGCCCGCTTTTTCCGACTCGGGGCGGCCAGTCAACCGCGTGCCGGTGGAACAGATCCGCGAAAGCCTGCTGGCCTTGCTGCACGACTGCCGCGACATGCGCACCCAGCGGCTTATCTACAAAGTCAATGTTGCCAAGACGCCGGCCGAGCTGTGGCTGCTGCGCAGCGACCTGCACCAGTGCATCGCCCAGACGCACAGCCAGAGCGAGGCGGCAGAACGCATCAACAGCCTGATCGAGGTGTTTGAAGGCTGGCTGCCGGCTGGCCAGCTGCTGCGCATCTAGGCGCCCGAACTCCCCGACCGCTCAGGGATAGCGCCGCACCAGCGACTCGGCCACGCACACTGGCTTGGGCGAGCCCTCGCGCTCCACCGTCACTTCCCAGTTCATCTGCATGCCGGCGTTGTCTATCGCCTCGGCCGCCAGCAGCTTCATGCGCGCCCGCAGGCGGCTGCCCACCGGCACCGGCGCGGTAAAGCGCACCTTGTTGAGCCCGTAGTTCACGCCCATGCGCGAGCCGGTGATGTCAAAGGAGGACTCAAAAAAGCGCGGCAGCAGCGACAAGGTCAAAAAGCCGTGCGCGATAGGCCCGCCAAAGGGCCCGGCGGCGGCTTTTTCCACGTCGACGTGTATCCACTGGTGGTCGCCCGTGGCTTCGGCAAACAGGTTGACCTGCTGCTGGGTGATGGTGATCCAGTCGCTGACGGCGACTTCCTGGCCGGTGCAGGCGGCCAGCTCGGCCAATGTTGCGAAGATTCTCATGCCGCCACTGTAGCGGCCCGGCCGCCCGCCCCTTGTCGGCTCAGCGACAAGCGACAACGACTCTCAGCGCTCCAGCCACTCGCAGATGCCCTTCCACTGCTCCATGTCTTTTTCGACCCGGCTGGGCGCCACGTCGAACAGGGTCAGGCCGCGGGCCGCCAGGTGGATGTAGTTCTGCGTGTCGCGCAAATAGCCCAGCACCGGCAGCCCCAGGCCTTCGACGAAGCCGCGCAGCTTGTCGGCGGCGATGGTGCGCGCATCCACGCGCATGCCGACAATGCCGACCTGCATCTTGCCGGCATGTTTGTGTTCGGCGAGCTGGTCCAGGAAAGTGCGCGTGGCAAAGATGTCGAAGACGCTGGGCTGCAGCGGCACGATGACCTTGTCGGCCAGCTTGAGCACGTCGTTGAAGCGCCAGCCGTGCAGGCCGCCGGGGGTGTCCAGCACCACATGCGTCGTGCCCCTGGGCGGCTTGACGATCAGGTCGGCGTTGACGTCCCAGGTGGCGATCTGCCGGGCGGCCGGCGGGCGCAGGCCCAGCCACAGCCGCGAAGACTGCTGCCGGTCGGCATCCCCCAGCATGACCGTATGGCCCTGGCTGGCGAAAAATCCGGCAACGTTGGTGGCCAGCGTCGTCTTGCCGACGCCCCCCTTCGGATTGGCGATCACAACCACGGGCATGCGAATCTCCTTGTTATGGAAGCTTGCTTTTCCGCTATGGTAACGGCATGGACAGCCTTATCACAACCACTGACAAACCCACGGGCGGCGCGGCCAACACTGACATTTATGTCATTGCGGCCCATCCGGCCTGGCGCGAATCGCGGGTCAACCGCCCCTTGATGGAGGCCGCGCAGGCCCTGCCGCGGGTGCAGGTGCAAGACCTTTATTCAAGTTATCCCGACTACGCCATCGACGTTCCCAAGGAGCAGGCCGCCCTGGAACGCGCGCAGCTGGTGGTGCTGCTGCACCCCATCCAGTGGTATTCCATGCCCCCGCTGCAAAAGCTCTGGCTCGACGAAGTGTTCAGCTACGGCTGGGCTTACGGCGAAGGCGAGGCCGGCGATGAAGGCGGCCGGGGCCGGGCGCTGCAGGGCAAGGACTTGTGGCTGGTCGCCACCACGGGCGGCCCCGAGGCCTCCTACCACCCGCAAGGCTACAACCGCTATTTTTTCGATGCCTTCCTGCCGCCCTATGAACAAAGCGCGGCCCTGTGCGGCATGCGCTTTTTGCCGCCGCTGGTGCTGCACGGCGCCCACAGCGTAGGCCGGCAGGCCGTGGCCGAGCACATCGCCACCTTCAGCCAGCGCCTGCAAAGCTATCCCGACTGGCCCGAGCTCGAAGACCTGGAGCAATGCGCCGCCTGCGTCGTGCCCATGAGGGACCGGCTGGTCGAACATTCAGCGGCGGCCAATGCCGGGGGAACTGCCTGATGGAGCACGCGCCCACCTGGCTGGTCAACAGCTTTATCTATTTAGCGGCTGCCGTCATCTCGGTGCCCCTGGCCAAAAAACTCGGCCTGGGCTCCATCATCGGCTACCTGGCCGCCGGCATTGCCATAGGCCCCTGGGGCCTGGGCCTGGTCACCAATGTGCAGGACATCCTGCATTTCGCCGAGTTCGGCGTGGTGCTGATGCTGTTCCTGATCGGCCTGGAGCTGGAGCCCAAGCGCCTGTGGAATTTGCGCCGGCCCATCTTCGGCTGGGGCAGCGCGCAGGTGCTGGGCTGCGCCGCCCTGCTGACCGGCGCGGCCATGGCCTTCGGCGTGGGCTGGCAGACGGCGCTGGTCGCCGGCCTGGGCCTGGCGCTGTCGTCCACCGCGATCGCGCTGCAGGCCATGGGCGAGCGCCACCTGCTGCCGACCTCGAGCGGGCAGGCGGGCTTTTCCATCCTGTTGTTCCAGGACGTGGCGGCCATTCCCATCCTGGCGCTGCTGCCGCTGCTGGGCGCCATGGCCGGCGACAGCGAAGCCGCCAGCCACAGCGGCCGGGCACTGGAGGCGCTGAAAATCGTCGGCGCGATCGCCGCCATCATCCTGGGCGGCCGCCTGCTGTTGCGCCCGCTGCTGCGCTGGATCGCCAACAGCGGCACGCCCGAGATCTTCACGGCCGCCTCGCTGCTGCTGGTGGTCAGCATCGCCGCGCTGATGCAGTTCGTGGGCCTGTCCATGGCACTGGGCGCCTTCCTCGCCGGTGTGCTGCTGGCGGAAAGCGAATACCGGCGCGAACTGGAGACCGACATCGAGCCCTTCAAGGGCCTGCTGCTTGGCCTGTTTTTCATCGCCGTGGGCATGAGCATCGATTTCGGCGTGCTGTGGCGCTCGCCCGGCCTCATGGCCGTCATCCTGGTGGGTTTTCTGGGCCTGAAGCTCGCCGTGATCTACGGGCTGGCCAGGCTCATGAAGCTGCCCTTCCAGGAGCGCCCGGTGTTCGCGGTGCTGCTGGCGCAGGGCGGCGAATTCGCCTTCGTGGTGTTCCAGGCAGCCGCCGGGGCCCAGGTGTTTTCCGCCGAAACCGCCTCGCTGCTGATAGGCGCGGTGGCGCTGTCCATGCTGCTGAGCCCGCTGCTGCTGGTGGCCGTGGACAAGCTCTGGGTGCCGCGCTACGCCAATTGCAACCTGCCGCAGCTGGAGGAAATCTCCGAGCAGCAGGAAGCGCCCATCATCATCGCCGGCTTCGGCCGCTACGGCCAGATCGTCGGCCGCATGCTGCTGGCCCAGGGTGTCCAGGCCACGGTGCTGGACCACGACGCCGAGATGATAGAAACCGTGCGGGCATTCGGCTACCGCGTCTTCTACGGCGACGCGACGCGCCTGGACCTGCTGCGCACCGCCGGCGCGGCCACCGCCAAGATCCTGGTGCTGTCAGTGGACGACATGGAGCAGTCGCTCAAGATCGTCGACATCGCGCGCGAGAACTTCCCGCAGATGCAGATCGTGGCCCGCGCGCGCGACGTCACGCACTGGAACGCGCTGCGCGACCGCGGCGTGATGCTGGTCGAACGCGAGGTTTTCGAGTCCAGCCTGCGCAGCGCGCGCAGCGTGCTGGAACTGCTGGGCCAGCCGCCGCACGAGGCGCGCCAGGCCGCCATGCGTTTTCGCCGGCACAACCTCGAGCTGTTCGAGCGCATGTACCCGCACCGCAAGGACCGCACCAAGGTCATCGCCGTGGCCACGCAGGGCCGGCTGCAGCTTGAGGAGCAACTGGCCCAGGAACGCCAGCAGCAGGCGCAGCGCCGGCCCGCCGGCTGGTACGGCCAGCAGCAATCACCGGACGAAGAATAAACTGGAGGACGCCCGCCCTTTGCGGGCCGACGCCGCGGCTCAGCGCCTGAGCTGTTCGGCCTCGCGCCGGCGCTGCTCCATCGCGCGGCGGTCCACGCAGACCGGGTGGTTGGTGAAGGCCGGCTTGGCGCACTGCTCATTCATGCAGATCTGGAAGCCGATCAGCACGCGGTCTTCACAGGCCTGGCGCGGATTGCCGGCATTCGCGGATGGCGCCGGTGCCGGGGCATGATCGGCTGCCGCGGGCACGGCGGTGCTGCCGCCGGGTTTGGCCTGCGCCGCCTGCTGTTTGGCCAGACGCTCTTTCTCGAGGGCGGCCTTTTTGGCCGCGATGGCCTGCGCCGCCGCGGCCTTGGAGGCCGGAGACAGCGGCGCAGCCGCCGTCGATGCCGCCGCAGCCGGTGCGGATGCCGCGGCCGCCGCGGGCTGGGCCTGCGCGGCTTGTACCGCCGGCTGGGGAGCGGCCGGCGTCGCGGGCTTCGCCTGGCCGGCATCGGCCGCCAGGGCGGCCGGCTGGGCCGCCGCCAGTGCCGGCGCCTTCGGTTTCGAGAGTTGCCTGACGCCTACGCCCAGGATGACCAAAGCCACCAGGGCGACCCCGCCCCACACCAGGTAAGGAGGAGAGGCTGCGGACGCCTTCGCGGGCGCGCCCGGCTCGGCGCTGCGGCGCTTGCGCGAGGACTCCGGCTTGGCCTCGGGCACGGCGGCGCTCGCGGCTGTGACGGGCACTGCCTCGGCCTTGGCTTTTGCCTCGGCGGCCTCGAACTGGACCGTCACCGGGCCGGCATCGCTGAACACGGTTTCAGGCCATTCAGAGGGCTCGCTCTGCGGCTGCGGCTGCTGCTGCGGCACAACCGGTGCCGGTGGCACGGCCATGACCGGTGCGCCCAGTCGCGTGGCATCCGGGTCGTCGGCCGCGGGGGCGGCCGGCAAGGGCGGGGGGACCACCGGCGCCTGCGCCGCGGCTTCCTCGAGCGCCTTCCAGGCCAGGTCGGTCGCCGAGCCGGGATTTGTCACCCCTGGATTTGTCGCCCCGGGACTGCTCACCCCAGGATTGGTCACAGCGGGACGAGCGATCCCGGGGTTGGTGATCCCGGGGTTGGTGATCCCGGGGTTGGTCACACCGGGATTGGTCGCCCCCGGATGGGTCGCACCGGCGGCCGTGTCCTGGCCGGCCGGGCGCGGAACGATCAGTGTGCCGGTGCCCAGGCGCCTGCCGATGTCGGAATCCTCCCCACCCGGCACGCCCATTTTCTTGAGGCGGCGGCGGGCCAGGTCGGCATAGATGCCGGACGGGAACCTGGCGAGAAAGCCCTGGATGTCCTCGACGTCCATGGACTCCTTGATCTCTTTCCAGTAAACCAGCTCGAGCTCCTGCGTCACCATGGGGATGTCGGCGCTGGTGCCCGACTGCAGGCCGACCAGGGCTTCGCCGGCCAGCAGCGTGGAGGTCCAGGTCGAGTTGCTGCCCGGCCCCACCGGAATGGCCGGCGGCTGCACCGTGGTATCGGCCGCTTCGCGGGCCGCGGCCTGCAGCGCCGCGAGGAAGTCCTGCGCGCTGGCGTAACGCTGGTCGCGCGACTTGGCCAGGGCCTTGGCCACCACCGCGTCGATCGCGGCGGGCAGCATGAGGTTGAAGCTGCTGGGCGGCACGGGCGTGTGGCCCACGATCTGCTGGATGGTCGCGAAATCGGTGTCGCCGTCAAAAGGCCGCTTGCCCGTGAGCAGCTGGTACAGCACGATGCCGGCGGCGAACAGGTCGGCCCGGGCGTCAATCGGGCGGCCCTGCACCTGCTCGGGCGACATGTATTTGAGCGTGCCCACCATGGAGCCCTGCGTGCGCGTGGCCTCGCCCGAATCCTGGATGCGCGCCACGCCGAAGTCGGTCAGCTTGACCCGCCCGCTGGTCTCTATCAGCAAGTTGGCCGGCTTGATGTCGCGGTGCACGATGCTTTGCCGGTGCGCGTACTCCAGCGCAGACAGCAGGTCGCCCATGATGCCCAGGGTCTGCTCCAGCGTGTAGAGGTTGCCCTTGTCCAGGTGGTGCTTGAGGTCGTCGCCGTCAACGAACTCCATGACCAGGAAGGCGATGTCGCCGTCGCGGTCGGAGTCGTAGACGCTGACGATGTGCGGGTGCTGCAGGCGCGCGGCGGAGCGGGCCTCCGTGCGAAAGCGCACCTCGTATTCGGCGGCGGCCTCCTCGGAGAGGTTTTCCACCTTGATGGTCTTGATGGCGACGCGCCGGTCCAGGTTGGGGTCGCGCCCCTCGTACACCAGCCCCATCGCACCCTTGCCGAGGACGTTGATCAGATCGTATCGGCCAAGCTTCTTGAGACTCATGAGGAGGTGGAATTGGGCGAGATGGGCTGAAGAGGCAAAAAAGGCGGGATGGCCTGCGGGCTACCCAGCGGCCCGGCTACGTCTTGAAACAAAAATCGATTCTAGCCTGCATCGCCAGGCGGACAAGCCTTCGGAAAGCGTAACTTTTCCCGATGCGCCGCGCCTGTTGCGGCCCGCATACGCGGCCATGGGCAGGTTCTCAGCTGCGGATGGCAAACGCGACCAGCGGCGCGTTCTCGTCCGTGCGGTCGCAGCCCGGCACGATGTGGCCGCTGCCCACCAGGTAGCACTCGGTGCGGCGCAGCACCACGGCTTCGCTCTGGTTGCCCAGGTACACCCAGGTACCGTAGCTGGAGGCGTCGGTCAGCACGAATTGCCCGCCGCGCCACTCCAGCGTGGCATGCATGCGCGAGACCCGCGGGTCGTTCAGGTTCAGCGCGGCATCGGCGCCCCGGCCCAGCGCCAGCTTGCTGCTTTTGGCGTCCAGCCTCAGGGTCTGCCCGGCAAAACTCAGCTCGAGGAAAGCCTGGCTGGGCGAGGCGAACATGGAGCGGCCCGCCATGGTGGCGTCCTCGTCGCGCCCGGCCATCCATTCGACGCGGTAGACATGGCTGGCTTCGGCCCGGCCGCGCAGGTACATGGGCCCCATGCTGCGCAGGGCCGACCTTTGCACCGGCAACAGCGCGGTCCAGACGTTTTCGGTGGTGAGGATTTGCGCGGCGCCGGCCAGGTCGGCCAGGCGGGCGGCGGAATTCACGGTGTCGCCGAAGCAGTCGCCGTCGATCTCGACCACTTCGCCCGACTCGATACCCATCTGCATCTGCACCGGCGCGCCGCTGCCGCCGGGCTTGATGGGTTTTTCCTGCAGGCGCTTCTGGATGCTGATGCAGGCCGAGAGCGCGTCGCCCTCGTTGGGAAAGACCACGAACAGGCCGTCGCCCAGCAGCTTGACGACCCGGCCCTGGTGCTGCTCGAAGACCTGGCTGAGCACGCCTATGAGCTGCGTCACGAAACGCGACGCGGTCTCATCGCCCAGCCGTTCAAACATGCTGGTGCTGCCCACAAGATCGGCGAAAACAACAGTGGTCATGAAGGGGAGGTCAAACGCAATGTAAGCATATTGTTCTCATCCACGTGATTCTCACAGAAATTCGCGAAACGCAGGCCGGTAAAACTCCGGGTGCCCGCCCAAAACCCCACGCAGGCCAGGGGCCGTTCTGGACGCGAGTGGCGAATCGCGCTAGGGGCGAGTGCTCAGTGGAAGCCGTCCCAGAGCAACTTGCAGCCTGTCAGCAGCATGCCCAGATAGAGCAAACGGTAGAACAGCACCGGGCTGATGCTGCGCGCCATGCGCACGCCCATCCACACACCCAGCGGCGCCAGCGGCAGCAGGGCCAGCGAGGTCGCCATGTTGCGCAGGTCCAGCAGTCCCAGCCAGGCGTAGGGAATCCACTTGGAGAGGTTGATGACAAAAAAGAAGGCCGCCATGGTGGCGGTGAACTTCACCGGGGAGAGGCGCATGGGGATCACATAGGCGCTCAGCGGCGGCCCGCCGGCATGCGACACAAAGCTGGTGAAGCCCGAGGTCACCGTCAGGATCGCGCCCAGCCAGCGCGGCGGCGGCGGGCTGTCGGGCCGGGGCGGGAACAAGAGGCGCTGCGCCAAAAACAACAAGGTGAATATTCCCACCAGGGCTGCGACGACCTTGGCGTCCAGCAGTTTGAACAGCAAGGCCCCCACCAGCGTACCCAGCAGGCCGAAGGGAACCAGGAACTTCAGGAACTTGAAATCAAAGTCGCGGCGAAAGGCCGCCAGCCCCAGCAAGTCCATCAGCAGCAGCACCGGCATCAGGATGGCGGCGGCCTGCGGCACCGTGACGGCCAGCGCCATCACCGGCACCGCCAGCGAACCAAAGCCCGCGCCGAAGCCGCTCTTGCTGACGCCCAGCATCAGCACGGCGGGAATCGCCACGGCGTAGAAAAAAGGGTCGGTGATCAGCGGGAAGCTCACGGCATGTCTTTCGGTTTACCCAGGCCGTGGCGTGCAGGCGCAAGGAAAGAAAGGCGCCATGTTATCCGCCGGCCGGAAATCCGGCAGCAGCGCCTCATGCCGCCGCTCAGACGCGCTCGAGGATGACCGCGATGCCCTGCCCCACGCCTATGCACATGGTGGCCAGCGCATAACGCCCGCCGCTTTTATGCAGCTGGTTGACCGCCGTGGTGGCCAGCCGCGCGCCCGATGCGCCCAGCGGGTGGCCCAGCGCGATGGCGCCGCCATTGGGGTTGACGCGCGGGTCGTCGTCCCGCACGCCCAGCAGACGCAGCACGGCCAGGCCTTGCGCGGCAAAGGCTTCGTTCAGCTCGATCACGTCCATCTGCGCCATCGTGAGGCCGGTGAGCGCCAGCACTTTCTGCGTGGCGGGCGCAGGGCCTATGCCCATGATGCGCGGCGCGACGCCGGCAGTTGCCATGCCAACCACTCGCGCCTTCGGCGTGAGGCCATTCTTCGCGGCGGTGGCCTCATCGGCCAGCAGCAGCGCGCAGGCGCCGTCGTTCACGCCGCTGGCGTTACCGGCGGTCACCGTGCCGTCGGGCCGCACCACGCCCTTGAGCTTGGCCAGCGCCTCGAGCGAGGTCTCACGCGGGTGCTCGTCCTTGCCCACCACGATGGGGTCGCCCTTTTTCTGGGCAATCGTCACCGGCGTGATTTCGGCGTCGAAGTAGCCGGCCTTTTGCGCGGCCACGGCTTTGAGCTGGCTGGCCAGCGCCATCTTGTCCTGGTCTTCGCGGCTGATCTTGTAGTCGGTCGCCACGTTTTCGGCGGTTTCGGGCATGGCGTCGACGCCGTATTTTTCCTTCATCAGCTTGTTGATGAAGCGCCAGCCAATCGTCGTGTCGTAAACCGCGTTCGCGCGGCTGAAGGCGCTTTCGGCTTTGGGCATCACAAAGGGCGCGCGGCTCATGCTTTCCACGCCGCCGGCAATCATCAAGCTGGCCTCGCCCGACTTGATGGCGCGCGCGGCCGTGCCCAGCGCGTCCAGGCCGGAGCCGCACAGGCGGTTGATGGTGGCGCCCGGCACATCCATGGGCAGGCCGGCCAGCAAGGCTGCCATGCGCGCCACGTCGCGGTTGTCCTCGCCGGCCTGGTTGGCGCAGCCGTAGATCACATCGGTCACGGCCTGCCAGTCGACCTTGGGGTTGCGCGCCATCAGCGCCTTGAGCGGGATCGCGCCCAGGTCGTCGGTGCGCACGCTGCTGAGCGCGCCGCCGTAGCGGCCAAAGGGTGTGCGTATCGCGTCGCAGATAAAAGCTTGGGTCATGGTGTGTCTTTTCGAAGAGGGTGGAATTCAGGCGTCAAGCGGCGATCGGCAGGCCGACCAGTTTTTCAAGCTCGGCATGCGTGAGGCCGTCGACGGTGTCTATGAGCTTCAGGCCCTGCGGTGTGCATTCGAGTGTCGCCAGGTCTGAATACACGCGCTTGACGCAGCCTATGCCGGTCAGCGGGTAGGTGCATTGGCTCACCAGCTTGCTGGCGCCCTGCTTGGTCAACAAGTCCATCATGACCCAGGTCTGCCGCGCGCCTATGGCCAGGTCCATGGCGCCGCCCACGGCCGGAATCGCGCCGGGCTCGCCGGTGCTCCAGTTGGCCAGGTCGCCCGTGGCCGAAACCTGGAAGGCGCCCAGCACGCAGATGTCGAGGTGGCCGCCGCGCATCATCGCGAAGCTGTCGGCGTGGTGGAAAAAGGCGCCGCCCTTGAGCAGCGTCACCGGCTGCTTGCCGGCGTTGATCAGGTCGTAGTCTTCCTGGCCCTCGGCGGGCGCCGGCCCCATGCCCAGGATGCCGTTCTCGCTTTGCAGGATGACCTCGCGGCCGGCCGGCAAATGGTTGGCCACCAGCGTGGGCTGGCCTATGCCGAGATTCACGACGGCCCCGTCAAAAATATCCTGCGCGACGCGGGCGGCGAGCTGGTCCTTGCTGCGGCGTTGGTAAGTCATGGTCATGCCGCTTTCTTGAAACCGCCGGCCTGGGTGGCCGTGCGTTGAATCTTCACGATGTGGTGGACAAAGATACCCGGCGTCACGATGGTCTCGGGATCCAGCTCGCCAAGCTCGACGATCTCATGCACGGTGGCAACGGTTTTTTTCGCCGCCGTCGCCATCACCGGGCCGAAGTTGCGCGCTGCCATGCGGTAGGTCAGGTTGCCCCAGCGGTCGCCGCGCTCGGCCTTGATCAGCGCCACATCGCCGTGTATGGGCATCTCGAGCACATACTGCCGGCCGTTGATTTCGCGGGTTTCCTTGGCGCTGCCGTCGGCATTGCGCGCCAGCTCGGTGCCGTAGCCCGTGGGGCAGAAGAAGGCGCCTATGCCGGCGCCCGCCGCGCGAATGCGCTCGGCCAGGTTGCCCTGGGGCACCAGTTCGAGTTCCAGCTTGCCGCTGCGGTACAGGCCGTCAAACACCTGGCTGTCGGCCTGGCGCGGGAAGCTGCAGATGATCTTGCGCACGCGCCCGGCCTTGAGCAGCGCGGCCAGGCCGACTTCGGCATTGCCCGCGTTGTTGTTCACCACCGTGAGGTCTTTGGCGCCCTGCGCTATCAGGCCGTCGATCAGCTCATTGGGAATGCCCGCGGTGCCGAAGCCGCCTATCAGCACCGTGGCGCCGTCTTTCACGTCCGCCAGCGCGTCGGCGACGGAAGCGGCAATCTTGTTGATCATTCAATCGTCTCCAGGAACGGCGGCCAGGCCAATGAAGCATCGGCCAGCGCCAAAATATTGTTCGACATTAGAACAAGAGTTCGTATAATGAATTTTAGGAGATTTCGCCCACCATGGCAAACGCCGCATCCACGCCCACCACAGCCCACAAGCCGGGCGACGGCTATGTGCAGTCCTTCGCGCGCGGGCTGGAGGTCATACGCTCCTTCAGCGCCGACGCGCCGCGCCAGACGCTGACCGAAGTCGCCGGGCGCAGCGGCCTGAGCCGCGCGGGCGCGCGCCGCATCTTGCTGACGCTGGAAACACTGGGTTATGTCAGCAGCGACGGCAAGCTTTTCAGCCTCACGCCGCGCATCCTGGACCTGGGCTTTGCCTATCTGTCGTCCATGCCGATCTGGAACCTGGCCGAACCGGTGATGGAAGCGCTGGTCGCCGAGGTCAAGGAATCCTGCTCGGCCGCCGTGCTGGACGGCACGGACATCGTCTACGTGCTGCGCGTGCCCACACACAAGATCATGAGCATCAGCCTGGGCGTGGGCTCACGCCTGCCGGCTTTCTGCACCTCCATGGGCCGCATGCTGCTGTCGGCCCTGCCCGAGGCCGAACTCATGAAGTGCCTGCAGGCCTCCACGCTGGAGGCGCGCACAAAATACACCGTGACCGACGTGAAGGAACTCGCGGCCAAAATCTCCCAGGTGCGCAAGCAGGGCTGGTCGCTGGTCAACCAGGAACTCGAGGAAGGTTTGGTGTCCATGGCGGCGCCCATTACCAACCGCGCCGGCCAGACCGTGGCCGCCCTCAATATCAGCGGCCAGGCCAACCGCACCAGCGCCAAGGCCATGCAGGAGACCATGCTGCCGCAGCTGCTCGAAGCGGCCCAGGCGATCTCGCGCCTGCTAAGCGTTCAGCGCAGTTGAGGCGGGTCAGGACTTCTTGAAGCCAACGACCAGGACGACAGCACCCAGAACAATGGCACCCAGGCTCAGCCACTGCGGAATATTGACCGACTCTTTTTCTTTCACGGTCAGCTGTATCGGGCCTATCTTGGCGGCGGTGGTGTCCTTGGTGAAGCTGAAGCCGCCGGTGAAAAAGCCGGCCAGGCCCAAAACAATCAGGACGATGCCTGTGATGCGTGCTGCGTTCATGGTGTCGATCTCCTCGCCGGGCTGTGAATGGTGGGAGTGGCCCCGCCCCGGAACTGCGCCACTCGCTGGTAGCAGCGTAGGCAGGGACGCGCAAACTGTCTGTAGGACGCAGCCCGCGGCCCCTGTGGCCCAAGCGCTGAAAACAGGCACACGCCGGCAGTGGAAAACCCCTGCGTGATACGCTTTCGCCCATGTTCACGCCCTCGCAAGCCGACGTCCGGCGCTTCTTCTGTTCCGTCTATGCCAAGGCCCGCGCCGGCCAGCCCATGGAGGCGATTGAGACCATCGCCAGCCAGTGGATCGAAGAGCACCCCGAATACCACGCGGATTTCGCCGACGCCGATGCCGCACTCGAAAAAATGTACGACGTGGAAGCCGGCAAGACCAACCCGTTCCTGCACCTGTCCATGCACCTGTCCATCAGCGAGCAATGCTCCATAGACCAGCCGCGCGGCATACGCCAGGCCGTGGAACTGCTGACGGCCAGGCGCAACTCCCTGCATGACGCCCACCACGAAACCATGGACTGCCTGGGGCAGATGGTCTGGGAAAGCCAGCGCGCGGGGCGCCCGCCTGACGGTGCGGCCTATATCGATTGCGTGCAACGCAGGGCCACTAAAGACTAGACAATAAAAAAAGCCGCCTGGTGAAGCGGCTTTTTTGTGTGCGGGAGACTCCGGCTTAGCGGAATTTCTTCTGCGGAATGGTCTTCAGATCGCCGTCCACAGAGGCCAGGTAGTTGGCCAGCTGCTTGAGTTCGGCATTGGTGTACTGCTTGGCCATGCCGGCCATGATGGCGTTGCCGCGGCCGACCTTGGGGTTGTTTTCGGTCTTGTAGGCCTTGAGCGCCACGAACAGGTAGTCGGCGTGCTGGCCGCCGATCTTGGGGTAAGCCGGGTCAATCGGTTTGCTGAAGTTGTCGCCGTGGCAGGAGGCGCAATTGGCCTTGGCCAGCAGGGCCTTGACTTCGGTGCTGGGTTCCTTGGCGGCCTTGGCCGGCTCGCCCGCGCCGTCGGCGCTGTAGTGGGCGGCAAGGTCGGCGATGTCCTGGTCGGTCAGGGAGTCGGCGATGGCGCGCATCGTCGGGTGCTTGCGTTCGCCTTTTTTGTATTCATTGAGCGCGGCGGTGATGTATTTGGCGCCCTGGCCGGAAATCATGGGCACCTTGTAGACCTCGGGGAAAGAGGCCTGGTAGCCCTTGATGCCGTGGCAACCTATGCACATGGCATTCTTGGTTTCGCCGGCCTTGGCGTCGCCCTTGATCTCCTGGGCCAGGCTGGCAGCCGTCGCACAAGAGACAGCAACGGCGAATATCGTGGTGAACAGCTTATTCATTTTGCGCGCACAATCAGGTGGGGATTCATCGTATAAAACAACCCTGGATTATATCTGGGCCCGCCGCGGCCAGGCACCTGTTGCCGGCCAGGCCCCGCAAAAGCCCGCTCCACCATCACCTCCCTGACCCAAGAACATGAAATTTCAAGGCTCAAAAAACTACGTCGCTACCCAGGACCTGATGCTCGCCGTCAACGCCGCCGCCGCCCTGAAAAAGCCGCTGCTGGTCAAGGGCGAGCCCGGCACCGGCAAGACCATGCTGGCCGAGGAAGTGGCCCAGTCCCTGGGCCTGCCGCTGTTGCAATGGCACATCAAGTCCACCACCAAGGCGCAGCAGGGCCTCTATGAATACGACGCGGTGTCGCGCCTGCGCGACTCACAGCTGTCCACGGTGGACGGCGGCGAGAAGGTCAAGGACATCCACAACTACATCGTCAAGGGCGTGCTCTGGCAGGCCTTCACCTCGGAAACGCCGGTGGCGCTGCTGATCGACGAGATCGACAAGGCCGACATCGAATTCCCCAACGACCTGCTGCGTGAAATCGACCGCATGGAGTTCTATGTGTATGAAACACGCGAACTCATCAAGGCCAGGCACCGCCCGCTGGTGTTCATCACCTCCAACAACGAGAAAGAGCTGCCTGACGCGTTTTTGCGCCGCTGCTTTTTCCACTACATCAAGTTCCCCGACGCCGACACCATGAAGCAGATCGTGGACGTGCACTTCCCGGATCTCAAGAAGGAACTGCTGACGGCCGCGATGAAAACGTTTTACGACGTGCGCAACCTGCCCGGCCTCAAGAAGAAGCCCTCGACCAGCGAACTGCTGGACTGGCTCAAGCTGCTGGTCGCCGAGGACATCCCGCTGGACGCCCTGCAAAGCAAGGACGACAAGGTCGCCGTGCCGCCGCTGGTGGGCGCGCTGCTCAAGAACGAGCAGGACGTGACCCTGTTCGAGAAGCTGGTTTTCATGCAGCGCAACAACCGCTGAAGCACAGGGCCGATTCATGAACCAAAAATCCCTGCTGCTCGAAGGCCTGTCCGACGCGGTCGGTTTTGTTGGCGGCGCCTTGCTGGGCTTCTGGGCCGGCCGCCTGCTGGGCCTGGATATTTTTGCGGACGGCTACGGCAATGCCGCCATAGGCGGCATCGTGCTGGTGGGCCTGGGCGGCGGCCTGGGCCTGCAGCTGGCCAGGCGCTGGAGGAAGCGGCAAAAACCCGAAGGAGAAAACTGAGCATGGCTTTTGTCGAACCCGTGACACTGCAGGCGCGCGGCGTGCGCCTGGTGCCCCTCGCGCTGGAACACGAAGCCGGCCTGAAGGCCGCGGCCGCCGACGGCGAGCTCTGGAAGCTGCGCATCACCTCCGTGCCCGAGCCGCATGAAACCCGTGGCTACATCGAAACCGCCCTGGCCACAGAAAACCGCTTCGCCTTCGCGGTGACCGATGCGGCCAGCGGCGAGGTGCTGGGCTCCACGAGTTACCACGACATCGTGCCCAACCTCAAGCGCGTCGAGATCGGCTACACCTGGTACGCCGCGCGCTGCCAGCGCACCCATGTCAACACCACCTGCAAGCTCTTGATGCTCACCCATGCCTTCGAAACCCTGGGCTGCAACATCGTGGGCTGGCGCACCGACAACTTCAACCACGCCTCGCAGCGCGCCATCGAACGCCTGGGCGCGCGCAAGGACGGCGTGCTGCGCGGCCATGCGCTGCGCCGCGACGGCACCATACGCGACACCGTGATGTACAGCCTGGCCGCCGGCGAATGGCCAGAGGTCAAGGCACAACTGCTCTATTTACTGGACAAACCTCGAGCCTGAAGCGCACCAGGAGTTCTCCATGCTCATCGATTTTTTCTACACCCTGCGCTCGGCCAAGCTGCCGGTCTCCGTCAAGGAATACCTGATGCTGCTGGAAGCGCTGGAGGCCGGCGTGGTCGGGCCCAACAGCGACAAGCTCGAGGGGCAACAAGGTGAAGGCGCCTGGAAGATAGACGACTTCTATTACCTGAGCCGCACCGTGCTCGTGAAGGACGAAAAAAACTACGACAAATTCGACCGCGCCTTCGCCGCCTACTTCAAGGGCGTCGAGATGCTGGCCGACTTCACGAAAGACATCCCGCTCGAATGGCTGCGCAAAAACCTGGAGCTTGAGCTGAGCCCCGAGGAAAAGGCCAAGATCGAAAAAATGGGCTGGGACGAGCTCATGGAAACGCTCAAAAAGCGTTTTGAAGAGCAGAAAGAGCGCCACGAAGGCGGCAGCAAATGGATAGGCACGGGCGGCACCTCGCCCTTCGGCGCCAACGGCTTCAACCCGCAAGGCATACGCATAGGCCAGGAAAAAAGCCGCAACAAGAGCGCGGTGAAAGTCTGGGACCAGCGCGCCTACAAGGACTACGACGACACCCAGGAGCTGGGCACGCGCAACATCAAGGTCGCGCTGCGCCGGCTGCGCAAGTTCGCGCGCCAGGGCAATGCCGAGGAGCTGGACCTGGACGACACCATACGCTCCACCGCGGCCAATGCCGGCTGGCTGGACATCAAGATGGTGCCCGAGCGCCACAACAACGTGAAAGTGCTGCTGCTGATGGACGTGGGCGGCACCATGGACGAGCACATACACCGCGTCGAGGAAATGTTCTCGGCCGTGAAGGCCGAGTTCAAGCACCTGGAGTTTTATTACTTCCACAACTGCGTCTACGACTTCATGTGGAAGAACAACCGCCGCCGCTTCAGCGAAAAATTCCCGACCTGGGACATCATCCGCAAGTACAACAAGGACTACAAACTCATCTTCGTCGGCGACGCGACCATGAGCCCTTATGAAATCCTGCAGCCCGGCGGCAGTGTGGAATACAACAACGAGGAAGCCGGCGCCGAATGGATGCAGCGCCTGACCAACGCCTTCCCCAAGTTCGCCTGGATCAACCCCGAACCGCAAGGCGTCTGGCAATACCGGCAAAGCATTGGCGTGATCCAGCAGCTGGTCAACCAGCGCATGTACCCGCTGACCATCAAAGGGCTTGAGGAAGCCATGCGCATGCTCTCCAAATAAGAGACCGCCTCCTACGCTTGGGCACGGGAGCGCTCAAGTAAACTGCCTCCGTGACCCACCCCAGTACCCGTACCCACAGTACCCACTGCGCACGGACGGCCACCCCGGCAGGACTGAGCAATGCCTAGCGCCGGTTTCATCCCTGCTTTCGCCCTCTTTGCGATCCTGCTGGCGCCCTCGGCCGGCGCGCAGACGGCTGCGCCCCTGGACAACAGCACAACGCCGCCTTCCGGCGTCACGCAGACCGCGCCCGCCCCGCCACCGCCGCCTGCAAAGGTCTCGCCCGGGTCCACGCCGGAGGGCGCGACAGGGCCCACCAGCGCCCAGCCCGAGGTCACGGCCTTCGACATCACGGTGCGCGCGCCCCAGCCCCTCAAGGACCTGCTCGACAAACACCTGGAGCTGCAGCGCTACCGCGCGGTGACCGACCTCGACGAGGCCGAACTCGCGCGCCTCATCGTGCTGGCCGAGCGCAATGTGCGCAACCTGGCCGGCACGCTGGGCTACTTCAGCCCCAGCATCCACATCACGCGCGAAGGCGCGGCCGGCCAGAAGCCGACCATTGTGGTCGCCGTGGAGCCCGGCCAAGCCACCACCGTGGGCGGGGTCGCCATCGATTTCGCGGGCGACATCGCCGACTCCCCCGACCCGGCCGCCAAAGCCCAGCGCGCCGGGATAGAGCGCGACTGGCGCCTGCCCGCGGGCCAGCGCTTCACCCAGGACGCCTGGGACGGCGCCAAGACGCAAGCCCTGCGCGAGCTGGTGGCGCGACGCTACCCGGCCGGCAAGCTGTCCGACAGCCTCGCCGACGTGGATGCACCCACCAACAGCGCGGCGCTCAGCCTCAAGCTCGACTCCGGCCCACTCTACCGCCTGGGCCCGCTGCAGGTCAGCGGCGTGGAGCGCTACGACCCGGTGCTGGTGCCGCGCCTGGCGCGCCTGACCCCGGGCACGCCTTATGACCAGAACCAGCTGAACGAAGCGCAGCTGCGCCTGGCCTCCAGCGGCTACTTCGATTCGGCCTATATCTTTGTCGACCCCGAAAGCGACCCGAACGCCGCGCCCGTGCAGGTGCAGGTGCGCGAAGCCAGGCTGCAAAAAGTCATCCTGGGCGTGGGTGTGACCACCGACAGCGGCCCGCGCGCCTCCGTCGAGCACACCCACCAGCGCGTGCCGGGCACCAACTGGCGCGCCGTCACCAAGCTGCAGCTTGAAAAGAAGGCACCCTTTGCGCAGACCGAATGGACCTCCATTCCCGACGAATCCAACTGGCGCTGGGTGGCACTGGCGCGCACCGAGCGCGTCGACGACGACGACCTGGTCACGCGCTCCAGCCGCCTGCGCTTTGGCCGCACCCAGGCCGGCGATCGCATAGACCGCAATATGTATGTGCAGTACGACAGGGCCAGCGTCAGCGGCAGCGGCCAGCTCAACAGCAGCGCCGCCGACATCGGCGACGGCTCGGCCGTGTCGGTCAACTATGTCTGGACCGGCCGCTATTTCGACAGCCTGCCCTTCCCGAACAAGGGCTACGGCCTGGGCTTTGAACTCGGCGGCGGCAGCACCATGGGCACGCAGCACCTGCCCTTCACACGCGCCGTGGGCCGCTGGCTGGGCATTGTGCCGCTGGAGCGCGGCCGCATCGCGATGCGCGCCGAAGGCGGCGCCGTGATCGCCAAGGACTCGGCCCGCATTCCCGGCACCCTGCTGTTTCGCACCGGCGGCGACACCACCGTGCGCGGCTACGGCTACCGCGACATCGGCATCAAGCTGGACAACGGCGTCACAGGGCCGGGCCGCTACATGGCCGTGGGCAGCGTCGAATACCAGCGCCCCCTGCTGCGGGACGGCCGGCCCAGCGAGTGGGAGAACACTTTTTTCATCGACGCGGGCGCCGTCGCCGACAACCCCAAGGACATGAAACCCTCCGTCGGCATAGGCACGGGCATGCGCTGGCGAAGCCCCATAGGCCCGCTGCAGATGGATGTGGCCTATGGCGTCAAAGCCAAGCAGCTGCGCCTGCACGTCAGCGTGGGATTTGTTTTCTGATGGACGCCTCCACCACGCCCACCAAATCCGTTCGCCCTCCGCGGCGCTGGCTGCGCGCCACGGCCTGGGCCGCGGGCAGCGTCGTCGCACTGGCCGTGGCCGCGACGGGCGGCGCCTGGTGGTGGGCCGGCACCGACGGCTCGCTGGCCACCGCACTCGGCTGGATCGCGCGCTCGCAGCCGCTGAGCGCCGAAGGTGTCACAGGCTCGCTGCGCGCCGGCGGCCGCATTGAGCAACTCGTCTGGCAACAAAACGGCCTGCGTGTGGACCTGCGCGAACTCACGCTGGCCTGGCAGCCCTGGTCGCTGCTGCAGGGCACACTCCAGGTCAACCGCCTGGCAGCCGCCAGCGTGCGGGTCGACGACCAGCGGCCGCCCTCCACCGAGCCCTCGGTGCCGCCCTCGGCACTCGGGCTGCCGCTGCCGGTGCTGCTCGAAGGCTTTTCTGTCGGGCAATTCCAATGGCATGGCGGCGCGGATTTTTCCGCGTCGGGCATACGCGGAAACTATGCCTTCAACGGCTTTTCGCACCAGCTTGAACTGCTGGGCGCGCAGGTCGCGCAAGGCCGTTACAGCGGCAAGGCCACGCTCGCCGCGCACGGCAAGCTGCAGCTTGATGCGAGCCTCAACGGCGCGCTTGACGCAGCCCTGCCCGGAGGCAAGGCCAGGGTGCCGCTGGCCTTCAAGGCCACAGCCAAGGGCCCGCTCACCGAGCTGCTGCTCAAGGCCGAGCTGCAAATGCAAAACGCCGCCGCGCAAAAAAACCAGCCGCGACCCCAGGCCAACGCCACGGCCAGTGTCATGACCTGGGCCGCGCAGCCGCTGCCGCAGGCCGATGCGACATTTCGCGACCTTGACGTCGCCGCCTTCTGGCCCGACGGCCCGCAAACCCAGCTCACAGGCAGTGCCGGCGTGCGGCCGGCGGACAGCGCTCCGGTGTCATCCGTTTCCGCATGGGGGCTGCAACTACAGCTCGCCAACAGCCAGCCCGGCCCCTGGGACCAGCACAAGCTGCCGCTGGAACGCCTCGAGGCCCAGGGTGAATGGCGCGGCGGCGCGGCCCTGGTGCGCACGCTCAAGGCCAGGCTGGGCGGCGGCGAGCTGCTGGCCAACGGCGAATGGGCCGATGCACCAGCGGGGGCGGCTACAGCCAAAACCCCCGCCTGGAAAATGCAGGCCAGCCTGCAACAGGTCAACCCCGCCCTCTTGCACAGCCAGCTCGCCCCGCTGCCGCTGGACGGCAAAGCCCAGGCCCACAGCCAAGGCACCGCCATTGCGTTTGAGGCCAACCTGCAGGCGGCGCGCAACGATGCGGCAAGCGCGAAGAACAACCCCCTGGGCGCGCTGCGCCTGCGCGACGCCAGCGCCAGCGGCAGCTGGAATGGCGAACAGGCCGGCGGCACCTTGCTGCTCTCGGCCCTGCGTGTACGCAGCGACGATGCCGAACTGAACGGAAACCTTGAGGCCCAACCCGCAGCCCAAGGCGGCAAAGGCAAGCTCACACTCAGCACGCCCGGGCTGGACGCCCAGGTGCAAGGCGAGCTGCGCCCCGCGAGCGGCAAAGGCGAATTGAGCCTGCGCGGCCGCGACATGGCACAAGCCCTGCGCTGGCTGCAAAAGCTGCCCGGCATGCCAGACGCGCTGAAATCCGCCGCGGCCACCGGCAGCGCCGAGCTGCAGGCGAGCTGGCAAGGCGGCTGGCAGGACCCGGACTTGCAGGCGCGGCTGGAACTGCCCTCCCTCGACTGGCGCATGGCCGCGGCGGATACCGAGGCCTTCAAGGTCCGCGCCTTGCAAGCCACACTCTCGGGCCGCCTGAGCCAGGCCCAGCTCAACACCCAGGGCCGCCTGGAAGCCGGCACGCGCCGCTACACATTACAGCTCGCGGCCCAGGGCGGGCGCGGCGGTGCGGCGCGCAGCACGCCGCTGGCCGAATCACCCTGGCAAGGCCTGCTGCAGCAACTGAGCCTCGGCGTGCAGGATCCCGCGCTCGGCACAGGAGCCTGGCAGCTCAGGACGCGCGGCGCCGTTCCGCTCAAATGGACACCGGCACGCGCCGGCGGCGCGTTTGAAAGCGGCGCCGGCGAGGCGCTACTGATCGCGCCGGCCTCCGGCAACACGACACCCTCGCAAGCCACACTGGCCTGGCAGCCGCTGCGCTGGCGGCCGGGCCGCGAACTCGTCACCGCCGGCAAGCTCAGCGGCCTGCCCCTGGCCTGGATAGAACTGTTCGCCGGCCCGCAAATGGCCGGCGCCGGCCTGGGCGGCACCCTGCTGCTGGACGGCGACTGGGACGCCACGCTGGGCGACAGCCTGCGCCTCAAGGCCAGCCTCGCGCGCAGCAGCGGCGACATCACCGTGCAGGCCGAAACCGCGCAAGGCACCTCGGCGCGCGTCGCGGCCGGCGTCAAGGAAGCGCGGCTCTCGCTGGCCAGCGAAGGCGAGGCCGTCAGCCTGGCGCTGCGCTGGGACAGCGAACGCGCGGGCACCGCCGACGGCCAACTGCGCACACGCCTGGCGCGCGCGCCCGCCGCGGCCGGCGGCGGCTGGCTCTGGCCCGCGGATGCGCCCCTGGCCGGCCAGTTGCGCGCCCAGCTGCCGCGCATAGGCGTGTGGTCGGTGCTCGCGCCGCCCGGCTGGCGGCTGCGCGGCTCGCTGGGCGCCGACGTCGCCATCAGCGGCACACGCGCCGCGCCGCAACTGGCCGGCGACCTGCAGGCCGACGACCTGGCCTTGCGCTCGGTGGTCGACGGCATTGAATTCGGCAACGGCCGGCTGCGCGCCAAACTCGACGGCACGCGCATGCGCATCAACGAGTTCACGCTGCAGGGCGCGGGCGACAAGGGCACGGGCGGTATTCTCACGGCGCAGGGCGAAGCCGGCTGGGTCGACGGCAAACCGCAGGTTCAGCTCAGCGCCAAAATTGAACGCCTGCGCGCCAGCATACGCACAGATCGGCAGATCACCGTCTCCGGCGAGATACAGGCCGGCCTCAAGGGCCAGCAGAGCGAGCTCACCGGCAAGCTGCTGGTCGACCAGGCCCGCATCATCCTGCCCGACGAAGGCACGCCGCAGCTCGGCGACGACGTGGTGGTGCGCAGCACACGCGGCGCGGCGGCCGGCCAGAAGGCCCCCGCGCAGACCAGCGCCGACACCACAGACCGCGACGCAAGGCCCGTGAAGCTGGCCGTGGAGCTGGACCTGGGCCGCGACTTCCGCATCCAGGGCAAGGGCATAGACACGCGGGTGCGCGGCACCCTGGCCCTGAGCGGCGACAACCTGCGCGAGCCCCGGCTCAACGGCACCATCAACACCGCAGGCGGCCAGTACCGCGCCTACGGCCAGCGCCTGGACGTGGAGCAAGGCATGCTGCGCTTTACCGGCGCCATCGACAACCCCACGCTCGACATCCTGGCGATACGCCCCAACCTCACCCAGCGCGTGGGTGTGCAGATCACCGGCACCGCCTTGCTGCCACGCGTGCGCCTGTATGCCCAGCCCGAACTGCCCGACGCCGAAAAACTCTCCTGGCTGGTGGTGGGCCGCTCCTCCGCATCCGGCGGCGCCGAAGCCGCCATGCTGCAGCAGGCCGCGCTGGCCCTGCTGGGCAGCAAAGGCGGAGGCGGCATGTCGGGCGGCCTGGCAGCCTCGCTGGGCCTTGATGAGCTGTCTTACCGCGGTGCATCCAGCAACACCGACGGCAGCACCACCGAAAGCGCCCTGACCCTGGGCAAGCGCTTTTCCCGCAATTTTTATGCGGCCTACGAACGCACCATCTCGGGCGCGCTGGGCACTCTGTACGTGTTCTACGACCTGTCGCAACGCTTCACCGTGCGCGCCCAGGCCGGTCAGCAAAGCGCGGTGGATTTGATCTTCACCGTGCCTTACGACTAAGGCCGGTTCCGGTGGCCCGGAACTGGCGCCCGCCACCGAATACAATCACGGCTTCTCCCCGAGAAGTGCCGCCATAGTTCAATGGATAGAACGAGTGCCTCCTAAGCGCTAGATACAGGTTCGATTCCTGTTGGTGGTACCAAACCCTCAGCTTGGTCTTCCTCCCCTTGCTCGGGTCAGACTTCAGCGGAAGTCAAAACCCGGACCACAACCCTCGCGGCGAAGCCGCTTCCTGTAGTTGTGGGTCCGTGTGGAGCAACCAGTTAAAGCGGTTCATGCGAAAAACCCTGTGATTGAGCCAACGGCGCATACCAGCGCAAGAATGGTCCATAGCAAAACCGCCTGACTTAGATCTCCTAGGCCGTGGCGAGAATTCCAATTCTTTCGCCTTTCCTGCTCCTGCGCAAGGGCACACCGTCGACACTTTGCTCCAGACCTTTTGCTGTGACTGAATAAGGCACTTCTACTGCCCGGACTGCTATTTTCCATGCATCGTAGGCAAGCCATGCGAAGACTAAGGCGGCCGATAGGAGGAGCCAATTCATATGAGCTTTTAACGTTCGACATAAGGGGCGGCCTGCGGTTTGCCGCAGGACGTCCCTTTGATGGAGGGGTTAGGCAACGATTTCTTTGTAGCGGCCGAAGAGGATTCGATCAAAGTGGCCCCCTGTGATTTTGCTTGACTCGCACACTCCTTCAATCAGCTCTGTTTCAAGTGCCTTGTATTTTGGCTTGTTTGCTGCAAGGTCACTCGGCAGCTGCGCACCGAGGTGCACCAGAACTCCAATCAACCGTGTGTCGAATGCAATGGCGCGCTTGACAATGCCAAGCCCGATAAGAAGATCGCGAGCGCCTTTGTTTTTTACATACGAGAGATCGTCTGCTACCGCAGCGATGCGCCAGGCCTCATGCGGAATGGTTGCGACTTTTTGGAAGTATATTTTTGGCCCCTCATACGAGGCGAGTACCGAGAAGTTGTAGCTGGCAGCTGTGCTCTTCTTGCACTTTGTGATGTCTTCGGCAGCATAACGAACGCCTGCCTCTCGAAGTAATCGGTGTATCTCATGTAGACGCTGCTTTGCCTCCATTGCCACGAGACTTGCATACCAGCCATCTCTATCAGGTAGCGCTGCCTTAACTGCATCACCAGACGCTGCGCTGCCGACCACGGCAATCTGACCGAGTACAGATGCCCAGAGTTCTCCGTCTCCCATGGCTTTCCAATTGTCTGGTATTGGAGCCGGCACAACGTCTTTGTACTTTTCGACGATGGCATTCAGTTTCTTGATGACGGCGGAGGTGAGCATGGGTTTTCGGAGCTGTCTAACGTGAGAATTCACCGGACTGCGCGGCTTTTCGCGCAGCTCCGGTGGAATGAAAGGTTACGCGATTAGCCCGATGCAAACTGCGTTCCTTTTGGCCATTCGCCATTAGCATGAAATTCCTTGAGCACTTTCCATGCAGCCTTTTCAAACCTGTTGCCCGAATCATCGCCGGCCATTGGGAAAAGAAGCTCCGCACCGAGAGTTGACTTGTTGACGCGAAAGAGACCCCGGCATTCGCCAGCGAGCATGTAGCGGCTTTCGTAGCGAGGGTCTTTGCACCACAGATCCGCAACAAAAAAATAGTCGACAAATTGTTCAGTCTCTTTGTCTTTGAATATACCGATGGACTGTGCATCGACTCGTATATCTTCAGCTAGCTTCATATCTTGCGGCATAACGTTGGAGGTAAGCGGACCCGATGCAGGCGACAGCCTGCAGTAGAGGGTCCGCCTTGACTGACCTGTTAGGCAGCATTTTCCAAGGACCGCAGATAGTCAGCAATGGCGGTTTGTCCTCTCTCGATCGCAAACCGAAGGGCGTCCATATTAGTCATACGCGAGCCGCTGTACTTGATGCCTTTGTCGATCCCGCGTTCAACAAGGAGTTTCACGATGTCAATGCGCCCGCCATAGATGGCGCTGAACAATGGATTGCGCTCCGGCTCCGACGTATCCAGTATCGCACCAGACTCAAGCAGCTTGACCACTATGTGAATGTGCCCCCCGCCTGCAGCTACGTTGATAGCAGAGCCTCCGAACGTTCCTCCTCTCGCATTTGAGTCGAGACCGATCGATAGTAAGTACTCCGTGACTCGCCACGAGCCGGCTGACGCTGAGACGTGAAGCCAGGTGCCAAATGGAGTTTGCATATGGAGCGCCGAAGGCCGCTCTTGAAAAAGTCGCACAACCTGATCCACCGCGTCGACTCGACACGCTGAGAACACCGCATTGTTAAACCGCTGATCTTCGTCCATGCAGCCTAACGTAATGTATACCGCAGGGTCTGCGACATAACATCGCCCATGCGGTACAACCTGGCCACTGAAAACCCGGCCAAGTGCTTGTGATTAAAAGACTTATTGTCCATTTCGAGTTTCGCTCAGGTCGATAAAAAAAGGACCAAACCCCGCAAACCGATTCTAGGCGGACAGCGTGGTTGCCGCCTCCTCACTATGAACGAGCATAGGCCGTCGAATTCCGTCGAATCCTGTTTTCGTGCGAATACATGAACTGCCTCCTGGTAATCCAGGTTTTTGTCCGCCCCCCAGCGCAATTCAGCCCTCCCGGCCCGGCAATCCGTCGGCCTGGCCCGGTACCCCCGAAGATAAGCAAACCGACATCATGTCGGATTTGAGCAAGTGTGCGTCTGCCGGGCGCAAGTTCGCGCGACAGGGAAATCCAACAATGAGCGCAGATTCATTGGACCTCCCCACAAGCGACTATGCGCGGCCAAAACTACTCTCTCTGGAGCCTGCTCAAGCATGGCTTCAAAAACCACCAGACCTGGGAACCCGCCTGGGAACGGGTGGCCCTGAAGCCGTCCTACGACGTGGTGATCGTCGGCGGCGGCGGGCATGGCCTGGCTACCGCCTACTACCTGGCCAAAAACCATCCCCAGGTCGGGCGCATCGCAGTGCTGGAAAAGGGCTACCTGGGCGGCGGCAACACCGCGCGCAACACCACCATCGTGCGCTCCAACTACCTGTGGGACGAGTCGGCTGCCATTTATGAGCATTCGCTCAAGCTCTGGGAAGGCCTGACCGAGGACCTGAACTTCAATGTGATGTTCAGCCAGCGCGGCGTGTTCAACCTGGGCCACACCCTGCAGGACATGCGCGACATCGAGCGCCGGGTCAACGCCAATGCGCTGCAAGGCATAGACGCCCATGTGCTGAACGCGCGGGAGGTGAAAGAAAAGATTCCCCAGCTCGATTGCAGCCGCAGCCGCCGCTACCCGGTGCTGGGCGCCAGCTGGCAGCCGCGCGCCGGCATCGCCCACCACGATGCCGTGGCGCGCGGTTTTGCCCGCGCCGCCAGCCGGCTGGGCGTGGACCTGATCGAGGGCTGCGAAGTCACCGGCATGGATATTTCCGGCGGCAAGATCCGCGGCCTGCAAACCAACCTGGGCATGGTGAAAACCGAGCGCGTGGGCTGCGTGGCCGCCGGCCATTCATCGGTGCTGGCCAAAATGGCCGGCCTGCGCATGCCACTCGAAAGCCACCCGCTGCAGGCCTTTGTGTCTGAATCGATGCAGCGCGTGATCGACACCGTGATCATGTCCAACGCGGTCCACGGCTACCTGAGCCAGTCCGATAAAGGCGAGCTGGTGATAGGCGCCGGCATCGACAGCTACCTGGGCTACGGCCAGCGCGGCAGCCCGCATGTGATCGAGCACACGGCCGCCGCCATCATCGAGCTGTTTCCCCAGTTCTCCCGCGTGCGCATGAACCGCCAATGGGGCGGCATTGTGGATGTGACGCCCGACGCCTGCCCGATCATCTCCAAGACCGCGGTAGAGGGCCTGTTCTTCAACTGCGGATGGGGCACCGGCGGCTTCAAGGCCACGCCGGGTTCGGGCCATGTCTTTGCCGACATGCTGGCCCAGGGCGAGCCCAATGCGCTCGCCAGATCCTTCTCCGTGGACCGCTTCCACACCGGCCACCTCATCGACGAACACGGCGCCGCAGGCGTCGCCCACTGATATGTTTTTATTGCACTGCCCCCACTGCGGCGAAACGCGGGACGAAGAAGAGTTCAGCAACGCCGGTGAAGCCTATATTCCCCGCCCGCTCCAGCCCGAGGCTGTGGACGACGCCACCTGGGGCGACTATGTGTTCATGCGCAGGAACACCAAGGGCTGGTTCTGGGAGCAATGGCAGCACACCGCGGCCTGCCGCAAGGTATTTGCCGTGAAACGCAACACCGCCACCTATGAAATCGCCGGCACCTGGACCCTGGCCGAAGGCAAGGCCTTGTTTCTGGCCGACATGGCCAAGGAGCAAACCCAATGAGCGGCACCCGGGTTCCCCAGGCCGGCACGCGCATCGACAGCACGCGCACGGTCAACTTCACGTTTGACGGCCGCGACTACAGCGGCCACCCCGGCGACACGCTGGCTTCCGCCCTGCTGGCCCATGGCGTGCGCCGCATGGCGCGCAGCTTCAAGTACGGCCGTCCCCGCGGCATCATAGGCGCGGGCGCGGAAGAGCCGAACGCGCTGGTGCAACTGGGCACGGGTGCGCTGACCACGCCCAACGTCAAGGCCACCCAGGCCGAGCTTTACGAGGGCCTGAGCGCCCGCTCCACCTCGGGCTGGCCCTCGCTGGACTTCGACCTGAAGTCGGTGCTGGGCCAGGGCTCGCGCTTCATGCCGGCCGGTTTTTACAGCAAGACCTTCAAGTGGCCGCAAAAGCTCTGGCCGCTGTATGAAACCGTGATCCGCAAGTTCGCCGGCTTCGGCGACGCACCGGCCGAACCCGATCCCGAGGACTACGACCACCTGCACCACCATGTGGACGTGCTGGTCGTCGGCGGCGGCGCCTGCGGCCTGCTGGCCGCGCTGCAAGCCGGCCGCGCCGGGCTCAAGACCCTGCTGCTGGACGAGCAGAACGAACTCGGCGGCTGGCTGCTGTCCGACCCCAACGCGCAGATCGACGGCCGCAGCAGCGAGGCCTACATCCGCTCGGTGCAGGCCGCCCTGGCCGAGATGCCGCATGTGACGGTCCTGGTGCGTACCACCGCCTTCGGCATGTATGAGCAGAACCTGGTGCAGGCCGTGGAGCTGCTGCAGGACCACATCGCGCCCGGGCAGCGCCAGGCCCACCTGCCGCGCCACCGCATGCACAAGATCCGCGCCCACCAGGTGGTCCTGGCCACAGGCGCCATCGAGCGCCCCCTGGTGTTCGGCAACAACGACCTGCCGGGCGTGATGACGGTTTCCGCCGGCCAGACCTTTTTGCACCGCTACGGCGTGCGTGTCGGCCAGCGCGTGGTGATCTGCGGCACCAGCGACCTGATCCACGACTGCGCCGAAAGCCTGGCCAAGGCCGGCGCCCAGGTCACCGTGGCCGACGTGCGCCACAGCGCGGTGGCGCGCAACAGCAGCTACACGGTGATGGCCGGCCACTGCATTGCCGAAGCCACCGGTGGCGGCGAAGTCAAGGGCGTCAGGCTCGTGCCCCTGCATCCCACGCGCGACGAAGCGACCGGCGCCGGCAGCTTCATGGCCTGCGACGTGGTGCTGAGCTCCGGCGGCCTGTCGCCCACGGTGCACCTGTTTTGCCACGACGGCAGCCGCCCGCAGTGGGACGAGTCCCTCGCGGCCTTTGTGGCGCCGCACACGGGGCGCAAAGGTGTTGCCTGCGCCGGTTCGGTCACCGGCGCTTTCGAGCTGGCCGACGCACTGGCGCAAACCACCCAGGCGATGCAGAAGGTGCTGGCCGCCTGCGGCAAGACCGAAACCTTGCCGGTTCCGTCCTGCCCCCAGCCCCGGCGCCTGCAGCCACGTCCCATGTTCCGCCTGCCCGACGGCAAGGCCGAAGGCGCGGGCGCCAAGGCTTTTGTCGACTACCAGAACGACGTCAGCGCCGCCGACATCGAACTGGCGGTGCGCGAAAACTACCACTCGATCGAGCATGTCAAGCGCTACACCGCGCTGGGCTTCGGCACCGACCAGGGCAAGCTGTCCAACGTCAACGGCTTTGTCATCACGGCCCGTGCGCTCAAGCGCCCTGTGAGCGAGGTCGGCACCACCACCTACCGCCCGGCCTACACGCCGGTCAGCCTGGGCGCCCTGGCCGGCACCATGTCCGGCGAGCTGTTCGACCCGAATCGCTACGGTGCCATCCATGCCTCGCATGTGGCGCGCGGCGCGGCGCTGGAGCCGGTCGGCCAATGGCAGCGGCCCTGGTACTTTGCCAAGCCCGGTGAAGACCTGCATGCCGCGGTCGCCCGCGAATGCCTGGCCGCCCGCAACGGCGTGGCGGTGATGGACGCCTCCACCCTGGGCAAGATCCAGATCGACGGCCCGGACGCGCGCGAATTCCTGAACCGCATCTACGCCAATGCCTGGACCCAGCTGGCCGTCGGCAAATGCCGCTACGGCTTGATGCTGGACGAAAACGGCATGGTGATGGACGACGGCGTGACCGCCTGCATCGAGCAAAACCAGTTCTACATGACCACCACCACCGGCGGCGCGGCCCGGGTGCTGAACTGGCTGGAGCGCTGGCACCAGACCGAATGGCCGGAACTCAAGGTCTGGATGACTTCGGTGACCGACCATTGGTCCACCATCGCCCTGGTCGGGCCCAAATCACGCGCGGTGCTGGCCAAGCTCTGCGCCGACATCGACCTCTCGCCCGACAGTTTCAAGTTCATGGACTGGCGCGCGGGCACGGTGCACGGCCTGCCTGTGCGCGTGTTCCGCATCAGCTTCTCGGGCGAGCTGTCTTATGAGCTCAACGTCGAGTCCGGCTACGGCCGCGCGCTGTGGGAGGCGGTGATGGCCGCCGGCGCCGAGTTCGACATCACGCCTTACGGCACCGAAACCATGCACGTGCTGCGCGCCGAAAAGGGTTTCATCATCGTCGGCCAGGATACCGACGGCTCCATGAGCCCGATGGACCTGGACATGGCCTGGGCCGTCGGCATGAAAAAGCCCTTCAGCTTCCTGGGCAAGCGCTCGCTGTCGCGCAGCGACACGGCCCGCGAAGGCCGCAAGCAGCTGGTGGGGCTGTTGCCCGAAGACCCGGCCAGCGTGCTGGTGGAAGGCGCGCAAATCATGGAAAGCCCCACCGCCGGCGCAAGCAACCAGATGCTGGGCCATGTGACTTCCAGCTACCACAGCGCCTTCCTGGGCCGCTCCATCGCCATGGCCGTGGTCGCCGGCGGCCTGCAGCGCAAGGAGCAGACCCTGTATGTGCACGCCCACGGCAAGGTCACGCCCGCCAAGGTCAGCGGCAGCGTGTTCGTGGACCTGAAAGGCGACCGCCAAAATGTTTAACCCCCCCAACGTCATGCTGGAATCCCCCCTGCACGCCTTCGGCCTGCCCGCCCGCGCGGCGGCGCCCGCCCAAGAAAACCGCGTGACCATGAGCGAGCTGCCCCACCTGGGCTATATCGTGCTGCGCGGCAAGGCCGACGACACCGCCTTCATGCAAGGCGTGGCCGGCGTGCTGGGCCAGGCCTTGCCGACCCGGCCGATGTCGGTCGTGGCCACCACTGCCGGCGCGGTGCTGTGGGTCTCGCCCGACGAATGGCTGCTGGCCTGCAAGCGCTCGGCCCGCGATGCCCTGCTGGCCGCGCTGGCCGCTGCGCTGCAGGGCGTGTTCGCCCAGGTGGTGGACAACAGCGGCGGCCTGACGGCGCTGCGCATCAGCGGCCCCGACCACCTGCTGCTGCTGCGCCAGCTCGGCCCCTATGACTACGAAAGCCTGGCCGTGGGCCGCTGCGCCAGCACCGTGGCCTCCAAGACCGGCTTCACCGTGGTGCGCACCGATACCGAGGGTGTGGTCCTGGTGTTCCGCCGCAGCTTCGCCGACTACACCTGGCGCCTGCTGGAGCGCACCGCCAAACCTTACCGCCTGTGCATCACCAGCCCGGCGCACTGCGCCGACCCGATATTCACCCCCTTGTTAGAAATCGTTTGAAAGAGCGTCCCCATGCAAACTGAAGCTTTCTTTTCCACAGGCGTGGCGCAGGCCGACCCGGCCGTCAGCCTGGCCATGGACCACGAACTGCAGCGCCAGCGCGAGCAGATCGAGCTGATCGCCTCGGAAAACATCGTCTCCCAGGCCGTGCTGCAAGCCCAGGGCTCGGTGCTGACCAACAAATACGCCGAAGGCTATCCCGGCAAGCGCTACTACGGCGGCTGCGAACACGTGGACGTGGTCGAGGCCCTGGCGATTGAACGCCTGTGCAAGCTGTTCGGCTGCGAGTTCGCCAATGTGCAGCCCCACTCCGGCGCGCAGGCCAACACGGCGGTGATGCTGGCGCTGGTGCAGCCCGGCGACACGGTGCTGGGCATGTCGCTGTCGGCCGGCGGCCACCTCACGCACGGCGCCAAGCCGGCGCTCTCGGGCAAGTGGTTCAAGGCCGTGCAGTACGGCGTGCGCCGCGCCGATTCGCTGATCGACTATGACGAGGTCGAAGCCCTGGCCCTGGAGCACAAGCCCAAACTCATCATCGCGGGATTTTCCGCCTACCCGCGCACCATCGACTGGGCACGCTTTCGCGCGATTGCCGACAAGGTCGGCGCCTTCCTGATGGTGGACATGGCCCATGTCGCTGGCCTGGTCGCCACCGGCGTCTACCCCAGCCCGGTGCCGCACGCCCACGTGACGACCTCCACCACCCACAAAACCCTGCGCGGCCCGCGCGGCGGCGTGGTGCTGACCAACGACGCGGAGATCGCCAAGAAGATCAACTCCTCCGTCTTCCCCGGCTCGCAAGGCGGGCCGCTGATGCACGTCATCGCCGCCAAGGCCGTGGCCTTTGGCGAAGCGCTGCAACCGGGCTTCAAGGCCTACACACAGCAGGTCGTGGCCAACGCCAAAGCTTTGGGTGCAGTGCTCAAGGCCGGCGGCCTGGACCTGGTGACCGGCGGCACCGACAACCACCTGCTGCTGGTCGACCTGCGCCCCCTGGGCCTCAAAGGCAATACCACCGAGGTGGCGCTGGAGCGCGCCGGCATCACCTGCAACAAGAACGGCATTCCCTTCGACGACGAGAAACCGACCATCACCTCCGGCATACGCGTCGGCACGGCCGCGGGCACCACGCGCGGCTTCGGCGTGGCCGAGTTTGAAGAAGTCGGCCGGCTGATGCTGGAAGTCTTCAACAGCCTGAAGACCCACCCCGCCGGCGACGCCTCCGTAGAAGCCTCGGTCTATGCCCGCGTCAAAGCATTGACCACCCGTTTCCCTCTGTACGCCTAAAGGACAAACGCCATGAGCACGCTGCACCAAGACTCCCTCATCATCGATGGCCTGATCATCTCCAAGTGGAGCCGTGAGGTGTTCGAGGACATGAAAAAAGGCGGCCTCAGCGCCGCCAACTGCACCGTCTCGGTGTGGGACGACTTCAAGAGCACGGTGCACAACATCGCCGAGATGAAGAAGTCCATCCGCGAAAACAGCGACCTGCTGTCGCTGGTGCGCACCACGGCCGACATCGAGCAAGCCAAAAAAGACGGCAAGACCGGCATCATCCTGGGCTTCCAGAACGCCCACGCCTTTGAAGACCAGCTCGGCTATATCGAAGCCTTTGCCGACATGGGTGTGCGCGTGGTCCAGCTTTGCTACAACACGCAGAACCTGATCGGCACCGGCTGCTACGAGCGCGACGGCGGCCTCTCCGGTTACGGTCGCGAAGTCATCGGCGAGATGAACCGCGTCGGCATCATGGTGGACTTGTCACACGTAGGCGCCAAGACTTCGGAAGAAGCCATCCTCGAATCCAAGAAGCCCGTGACCTACAGCCACTGCCTGCCTGCCGGCCTGAAGGAACACCCGCGCAACAAGAGCGACGAGCAGCTCAAATTCATCGCCGACCGCGGCGGCTTTATCGGCGTGACCATGTTTCCTCCCTTTCTCAAGCGCGGCCCCGATGCCACGGTGGAGGACTACGTCGAAGCCTTGGACTATGTGATCAACATCGTGGGCGAAGACTGCGTAGGCGTGGGAACGGACCACACCCAGGGTTATGGCAAGGAATTCTTCGACATGCTGACCCACGACAAGGGGCAGTTCCGCCGCCTCACCAATTTCGGCACCGTGCAAAACCCGCTGGGCATACGCACCATCGGCGAAATGCCAAACCTGACAGCCGCCATGGAACGCGCGGGCTGGCCGGTGGCCAAGATCACAAAGGTCATGGGGCGCAACTGGCTCCGTGTTTTTGGTGAGGTGTGGGGCGTGTAGTTCACACTCCCGACAAGGTTAGGGTTGTTCTTGCTTTCTTTGCTTTCTTTGCCTTCTTCCAATCAATCAGGAGTGTTCGTACCATGATGAAACCGCAAAAAAATATTTCCCTCGGCCAGCGCCGCAAATTCCTGGCGCAGACCCTCGGTGCCTCGGCCCTGGCCGCCACGGGCATGGGCGCCTTTGCCCAGGCCAAGCCCACGATCAAGATCGGTTTTGTCGACGGCTGGTCCGACAGCGTGGCCACCACCAACCTTGCCGCGGCCATCATCCGCAGCAAGCTGGGCTACCCGGTTGAGCTGGTGCCGCTGGCGGCGGGCATCATGTGGCAAGGCGTGGCGCGCGGCGACCTGGACATGACGCTGTCGGCCTGGCTGCCGGTGACGCACGAAGCCTACTTGACCAGCTTCAAGGACAAGGTCCAGATCCTGGGCGCCAACTACCCCGGCGCCAAGATCGGCCTGATCGTGCCCGACTACGTCAAGGCCACCAGCCTGACCGACCTCAACAACTTCCGCGCCGATTTTGACAACCGCATTGTGGGCATAGACGCCGGCGCGGGTGTCATGCGCAAGACCGAAGAAGCCATCAAGGCCTACGGCCTGGACATGCGCCTGCTGCCCAGCTCCGGGCCGGCCATGGCCGCCGAACTCGACCGCTCCTACCGCGCCAACAAATCCATCGCCGTCACCGGCTGGATTCCGCACTGGATGTTCGCCAAGTACAAGCTGCGCTTCCTGGCCGACCCGAAAAACATCTACGGTGCTGAAGAGCACGTGGACAGCGTCATCAACCCGGCGCTGAACACCAAGGCGCCGGCTGTCGTGGCTTTCCTGAAGAAATTCTCGTGGAAGCCGGAAGAGATCGGCGCCGTGATGCTGGCCGTCGAAGGCGGCTCCAAGGCGGACGCGGCAGCCGAGAAGTGGATGAACGACAACGCCGCGCGTGTTTCAAGCTGGCTCGGCTAAAGCGCCGCAAACACCGGGCGCAGATAGCGGCCCGGTGGTCCCAGCCGGCCTGGGACCACCGGCCGCCATCGGATCGGGGGTGAAGCCTTCCCCTGCCCCGTGGTTTGACCTTTGCTTTCCGCCAGACACAAACAGGCCGTGTTCCAGGCCGTGTTCCGACATCCATAACGAGACTCCCAAGATGAACCCGCAACTCCCCATTGAAGTCGATGCACAGACCGGTATCTGGACCACCGACGGCCTGCCGATGATTTATGTGCCGCGGCACTTCTTTGTCAACAATCATGTCGAAACCGAGGCCGTGGTGGGCCGGGAGGTCTATGCGCCCGCGCTCTACAAGGCGGGGCATCGCTCGGCCTATTTCTGGTGCCAGAAAGAGGCGGCCACGCACGGGCTGTCCGGCATGGCGGTTTACGAGCACTACCTCAAGCGCCTGTCGCAACGCGGCTGGGGCCTGTTTTCCTTCATCGAATCGGACGCCGCCACCGGCCGCGCAAAGATCAAGCTCGAGCACTCGGTGTTCGTGCTCGCGCAAGGCATTGCCGGCGTGCCGGTGAACCACAGCAAGGTCTGCTACCTCTTCGCCGGCTGGTTCTCGGGCGCGATGGACTGGGTGCTGGAGACCAGCGGCTCGGCCGTGCGCACCACCAGCGCCGAAACCCAGTGCGCGGCCGAGGGCCACAGCCACTGCGTGTTCACCGTCAGCCCCCTCTAGAGATCCGCCATGCGCTACCCGCATTTGTTTGAGCCCATCCGCCTGAACCAGGTCCTGCTGCGCAACCGCATCGTCAGTACCGCGCATGCCGAGGTGTACGCCGAAGGCGGCAACCCGACCGAGCGCTACATCCGGTATTACGAGGAAAAAGCCAAGGGCGGCGTGGGCCTGGCGATTTGCGGCGGCTCCAGCCCGGTGTCGCGCGACAGCCCCTGGTCCTGGTGGAGTTCCGTCAACCTGGCGAAGAACTCGGTCATCGAGCCCCTGGCCAAGCTGGCCGAGACCATGCACAAGCACGGCGCCAAGCTGATGATCCAGGCCACCCACATGGGCAGGCGCAATGCCTGGCACGGCTTCGACTGGCCGCACCTGGTCAGCCCCTCGGGCATACGCGAGCCGGTGCACCGCGGCAACGCCAAGACCATAGAGATCGAAGAGATTCGCCGCATCGTGGCCGACTACGGCCGGGCCGCCAAACGCGTGAAGGACGCGGGCCTGGACGGCATCGAAATTTCCGCCGCGCACCAGCAGCTGGTCGACCAGTTCTGGAGCCCGCGCGTGAACCACCGCACCGACGAGTACGGCGGCAGCCTGGAAAACCGCCTGCGCTTCGGCATGGAAGTGCTGCAGGCCGTGCGCGAGCAGGTCGGCGCCGATTTCTGTGTCGGCATGCGCATGTGCGGCGACGAATTCCATGAAGACGGCATCAGCCACGAGATGGCCAAGGAGATTGCCCAGGCCATGTCGGAAAGCGGCCTGATCGACTTCCTGAGCGTGGTCGGCTCCGGCGCGGATACCCACAACACCCTGGTCAACTGCATGCCGCCCATGGCGCTGCCGCCCGAGCCCTTTGTGCACCTGGCCGCCGGCATCAAGTCGGTGTCCAAGGTGCCGGTCATGCACGCGCAAAGCATTCGCGACGCCTCGCAGGCCGAACGCATCCTGGCCACCGGCATGGTCGACATGGTGGGCATGACCCGCGCGCAGATCGCCGACCCGCACATGGTCATCAAGATCCGCGACGGCCGGGAAGACCAGATCAAACAATGCGTGGGCGCCAACTACTGCATAGACCGCCAGTACAACGGCCTGGACGTGCTGTGCATCCAGAACGCCGCCACCAGCCGCGAAGAAACCATGCCGCACACCATTGAAAAAACCACGGGTGTCCGCCGCAAGGTGGTGGTGGTCGGCGCCGGCCCGGCCGGCCTGGAAGCCGCGCGCGTGGCCCGCGAGCGCGGCCACGAGGTGGTACTGTTCGAGAAGAATACCGTCGTCGGCGGCCAGGTGAACCTGGCGGCCAAGCCGCCCAAGCGCGAGCAGATGGCCGGCATCATCCGCTGGTTCGACATGGAAACCCAGCGCCTGGGCGTGCAGCGCCGCCTGGGCGTGGCGGCCGACATGGCGATGATCCTGGCCGAGCAGCCCGACATCGTGGTGCTGGCCACCGGCGGCACACCGCACATGGGACAAACGCCCGCCTGGGGCGCGGACCAGGGCCTGTGCGTGAGCAGCTGGGACATCCTGTCGGGCGCGGTCGCGCCGGGCGAGAACGTCCTGGTGTACGACAGCATCAGCACCCATGCGGGCACCGGCGCGGCCGACTTCATCGCCGCGCGCGGCAAGCTGGTGGAGATCGTGACGCCCGACGTCAAGGTCGCCGACGACGTGGGCGGCACCACCTTCCCGATCTTCTACCGCCAGCTGTACGCCAGCGGCGTGATCCAGACGCCCAACTTCTGGCTGGAGCGTGTCTACCGCGAAGACGACAAACTGATCGCCGTGCTGAAGAACGAATACACCGAAGCGCTGGAAGAGCGCGCGGTGGACCAGGTGGTCATCGAAAACGGCATCCTGCCCAATGACGGCCTGTACTGGCAGCTCAAGCCGCTGTCGCTCAACAAGGGACAGACCGACATCGAGGCCCTGTACGACGCGCAGCCGCAACCCGGCTTGAGCCAGGCCACCGGCAAGGGGGACTTCCTGCTCTACCGCGTCGGCGACTGCGTCTCCATGCACAACATCCACGCCGCGATTTACGACTCGCTGCGCCTGTGCAAGGACTTTTGAAATGCTCCCCCAGCTTGTAAGCACCGTGTTCTGGCTGGCCGTCCTGGCCCTGGCCTGGGGCATGGGCAGGCGCGCGCTCATCTGGAAAACCGGCCGGCAGGCCAGCGCGGACCTGCGCGGGCTGTTGCAAATACCCAAGCGCTACTTTGTGGACTTGCACGACGTGGTGGCTCGCGAGCCCTTTGTGGCCCGCGCCCATGTCGGCGTGGCCGGCGGCGCCATCCTGGCCCTGACGCTGGTCGCGCTGAACTACGGCCTGGGCCTGTACTTGCGGGTACTGGACGCGGCGCTGCTGCTGGCCGGGCTGATGATGCTCGCCGGTGCCATCGCCATGGCTTCGCGCCGCCGCAACGCACCGGCGCGCCTGTCCAAAGGCCCATGGAGCCGCCTGCCCTATTCGCTGATGCTGTTCGCGGCCGCCGTGGCCCTGGTCGGTGCAGTGGCCTTCACCGGCACCGCCCTCGCGCCCTGGCTGGCCGGCGTGGTCAGCCTGGCCTTCGCCGCCGGCGCGGCGGAACTCGCCCTTGGTATAGGCCTGGGCGGCCCGATGAAACATGCGGTCGCCGGCCTGTTGCACCTGGGCCTGCATCCGCGGCCCGAGCGTTTTGGTGACAAACGTTTCGCCACCGCCCTCAAACCGCTGCGCCTCACCGCGGACGACATGGGCGTGGGCAAGCCCGCCGACTTCGCCTGGAACAAGCTGCTGTCCTTCGATGCCTGCGTGCAGTGCGGCAAATGCGAAGCCGCCTGCCCGGCCTTCGCGGCGGGCCAGCCGCTGAACCCGAAGAAGCTGATCCAGGACCTGGTCGTCGGCATGAGCACCAAAACCGACGCCGCTTATGCGGGCAGCCCTTATCCAGGCCAGCCCATAGGCCAGCACGGCGGGGCGCCCGGCCTGCCCATCGTGAACGGCTTGATCAACAGCGAGACGCTCTGGTCCTGCACCACCTGCCGGGCCTGCGTGCAGGAATGCCCCATGCTGATCGAACATGTGGACGCCATCGTCGACATGCGCCGCCACATGGCCCTGGTGGACGGCGTGGTGCCGAACAAGGGCATGGAAGTGCTGGAGCAGCTGCGCGACACCGACACCGCCGGCGGTTTCCCGCTCAGCGCCCGGCACCACTGGGCGGCCGACCTGAATGTGCCGGTGCTCGACGCCGGCGGCCGGACCGACTGGCTGGTGCTGGTGGGCGAAGGCGGCTTTGACATGCGCTACCAGCGCACCCTGCGCGCCTTCATCAAAACCCTGCAAAAAGCCGGCCTGCAGATCGCCCTGCTGGGCGCGGCGGAAACCGATTGCGGCGACCTGGCGCGCCGCCTGGGCGACGAGCATGGCTTCCAGCGCCTGTCGCGCCAGCTCATCGCCACGCTGAAGGCACGGGGCTTCCAGCACATCGTGACACCCGACCCGCATATCTTCCATTCGCTGAAAAACGAGTACCCGGCCATGGGCGGTGACTTCGACGTCTGGCACCACACCCAGCTGCTGGCCCGGCTGCTGGCCGAGGGCAAGCTCCAGCCCACGCGCGCCGGCAGCGTGGAGGCCGTGACCTACCACGATCCCTGCTACCTGGGCCGCTACGGCCGCGAAGTGGACGCGCCGCGCGCCGTGCTCAAGGGCATAGGCATCAAGGTCGTCGAGATGGAACGCAACCGCGAACGCGGCCGCTGCTGCGGCGGCGGGGGCGGCGCGCCCTTCACCGACATTCCCGGCACCACCCGCATTCCCGATATCCGCATCGCCGACGCCAAGCTTGCCGGCGCAGGCGTGGTGGCCGTGGCCTGCCCCAACTGCACCGCCATGCTCGAAGGCGTGGTCGGGCCGCGGCCCGAAGTGCTCGATGTGGCCGAACTGCTGGCCCATGCATTGGAGGTCGCATGAGCACCGCACACACCTCCCCGGGTTCAGTGCGCCGCGTGGACCCGCGCCGGCCCGCCATCATCACGCCCGCGCGCTTGCGCCGCATTGTGCTGGGCAGCAGCGAGGGCGAACGCATCAGCACAAACCGCCTCGATGCGCCGGTGGCCAAGGCCGCGCGCAGCGTCGGCCCCTTTCACCGCGCCACCATGGTGGTGGCCCGCGCGGAGCGCGGCGCGCTGGGCGACGCGGCACGCCAGGCGGTTGCGGCGGCGGCGATCCTGGCCTCGGCCGATACCGAAGTCATCCTCGCGGTGCTGGGGCCTTGCCATGACGATGTGGCCGCGCTGGGCGCGGACCGCTTGCTGGTGGCCGAAGATTTTGAGGCGAACCGCTACCAGCCCGCGGCCTGCGTGCAATGGCTGCAAGGCCTGCAGGCCGCCTGGGCGCCCCAACACTGGCTGTTTGCCGACACCGGCTTTGACGGCCAGCTGGGCCGGCGCTTTGCCGTCCAGGCCGGGCTGGGCCTGGCCTGCAGCGTGGTCGAGCTGGGGGCGGACAGCCTGCGCGTGCCCGCCGGCGCCGGCCAGGACTGGCTGCGCCCGCATGCCCAGGTCATGCTGCTGGCCAAGGGCGTGGCCAGCACCAAACTGCCTTTTGTCGGGCTCGGCGTGCGCGAACCTGCGCAGCCTGTGCCGGCTATTTCCGAGAACGGCATCGAGGACCTCGGTGTGCAGGCCGGGGACCCGAAAACGCTGGCGCTCGAGGAAGCCGACTTCATCCTGGCCGCGGGCAACGGCGTCACCGACCTGCCGCTGTTCCATTCGCTGGCGCTGGAAGTGGGCGCCGCCGTCGGCGCCTCGCGCGTCGCGGTGGACGACGGCCGCTTTGCGCGTGCCCAGCAAATCGGCGCCACGGGCAAAACCGTGTCCGCTTCCGCTTACCTGGCGCTGGGGATTTCAGGCGCGGTGCAGCACCTGCAAGGCATCAAGGATTGCCGCCACGTCATTGCGGTGAACCTCGACGCCTCAGCGCCCATCGCGCGCCGCGCCGACCTGACCGTGGTGGAAGACAGCGCGGCCCTGATGCGCGCGCTGCTGGAACTGGTGCGCCAACACAAGGAGGCCGCATGAGCGACATCACCGTACTCGTGGCAGCCCGCCACCATGCGGTCAGCGGCCGGCCCGTGCGCAGCCGCGCCGATGCGGCCGCTGCCGCCCTGGCCTTGGGCATGTCGGGCGCCGTGCGGCTGCTGACGGCAGGCCCGCTGCCCGATGCGGTCGCCCGCGATTACCTGGCCCTGGGCGCGCCGCTGCTGGAAGTCCTGGAATGCGGCGAAGACGCCGACATCGCGGCACGCCTGCTGCCGGCCTTGCGCGATGTGCCCTGGGTATTGGCGGGAACCCGCTCCGAAGCCGAACACGGCACCGGCGTTTTGCCGTATGCCCTGGCGGCCGCGCTGCAGCGCCCCGTGGTCGCCGATGTGCTGGGCATACAAGCCGAAGGTTCCGCCTGGATCGTGACCCAGGCCCTGCCCAAGGGTGCGCGGCGCCGCCTGCGCGTGCAGGCACCGGCCGTGCTGGTGGTCAGCGCCGCGGCATCACCCACATTGCGCCATTCGCTGGCGGACGCCATGGCGGGGCGCATCGTGCGCAAGCCGCTTCAGGCGACCAAGCCCGCATCCGCATCCCCATCAGCCCCCGTGGGCCAGCGGGTTGCCGGCAGCAAGCGCCGCAAGCTGCTGGAAGCGCGCACCCAGCAAAGCGGCCACGCTCGCATGCTGGGCGCGATCGAATCGCCCTCGACGGGCGGCGCCGTGCTGCAAGCAGGCGACCCGCACACCAAGGCGCAGGCGGTACTGGACTACCTGCGCACCCATTCTCTTGTTCATTTTTGACGAAACGCCCACTATGACAAAGACCCTTTCCGCGCAAACCCTGCTGACCCGTGAGTTGCTGGCCCGCCGCCGCCCAGGCTACAGCCTGGAGGCGCCGTTCTACCTCAGCGACACGGTGCTGCAGGCCGACATGGAGCACATCTTCGGCAAGCACTGGATCTTCGTCGCCGTCGAGCCGCAGATCGCCGAAGCCGGCGACTACATCACCGTGGACTTCGACAAGAACTCCATCCTGATCGTGCGCGACGACGACATGCAGGTGCGGGCCTTCCACAATGTCTGCCGCCACCGCGGCTCGCGCCTGTGCGCCAGCCGGCAAGGCGTGGTCGGCAACATCGTCTGCCCCTACCACCAATGGACTTACGACCTGACCGGCAAGCTGATCCACGCCAAGCACATGGGCGATGACTTCGACGCCTCGGGCCTGGGCCTCAAGCCGGTGCATGTGCGCAGCCTGGCAGGTTTGATCTTTATCTGCCTGGCCGAAAACCCGCCCGAAGACTTCGAGCAGATGGTGGCGGAGATGACGCCTTACCTGGCGCCCCACCAGCTGAGCCAGTGCAAGGTGGCGGCCCAGGTCGACATCGTGGAAGACTGCAACTGGAAGCTCACCATGGAAAACAACCGGGAGTGCTACCACTGCATGAGCAACCACCCCGAGCTGACCATCTCCCTGTACGAGTACGGATTCGGCTACAAACCGGACGAGCACAACGCCGCCGGGCAGCAACAGTTCCAGGACATCATGGACGCCAGCCACAAACGCTGGGAAGCCATGGGCCTGCCCTCGGCGGAGATCGACACCCTGGACGACAGGGTGACGGGCTTTCGCACCCAGCGCCTGCCGATAGACCGCTCCGGCCAGTCGCAAACCATGAACGCCGAGGTCGCCTCCAAAAAACTGCTGGCCGACTTTGTCGACCCGGCGCTGGGCGGCCTGTCGTTCTGGACCCAGCCCAACTCCTGGCACCACTTCATGAGCGACCACATCGTCAGCTTCTCGGTGCTGCCGATCTCCGCCACCAAAACCCTGGTCCGCACCACCTGGTGCGTGCACAAGGATGCGGTGGAGGGTGTGGACTACACCGTGGAAAACCTGACCGCCGTGTGGAATGCCACCAATGCCCAGGACCGCCGCCTGGTGGAGGAGTCGCAAATCGGCATCGCCACCGGCGCCTACCAGCCCGGGCCGTATTCACCGTACACCGAAGGCCTGGTCGAAAAATTCTGCAACTGGTATGTGAACCGCCTCAGTGCCCTGACCCGGTAGATCCCGGTAGATCCCGGTAAACACCCGACTACATTCCCAGCGTTCTGGCCCATCCCCATGTCCACCTCTCTTCACGCTCCTGACTTCGCGGCGCCCGCCTCCCCGCCCTGGTCTTCCGACCGGGACGAAACCCTGCGCTGCGTCCAGGTGCGCCAGGAAACGCACGACGTCAAAACCTTTGTGCTGGCAGCGGAAGGGCCGCGCAGTTTTCGCTACCTGCCGGGCCAGTTCATCACGCTGGAGCTGGACATCGCGGGCAGCAAAATCAACCGCTGCTACACGCTGTCCAGCACGCCCACCCGCCCCGACCTGGTGAGCATCACCGTCAAGCGCGTGCCGGGCGGGACCGTGTCCAACTGGCTGCACGACAACTTGCGCGCCGGCATGACGCTGGGCGTGATCGGGCCCTCCGGGGAGTTCAGCTGCTTCAAGGCGCCGGCACAGCGTTACCTGTTCCTCTCGGGCGGCAGCGGCATCACACCCCTGATGTCCATGACCCGCGCGCTGCACGACCTGGGCAGCGATGCCGACATCGTGTTCGCGCATTGCGCGCGCAGCCCCGTGGACGTGCTGTTCCCCGAAGAGTTGACCCTGATGGCGCGCAACATGGCGCAGCTGCGGCTGGCCACGGTGTGCGAACAGCACACGCCGGGCAGCGCCTATGCCGGGCATATCGGTCGCATGGACGCGGCGCGGCTGGCCCACATCGCGCCCGACTTCCTGCAGCGCGACGTCTACACCTGCGGCCCTGCGCCTTTCATGGCGGCGGTGCGCCAGCTGCTGGCGGCAGCGGGCTACGACATGCGGCGCTACCGCGAAGAGAGTTTTTCGTTTGCCGACCAGGCGCAGCCCGAGGCGCAAGCGCAGGCGCAGGGCGACGGCGATGGCGACGCCACAGCCACACACAGCATCCAGCTGCAGAAGATGGGCCAATCTTTTTCGTGCCGCGCCGACCAGACCATTTTGCAGGCGGCCACGGCCGCGGGCCTGCGCCTGCCGTCCTCCTGCAGCAGCGGTATCTGCGGCACCTGCAAAACCAAAAAAATCTCCGGCCAGGTCGAGATGAAACACGCCGGCGGCATTCGCCCGCGCGAGATCGACCAGGGCTGGATCCTGCCTTGCTGCAGCAAACCCGTGAGTGATGTCGCACTGGATCGGTGAGCTCAAAAACGTGCATGCACCGAATCAAGAATCGCTTTGAACACCCATTGGAAGTTATGCAAATTTTTTTGGCGTTTAACGGCAGAAATCGAGGCCCTCCATGGACAAACCCTATAGCTTGAAACCCCTGCGCCCGACAAAATCGTGGCACGCTGCTTGCTCATAAAAAGAACCGAAACATGCAGCGAAATTTCCCCGGAGACATACGATGACAAAACCCAAGATCAGCGTCCGAAATCTTTACAAGATTTTCGGAAGCAATATTTCAGAAGCCGTGAAGTTGCTGGGGGAAGGCCTGAGCAAGGACGAAGTGTTTGCCAGGACCGGGCATGTCGTCGGCGTCAACAAAGTCAGCTTCGACGTCATGCCGGGCGAGATTTACGTGCTCATGGGTTTGTCGGGCTCGGGCAAGTCCACCCTGATCCGGCTCATCAACCGCCTGGTCGAGCCGTCTTCAGGCTCCATCAACATCGACGGCGAAGACATCACCGCCCTGCCGCAGTGCGACCTGGTCAAGTGGCGGCGCAAGCGGGTGGCCATGGTGTTCCAGTCCTTCGCGCTCATGCCGCACCGCAACGTGCTGGACAACGCCGCCTTCGGCCTCGAAATGGCGGGTACGCCACGCAAGGCGCGCGAGGACCGGGCCATGCAGGTGCTGGCCCAGGTGGGCTTGCAGACCTACGCGGCGAAGTACCCTTCGCAGCTGTCGGGCGGCATGCAGCAGCGCGTGGGGCTGGCGCGCGCCCTGGCGGTGGACCCCGACATCCTGCTGATGGATGAAGCCTTCTCGGCGCTGGACCCGCTCAAGCGCGTCGAGATGCAAGGCCTGATGCTGGACTTGCAGCGCGAACAGCAGCGCACGGTGCTGTTCGTCTCGCACGACCTCGAAGAAGCCCTGCGCATAGGCACCCGCATCGCCATCATGGAAGGCGGCAACCTGGTGCAGGAAGGCACGCCCCACCAGATCATCACCCAGCCGGCCAACGACTATGTGCGGCGCTTTTTCGAAGGCGTGGACACCTCGCGCTACCTGACCGCGGCCGACCTGCTGGACCCCGGCCTGAACGGCCACTCCTACAACGGCGGGCCGCGCCTGCCGTCCCACACCACCTTGCCCGAAGCCATGAAGATTGTGCTGGGCATGGACCAACCGGTGGGCGTGTTCGACGCCACCGACCAATTACTGGGCTGCATCTCCGCGCGCAGCCTGCTCGTCCGAATGGCTCAAGAGGCCCGCCATGTCTAATCTGCTTTCTCAAATCACCCAGGCCTCGCATGACGTGCTGCCCCTGGGCAAGTGGGTCAACGCCGGGGTGAAACACCTGCTGGACAACGGCGCCGCCGTCTTCGACTCGATAGGCGTGGTGGTCGAACAATTCGCCACGTGGGTCGAGATGGGCATGCTGGCCCTGCCCTTCTGGCTGGTCATCCTGGTGGCCACGGCCGTGGGCGTGCGCCGGCTGGGCTGGAAGTTCGGGGCCTTTGTGGCGCTGTCCCTGGCGCTGATCGTGGTCACCGGTTTCTGGCTGCAAACCATGGTCACCCTGGCGCTCACGCTCTCGGCCACCCTGATCAGCCTGTTTTTCGGGATACCGCTGGGCATCTGGTGCGCGCGCGCGCCGCGTGTGAACGCCTCGATACGGCCCATGCTGGACTTCATGCAGACCATGCCCGCCTTTGTCTACCTGATCCCCGCCGCCATGCTGTTCGGCCTGGGCCGGGTGCCGGGCATCATCGCCACCGTGATCTTCGCCATGCCGCCGGTGGTGCGCCTGACCAGCCTGGGCATACGCCAGGTGAGCTCAGAACAGGTCGAAGCGGGCAACGCTTTCGGCTGCACCTCCACCCAGCTGCTGTTCAAGGTGCAGCTCCCGATTGCCCTGCCGACCATCATGGCCGGCGTCAACCAGACTATCATGATGGCGCTGTCCATGGTCATCATCGCCTCCATGGTGGGGGCGGGCGGCCTGGGCAACGACGTACTCGCCAGCATCCAGCGGCTGGACATCGGCCTGGGGTTCGAGAGCGGGCTGGCGGTGGTGTTGCTGGCCATCATCCTCGACCGCCTCACCGAGAGTTTTGGCGTGGCCCGCGAGAGTAGCGACAGCTAGGAGTACCCATGCCACGCGTTCCGGTTGAACCTCCCCCGCCCACAGCCGCAGCTGCCGGCGCCGGTGAGGGCAAGCCTAAAAAAGACGGCACCCATGTCGGCTTCATCCTGCTGCACGACTATTCGATGATCGCCTTTGCCAACGCCGTGGAAACGCTGCGCATGGCCAACTACATCAGCCGCCGGCCCCTGTACCGGTGGACCGTGGTGAACCCCGAACAAGCCAGCGCGGTGGCCAGCAACGGCCTGGCGCTGGCGACGACCGGGGAGCTGGCCGAGCTGGCCGGCTGCGACATGATTTTTGTCTGCGGCGGCGTCAACATCCGCAGCGTCACGAACGATGGTGTGCGCCAGCTGCTGCGCCGCTGCGCCGCCGGCGGCGCGGTCATGGGCGCGCTGTGCACGGGCTCTTTTGCCCTGGCCAGCGCCGGGCTGCTGGACGGCTACCGCTGCGCCATCCATTGGGAAAACCTGGCCGCCATCAGCGAGGAGTTTCCCAAGGTGCGCTTCGCGCCCGAGGTCTTCATCCTCGACCGCGACCGCATGACCTGCTCGGGCGGCACGGCCCCCTTGCACCTGATGCTGCACCTGATCCGCGGCGCCCACGGCGCCAAGCTGGTGATGGACATCTCCGAACAATTCATCGTGGAGCGGCTGCGCGCCAGCAACGACCGCCAGCGCATCCCGCAGCCCGAATGCATAGGCCCCGGCTACCAGCATCTGACGGAGGCCGCCGAAATCATGGCGGCCAACATTGAAGACCCCCTGCCCCTGGCCGAGCTGGCCGGCGCCGTCGGGCTTTCGTTGCGCCAGCTCGAGCGCCTGTTCCACCGCTACTTCAGCATCAACCCGGCGCAGTACTACATGAACCTGCGGCTGCGCCGCGCGCAGGAACTGCTGACGCACAGCAGCCACCCCATCATGCAGGTCACCGTGGCCTGCGGCTTCCAGTCGTCCTCGCATTTCTGCAAGGCCTACCGCAGCCTGTTCGGGCATGCGCCCAGCGAGGAGCGCCGCGGCAAGGTGGGCGAGAGCGAAGCGCGCGCCAGGGCCTCGCGCAAGCGCGTGGTGCCCCTCAAACGCGCCGCCTGAAGCGCGCGCCAGCGGCCACGCGCCTGCCGCTGCGGGACAACTCCGCGTCGCTCCCAGCAAAGTTGCGCAGCCTCAACCTGTAAAAGTGCAGTGGTGCCGTAGCACCGCGCGATTTCACGTTGACAAGGAACGGGGCATGAAGCTGCAAGCAAGGACGCCCTCCTGCCTTTGAGATGCGACGCGCCGGATGCGGCAGCCGGGCAAGCCAGTCCATACCAACACAAGGAGACCCAGAATGTCAGCTAATCGCGGTGTCGTCTACCTGCGCCAGGGCCAGGTTGAAGTCCAGTCCATCCCCTTTCCCAAACTGCTCAACCCGCTGGGCGGCAAGGCCGAACACGGCGTGATCCTGAAGGTGCTCACCACCAACATCTGCGGCTCCGACCAGCACATGGTGCGCGGCCGCACCACCGCGCCGGCCGGCCTGGTGCTGGGCCATGAGATCACGGGCGAGGTGCTCGAAGTCGGCCGCGACGTCGAAACGCTGCAGCGCGGCGACATCGTGTCGGTGCCCTTCAATGTGGCCTGCGGGCGCTGCCGTACCTGCAAGGAGCAGCACACCGGCGTGTGCCTCAGCGTGAATCCCTCGCGCGCGGGCGGCGCCTACGGCTACGTCGACATGGGCGGCTGGATAGGCGGTCAAGCCGAGTACGTGATGGTGCCCTATGCGGACTTCAATTTGCTGAAGTTCCCCGACCGCGCGCAGGCCGTCGAAAAAATTCGCGACCTGACTTGCCTGTCCGACATCCTGCCCACCGGCTACCACGGTGCGGTGACGGCGGGTGTCGGCCCGGGCAGCACGGTGTATGTGGCCGGTGCCGGCCCGGTCGGCCTGGCCGCCGCCGCATCGGCGCGATTGCTGGGGGCCGCCGTCGTCATCGTCGGGGACATCAACCCGTCTCGCCTCGAGCATGCGCGCAAGGTCGGTTTCGAGACCGTCGACCTGTCCAAGGATGCCGCCCTGGGCGAGCAGATCGCGCAGATCCTGGGCACGCCGGAAGTCGACTGCGCCGTCGATGCGGTGGGCTTTGAGGCGCGCGGCCACGGCCATGCGGGCTCGCAGACGGAAGCCCCGGCCGCGGTGCTCAATTCGCTGATGGAAGTCACGCGCGCGGCGGGCAAGATCGGCATTCCGGGCCTGTATGTCACCGAGGATCCCGGTGGCGTCGACAAGGCCGCCAAGACCGGCTCGCTCAGCCTTCGCCTGGGCCTGGGCTGGGCCAAATCGCACAGCTTCTTCACCGGCCAGACACCCGTCATGAAATACAACCGCGCGCTGATGCAGGCCATTTTGTGGGACCGCATCAAGATCGCCGATGTGGTGGGCGTGCAGGTGATTTCGCTGGACGAGGCGCCCTCGGGTTATGCCGCCTTCGATGCCGGTGCGCCGAAAAAATTCGTCATCGACCCGCACCAGCAACTGAAGAAAGCGGCCTGATGTTCACGGCGCCGGGGCAAGGCCCCGGTGCCGTGAATCCCGCCCTTCAGCCATATAGCCAGCCACAAACATCCTCTTGCCAACTTTCCCGCGCCCATGACCCCGGATACCAACACCCATTTCTGCCTGAACCTGGCCTGCGGCAGCGCCCAGGGCCAGGTCGCGGCCATCTCCGCCTTGTTAAACGAGCATGGGGCCTATATCGAGCAGTTTTCGGTGTTTGACGACCACACGACCGAGCGCTTTTTTGTGCGCAGCGTTTTCAGCCTGCGCAGCCCGGTGGAAGTGCTGCGCGGCGCCTTCGCCGAGCTGGCAAAGGGTTTCCCGCAAGCGCAGTGGCAGCTGCACGACCTGGCGCAGCCCACCCGCGTGCTGGTCATGGTGTCCAAGTTCGACCACTGCCTGCGCGAGCTGATTGCGCAGTGGCGGCGCGGTGAACTGAAGATGGACATCGTGGGCATCGCCTCCAACCATGCCGACCTGGCGCCCCTGGCCGAGGCCGAGGGCCTGCCCTTTCACCACCTGCCGATCAGCGCCGAAACCAAACCCGCGCAGGAAGAAAAACTGCGCCGGCTGATCGCCGACACCGGCGCCGAATTTGTGGTGCTGGCCCGCTACATGCAGGTCCTGTCGGAAGACTTGTGCCGGGAGCTGCACGGCCGGGTCATCAATATCCACCATTCCTTCCTGCCCGGCTTCAAGGGCGGCAAGCCCTACCAGCAGGCCCACGACCGCGGCGTCAAGCTGATAGGCGCGACCGCCCACTTCGCCACCACCGACCTGGACGAGGGCCCCATCATCGAGCAGTCGGTCGAGCGTGTGGACCACGCCGATACGCCCCAGCACCTGTCGCAGGCGGGCCGCCTGGTGGAAAGCCTGGTGCTGTCGCGGGCCCTGCGTTTTGTGCTGGACCGGCGGGTGTTCATCAACGGCATGAAAACCGTGGTGCTGCGTTAGGGCACTAAGGCACTAAGGCACACTGGCCCCACGCGGACGAATTGATTCATCCATTCCCTCTATTTTTTACCAAGGCGCGCAGCGCCAGACAAGATCCCCCACCATGGCTGTCAGTGTTTTTGATATTTTCAAGATTGGCATAGGCCCGAGCAGCTCGCACACCGTGGGCCCCATGCGGGCGGCCCATTTGTTCACCGAGCGCCTGGCGCATCAGGGCCTGCTGGCCTCCTGCGCGCGCGTGGAGGTCAAGCTCTACGGCTCCCTGGGCTCCACCGGCAAAGGCCACGGCACCGACAAGGCCGTGCTGCTGGGGCTGCAGGGGCATGACCCGGAAAACGTCGACGTGGAAGCCATTCCGGCGATGCTGGAGGCGATTCGCAGCACGGGCCAGCTGCAGCTGGGGGGCCGGCACCCGGTGGCCTTCCGCGAGAAAGATCACCTGGCGTTTTACCGCCGCGAGACCCTGCCCTTTCACCCCAACGGCATGCGTTGCATCGCGTATGACGCCGCGGGGGAGGAGCTGCTCAATCGCTGCTATTACTCGGTGGGCGGCGGTTTTGTGGTCAGCGATGAAGTGGCGGCCGACGGCAGCAAGCAGAAAGTGCTGGCACCCGACGTCACCGTGCTGCCCTACCCTTTCCACAGCGGCGACGAGCTGATGCAGCAATGCAAAAGCGCCGGCATCTCGATTGCCGAGCTCATGCGCCGCAATGAACGCCATTGGCGCAGCGATGCCGAGATCGACGCCGGCCTGCACAGGATCTGGGACGTGATGCAAGCCTGCGTGGAGCGCGGCTGCCGCACCCAGGGCGTCTTGCCCGGCGGCTTCAAGATCAAGCGCCGCGCCGCCGAGCTGCACCAGCGGCTGCGCTCCAACCCGGAGGCTTCGCTGCGCGACCCGCTGCAGGTGCTGGACTGGGTCAACCTCTATGCCCTGGCGGTGAACGAAGAGAACGCCGCGGGCGGCCGCGTCGTCACCGCGCCCACCAACGGCGCGGCGGGCATCGTGCCGGCCGTGCTGCACTACTACACGCGCTTTGTCGCCACGGCCACGCCCGGCGGCGTGATCGACTTCCTGCTGACCGCCGCCGCCATCGGCATGCTGTACAAGGAAAACGCCTCCATCTCGGGCGCCGAAGTGGGTTGCCAGGGCGAGGTCGGCGTGGCCTGCTCCATGGCGGCGGCGGCCTTGTGCGCCGTCATGGGCGGCACACCCGAGCAGGTCGAAAACGCGGCCGAAATCGGCATGGAGCACCACCTGGGGCTGACCTGCGACCCGGTCGGCGGGCTGGTCCAGATCCCCTGCATCGAACGCAACGCCATTGCCTCGGTCAAGGCCATCAACGCGGCCCGCATGGCCTTGCACGGCGACGGCACCCACCATGTGAGCCTGGACAAGGTCATCAAGACCATGCGCGAAACCGGCGCCGACATGATGACCAAGTACAAGGAGACCGCGCGCGGCGGGCTGGCGGTCAATATTGTTGAATGCTAGTGTTTGAGAAAAGCATGGGTGAACCGTCGATGGCGCCGCGCTCCCGATGGACGGCCCGTGTCGAGTCGCTGGAGACCCGGCTGCGCGTCGGTGTGTACGCGCATGAGCATGAACTCCAGCCGATTCTGGTGAGCCTGCGCATCAGCGGGCTGGCGGAGGCACATCCCTCCAGCCTGGCGCAATGCTTTGACTACGAGCCGATCTGCCGCTGGATGCTCGATGAGTGGCCGCTCAGCGCGCACACGCCTTTGCTCGAAACACGCCTCAACGAATTGGTGAGCCGCGTGTTTGCCGACAGCCGGATCACCGATGTCTGGGTGGGCTTGTACAAGACGCAAGCCATTCCCCAGGCCAGTCGTGTGGGGCTGGAGCGCGACATCACGCGGCTTCAATTCGAGGAACAGCAGCGCCTGCTGGCCCTGTTGGCCCGGGCTTAGCTGCACACACCCCCCATCAGTCGCCGCAGGTGCCATCACGCCGGCACGCTTCTTCTCTTTCCGCATCGCTGTCGGATCCGGACAAATCCGCGTCCACTTCATACCACCGCCCCTGCCGGGGTCGCCCAACAATGGGCGCAGGCTCATTATTTGTGGTCTTTTGTTTTCACAAAACTTGCAGTCAAGGAGATCGTATGAAAGTTATTTCGTATGTTTTGACGCTGGCCGCCATGGCCGCACTGAGCTGCCAGGCCCAGACGAGTTCTGCCACCGCCCCCGGCGCACCCACCGCCAAAGTGATGCGCCTGGCCACGCTTGAATGGCCGCCCTACAACGGCCAGCTGCTGCCGCAGGACGGGCTCTCGACCCGGGTTGCCACCGTGGTGGCAAAGAGCGCCGGCTACCGCTTGATGAGCGCCTCCTCGGATTGGGCCACCACCGTGGAAAGGGGCGAGAAAGATCCCAATTACGAGGGCTACTTTCCCGTCTACTTCAACACCAAGCGGGAGCAAGCCTGCCACCTGTCCCAATCCATAGGCACCAGCCTGCTGGGCGTGGCGACATTAAAAGGCGCGCCCATCACCTGGACCACCATCTCTGACCTTGAACCCTACAAGCTCGGTGTGGTGGAAGGCTATGTGAACGGCGAAGCCTTCGACAACGCGATCAAGGAAAAACGCCAGGCCGTCGAAGCCGGCGCCAGCGACGCGCAGAACGTGAAAAAGCTCAGGGAAGGCAAGATACGCGGCATCGTCATCGACAAGAACGTGCTGAACTACACCCTGTCACGCCTGGGTGGCGCAGAGCAGGTGGTCTTCAACCCCAGGCCCATCGCGCAGCTGACCCTCCATGTCTGCTTCAAGCGCAGCCCCGCGGGACTGGAGATGCGCGATGCATTTGATGCGGCCCTCAAGAAGCTGGACCCGGCGCAGCTGGAAGCGGAGTACTTTCGGACTTTTCCGTTGATACGGTAACGAGGTCTATATGTTCTAAGAGCTCTTGCAATGCCTCACCGTGGAACCCCATGAAGCAAAATTAGCGGCGAATCCGGCGGCACCGTAGCCGACGTCATCAATGGCAGGCTGTTGCTTTTTACTGCATCCGGGGCGTAAAGTGGGTCAACGAACACCTATGCAAGAGGGGGAGACCAATGCAGCTGCAGTCCGCTGAGTTCCGGCCATCGGCGGTAGCCCGCCATGCGCAGGTTGTCCCCAGTTTCATCCTACCCGCCCTATCTCGCACTTTAGAGTGCTGGGCAGGCACGGTGTCACCAGGCGAGTTGGTACGCTGGGAGCGACTAGGCGACTTGGCCGAGTCCGCCCGGCGTGATCTGCGCAATGCCGTCATAAAGCGCCTACGACCGAAGTCCGACTGGCTATGGGCGCAGACCCTCGGCGTCCGGCTGTCCAATGGCTGGCAGGACCGCTTGACGGCAACCGACACCCGTGGCATCGAGACCGTATTGACCAGATATCCTGACAGGCCCTTCGAGCAACTCACACTCGGGGAGTTTCGGCAGACTTTCCACGCCCCTCTCGAGCGGCAGCTGGCAGTGCTGGCACGACTCGAAGCCTTGTACTGGATTCCGCCGTCACGGCCCGCAAAACGGCCGCGAGTCTTAGCGGCGCCGCAATCTGCGGCGCCTGTACCGTTAAGCGAGCTACAGATCCTGGCAGACCGTGTGCTTGCCCTGCCTTGGCTCATCAAGGTAACGCCGCAGGATCTCCGATTTGGTTATAGCGGACCCGGCACCTTACCCGAGTGGATTCGCGAGCAGCTGCTTGAGAAGATGGTGCCTTCTTACACTGCAAGCTACCTTCAGAAACTCGACGATGCGGCCAAGATGTCAGCGGCCGAAGAGGCGCTCGCTTTGACGATGGCCGCTGGCGAGGAATGTCTTCCGCGGATGAACCCGGAAGCCGCCGAGCGCTGGCCAAGAATGTTCTTGGCTCGGCACATCTCATCGGAAGGTGCCGGCAAAACGCTTCTCGAGGTCGGTGAGGCGAACGGGCTGACGCGAGAGCGTGTCCGGCAAATCTGCGAGGCCTTCGAAGATGTTTTTCAGCGGTCTGAGGCCGTCACGCCGTCGCTGGACCGAGCCTTTGCAGCAATCGCCCGTATCGTGCCCTGCGGAGTTGACGAAATCAATCAGCAGTTGGCTCGTTTTATCGGGGAAGGGGCCGGCGTCGAGTGCCTGATTCCGTGGGCGAAGACTTTGGGCCAGGGGCACATCGGCGTTCAGTGCCACCGTGTGCACAGACGACTACGCGGCCGGATTGTGGACACCACTGTTGTCGAGCGGGAGGACACCGCACCGTGGGTGAAACCACTCATCAATCACGTCAGCCGGGACACCTCGATGTTCGGCTGTACCAACATCATCAGGATAGCCGGCCTACTCGCACTCAAGGAAGGCGTGGCACCTGGCCAGGAAGCTATTGAGGCTGTTTTGGAAGGAAGCGCCGTTTTCCGCTGGTTAGACAAGGAGACTGGATGGTTCACCTTAGGCGACACAGACGGGTGCTCCGTTGCCAACCGTGTTCGAAAAATCATGGCCGTTGCTCAGGACCACGTAGGCGCTGATGAGATCGCGGGCGCATTAGCAAGCGACGACATGCTCATATACCGTGAAACGCAGAGCCTGGGGCTCGCCATTCCCCCAGTGCACGTACTCCGTGAGCTGTTTCTTACCTGGCCTTGGCTAAAAGTGGTCCAGAAGGGCCGGTTCACGGCGCGTGAAGGCTTCGACCGCGTAGATGTTCTGGGGGAGGCAGAGAAGCTGACAGTTCGGGTCATCGAGCAACATGACGGCGTCGCCTGCCGGTTTGAACTGCGCGAGGCGATTGAAGAACAACTGCACCTCACGAATGTGGCTGTGAGCGCGATGCTGGGCAGTTCGCCCATCGTCGCCCGCCTGGAACACGGGTTGTACCGACTTATAGGTCGACGAGTTGGAGATACGGCAGTGAACGCAGCGAGGACCCGTATGCGGATGAAGACTGCCCAGCACACAGCCCAACACTTCCCAGACGCCAAGTCGAACGAGTTCATATTCCGTGTCACTGATGCCTCCCTGAGAAATGAGCAGTACAACGTGCCCACCCGCTTCCAAGTACAGTTTGGCGGCCAGCGTGTTGCGGTACAAGGCCTCATCGGCCAGCGGCTAGGTGAGGCACGAATCTCCCGGTCGGGTGCGTTGAGTGGACTTAATCGCCTTTTCACACCAATGCCAGGAGACTGGTTCCGCGTTGCCGTGATTGCTGAAGGCCTGCAGGTCGAACTGCTGCCAGGCGACCTACCGAGAGCGACGAAATCCGTCCCGTCGGCAATTCACACAATGACGCGGCTCCCACCGCCTTAGCCCTTCAATATGTTGCTGTGTTGGCAATGTGTGAGATATTGCACATATGAAGCACAACATCTACGCAGTTGTAGTATTTCTCACGCTAGCAGCGGCCTTTGCATTCAATATGCCCTCGAACTCGGGTGAATGGGCCTCCTGGGTCCAGGCCGTCGGTTCGGTTGCTGCGATTTTTGGCGTGATTTGGCTCGCTAGAGCTGATCAGCGTCGCATAGAAGATGAGCGTCTAATCCTCGCGGAGGTGACARCTGCCAACATCGTTTATCCGCTAGGTGCACTTAAGGGCTGTATGGGTGCACTCGCTACTGCCATGAGCAAGGATGCTATTGATCAATCGGAGTTTGCTACCAGAAGAAAGGACATCGAAAACCTGTATTTGCCCGATATCGAGCAGATCTCCAAATTGATTGCTATCGGCGGTGATGTATCCATAGATATTTCCCACGTCGTCATGACCGCCAGGCTTGCAGAAAGCCTTTGTGAACGATGCTCGCGGACTGCGATGTCGGTGGAGCAACGCAAAGCGCAGGGGAAAGAACTGGCAAAACTAGTCAGTGACGTACCAACACGAATTGACAACGCGCGAGAGAAACTTCTTAAGTTCCTCGTCGAAAGGGGTCATACCGTCGTCAAAAAAGATATCGGTATTGAAGAGCCGCCTGCTGCACCGGGCAGTTAGCGATATTGACCCGCCTTGGCGTTCACAGACGGCTAGAGCCGAGCATTACACCGGCTCAAAAATGGACCTAAGAGCACGGGTATGAAGCATGTCGAAACCTAGCCTCCCACTTGTTTTTTCTGCTTTCATCTATATCGTTCATTCATGGAGGCAAAGCTATGGGAAAAATTGAAGATCATGCTCGGCTGGTTGAACTAGAGGTCATGGCGCAGGCGATTGCAAAAGCATGGAGCGAGAAAATGATCAACGGAAAGGTAGCTTGTCCTCAGTGCGGCGACCCCGACCAGTACATGGTGCCTTCCGACGGCTTCGCCTGCGAGAAGTGCGACTATGAAGTCTCGGACGAGAGCGAGATATTTGACCTTCTTGACCAAAACATGGTTCGCGGCACGAAGGATGATCTTGATTCGGACACCCCCGCCAACTGCGATGAGTGCCAGGGCTACCACACAGTTTGCGAGTACGAGGGCGGATACCTCTGTACCAACTGCTTCGCCTACTTTAATTCAGTTGGTCAATGCCAGTGGTGCAACGATCCCATGACAGGTGACACCGAAGATACCTATGTCACTGGCTGCGAGCATTGCGAGGGATATGCCGGGCATCATGCGGACGACTGACCACTTGAGTCGAGTCGGAATTCCGCGCCGAGCAGTTGATGTGACAGCAGTTATGCGACCTATCCTTCGACTAGATGATGGCCGGCCTGCTGCGCTCCAAGTACTGAGCGACACGTGGAGCGCAGTCCCAACGGCGTTTTGGTGCACATATAGTTATGCAACGGAGGCCGATCTATTCAATCGTCACATGTGACCGGCAGGTGCACGGAAATTTCCACCCTCGACTCGAAACCGCGCTCTTTCAGCCGCAATGCTGGCCTGAACTCTTGCGCCATCGCGCTGAACGTCCAGTTCGGCTTTCTTGGCGTAGGCGGCGCTTCCGCTTCAGGTACTGTGCAACAAGGATGCGCGCAAGATCGCGGCAGGCCAAGCAGCCGGCCCACCGCTGAAATTCAGATTTCCCAGCCCCGGCTATTGACTCTCAATCCGCGTGGAATTGAGCAGCGTGTCCAGCCGGGCGGCCCGCTGGGTCAGCTGCTGTAGCGTTGCGCTGAAATCGCCGCCGTCCTGGGGGCTGCCCATTGCCTTGGTCAGCGCCTGGAACAATGACAGGTCGGCCACGGGCCGCAACTGGTAGTTCGACGAAGCCTTGAACGCCGACAGGTCATACATATTCTTCAGCGTGGCCCTTTCGGCCTCGTCGCGGCCGTAGGCCAGGAAGAACTTCCGGATGCGTTGCTGCGTTGCCGCCGGCAGGTCCTTGCGGTACAGGATGGGGTCGTTGGGAATCAGCGGGGACTCCCAGATCACTTTCACGCGCGCCATCTTGTCCGGGAACTCCACCTTGTAGCGCAGCATGTCTGCGGTGTTGTTGGTCGCCAGGTCCACCTGGCCGTCGGCTACCGCGAGAAAATTGTCGCGGTGGCTGGTGCGGTTGATCTTCTTGAAGTGTTTCTCGGGATCGATCTTGTTCTTGGCGAACACATAGTAGTTCGGCGCCAGGAAACCCGAAATCGACTCCTTGTTGCCGGCCCCCAGCGTGTAGCTGCCCGGGCGGCCTATTACCTCCGCCAGGGTCTGGGGCGCGGCGTCCTTGCGGGCCAGCAAGACCGAGCTGTAGCCGCGCGTTCCATCCAGCCCGACCATCTGCGCAAACACCAGCGCCTGGTCGGCTTCCACCAGTTCGATCGCCAGCTTGTTGTTGACCCAGGCCACCTGCACTTGCCCATTCTTCAGGGCACCGGAAATTTCAGCGAAGTCTTTCGACGCCAGAACCTGCACCGGCCGCTGCATCTCTTTGGCCAGCGCGTCGGTGAAAGGCTTCCAGTTCTCCACCATCTTCTCCACGGTATCGCCCGTGACGATGAGCCCCAGCGTCAAAGGCGCCGGGCTGTTGGCCGCGTGAACGGGGAACAGCCCCATCCCGGCCACGAAGGTCATGCACAAGGCCGCGCACAGGGCGCGCCGGACCCGGGAGGGCATCCCGGGGCAAAGACGATCAGGGTTCATTGAACACCTCCTGGCGGATGGACGGACGGGTGGGCGGGCAAACGAGCGGGTGGGGCCGGCTTACTTGTTGCCGGCAGGCAGCGGGTGAATGTCTTCCGGCTTGACGACAATCCAGTTCTTGTCGGCCGTGACCGGCAAGCCCAGCTCCTTCTGGCGCGCCGCGTTTTTAGTCCACATGTCGGTGATCTGCGTCATGTATTTGGCTTTGCGATTGACCCAGATGCGCACGCCGCCACGATCGATGTCCGTCCCGTGGAACAGCATGTAGCCGTCGCTGGTCGGTGTGTCGCCCGCGACCAGGATGGGTTTTTTCCACTGGTCGATGTAGGTCAGGATGGCCGCATACTTGCCCGCCATCCAGGTGTTGGGCGTCCACAGGTAGGGATGCATTTGCAGATCCATGTTTTTGGCGGGATCGTATTTCCCTTTCTGGATTTGCAGGCGGGACGAGGTGAGTTCCTGGGTCTTGCGGTCTTTCAGCATGGTCGCCACGCCGATCACGTTTTGCGGCTTGACGTTGTAGCCGTACCGGGGGTCGGACGCCACCATGCGCACCAGCTCTTCATGCGCGGCGGTCATGATGTAAACCTCGATGCCGTTTTCCATCAAATGGTTCATCAGTTCGCGCTGGCCCTGGTAGATGCGCGGCGGCTGGATGTCTATGGTCTTGACCACGTCGCCTTCGTAGTAGGTCGCCGGAATCGGTTTGCCGTAAGCCATCAATTCATCGACGAAGCCTTTCAACTCCTTGAGCGTGTAGCCCGAGAAAATTTGCGCCACCCAGGGGTAGCACACCATGTCGTCGATTTCGCAGAGCCGGTAGTAATAGCTGTTCAGGCTTTCCTTGTTGCCGTTGACATCCTTGAACGGGATCAGCTTGAGCGAAGGGTCCATGTTCTCGCGCGTCAGCAGGCCTTTCATTTCCATGTAAGGCAGGAGGGACTCTTCCAGGTCGAAGTTGTAGCTCGTGTTGTCCATATCGAACACGGCGTACTCCCCTTTGTTCGCATGGGTCTTGACCAGGGCATTGAGCTTGGCCGCGGCATCGGCGGGCCAGTGTTTCAATTCGACGGCTGAACAACCGAAAGCGACACCGGCCAGCAGCAGGCCGGACAACAGCTTTTTAACCAAATTCATACAAACCTCCAGAGTTTTTTTGACGAGACTTCCAACAACTTCAGACAACTTTCCAATAACTTTCTCTTCGATGGTGATGCGCTCAAAGACCCAGGTGCTTGCTGACCGCCGCCAGCCCATCCTTGCCGTCAAAGGTGCTGACATCGGCCAGCCACTTCTTGAGCACATCCGGGTTCTTCTTCAACCAATCGCGGGCCGCGTCGTTCGGCTTGACCTTGTTGGTGATGGGCACCATCACCTGGTTTTCCAGGTCGGTCGTGAATTGCAGGTTGCCGATCAGCCTGGCCGCGTTGGGGCAGCGCGCCTGGTAATCGGGGGTGGTGGCGGTGTACACCTTGGCTTCGCCGAAGTTCGGGCCGAACACGGTGTCGCCGCCTTCCAGGTATTTCATCTTGAGCTGCACATTCATCGGATGCGGCTCCCAGCCCAGGAACACGATCCATTTTTTCAGGCGCGACGCGCGCTGTATTTCGGACAGCATGCCGGCTTCGCTCGACTCGACCAGCTTGAAATCCTTCAGGCCGAATTCGTTCTTGTCGATCATGCGCTGGATCAGGAGGTTGCCGTCATTGCCGGCTTCGATGCCGTAGATCTTTCCATCGAGCTCTTTGCGAAATTTCGCGATGTCGGCAAAGGTCTTCAAGCCGCCTTCAAACGCGGTGCTGTTGGCGGCCAGCGTGTATTTGGCGCCGGCCAGGTTGGGCTGGTCCAGCACCTTGACCTGGCCCGCCTTGACGAAGGGCTCGATCATGGGCGTCATGCTCGGATTCCAGTAGCCCAGAAAAACGTCGATCTGTTTGCTCTTGATGCCCGCGAAGGTGATCGGCACCGAAGCCAGCGTCGTCTTCGGCTGGTAGCCCAGGCCTTCCAGGACCACCGATGCCAGCCCCGTGGTGGCGGCGATGTCGCTCCAGCCGACATCACCGAAACGCACGGTGCGGCAGCTTTCCGCCTCTTTGGCGCCAGCCGGCGATTTGCTTTGTGCGCTTGCGGGGCCGGCGCAAAGGGTGAGGGCAAGAACCGCAAGCGGGCCGAGTATGTGCAGAGACCTCATGTCACGTTTTCCTGGTTGGATAGCGCATTTACAGGGACTGAAACAGGCCTGCCCACCGCATGCTTTTCTTGCCGTTCCCGCCGCAAGGCGAGTGGTGCATGCCGGTCAGCAGTGCTCTTCCGTTGACGAACTATAGGTTTAGGAAAACGGCCGATATTGACGTAATACGACTAACATATGTCGTATTACGTCAACCGGCTAACAGCTGCCCCAAATACCTTATAGGCTGTTTGTCAACGCATGGCGGGTCTCTATGAAGGAAGAAAACCGGGAGCGCACTTCGCCCAAAGCCACACCCGCGGCGCGCAGGGTCGGCTTGCTGCTGATCCCGCAGTTTTCCAACCTGGGCCTGGCCCTGGTGATGGAACCGCTGGTGCTGGCCAACTGGCTGATGCAGCGCAAGCTGTTCGAATGGACCACGCTTTCGGTCGACGGCGCCCCGGTGATAGGGACACACGGCATGCAGGTGCCGGTGGATGCTGAGTTGTCCGATGACATGGAGTTCTCCGCGGTTTTTGTCATCGCCAGCTTCGAGGCCAAGAAGTATGCAAAGAACCGCAAGATCAAAAACTGGCTGAGGCGGCAGGCGGCCTTCGGCGCGGAACTCGCGGGCATAGAGACCGGCGCCGAAATCATGGCAGCCGCTGGTTTGCTCGATGGCTATAGCGCGGCGATTCATTGGGACAACCTGGAAGGCTTCCAGGAGCTGTACCCGAGCGTCAATGCGAAGGACCAGTTTTACACCATAGAAAGACGCCGCCTGACCTGTGCGGGCGCCACGTCGACGCTGGACATGATGCTGCAGTGGATAGGCGAGCGCGAAGGCGCCGACCTGGCGCACGAGGTTTCGCAGCACATGCAGTACACGCAGGTCCGATACCCGACGGACTCCTTGCTGAGCAGCGCCAACAAGCGCCCCGGCGAAGGCAGCAGGCATGTGCAAGCCGCGATCAATCTCATGCAGGAAACCGTGGGAGAGCCCGTGCCCTGCGACGAGATCGCAACCCGGGTCGGACTGTCGCGGCGCCAGCTGGAGCGCCTGTTCCAGCACTACACGTCGCTGCCGCCCCTGAAGTACTACATCAACCTGCGGTTGGCGCGCGCGCACAAGCTGCTGCAGCAAACCGACATGAGCGTGGCGCAAGTGGCTGTCGGCGCCGGCTATTCGTCGCTGGAACATTTCTCGCGCGTCTACCGGGACAAGTTCGGCTGCCCGCCCAGGGCGGACCGGCTGCAGTCCGTGCAGGCGCCGGTGATGCGGCGCGCCGTTTCACCGGCGCGCAAATAAGCTTCCCAGCGCTGCACACCGCTTGACGGATTTGATGGAGCCCCGAAATTTGCGCCATCGCGTGGTCGTAATACATCAAGAGCGCCGGGCACCCTGAACCTATAGTGAGCCGTCAAGGCAATCGGAGGCCATCGAAGGTCATCGACGATTGCACGGCGAAACATCGGAACAAGGTGAGCTCGTGACGACCCCCACACTACGCAACTACATAGGCGGTGCTTACCAGGCCAGCACCGCTTCGGAAACACTGGAAAACCTGAATCCGGCCACGGGCCAGGTCCTGTGCCGCGTCGAGCTGGCGCTTGCGCCGGAACTCGAGCGTGCGATCGAGGCGGCACAAGCCGGGCAGGCCACATGGTCGGCGATGAGCGGCGCGGAGCGCGGCCGCATCCTGTACCGGGCGGCGCAGCTGCTGCGCGCACGCAACCGCGAACTGGCCGAACTGGAGGTGGCGGATTGCGGCAAGCCGATCCAGGAAGCCGAAGTGGTCGATGTCGCCAGCGGCGCCGATTGCATTGAGTACTTTGCCGGCCTGGCGCCGACGATTCACGGCCACCATTACGGACTCAAGAACGCTTTTGCGTACACGCGGCGCGAACCCCTGGGCATTTGCGTCGGCATAGGCGCCTGGAACTATCCCTTGCAGATCGCCTGCTGGAAATCGGCGCCGGCCCTGGCCTGCGGCAATGCCATGATTTTCAAGCCTTCCGAATTGACGCCGCGCAGCGCCGCCAAGCTCGCGGAAATCTACACCGAGGCCGGTGTGCCGGACGGCGTGTTCAATGTGCTGCAGGGCGACGGCCGCACCGGCCGGCTGCTGGTGTCGCACCCGGCGGTGGCCAAGGTGTCGCTCACGGGTTCGGTGGGCACCGGCAAAGCCGTCATGGCGGAAGCCGCGAAAACCCTGAAGCGCGCGACCATGGAGCTGGGCGGAAAATCGGCGCTGCTGGTGTTCCCCGATGCCGACCTGAGGCAGGCGGTGTCCGCCGCGATGCTCGGCAATTTTTATACGCAGGGCGAGGTCTGCACCAACTGCACGCGCGTCTTTGTGCATGAGGACATCCACGATGCGTTTCTGGAACAGCTTGAGGCGCGCACCCGGAAACTGCGCATCGGCGACCCGATGGACCCGGCGACGCAGGTCGGCGCGCTGATTTCTCGCCCGCATATGCAGCGCGTGCTCGACTACATCGACAAAGGCATCGCCGAAGGCGCGCGGCTGGTCGCCGGGGGCAAGCAGCTCAAGACCGGCGCACTGGCCGAGGGAAATTTTGTTGAACCGACCATTTTTGCCGATTGCCGGGACGACATGAGCATCGTGCGTGAAGAGATTTTCGGTCCCGTGATGTCGGTGCTGCGATTCAGTGATGAGGCGGAAGCGGTGGCGCGCGCCAACGATACGCGCTTCGGCCTGGCGGCCGGCGTGTTCACCGGCGACCTGGCGCGCGGACACCGGGTAGCAGCGCAATTGCAGGCGGGCGTCTGCTGGATCAACAACTACAACATCACGCCCATCGAGATGCCCTTTGGCGGTATCCGCGAGTCGGGAATAGGCCATGAAAACAGCATGGTGACGATTGACTATTACACGCAGCTGAAGAGCGTGTACGTCGAACTGGGCGAAGTGGCTTGCCCTTATGAATAGAACTTCGCGGCAAGCCGACTCCCGATCAGGAACTCCGGAATTCACATGACACAAGAACAATACGATTACATCATCGTCGGCGCCGGCTCAGCCGGTTGCGTCCTGGCCAACCGCCTGGGCGAGGACGAAGGCGCGCGCGTCCTGCTGCTGGAAGCCGGCCCGGCGGACCACAGCATCTTCATCCATATGCCGTCGGCCTTCGCTTATCCGCTGGCCAACGACAAGTACAACTGGTTCTATGACACCGAACCGGAACCTTTCATGAACCAGCGCCGCATGCACTGCCCGCGCGGCCGCGTGCTCGGCGGCTCGTCGTCGATCAACGGCATGGTCTATATCCGCGGGCATGCGTTTGACTATGACGCCTGGGCCGGCATGCCCGGGCTGGCGCAATGGTCTTACGCGCACTGCCTGCCCTACTTCAAGAAATCCGAAACCCGGCTGAAAGGCGGCGACGCCTACCGGGGCAACGAGGGGCCCTTGTATGTCTCCACCGCTGCCTGCAGGAACCCGCTCTATCGCGCCTTCATCGAGGCAGGGCAACAAGCCGGCTACCCCTACACCGAGGACATGAACGGCTACCAGCAGGAAGGCCTCGGGCCTATGGACATGACGGTCTACAAGGGCCGCCGCTGGAGCACGGCGCAGGCCTACCTGCGCCCGGCGGCCAGGCGCGGCAACCTGCGTGTGGTGACGCGCGCGCGCGTCACGCGGGTCCTGTTCGAGGGCACACGCGCGACCGGCGTCGAATACGCGCAAGGCTCGCGCCTGCATCAGGCAGCTGCGGCGCGTGAGGTGATCCTGTCCGGCGGCGCGATCAATTCGCCGCAGCTTCTGATGCTGTCCGGCATCGGCAAGGCGGAGGAACTGCGCGCCCTGGGCATCCAGCCGCGGGTCGACCTCCCGGGTGTCGGCCAAAACCTGCAAGACCATCTCGAGGTCTACGTGCAGTACGCCAGCAAGCAGCCGATCACCCTGTACAGCGCGATGAACCCGCTGGCCAAACTGAAGATCGGCGTGCAATGGCTGTTCGCCGGAAAAGGCCTTGGCGCGACCAATCATTTCGAATCCGGCGGTTTTATCCGCAGCGCGGCGGGGGTGGTGCATCCGGACCTGCAATACCATTTTTTGCCGATGGCGGTCAGCTACGACGGCAGCGCGCCGGCCACACAGCACGGCTTTCAGGCACATGTCGGGCCGATGCGCGCGACCAGCCGCGGCCATATCACGTTGCGCTCGGCGGATCCCAAAGCGCATCCGCGCATCCTGTTCAACTACATGCAGACCGAGCAGGACCGCAAGGAAATGCGCGCGGGTGTGCGCCTGACGCGCGAGATATTTTCCCAAGCGGCCTTCGAGCCTTTCCGCAATGGCGAAATCTCGCCCGGCGCCAAGGTCCAGACCGATGCCGAGATCGACGCCTTCATCCGCGAAAAAGCCGAAAGCGCTTTTCATCCGTCCTGCAGTTGCCGCATGGGGACCGATCCGATGGCGGTGGTGGACGGCGCCGGCCGCGTGCACGGCATCCAGAACCTGCGCGTGGTGGACGCCTCCATCATGCCCAATGTCGTCAGCGGCAACCTGAATGCGCCGACCATCATGATCGCGGAAAAAATCGCGGACCTGATCCGAGGCAGGTCACCGTTGCCGGCGCAGGCGGCGCCGGTCTATGTGGCGGCAAACCACGCGACCCACCAGCGTTGAGCACGCCTGGCCGGCGCAAGCCGCCTCATCTGCGCAGCACCCGCCCGGCATCCACGCTGACGCTGTGGCCATCGCGGCAGGCGAGCCGGCCATTGACAAAGACGGCGTCAATTCCCGAACTGACTTCGGTGGGGCTTTCGTAGCTGGCGTTGGCGGTGACGCGGTGTTCGTCAAAAATGACGATGTCCGCGTGATTTCCGGGTGCCAGGACTCCCCGGCCGTCGAGGCCGAAACGCCTTGCGCTGAGTCCCGTCATTTTGTGGATGGCAAGCTCGAGCGGAAACAGCTTTCTCTCGCGCACGTAGTGCCCCAGCACGCGCGGAAAAGTCCCCCACAGGCGCGGATGCGGACGCACGTCATGCGCCAGGCCGTCCGAGCCGACCATGGCCATCGGATGGCTGAGGATGCGGCCGACGTCCTCCTCGCTCATCGCGAAGTAGATGGCCCCGGCCGGCTGCAAGGCCCGCGCCACCTCTTCCTCGCTTTGGCCTCTCTCGCGCGCAAGTTCTTTGAGGGAGCGGCCCGCAACCCCGGGCTCGGGCTGCGACCAGGTCACCAGCACGTCGCTGGACTGCTTGACGCGGGACGGCAGCAGCATGGTGGACGAGGCGTTGTAGGGATAGCAGTCAAAGCAGACCGGCTGCCCGCGCGCCGCCTGCTCCAGCATGGCCAGTGTCTGCACGGAGCGGCCGTGGTTGGCCGTGCCGACCAGCTTGTGGTGGGAAATGACGGTGCCCACGCCCAGTTCCCGGCCTATGTGCAGGGCCTCGCGCAGCGCCTCGTCGATGGCGTCGCCCTCATCGCGGATGTGCATGGCCACGATACCGCCGGCCGCTTTGAGATGCGCGCCCACGGCGATCACCTCTTCGGCCGTGGCGGCTTTCGCAGGCGGGTAGTACAAGCCGGTCGACAGGCCGATGGCGCCCGCGGCCAGTGCGTGGGCGAGTTCCGCCGCCATAGCGGCCGATTCCCCGGCGGTGGCCGGCCTTCCGAGGTCCGCCATGTGCTTGACGCGCAGCGTGGAATGGCCGACAAGGCAAGCGACATTGACGGCCAGGGGAGACCGGTCCAGCGCATCCAGGTAGGCCGCAAAATCCGGGTAGATCCAGCCGTCCGTTCCCAGGATATCCAGTGGCGGCGGTGGATGGCGGGTCTCCAGCGGGGCCAGGCTGACGCCGCAGTTGCCCGACACCACCGTCGTCACGCCCTGCGACAGCTTGGGGTGGGCGCCCGCGGCGGGCAAAAGCAGCAAGCGGTCATCGTGGGTGTGCACGTCGATGAAACCCGGCGCGACAATCCGCCCGTGCGCGCCGACGCGTTCGCCCGCCCGCGCGCCCGACAGGTCGCCGATGGAGAGAATTTTCCCGCGGGATACCCCGAGGTCGGCGCGCACCCGGGGGGCGCCCGTGCCGTCGATGAGCTCGCCGCCTTCAATGATGAGATCGAACATGTCCGCTCAATCCACCTGGACACCGGCGCGCTTGACGACCTCCGTCCACATCCGCGTCTCCCGCAGGGCGCGGTCAAACAGGCGGTCGGGCGAGCCTATGGTCGTCTCGAAGGAAATGGCGGCATAACGCTCGTTGACCGCGGCATTGCCCAGCACCTTGTTGATTTCGCCGTTGAGCCGCAGCACGATGTCGCGCGAGGTGCCGGCCGGCGCGACAATGCCGCCCCAGGCCGTCGTTTCATAGCCCTTGACGAATTCCCCAATGGTCGGCACCTCGGGAAACAGCGGGCTGCGCGCCCGCCCTGAAACGCCCAGAGCCTTGATGCGCCCATTCTTGATGTGCGGCGCGATGGACGACAGGTTGTCGAACATCAGGTCGACCTGGCCGCCCATCAGGTCCTGGATGGCCTGCGGGCTGCCGCGGTAAGGCACGTGGGTCATGAAGGTGCTGGTCATGCTCTTGAACAGCTCACCGCCCAGGTGGCCGGTGGTGCCGTTGCCGGGAGAGGCCATGCTGAGTTTGCCCGGCCTGGACCTGGCCAGCGCGATCAGCTCGGCCACATTCTTCACGCCCAGGTCATTCCTGACGACGAGCGCGTTCTGGACATACCCGAGCAGCGCCACGGGAACCAGCTGTTTTTCCGGGTCGTAGGGCAGTTTGGAGAAAAGCGATTTGTTGATCGCCAGCGTACCCACGTTGCCGTATCCCAGCGTGTAGCCGTCCGGCGCGGCGCGCACGATCTCCTGCATGCCGATGTTGCCGCTGGCGCCGGGCTTGTTGTCGATCACAAAAGGCTGTCCCAGGGCCTTCATCAACTCGGCGGTCAGGATGCGGCAGATGTTGTCGGGCGAGCCACCGGCGGCGGACGGAACAATCAGGCGAATGGGCCGGTCGGGCCAGGCGGCGCGCGCCAGCAGCGGCGCCGAGGCCATCGCCGCGGCCCCCAGTTTGAGGAGGGTTCGCCGCTTTGTCTGGTATTCGGTCATGGAGGTCACCTTGGGGTTCAGCAATGAGGAAACCGAATGATGCGTGGACAAACCTTTGGCTACAAACGACAATTTCTGCGTCTTCCATGTTTTTTTCTCATGCACCATGATGCTGCGCGCGCCCTCCACCATGTCCCTGGTATGCCTTGAGGCCAGCGCGCGCCTGCGCTCCTTCACCGCGGCCGCGCAGGAGCTGCACCTGACGCAAGGCGCGGTCAGCCGCCAGATCATGGCGCTTGAAAGCCGTCTTGACGTCAAGCTGTTCGTGCGGCGGCGGGATGCCGTCATCCTGACCGAAGCCGGCCGTTATTACCTGGACGAAGTCAGCGGCATTCTCCAGCGCCTTGAACGCGCGACGGCCAACGTAATGGCGCTCAAGGGGCGCGGGGGTTCGCTGGCACTGTCGGTAGGCGCGTCGCTGGGGAGCTATTGGCTGATTCCGCGCCTGCCGGACTTCACGCGCGCGCACGGCGAGATCACCCTGAATTTCGCGACCCGCGTGGGGTCGGTGGATTTCAAGAGCATGGCGGTGGATGCCTCGCTCGAATTCGGCGACGGAAAACGCGCCGGCCTGCACAACGATTTTGTTTTGCCCCTGGCGATGGCGCCGTATGCCGCCCCGGCATGGATCGCCAAAAATGGGAAATCGCTGACGTCCCGCACACCGAGGTCCGCGCTGGTGCACCACACCACCGTGCTGGACGCGTGGCAAAAATGGTTCGCCCATGCGGGCATCCAGATCAGCACCGGGCAAGACGGACCGCGCTACGAGTTGATGTCCATGGCCCTGAATGCCGCGGTGGCGGGCCTGGGTGCGGTGCTGCTGCCCGACTTCATGGCCAGCGACGCGCTGGCGACCGGCCGTTTACGCCGGCTGTCGAAGAAACAATGGGTTTCTCCCCGTGGCTACTACCTGGTGTATCCCGAGGAATCATCCAGGCTCGAAGCGCTCACGGTGTTCCGCGCCTGGCTGCTGGCGCAGGCAACAGCCGGGAGCGGTGGTGCTGACTTGTAAAACCGGCACCCAAACACTCGCGTAATATGGACAAGGCAAGCGCCCCTGGACCCCAAAAGAACGCCATGAACCCACTGTCCCAACCCGGCGTGCTGGCCACCCTCCTCGCGGCAACCCTGTTCGGCGCGGGCACGCCGCTGGCCAAGCTTTTGCTGGCGCAGGCCAGCCCCTGGCTGCTGGCGGCTTTGCTTTACCTGGGTTCGGGTGTTGGTTTGTTTTTGCTGCGGCGGCTGCGCCGGTCACCGCCTGTGCGCATGCCTCGCGCGGAATGGAAGTGGCTGGCCGGCGCCGTGATTGCGGGCGGCATGGTGGGCCCGGTCCTGCTGATGCTGGGGCTTTCGGGCATGCCGGCTTCGGGCGCTTCGCTGCTGCTGAATGCGGAAGGCGTATTGACCGCCCTGATCGCCTGGTTTGTTTTCAAGGAGAACTTTGACCGCCGCATCGCGCTGGGCATGCTGGCCATTGTGGCGGGCGGTGTGGTTCTTTCCTGGCCCGGTGAGGCGCGCTTTGGCGAGTTGTGGCCGGCCCTGGCCGTGGTGGGCGCCTGCCTGGCCTGGGGTGTGGACAACAACCTGACGCGCAAGGTGTCTCTGTCCGACGCTTCGTTCATCGCCATGGCCAAGGGCCTGGTGGCCGGTGCCACCAACCTGGTGCTGGCGTTGTCCCTAGGCGCTGCGTGGCCCGCGCTACCCGTGGTGCTGGCGGCGGCGCTGCTGGGGTTTGCGAGCTATGGCGCCAGCCTGGCGCTGTTTGTGCTCGGCTTGCGCCACCTCGGGACGGCGCGCACGGGCGCGTATTTTTCGATCGCGCCCTTTGTGGGCGCGGCCCTGGCGATTGCCGTCCTTGGCGAGCCCATCACCCCCTCTTTGCTCGTCGCGGCCTTGCTGATGGCCTGGGGCGTCTGGCTGCACCTGACCGAGAGCCACCAGCATTCGCACACCCATGAGCCGCTTGAGCACAGCCACGAACATGCGCACGGCCTGGGGGACGAGCACCACGACCATGCGCACGAAGCACCGGTGGCGCCCTGCACGCGCCACGCGCACGCGCACAAACACCTGCCGATCTCCCACAGCCATGCGCATTTCCCCGATGCCCATCACCGGCATTCGCATTAAGCGGCCTTGCGGACGCCAACGGCCGTGTTGAAATTCCAGCTCACAAGCCTGGATCGCCTGATTGCCGCCAAAGCGATACGGGGATTCGGCGACGGCTTTGTGAGCCTGTTGCTGCCGGTCTATTTGCTCAGCCTTGGCTTGACGCCCTTCCAGGTCGGGCTGATCGCGACCACGACCTTGCTGGGCTCCGGCATCCTGACCCTGCTGGTCGGCACGCATGCGGCGCACTACGACCACCGGCCCTTGCTGCTGGCCGCTTCGGCCTTGATGGTTTTCACGGGCCTGGGCGTGGCGTCGCTCAGCAGCTTCTGGCCGCTGATGCTGGTGGCCCTGGTGGGCACGCTGAATCCCTCGGGCGGCGATGTCAGCGTGTTTATGCCGGTGGAGCATGCGATGCTCGCGAACCATGTGGACGGCCCGTCCCGCACGGCGGTCTTTGCGCGCTACAGCCTGACGGGGACTTTGTGCGCGGCCTTCGGCTCGCTGGCGGCGGCCCTGCCCGCGCTGCTGGCGCCCACGGCGGGCATCACCCCACAAACCGCCATCCAGGGCATGTTCATCCTTTATGCCTTGCTGGCGCTGCTGATGGCCGCGCTGTACCGCGGCCTGCCGGCGCGGCCCGCGGCAGAGGCCCCGGCGCCCAAGTCCGCCCTGGGCCCTTCAAAAAAGCGGGTCTACCTGCTGGCCACGCTGTTCAGCCTGGATGCCTTTGGCGGCGGCTTTGTGGTGCAGTCGCTGGTGGCGCTGTGGCTGTACCAGCGCTTCGGCCTGTCGGTTGAGGTGGCCGGGACCATCTTCTTCTGGGCCGGCCTGCTGACCGCGTTTTCTTACCTTGTGGCGGCGCATATCGCCAGCCGCATCGGGCTGGTGAAGACCATGGTCTACACCCACCTGCCGTCCAGCCTGTGCCTGATCGCCATTCCTTTTTGCACGGAGCTCAGCCATGCCGTCGTCCTGTTGCTGGTCAGGAGCGCGCTGTCGCAGATGGATGTGCCCACGCGCAGCTCTTATGTGATGGCCATCGTGACGCCGCAGGAGCGGGCCGCCGCGGCCAGCGTGACCTCTGTGCCGCGCAGCCTGGCCGCGGCTGCCAGCCCCGCGCTGGCCGGCTACCTGCTGGGGGTCTCCACCTTCGGCTGGCCGCTGATGGTCGGCGGCGCATTAAAGATCATTTACGACATCCTGCTCCTGGCCATGTTCAGCCGGGTGCGGCCGCCCGAGGAAGTTTCCGGCGAGGAGCGCCGCTGAGCGTTCGCGGCCGAGGAGCCCGGGCGAAGCGGCGGCTCAAGACGTCAAGGCGCCAGCCAGACCCACAGGCCCCAGGCGGCGCAAATCCACACAAGGACCACCAATCCAGCGCCCCATAAGCTGCGCGGCCTGGCGCCTTCATTGGCCAGCCAGGCCTCGGCTTGCCGCCGGCAATCGGCGATGACCTCGGCAGGTGTCAAGGAGATGGCCAGCCAGATCAGGCCCGGCAGCAGGAGCAGGTCGTCCAGGTAGCCCAGCACCGGAATGAAGTCCGGGATCAGGTCTATGGGGCTCAGGGCATACGCCACGACAAAAAGACCCAGCGCCTTGGCATACCAGGGTGTGCGGGGATGTTGGCAGGCAAACCACAGCGTGACCCCGTCGCGCTTGAGCTTTCCGGCCCAGGCTCGCAAGGATTCCGACCATCTCATACGGGTCCTTCAAAAAATGCCTGGCCTGAGGCCGGGACCCCAGTATGCGGGATGGGCTATGGCCAGAGCGTCGACGACCATCGGGTGCGGCCCCACCCTCGCTCCGGACACCGCACAGCTCCATCAAGCCAATCACGCCGCATTTTGGAAAAAGATCGTTAAATCAATCATTAACTGAATAAAGCTTGATTTACCGAGCATAAGTTGACTGTGAATTTGTAGGCAGATAAAATGTTCGTTAAATCGATCTTTATAGTGATATTGAATGATTTAACGAACATGAAAGTACAACAGTCCGCAGTCCTCCGTCCACAGCTCGCGCAAGAGACGGCCCACCTCGGGCATCTTCTTGCGCGCCTGCGCCAGGCGCGCAAGGTCAAACAGGCCGATGCGGCGCTGCGCGCGGGCTTCTCGCGCAATACCGCCTACCGCCTGGAAAAGGGCGACCCGGGCCTGGCGATTGGGCAGGTGCTTCGCTACCTCGACGCCATCGCGCCCGGCACCACGCTGGCAGGTTTGTTGACGCAGGCCGACCCCGCGCTGGCCGCCCTGCAGGCCCGCGAATCGACAAAACGCGTTCGCGACCTGAGCGCGGCCGAGCTCAAGGACCTGGATTTCTGAACCCAGGCCCGCACCGGCAGCGCCTTTCATCTTCTTTATCCAGAGCAGAATTTTTATGGCGGCCAAAGACCTGAAGCTGATGACCTTCGCCTACCTGGGCGAAGCCTGGGCGCCTTGCGGGCAGCTCACGATGACCGAGCAGGGTTCCGATCTCCTGGCATCGCGCTTTGCCTACGGCCTGAAGTATCTGGCCCGTGGCGATGCCCTGGAGGTGGACCCGGTCAGCCTGGCCATCCGCGGGCCGGAGCCCGTCAAGGGCAAGCTACTGCTGCCGGTCAGCAATCTGGTGAGTTTCGGCGGCATACGCGACGCCGCGCCGGATTCCTGGGGGCGCCGGGTGATCGAGGCCAAGCTCAAGGTGCCCGCGAACAGCCTGGCCGAGTCGCAGTACCTGCTGCATGCGGGCAGCGAACGGGTAGGCGCGCTGGACATCCGCTCCGGCATGGCTGATGGGCCCACGAGCGCCGCCGGCGGCGTTCACGCGCTCGGCTACCTGATGGAGGCCGCGGAGCGCATCGAGGCGGGAGAGGACGTTCCCGCCAGGCTTGAACACATTTTTGAAGCCGGGACGGCACTCGGCGGTGCCCGGCCCAAAGCGTCTGTGCGTGATGAGGGCGGCGCCCTTTGGCTCGCGAAGTTCCAAAGCAAACATGACGCCTTCGACATCCCCGCGGTCGAATGTGCTTCGCTGGAGCTCGCGCGGGAGGCCGGCTTGAACGTGCCCCCCGTGGCCACGCGCCTTCTGGGCGGCCGCCGCATCATGATGATCCGGCGTTTCGACCGCTACTGGCTGGCACACGGAACACTGCCCACCGCCGCAACGGACTTGCTGCTGCCACCCGCCGACGGCCTGACCGAGCGCCGCATGGGTTTTGTGAGCGGCCTGACCCTGGTCGGATGTGACGAGACCGAGTCGCGAACAAAGTCCTACGCCGACCTGGCCGCCGCCGTGCGCCGGTATTGCCATCCGGACGTGATCCGCGCGGACAACGAAGAACTCTTCAAGCGCATGGTGTTCAACATCCTCGCCAGCAACGACGACGACCACCTGCGCAACCACGGCTTCCTGTGGGATCCCCGCCTGCCCGGCTGGCGGCTCAGTCCCCTGTACGACGTGCTGCCCCGGCCGAGCCACGCGACCGAGCGCCTTCTTCACCTGGGAGTCGGGCCCCAGGGTCGCCTCGCGACACTCGACAACGCGCTGGGCGGGCATCCGGCGTTCTCCTTGAGCCAGGCCCGCGCTTGCGACTTGATCGATGAGGTCTGGCGCGTCGTGCGGGAGTGGAAGGTGTCGTTCGCACGCTCAGGCGTTCCGGCAGACGACATGGCCAGGATCGCACCCGCGTTCAGGCACCTGGACGACATCAGCACGGCGGACACACGCAAGCTATTGCCTTGACGCGCCGCCCCACCCTCAATACGCCGCCAGCACGTTCAAGAACCACCCCCTGCTGCGGTAAGACAAGTCAGTCAGGTCGTCCGAGTACTTGGTGAAGTTGTAGCCCACACCCACTTTGACGCCCTTGCCGAGGTGCCGGTACACAGCCAGCAGCGCGCCGGCTTTGGCGTCTTGCGCTTCGGTGGCGCGCAGGTTGCGCAGCTCTACCATTGCGTCCCACTCCTTGACCAGGTGCAGGTCGGCGCGCAGGATCAGCAGGTCGGCGCGGCTGGAGAACCATTCGCCGCCGGCCACCGGGGACTTGAGCTCGCCGATGCGGAAGGCGTATTTGCCGCCTACCGACAGCCAGGGCTTGACGTCGTAAATCGTGTCGACCGAGAAGACCTGGCTGCGCTGCGCGTAGTCGGCGGCCTGGCCCGAGGGCGTGAGCTGGCCGGCGGTGGGCACGTTGTTGAGGTTGGTGTACTTGAACAAGGTGTTCCAGCGGTCATTGTCGACGGGGCGATACGCGCTGCCGAGCACAAACTCATGGTAGTTGCCGTCCACAAACGCGCCCTGGCTGTTGCTGGAGCGCGAGACGTTGAGCTTGCCGAGCAGGCGCCACGCCGGGTCCACCTGCAGGCCCACGGTGTTGCGCATCAGCCAGGTCGTGCGTTCGCCCGAGAGATTGCCTTTGTCGTGGCGCCACTCGATGTTGCCGCCGTATTTGAGGCCGTCTTTTTTGTAGCCGACCGAGCCGCCCAGCGCGCGGCGCTTGAGGTCACCGGCCAGCGGGTCGGACACGGTGCCGAACTCGACCTTGGCGCCAAAGTTCCAGCGGTCGTTGGGCGACCAGTCGGTGCCGAAGGCTTGCGTGAGGCTTTGCGGGCCCGCGCCGTTGACGGAGCGGCCTTCGCCGAAGACGCGCAGCTGGTCGGAGACGCGGGTGCTGGCGCCGGAGACCAGCGTGCCCTGGCGGCCGCGCCAGGCGACGTCGGGGCTTTCGGTTTCCACGGTATAGGCCAGGTAGGCATTGCTGCGGTCGGAGATGCGGTAGTCGGCGCCCAGCTTGCCGCCCACGCCCATGCTGCCATTGGAGGCTTCGCCGCTGAGCTTGACGCGCTCGCTGACCTGCAGCGCGCCGCCCAGGCCGACGCGGTTGTTGGGGTCGCGCGTGTCGTCGCGCTCCAGCGTGCCCTGCACGTAACCGTAGGCTTCCCAGTTTTCTTTTTCGCCGGGCTTGCCGCCTTCGCGGTCGGGGCGGTAGTCGGCGCGCAGCTGCGCATCGGTGCGGGAGCCGGTTTGCGAGAGCAAGGCGCTGGCATTGGGCGTGACCTTGGAGCGGTCGTCGGCGCGCACGCCGGCCGCGACTTCCCATTCGCTGCTGAGCGTCTGGCGCACGGCGAGCTCGGCGTTCTGGCTGTCCTGCAGGTCGCCCTCGCGCCTGTCGGCCTTGAGCAGCACGCGGGTGCCGGCGGCGACTTCGACGTCGGCCGACATGCCGGCCTGCTTGACGGCCTCGCCGCTGATGCCGATCTGACCGGGGGCGGAGTAGCCGCGGTCGCGGTTCTGAGCGTAAGCCGTGACCTTGCCCTTCATGCTGTCGGTCACCTCGGCCAGGTCCACCGAAGCTTCCAGGCGCTCGGCGCCGGCCGACTGGATGCCGCCGTTGTTCAGGGTGTTAAAGCCGAAGCCGCCGTCAATCGAGGTCTGCGCGCCGTTGCCCGGGCCCTTGGAGCGGGCCGCCTCGAACTTGAGCCAGGTGCCGGGTTTGTAGCGCAAGGTGCCGTCCACGCCCTTGAGCGTCTGGCTGGAGCCGGTCTCGCCCTGGTGGTAGGTGCTGGCGCCGAGCTGGACGTGGTCGTTCAGCCATTGGCTCGCGCGCAGGCCGGTCGAGAGGTTGTTGATGGCGGTGACGCCGGGCGCGAACTCGTAGGTCGTGACCAGGTAGACCGGCTGGCCGCCGACCGCCGAGGTCATGATCAGGCCCGCGCCGCCGCCGGTGGCGGACAGCGGCGACTGCAGCAGGATGCGGCCCTGCAGGTAGTTGATCTCGTAGTCCTGCGTGGGCGCAAGCTCGCGGCGCTCTATCACCATGCCGGAGTCCTTGTCGCGCACCTCTATCCAGACGCGCTCCGAGCCCTGGGTGATGTCCAGGTGGCGCAGGTAATAAATCGAGCCGCCGGTGCCGCGGAACTCCTCGCGCGAAGCCAGGGTGCCGGGGTCGGCCGCGAAGGCGTCGATCTGGGTTTGTTTCTCGCCGTAGGCCGTGGCCTCTTCCGAGCGGTAGCGCAGCTGTGCGCCGTAGAGGCCGCGCGAATACTGCATCAGCTCGGTGCCGCTCCAGGAGGTCTGGAAGTTGCCCCACATGATGTGCGAATCACCTTTTTGCAGCTTGACAAAAAACTTGCCCTGCGTGGGCGCGTCGTCCACCGTGGTGCTGTCGTCGCCGTAGACCGGGTAGTACAGGTTGGGGTCTATGCTGCGCAGCAAATACTTGGGGTCCTTGCTCGAAAAGTTGGAGAACAAGTCCTCGATGGGGCCTTCGCGCGTGTCGGCCGAGGCCGTGAGCAGCCACTCGCCCTTGATCTTGCCCTTGAGGTAAAACGCGGCGCGGCCGTCGACGTAGACCTTGTCTTCATAGTGGCTCAGGTCGCCGGTCACGAGCTTGGCGGGACCCGAGACATTGTTCTTGCCGACCGTCAGGTCGCCGAGCGCCAGGTAAAACCAGTCGTCGGCCGCGATGTTGAGGTTCCGGCGGAAGGTGCTGGCGCGGCCGTCGGCTTCCTTGAGCGTCACTTCGACCGACTGCGGGCCGGCCGGCATGATCTGCTTCATCGCGAACTTGCCTTGCGCGTCTATGGGCAGCTCCAGGCCCAGGGCTTCTATGCGCTGGCCGGGTTTAAGGTTTGTGCCGTTGACCGTGACCGTGCCGCCGCTGACCGGGATGTTGCGCAGGGCCAGGCTGTTCTCGCCATAACCCGTGAGGCGCTCGCGCTCCAGTTTGTCCTGGTCTTCATTGGCCGGCATGGCGCGCGCCAGCAGGTTCAGCTGCTTGAGGCTGGTTTCGTCAAAGCGGCCCTGCGCGTCGTAGACACGCAGCAGGTAAAACACCTGGTCGCCCGCGGTGTTGGCAGGCACCGTCCAGCGAGTCGCACCCGTCCAGCTGACGGGCACGATCTCAAACGGCTGCTCCTGGGTCTTTTGCCCAGGGCGGAAGAGGCGCAGCTCGGCCTTTTTGATCCACGGAATGTAGTTGGACCAGGCGCGGAACTCCACGGCCTCGCCCTTGACGGCCGTGGAGGGCGTGGCCCAGGCGTTCATCAGCGGCACGGCGGCCAGGCTGTCGTAGCGCACCTGGATGTCGGCCCGCTCGAGCGCGACGTCGGCGCAGCGCTGGCCGTCGGCCTCGTTGGGGATCTCGGCGGTGTTGATGGGCTCGCCGTCTATGGTGATGCGGAAAGGCACGGTCGACTGGCCGACCGATTGCGGCGTGCAGGGTGCCAGCGGAGCGGGCACGACCACAGGCGCCGCTGCCGGCGCCGCGGGCTGGAACCACACACGCAGCTCCACGCGGCGGTTGCGGCTCATGCCTTCGGGGGTCGCGTTGGACGCCAGCGGTTTGTTCTCGCCCTCGCCCTGTATGGAATAGCTGATGGCGGGGTTGCTCAGCAGCTGCTTGAGGTAGGCGGCCACGGCCAGCGCGCGCGCTTCAGACAGGCCCTGGTTGTCCTTGAAGATGCGTTTGGTGTCCGGCGCCAGGCGCTGGTTGTCGGTGTGGCCGACCACGGCAATGCGCATGCCGGCGGAGGCCGCGCCCTTGCTGCGGATTTCGCCGGCCAGCGATTCAATCGCGGCTTTGGCCGAAGGCGTGAGTTCAGCCTTGCCCGAGACAAACAGGCTGAGGCCGCCGGCTTCCTGGAGTGCCTTGTCGACTGAGGCAACCGCCTTGGGCGTCTGCGCCGCGCGGGCCTTCATGCCGGCCGCTTCTTCGCGTGTCACGCCCGAGGGCATGGGGTAGGCGATGTCGGGCTGCACTTCCGTCGGCGGTGGCGGCACGCTGAACAGGTCGATACGGCCGTTGTCGATTCGTTTGCCGCTGACTTCGGTCGCGGTCCAGGCCGGGGAGCCGGCGCAAAGCAGGCCGGCGGCGACGGCTATCGCATGTGTACGGAAATTCATTTCGCCGTCTCCAGCTCGGTTTCAATCATCAAGGGGTGCAGGGGTTCGCTGTCGGCGGCCTCATTCCCGTCGCTCTCTTTCTTCTTGCGCCTGGCCTTCCACAAGTCCTGTATTCGCTCGCTGATGGCGGCCACGCGTTTTTCGGCGAGGCCGGCCGCCTCTGCGCCGCGGCGGTAGGCGATGCGCAGCACGGAGGGCCGCGCGGCAAGCTGCTCGGGCAGCTTTTGCAGGGTGGCCAGATAGGCGGGCTGCAGTTCGGTGCCGTCGCCGTTGCCGGTGAAGGCCTCGCCCGAGAGCTCAAGCCGGACCACGCGGTGCACGGTGGCGCCGAAGTTGAGCTTGACCATCTTGCCGCGCGTGACGCGCACGTCGCGTGGGTTCTCGGTGGTCAGGCGATAACCGGAAGGCAGGGTGCGCTCATCCACCTTCATCACGAAGTTGGAGCCGCGGTCGGCATTCGGGATGGCCGCGCAGGCCACGTGGAAACGCCCGTCGTGGTCGCTGGTGACCAGCAGGCCGCGCGCCGTGGCGATGCGCACGTTGGCGATGCCGGGCTCGTCCTGGTCCTGGTAGCCGTTGGCGTTCTTGTCGTCGAAGACCTTGCCGATGATGTCGGAGCAGTCAAAGGTCGGGTCCGGCACCACACGCACGGCGGCCGTGGCGGTGTTGGAGACCTGCGCATTGACCAGGGCGTTGCGGGCCGCGACCTGGTTGATGTAAGTACCTTCGGACACACCGGTGCCGACCACCAGCAGCATGCGCCAGGTCTTGCGTTCACCGGCGGCGAACACCTGGTTGGCCCAGGTCAGGTTGCGGCCGCTGATGGTGGGCTCCAGCGCCGCGCCGTTGAGCGAGGCCGAGCCGGTGCGGTAACGGAAGCCCGCGGGGATCAGGTCCACCACGCTGATGTTGCCGAGCACGGCGTTCAGCGTGTTGGTGGCCGTGATGGTGTAGGGCACCAGGTCGCCGCGCACCACGTTGACCAGCGGCGTGCTTTTGGTCATCACGATGGCGCCGCCCAGAATCGGGTCCAGCGGGATGTGGTTGTTCAGCACATTGGCCGAGCCGGGAATCGCGGCAAAAGTAAACGTGAAGAAGTACTGCGTGGTGGCCGCGCCGCCCGCCAGGGCCAGCGTGCTGGTGGGGCAGGCCGCGGGGTTGTGCAGCGGCACGCCGGTGCCGGGCGCGAAGTTGCTGTTCTGCACCAGCGCCGGGTCCGGGCTGGGCGGGGCCAGGCCCACACCCAGAGTGGCCGTGCAGGCCGGGATCATGGCCGAGGGGCCCGGCAGGTAGCCGGCCGGCGAGGTCACGGTCAGCGTGTACAGGGTGCCGCCCACGGGTGCGCCGCCCAGCAGCAGGAACTGGTAGGCGCCGTCCGCGCCGGTGGTCTGCGTGAGGCTGCCGCCGATCACGTCGGCCGCCGTGAGGCCGGGCGCGGAGAGGGTCACCACGGCACCCGGCACGGGTTGCCGCGTCACAGCGTCGTAGACCACACCGCTGGGGTCCAGCGGCAGGCTTTGCGCCAGCGTGGTGGTGCCGGCGGCCAGGGTCAGGCCCTGCAGCGTGCCGTCGGTGTTGTTGGCGCCGGCGGGGTTCGAGTTCGCATTGACCGCGCCGTTGGTATAGGGCAAGCCCACTTCATTCGGGACCGGGCGGCCGTAGATGCGCCCGCTGGTCGGTTCGCGGAAACGGATCTGGTAGCCCGAGCCGGGCGCCACGCTCGGGAAGGCATAGGCGCCGCTCGCGTCGGAGGTGGTGGTGCCGACGACCACGCCGCCCAGCGTGAGCTCCACGATCCAGCCGGGCACCAGCGGCTCGCCGGGGTCCTTGATGCGGTCGTGGTTGAGGTCGCGCCACACCGTGCCGCGCACCGCGGCCACGTCGGAGATCACCGTGGGGTCGGTGGCGGTGTTGTTGCCGTTGAAGCCGGCGGGTTCATTGCCGCCGGAAACCACGGCCGTGTTCACCAGCACCTGGCCGGACAGGCCGGCGGCCACCGCCACGCGCACCGTGAAGACCGGCGCCGTGCCGCCCGCGGCGATCACGCTGTTGGTGGTGCAAGTCACCGTGGTGACGGCGCTGCTGCAGGACCAGGTGGCACCGCCGGCGACGGCGGCCACCGTCATGCCCGCAGGCAGGGTGTCGACCACCGTGATGGTGCCGGAGGTCGCGACCGTGCCGACGTTGGAGACGGTGATGGTGTAGAAGCCGGTGCTCGAGCCCTGCGCGAAGCTGACCGGCGAGTGGCTCTTGGCAATCGCCAGGTCGGGCGCGGCGCCGGGGATCTCGGCGAAATTGTTGTCGGCCGACACGGCGTTGGCGCTGGCCAGCGGAATCGCCGAGATGGACGAGACCGGGTTGGCCGGCAGGGTCGCCACGCCGCCGGTGCTGCCGGGGATGGTCTGGCCGTTGGTCGTGCCGGTTGCCTGCGGCAGCGGCTGCGTGACGGTGTAGTTGCCCTGGGCCAGGCCGGTGAAGCTGTAGCGCCCGTCGGCCGCCGTGGTGGTGGTCTTGGAGACGGCCAGGCCGTTGATGTCTGTGCCGGTCAGGTTGATGGTCTGCCCGCCTATGCCGTGGTCGCTGCCGTTGACCGCGCCGTTGTTGTCGTAATCCAGGAAAACCCGGCCGGAAATCGTTCCGCCGTTGGGCACTTCGGCGAAGTTGTTGCCGCTGGAGCTCGTGTTGGGCGGCAGCACGATGCTGCTGATGCGGCTCGGTGTGACGGCCGGCGTGGTGGCCGTGCCCGGCGTGCCGCCGTTGGGCACCGCGCCCGGGGTGGTGATGCCGTTGGAGGTGCCGGCAGGCTGGGTGGGTTCCACCACGGTGTAGGTGCCGGGCAGCAGACCGGCGAAGCTGTAGCCGCCCGCGGCGTCGGTGACCGTGGTTGCCATCAGCGCATTGGTGCCGGCATCGCGCAGCTCAACGGTCACGCCGGACAGCGGGTCGTCCGCGCCGTCCTGCACACCGTTGTTGTTGACGTCCTTGAAGACCTTGCCGCTGATGGACGAAGGCACGACTTCCGCGAAGTTGTTGCCGGCCGAACCCGAGATCTCGCCGCCCGCACCGTTGCCGTTGAGCGTGATGTTGGTGATCTGGCTGCTGCTGATGGTCGGGTTGGAGGCGGTGCCGGCCGTGCCGGTGCTGCCGTTGATGCCGCTGATGGTGCCGGCCGTGGTGATGCCGTTGGTGGTGCCCGAGGGCTGCGTGGGCTGGCACACCGAGTAGCTGCCGGCCGCCAGGGACGAGAACAGGTAGTTGCCCAGCGCGTCGGTCGTGCCGGTCGTCACCAGGGCGCCGCTGCAGTTCGCGCCGCTGCGCAGTTCAATGTTCACGCCGGCGATCGGCGTGTCGGTGCCGTTCTGGAAGGTGCCGTTGGGCGTGGGGTTGTTGTCCTTGAAGACCTTGCCCGAGATATAGCCCAGGGTGCTGATGGTCAGCGGCGCGTTGGCGGGCGACTGGTTGCTGCCCAGGTTGGTCTGCAGCGCGCCGGCCGGAATGTTGTTGGTGTGCACGCCGGCGGTGAGGCCGGTCACATTGACGTCAATCGTGCAGCCGCCCGCGGGAACGGTGCCGCCGCTGTTCAGGCGCACGCTGGTGGCATTGGCCGCGGCCACCACGGTGCCGCCGCAGGTGGTCGCCATGGCGGGCGTGGCGGTCAGCTGGATCTGGCCGGGCGCGGTGGGCAGCACGTCGTCGAAGTTCGCGCTCAGCGTCATCGCGCTGCTGTTGCTGTTGCCCAGGACGATGCTCAGGCGCGACACGCCGCCCGGCGGGATCACGGCCGGCGTGAACTGCTTGCCGACGGTGGGCGGGGTGGAGACGATCAGCTGCGCGCTGGTGGGCTCCTCGTTGCTCACGCCTTCATTGGTCGTGATGCTGGCGGTGGGAACGGTGTTGGTGTAAACGCCCGAGATGTTGCTGAGCACGTTGACCGTGACCGTGCAGGAGCCCGCGGCCGCCAGCGTCGCGCCGGTCAGGCGCACGCTGGTCGCCGAGGCGGCCGCGACGACGGTGCCGCCCGCGCAGGTGGTGGCCGCCGCCGGCGTGGGCGCGACCACCAGGCCCGCGGGCAAGGTGTCGGTCAGCACCAGGCCGGTCAGGGCCGTGTTGTTGGGGTTGTCAAAACGCAGGGTCAGCACGGCCGGCGCGCCGGGTGCCTTGCTGTCGGAACCGGTGGTGAAGCCGACCGGGTTGCCCGCGTCCAGCGTGCGGGCGCTGAAGGCCTTGTGCACGACGACCGGCGATTTGGCGCGCAGCGTGTCGCTGGTGGGCTGGGTGTTGGACAGCGGGTTGCCGCCGGCGCTGGCGGTCAGCGCGTTGGTGGGAATGGTGTTGACGTAGTCGCCCTGGGCCGCGGCCAGCACGTCGATCTCGGCCTGGCAGCTCGCCGGCACGTTGCCGGACGCGGCGGGAATGGTGCCGCCGGACACCTGCACGCTGTTGACGGTCGAGGACACGGTCGCGCCCTGGCAGGTCGTCGTCGGGTTGGCGCCGCTGGGCACGGTCACGCCGGCCGGCAGGGTGTCGGTCACGGCCAGCGCGCTGACGGGCTGCGACAGCGGGTTGTAAAAGGTGATGCGCAGGCGCGAACGCTGGCCGGGCTTGACCACATTGGGCGTGAACTGCTTGACCAGGCCGATGTTGGTGCTGATGGCCAGGCTGGTGGTGGCCGGGTTGTTGTTGCTGAGGTTCTGGTCGGTCGTGATGGCGCCGGCCGGAATGGTGTTGGTGTTGCCGCCGGTCACGGTGGAGGTCACGTTGACGCTGAGCTGGCAGCTGGCGTTGGCCGCGAGCGCGGCGCCGGCCAGGCTGACCTGGCGGGTGTTCGCCACCGCGCTCACCACACCACCTGGGCAGGTGGTGCTGGGCGCGGGGTTGGGTGTGAGTACCCAGCCGTTGTTGGTGCCGCCTGCCGTGCCGCCCACGGTGAAGTAGTCGGTGAAGCTCAGGTTGGTGACAGCCTGCGAGCCGTTGGCGATGTTGATGGTCAGGCGGCTGACCTCGCCCGGAAAGGTCAGCGAGCTGATGGAGGTGGCCTTGCTGATGGCGATCCCGTTGGGCGGGGTGAACAGCAAGGTGGCGCTGACCGGGGCGACGTTGCGCACACCGCCGTCGGCCAGGATGGAGTCGGGCGGGATGGTGTTGACCCAGTTGGCCGCGCCGGTGGCCACTACGTCGAACAGCAAGGCGCAGTTGCCGCTGCCGGCAACGCTGGCGCCCGTCATGGAAATGCTGCTGGCGCCGGCAGCGCCCGTGATGGAGGTCGCGCCGGCGCAAGTGGTATGCGCATTGGTCGGGCTGGCCAGCACCATGCCGGCCGGCAGCGGGTCGGTCACGCTGACATTGGTCAGGGCCAGCGCGCTGGTGTTGAGCAACTGCACCGTGACGGTGGAGCGGCCGCCCGTGGACACGCTGGCCGGGTTGAAGCTCTTGCTGGCGCTCAGGGCCGAGGTGTAGGTCAGCGTCGCCGTGTTGGTGGTCACGGGGGTGAGCGTTTGGGTCGTGCCGTTGCCGAAGGTCTGCGTGCCGCCCACGGTGGCGGTGTTGGGGTAGACGCCGGCCGGGCCGACCACGTCGACCTGCAGCACGCAGCTGCCATCGGCGCCCAGGCCGTTGCCGGCGCGCGCGGGCACGGTGCCGCCGTTCAGGCCCACCGAGGTGGCGCCGGCGACCGCGGTGATGACCGGGCTGCCGCAGGTGCTGGCCGCGTTGGCCGGGTTGGCGATACGCAGCTGCCCGCCGCCGCTGTTGGCCAGCTGCAGCGTGTCGGAGATCGACACGTTGGTCAGCGGGTTCGCCGACTTGTTCGTCAGCGTGATGGTCATGCGGACGATGGTGCCTTCGGCGAAAGTGCTGACGCCGGGGGACGATTGCGCGAAGGCCTTGCTGGCCGCCATCACGGCGGCGTTGGTCGTCACGCTGGTCGAGTTGGAAGCGCCGCCGTTGCAGGTCGCGCCGGCGTTGTAGCAGACGCCGCCCGCTGCGATGGTGTTGGCAGAGGAAGCCACCGCCGTGCTGGAGGCCATGGCCCACATCGTGATCACGCAGGCGCCGGGCACGCTGGGGCTGGCGCGGGCCGGCAGGGTGTCGACCGTGAGCACCGCCGTGCTGCTGCCGACGGCGCTCGCTGAATTGACGTTGCCGCAGGCCGCGGTGACGGTCGGCGTGTAGTTGATGCCGCCAATGGTGCCGGTCAGAAAAGTTTGGCCGTTGCTGAAGTTGTCGGTGACCGTGACGTTGTTGATCGCGGCCGCGCCGTAGTTCTGCACCGTGACCTGGTACTGGATGGGGTTGCCGGGCGCGACCGGGCTGGCCGGCAGCGCCGACTTGAGCACGCGCAGGTCGTCGGCCACCAGGATGGTGGCCGAGGCGCTCTGGCTCTTGATGGCCGCGTTGCCGACATCGACCGCGCCTTGCGGGATGTTGTTGGTGTAGGTCACCGGAACGCCGGAGGCCTGCACAAAGCCGTCGTAGTTGACGGTGACCGTGCAGCTGCCGTTGGCGGGAATGGTGCCGCCGGTGAGTCGAACGCCCTTGTTGCTGTTGATGGCGGCGGCCGCGCCGCCGGCGCAGCTGGTGGAGGCCGAAGTCACGTTCAGGCCGGTCGCCGGGTTGACGCCGCCCAGGCCGTCGATGGGGCTGTCGTCGAAAGTTGTGACGGTGAGCGGCGTGTTGCCGCTGTTGGTCAGCGTGATGGTCAGGCTGCCGGAGGAGCCGCTGGACAGCGAGCTGCCGGAGAAAGCCTTGGCCACGCTGAGCGGCGACCTGACGGTGATGTTGGCCTGCGCATTGGCCTGCGCGGGAATGCCCAGCGAATTGCTGAAGTCGCTGCTGCGGTTGATCAGGTTGCTCTGGGCGTTGGTGGTGTACTGGCCGTTGGTCTGCGACGCTTCCACCGCGACCACAAAGCTGCAGCTGCCGTTGGCGGGAATGTCGCCGGTGCCGGTCACGCTGGTGGCGCCGGCCAGCGGGGCCGGGTTGAAGGCGGGCGCGGGCCCGCTGGTGCAGCTGGCGCTGGCGCCGGGCACGGCCGCGACGCTGATGATGGCGCTGCCGCCCAGCTGCGGGAAGTTGTCGGTGATGCTGAAGCCTTCGATGGCCACCGGGTTCGGGTTGGTCAGCGTGATGGTGAGCGAGGTGGTCGCGCCGCCCAGCACCAGGGTGGAACTGCCGAAGGCCTTGGAGATTTGCGGCTGCTGCAGCGCGCGGATGTTGAAGGTCTGCGAGACGTCGCCGCTGTTGCTGCCGGCGCTGCTGGTCACCGCGCCGTTGAGGATCTGGTAAGCGTAAGAGGTCGCGTTGCCGGTCGAGCTGCCGGCGGTGACCGGGATGTCGATCACGCACTGGCCGTCGATGCCGCCGGCGGCGGCCGGAATGCCGCCGCCCGTGAGGCTCAGCGCTTGCGTTCCCAGCGCCGCGGTGAACGCGCCGCCGCAGCCGTTGGTGGCTGCGCCCGCCACCTTCAGGCCGTTGGGCAAAAGGCCCGGCAGGCTGTTGCTGAAGGCCACGTTGGTGGCGGGAACCGGGTCGCTGTTGGACAGCGCAATGCGCAAAGTGGCGATTTCACCCGGGTAAATGCCCTGTGCCGGGATGATGGCCGTCACCGAGGCTGTCAGGGCAAAAGCGGCCGCCGGCAGCAGCCCCAGACCGAGCAGAACGGACGCCGGGCGGACCAGGGAAACCGGGTTCGGCAGCTTGCATACAAGTTTCGCGCAGCGTCGGAAATGTTCGAGCATAGTTGTGACAGGAAGTAAAAGGTACTAGCGCGGCGGATCATATGGGGCCTCCCGGAAACAAAGGGTAAATCCTTGTTTACACTTACTAATTACCAACAGTCGAGGGGTGCAGGGGGTGGTCAGGCAGTTGTCAGACCACTAAACTCGGTTCGCCGAAGACGGCACAATATGTAACTACAGGTAACAAGCCTGTCCGACCCGATCCCCTGAACCCGTATGCCCCACACTTCCGCCCCCCGAATTGCCTACCTGGAGGACGAGCCCGAAACCGCTGAAGCCGTGTGTGGATGGATCAAGGAAGCCGGCCTGGAGGTGGACCTGTTCGATCGCGGCGCCGACTGCGCGCGGGCCGTGGAGAGGGGGCAGTACGCGGCCTGCCTGCTGGACTGGCTGGTGCCAGACATGTCCGGGCCCGAGGTGCTGGCGCGGCTGCGGCTGCAGCTCAAGGAGGCCTGCCCGCCGGTGATTTTTCTGACGGCGCGCGACAGCGAGGACGACGTGGTGCAGATGCTGTCGGCCGGCGCGGTCGACTACCTGGTCAAGCCGGTGTCCCGGCCCATCCTGCTGGCACGGCTCAATGTGGTGCTGCACCGCTCAGGCCTGAAACAGGAAACCCGGCGCAACGCCTGGGGAGGGCTGGAAGTGGATTTCGCCAACCGCCAGTTCTTTGTGGAAGGCCGGCGCGTGGAACTGACCGAGCTGGAAACCGATTTCGCGCTCTACCTGCTGCAAAACGTGGGACGGCTGCTGACGCGCGCCCATTTGCTGTCGACGGTCTGGGGGCACAACACCGATGTGGAGTCGCGCAAGGTGGACGTGCAGGCCAGCGCGCTGCGCAGAAAACTCAAGCTGTCTCCCGAATCGGGCTGGCGCCTGGTCTCGGTCTACGGCCAGGGCTACCGGCTTGAGTGGCTGCATGAGTGACCACTCACCGTTTTCTTGTTCACCCGGGCCGGCGTGGCAAGCCGCCAAGCCTGCACGTTCTGGAAAATCCCCCATGTACAAACGCATAGCCGCCGCCGGCCTCCTGTCGCTGGGCCTCGCCGCGCTGGCCCAGACCCCGCCCGCGGCCGGCCTGCCCGAGAAGGCCTCCGCCGTGCCGGCCTGGCTGTACAGCGTGCGCCCCGGGGACACGCTGATCAGCCTGGGCCAGCGCCACCTGATAGACCCGCAGCGCTGGGACGTGGTGCAAAAGCTCAACCGGATCGCCGACCCGCACCGCATCCCGCCCGGCACGGTGCTGCGCATTCCGGCCTCCATGCTGCGCAGCAGCCCCGGCCAGGCCCTGCTGAAAACCGTGCACGGCAGCGTGCGCTGGCGCGAAGCCGAGGGAAGCTGGAAAACCGCCGCCACGGGCCAGACCCTGCCCGTGGGCGCCGAACTCAGGACCGAGGCCCTGGCCAGCGCCACGCTGGAGCTGGCCAACGGCACGCAGCTGCGTGTGCACCCGGGCTCGACGCTGGTGCTGGACACCCTGAGCCTGTATGCCAACGGCCTGATGGCCGACACGCGGGTGCGCCTGCTGCAGGGCCAGACCGAAATCACCGACAACCCGGGACGGCGCACACAGCAAAACCTGCGCGTGCTCACGCCCAGCGCCCAGGCGGTGGTGCGCGGCACGGTGTTCCGCGTCGGGGTGGAGGACGGCCAGACGCGCGAGGAAACCCTGGAAGGCTCGGTTGGCGTGGACGCCACCGGCAAAACCGTGGTCGTGGGGCCGGGCTTCGGCACGCTGGCGCGCGCCGGCGAGGCGCCCATGCCGCCGCGCGCCCTGCCCGCCGCGCCCAATGTGTCTACCCTGCCGGCCCGCCTGGAGCAATTGCCGCTGCGCTTTTCACTGCCGCCCGCGCGCGCCGAACAAGGCGGCGTGCTCTGGGGCCAGGTGTCGCAGGACAGCAGCTTTGACGCCATCCACGCCGAAAGGACCTCGCAGTCCGGTGTGCTGAGTTTTGCCGACCTGCCCAACGGCCGCTATATCCTGCGCGTGCGGTCCCTGGATGCGTTGGGCCTGCAGGGCCTGGAAGCACGCCACAGCTTTACCGTGGCGGCGCGCCCCTTCGCGCCCGCGCTGCAGGCGCCGGGCCGGTCGGCCACGGTGCGCTCGCCGCGCCCCACCCTGCGCTGGACCCGTGCCGTCGACGCCGCCCGCTACCGGGTGCAGGCCTCCACGTCGGAGAACTTCGCGCAAGTGCTGCTGGACCAGCCGGTGGCGCAGACCGAGTGGCTGCCCGCGGACGACCTGCCCGAGGGCAAGCTGCACTGGCGCGTCGCCAGCATCACGGCCCAGGGTGAGCAGGGGCCGTGGTCGGCCGCATCGCCCTTTAGCTACAAGCCCGCGCCGGGCCAGCCCGACCTGGGCCAGGCCGCGCTGCGCTACGAAGCCGACGCGCTGCTGCTGGAGCTGCCCGCGCCGCCGCAAGACCACCACTACCGGGTCTCGGTGTCGGCCACGGCCGGCATGGCGCCCGAGGACCAGCAGCAGAACTCTTCCGATGGCAAGGTCCGCCTGCCCCGCCCCTCGGGCGGCGCGCAGTACCTCGGCGTGCGCCTGGTCGACAACCAGGACGGCACCGCGGGCCCGCCCATGCTGCAGAAGATAGACGTGCCCTCGCGCCATCCTTATATGTGGATGCTGGGCCTGCCCTTGCTGCTGCTCTAGGCCGCCATGCAAGACCAGCGCCCGCCCCGCAGCGCGCACAGCCTGCGTGAATTCCTGGGCATGGGCTTGCTGCTGGCCGCGCTGGCCGTGGGCGTGAGCGCCAGCGGCTGGCTCGCGCGCCTGGACTATTTTCTGTTCGACCTGTCGCAGCGCCTGGGCACGCAGCCCGCGCCGACCGGCGTGGTGATCGCGGCCATAGACCAGGCCAGCTTGCAGGAGCTGGGCCGCTGGCCCTGGCCGCGCCGCGTCCACGCCGATTTGCTGCAGCAGATCTGCCGGGCCTCGCCCAAAGCCGTGGCGGTGGACATTGCCTTCAACGAGATCGGCGACGACCCGGCCGGCAACCAGGCCCTGGCCAAGGCCTTGCGCGCCTGCGGCAATGTGTCGCTGCCCGTGGTGATGGAAAGCGCCCGCCAGGGCGGCCAGTTGCTGGAGTCGCCGCCCATCCCGCTGCTGGCGCGCTCGGCGGCCGGCTTGGGACGCGTGAGTGTGCGCCTGGACGAGGACGGCGTGGCGCGCGGCGTTGACCTCTGGGAAGGCGTGGGCAGCGCCGACTGGCCCTTGCTGGCGCAGACCGCGCTGCAGATCAGCGGCTGGCAACCCCCGGACGGCGCGGCCCCGCCGCAGCCCGGCGATACGGCGCGGCTTGTCACCGACGAGGCGCCCACGCTGCTGCGGCGCGAGCCCCGGCTGCTGCGTTTCGCCGGGCCGCCCGGCACCATCCCCAGCGTCTCGGCGGCCGAGCTCATGCGGCCCGGCGCGCCGGCCCAGGCGCTGCGCGGCAAGATTGTGTTTGTGGGCGCCACGGCGGCCGGCATGGGCGACATCCTGTCCACGCCGGTCACCACGCATGGCGCCGCCATGCCGGGCGTGGAAGTGCTGGCCAATGTGTTGCTGAACCTGCGCGATGAGCGTTTTATCGTGCCGCTGGGCAGGGCCTGGACGCTGGCGCTGAGCGCCCTGCTGGCGCTGGTGCCGCTGCTGTGGGGGACGCGCTTCATGCCGCTGCCGGGCCTGCTGGCCAACGCGGCCTGGCTGGCCGTGCTGGCCGGGCTGGCCCTGGCCCTGCCCCTGGTGTCCGGCATCTGGTTCGCGCCCTCGGGCGCCCTGGTCGCCGCGATCGCAGCCTACCCTTTGTGGAGCTGGCGCCGCCTTGAAGTCGCCAGGCGCTACCTGGACTGGCAACTCCATCAGCTGACGGGCGCGCCCGCGGACAGCCCGTTTTACCGGCTCAGGTTCGAGCAGCGCATCGACTATGTGAAACAGGCGCAGCAGCGCTTTCACGACCTGCACAAGGAACGCGAGGAGACTTTGGCCTTCCTGTCGCACGACATCCGCGTGCCCCTGGCCGCGGCCGTGCAGCAGCTGGGCGGCGGAACGCTGGACGAGACGAACCAGCACCGGCTATTCCAGCAGCTTCGCCGCGCGCACAAACTCGCGCAATCGTTTTTGTCGCTGGCCCGCGTGCAAAGCCTGGAGCAAAAAGACCTGCGCGAGATCGACCTCGGCAGCGTCGCGCACCAGGCCGTCGACGCGGTCTATGAATCGGCCCAGACCCGATCGGTGCGCCTGCTGCGCCACATCCCCGACGAGCCGGTGTGGATACGCGGCGACTTCCACTTGCTGGAGCGCGCACTGGACAACCTGCTGCACAACGCCCTGCGCTTCTCGCCGGCGGGCGCCACCGTCACCTTGGCGCTGACCCTCAAAGGCGGGCAGGCCGAGCTGTCGGTGGCCGACCAGGGGCCGGGCGTCAGCGCGGAAATGCTGCCCCATTTGTTTGAACGCTTCAGCACGCAGAAAGCCACGCAGCGCCCCGCTCACGGCACCGGCCTGGGCCTGTACTTTGTGCACAACGTGGCGGAGCGCCACGGCGGCCAGGCGGGTTATGAAGCGCTGGCGCCTGCCGGGGCGCGTTTGTGGATACGGCTTCCGCTGCTGTAGCCGAGCGCTGTCGGCTCAGGCCCGCCGGCCCAGCCGCACCGTGGTGACACCAGGGCGCAATTGCCGCAGCGAAGGCATGACCAGCACACAATCGTCATAAGGCGTGGTCACCTCGCGGCCCGCATCGGTCGCGATCACCGTGCCGGCCCTGGCAATCACTTCGCCGCCGCTGTAGCTGTCGCTGAAACGGAAATCCATGGATGCGGCGACCACGCGGTCCGTCACCACCACGGGCGCGGGCGGTTCCCGGTCAGGCAATAACCAGCCCATGGGCGCCTCGCTGCGTGCCAGCGCGCCGGCTTGCACCAGGAAACGCATCAAGGTGTCGCGCGCGGCGCTGACGGCGCGCGGGTCCCAGTGCTGGCCGGCTTCGAGCAGCAGCGCGATGCGCTCGCCGTGCGCGTCCGAAAACTCACCATAGTCGCGCATGCGCACGCCATCGGCATGGCCGCTGTCGACCACCACCTGCGACGCGGTGCGCAGGGCCTGGGCAAAGGCGATGTTGCGCGCCAGCGTGCCGGTGACCAGCAAGGGCACGCAGGGCTCGTGCATGGAGTGCAGGTCCAGCAAATGCGTGGCGCGGTCCACAAAAGGCCGCAGCTGGCGCGCGCGGTCCAGCTCGGCGCTGCGGCGCGGGCCGTCCAGCGTTTCGGCTGCCCAGACACGGTTGAAATCTTCATCGGCAAAACGCGAGTCATCGGGCCGCGCGGCATCGAAGCGTTCAAACGCGGCGACATTGCAAAACGCCAGCGTGACCCGGCCGCGCGCCGGCCGCCAGCCGGCGGCCAGCAGTTCGGCCAGCGCGATGGCGCCCGAGTATTCATTGCCGTGCACCAGGGCCGTCACCAGGATCTCGGGGCCGGATGCCGCGCCGCTGCGCTCATGCACATGGTCGACACCGGTGTTCGAGGCCGACCAGCGCGCCAGGTTGGGCGCCAGGGTATTGACCGGATGGTGCATCAGCTCGCCGCCCCGGTGCTGACGGCCTTGTTGACCACGGCGCGCACGCGCTGGGTTTCGGCGCGCACAAAGGCCGTGAGCGCCTGCGGCGTGCCGCCTTCGTTGGAAATGCCGGCCTTCTGCAGTTTTTGCCAGACGGCTTCGTCACGCAGGATCTCGTTGAGTTCGCGGTTGAGCCGCACGACCATGGGCGCGGGCAGCTTGGCCGGGCCGAAGAGGCCGAACCAGACGTTCATGTCATAGCCCTTGAGCCTGGGGTTCTCGGCCAGCGCGGGAATTTGCGGCGCGGCGCGCGAGCGTGTGGGCGTGGTGACGCCCAGCGGAACCATCTTGCCGGACTCGATGTGCGGCAGCGCCGAGGACAGCACCGAGACGCTGAACTCGATGTTGCCGCCCAGCAGGTCCTGCAGCTGCTGGCCCGCGCCGCGGTAGGGCACGTGGCGAAACGTGGTGCCGGCCATCAGGTTGATGAGCTCGCCCGACACGTGCAGCGGCGTGCCTATGCCCGAGGACGCAAAACTCAGCTGGTTGCGTTCGCGTTTGGACTTGGCGATGGCTTCTTCCATGGTCTTGACGCCGGTCTGGGTGTTGGTCACAAACACCATGGGCGTGACGCCTATCAGCCCCACCGGCGCCAGGTCGGTTTCGCCGTTGTACTTGATGGCGGCGTTGTAAAGCCTGGCGATGGACACCTCGCTGCCCGAGCCCAGCAGCAGCGTGTAGCCGTCGGGATTGGCGCTCACGACTTTCTGCGCGCCTATGGTGCCGCCGGCGCCGCCCATGTTCTCGATGACGACGGGCGTGCCCAGGCGCTTGGACAGCGGCTCGGCGATGATGCGCGCGACCAGGTCCACGCTGCCGCCGGCGGGGTAGCCCACCACCAGCGAGATCGGTTTGGCCGCGGGCCAGGCCTGGGCTTGCGCAGTGGAAAGCGCCGAAAAGGCGAGCAGCGCCAGCAAAGCCGACGCGGCCCCGCGCAAAGCGCGGGCCAGGGGAAATGGAAGGACGGGGGAATGTGTGGGCATGGCTGTCTCCTTGTGGGTGGAGGCAGTCTAGGAACCGGCGCCCGGCAAGCGCATGCGCATCACGCATGGGCGCATGCGTATGTCTGTTCAGGCGCTGGAGGCCGTCCAGATTTTTTGCACCAGCTCATTGCGCGGGCTGCGGTTGCGGTAAAGCCGTATCTCGAAGCGCACGGCAATGCCCTGCGGGTCGGCGGCCACCAGCCGGCCGCCGCGCAAATCATCGCCCACCAGGCCGCGCGGCAGCCAGGCCAGGCCCACGCCCTGCAGGGCCTGCTCATGCAGGGATTCGGCGAAGTCGGACTCGGTCACCGTGTGCAGAAAGAGTTCGCGCGCATCGCGGCTCAGCCCGTCCTGCAGGATCTGGCTCAGCGCCAGCGTGGGCGCGTAACCGAGCACGCGCGCCGGCTCGCGCGCGCTGCCGGGCAAGGCATGCAGCGCCCGGCCGTCGGGGCGCGGCGCGCTCACGGCCACGAGTTCGTCGGTGCCCAGGGTCTGTCCCTCGAAGGCCTGGCCGTCCAGCAGCATGGGCAGGCGCGGGTGCGTGAAGGACAGCAGGAAGTCGGCCGCGCCCTGCTCCAGCGCGGTCGCGCCTTCGTGGATGGAGCCCGTGAGTATGCGCAGGCGGAACTCGCCGGCGCCGCGCTTGACGCGCGCCAGCCAGCCGGGCACGGCGGTGCGCGACAAGGTGCGGCCGGTGGCCAGCGTGACCCAGTCCAGGCCGCCCTGCGCGTGCTGTATGCGGGCACGCACATCATTGAGACCCATCACGACGCGGCGCGCCACGGGCAACAGCTCCTCCCCGGCGGCCGTGAGCGCCAGCGGCACGACGGCACGGTTGACCAGGTCGGCACCGGCCCAGAGTTCCAGCGCGCGCACGCGGCGCGAGAACTGCGGCTGGGTCACATGGCGCAGCTCGGCCGCACGCGAAAAGCTGCGCTCGCGTGCCAGGGCAATGAAGTCTTCCAGCCATTTGTGGTCCATGGCAGCACCTTGTTGGGGAGATCAGGCGATGGTATCGCCTGCCGGGACACCCCTGCGGGGATTGGCCGTAGCTTTGTCGAATTCGCGTTTTATACGGCCAATTGATACGGCCAATAAATCAGCTCAGTCCGTCCACAGCTCCCGCATGGCACGCACGAAGGACTGCGCACGCTCCGGCGAAGGCGCGGCGACGCGCTGGCCGGCCACAAACACCTCGCCAAACGCCGCGCCCGGACTGGAGAACACCAGCGCGTCCAGCAGGTGGCCGGCCGGCACACCCAGCAGCGCGGGGGATTCCAGGTCCAGCGTGACGAAGTCGGCGCGATGGCCGGGTGCCAGGCCGGCTTGCATCTGGCCTGTGGCCGGCAAGCCCCCTGCAAGCGCGGCTTCAAACAAGCCGGCGGCACTGCTTTCGCTGCCCAGAACGCGCGCGGCGATATTGCGCTGGCGCAGCGTGAGGCGCTGGGAATATTCGAGCAGGCGCAGCTCTTCGGGCCAGCTGCGCGTGACGTGGCTGTCGGAGCCTATGGACCACTTGCCGCCCGCGGCGGCATAGGCCGGCAGGTCGAACACGCCGTCGCCCAGGTTGGCCTCGGTCGCGGGACAGATCACGATGGCCGCACCCTTGCCCTGCACGCCCTGCAGTTCGGCCGGCGTCGCATGGGTGGCATGCACCAGGTTCCAGCGGGCGTCGACTTCGGCATTGTTCAGCAGCCATTCAATCGGGCGCTGGCCGGTGTGCGCGATGCAGTCCTCGACCTCCTGGGTCTGCTCGGCGATGTGGATGTGCACCGGCAGGCCGGCTTGCTTGGCCGCGGCTGTGAGCTCCTTCAAGGCGGCCGGCTCGGCGGCGCGCAGCGAATGCACAGCCACGCCGACATGGATGCGCGCATCGCCTTGTGTTTGGCGCCGCACCTGCTCGACGACGCGCATCACACTCTCGGGTGTCGACGAGAAACGGCGCTGGTCTTCGCGCAGGCCCGCGGCCTTGAAGCCCGAGCGCATGTAGAGCGTGGGCAGCAGGGTCAGGCCTATGCCGGTGCGCTGCGCCGCGCGCACCAGGGCCAGCGACATCTCGGCCGGGTCGGCATAGGCCGCGCCACTCACATCGTTGTGCAGGTAGTGAAAGTCGCAAACCTCGGTGTAGCCGCCGGCCAGCAGCTCGGCATAGAGCTGGCCGGCAATTGCCTCGAGCTGGTCCGGCGTGATGCGGTTGGCCGCGCTGTACATGCGGTCGCGCCAGCTCCAGAAATCGTCGGAGGCATGGGCGCCCGCACTGCGGCGCTCGGTCAGGCCCGCCATGGCGCGCTGGAAGGCATGGCTGTGCGCATTGACCAGGCCGGGCAGCACCGGGCCGCCCAAACGTGTGGCGCCTTCCCGTTGCTGCGCCGTGGCGCCGGGCTGCACGCTGTGCCAGCTGCCATTGGCGGCTACCGTGAGCAGGACGTCCTTGGCCCACGCCCCCTGCACCCAGGCCTGGGGCGCGAAAAATGTTTTGGTATCGCTGCGCATGGCGGTTCAGGTGTACAGGTGGAGGGCGGCGTGCAGCGCGCCGGTCACCATCATCTTCAACAAGGGCTGCACCTGCCACGCCAGGGCTTCGTCATAAGCATAGGGCGGCACTTCCTGCATGTACAGGCTCTGGCACATCTCCAGCTGCACGGCATGCACGTCCTCGGCAGGCCGGCCGTAGTGGCGCGTGATGTAGCCGCCCTTGAAGCGGCCGTTGACGGCGAGGCTGATGTGAGGCGCGGCATCGCAGGCCTGCACCACCGCGTCGGTGATGGCCTCGTGCGCGCTGGCCCCGCCGGCCGTGCCGATGTTGAGGTCGGGAAGCTTGCCTTCGAACAGCCAGGGAATGTGCGAACGTATGCTGTGCGCGTCCCACAGCAGGGCAAAGCCGTGCTGCGCCTTCAGGCGCGCGAGTTCGGCGGCCAGCGCCGCATGATAAGGCTGCCAATAAGTTTCGCGCCGCCGCGCGCGCTCTTCGGGCCCGGGCTCATGGCCGGGCTTGTAAAGCGGCGCGCCGCTGAAAAAGCGCGTGGGGCACAGCTCGGTGTTGGACGCGCCCGGGTACATGGGTGCATCGTCGGGCGGACGGTTCAGGTCTATCACGTAGCGCGAGTAACGGGGCCGCAAAACGCTGGCGCCCGCAATGGGCAGGCACTTATAGAGCCGGTGCAGGTGCCAGTCGGTGTCTTCGACGCCCAGCGCCTCTTGCGTGTAGCCGGCCTTCAGCTCGGCCGGGATCTCCGTGCCTACGTGCGGCATGCTGACCAGCAGCGGCAGCGTGCCGCGCTGGAGGCTGAACACTTCGCTGTCGTCGCTGAAGTCACTCATGATATTCCCTGAAAAAAATGGGGCGCGAAAGCCCGGAAGATGGCGGCCCGGTCAGTTGCGGGACAACACGGCCTGCAGGAAGTCACGCGTGCGGGCCTGCGTGGGCCTGGTAAAAATGATATCGGGCGGCCCGGCTTCAATCAAGGCGCCGCCGTCCATCACCACCACGACGTCGGCGACCTCGCGCGCGAAATCCATTTCATGGGTCACGACCATCATGGTCATGCCTTCGCTCGCCAGCAGCTTCATGACCTGCAGTACTTCGCCGACCAGCTCGGGATCCAGCGCGGAGGTGGGCTCGTCAAACAGCATCAGCTGGGGCTGCATGGCCAGCGCGCGGGCAATCGCCACCCGCTGCTTCTGCCCGCCCGACAGGCTGGCCGGCATGGCATGGGCCTTTTGCCGCAGGCCCACCTTGTCGAGCAGGGCCAGGGCTTCGGCTTCGGTTTGCTGCCTGGACAAGCCGCGCACCTTGCGCGGGCCGACGGTGATGTTGTCGATGACCGACAGGTGCGGAAACAGGTTGAAGGACTGGAACACCATGCCGACGTCTTCGCGCAAATGGTTCAGCGCCTGGTCGTCCAGCATGCGGCCGGCGTCGGCCAGCAGGCTGCCGCAGATTTCAACCCGGCCGCTGTCGGGTTTCTCCAGCCCGTTGCAGCAGCGTAAAAACGTGCTCTTGCCGGAGCCGCTGGGGCCTATGACCACCACCACCTGCGAAGGCTGGACGTCAAAATCAATGCCGTGCAGCACCACGTGCTCGCCGAAGGACTTGCGCAGTCCCCGGATGTTGACGATGGGTTTACCGGCGGCCGGTGTGCCGTTGACGGGTTGCGGCATGTTCATTGCACCATGCCTCCGGCGCGCAGCCGCTGCTCGATGCGGCGCAGCGCGAGCGTCGTCAGGCCGGTCAATACAAAATACATGACGGCAATCACAAGATAGACCTCCAGTGAACGGTAGGAAACGCTGATGATTTTCTGTCCCTCATGCATCAGCTCATGGATGGTCAGCAGCGACACCAGCGCGGAGTTCTTGATCAGCGCGATGAACTCGTTGCCCAGTGGCGGGATCATGCGCACCAGGGCCTGCGGCAAGATGATGTTGCGCATGGCCGTGCCGTAAGACATGCCGATGGAGCGCGCGGCCTCCATCTGGCCCTTGTCGATGGACTGGATAGCGCCGCGCACGATCTCCGACACATAGGCGCCGGAATAAATGCCCAGGCCGATCACGCCGCAGACAAAGGCCGGCAGCATGATGCCGAACTGCGGCAAGCCGAAAAACAGGATGAAGAGCTGCACCAGCAGCGGCGTGCCGCGTATGGCCGCCACGTAGCCGGTGCACAGCGCGTAGACCACGCGCCGGGCCGGGTTGAGGCGCCCTATCCCCACCAGCAAACCCATGATGCAGCCGAGCACCAGGGCCACCGCGGTGATTTCCACGGTCACCAGCGCGCCCGAAAGAAGGCTGCGCCATCCCGCGAAAGCCGGGGAGAAATCGAGTTCCATCCGATGCGCTCCCGGTCTTATTTAGCGGCGGTGGTGTTGCTGAACCACTTCTTCACGATCTGCGCATAGGTGCCGTCGGCCTTGAGCTTGGCCAGTGCGCCGTTGACGGCCTTGGTCAGCTCGGGCGTGTCCTTGCGCAGCGCCATGCCGTACTCTTCGGTGGTGAGCTGCTGCTCCAGCACGCGCTGGCCGCCGCGGGTGCGCACATACTGGAAGGCGGCCGGCTTGCCGGTCACGGCCGCGTCGGCGCGGCCTATGTCGACCAGGTTGAACATCTCCTGGTTTTTCTCGACTTCCACCAGTTGCACCTGCGGGTAGTTGGAGGCCAGGTAGCTCACGGACTTGGTTCCGACCTGCACGGTCACCTTCTTGCCGTTCAGGTCGGCCAGCGTCTTGATGGCGGTATTGCCCTCTTTCACCATGGCCACCAGGCCGCCCGCATAGTAGGAGTCGGTGAAGTCCACGACCTTTTTGCGCTCGTCGGTGATGTAGATGGCCGACACCGCCATGTCAAAGCGCTTGGAGACCAGCCCGGGAATCAGGCCCTTGAAATCGATATCGACCCATTCGACACGTTTGTTCAAGGTCTTGGCAACGGCCTCCACCAGTTCGATGTCAAAGCCGGTGCGTTTGCCGCCTTCGACGAACTCCATGGGCGGGAAGGTGGCATCGGTCCCGACGCGAAGCACGTCCTGCGCGTGCGCGCCCAGGGTAGCCAGTCCGAGGACGGCAAAGCAGGAAGCAAGGAATTGGCGGCGAAAGTTCATGGGGTTTTCTCCAGGGGGTTAAGTCAATTCGACGGTTCAGGGACTCGGCTGCCGGGCTGTCAGCTGCTCAAGCTTCGGGAAATGCGGGCGGCGGTCACCACCGCCATCTGGATCAGGGGCGGGTGTTTGCCTTCAATGCGCACGCTGGGCGCCATCAGGGTCAGGGCGCCTACGGCTTGCTGCCCCAGGGCGAACAGCGGCGCGCTCACGCCCCAGACACCGGCATCCACCTCGCTGTCACTGACGGCAAAACCGGCCTTGCGGATTTCGGCCAGTTCAGCCAGCAATTCAGGGCTTTGGCGATCGGGGCCGAGCGCGGCGCTCAGTGCCGCGGCCGGCATGTGGGCCATCAGGCATTTCGCCGAAGCGCCTTTTTCCAGAGGCACACTGCGGCCTTTTTCAAAGGAGCAGCGCAAGGCCTGCCGGCTCTCGACCATGTCGATACACACGGCCTGGCCGTTGACCGCGACAACCAGGCCGACGCTTTCCTGTGACTGCTGCGCCAGCGCCAGCATTTCCTGGCGCGCCTGTTGGGCCAGATGGGAGGCCATGTCATAACCCAGGGCCAGTTGCAGGCTCAGGGGGCCGGGCGCATAACGGCCGTCCGTTTCAAGCACAAAGCCCCAGCGCTTGAGCGAATTGAGCTGGCGGTACAGCGTGCTCTGGCTCAAGCCCGTCCTGCCCAGCAGCTCCACCGCCGTCATGGGGCGGCCCTGCTGCGCCAGTGTGGCCAGCACCACCAGCGCGCGGTCCACGGCGGAAGGGGCGGAAACAGCGGGAGCATCGGGCGACATCGCGTCAGTATCCGGTTCTTGCCTGTACGCGCAAAGCACTATTTCTCATTGGCTGGGAATGCCTGTTTCTTTTTTGGCGTCCGGCAGGCGGGCGCCGCGCCATGGCCACCCGCTCAGGCGCCGGCGCGTGACGGTCCACATGCCGGCGCGGTGCACCGGCGTATGGCAACACTCATAGCAACCGGCCTTTGAAGACGGTCTGCAGGCGCGGGTTGGCGCCCAGGGCATAACTGAGTTCGGCCGGCCGCTGCACGCCCCACAGCACAAAGTCGGCCCGTTTGCCGGCCGCCAGCTGGCCGCGGTCGTGCAGGCCCAGGGCCGCCGCCGCATGGCGCGTGACGCCGGCCAGCGCCTCTTCGGGCGTGAGGCGAAACAGTGTGCAAGCCATGTTGAGCATCAGCAGCAAGGAGGTGCAGGGCGAGCTGCCCGGGTTGCAGTCGGTGGAAATCGCCATGGGCACGCGCTGCTCGCGCAGCAGGGCCACGGGCGGCAATCTGGTTTCGCGCAAAAAGTAGAACGCGCCGGGCAGCAGCACCGCCACCGTGCCGGCCGCCGCCATGGCTTGCGCGCCTTCGGGCGAGAGCCACTCAAGGTGGTCGCAGCTGAGCGCGCCATAACGCGCCGCGAGTTGCGCGCCGCCGCTGTCGCTGAGCTGTTCGGCATGCAGTTTGACCGGGATGTTCAGGGCCTTGGCCGCGGCGAAGACACGTTCGGTCTGCGCGGGGCTGAAGGCGATACGTTCGCAAAAGGCATCGACCGCATCGACCAGGCCCTCGGCCTGCAGCAGCGGCAACATCTCGAGCACGGCATCGACGTAGGCGTCGGTGCGGCCGGCGAATTCGGCGGGCACGGCATGCGCGCCCAGAAAGGTGGTGCGTATGTCCACCGCATGGGCCTGCCCCAGCGCGCGCGCGACCGAGAGCGTCTTGCGCTCATGCTCCAGCGCCAGGCCGTAGCCGGACTTGATCTCCAGCGTGGTCACGCCTTCGGCGATAAGCTGGTTGAGCCTGGGCGCGCTTTGTGCCTGCAACTGCTGCGCGCTGGCGGCGCGCGTGGCCTTGACAGTGGAGGCGATGCCGCCGCCGGCACGGGCGATTTCTTCGTAACTGACCCCGTTCAGGCGCAATTCGAATTCATAGGCACGGTCGCCGCCATAGACCAGGTGGGTGTGGCAATCGATCAGGCCGGGCGTCATCAGCGCCCCGCCCGCGTCATGCCGCACCGTGCAGCGCGCCAGCAAATCGGCCGGCACATCCGCGCGCGGGCCTATCCAGGCGATGGACTCGCCTTCCACCACCAGCGCGGCGTCCTCGATCAAGCCATAGGGCTGGTCGGCGCCGGCCTGCAGCGTGGCGGCATTGCAATGTGTCCAGAGTTGCAGGCTCATGTGGGAATCTCCATCCAGAGGGCTGGCCCTGCAACACGCACGGCAGCGCTGGCCGCCACCGTGCGCCAGGCCAGGCTGGCGGGGGCCAGCTGCAGCGTTTCCTCATCAAACAGCACGGTGGCGGCCGAGCTGTGGGCATAAACGGCGATGGTGGTGCCGGCATGCAGGGTTTCGGCAAACCGCCCTTCAACACGCCGCATGCGCGAGGGCTTTGGGCCCCTGCGCACCATGAGGTTGAAGTCGCGCGTCTTGCCGTCTATCAACTCACAGCCCGTCGCCGCGCCGCCGTCAAAGAACAAAGGCGCATCGGCGGTGGTCACACGGTGCGGCACACCCGCCACGTCCAGTTGCACACCCGCGCCTTCGAGTACCGCGAACCAGCGCTCTATGCCCTCGAACCTGGAAAAGGGGCCGCTTGCGTCCACGTCGGCCACCGACATGCGCCAGGCCCAGTCGCTGGCGTCGGGCCACATGGCGAGTTCGCGCGTGACGCCGCCGCCATTGCGCCAGGGCGTGGCGGGGATGTCGGCCAACTGCACAATATTCCAGCTCATGCTTGAAACTTCCCGGCAAAGCTGTAGCGCGAGCCCGGGTAGACCAGGCGCGCCACGCTGGCGATGTTGGCGCCGCTCACGGTGCGCCGCATCATGGCCAGGCAGGCCTCGCCCTGCTTGATTTCGAGGTGTTTGGCTTCCAGCGCGGAGGGCAGGCAGGCTTCTATCGAATAGCTGGCCTCGGTCAGCGGGGCCTCGGCCAGCAGGTGGTGCGTGGGCGAGGTTTCGCTGAAATCGGTCTCCAGGTAGCGAGGCGCCGCGGCCGGGTTGACGTAGCGGTCCTCGTACTGGATAGGCACGCCGTTTTCAAGGTGGATCAGGATGGTGTGGAACACCCGCCCGCCCGGCCTGAGGCCCAGGGTGCGCGCCAGGTCGGCGCTGGCTTTTTCGGATTCGGCCAGCAGCACGCGCGAGGTGTGCACATGGCCGCGCTCGGCCACTTCCTCGTGGATGTCACGAATGGTAAGCGTGGAGGAAATACGGTGCAGCTCGGCGACAAAAGTGCCGGATCCCTGGATGCGCGTGACCAGGCCCTCGCCCATGAGCTCGCGCAGCGCGCGGTTCACCGTCATGCGGCTCACGCCGAACTGCTCCATCAGCACGGCTTCGCTGGGCACCGGGTCGCCGGGCTTCCAGGTGCCGGCGCTGATGCGCTTTTTGATGAATGCCTTGACTTGGCCGTAAGCGGGCAGGGGTGTGGTGGCCATGGTTCAGCGCAATGTTCGCGGGTGTAAGAAAAAAACATTGTCACGCAAAAAGCCGCCGGGCAGGCCTTGCGCGCACAAACTGTAGCTTACGCCAGTTGACACAAGTTGTATAGACAACTACGATTTATACCAGTCGCTTATCCCGCCATGTTTTGAACACGCCCGAATTTTTTTGTTTTTATTTCCGGAGCAGCCCCATGTCCGACCTTTCCCAAACCCCGTTTCTCGACAGCAAGGCCCGCCCCGTGCGGGCGCCCCGCGGCAGCACGCTGAGCTGCGCCAACTGGCAGATCGAGGCGGCCTACCGCATGATCCAGAACAACCTGGACCCGGAAGTCGCCGAAAACCCCGACGAACTCGTGGTCTACGGCGGCATCGGCAAGGCCGCGCGCAGCTGGCCGGCCTTTGACGCCATCCTCGACTCCCTGCGCAAGCTCAAGGCCGATGAAACCCTGCTGGTGCAGTCGGGCAAGCCGGTGGGCGTGTTCCGCACCCACCCGGGCGCGCCGCGCGTGCTGATCGCCAATTCCAACCTGGTGCCCAAGTGGGCGACCTGGGAACACTTCAACGAGCTGGACCGCGCCGGCCTCATGATGTACGGCCAGATGACGGCCGGCAGCTGGATCTACATAGGCACCCAGGGCATCGTGCAGGGCACGTACGAAACCTTTGTGGAAGCGGGCCGCCAGCATTACAACGGCGACCTCGCGGGCCGCTGGGTGCTGACCGCCGGCCTGGGCGGCATGGGCGGCGCGCAGCCGCTGGCCGCCACCTTTGCCGGCGCCTGCTCGCTCAACATCGAATGCCAGCAGTCCAGCATCGACTTCCGCCTGCGCACCCGCTACGTCGACAAGCAGGCCAAGGATCTTGACGAAGCGCTGGAGATGATCAAGCACCACACCGCGCGCAAGGAGGCGGTCTCCATCGCGCTGTGCGGCAATGCGGCCGAGATCGTTCCCGAACTCGCCAAACGCGCCAAGGCCGGCGGCATACGCCCCGACATCGTGACCGACCAGACCTCGGCCCACGACATCATCAACGGCTACCTGCCGGCCGGCTGGACGGTCGCGCAATGGAAGGCCGCGCAAAAAGACCCGGCCCAGCATGCGGCGCTGACGCAGGCGGCCGGCGAGTCCTGCGCGGTGCACGTCAAGGCCATGCTGGCTTTCCATGAGATGGGCATTCCCACGGTGGACTACGGCAACAACCTGCGCCAGGTCGCCAAAGACTTCGGCGTGGCCCAGGCTTTTGACTACCCCGGTTTTGTGCCGGCCTATATCCGCCCGCTGTTCTGCCGCGGCGTCGGCCCCTTCCGCTGGGTGGCGCTTTCGGGCGACCCGGAAGACATCAAGAAGACCGACGCGAAGATGAAAGAGCTCTTCCCGGCCAACAAACACCTGCACCGCTGGCTGGACATGGCCGAAGAGCGCATCGCTTTCCAGGGCCTGCCGGCGCGCATCTGCTGGATAGGCCTGGGCGAGCGCCACCTCGCGGGCCTGGCTTTTAACGAGATGGTCAAAAGCGGCGAGCTCAAGGGCCCCATCGTGATAGGCCGCGACCACCTGGACAGCGGCTCCGTCGCCTCGCCGAACCGCGAGACCGAAGCCATGAAGGACGGCAGCGATGCGGTGAGCGACTGGCCGCTGCTCAATGCCCTGCTCAACACCGCCAGCGGCGCGACCTGGGTCAGCCTGCACCATGGCGGCGGCGTCGGCATGGGCTATTCGCAGCATTCGGGCGTGGTCATCGTCTGCGACGGAACGGCCGAGGCCTCTGAAAAGCTGAGCCGTGTGCTGTTCAACGACCCGGCGACCGGCGTGATGCGTCATGCCGATGCGGGCTACGACATCGCCAAGCAAAGCGCCAAAGACAACGGGCTGAACCTGCCCATGATGGGAAGCTGAACCGATATGTCCGACAGCACCGCCGAGATCCATCTCACCTATCTGAACCATCCCGACGTCCAGGCCCTGGCCCTGACCGATGCCGAGATCATCGCCGCCGTCGAGCAGGCCCTGCATGCGCAAGGCAACAAGCAGACGACCATAGAGCCGCGCATGCACCTGGTGCCGGAGAAAGACTACCCCGGCCATTTCAATGTGCTGCGCGGCTATATACGCCCGCTGGGCCTGGCCGGCGTGAAGGTGGTAGGCGATTTTTACAAGAACTATGAAATCGGCCTGCCCTCGGAGCTGGCCGTGCTCAACCTGTTCGACCCCAAGAACGGCTCGCCGATCGCCATCATCGATGCCTCGGACATCACCGACATGCGCACCGGCGCCATCACCGCGCTGGGCGCCAAACACCTGGCGCGCAAGAACTCCAAAATCCTGGGCCACATAGGCGCGCGCGGCACCTCCTACTGGAACGTGCGCCTGCTCGACTCGATTTACAACTTCGACGAGATCCGCGTGCATTCGCGCCGGCCGGAAAGCCGCAATGCCTTCGCCGCCAGACTCGAAAAAGACCTGGGCAAAAAAATCACCGTGACCGAGGACTGGGAGTCCTGCGTGCGCGGCGCCGACATCGTGGTCGAGGCCTCGCGCCTGGAAAAACCGACGCCCATGCTCAAGACCGAGTGGATCAAAAAAGGCGCTTGTGTGATTCCCTACGGCACCATGAGCGCGGTCGAGCTTTCGCTAACCGACATCATGGACAAGATGGTGATGGACGACTGGGGCCAGGCCAAGGCCGGGCCGCTGGGCGCGCTGCGCGCCCATGTGGACGCCGGCAAGCTGTCGGAGGCCACGCTGCATGCCGAACTCGGCCAGATCGTCGCGGGTCTTAAGCCCGGGCGCGAAAGCGATGACGAGACCAATCTGTTCTGGCACCGGGGCCTCTCGCTGTCGGACATCGCACTGGGCGCCTTCATGCTGGAAAAAGCCAAGCGCATGGGCCTGGGGCAAAAGCTGCGCTTCCGCTAAAGGAGCCGGCATGGTGCACGCCGTGAAATCCACGCAGGCTCTGGTCGCCAATGCCCGCATGTACTCGGCCACGCCGGCGGTCAAGGCCGACTGGAAGGCCTTGCTGGCCTGGGTGCTGGCGCACGCCGGCCTGCCCTGGGACCTGATCGACTACGACGCGCCGGCACCGCTCTCGGTGCTGTGGGCGCGCGGCGACCTGGGCCTGGCCATGATGTGCGGCCTGCCCTTTGCGCAGCGCGGCGAGCGGCCCACGCTGGTGGCCGCGCCGATTCCTTCGCCGGCGCGCTACGGCGGCAGGCCGGTGTACTTCACGGACATCGTGGTGCGCGCCGATGCGTCCTACCGCCAGCTCGAAGACACTTTCGGCGGCGTGATCGGCTACACCCTGGCCGATTCCATGTCGGGCGGCGTGGCGCTGCGCCACCACCTCGCTCCTTACCGCCAGGCCAAGGGTTCGCGCCTGTACCGCCAAGCCGTGGGCGAACTCATCAATGCGCGCGGCGTGATCGCGGCGCTGGCCGAAGGCCGCATAGACGCCGGCCCGCTGGACAGCTATTACCACGACCTGCTCAAGGCGCATGACCCGGCTTTCGCAGCGCAGGTGCGCACGCTTGCCAGCACGGCGGCCTTGCCGATTCCGCCGCTGGTGGCCACCGCCGATTTGCCGGCTGAAACACTGCAAGCCTTGCGCGCCGCCTTGCTGGCCAGCGCCACGGCGGCCGAGCTCGCGCCGCTGATGCAGCGCCTGCTGCTCGCGGGTTTTGCGTTTCCCGACCCGGACGACTACACGCCGCTGGCGGCTATGGACGGCGGGCCCGCGCCCGCGCTGGATGAGATCTGATGCCGCTGTTCACACGATCCGCATTTCTGGCCTTGCTGATGGCCGTTGCATCCTTTGGCGCCGCGGCACAGACTTACCCCTCCAAGCCGCTGCATGTCATCGCACCGTTTCCGCCCGGCGGCCCGGTCGACGCGCTGGGCCGCGTGCTGGCGCAAGGCCTCTCGGAAGCCATGGGCCAGCCGGCCGTGGTCGAGAACAAGGTGGGCGCCGCCGGCAATATCGGCATAGACCAAGCTGCCAAGGCCACGCCCGACGGCTACACCCTGGCCATAGTCCCTTTGGGCAATATCGCGGTCAACCCGGCGCTCTACCCCAACCTGCCCTACAAGGCCACCGACCTCGCGCCCGTCACCATGCTGGCCACGGTGGACAACGTGCTGGTGGTCAACAGCGCCGTGCCGGCACGCTCGCTCAAGGAGCTGCTCGCGCTGGCCGCGCAAAAACCCGGCGGCATCAGCTTTGCCTCGCCGGGCGCCGGCAGCCAGGCCCACCTGGCCGGGGAGCTGCTGGCGCTGAACGGCGGCGTACAGCTGCTGCATGTGCCCTACAAAGGCATAGGCCCGGCGCTCAATGATTTGCTGGGCGGCCAGGTCACCATGATGTTCGCGCAAATGTCCTCGGTGCTGCCGCACATCAAGAGCGGCAAGCTGCGCGCGCTCGGCGTCGCCAGCCTCAAGCGATCACCCGTGATGCCGGAGACACCGACGATTGCCGAGCAGGGCCTGCCGCGCTTTGAGGCCGTGTCCTGGTATGCGCTCATGGTGCCGGCCGGCACACCGCGCGCCGTCATCGACAAACTCAATGCGGAAACCGGCAAGCTCTTCGCAACGCCCGCGCTCAAGGAAAAACTGGCCGCGCTGGGCATGGATGCCGCACCCGGCAAGCCCGCCGAGCTGGCCGCCGCGATCCAGGCCGACACCCAGCGCTGGACCGAGGTGATACGGCAGAAAAACATCAAGCCCGAATAAGCGCGCCTCCCCCTCTCATTTTTTACCTTGGCAACACCATGACCCTCACCATCCAACCCGGCCGGCTGACCCTGGCCCAGCTGCGCGACATCCACACCCAGCCACAGACGCTCGCGATCGACCCTTCCGCCACGGCCGGCATACGCGCCAGCGCGGCCCTGGTGCAAAAAGCCGCGCATGGTGGCGATGCCGTCTACGGCGTGAACACCGGCTTCGGCAAGCTGGCCAACCAGCGCATCGCGCAGGCCGATCTGGAGACCCTGCAACTCAACCTGCTGCGCTCGCATGCCGTGGGTGTGGGTGAGCCCATGCCCGAGCGCGTGGTGCGCCTGGTGCTGCTGCTCAAGGCCGCGAGCCTGGCGCGTGGATTCTCGGGCGTGCGTGAGGTCGTCATCGACATGCTGATGGCGCTTTACAACAAGGGCCTGACACCTGTGATCCCCTGCCAGGGTTCGGTGGGTGCGTCCGGCGACCTCGCGCCACTGGCTCATCTCTGCCTGCCGCTGATTGGCGAAGGCGAAGTCTTCTACAAGGGCAAGCGGATTGCTGCCGCCGATGCGCTCAAGCAAGCCGCCATCACGCCGGTCAAGCTCTCGGCCAAGGAAGGCCTGGCGCTGATCAACGGCACGCAGGTCTCGACCGCGCTGGCGCTGGATGCGCTGCTGGCAACCGACCGGCTGTTTGAAGCGGCCGTGATCTCGGGCGCGGTCACGCTGGATGCCGCGCGCGGCAGCGACGGCCCCTTTGACCCGCGCATCCACGCGGTGCGCGGCCAGCCGGGCCAGATTGCCTGCGCCGCCGCTTACCGCGCCATCATGGTGGGCAGCGAGATACGCCGCTCGCACCTCGAAGGCGACGACCGTGTGCAGGACCCGTATTGCCTGCGCTGCCAGCCGCAGGTCATGGGCGCCTGCCTGGACCAGATGCGCTACGCCACCGAGGTGCTGATGCGCGAAGCCAATGCGGTGACCGATAACCCGCTGGTGTTTGCCGAGGACGAGACGCTTCTGTCCGGTGGCAACTTCCATGCGGAGCCCGTGGCGCTGGCCTGCGATGCGCTGGCCGTGGCGATCGCCGAAATCGGTGCCATCACCGAGCGCCGCATCGCCATGCTGGTGGACACCGTGGCCTCGCGCCTGCCGGCCTTTCTCACGCCCGAGCCCGGCCTCAATTCCGGCTTCATGATCGTGCACGTCACTGCCGCCGCGCTGGCCTCCGAAAACAAGTCGCTGGCCCACCCGGCCAGCGTGGACAGCCTGCCCACCTCGGCCAACCAGGAAGACCATGTGAGCATGGCCACCTTCGCGGCGCGCCGGCTGCAGCCCATGCTGCGCAACACCGAATACATCGTGGCGATTGAACTGCTGGCCGCGGCGCAGGGCATTGAATTTTTGCGCCCGCTGAAAAGCTCCGCCGTGCTCGAAGGCGTGCTGCAGCTGGTGCGCCAGGTCTCGCCGGCCATGATGCATGACCGCAGCCTGGCGCCCGACATCGAAAGCGTGCACCAATTGGTGGCGGGCGGGCGCATAGGCCTGGCCGGAGAGGCGCAAATCACCGAGTTAACCGCCTTGCGGCTGGCATGAAGCCTGCATACATTAGCGATACCTACACCGCTATCTAACAGGAGCCTTTTCATGAAGCAACAGCTTGCCCTTTCACTGATCGCCGCCGCAACCACCCTGGCCATGGGCGCCGCCCATGCACAGGAAACCAAGGTCGCCATCGGCATTTCGGGCTGGACGGGTTTCGCCCCGCTGACCCTGGCCAAGGAAGCCGGCATCTTCAAGAAGAACGGGCTGGATGTGTCCATCAAGAAGATCCCGCAAAAAGACCGGCACCTCGCGATTGCCTCGGGCGACGTGCAGTGCGCCGCGACCACGGTGGAAACCTGGGTGGTGTGGAACGCCAACGGCGTGGCCACCACGCAGATCTTCCAGCTCGACAAAAGCTACGGCGCCGATGGCATGGTGGTGAAACCCGCCATCGCCAAGATCAGCGACCTCAAGGGCAAGACCGTGGCCGCCAGCGCGCCCGGCACCTCGCCTTACTTCGCCCTGGCCTGGATGCTCAAGAAAAACGGCATGAGCACCAAGGATGTGAAGGTCGTCAACCTGGAGCCGCAGGCCGCGGCCAACGCCATGATCGCCGGCACCGACGGCATTGATGCCGCGATGACCTACGAGCCCTACCTGGGCGCGGTGCGCGCCAAGCCCGAAGCCGGCAAGATACTCGCCACCACACTCGACTACCCCATGGTGATGGACACCTTTGGCTGCACGCCCAAGTTCCTGAGCGAAAACCCCAAGGCCGCCAAGGCCCTGGCCGACAGCTACTTCGACGCCGTCGAGATGATCCAGAAAGAGCCCAAGAAAAGCTTCGAGATCATGGGCGCCGACGTGAAGCAGAGCGGCGAAGCCTTTGAGGCCTCTTCCAAATACCTGCGCTGGCAGGACCGCGCCGCCAACCAGAAGTTCTTTGCCGGCGAACACGCCGCCTTCAGCAAGGAAGCCGCCGAACTGCTGATGGAAGCGGGCATCATCAAGTCGTTGCCCGATATGGGCAAGCTGGCCGACACGCGATTCCTGAAATAAGCACGCGTACGCATGCGGCCCCTGCAACCCGTCTCCCCCGGCGCGCGCATCGCGCTGGGTGTGAGTTTTTTCGTTTTGTTCTTTGCCGTGTGGGCCGCCTTCACGCTGGGCGGCTATGTCTCCAAGACATTCCTGGCCGACCCCATCACCATGGTGAGGTCGGGCTACGAGCTGCTGGTGAACCAGGGTTTCATCAAGGACATAGGCATGACGGTCTGGCGCGTGCTGGGCGGTTTTGCGATTGCCGCACTGCTGGCCGTGCCGCTGGGCGTGATGATGGGCGCCTACAAACCGGTCGAGGCTTTTTTTGAACCCTTTGTGAGTTTTGCACGCTACCTGCCGGCGTCGGCTTTCATTCCGCTGCTGATCCTCTGGGCCGGCATTGGCGAGGCGCAAAAACTCTCGGTGATTTTTATCGGCTCCTTCTTCCAGCTGGTGCTGATGATTGCCGTGAGCGTGGGCAACACGCGGCGCGACCTGGTGGAGGCGGCCTACACCCTGGGCGCGGCCGACCGCGGCATCGTGGTGCGCGTGCTGCTGCCCAGCGCCGCGCCCGAAATCGCCGAAACCCTGCGCATGGTGCTGGGCTGGGCCTGGACTTATGTGATCGTCGCGGAGCTGATTGGCGCATCGAGCGGCATAGGCCACATGATCACCGATAGCCAGGCACTGCTGGCGACCGACCAGATCATCTTCGGCATCATCGTGATCGGTGTCTTCGGCCTGGTGACCGACCTGGCATTTAAAGCGCTCAATCGCAAACTCTTTCCGTGGGCACAGCTAGGCCGATGACTTCTTCCACACCGATACTGACCGTCACCCAGCTGTCGAAAACCTTCGCGGCCAGCAAGGGCCCGGGTACCGTGGCGTTGCAAGCAACGGACCTGAGCGTCGCCGAGAACGACTTCATCACCATCCTGGGCCCCTCGGGCTGCGGCAAGTCCACCCTGCTGCGCATGGTGGCCGGGCTGGACACGCCCAGCAGCGGCAGCATTGTGCTGGACGGCAAACCCATCACCGGCCCGGGCGCCGACCGTGGCATGGTGTTCCAGAGCTATACGCTGTTTCCCTGGCTCAGCATTTTGCAAAACGTCTGCTTCGGCCTGCGTGAAAAAGGCCTGGCGCTGGATGCGCAGATGGACATCGCCCACCAGTTCATCAAAAAGGTGGGGCTACAGGGTTTTGAGAACCATTTCCCCAAGCAGCTCTCGGGCGGCATGCAGCAGCGCACCGCGCTGGCACGGGCCCTGGCCAACAACCCGCGCATCCTGCTGATGGATGAGCCCTTTGGCGCGCTGGACCACCAGACACGCGAGCTGATGCAGGAGCTGCTGCAGGGCATCTGGGAGGCCGAACAGAAAACCGTGCTGTTTGTGACGCACGATATCGACGAAGCCATCTTCATGGGCAGCCGCGTGGTGGTGATGAGCGCGCGGCCCGGCCGCATCAAGTGCGACGTCGCCGTGCCGCTGGCGCATCCGCGCCACTACTCGGTCAAGACCACGCCGGTGTTCACCGAACTCAAGGCACGGCTCACCGAAGAAATCCGCGTCGAAGTGCACCGTGCGGCGGGCCTGCAGGCGCCGGACGCCTGAGGCGAGTTTTTAGAGCCCGAGCCGCAACGCCATTACCGCGCCCAGTACCAGCGCGGCGATAAAAATCGTCTCGCCCACCAGCATGGCCACGGGCTGCCAGCCCAGCTTCATGAGGTCTTCAAAACTGGTCTTGATGCCGGCCGCCGCGATGGCAGTGACCAGCAGCCAGCGCGAGGTGTCGCTGGCGGCCCGCGTCATGGCCGGCGTGAAAGCGCCTATGGTGGCCAGCAGCACCAGCACGATGAAGGCCAGCAGGAAACCGGGAACCAGCGGCACTTCTTCGTCCACCGCCTTGGCGTCGGGGTGCTTGCGGTAGCTGATGGCGATCAGCAGCACGATGGGCATCAGCAGCATCACGCGAAACAGCTTGACCACGGTGGCCGTGTCGCCAACCTCGGGGCCCAGCATCATGCCGGCCGCCACCACCTGCGCCACGTCGTGGATGGTGCCGCCCAGGAAGATGCCGCCCTGCGCGGGCGCCAGGCCTATGAGCTTCAAGGCAAAGGGGTACAGAATCATGCTCAGGGTGGAGAGCACCGTGACGCCGACCACGGCCAGCAGGGTGAAGCGCTCGTTCTCCTTGGTCTGCGGCAGCACTGAAGAAATCGCCAGCGCGGCGGAGGCGCCGCAGATGGCGACGGCGCCGCCCGAGAGCACGCCCTGCTCGCGCGGGCGCTTCAGCCATTTCGCCAGCAGCAGGCCGAAGGCGATGGTCAGCGCCACCGCCGCCACGATGACCAGCGCCGTTTCCACGCCCAGCTTGGCCACCTGCGTCAGCGTGATGCGCGCGCCCAGCAGGGCCACGCCGACGCGCAGCAGGGTGCGGCCGCAAAAATCCACACCCGTCTTGACCTTGGGGTTGCTGTTGAGAAAGTGGAAGGCCAGGCCTATCAGCAAGGCATACAGCAGCTGGGGCCCACCGTAATGCTCGGACAGAAAGGTCGCCGCCAGCGCGATGACCACACACACCATGGCGCCAGGCACGCTGGCTTTCAGAAGGGAGACGGAAGGAAGAAAGGACACTGGGGATGGAGCCGGGGCTGAGACCGGGAATGGGGCAAAAAAATGCCGGTGGCAGGGCTTCCGGCTGTTGTCTGGCTTATGCGGGAAACGGCTATCACCGGGTGATTTTCCGTCTTGCACGCACTATTTCCATATGCTACTATTATTAGGTTGTATATACAAGTTGAGGTGCTAATGGCACCAGAATGGCGTGCTTTTCAGGCACGGGATGTGCATGCAACAGGCCAGAAGATTCCTTGTTTCAGTTCGCCGCAACCTATCCGGAGACCTCCATGAAGATCAGCAAACTTTTGGCCTTGTCCGCGTTCGCGATGGCCGCCTTCGCGCCGCTCGCCTCCCACGCCCAGCAGGCCGTGCGCGTCGGCTCGAAGAACTTTACCGAGCAGTTCGTGCTGGCCGAAATCTATGCACAGGCGCTGGACGCCGCGGGCATCAAGACCGAGAAAAAACTCAACCTGGGCGGCACGCTGATCGCCCAGAAGGCGATGGAAGAAAAGCAGATCGACTTCTACCCTGAATACACCGGCACCATGCTGCTGGCCGTGCTCAAGCAGGAGCCCATGACGGACGCCAAAGCCGTGTACGACAAGGTCAAGGACGCCTATGCCAAGATGGGCTTCGTGGTACTGAACCAGTCCAACCTGAACAACGGCTATGTGATGGTGGTGCGCGCCGACACCGCGCAAAAACTCAAGCTTGAAACCCTGTCCGACCTGGCCAAGGCCGCCAAGGACCTGAAGGTCGGCGCCGGCCCCGAGTTCCGCGACCGCAAGGACGGCCTGCCGGGCCTGAAGGCCAAATACGACATGGTCTTCGGTGAAGACCTTCAGATGGCCATCGGCCTGCGCTACCAGGCACTCAAGAACGACCAGATCCAGGTCGTCAACGGCTACTCCACGGACGGCATGATCAGCGCGATGAAACTCAAGCGCCTGCGCGACGACAAGAGCCTGTGGCCGCCCTACTTCGTCGTGCCGGTGATCCGCAAGGAAGTGCTGGACGCCAACCCCAAGATAGGCGAAGTGTTGAACCGCGTGAGCGCCCTGCTCGACGAATCCTCCATGGCCCAGATGAATTACCAGGTCGACGGCGAGAAACTCGAACCCAAGGACGTGGCGCGCGACTTCCTGAAATCCAAGGGACTGGTCAAGTAAGCCTGCCGGCTCCCACACGCCCGCACCATTTCCTCGCATCACCGTGAAAGCTTGCACGCCATGACAGTAGCGGTCGGGGAACAATGGCTGGGTATTGCCGACCTGGTGCGCGTGGCGCGCAGCGGCGAGCCCGTGTCGCTGGCGCCCCAGGCGCGCGAACGTGTCGTCGCGGCGCGCGAACTGGTGATGCGCCTGGCTAGCTCGGGCCAGGCGATTTACGGCCTCAATTCCGCGCTGGGCGCCAATACCGGTGCCGTGCTGGCCGAAGGCGACCTCGAGGACTACCAGCGCCGCGCCGTGCGCGCCCGGGCCGTGGCCGTGGGACCGGCCTATGACAAGACTTCCGTGCGCGCGATGCAGTTCGCGCGCATCGCTGGCCTCTCACGCGGCGGCTCGGGTATCTCGCCGGCGGTGCTGGACGCCTGCATCAACTTGCTGAATTTCCAGGTGCATCCTGTGGTGCCGCGCTTCGGCTCCATAGGCGTGGCCGACCTGCCCCAGCTTTCGCACCTGGCCTTGCCGCTGTTCGGCGAAGGCCAGGCCGAGGTTCGCGGTGAAATCCTGGACGGCGCCGCCGCGCTGGAACGCGCGGGCCTGCAGCCCGTGACCCTCGGCGCCAAGGACGGCCTGGCGCTGATCAGCTCCAACGCGGCGACCACGGCACGCGCCGCGCTCGTGCTGCATGACGCCCAGGTGGCGCTGGACGCCTGGCTGGCTACCGTGACGCTCGGGTATGAAGGTTTCAGGGCCAACCTGTCGCCGCTGCACCCCGGAGCCGTGGCGGCTCGCCCCGCCGCCGGCCAGGTCGAGGTGGCGCGCCAGTTGCGCGAGCTGCTGAAGGGCAGTGCGCTGCTGGAGCCGGATGCCGCGCGCCGCGTGCAGGACCCGGTGTCCATGCGCGTGGTACCGCAGGTGCATGGTGCCGCGCGCGACATGGTGGACGCGGCCTGCGCGCAGGTGGAGATCGAACTCAATAGCGCGGCTGACAGCCCCCTGGTGCTCACCGAACAGGGTGTGATGCTGTCCAACGGCAACTTCCACGTGCCGGCGCTGGCACTGGCGTTGGACGCCTCGGCGATCGCTCTGGCGCAGGCGGCCAGCATGTCGGTCTCGCGCAGCCAGCGTTTCATGTCACCGGCGCTGACCGGCCTGCCGCTGCAGCTCACGCGCCACGGCCCTTCCCATTCGGGCTTTGCGACAGTGCAAAAAACCCTGACCGCGCTCTGGGCCGAGGTGCGGCTGCGCGCCAACCCGGGCTCGCTTGATTACCTGCCGGTGTCCGAAGCGCTGGAAGACCATGCCTGCATGGCGCTGGGCGTGGCGGAAAAACTCGGTGAGCTGGTGGAGCGCCTGCACTACCTGATCGCCATCGAGTTGCTGGTCGCGGCCCAGGCGGTGGACCTGCGCGAACTCAAGCCCGCCCAGATGGGCGAAGGCACACGGCGCACCTTTGAGCAGGTCCGCAAGCTGGTTCCCATGCTGGACGAAGACCGCCCGCTGGGCCCGGACATAGACCGCATTCGGAGCGCCGTCGCCGCAGGCGTGTTCGGCCCCGAAAGCGCCAAGGCAGCGGGCGCATGAACTGGTTTCTGCGCAACTGGCCCGACGTGCTGCACTCGCTATGGGAGCACGTCGCGATCTCGCTGACGGCCCTGGCCATCGCTTTTGCCATTTCGCTGGTGATCGGCATCGTGGCCGCTCGGCGTGAAAAGCTCTACGGCACGGTGATGACGGTCTCAGGTTTTCTGTACACGATTCCGACGCTGGCTTTCCTGGCCTTCCTGATTCCCGTGGTGGGCCTCGGCCGCGCCAACGCCATCATCACCATGGTGGCCTTTTCGCTGATGATCCTGATCCGCAGCGTGGCCACCGGCATACGCGAGGTGCCGGCCGACATCATCGACGCGGCGCGCGGCATGGGCATGAACAAGGCGCAGATCATGCGGCGCATAGAGCTGCCGCTGGCCCTGCCGCTGATCGTGGCCGGCCTGCGCGTCTCGGCCGTGACCGTGATCAGCGTGACGGTGGTGGCCGCCTACGTGAACGCGGGCGGGCTGGGCGCGCTGATCTTCAACGGCATCGCGAGCGACCACCCGGCCAAGATCTGGACCGGCGCGTTGACGGTCTGCCTGCTCTCCGTCATCGTTGACCTGAGCCTGGCCATGCTTGAGCGTCGGCTCAAAAACCGGCGCGCAGCCTGAACACCAAGAGGCCCCGATGCTTGCCGACGCCTGGAACTATGTCCTGTCCCATCCCGCGCAGTTTTACCGCGCACTGGGGGTGCACGTCGCGCTGTCGGCGTCGGCGCTGCTGATCGCCGCGCTGGTCTGCATTCCGGCCGGCATCGCCGTCGCGCGCAAACACGGCCTGTCGCTGGCCGTGGTGAACGCCGCCAATGTGGGGCGCACCCTGCCCTCCCTGGCCGTGCTGGCGCTGGTGATGCCGATACTGGGCACCGGCTTCGCGCCGGCGCTGTTCGCGCTGACGTTGATCGCCTTGCCGCCCATCGTGACGCACACCATTGTCGGCATGCGCGGCGTGGATGCGGACGCGGTGGACGCCGCCATCGGCATGGGCATGACGCGCGCCGCGCTGCTGTGGCGAGTCGAACTGCCCATGGCCATGCCGGTGATCTTTGCCGGCCTGCGTACGGCGGCCGTCCAAATCATTTCCGGCGCCGTGCTGGCGGCCTTTATTGGCGGCGGCGGGCTGGGCGACTTCATCACCGCCGGCATCGCGATGATGGCCGTTCCCCAGCTGCTGGTAGGCGCCATCCCGGTGGCGTTGCTGGCGCTGGGCACCGATTTTCTTTTTGGCGCGCTGCAGCGCCGCATGACTCCGCAAGGGCTTCGCGCATGATCACACTGGACCGCCTCACCAAGTCCTTCGGCGGCAGCGCCCAGTCGGCCGTCGACGGGCTGTCGCTGACCGTCAACACCGGCGAAATCTGCGTGCTGATTGGCCCATCCGGTTGCGGCAAGACCACGACCATGCGCATGATCAACCGCATGGTCGAGCCCGACTCGGGCCGCATCGAGGTCGGTGGGCGCGACGTCACCAAGATAGACGCGGTGGAACTGCGCCGCTCCATAGGCTACGTGATCCAGCAGGTGGGCCTGTTCCCGCACATGACTTTGGCCGAGAACGTGGCCACGGTGCCCCGGATGCTGGGCTGGGACTCCGCCCGCATCGCCAGGCGTGTGGACGAGCTGCTGGCGCTGGTCCATATGGACCCGGCGATTTACCGCAACCGTTTTCCGCGCGAGCTCTCGGGCGGGCAGAAGCAGCGCGTGGGCGTGGCGCGGGCGCTGGCGGCGGACCCACCGGTGATGCTGATGGACGAACCCTTCGGCGCCATAGACCCGATCACGCGCGCGCGCCTGCAGGACGAGTTTTTGCGCATACTGCGCGAGCTCGGCAAGACCATTGTGTTTGTCACGCATGACATTGACGAGGCCATTCGCATGGGCTCGCGCATTGCGATTTTGCGCAACGGCAAGGTGGTGCAGTACGACACGCCGGAGCGCATCCTCTCGCACCCGGCCGATGCCTTTGTCGAAGCCTTTGTGGGCGGTGACCGCTCGCTCAAGCGGCTGGCCCTGCTGACGGCCGGCCCCTATGTGGAAAGCGGCACGCCCGCCGCGGGCGCACCGCGCCTGCCGGCCGCCACGCCGCTGCGCGATGCCCTGTCGGCCATGCTGGATGCCGGCGCGAATGAGGCCGCGATTGTGGGCGACCAGGGCCAGCCCCTGGGGCGCGTCACGCTGCAAACCATTCAGCAGGCAGCCGCGGTCGCGCGCACTTAAACCTGACGCATTCTGAGGCCGCTGCAAACGCCGGCCAGCGCCGCGAAGCCGGCCGCCAGCCACAGCGCCACAAAGGAGCCATGGCCGCCCTGCGGGTCGAACATTGCAAAAATCATTGCCAGCAGGACCGCGCCCAGGGTCTGGCCGGTCAGGCGCGCCGTGCCCAGCATGCCGCTGGCGCCGCCGCTGCGGTGCGGTGGCGCCGAGGTGATGATGGTGTGGTTGTTGGGTGACTGGAACAGGGCGTAGCCCACGCCGCACAGCGCCATGCGCCAGACGATGTCGAGCTGTGACGGATGCGGCGGCAGCACCGCCAGCAGGGCCAGCCCCAGCGCCAGCAAAGCCATTCCCAGGCTGCCCAGCAGGCCGCCCGAATAGCGGCCTATCAGCCGCCCCACCACCGGCGACGTCGCCACAATGGCCAGCGGCCAGGCCGTGAGCAGCAGGCCGGCCTGCAAATGGCTGAAACCGTAGTTGCCCAGCAGCAGGAAAGGCAGGCTCACATAGGCCAAGGTCTGCGCGCAGAAAGCGCCAATCGAGGTGCCCATGGACAGCGCGAACACGGGAATGCGCAGCAAATCCAGCGGGAACAGCGGCAGGGGTTGGGCCAGCTGGCGCCGCACATAGATCACGCCGACCGCAATGCCGGCGGCCAGCTCGGCCAGCGGCAGCCACAGCGAAGCGGCGGGCGCGCCGCCCGGCACGGCCTCGACGCGCACGCCCAGGCCGTCTACGCCAAGGAACACGAGGCCGAACATCAGTGCATTGAGCAGCACGTCGAGCGGGAAAAGCCGCCCTTCGGACCTGGACAGGTTCTGCGGCAGGGCCTTGCGGCCCAGCCACACCGACAGCAGGCCGAAAGGCACGTTGAGCGCGAACAGCCAGGGCCAGGAAGCCACCGAAAGAATGCCCGCCGCGATCGAAGGCCCGGCCACCGAGGCCGTGGCCACCACCAGCGAATTGATCGCGATGCCGCGGCCCAGCAGGTGCTTGGGATAGATGAGGCGCACCAGCGCCGTGTTCACGCTCATGAGGCCTGCCGCGCCCAGGCCCTGCAGCACGCGAGCCAGCGCCAGCGTGGTCAGCGAATCGGCCATGGCGCAGGCGGCCGAGGCCAGCGTGAATACCGACAGGCCCACCAGATAGACGCGGCGGTAACCGACGATGTCGCCCAGCGAGGCCAGGGGCAGGAGCAATGCCAGCGTGGCGACCTGGTAGGCGTTGATGACCCAGATGGATTGCGCGGGTGTGGCGTGGAGCTCGCGCGTGATGTCGGGGAGCGCCAGGTTGACGATGGTGCCGTCAAGCACCGCCATGACGATGCCGAGAATGATGACCAGCAGCGCAGGCAATCGCTGGCCCGCGGGCAAACCATCCTGAACAAGCATTGAGGCCTTTGGTAGAGGGCGGGCGGCAAAGGGAACCCCCGGCCGCCGCGGAGCGCCTATTCTAGGAGCGCGGCCGAAAGCGGGACGGGGGCAGCGCCCTTGTCCCAGCGCCATGCTTGGGAAAGCCGCGGGCCTGGGCATCAAGGCGCGCCAGATGCGACAAATCCCGGCCTGCGGGGCAGGGCCGGGATTTGTCTGAGGGGCATGCCCCGCGAGTGCAGCTGACGCGGCCCCGGATTACTTCATGCCGTACTTGGCCTTGGCGTCATTCTGGCAGCCGTCTTTGGCCGCACCGGTCAGTGCGTCGCAACGCTCCTTGGCCGCCTTGTATTCGGCCTCGCGTTTTTCGGAGTTGGCCTCCTTGCGGGTGTCGGCCATTTTTTCGCTCTTGTCCTTGCTGGTATCCGCCGAGGTCTTCACCACCTTGGCGTCTTCCTTGGCTTTCACATGGGCGGCTTTGGCGTCCTTGATGCAGACGTCCTTGGCGTTGCCCTTCTGGTCGTCGCATTTTTCCTTGGCCGTGTCGTAAGCGGCATCGGCCTTGGCGAAGGCGACTTTTTCGGTGTTGCGCGGGCTGGGCTTGTACTGGGCTTCGAGTTCAGCCTTGGCGACCTTCTCAACGCCCTTGGCTTCCGAGACGCAGATGTCCTTGGCGTTGTCCTTCAGCGTGCCGCATTTGTCGCGGCTGGCCTTGTAGTCGGCCGAGATGCGGTCTTCCTGGGCCTTGTACTCTTGCTTGGTCAGCGCCATGGCGTTGCCGGCGAAAGCGCAGGACATCACGGCGGTCAGTATCAGCAGTCTGGTATTCATGGGTAGCTCCTTGGGATGGTGTGAATCGTTATGGTGGTTTCGGGTAAGGGGGAAGGCGGCTCAGTAGCGCTCGAAGAAGTCCGTCGGGTTGCGGTCTTTCCAGACGGCAACCTGCTTTTCGGCCTCCTCCTTGCTGATGCCGTGGCGCTCCTGGATCTTGCCGAGCAGCTGTTCGCGCTTGCCGGCGATCACCTCAAGGTCGTCATCGGTCAGCTTGCCCCACTGTTCCTTGACCTTGCCCTTGAACTGGCGCCAATTGCCTTGTATGCGTTCCTGGTTCATGGCTTTCTCCTCGAAAGGGTTGACGAATTCGCCCGGAATCCGCAAGCACGCTTGCAGGCAACGGGCGGCATGGATTCACCTTAGGAGTTATCCCGTCCGGCCGCCGTAGGCCCGCGTATTCGATGGGCGTAGGTTCATGCTTACAGCCCTGTTGCGGCGGTGGGTTTGCATGTAGTTGCATAGCTAATTAATTTCTGCTACGATGACTTCCATGTTTGACCACTGCCTTTATTTCAATACCACCGCGCTGGCCCGCCTGGTCGACAAGGAGTGGACGCTGGCCTTCAAGCCTTTCGGTGTCACGCCCTCCCAGGGTTTCATGCTGCGCCTGGTGCTCAAGCAGCCCGGCATGCCGCAGCACGAGATCGCCGACGAACTGACGATCTCGCGCCCCACGGCCACGCGCCTTCTCGACGGCCTGCAGGCGCTGGGCCTGGTGGAGCGCAGGAGCCTGGAATCCGACGGCCGCCACTGGGCGGTGTTTCCCACGGCGCAGGCCGAGGCCATGCATGCCGGCATCAACAAGGCCAGCGGCGAGGTGACGCGCCGCATCCAGCAACAGATCGGAAAGGAGAACTTCGATGAAACCGTAGCCCGCGTCAGGAGCGTGTCTTCAGCGCTCAAATAAACCGTCCCATCACGTTTCTTTTTTTTGCCCAAATAGTTGCATAGCTAACTAATTATTTTTAACCCACCGGAGAAATCACATGCCCATCCTCAACGTCAAAGTCAGCCAGCCCGCCAGCCCCCAACTGACGAACGCCATCGCCGAAACCCTGCTGGAGCTGACCACCCGCATCCTGCGCAAGAAACGCGAACTCACCGCCATCGCCATCGACTTCGTGCCGCCCGAGCACTGGATCGTGGGCGGCAGCACGCTGGCCAGCCAGGGCAAGAACAGTTTTTATTTCGACATCAAGGTGGTGGACGGCACCAACACCAAGGACGAGAAAGCGCAGTACGTGGCCGAGGCCTTTGCCGCCTTCAGCAAGCTGCTGGGCAATGTGCACGAGGAAAGCTACATCTACGTGCACGACGTGCGCGCGGAGGCCTACGGCTTTGGCGGCCTCACGCAGGAATACCGCTACATCAAGGCCAAGGCCTGAGTCCGCTCATTGTTTGGAGCGCAGCGTGCGGCTCAGCAGCGCGACGGGCAGCAGGCCCACCAGCACCAGGGCCAGTGCGGGCAAGGCGGCTTCGCCCAGGCGCTCGTCGCGCGCAAGCTGGTAGGTGACCACCGCCAAGGTATCGCTGTTGAAGGGCCGCAGCACCAGCGTGGCGGGCAGCTCCTTCATGACGTCGACAAACACCAGCAGGCCGGCCGCCGCGACCGAGCGCTTGAGCAGCGGCCAATGCACGCGCGCGAGTATGCCCAGGCCGGGCGTGCCCAGCATGCGCGCGCTGTCGTCAAAACTCGCGGGAATGCGCGAATAGCCGCTTTGCAGGCTTTGCAAGGCCACGGCACTGAAGCGCACCAGGTAGGCCCAGACAATGCCCAGCACGGTGGCCGTGACCCAATAGCCCACGCCGGTTTGCGGCGCGGCCGCCTGCAGCCAGCCCACGGGCAGCAGCAGGCCTACCACGATGACCGCGCCGGGCACCGCATAACCGAGGCTGGCCAGTTGCAGCGCCGCGCGCGCCAGCACATGCGGCTTGCGGCGCACCGCAAAGGCCAGGCCGAAGGCCAGGCCCGTGGCCAGCAGCGCACTCAGGCCCGCGAGCCAGACGCTGTTGAGGGCCCAGCCGAAGAATTTGTCCCACAGCAGGTTGTCCCAACCCAGGATGAGCGGGCGCAGCATGAAGAGCACGGGCAGCACAAAACCCAGCGCAATCGGCACGGCGCACACCAGCCAGGCCGACAGGGCGCGCCCGCCCTGCAGTTGCACCGGCGCCGCGTCCTGCGCGCCGGCGCGCGCGCCGCGGCCGGTGGCAAAACGCATGCGCTTTTGCGCGCCATGCTCCACCCACAGCAGCAGCGCGACAAAAAACAGCAGCACCGTGGCCAGCTGGGCGGCGGCGATACGGTTGTCCATGGACAGCCAGGCCTTGTAGATGCCGGCGGTAAAGGTCTGGATGCCGAAATAACTGGAGACACCAAAGTCGGCCAGGGTTTCCATCAGCGCCAGCGCAACGCCGGCGGCCACGGCTGGCCGCGCCAGCGGCAAGGCCACACCGCGAATGCGGCGCGACAGCGGCGCGCCCAGCAGCCGGGCCGCTTCCATCAGGTGCACGGCGCGCTCGGACAAGGCGGTACGCGCCAGCAGGTAGACGTAAGGGTAAAGCGCCACGGTGAACACCAGCACCGCGCCACCCAGGCTGCGCACTTCGGGCAGCAGCCGGCCCTGCAGGCCGAAAGACGCGCGCAGCCAGGATTGCAGCGGGCCGGCGTATTGCAGGAAGTCGGTGTACGCGTAGGCCAGCACATAGGCCGGCATGGCCAGCGGCAACAGCAGCGCCCATTCAAACACCTTGCGCCCCGGAAACTCGAACAGCGTCACCGCGCTGGCCGTTGCCATGCCCACCAGCGCCACGCCCAGGGCCACGCTGAGGCACAGCAGCAGGGAGGTGGCGGTGTAGTCGGGCAGCACCGTCTGCAGCATCTGGACCAGGATGGATTGCGCCTGCGCATCGAACTGCAGCCAGGACAGCCCCACGGCCACCACCGGCAGCGTGAGCAGGGCCACCAGCAGGAAAAGCACGGCGGAAGGCACGACGGAAGGAATGGCGGAAAAAAAGCGGCGCAGCATGGGGACCCGGAAAAAGGCCTCTGCAGAAAGAGGCCTGGCCTCCGGCTGCTTGCGCCGTGGTATTGCAGCGGTCACTGCAAATGAGAATTGTAAGCATCCAGGGCCCTACAATCGAGCCCATGTTTCTGGATATCTCCCAGCTGGGCGTGCACTATGCCGGCCGTTCAAAACCCGCGGTCGACGGCGTGTCCTTCAGCCTCCAGGCGGGGGAGATCGGTGTCCTGATCGGCCCCTCGGGCTGCGGCAAAACCACCCTGCTGCGGGCCGTCGCGGGCCTGGAGCGTGCCAATGCCGGCAGCATCACGCTGGCCCGGCAGCTGGTCAGCAGTGCTGGCGTCCATGTGCCGGCCGAATCGCGCCGCATCGGTATGGTGTTCCAGGACTACGCCCTGTTTCCGCACCTTGACGCGGCCCACAACGTGGCTTTCGGCCTCACCCACCTGCCGGCCGCCCAGCGCCAGCAGCGCGCCGGCGAGGTGCTGGAGCTCGTCGGCCTGGGCAATGTGCACAAGCGTTACCCGCATGAGCTCTCGGGCGGCCAGCAGCAGCGTGTGGCGCTGGCGCGGGCCCTGGCGCCGCAGCCGCGTTTGCTGCTGCTGGATGAGCCTTTTTCCAACCTGGACGTGGACCTGCGCGAGCGCCTGGCGCACGAGGTGCGCGGCATCCTCAAGGCCGCCGGGGCGACAGCGCTGTTCGTCACGCACGACCAGCTCGAGGCCTTCGCCATCGGCGACCGCATAGGCGTGATGCACCAGGGCAGCCTGCACCAGTGGGACGACGCTTATGCGCTGTACCACCGCCCCGCCACCCGCTTTGTGGCCGACTTCATAGGCCACGGCGTGTTCGCGCAGGCCCATATCGAGCAGCGCGGCGAGGACGTGGTCGTGCACACCGCGCTCGGCGACCTCACGGACATGCTGGAATGCCCCTTGCCGGGCGCTTATGCCGACGGCCTGTGCGACGTTCTGCTACGGGCCGACGACATCGTGCATGACGACAACGCGCCGGTCAAAGCGCAGATCCTGCGCAAGGCCTTTCGCGGCTCGGAATTTTTGTACACCCTCAAGCTGCAGACAGGCGAGACGGTGATGGCGCATGTGCCTTCACACCACAACCACGCAATCGGCGAATGGATAGGCATACGCGCCGAGGTCGACCATGTGGTGACCTTTCCGCGGGAAGAAAACGTCTAAGCCTGCTGCCGCAGAAGCTCTATGTCTTCGCGCAAGCTCTGCGCCCAGGCACGCCGGGTCTGCCCCTGCGGCGGCTGCGGTTCGCCGAAAACCACCACAGCCTTGATCGGCGGCGCCGTGAGCGTGCGCCAGATCGAGCCCGCCAGGGTTTCGTCGTCCACATAGCTGGGCGCAAAACTGACGGCGCCGCTGGCCGCGTCGATGAATTTCAGCGCGAGCGGCTGCACCGGCACCGAGGCTTCAATGGCCGCCTGGATCAGGTTGGCATGAAAGTGCTTGAGTGTGATGCCGTCACCCGTCGTGCCTTCGGGAAACACCGCCAGGATGTCGCCTGCCTGCAGGCGCTCGGCCATCTGCGTGACCACCCGGTGCGCGTCCCGGCGCGACTCGCGCTCTATGTACAGCGAGCCGGCGCCGTCGGACAGGGTGCGCACAAAAGGCCAGCTCCGCACATCCGACTTGGAGACAAAACGGCAGTGGCGCGAGGCATGCATCACCAGGATGTCCAGCCATGAAATATGGTTGGCCACCAGCAGCACCGGGCCGCCGGCGGGTGGCTTGCCCTTGACCACCAGTTCGATGCCGACGATGCGCAGCATGGCCCCGGCCCACACCTGCACACGAGCCTCCCGGTCGGCCTGCTCCAGCTTGGGAAACACGGTCTTGATCGTCCAGAAGCCTTGCACCGCGTGCCCAGTGGCGCGCAGCAGGGTCCAGCAGAACCTAAGCCATCTCATGGGCTTGCGCGTGCTTCAGTGCGAGGCTTCATAGGCGAGCTGCCCGCCCACCACCGTCCAGCGCACGCGCACCGGCATCTGGTGGCCGCTGAAGGGCGTGTGCTTGCCCTGGCTGCGCAGCGCGGCCGGCTCGACGGTCCATTCGCCCTTGGGGTCGAACACACAGATGTCGGCCACACCACCCTTGACGAGACGGCCCGAGCTGCCCTGCAAGGTGCCCAGCGCGTCGCCCAGCACGCGCGCGGGCTCGCTGGTCAGCACCGCCAGCGCGCGGACCAGGCCGGCCTGGCTGTCGGTGCCCCACTTGCAGGCCAGGCCCAGCAGCAGCTCCAACCCGGTGGCGCCGGGCTCGGCCTCTGCGAAAGGCAGGGTCTTGGCGTCTTCATCGACCGGCGTGTGGTCGGACACCAGCGCGTCTATGGTGCCGTCGGCCAGGCCCTGGCGTATGGCGTCGCGGTCGCGCTGCTGGCGCAGCGGCGGGTCCAGCCGCATGCGGCTGTCGAAGTAGCCGATGTCCACGTCGGTCAGGTGCAGGCTGTTGATGCTGACATCGCAGGTGACAGCCAGTCCTTCGGCCTTGGCCTTGGCGACCAGCGCCACGCCCGCCGCGCTGCTGATGCGGCACAGGTGCACGCGCGCGCCGGTGGCACGCATCAGTTCAAAAATCGTGTGCAGCGCGATCGTCTCGGCCGCGACGGACACGCCGCTCAGGCCCAGGCGCGTGGCCAGCGCGCCGCTGGCGGCCACGCCCTGGCCCAGGTAGAGCTCCTGCGGCCGCAGCCACACGGTGTAGCCGAAGGTGGCGGCGTATTGCAGCGCGCGCATCATGACCTGGGTGTTGGCCAGCGGCACCTCGGCCTGGCTGAAGCCCACGCAGCCGGCCTCGGTCAGCTCGACCATCTCGGTCAGCGTCTCGCCCTTGAGCGCGCGGGTCAAAGCGCCCAGCGGGAACACGCGCGACTGGTGCAGCTTCTCGGCGCGGAACTTGAGCATCTCCACCAGGCCGGGCTCGTCGAGCACCGGGTCGGTGTCGGGCGGGCAGACCAGGCTGGTCACACCGCCGGCCACAGCCGCGGCCAGTTCGCTTTCGAGCATGCCTTCATGCTCATGGCCGGGCTCGCGCAAACGGGCCGAAAGATCAACCAGGCCGGGAGCCACGATGCAGCCCGTGGCGTCAATCGTCTTGTTGGGCGCGAAATCGGCGGGCGTGCTTTTGAGCGAGACGATGCGGCCCGCGGCAATCGCCACGTCGCAGGTTTCGTCGAAGTTCGAGCCTGGGTCGATGACGCGGCCGTTCTTGATGAGTATCTTCATTCTTTTTTTCTCCGCTCAGGCTTCGTTTCCGGCGACTATGCTCATGACCGCCATGCGGACCGCGATGCCGAAAGTCACTTGCGGCAGGATCACGCTCTGCGTGCCGTCGACCACGGCCGAGTCGATCTCCACGCCGCGGTTGATGGGTCCGGGGTGCATCACGATGGCATCGGGTTTGGCCAGCAGCAGCTTCTCGGGGGTCAGGCCGAAGCTCTTGAAAAACTCCTGGCTGCTGGGCAGCAGCGCGCCCGACATACGTTCGTTCTGCAGGCGCAGCATGATGATCACGTCGGCGCCCTTGATGCCTTCTTCGAGCGTGTTGCAGACGCGCACGCCCATCTGCGCCATGTCGGCCGGCACCAGGGTCTTGGGGCCGACCACACGCACCTCGGGGCAGCCCAGCGTGGTCAGCGCGTGGATGTCGGAGCGCGCCACGCGCGAGTGCAGCACGTCGCCGACGATGGCGACCGTGAGCTTGCTGAAGTCCTTTTTGTAGTGCCGTATGGTGTACATGTCCAGCAGGCCCTGCGTGGGATGCGCGTGGCGGCCGTCGCCGGCGTTGATCACGTGCACATGCGGGGCCACATGCTGGGCGATCAGGTAGGGCGCGCCCGATTCGCTGTGGCGCACCACGAAGAGGTCGGCCGCCATGGCGCTCAGGTTGGCGATGGTGTCCAGCAGCGACTCGCCCTTGGAGGCCGAGGAGCGCGCGATGTCCAGGTTGATCACGTCGGCCGACAGCCGCGTCGCGGCGATCTCGAAGGTGGTGCGGGTGCGCGTGGAGTTTTCAAAGAACAGGTTGAAAACGCTCTTGCCGCGCAGCAGCGGAACCTTTTTGACCTCGCGGTTGTTGACGCTGACGAAGTTGGCGGCGGTGTCGAGGATTTGCGTCAGCGTGGCCTTGGGCAGGCCTTCGATGGACAGCAGGTGGATCAGCTCGCCGTTTTTATTGAGTTGCGGGTTTCGTCGGTACAGCACGGTGTGGACTCCTCTTGTTCTCTTATGGGTCTCGTATTTTTGGATGGCTTTTTGATGGGACTAGGCCTGGTGATCCTGCACCTGGAAGCTGAACTTGCCGTCTTCGGCGCGCGCCAGCTCCAGCGACTGCGAGGCCGGCAGGGCCACCCGCGCCACCGCGAGGTCGGGCTGCACCGGCAGCTCGCGCCCGCCGCGGTCCACCAGCACCACCAGCTTGACGCTGGCGGGGCGGCCGTAGTCGAACAGCTCGTTGAGCACCGCCCTGATGGTTCGGCCCGTGTAGAGCACGTCGTCGACCACGACCAGGTGGGCACCGTTGACGTCGAAGGGCAGCAGGGTCTGCCCGCTGGAGGCCAGGCCGCGCTGCGAAAAATCGTCGCGGTGCATGGAGGACGACAGGATGCCGGCCTCGCCGGCCAGACCCAGGTCTTTTTGCAGGCGCTGCGCCAGCCAGGCGCCGCCCGAGGCCACGCCGACCAGCATGGGCGGCTGGGGATACGATGCCAGCTGCTGGCGCATGCCGCGCAGCAGGTCGCTGTACAGCGCCTCGGCGTCCAGTGTCAGGCTGCTCATGGAAGACTCCTTAAAAATTGCTCGAGGATGATGCAGGCCGAAGCCGCGTCGGCGTCATGCGCACCGCCGGCCAGGGCCTCGGTGGTGCTGTAGCGCTCGTCGACCTCGAAGACCTGCAGGCCGAAGCGGCCGCGAAGCTGGCGGGCGAATTTCTGCGCGCGCACGGTATTTTCGTGGCTGGCGCCATCGGGATGAAAGGGAATGCCGACCACCAGCGCATCGGGCTGCCATTCCTTGATGCGCGCCTCAACCGCCTTGAGGCGGGCGTCGCTGCCCTCGGCCGCGATGGTCGCCTGCGGCGAGGCGGTGCGCGTGAGCACATTGCCGGTCGCCACGCCGGTACGCTTGAGACCGAAGTCGAAAGCCAGAAAGGTTTGGAGGTTAGGGCCTATTGCCATTGGAATCACCCCCGCGTGGCACCCGGAAAAGGTCGCAATCTAGGCGCAAAACGAAGCCGGGGTAGGCCCCCCGGTGAGGCTTTGCAACGACGAGTGCGGCCTTTTCCGGGTGCCACCCGCAGGGCTGGGGCTACAAGGGGCGCCCCGCGTTGTTGCAGCCCTTGGCCGGGGGACGACCCCGGCCGGCGGGCTGCGCCTAGCGCTGCACCCCTTGCAGCCCCAGCGCGGGGGTGATTCCAATGGCAATAGGCCCTAGTCGCCTGGGAGGAAGGCATGGCCGCCAGGCTCATGCGTGGCCGGCCTCGGGAGAGAGCATCCAGCTCTGCAGGCCCAGCAGCATCAGCGCCTTGTCGTAGCGCTGCTCAACGGGTGTGTCGAAGATCACGCCGACGTCGGCGGCGACGGTAAGCCAGCTGTTGTCAGAAATCTCGGATTCGAGCTGGCCTTCGCCCCAGGCCGAATAACCGAGTGAGACAAACACCCGGCGCGGGCCGGCGCCCGTGGACAGCGCCTCCAGCACGTCCTTGGAGGTGGTCATTTCAAGGCCGCCGGGAATCGTCATGGTCGAGGCATAGACCGACTCATTGCCGGGCATCATGGATTCGTGGAGCACAAAACCGCGCTCGGTCTGGACCGGGCCGCCCTGGAATACCGGGGCCTGCGTGAGGTCGTCGCGGCGCAGCGGCAGCTCGACCTTGTCGAACAGGTTTTTGAGGTTGATGTCGCTGGGCTTGTTGATGACCAGCCCCAGCGCGCCGCGGTCGCTGTGTTCGCACATGTAAACCACGCTCTTGGCAAACGCTTCGTCATCCATCCCCGGCATGGCGATGAGGAAGTGGTGCGTGAGGTTGATCGATGCGGAATCCGTGGCCATACGTGGATTTTACGCGCATGGAAGGCCGCGGCGGATACCTGGGGGCGCTTTCGCTACCATCCCATCATGCAAAAGAAATACCGCGCCGGCCTGATGTGGTTCAGGCGCGACCTGCGCGCCCAGGACAACGCCGCGCTGCACCACGCGCTGAAAGCTTGTAAGCAGGTGTTTTGTGTTTTTGTGTTTGACCGGGACATCCTGGAGGCCCTGCCCCGCGCCGACCGCCGCGTGGAGTTCATACGCGGATCCGTGCTGAGCCTGGACGGCCAGTTGCAGCGGCTGGGTGCGGCACACGGCAATCCGCAGGCGGGCCTCATCGTGGTGCATGGGCAGGCCGGCGAGGCCGTGCCCCGGCTGGCCGCCGAACTGGCGGTCGATGCGGTTTTTGCCAACCATGACGATGAACCCCAGTCCCTGGCGCGCGACGCCACGGTGCAGGCCGCGCTGGAAGGCCGGGGCGTGGCCTTTCACAGCTTCAAGGACCATGTCATCTTTGAGCGCCAGGAAGTCTTGACGCTGGCGGGCAAGCCCTACACCGTGTTCACACCCTACAAAAACGCCTGGCTCAAGAAGGTGGACGATTTTTACCTCAAGCCCTACTCTGTGGAGCGCTACGGCGCGGCGCTGGCGGCTGTGCCGGCGAGCAGGCGCGCCATACCCTCGCTGGCCGAACTCGGCTTTGAAAAAACCAACCTGTCCGCACTCAAGATAGCCACCGGCAGCGAAGGCGGAGAGCGGCTTTTTGAGGCGTTCAAAGGCCGCATGGCGAACTACAAGGCGGCACGCGACTTTCCGGCCGTCAAGGGCCCCAGCTACCTGGGCGTGCACCTGCGTTTTGGCACGCTGTCCATTCGGCAGATGGCCGCAGCGGCCCTGAGCCCCGAACATAGGGGCGGCGAAGGCGCGGCCACCTGGCTCAGCGAATTGATCTGGCGGGAGTTTTACGCGCAGATCCTCAGCAACTTCCCGCATGCGGTGCACGGCGCGTTCAAGCCCGAATACGACGCGATCGAGTGGGAAAGTGGTGCCAAGGCCGATTCGCTGTTCCTGGCCTGGTGCGAGGGCCGAACCGGCTATCCGCTGGTCGACGCCGCGATGGCGCAAATCAACCAGACCGGTTATATGCACAACCGCCTGCGCATGGTGACGGCGAGTTTCCTGGTGAAGGACCTGGGCATCGACTGGCGCCGGGGCGAGCGCTACTTCGCCGAAAAACTCAATGATTTCGACCTCTCGGCCAACAACGGCGGCTGGCAGTGGGCAGCCAGCACGGGCTGCGATGCGCAGCCCTATTTCCGTATCTTCAACCCGGTCAGCCAGAGCGAGAAATTCGATGCCGACGGCAGCTTCATCCGCCGCTATGTGCCGGCGCTGGCCAGGCTGCCCGCCTCCGCCATCCACAGCCCCTGGCTGGCCACACCGCTGGAGCTGGCAGCCGCTGGCGTGGTGATGGGCAAGGACTACCCCTGGCCCATCGTGCAGCACGACGAAGCCCGGGCGCTGACGCTGCAGCGTTATGCGGTGGTGAAAAAAGCCTAAGAACCTGTTCTCGCCGCTCTCACGCGGAGAGCGGCTGCAGGATCAGGCGGAGATCGCGGTCTCGGCGGCGCAGTAGTGCCGCACCAGGCTCATCAGTTCTTCTTCCGAGAACGGCTTGCCCAGGTAGTGGTCGACGCCGAGTTCCTTGGCATGTTCGCGGTGCTTTTCAGCGATGCGCGAAGTGATCATGATGATGGGCAGGTTGTTCAGGCGTACGTCGCCGCGGATGTTGCGCGCCAGGTCGAAGCCGTCCATGCGCGGCATTTCGATGTCCGACAGCACCACCGCCGGCCGCTCTTCCTGCAGGCGTTCAAGCGCTTGCAGGCCGTCGGCCGCCAGGGTGACGCGGTAGCCTTCACGCTGCAGCAGGCGCTGCGTGACGCGGCGAACCGTGATGGAATCGTCGACCACCAGAATCAGCGGAATCTGCGGTGCGGCAGGCATGGCGGCCGGTGCTTTCGCGACGCTGCCGGTGCCCGCGGCGGCGCTTGCCGCCGTGGCGCCCGATCCTTCGAGCATGTGCGGCTCGGCGCGGTCTGTGCTCCAGGCGCGGGCCTGCTGGCCGTACACCGAAGCCAGCGCCACCGGGTTGTAGATCAGCACCACCGCGCCGGAGGCCAGCACGGACATGCCGGCCAGGCCGGGCAGGCGCGACAGCTGCGGCCCGAGGTTCTTCACCACAACTTCCTGGTTGCCCAGAACTTCATCGACGTGCAGCGCGATACGCTGCGCGGCGCTTCGGAAAACCACGACAGGCGTGGTCTTGCCCTGGACTTCGCCGCTGTGCTGCGAAGCCTGCAGCAGCGCGCCCGACCAGAAGAAAGGCATGGTTTCGCCGGCGATCTCCAGCGCGCCGGTGTTGTAGGCCTGTTGCAACTCCTTGGCGGAGGCGCGGCGCACGGTTTCCACCACGTTGGCGGGCACGCCCACCGAGAGGTTGCCGGCGCGGATCATCACCACCTGCGTCACGGCCGTGGTCAGCGGCAGCACCAGCTTGAAGTGGGTGCCTTTGCCGGCCACGGTGGAGGTTTCAATCCGGCCGCCCAGCGCGTTGACCTCGGAGCGGACCACGTCCATGCCGATGCCGCGGCCGGCCAGTTCGGTCACCTGGGCCGCGGTGGAGAAACCGGGCATAAAAATCAGGTTGGCGGCGTCGCTGTCTTCAATGGCCTGGTCCGGCGCGATCATGCCGAGGCTGACGGCTTTTTCACGGATGCGGTGCAGGTTCAGGCCGGCGCCGTCATCGCTGAAATCGACCGACACGTCATTGCCTTCCTGGCGCAGGTGGACGGTGATCACACCGACCGGGTCCTTGCCGGCGCTGGTGCGAACCTCGGTGCTTTCAATGCCGTGGGCCACGCAGTTACGCAGCAGGTGTTCGAAGGCGGGCGTCATGCGGTCCAGCATGCCGCGGTCCATTTCGATGGTGCCGCCCAGCAGGTCCAGCTTCACCTGTTTGCCGGTTTCCTTGGAGGCCTGGCGCACCACGCGGTACAGGCGCTCGGAGATGCCTTCAAACTCCACCATGCGCGTGCGCAGCAGGTCGCGCTGCAGCTCACGGGTCTGGCGGGCCTGGGCGATCAAGTCGTCCTCGGTGGCTTCCACCGTGCGCTGCAAGGTGCGCTGCACGGTTGCCACGTCGTTCACGGATTCGGCCATCATGCGCGTCAGTTCCTGCACGCGCGTGAAACGGTCGAACTCGAGCGGGTCGAACCCGGCCTGGGCTTCTTTGGCCTGTGCCAGGCGCGACTGCATCTGGGTTTCGGCCTGCAGTTCGATGTCACGCAGCTGCTGGCGCAAGCGGTTCAAGTTACCGCTCATGTCGTTGAGCGAACCGCGCAGCTGGCTGAGCTCGGCCTCCAGGCGCGAGCGCGTGATCATGACCTCGCCGGCCTGGTTGACCATGCGGTCCAGCAGCTGGGAGCGCACGCGTATCGAGGCGTTGGCCGCTTGCCGCAAGGGCTGCATGGCCATGGCCTGCGGCGCCGGCACGGAGAGCTTGCGGGAACCGCCAGCGGCAGGAGCAGCAGCCGGCGCGGGGCTGTCCGCAGCCGCCTCGGGAGCGTCGGGCGTTGCGTCGGCTTGCGCCGGTGCGGAGACGGGCTCGGGCTGCGCGGCGGCGAGGGGGGCCAGCTGCACGGGCGCGGCGGCGGCCGCCGCATCGGCGTTGCGCAGCGCCTCGAACGCGGCTTCCATCGCGTCAAAACGGTTGATCAGGGCGTCGAACTCCGCCGAGGCCGCGGCGTCGGAGCCGAGGAACTCGATTTCGGATTCAATCCGGTGCGCCATTTCACCGAGGCGCAGGGCGCCGGCAAGCCGGGCGCTGCCCTTGAGCGTGTGAAGCGCGCGCAGCACCTCCATGCGCGCACCCTGGTTGTCGGGCCGCGCGGACCACTGCCGCAGCGCGCCACCCAGCTGGGGCATGAGCTCGGCGCCTTCTTCCTCAAAAATCGGGAACAGGTCGGGGTCGATGGCATCGACGGCGTCGATTTCCTCGTCCTCTTCGTCCTCGAAGTTCTGGGCCGTGGGCGCCGGCGTGGCCAAGCGCACCGGTGGGGTGACGGCCACGGGGGGAGCTACAAACGCGACAGGCGGCGGCACAGGCGCGGCCTGCACGGGCGCTGGTGCCGGTGCTGGAACCTCGATAAGCGGCGCTTCCTCGACGACCTGCATCACTACCGGTTCGGGCTCGGGTTCCGGCAACGGCTCGGGTTCCACGGCCGGCTCCTGCGGCAGGACGGACTCGGATTCGAAATCGTACTCAGAGAAGTCGGTGCCTGGCGGCAGGACCGAGTCGGAGAAATCAAGCTGCTTGAGGCGATCAAGAACGCCGGCGTCCGGCTCCTTGAGGAAACCGGCGGCAAACTGGTGCAGCAGCCGGCGAATATCTTCCGCCGCATCCACAAACACCTGGCCATACTTGGCGGCGCCATTGCGGTGATGCGCGCGGGATTGCTGCAAGGCCTGTTCCAGCGCGCGGGCCATTTCGGACAGGGCGTCGAACCCGACCGTGGCGGAGCTGCCGGCCAGGGAGTGCGCCAGGGCCACGGTGGAATCGCTGACGGGCTGGTTGCGCTCCAGCGACCATTCGGCCACTTCCGTGACCAGCCGGCGCGACCACTCGTCGGCCTCGTTGAGGTAGACGTTGTAGAGCGGGATGCTGATGCGCAAAGCGCCTATGACCTTGACCTGCTCATCGCCGCCCTCGGCCGACATCGCGCTGTCGGTGGCTTCGACGCGGTCCAGGGCATCAAGCGCTTCGACCTGCGGCAGGCTGGGAGCGGGCTCGCTCACGGCGGCTTGCGGCGGCGTAACCGGGAAATCGAAGTTCAGGTCGTCGGCCAGCTCGACTTTGGCGGGCTCGGCCGCTTCGGCGTGGAAGTGTTTCTCAAAATCCGCGTCGGACAGTTCGATATCTTCGACCCCGTTCAGTTCGAGCGCCGCTCCGGCGTCGGCTGCCGCAACGGGCTCCGCGGCGGCGGGGGCTGCCGGAACGCCGGCATCCACGGAAATCGCCGACAAGCTGTCGAAATCGATGCCCGCAATCTCCATCTCGGCCGCAGGCGCGTTTACCGGTTCAGCAGGCTTGGCCGGCGCGGCGGCATCGCCGAACACCAGGTCAAAGTCCAGGTCACCGGCGGGTGCGGCTGCTTCGGCGGTCGCCGGGCCGGCGGCCTCGGGCGCGCCGGCATCCAGTTCGAAGTCGGGCAGGGAAAAGGCTTCGGGGGCAGCCGGTTCAGCGGCGGGAGCTGCGACAGGCGCGGCAGCGGCCGCCCTGGCGCCCAGCACCAGCGGTACGTAGCGGCCTTCGGTGCGCATGGCATCGGCGCTGGCGCGGAAGACCGATGCGGACCAGGCGCCGTCCTTGTTGGCGGCGATGTCGGCGATCCAGTCGGCGAAACCGCTCATGGCCTCGCCGGACAGGGCCCTGAACTCGTCGGTGGTGGCCTTCTGGTCGGCCAGCCAGGTGTTGAGCATCTGCTCCAGCGACCAGGCGGCTTCGCCGAACTCGTTGAGCCCCACCATGCGCGAGCTGCCCTTGAGGGTGTGGAAAGCGCGCCGCAGCACAGTGAGCTGCGAAACATCGGCCGGATCGGAGGCCAGCGCGGCCAGGGCTTCCCGGCCGTTGCCTATCACCTCGCGCGCTTCCTCCAGGAAGATGTCGCGCAGGTCGTCTTCTTCAAAATCGTCGGACTCGGCCGCGGGTTCAGGCGCGGCCGGTGCCGGGGCCACGGTGAACGCCAGCGTCGTGAGTGCGGTGGCGGCGGCATCTGCATCACTTGCGGACACGGCCACGGCGGCCTCGCGGGCGGTTTGCGCCAGGGCCGGCTGTTCGGCCAGCGCCGCATGGGTCGCCAACGTGTCGAGCTTGATGGTAAGGCTGGCATCGGCTTCGCCCTGGCCGGCGTCCTGCACCACGGCAATGACTTCCTGGGACAGCATGTCGCTGTTGACGGTGACGGCCGAAGCGGCGCTCGCCGCATTCTGCGCACGTCCCATGAGCGGCCGGAGCTCGCCTTTCTGGTCGTCGTAGACAAACAGCTTCTTTGCCAGCGCGGGCTGGTAGTTCAGCATGTCGATCAGAAAGCTCAGGGCGCCCAGGTTGTTGCCCAGGTGCTCAAACGTGCCGGCGGCGCGCGCCTGCTGTTCGTCGATTTCGGTGACCAGCATCTGCTCGACGCTGTCGCGCATGCGCAGCACCGCGTGCGAGGCCTGGTCCAGGCCCAGCACGGACAGCACGCCGCGCATCTGCGACAGCTGCCCGGGAACCGCCTGCAGCGTCACCTTGTCCTGCGGATTGCGGAAGAACACGTCCAGCGATTTTTCGAGCTCGCCGAGGGAAACGCGCAATTCACCGACCACGCTGCCCATGGTCTGCTTGTCGCTGACGCGGCGGTACAGCTCTTCCATCCAGCCTTCCAGCGGCTGGGGTTGCCCGCCGGCCCGCACGCCCTCCAGGCGCTCCGCGAGATTGGCCGTGCGCACCGCCAGTTGCGGGTCGTTGGGGTCCAGGTCGTCAAACGCGGCCTCCAGGTACAGCACCGAGGTGGCCACTTCCATGGCCAGTTCAATGCCGGGGGCCTGGCCCGAGCGCACCACGGTCTCGACGGCCTTGCTCAGCGCCTGCGCCAGCGGCTCGCTGGGCGGATGGAGCTTGAGCAGGGAGTCGGTCACCAGGCTGAACTGGTCGCTGACCAACTTGAACTTGTTGGCATCGCCGGCGGACAGCGCCGACCAGGTTTCCTTGGCCGAGGTGATGCGCTTGCGCGCCTGGGCCAGCAGGGCCGGATCGAACCGCCCGAACTGGACGAGTTCGTAGTCGACAGGCTTGAAGCGGTTCAGGCCGTAGGCCGAGCGCACCGCCGACAGCACCGGCGTATCGCTGGCGCGCGCGGAGACCGCCTGCGAGCAGAAAAACAGCAAATCCTGCGCCAGGCGCTCGGAGACGGAGGTGTCGCCTTTGGCCAGCGAGGCGTACTGCATCAGGACGCGCGAAGCGGCGCGCTTGACGTACAGGTCCGAGCCGAGCAAGTCGTTGGCGACCGCTTCAAAGTAAGCCGCGGCTATCTTCCAGAAGATGCGGGGCTGGCGGTCGGCCTGCCGGGCCGCGAATCCCAGGCTGAGTTCCTTGAGGCTTTTGGCGGCTTGCGGCGCCTTGCCCTTCATGATCTGCAGCACCGACTGGTCCAGCACGGCGCGCGCGCTGTCGTCGTAGTTGCGCGGCTCGCTGGCGGCCGCCAGTTCGGGCTCCAGCCAGCGCCATTCGAAAGGCCAGAGGTCCGCGGGATGGATGCGGTCGGCGCGCAGCAATTCCTGCACGTCGCGGTATTGGGGGAACAGGGACACGGACGAGATCGGCTTGTCGGCCAGCACACCCTCGAGGTATTCGGTCAGGGCAAAGCTGGCCCGTTCGATCTTGCCGGCGGCTTCCTGGTTGCATTGCTCGGGCTGTTGCACGAACTTCTGCACCGCCGCTTCCATCGCGCGCAGCACCAGCGCGGGACCGGCCAGGCCCACCATCTCGAGCGCGCCCACCGCCTGGTGCAGCTGCTGGCGGGCAATCCGCAGCTGGCTGGCGTCCACCGCCGCGAGGTCGGAGCCGCGAGCGGCTTCGGCATCCCGCACGAAACGCTTGAGCGCCTTGGCAGCGCCATCGAGCGACTTGCGAAGTTCGTCAAGCACCCATGCGAGAGGGCCTAGGTCGTTGACGGCAAGATCGAGCTCGGCAGCGGTTGAGTTCGGGACGTTGGATTGCATAAATAGCGGGCCGGTTCTGGAATCGGTGTCAGAGGCTAAGGCGGCGGTCAGCGCATGACGGGCAAACAGGCATCAGCATCAGGCGATCTTGAATCGGGACACCGACTGGCGCAGCTCTTCAGCCATGCGGGAAAGATCGCGCACCTGCTGCGCCGTGGAACGGGTACCTTCTCCGGTTTGCTCCGTCACCGCGAAAATGTGCTGGATGTTGCCGGCCACCACGTTGGCCGAAGCGGCTTCGCGGGAGGCGGAGTTGGAAATCTGCTCAATCAGGTCGGCGAGGCGGCGTGACACCTGGTCAATCTCGGTCAGCGCGGTACCCGCGTTATCGGACAGTTTGGCCCCTTCCACCACACCCTGCGTGGAGCGTTCCATAGCGGCCACGGCATCCTGGGTGTCGGTCTGAATGGCTTTCACCAGGGCCGAAATCTGGCGCGTGGCGTCCGCGGAGCGTTCAGCCAGTCGCTGCACTTCTTCCGCAACCACCGAGAAGCCTCGTCCGGCTTCACCGGCTGACGCCGCCTGGATGGCCGCGTTCAGCGCCAGCACGTTGGTCTGTTCGGTAATGTCCGAGATCAGCTCGGTAATTTCACCAATCTCCTGGGACGATTCGCCCAGCCGTTTGATCCGTTTGGAGGTTTCCTGGATCTGGTCGCGGATGGAGTTCATACCGCCGATGGCGTTCTGCACGGCCTGCAGGCCGGATTCTGCGGCGGTCAGCGATTGGCGCGCCACCTGGGAAGATTCCTGCGCCTGCGTGGACACTTCATTGATTCGGGACGCCATGTCGAGCACCGACTGGCCGGTTTCGCGAATCTCGCGCAGCTGTTCGGTGGACGCCGCCAGCAGTTCGGTGGAAGTGCTTTCCACCTGGGCCGTCGTTTGCGCCACGCGTGTTGCCGTGTTCTGCACGTTACCCACCAGCTGTCGCAACTCTTCCACCGTGTAGTTCACCGAGTCGGCGATAGCGCCGGTGATGTCCTCGGTCACGGTTGCTTCCTGCGTCAAATCGCCTTCAGCCACTGTCTGCAACTCATTCATCAAACGCAAAATGGCGGCCTGGTTGGCGTCGTTGACGCGCTTGGCGTCCTGCTCCTGCCCTTTCGCTTCCTGCCGCTGGGTTTCAGCAACGGCCTGGCGCTGCTTGCTGTCCTCCACCTGCAGTTTGGCCAGTCCCGCGGCGCACAGCAGTGCAAAGACGGCGGCGACCACCAGGGTCGTCAGGGCGGTGGCGCCCAGGCCGGTCTGGGAGGACAGCTTGCTCTGCAGGTCTTCCAGGCCCCGGCGCAGCGGCTCACTGTCGGCAATGATGGAGGATTGCGCTTCACGGGCGGACACCAGGCCCTGCAAGTTGCCCAGAATGGCGCCGGCCTGCACACGCGTCTGCTCGTAGAGCGCCATCAGGGCCTCGAGGCGTTCGCGGGTTTGCGGATCCTTGGAGCCGGCCAGTCGCAGTTCGGGACTGCCTTCCTGCAGGCCCTGGGCGATTTCCTTGAAGGAGTTCAAGTCCTTACCCAACAGGAACACGGCTTCGGGGCTCACACCCTCCATGGTCAAGAACTCGTTGGCGGATTTACCGATACGCTGGGTCAACATCACCAGCTGGCCGGAGGCGGAAATTTCGGCAGGCGCCGCATTCTGCTGGAGCTTGAGCGAGGACACGGTTTCGGCGATTTCCAGCAGGTCCGAGGACTGGCGGTTAATCGTGCGCAGAGCGTTACCCACCTGGGTCAGGATGTTTTGCTGTCCCATCACGGTTTTGGCGTTCTTTTCGGCGCGCTCCATGAAGGGGGTGACTTTTTCGACGTCGGGCTGCAGGTCTTCGCTCACCGGCGCCAGGCGCAGGCTGTCTTCACCGGCCTTCAGGCCGCGCACGGTTTTGGCCAGCACGTCGGAGCTTTCGCGCACGTCGGGGAAGGCCTGGGCGCTACCCACCAGCGCCTGCGACACCGATTTCGCCAGACGCTGCGACTGCATCAGGGACTGGCCGGTTGCCGCCACCTGCTGAGCCACTTTGTCCGCCTGGTTCAGCGCCAGGAAGGTCACCGTACCCAGCACCGCTACCGACACCGCCAGGAAAAACACCAGAATCCGCTGGTGCTGGCCCATGGTCTTGCGGCCCAGCAGGGGCAGGCTCAGGAGCTCGGGATTGGCGACGGACGCCGATTCCTCGGCGCTCGCGATGCGGCTGGAGCCAAACGCATCATCATTGCCGTCCGCCTGCCGCACCGTGGCGGTCTGCAGGGAGGCCTCATCCATGGCGCCGGTCGCCAGGGGGTCCGGCGTGCCGACGGAAGCCATGTCCATGCTGTCCTCGGGCTGGACGGACTTTGTTTTAAACAGCTTCTGGATATTTTCAATTACAGACATGGTGAGCCTTCCGGGGAGAAACAGTGTGCGCTATGCGCCTATCGTCAAAAAATGCGCTTGCTGTGCAAGCAACTGAAGGTTGATTTCCTGCCAGGTCGCGCCGTTAAGGTCGACGTACTGGTTGCCAAAGAAATCGGGCGCGTCGGGCGCTTTTTCGGAGAAATCGCTGAAGGCGTCCTGGTTGCGCAGCCCGGAGAGCTTGTCGATCAGCAGCGCGCAGTTGACTTCCAGCGCGCTGTTGAGCGCCACAAGGCGGGAGTCGGTGCGCGCGAGTTCATTTTTGGGGGGAGGTGCCTGGCCGCTCACGTAGCTGGCGAGGTCCACCACGCCGAACAGGCCGCCCCGCAGATTGGCAACGCCGGCGAACCAGTTTTGCGTGTACGGAACAGGCTGCGTGTTGACCCAGGGGAAAATTTCACCGGACTGGCTCAGGGGAAACAGGTATTTTTTTCCGCCCGCTTCCACGGCCAGCCAGGACGCGGCAACGCCTTGCGTACGCGCAATCTGCAACCTGTCGGCCAGCCGGGTTTGTAGTTCTCTAAGGGCTTGTCTGTTCGCCATGCTTTGGTTTTACGCCGTAAATCAGCCGAGGGCCTTGATCTTGGCCATCAGCTCATCCGCATCCACCGGTTTGGTGATGTAGTCGCGGGCGCCCTGGCGCATGCCCCAGACCCGGTCGGTTTCCTGGTTCTTGCTGGTGCACATCATGATGGGGATATCGGAGTACAGCGGATCGCGCGTGATGGCACGCGTGAGCTGGAAGCCGTTCTGGCCCGGCATCACCACATCCATGAGGATCAGCTCGGGTTTGTCTTCTGCGAGGCGCCGGAACGCATCTTCCGCATTTTCAGCAGTTTTGACCGTGAAACCGTTCTTGACCAGCAGATCGGTCAGAAACATCAATTCGGTTTTGGAGTCGTCAACTACCAGTATTTTCTTGATTGCCATCACACTACTCCTTGTTTGGCGCTGCCCAGTTCCTGAACGGTCTGCAGCAGCTGATCTTTGGTAAAAGGCTTGGTCAGGTAGTCTTGAGAGCCCACCATGCGACCGCGCGCCTTGTCGAAAACGCCGTCCTTGGAGGACAGCATCACAATGGGAACGTTGGAAAACTTCACATTGCGCTTGATAATCGCACAGGTTTGATAGCCGTCGAGGCGGGGCATCAAGATGTCGCAGAAGATCAGGTGGGGCTCATAGTCGTTGACCTTGGAAAGGGCATCAAACCCATCTTCGGCCAACAGCACTTCATGCCCGCCCTGCTTCAGGAATATCTCGGCGCTACGCCGGATGGTGTTGCTGTCATCGATGACCAAAACCTTCAGTCCGGAACTGGGAATGCTCACTGCCTATGCTCCTCATGTTGCAGGCACCGGCGGCTGGCGCCGGTCTGCGATTGTCCAGGCTGGTATCCGGACATTTTTAGATCTGAACCATTTCAAAGTCTTCCTTGCGCGCGCCGCATTCGGGGCAGGTCCAGTTCATGGGCACTTGGGCCCATGGCGTCCCGGGAGCAATGCCATGTTCGGGCGCGCCGGCAGCTTCGTCGTAAATCCAGCCACAAATTAAACACATCCACGTCGTTGATTGAGTCACAGCTTAAGTTGCCTTCGAATAGAATGCAACAATTGTATCGAGGCGGCGTTGCTTATTCGCGTACAAGGCAAAATCGCAGCCTATGGCAAACCCCAAAACACCTCAACTGGACAGCCGACAGCTCCAAATCGAGGACACCGACGCATCACCGGCCTGCGTCATGACATTCAATGCCAACGACCCCAGCGGAGCCGGCGGGCTGACGGCGGATATCGCCTCCATCACCTCGGCCGGCGCGCATGCGCTGGCGGTTGTAACAGGCGCCTATGTGCGCGATACGGCCGAAATCTTCGACCACTTCGCCTTCGACGAAGAAGCTGTAACAGACCAGGCCCGCTCGGCGCTGGAAGACATGCCGGTGTCGGCCATCAAGGTCGGCTTTGTCGGCAGCCCCGAAAACATCTCCACCATCGCCGAAATCGCCTCGGATTATGCCGATGTGCCGCTGATTGCCTACATGCCCAACCTCTCCTGGTGGGAAGAAAGCGAAATCGACAGCTATTTGGACGCCTTTCGCGAGCTGATGCTGCCGCAAACCACGGTGTTGGTCGGCAACCACAGCAGCCTGTGGCGCTGGCTGCTGCCCGACTGGCCGGGCGAGCGCAATCCCACGGCCCGCGACATCGCCAAAGCCGCCGCCGACCTCGGCGTGCCCTATACCCTGGTCACCGGCGTTCCCATGCCCGACCAGTTCATCGATAACGTGCTGGCCACGCCGCAGGCGGTGCTTTACAGCGAAAAATTCGAGCGCTTCGAGGCCGTGTTCGCCGGCGCCGGCGACACCCTGTCCGCCGCGCTCTCGGCCCTGCTGGCTAACGGCCACGACCTGCAGGCGGCCACCGCCGAAGCCCTGACCTTCCTGGACCACAGCCTGGACGCCGGTTTTCACCCCGGCATGGGCAATATCGTGCCGGACCGCCTGTTCTGGGCGCAGGCCGACGTTGACCCCGAAGACGACGAATCCGGGGAGGAAGCGGGCGACGCCAATGACGACGTCGAGCTGACGTCCAAACCCTCTCTTGACCTGCCCCCCAATGGAACCACCAAACACTAAGCCCGCAACCCCCCAGGCAGCCTCCCGAAACGACGCCCTCTTTGAACGCGCCAAAAAGCTGATCCCCGGCGGGGTCAATTCCCCGGTCCGGGCCTTCAAGGCCGTGGGCGGCACGCCGCGCTTCGTGCAGCGCGCGCAGGGCGCCTACTTCTGGGATGCCGACGGCAAACGCTACATCGACTACATCGGTTCCTGGGGTCCCATGATCCTGGGCCACGGCCACCCGGCGGTGCTCGAGGCCGTGCAAAAAGCCGCGCTGGAGGGCTTTTCCTATGGCGCGCCCACCGAACGCGAGGTCGAGCTGGCCGAAGAAATCGTGCGGCTCGTGCCTTCGCTCGAAATGGTGCGGCTGGTCAGCTCGGGCACGGAAGCCGCCATGAGCGCCATCCGCCTGGCGCGCGGCGCCACCGGGCGCAGCAAGATCATCAAGTTCGAGGGCTGCTACCACGGCCATGCCGACGCCCTGCTGGTCAAGGCCGGCTCGGGCCTGGCCACCTTCGGCAACCCGACCAGCGCCGGCGTGCCGCCCGAAGTGGTGCAGCACACCCTGGTGCTCGAATACAACCACCTGGCCCAGCTTGAAGAAGCCTTTGCCCTGCACGGCAAGGACATCGCCTGCCTGATGATTGAACCCATCGCCGGCAACATGAACTTCGTGCGCGCCAGCCTGCCTTTCATGAAGCGCTGCCGCGAGCTGTGCACGCAGCACGGCGCGCTGCTGGTGTTCGACGAAGTCATGACCGGTTTTCGCGTGGCCCTGGGCGGCGCGCAAAGCGTCTACGCCCGCGGCATCCCCGGCTTCAAGCCCGACATGACGGTCATGGGCAAGGTCATAGGCGGCGGCATGCCGCTGGCCGCCTTTGGCGGCACCCGCGCCGTGATGGAGCAACTGGCTCCTCTGGGCCCGGTCTATCAGGCCGGGACCCTTTCAGGCAACCCGGTCGCCACTGCCTGCGGCCTGGCAACCCTGCGCGAAATCGCCAAGCCCGGTTTTTACGAAGCACTCAGCGAACGCACCCGCACCCTGGTCGCCGGCCTCACCCAAGCGGCCGCCAAGGCCGGCGTGCCGTTTTGCGGCGACAGCGAAGGCGGCATGTTCGGCTTTTTCCTGATGGGGCAATTGCCGCAGAACTACGCCACGGTGATGACCACCGATGGGCCGTCGTTCAACCGCTTCTTCCATGCGATGCTGGAGAGCGGGGTTTATTACGCGCCCGCGCTGTATGAAGCGGGTTTCGTCAGCTCGGCGCACACGGCGGCGGATATCGACGCCACGGTGGATGCCGCGGCGAAGTTCTTTGCCGGGAACTGAAAAAGGCGAGAGCTGTCAGCCAAGAGAAAAAAGCTATTCATGGCTTTTGAAGTTGACAATTGCCCACCCGGTGGGCCCACGGAGCTGGTTGCGGAACACCAGTGTTTAGTCGATCTTCTGCAGCGCCATCCGCACTGGGGATGCCTTGACTATCTGAACCAGCGCTTCATTGACAGAGCGCGCGGTGCGGCGCTGTACTACATCCAGGGATTCGGGATGGGGCACGGCCGAACATTTGCGCTTGTTCAAGACAAACAGATTGTCCGCTTCGATGTGACACGTGCCATGCGCGCGTCCGATTCAACCCAACAGACAATTGACATCACGACACTGACCATTCCGGAACAGCTTGATGCAAAACGCTCCGACATACAGAGCCTGATCAAAGATGCTCTGGTTGCCTACAACCAGGAAAAGCCATTCGCATTTTGGTATCTCGGAAAAACCGGCGTCAATTTTGAGAAAGCTCGCTGGATCCTCATTCCCCAACGGTACTCCAAACTCTACTGGCGGGAAAAAGCCACGACGTGGTGGGCCAAGCAAAAGCCCAAGCTTGCAAGACTGCGCGATTTTCTAACAAGCCCGCTGATTGCCCTGGTCGCGCTGGGCGGGCTCCTGGCGCGGGCATGGATGGAAGCAAACGTTCCTGTTTGGGCGCTTATCCTGTCAGGCACATGGCTTTGTTGGCGATTGAACCGGTACGACGGTGATTATGTTTTCAGGTTCTGGTTTATCGGGCAGGCAAGGTTCAAGAACGCCTTGCTGGCGTCTTCCCTTGTAATGCAACGAATCATGGAGCCCGTGCCGCTCAAAGCCATGGCGGTGGAGGTTCATTTCGCGCCGGACCATTTAAGAAGCTGCACAGTCAAAGTGGGGAACACCACTGTTTTCCCGGTTCCCTTTCTCTCCATCGGCGCGTACGACCTCGCGGACTTGCTGGCGCCTGGGTTCACAGACGCCCTACGCGCAAAGAATGGCGGCGCGATCAATGCCAAGGATATGGAAAGCGCGTTCCCTTGCCTGCAGCGCAAATGGCTCTTGCCCCGGCAAACCGTCACATGGCAAGTGCCTCTGTTGAACGATTACCCCCCGAAAGACCCGGGACCTGAGATCAACGCCATCGTCACCATTTCAAGGCTCGTCTCCGGCGAGTCGAAGCACGGTCCAAGAGTCTATTGTTTGCCTGTCACGACAAACATGTTCTCAAGGGCTCGCGAGAGGTTCAAGAGCAGCGGGCATTGACGACTTCATTGCCGCATCGCAGCAATGAGGATTTCAGTGCCGGAAGTGCCTGACTCCAGTCAACACCATCACCACCTCGCGCTCATTGGCGGCGGCAATGACCTCATCATCCCGCATGCTGCCGCCGGGCTGGATCACACAGGTCGCGCCGGCGTCCACCACCACGTCCAGGCCGTCGCGGAAGGGGAAAAAGGCGTCGCTCGCGACCGCCGAGCCCTGCAGGGTCAGGCCGCCATTGGCGGCTTTGATGGAGGCGATGCGGGCCGAGTCGATGCGGCTCATCTGGCCGGCGCCCACGCCTAACGTCATGCCGTCGGCGCAGAACACGATGGCGTTGGACTTGACGTACTTGGCGACCTTCCAGGCAAACAGCATGTCGTGCAGCTGTTCCTGCGTGGGCTGCAGCTTGCTGACGACCTTGAGGTCGCCTATGGCCAGTTCGTGGTTGTCGGCGGTCTGCATCAGCAGGCCCGAGCCCACGCGCTTGACGTCCATCAGGTTGCGGCCCTGTTTCCAGGCGGTGTCGCCGCCGGGCGGCAGGTCTATCTGCAGGATGCGCACATTGACCTTGCTCTTGAAGACTTCCAGCGCTTCCGGGCTGAAGGCGGGCGCCATCAGCACTTCGACAAACTGTTTGGAGATCTGCTGCGCGGCGCGCTCGTCGAGCGGGCAATTGAGGGCGATGATGCCGCCGAAGGCCGAGGTCGGGTCTGTCTTGAAGGCCTTGCTGTAGGCCTCCAGGCCGTCCTTGCCCACGGCCACGCCGCAGGGGTTGGCGTGCTTGACGATCACGCAGGCGGCGCCGTCCTTGATGAGGTCGAAGCTCTTGACGCATTCCCAGGCGGCATCGGCGTCGGCAATATTGTTGTACGAGAGCTCCTTGCCCTGCAGCTGTTTGGCCGTGACCAGCGAGCCGGGCGCGGGATACAGGTCGCGGTACAGCGCCGCCTGCTGGTGCGAGTTTTCACCGTAGCGCAGATCCTGCACCTTGATGAAGCGGCCGTTGGCCTGGCCGGGAAACATGCCGTGGCTGCCGTCGGCCTGGATGCCGGAGAGGTAGTCGCTGATGGCGCCGTCGTACTGGCTGATGCGGTTGAAGGCGGCCACCGAGAGGGCGAACTTGGTCTTGTCGCTGAGCTTGCCGCCGGCTTTCAGTTCGGCGAGCACGCCCGCATACTGCGAGGCGTCGGTCAGCACGCCGACGTCCTTCCAGTTCTTGGCGGCGGAGCGCACCATGGCCGGGCCGCCGATGTCGATGTTCTCGATCGCGTCTTCCAGCGTACAGCCGGGCTTGGCCACGGTGGACTCAAAGGGGTAGAGGTTGACCACCAGCAGGTCTATGGTGTCTATGCCGTGGGTTGCCAGCGCCGCCATGTGTTCGGGCACATCGCGCCGGGCCAGCAGGCCGCCGTGGATCTTGGGGTGCAAGGTCTTGACGCGGCCGTCCAGCATTTCCGGAAAGCCGGTGTGGTCGGCGACTTCGGTCACCGGCAGGCCGGCGTCGGCCAGCAGCTTGGCCGTGCCGCCTGTGGACAGCAGCTTGATGCCCAGGGCGTGCAGCGCCTGCGCGAATTCGAGGATGCCGGTTTTGTCGGAAACGGAAATCAGTGCGTTCATGGTGGTGTTCTCAAAAGGGAGCCGGTTCGAAAGCCCGGAAAGGTCCGGGCGGCGGGAATTGTTATTTGATGAGCTTGTGCTCGACCAGCTTCTTGCGCAGGGTGTTGCGGTTCAGGCCCAGCCATTCGGCGGCGCGCGACTGGTTTTGTTCGGCGTGCTGCATGACGACCTCCAGCAGGGGCTTTTCCACCACCTTGACCATCATGTCGTACATGCCGTCGGGCTCGGTGCCGCGCAGGTCCTTGAAATAGCCTTCCAGACTGGTGCGTACGCACTCTTCGATGTGTTTCTTGCTCATGCAGCAGCTTCTTCCTGATTTTTATCTTTGTTCGCCCGTGCCTGCCCTGGCACGCCCTCTTCAACATCTTCGCCGGCCCCGGCAGTAGCGGCCGGGATACGGTCCATCTGCGTGCCCAGGCCCTCAAAAAAACCACTGACCGCGCGCAGCTGGGCCTCGCAGTCTTCCAGCAAATTCATGCGCGCGCGAAAGGCCTCGCCGCCGGGCAAGGACTTCACGTACCAGCCGATGTGCTTGCGCGCGGTGCGCACGCCGGTGAACTCACCGTACAAATCGTAGTGGTCGCGCAAATGGTCGACCAGCAGGCGCTCCACTTCGGCCACCAAAGGCGGCGCAAGATGCGTGCCTGTGGCCAGGAAATGCGCCACCTCGCGGAAAATCCAGGGCCGGCCCTGGGCCGCGCGGCCAATCATCACGGCATCGGCGCCGGTGCGGGCCAGCACGTCGCGGGCTTTCTCGGGGCTGTTGATGTCGCCGTTGGCCACCACTGGAATGCGCAGCGCGGCCTTCACGGCGGCAATGGTGTCGTATTCGGCCGCGCCCTTGTATCCCTGCTCGCGCGTGCGGCCGTGCACGGTGACCATTTGCACACCGGCGTTCTCGGCGGCGCGGGCAATCGCCAGCGCGTTTTTTTCGGCCTGGCACCAACCGGTGCGCATCTTGAGCGTGACCGGGACCCCTTGCGGCGCGCATGCGGCGACCACGGCCTCCACGATCTGCAGCGCCAGGGTTTCGTCCTGCATCAAGGCCGAGCCGGCCCACTTGTTGCAGACTTTTTTGGCCGGGCAACCCATGTTGATGTCGATGATCTGCGCGCCGCGGTCTATGTTGTAGGCGGCAGCTTCAGCCATCATCTGCGCGTCGGTGCCGGCGATCTGCACGGCGATGGGAGCGGCCTCGCCTTCATGGTTGGCGCGGCGCGAGGTCTTCAGGCTGTCCCACAGGTCCTTGCGCGAGGTCACCATCTCGCTGACGGCGTAGCCCGCGCCCAGCTTCTTGCTGAGCTGGCGGAACGGCCGGTCCGTCACGCCGGCCATGGGCGCGACAAACAGGTTGTTTGCCAAAGCGTAGGGGCCGATGTTCATGGGATGAGGGACTGGGGCTTGCTGAAAAAGGAGGCACGATTGTACCTGCCCAAAATTTCAGCAATTGAAATTTCCGCGCGGACTTGTAAGTGTCTTCCCGACAAGCCGGGGCGTTCAGCTCTGCCTATACTCGAATGCATATATGGAAGCCTGGATTCACCGCCTGATAGAAATTTTGGCCTTGCCCGAGTACGGCCTGAGCACGGTCTTCGTGGTGTCTTTCATTTCAGCCACGCTGCTGCCGCTCGGTTCGGAGCCCGTGGTCTTCGGGCTCGTCAAACTCAATCCCGCCATGTTCTGGCCGGCGGTGCTGGTCGCCACTGCGGGCAACACGCTGGGCGGCGCGCTTGACTGGTGGATGGGCTACGGCGCCCACAAGGTGGTGGACAAGTACCAACATTCCTCGCACCACGGCCGCGCGATACGCTGGCTGGAGAAGCTGGGGCCGAAGGCCTGCCTGCTGGCCTGGCTGCCGGTGGTGGGCGACCCGCTGTGCGCGGTCGCGGGCTGGCTCAAATTTCCGTTCTGGCCTTGCCTGGCTTACATGGCGGTTGGAAAATTCGCGCGCTACTTGCTAATGACAGGCAGCCTGATCTGGGCGTTTCCGGGCGTGGTGACCGGATAAATCAGAAGCGCTCGTGCGCAAGCAAATAGCGCCACTGGCCGGGCTGCAATTGGCTCATCGCCACACGGCCTATGCGCAGCCGCTTCATGCCTTGCACCGTGAGGCCCACGCTTTCGCACATATAGGCGATCTGCCCCGGCACTTCGCCCTTGAGGGCAAAACGCAAGCGGGTTTCGCTTTGCCAGCTGACCTTGGCCGGTGGCAGCAGCGCGCCCTTGTAGGTGAAGCCGTGGTCCACGCGGTTGAGCCGCTCCAGGCCGCCGGGCTTGATATCGCCGGCGACATCGACGACGACTTCATGCTCCATCACACGGGCGTCTTCGCGCAGCTTGCGCGTCACGCGCCAGTCCTGCGTCAGCACCACCAGCCCGCTGGCCGGCGTGGCCAGCGGCGTCACCAGTTCCACCGACGAGAAATGTTTTTTGAGCGGACGGATGCCGGAACTGTCGCCGGGTGATTGCGTGGCAGGCGATAGCAAGGCAGCCAGGGAGGCCGCACTGCCGTCCTGCCCGGCCTCATAGCCCGCGGGTTTGTGCAGCAGCAAGGTCACGGGTGCCAGCGCCAGCAGGCTGGCGTCCTTGGCCAGCACAATCTGCTGGTCGAGCACGCGGAACTGCGGCTCCTCAACGATGACGCCGTCGACGCTGACCCAGCCGCCCTCGATGTACTGCTCGGCCTCGCGGCGCGAGCAGGACAGCATTTCGGCCAGGCGCTTGGCGAGGCGAACGGGTTCTGTCATCGCGGCGATGCCGTCATGGCGTGAAGGGGAAATCAGCCCTGCGCCGCCACCACACCGATTTCCACGTGGTACTTGGCCGCCGCCAGGCGCGGGCTCATGACCGTGGCGCGCGCCGGCGTGGCGCCCGGCACCACCCAGGCTTCCCAGGCGCGGTTCATGTCACCGAAGCTGTCCATGTCGGTCAGCCAGATGGTGGCGCTCAGCAGGCGCGACTTGTCGCTGCCGGCGGCCGCCAGCAGGCGGTCGATATTGGCGAGGATGCTGCGGGTCTGTTCGTAGACGCCGGGGCCGGCGTCATCACCGGCCACCTGGCCCGCGAGGTAAACGGTTTTGTTGTGGATGACGGCCTGGGACATGCGGGGGCCGGTTTCGATGCGTTGGATGGACATGGTGTTCTCTTTCAAAGCGAGTGTTTAACGGGACGGCTTGTTCAACAAGCCGGGGACGGCGCCGCCGGGCGCCCGATTTCAAACAGCCCTGGCGCGGGCCGTCTTGTGCATTGTGGCGCGACTTGCATCGCGCCGCCGGCCATGGGGCCTTATGCGCTGCCGGCGCACGCCGGCAGCCTCGCCGCTCAGCTGCTGAACAGGAAGTTCATCACGTCGCCGTCCTTGACGACGTATTCCTTGCCTTCGCTGCGCATCTTGCCGGCGTCCTTGGCGCCCTGCTCACCCTTGTAGGCAATGTAGTCGGCAAACGCGATGGTCTGGGCGCGGATATAGCCTTTCTCAAAATCGGTGTGGATCACGCCGGCCGCCTGCGGGCCGGTGTCGCCGACATGGATGGTCCAGGCGCGCACTTCCTTGACGCCCGCGGTGAAGTAGGTCTGCAGGCCCAGCAGCTTGTAGGCCGCCAGGATCAGGCGGTTCAGGCCCGGCTCGTCCTGGCCGATCTCGGCGAGGAACATTTTTTTGTCTTCCTCTTCCATGTCGGCCATTTCGGCCTCCATCTTGGCGCAGATCGCCACCACGGGCGCTTTCTGGGCTTCGGCGTAGGCTTTCAGGCGGTCCAGCAGCGGGTTGTTGTCAAAGCCGTCTTCGGCCACATTGGCCACAAACATGGCGGGCTTGGCGGTGATCAGGAAGAACTGCTTGAGCAGCGGCAGCTCTTCCTTGCTGAAGTCCAGGGTGCGCACCGGCTTGCCCTCGTTGAGAGCGGCCTGGCATTTTTCGAGAATGACGACCAGCTTGGCCGACTCCTTGTCGCCCGAGCGCGCGACCTTGGTCACGCGCTGCAGAGCTTTTTCGACGGCAGCCAGGTCGGCCAGGCACAACTCGGTCTGGATGACTTCGATGTCGGAGATCGGGTCCACCTTGCCCGCCACATGGATGACGTTGTCGTCTTCAAAGCAGCGCACCACATTGATGGTGGCATCGGTTTCCCGGATGTGGGCCAGGAATTTGTTGCCCAGGCCTTCGCCCGTGCTGGCGCCCGCCACCAGGCCGGCGATGTCCACAAACTCGACGATGGCCGGAACAATGCGTTCGGGCTTGACGATCTCCGCCAATTGGGCCAACCTCGGATCGGGCACTTCCACAATGCCGACATTCGGCTCTATGGTGCAAAAAGGGTAGTTCTCGGCCGCGATCCCCGCTTTGGTCAACGCGTTGAAAAGGGTGGATTTTCCGACGTTAGGCAAGCCTACAATGCCGCACTTCAAACTCATGAGAAACCTTCAAAAACAGGCTGAGAAGTGTATTCGATGCGCGTTCGGCCAGGGTTGGGGTGTTTTACGGCAGGCCTTCGCCACCCTTTTGCTGGGCGGGTCTTTGCTGCTGCAGGCCGGGCCGGCGCAGGCCCAGCCGGTCATGGCCCTGAACGACGCGAACCCGGTCATGGACGCGCGCACCAGCGGCCTCATGTGGATAGATGCCAGCGGCCAGGCCAGCATTGAACAAGTCGCCGGCGGGGGCAAGGCGGGCGCGGCCTTCGTGCCGCCGGCCGCGGACACCATTCATTCGCTGGGCCCACAGGCGGCGCTGTGGCTGCATTACCGCTTTGCCCGGTCTTCCGGCTCGCACCAGGACTGGCTGCTGGCCTTTCCCCTGCCCTTGCTGGACCTGGCGACCGTATACCAGCGTGCGAGCGCAACGGGCGGCTGGACTTCCCAGGCCGCCGGCGACACCCTGGCGGTCTCCAGCTGGCCCGAGCCCGGCCGCTACGGGCAGTTCGAGCTCAACCTGCCGAACGACGGCGTGTACGACGTCTACGTGCGCATACAGCACCAGACGGAAGTCAGCATCCCGGTCCAGGTCAGCACGCGCAGCAGCCTGGCGCAGCGGCTGCAGCTGGAATACCTGGCCATAGGCGTGGTATTCGGCGCGCTGGTACTGCTGATCGTCGCCTGCGTCGTCCAAAGCTGGGTCTACCGCGACAAGGCCTACGGCTGGTATGCCGTTTACGCATCCATCATGGCGCTGGTGGTGGCGGCCTGGACCGGTGTGGCCGGCCATTTGCTGTGGAGCAACTTCAGCGCCTGGAACAACATGGCACAGGGCTGCCTGGCCATCCTGGGCGGCGGCTCGGCGCTGCTGGTGGTGCATCACCTGTGCGGCGCGGGTTCGCGCCACAGGTGGTTTGAGCGCCTGGCCTACTGGACCGGCGCGGCCGGCGTGCCGCTGGCCCTGGTCTATCTCGTTCTGGAGCGCGGGCTGGGCGTACGCCTCATCAGCGCCTACCTGGTGGCGGTGGTGGTCATGGGGATCAGCCGCGCCTTCATGACGTGGCGGCGCCAGGACGTCGTCGGCTTCTGGGTGCTGGCGGCCTTTGTCCCGCTGGGGCTGGTGACGCTCATGACCGTCACCAGCATCCTCGGGCTGTTTTCGGTGTCGTGGCTGTCCCAATACGGCTTGATGGCGGCGCTGGCGATTGAAGTGCCCCTGCTGCTGGTGGCGCTGAACATGCGTTCGCGCGAACGCCACGCGGTGGAAGCGCGCGAGCAGGCCATGTCCAGCCAGGACGCGCTCACCGGCCTGCTGGCCGCCCACCTTTTCCACGACCGCTTCAAGCAGGTGGTGGGCCGGGCACAGCGCCACAAGGAGCCGGCCGCGGTGGTCTACATCGAACTGGTCAACTACCGCTACATCAAGAAGACCTGGGGCACGGCCGTGGCCGAGCAGAGCCTGCTGCGCAGCGTCATCAAGTTGCGCCGCATCCTGCGCGACGTCAACACGGTGGGGCGCATCGACGAAGCCCGCTTCGGCCTGATCCTCGAAGGCGTTTCATCGCGCGCGCCCGTCACCGACCTGGCGGCTCGCCTGATCGCCGCCGGCCTGATGCCGCTCAAGGGCCTGAAACCGGAGGTGGTGCTGCAGTTCCATGTCGCTGGCGTGCTCTTTAGCGAGCGCCTGGGCAGCCATGAAGAAATTTCCGCGGCCCTGGCCGACCTGCTGCACAGCATGGCCGCGCGTACCCGCCGGCCCATCCGGTTTCTGGAGCCGGAATCGACACATCCCATGCCGCTGGCGACCGACTCAGGCTTTGACGGCGCCGATTCCGGGCCGCAAGCGCCCGCAGCAGCCCCCGACACGCCCCATGCAGCCCACGCAGCCCATGCGCCGCTGCGGGCGGTCAAAAGTCACTCAAACCGGTAGCTGGCGCCCACGGCCTGGCCCACCTTGAGCTGGTGGTCAATGCCGGCCAGCACAATGGCGTTCATGCCGAAGGTCAGCGCGCCGTTGACGCGCGGGTCCTGCCGGTAGGTCTGCAGCATGTCGCCCACCTCGGGGCTGCTGGTCGCCGTGGCCGGGTCGATATTGGGAATCGGGCAGCGCGGGCAGGGCTTGACGGGCTTGAGCTGCGCCGGGCCCTGCTCCGTCGCGATCTGCAGCAGGTCGACGCGGTCCTCGTCATGCGGCGCCAGGCCTTGGTCGCCGGCCGCGTCGCCCAGCACGATGTTGGGACGAAAGCGCTCCATGCCCACGGCGGCCGCACCCGCGGCAACAAGCTTTTCATTGAACTGCGCGAGCGAGGCCTCGCTGAGCACCAGCAGCGAATAGCCGTCGCTGAACTGGTTGAGCGCCTCCAGGCCGCCGGTCCACTCGGTGTTGCAGACCCGCTTGTGTTCGGGATCGAAACGCACCAGGCGCGCCGTGCGGCCCAGGAAGTCGCTGAACCACTGGGCGGCGATGGGGCCCATGTCGTAGGCCTGGACCTCGTCCTTCCAGACCGTCACGCGCACCGGCTCCTCGACCTGGTCCAGGGCGATATGCAGGGCCAGCATGCCGGGCGCGCGCAGCACCATGTCGTGGTACCTGAGCTGCGGCTTGATCAGCGCCATGCGCGGCAGTTCGCGCTGCGTGAGGAAATGCCCTTTGTCGTCCACCACCATCCAGGCGCGGTCGAATTCCAGCCCGGTCTCGGTCAGCAAGGCCTCCTGCACCTGGACACCGGCGCAGGATTTGACCGGATACACATAGAGGCGCGAGATCACCGCGTTCAGGTCAAAAGCGGCATCGGCCATGGCGGGGCTTGCCGGTGTGTCGTTCAATGCGTGGCTCACGTCGTCAAATCCTTGTGAATGCGGGAAAGGAGGGAAAAGGGCTGGCCCGGAACGCCGATTTTGCCCTGCCTTCTAAAATGGGGCATGTCCAAGACTTTTGATGTCTGTATCCGCGGCGACGGCGTGGTAGGCCGCACGCTGGCCCTGCTGCTGGCGCGTGAGCGTTTGCGCGTTGCGCTGGTCGCCCGTCCTGAAAAAGCCGCGGGAGCGCAGCCCGCCGATGTACGCGCCTACGCCCTGAACAGCGCCTCGCGCGGCGTGCTGGAAGCCTTGCGCGCCTGGCCCGAGGCAGCCTTTGCCACGCCGGTGCTGGAAATGCAGGTCTGGGGCGACGACGGCGGCAAGCTCGATTTCACCGCGCGCAGCGTGGGCCAGGACGCGCTGGCCTGGATTGTGGACGTCCCGGCGCTGGAGCAGCAACTGGTGCAGGCGGTGCGCTACCAGCCGCAGATTGAAACCGTGGCCGAACCGGCCAAAGCCGCGCTGCAGGTCATCTGCGAAGGCCAGAAAAGCGCCAGCCGCGACGAATTCGGCCGGCTGCGGCCGGTCAACTGGACGGTCAAACCCTATCCGCAAAAAGCCATTGCCGCCCGGCTGGAGCTGGACATCCCCCACGGCGGCGTGGCACGCCAGTGGTTCGCCGGCGGCGATATCCTGGCTTTGCTGCCCTTATCCGGCGACCAGGGGAACTTGGCGGCGCTGGTGTGGTCAGTCCCTGTGGAGCGCGCCGGCGCGCTGGAAAAACTGTCGCCTGAAGAATTCTGCAAGGCCCTGGAGGCCGTGTGCGGCCAGGAAGCTGGCAAGCTTCGGCTGACCAGCGAGCGGGCCAGCTGGCCGCTGTCGCTGTCAAGTGCAGGGCATTGGGTAGGTCCGGGCTGGGCGCTGGCCGGCGATGCGGCGCACACGGTGCACCCGCTGGCGGGCCAGGGCCTGAACCTGGGCCTGGCCGACGCGGCCTGCCTGGCCGGTGTGCTGGCGCAGCGTGAGTACTGGCGCGGGCTGGGTGACGAAAAACTGCTGCGCCGCTATGAAAGGGCCCGCAAGGCCGACGTCGCGGCCATGGGCGCGGTGACCGATGGTTTGCACGGGCTTTTTGCGCAGACCGACGGGCGCTGGCAGGCTTTGCGCAATTGGGGTATGAAGGGCTTTGAACGCAGCGGTTTCCTGAAAAACTGGCTGACGCGGCAGGCTGCGGGTTTGTGAGTTATTGAATTTTGTGAAACAGGCCGGCCGAAAAATGCCGACACACCGGGAATGACCATGAGAATTCTGAAAACCATCACCGTCCTGGGCCTGCTGGCCTGCGGCTTGGGCTCCGCATTGGCGCAGGAAGCCGCGATCCGCAAAAACCTGGCGGAAAGAATGCCCGCCTTCGCCAAGATCGATGAAATCAGCAAGACGCCCATCAACGGCCTCTACGAAGTCCGGATCAACGACAGCGATATTTTTTACACCGACGCCGAGGGCAACTTCCTGATCCAGGGCAACCTCATCGACGTGCGGGCCAAACGCAACCTGACCGAAGAGCGCGTGGAAAAACTCAGCGCCATCGACTTTGCCGCCCTGCCCATCAAGGATGCCTTCACCATCGTGCGCGGCAACGGCAAGCGCAAGCTGGCGGTGTTTGAAGACCCCAACTGCGGTTATTGCAAACGTTTCGAGCGCGACCTGCAAAAGGTCAACGACGTCACCGTTTACATGTTTCTTTTTCCCATCCTGAGCCCGGACTCCACCGACAAGGCCAAAAACGTCTGGTGCGCCAAGGACCAGGGCAAGGCCTGGGTTGACCTGATGGTGCGCGACCAGCCGGTCGCCAAGGGCAGCTGCGACACCTCCGTGCTGGAGCGCAACCTGGCCCTGGGCAGGAAACACAAAATCACCGGCACGCCCACGCTGTTTTTTGAGGACGGTTCGCGCGTCCCCGGCGCCATCAACGCGCAGCAGGTCGAGCAGCAACTGGCCGCCGCCAAGACCCGCTAAGACCGGCGGGCCCGGACCTGGGGTATTCTGTGCACAAGATGCCAGGCCCCACACGAAATACCCGCCCCCCCGTTCACTACCGCGTCGAAATCGGCGACCTTCACGCCCATCTCTTTCGCGTCACCCTCACCATCGCCCAGCCCGATGCACTGCAGCGGGTTTCCTTGCCCGTCTGGATTCCCGGCAGCTACCTGGTGCGGGAATTCTCCAAAAATCTGCAAAAACTCGAGGCCCGGCAGGCCGGCAACACGCCGCTACCGGTGGAGCAGCTCGACAAATGCAGCTGGCAAGTTCAATGCTCGCCCGCCAAGCCGCTGGTGCTGCGCTACGAGGTGTATGCCAACGACAACTCGGTGCGCACCGCCTGGCTGGATGCGAACCGCGGTTTTTTCAACGGCACCAGCCTGTGCCTGAGGGTGCAGGGCCGGGAAAAGGCCGAACACCTGCTGGAGGTCCCGGCGCCCAAGTCACTCAAAGGCTGGTCGCTGGCCACCGGCCTGGCGCCGCGCGACACCAACAAACAGGGCTTTGGCAGCTATGCGGCGGCCGACTACGACGAGCTGGTCGATTGCCCGGTGGAAATGGGTGCCTTCTGGAGCGGCAGCTTCACGGCGCGCGGCGTGCCGCACCGCGTGGTGGTGGCGGGCGCCACGGCGAGTTTCGACGGCGCCAGGTTGCTGGCCGACACGCAGAAAATCTGCGAAACCGAAATCCGCTTCTGGCATGGCGCCAAAAAAGCGCCCTTCCGCCATTACCTGTTCATGCTCAATGCCGTCGACGACGGCTACGGCGGACTGGAGCACCGCAACTCCACCGCGCTGATCTGCAAGCGCCAGGACCTGCCGCGTGTGGGCGAGGCGCGCAGCACCGAGGGCTACACCACGCTGCGCGGCCTGATCAGCCACGAGTACTTCCACACCTGGAACGTCAAGCGCCTGCGTCCCGCGGAATTTGAAAGCTACGACTACACCGGGGAAAACTACACCCGGATGCTGTGGTTTTTCGAGGGCTTCACCAGCTACTACGACGACCTCTTCCTGCGCCGCGCAGGCCTGCTGGACAACGCCGGCTACTTGAAGCTGCTCAACAAGACCATCAACCAGGTCATGCAGACCCCGGGCCGGCTGGTGCAGTCGGTGGCCGAGGCCAGCTTCGACGCCTGGGTGAAGTACTACCGGCAGGATGAAAACACGCCCAACGCCACGGTGAGCTACTACACCAAGGGCTCATTGGTGGCGCTGTGCTTTGACCTCACGCTGCGCGCCGAGGCCAGGGAACACCGGCGCGCCAAGGCCGGCACGCTGGACGACGTGATGCGCGCCCTCTGGCTGCGCTGCGGGGCCGGCCCCATGCGCGAGGCCGATTTCGCGGAAGAACTCGCGGCGGCCGGGCACAGGCCGTACGCGGCGGAACTCGCCCGCTGGGTCCACGGGCGCGACGAGCTGCCGCTCAAGGCGCTGCTGCAGCAGCACGGCGTAGCGGTGCTGGAAGAGCCCGCACAGCTGGCCCACCGGCTGGGCCTGCGCGTGGGCGAAAGCCAGGGTGTGGTGCAGGTCAAGACGGTGCTGCGCGGCGGTGCGGCTGAGCGGGCCGGCTTTGCGGCCGGCGATGAATGGCTGGGGCTGGAACCCGCCACCAAGGCCGCGGCGCGGGGCATGGACGGCGGCTGGCGCATGAGCCGGCTCGACGACCTCACGCACTACGCCGGCGACGCCAAAAAAGTCATTGCCCTGGTGTCGCGCGACAAGCGCCTGATGCGGCTGGAGCTGGCCATGCCGCCGGCGCTGACCACCTGGCGCCTGGCGGTGCAGGACGCGGCGCTGATGGACCAGTGGCTGGGGCCCAAGGCCTGATCTATTCGCCTTTGAAAACCGCGGGCCGCTTTTCCAGGAAAGCGGCCACGCCCTCAAAATAATCGTGTGTGCGGCCCAGGGCCGACTGCATGTCGCGCTCCGCATCCAGCTGCTGGTGCAGGGTGCGCGTAAGGCCCTCGCGCATCAGCTGCCGGGTTGCCACCAGGGCCCGCGTCGGCAGCGCGGCCAGCCGCTGCGCCAGGGCCGTGGCGGCGGCCAGCGCGTCGTCCGCCACTTCCCAGACCAGCCCCCATTCCTTGGCCTGCGCCGCCGGCAGCTTATCGCCCGTGAGCGCCAGGCCCATGGCCCGGGCCAGCCCCAGCTTTTGCGCTAGCAGCCAGCTGCTGCCCGCATCGGGCACCAGGCCTATCTTGCTGAAAGCCTGGATAAAGCTGGCGCCGGGGGCGGCCACCGCCATGTCGCAAGTCATGGCCAGCGAAGCGCCCGCCCCCGCGGCCACGCCGTTCACGGCCGCCACCGTGGGCACGCGCAGCCCCAGCAGCCGGCGCGCCGTGGGGTTGAAGGCCTGGTCGATCAGCGGGCCCGGGTCGGCGCGTTCGACCAGGCTGGGGCCGGGCGCGAAATCAAATTCCGACAGGTCGGCGCCCGCGCAAAAGCCGCGGCCGGCACCGGTGACCACCAGCGCGCGCACTTGCGTGTCGGCCTCGGCCCGGTCCAGCGCGGCCCAGAGCTCGCGGTGCATTTGCCGCGTAAAACTGTTGAGCGCCTGCGGGCGGTTCAGCGTGACGACGGCCACGGCGCCTTGCGTGGCATACAGAACAACGGGGTCGGCGGTGGAAGCGATATCGGTCATGGCGGGGCTCTCCTGCCTCGAATCTAGCACCCGCGGCGGGGCGGGCAGGGTCCCGGCTCATGGCATCATTGCCCCAGCATTTTTCCGTATTCCCGGCAAAGGACCTCTTTCATGACCTACGAAACCATTGAAACCCGCACCGAAGGCCCGGACGGCCGCAAGGTCGCCATCGTCACGCTGAACCGGCCCAAGCAGCTCAACGCCCTGAACGACCAGCTGATGGACGAACTGGGCCAGGCGCTCAAGGGCTTTGACGCCGACGAGGGCATAGGCTGCATCATCCTGACCGGCAGCGAAAAGGCTTTTGCGGCCGGCGCCGACATAGGCGCCATGGCCACTTACACCTTTGCCGACGTCTACAACAAGGACTACATCAGCCGCAACTGGGAGCAGATCCGCAGCGTGCGCAAGCCGGTGATCGCGGCCGTCAGCGGCTTCGCCCTGGGCGGCGGCTGCGAGCTGGCCATGATGTGCGACTTCATCATCGCCGCCGACAACGCGCGCTTCGGCCAGCCCGAGATCAAGCTGGGCATCATCCCGGGCGCCGGCGGCACGCAGCGCCTGCCGCGCGCGGTGGGCAAGTCCAAGGCCATGGACCTGGCCCTGACCGGCCGCATGATGGACGCCCAGGAGGCCGAGCGTTCGGGCCTGGTGAGCCGCGTGGTGCCGCTGGACAAGCTGATGGACGAGGCCCTGGGCGCCGCCCTCATGATCTGCGGCTTCGGCCAGACCAGCCTCATGGCCGCCAAGGAGGCCGTCAACCGCGCCTTTGAAAGCGGCCTCAGCGACGGCGTGATGTTCGAGCGCCGCCTGTTCCACGCGCTGTTTTCGACCGAAGACCAGAAAGAAGGCATGGACGCCTTTGTGAACAAGCGCAAGCCGGTTTTTAAACACAAGTGAGCACCAACCAGTAGGGGCCGCGGGACTGGCTTTGCCAGACCGCAGGCGCCGCCCCCTCGAGGGGGGAACAAGCTACACGCAGTGAGCTTGGACGGGGGTGGATTTATACCCTCAGTTTTGGCTATAATATGAGGCTGTCGGTCGTATAGCTCAGTTGGTTAGAGCGCAGCATTCATAATGCTGATGTCGGTGGTTCAAGTCCACCTACGACCACCAAGAATACTTTCAAAGCCCCAGAGGGTCCCCTCCCCTGGGGCTTTGTTCTTTGTGTTCTTGGCCTTTGCGGGTCTTTTGTGGCGCGCTTCGGCCGTTCTTTGCTATCCTTTTGATATTCAACAGCCTCTGGACACATACCATGAACCGCTGCAACTTCCGTCCGACTCCCTTCCTCCTGGCACTGGCCGTCTCTGCCGCCCTGCCCGCCCTGGCCCAAACCGACCAGAGCCCCCAGGCCGTCCAGGCCACGTCTTCCACCGAAGCCGTCAAACCCAACGTCAGGCAGTTCCCCGCCAAGGCCGTACGCGGCGAAATGGTGGTGCTGGCGCCACCGGTGATTTCCATCGACGGCAAGCGGGAACGGCTCTCGGTGGGCGCGCGCATACGCGACACCAACAACCACTTCACGCTGTCCGCGCCCTTGCTGAACAAGCCCTTGCTGGTGAACTATGTGCGCGACAACACCGGCCTGGTGCATGAAGTCTGGATCCTCAACGCGGAAGAGGCCAAGGAAAAGCGGCCGGGCGGCACCGCCACGCTGTTCAACTTCACGACCGACAGCGCCAGCAAGGCGCCGGCGGACAACGGCAAGACGCCGTACGACCAGCTGCCCGCCTACAAGCGCTGAGTTCCCCGCCCGGGCATTCGCCGTTTCCACGGCATTTCCCCCTTCTTCACGGGGCCCGGGCCCCCTCCCCCTTTAACGGCGAATCCTACGGCCCAGCGCCAGCAGATCATGAGTAAAAAAGTCTTTATCAAAACCTTTGGTTGCCAGATGAACGAGTACGACTCGGACAAGATGTCCGACGTGCTGCACGCGGCCGAGGGCTACGAGCCCACGCAGGACATGGAGCAGGCCGACCTGATTTTGTTCAACACCTGTTCGGTGCGCGAAAAGGCGCAGGAAAAGGTCTTCAGCGACCTGGGCCGCGTCAAGCACCTGAAGGAAAAAGGCGTGCTGATCGGTGTGGGTGGTTGCGTGGCCAGCCAGGAAGGCGCGGCCATCATCCAGCGCGCGCCCTACGTCGACGTGGTCTTCGGCCCGCAAACCCTGCACCGCCTGCCGCAAATGCTGGCCAGCCGGGCCCGCTTGGGCAAGCCGCAGGTCGACATCAGCTTCCCCGAGATCGAAAAATTCGACCACCTGCCGCCGGCGCGCGTCGAGGGCGCCAGCGCCTTTGTGAGCATCATGGAAGGCTGCTCCAAATACTGCAGCTACTGCGTGGTGCCCTACACCCGCGGCGAAGAGGTGTCGCGGCCTTTTGAGGACGTGCTGGTGGAGGTCGCCGGCCTGGCCGACCAGGGCGTCAAGGAAGTCACCCTGCTCGGGCAAAACGTCAACGCCTACCGAGGTCCCATGGGCGGCACCGCCGAGATCGCCGATTTCGCGACGCTGCTTGAATACGTGTCCGACATCCCGGGAATCGAGCGCATCCGCTACGTGACCAGCCATCCCAACGAGTTCACGCAAAGCCTGATCGACGCCTACGCCAGGCTGCCCAAGCTGGTGAACCACCTGCACCTGCCGGTGCAGCACGGCTCCGACCGCATCCTGATGGCGATGAAGCGCGGCTACACCGCCATGGAATACAAGAGCACGGTGCGCAAGCTGCGCGCCATCCGCCCCGACCTGGCCATGAGCAGCGACTTCATCGTCGGCTTTCCCGGCGAAACCGAGGACGACTTCAACAAGCTCATGAAGCTGATCGACGAGATCGGCTACGACACCTCCTTCAGCTTCATCTACAGCCCGCGCCCCGGCACGCCCGCCGCCGCGCTGCACGACGACACGCCGCACGAGGTCAAGCTGCGGCGGCTGCAGCACCTGCAGGCCACCCTCGACGACAGCGTGCGCGCCATCAGCGCCAGCCGCCAGGGCACGGTGCAGCGCATTCTGGTCGAAGGCGCCTCACGCAAGGACCCGACCGAACTGATGGGCCGCACGGAATGCAACCGCGTGGTCAACTTCAAGGGCCAGCCGCGGCTGATCGGCCAGATGGTCGACATCACCATCACCCAGGCCACGCAGCGTTCGCTGCGCGGCGAAGTCCTGACGCGGGACGTCCCCGTGGCGGCCTGAAGCCGTCCTTGCTCCACTACCCGACGCGCATGCTGCAGCGATTTTCGTTCCGGCAACTGCTGGTCATCGCTTTCCTGCTGATTGCCGCGCTGCTGGGCGCCGCCTCGCTGCGGGCGCTGTTCACCCTGGAAGAGCTTTCGCTGCAAAGCCGCGACAATGCCGCCCGGGCGCTGGACCTCAGCCGCGCCGCGCAATCGCTCAGCGAGCGCAGCGTCTCCATGGAGCGCACTTCGCGGCAGTCGGTGGTGCTCGACGACCGGGTGCTCAGGGAGCGTTTTGCCGAAGAACTGAAGGAAGCCGGCGACATCCTGGCGGTGCTGGCGCGCGAGGACATCCCCGCCGTCAGGGCCCGGCAATGGCGCGCCCACCTGCAGACGATTGCCGGCCTGCTGACCGGCCCGTCCGACACCGCGCTGGACCGCGAGCGCCAGCTGGCGCAGGAGTTCCGTGAACTGGAGGGCATCAACGCCGCCATCGCGGTGCAGGTGCAGCAAGCCATCCAGCAGCGCAACAAATCACTGGAAGGCAAGCTGGAGGCCAGCCGGCAGCGCCTGACGCAGCAGGTGACCTGGGCCATCGTGCTGGCGGTCGCCATGGCCCTGGCTTTCGGTGTGTGGTTCACGCTGCCGCTGCGCCGCCTGGAAAACGCCATCGTGGGCCTGGGCGAAAACCGGCTCGGCCAGGTGATCGCCATCCAGGGCCCGGCCGACCTGGCGCTGGTCGGGCAGCGGCTGAACTGGCTGCGCCTGCGGCTGGTCGAGCTGGACGCCGACAAGTCGCGCTTTCTGCGCCACATCTCGCACGAGCTCAAGACGCCGCTGGCCTCGCTGCGCGAAGGCGTATCGCTGCTGGAAGACGGCGTGGCCGGCGCGCTGAGCAACGACCAGCGCGAGATCGCGCAAATCCTGAAGCACAACACAGGCGTCCTGCAAAGCCAGATCGAGGACCTGCTGCGCTTTAACACCGCGGCCTTCGAAGCGCGCCAGCTGCACCGGCAAAGCGTGGACCTGCTGCAGCTCACGGAAGAACAGGTCTATGCCCAGCGCCTGCAGTGGCGCGCGCGCGAGCTGACGGTCACCGTCGTGGGCGAGCCGCTGGTGATGGAAATAGACGCCGAAAAAATCGGCACCGCGCTGGCCAACCTGCTGTCCAACGCCATCCGCTACTCGCCGGCCAAAGGCATGATCCGGCTGGAGCTGAGCGCGATGCGGGGTTTTGTGCGCATCGACGTACACGACCAGGGCGTGGGCGTGGCGATGGCCGACCGGGAACGGATTTTCGAGCCCTTTTACCGCGGTGAACGCCAGCCGGCCGACGTGGTCCGCGGCAGCGGTATCGGCCTCTCAATCGTGCATGAATACATTGCCGCACACGGCGGAAGCATCACCCTGATGCCGGACCAGCCTGGTGCACACTTCAGAATAGAGCTTCCCCATGTTTCCAAGCAGTGATTTCTCCCCTTCCGCGCTGGCCGCCCGCCTCCCCGGCTGGCTGCCGGCCCTGATGGCATCGGCCTTACTCGCCGCGTGCGGCAGCGGCGGCCGCGCCCCTGAGCGCGGCGCCGACACCGCGGCCGTCCAGCCCACCCGGGCCGCGGCCTCCGCCGCCGACACCGCGCGCGCCGGCGCCGGCCAAAGCACGCCGCTTCCCGAAGCGGTGGTGTTTGCCAGCGGCATGACGCTGCGCATGCTGGCCTACGCCGAACGCGTGCGCGTCATGCCGCCGGCCGAACTCGGCCAGGAAGCCAGCCGGCTTGGCGACGCCGCCAGCCCCGAAGCCCAGCTGCAGCTCTCGCTGGTGCTGAGCCAGCTGCGCCAGCTGCCTGAGCTGATACGCGCCCAGGAACTGCTTGCGCGCGTGCTCGGCAATGCCGACGCCCAGGCGCTGCACCCGCTGGCCCGCCTGCTGGCGTCGCGCTACAGCGAGCAGCGCCGGCTCGAGGAACAGCTGGAAAAGCAGAACCAGCAACTGCGCGACGTGCAGCGCCGGCTGGACCAGACCAACGAACGGCTGGAAGCGCTCAAGGCGATTGAACGCAGCCTCACCAGCCGCCCGCCCGCGGCGCCGGCCTCGGCGCCCGCCGCCGGCAAGCCTCGCCCCGCTACGCCATGAACGACATCGGCAGCGCCATTTCGCCCCACCTGCTCGTCGTGGACGACGATGCGGACATGCTGCGCCTGCTCACCATGCGGCTCACCGCGGCGGGCTACCGCGTCACGGCCGCCACCTCGGCCGAAGCGGCCCTGACCCAGCTCCACATCGAGCGGCCGCAACTGGTGCTCAGCGACGTGCGCCTGCCCGGCAAGGACGGCCTGGCGCTGTTCGACGAAATCCGCCGGCAGCATCCGTCGCTGCCGGTGATCCTGCTGACCGCGCACGGCACGATTCCCGACGCGGTGGAGGCCACCGAGCGCGGCGTGTTCACCTACCTCACCAAGCCCTTTGACGGCAAGGGCCTGCTCGACAAGATCGCCCAGGCGCTGGCCTTGAGCGCCCCCGCCAGCCCGGCCAAACGCGGCAGCCCCGAAGCCTGGCAGAGCCAGATCATCAGCCGCTCCAGCCGCATGGCCGAGGCCCTGGCCGAGGCGCGCATGGTGGCGCAGTCTGACGCCAGCGTGCTGCTGCGCGGCGAGAGCGGCACCGGCAAGGAACTGCTGGCCCAGGCCATCCACCAGGCCGGCCCGCGCGCCAGCAAGCCCTTTGTCGCGGTGAACTGCGGCGCCATCCCCGAAGCCCTGCTCGAATCCGAGCTCTTCGGCCACGTCAAGGGCGCCTTCACCGACGCGGTGGCCAACCACAAGGGCCTGTTCCAGGCGGCGGACGGCGGCACCTTGCTGCTTGACGAAATCGGTGACATGCCGCCTGCCCTGCAGATCAAGCTGCTGCGCGTGCTGCAGGAACGCGTGGTGCGGCCGCTGGGCTCCAGCCAGTCGATTCCGGTGGACGTGCGCATCATCTCGGCCACCCACCGCGACCTGGACGCCGCCATGGCCGAGGGCCAGTTTCGCGCCGATCTCTATTACCGGCTCAACGTCGTCACGCTGACCCTGCCGCCGCTGTCGGAGCGCCGCGAGGACATTCCCCTGCTGGCCAACCACTTCCTGCTCAAGCTGGCCGCCAAATACGACAAGCGCCTGAGCGGCTTCGCACCCGAAGCCCTCAAGGCACTGAGCACGGCCGCCTGGCCGGGCAATGTGCGGCAGCTCTACAACGTGGTGGAGCAGGTCTGCGCGCTGTCGACCACGCCGCTGGTGCCGCTGGCGCTGGTGCAGCGGGCCCTGCGCTCACCCAGCGTGCAGGTGCTCACGTTTGCCGAAGCCAGGCAGCGTTTCGAGCGCGACTACCTGGTAGGCCTGCTCAAGCTGACCGACGGCAACGTGGCGGACGCGGCCCGATTGGCGGACCGCAACCGCACCGAGTTTTACCGGCTGATGCAAAAACACGGCCTCACGCCGGGCCACTTCAAGGCCGAGAATTCCGGCCCGGCAAGCTGAGCCTGTCGCAGCTCGCTGCGCGCCGTCGCTGGGCAGCGACACCCGTAAGCCCTTGATTTAAAACAAGTTAACCGAACCACCTCCGGAAGTTGTCGCTCACTGGCGACAAAAATGGCGATTCCGGGCGCTTTTGAGTCGGATTACATCTTGTTAAATGAGGTATCACACTCAAGCTGTTGATTTAAAACAGCTTTTCCAAACTGGCACAGGGTTTGCCCTAGTCATGGCATGCCAGCCTTTTTTCAGTCTCTCCAAAGCGGTTTCCCGGCCCTGCGCCTGGCCCGCCTGGCGGCCGGCGCCAGCCTTGCGGCGCTGCTGCTGGCGGCGGCGCAAGCGCAGGCTTTTGGCCTGGACGATGTGGCCGCAATGGCCCGCCAGCGCTCGTTAACGCCCTGGCGCGAAGCCTCCCACGCCGTGCCCGCCGAACTGGCCAGGATGGCCTACGACAACTACCGGGACATCCGCTTCAACGCCGCCAACACGCTGTGGCGCGCCGACAAACGGCCTTATGAGGCGAGCTTTTTCCGCGTCGACCGGCATGGCGATTCGGTACGCATTCACGAAATCACGACAACCACACCGTAAGCGAAACATGGACCAACCTGATCACACCCTGATACCGTCCGGCGCGCGCAGCCTGCTGCGCGAGGAACGTCATCCGAATTCGGTCACGGCGCCGCCGCTGAACCGCGGCTCCATGGTGCCGCGCCCCTGGCGCGGTTTCTGGAACAGCATGGCGACCGCGCTGTTGCTGCCCTTGATGTCCATGTTCAAGGCCGGCGACCCGGCGGCCTTGCGCCCCTTGCCCGCCGCGCGGCCCGAGCCCTGGCAGCGCGCGGCCAGGCGCCGCCGCGCGGTGTTCCTGCTGCTGACGCTGGTCAGCACGGTGCTGGCGACCAGCATCTTTGCCGACATGCAGCCCGACTACGACAACGCCTGGCTGCAATATGGCCAGATCAGCCTGTTTGCGCTGCTCTCGGCCTGGGTGGTGACCGGCTTCATGACCGCGATGATGGGTTTTTACGTCACTCTCTTCGGCGACAGGCACGCGCTGTCGGCGAAAAAAGTCCAGCACTACCCGCTGGATGCGTCCACGCGCACCGCCATCATCATGCCCATCTGCAATGAGGACGTGCGCACCGTGTTCGCCGGCCTGCGCGCCACCTGCGAGTCGGTGGCCATGACAGGCCACGTGCGGAGCTTCGACGTGTTCGTGCTGTCCGACAGCAACAACCCGGACATCATCCAGGCCGAGCGCGCCGCCTGGGAAGACCTGCGCGCCCAGCTGGCCGGCCACCCCGACCAGCCGCAGATCGAGGTCTATTACCGCCTGCGCAAGCGCCGCACCGACCGCAAGGCCGGCAACGTGGCCGACTTCTGCCGCCGCTGGGGCAAGGACTACCGCTACATGGTGGTGCTGGATGCCGACAGCGTGATGAGCGGCGACTGCCTGGTCTCCATGGTCAAGCTGATGGAAGCCAACCCCAGGGCCGGCATCATCCAGACCGCCACCCAGGCCATAGGCCATGTGACCCTGCATGCGCGCGCGCAGCAGTTCGCCTCGCGCGTGACGGGGCGCCTGTTCACCTTGGGCATGCAGTTCTGGCAGATGGGCGAGTCGCACTACTGGGGCCACAACGCCATCATCCGCATAGAACCCTTCATGAAACACTGCGCGCTGGCCCACATCCCGGGCACGGGCGGCATGGCCGGCAGCATCATGTCGCACGATTTTGTCGAAGCCGCGCTGATGCGCCGCGCCGGCTACCACGTCTGGCTGGTGGGCGACCTGGTCGGCAGCTATGAACAGCAGCCGCCCGACCTGCTGGCCGAGCTGCAGCGCGACCGCCGCTGGTGCCAAGGCAACCTGCAGAACTCGCGCCTGATCGCCGAGCCGGGCATACACCCGGTGCACCGCTCCATGTTCGGCACCGGCGCCATGGCCTACCTGTCGGCGCCGCTGTGGCTGTGCTTCCTGACCCTGGGCACCGCGCTGTGGCTGTCGGGCTCGCCCATGATCGCCGACTGGACCCTGCTGCCGGGTGAGCTGATGTCGCTGTGGGCCTGGACGCTGTGCATGCTGTTCCTGCCGCGCATCCTGGGCATCGCCGCCGTGCTGATCAACCGCCAGCAGCAGTCCTACGGCGGCACCGCCAGCCTGCTGCGCAGCGCGCTGCTGGAAACCCTGATCGCCCTGCTGCAGGCCCCCATCCGCATGCTGGCGCACTCGCTGTTCGTGGTGGTGGCGCTGACGGGCCTGAAGCTCGAATGGAAATCGCCCCCGCGCGAAGCGGCCGCCGTGCCCTGGCGCCATGCGCTGGCGCAGCTGGCACCCATGTCGGGCGTGATCGCGCTGCTGGCCGTCGGCATCGCCGTGATCGACGCGCGCGCGCTGGTCTGGCTGATCCCGGTGGGCCTGCCGCTGCTGCTGTCCATCCCGATGACGGTGCTCACCAGCAAGGTCGGCGTGGGCACGGCCCTGCGCGCGCAAAACTACCTGCTGATTCCGGAAGAGACCCGCTCCCCCGCGGTGCTGCGCCGCGCCTGGCTGCATGCCAGCCGGCTGGCCCAGCCGCGGCTGAAGGCGGCCTGAAATTCCCTTCCCAAATAAAAAGCCGCTTGATCAAGCGGCTTTTTTATGGTCCCGGTTTTTCAGAACTTGGGCATGCCTTTCATGCCACCCATGCGCTTCATCATCTTCATCATGCCGCTGCCCTTCATCTTCTTCATCATGCCCTGCATCTGCTCGAACTCGTTGAGCAGCCGGTTGACTTCCTGAACGTGCACGCCGGAGCCGGCCGCGATACGGCGCTTGCGCGTGGCCTTGATGAGTTCGGGCTTGCGTCGCTCCAGCGGCGTCATGCTCTGGATGATGCCTTCCTTGCGCTTGATGTCCCTCTCGGCCTTGTCCATGTCGACCTGGCCGGCCTTGGCGGTCATCTGCGCCGGCAGCTTGTCCAGCAGGCTGGACAGGCCGCCCATGTTCTTCATCTGCTGCAGCTGGCCCAGGAAGTCGTTGAGGTCAAAACCGTCGCCCGACTTGATCTTGGCGGCCAGCTTTTGCGCCGCCGCCACGTCCACGCCGGCGGCGACCTGCTCGACCAGCGCCACGATGTCGCCCATGCCCAGGATGCGTCCCGCATGGCGCTCGGCGTCGAACACCTCCAGGCCGTCGATCTTCTCGCTGGTGCCTGAAAACTTGATGGGCGCGCCGGTGATCTGCCGCACGCTGAGCGCCGCGCCGCCGCGCGAATCGCCGTCGGTCTTGGTCAGGATGATGCCGGTCAGCGGCAGCGCCTCCTTGAAGGCCTTGGCGGTATTGACCGCGTCCTGGCCCTGCATGGCGTCGACAACGAACAGGGTTTCGACCGGGTTCAGGATGGCGTGCAGTTCCTTGATTTCGGCCATCAGGGCTTCGTCAATGGCGAGCCGGCCGGCCGTGTCGACCAGCAGCACGTCAAAGAAGTGCTTGCGGGCGTAGTCGATGGCCGCGCGGGCGATGTCGGCCGGCTTCTGCTCGGGCGTGCTGGGAAACCATTCGGCGCCGGCCTGTTTGGTGACCGTCTTGAGCTGTTCGATGGCCGCTGGCCGGTAAACGTCGCCCGAGACCGTCAGGACTTTTTTCTTGCGCTTTTCGATCAGGTGCTTGGCCAGCTTGGCGGTGGTGGTCGTTTTACCCGCGCCCTGCAGGCCGGCCATCAGGATGACCGCCGGCGGCTGCGCCGCCAGGTTGATATCGCTCACGCCCTCGCCCATGGTGGCGGCGAGTTCCTTGTTGACGATACCGACCAGCGCCTGGCCCGGCGAGAGCGAACCCATCACTTCCTGGCCCAGCGCCTTTTCCTTGACCCGGGCGATGAAGTCGCGCACCACCGGCAGGGCCACGTCGGCCTCCAGCAGCGCCATGCGCACTTCGCGCAGCATGTCCTGCACATTGGATTCGGTGATGCGGGCCTGGCCTCGCATTTCCTTGACGAGGCGGGATAACTTGTCGGTGAGGGCTGAGGCCATGGGGAGGCGCCACGGGCGTGGGGCGGTTAGGTGGGAAAGGAAAGGCTGCCAAAAGCTGCCAAGAGGCCGGCGGGTAAAGCCGCCGGGAAAGCAGTAAAGGCTAAACTCTAGCCATGATTTTAGCTTTGAGCGACTGGTGGGGTCTTGCGGCGGCGGCAGGCGCCGCTGTCGCCTATGCCGTCCTGGCGCTGGCCGCGCCGCGCCTGGGTGCCGCCTCCGTACGCGGCCTGCTGCTGGCCGCCTGGCTGCTGCACGCGCTGGCGCTGGCTGACGGCCTGCTGGGCGAGCCGCCCCGTTTCGGCTTTGCGCCCGCGCTGTCCATGACCGTCTGGCTGGTGCTCACGGTGTACGCGATCGAAAGCCGCCTGTTTCCGCAGCTACATGCGCACTGGGCACTGGCGGGCCTGGGCAGCGTGGCGGTCATCCTGGCGGCCGTTTTCCCCGGCACCACCTACCATGCCATCGCATCGCCCTGGCTGCCGCTGCACTGGGCCCTGGGCATTGCGTCCTATGGGCTGTTTGCCGCGGCAGTCGTGCACGGCTGGCTCATGACGCGCTCGGAGCGCTCCATCCGGCTGGCCGCGCAAACCGACGCCGGCGTGCCGCTGATGACGCTGGAGCGCCTGACCTTTCGCTTCGTCGAAGCCGGCTTTGTGCTGCTGTCGGCCACGCTGTTCGTGGGCTGGCTGTTCGCCGAAACGCTTTACGGGCCGGGCCTGGCCTGGAAGTGGAACCACAAGACCGTGTTCTCGGTGCTGGCCTGGCTGACCTTTGCCGGCCTGCTGATCGGCCGGGCGCGCCTGGGCTGGCGCGGCCGCAAGGCGGTGCACGTGTTGTACCTGGGCTCCGGCCTGCTGCTGCTGGGCTATGCCGGTTCGCGCTTTGTGCTTGAAGTCATCCTGAGGCGGGCATGAAATACCTGCTGGTCATGGGCCTGGTGCTGGTGGTGTTCTGGATCTGGCGGCACAACCGTGAAACAGAACGAGGCGAGGCCGCGCCGGCCCGCCAGCCGGCCCCGCAAAAACCAGGGCCCGCCATCACTGAAATCGTCGCCTGCGAGGTTTGCGGCGTGCATTTACCGAAAACCGAAGCGCTGATCGGCAGCAAAGGCATTTACTGCAGCGATGCGCACCGGCGCCAGGCCGGAGGCTAGATGAGCACGCCGTCCCATTGGTTTGAAACCGGCGGCGACAAGGGCTCAGGCAGCTGGGAAATCACGTCCGGGCCCGGCTCCTTCGGCCGCCTCTGGCATGTTTTCATGACAGCGCGCGTCGCCATCGCCGCCGTGCTGGTCGTCCTTCAGGCCTTCATCTACGTACTGGGCAACACCACCAGCCACTGGTCCATCGCGACCTGTATCACCTACCTGTGCGCGACCCTGGCCGTGCGGGTCTGGTCGCGGCCGCGGCCGCCCGGCAGCACCTTTGACGCGCAGTGGGTGCTGACCATAGGCGTGGACGTCGTCGCCTTCTCGGCGCTGAACTTCCTGCAGTCAGGCGGCATCAATTACACCCCGCTGTTCGCACTGCCGGTGCTGCTGTCCTCCATCCTCGGCCCCATCCTGCTGGCCTTCGGGACCGCCTCGAGCGTGACGCTGCTGCTGCTGGCCGATGCCTGGTGGAACTCGCTACAAGGACCGGGCGACTCCAACGCGCGTTTCCTGCAGGCGGGCTTGAGCAGCTCCGGCTTCTTCCTTGTCGCGCTGCTTGCCAACCACCTGGCCCTGCGCCTGGCCAGGGAAGAGCAATTGGCCAAACGCAGCCAGTCGGCCGCGCGCATGCAAACCCAGGTGAATGAACTGGTCATTGAAGCCCTGGCCGACGGCGTGCTGGTGGTCGACGTCAACGGCATCGTGCGCTCGGCCAACCCGGCTTCGCGCCGCCTGCTGGCGGCCGGCGACGCGGTGCGCAGCGCCCCCTTCATCCTGGCCACGGAAGCCGCCTGGCAACCCCTTGCCGAACTGACGCACCGCACCTTCGCGGCGCAATCACCGCAGGAAGAGGACATCAGCCTGGGCAATGCGGGCGGCAACACCCGGCGGCTGCATGTGCGCACGCGGCTGGCCGCATCGCCGAACGGCACGCATGAGAGCCTGTGCGTGATGTTCCTGGAAGACCTGCGCGAAATGGAAGCGCGGGTGCGAACCGAAAAAATGGCGGCCATGGGCCGCATGTCGGCCGCGGTGGCCCATGAAATCCGCAACCCGCTGGCCGCCATTTCGCAAGCCAACGCACTGCTCGAGGAGGACTTGCAGGACGCGGGGCAGCGCCAGCTCACCGCCATGGTCAGGCAAAACGCGCAGCGGCTGGCGCGCATCGTCGACGAGGTGCTGAATATCTCGCGGGCCCAGGCGCAGCTGCCTTCACCGCAAACCACCACGCTGCCGCTGGATGACACCGTCCAGAAAATCACCTCCGACTGGGCGGGGCAGACCGCGGCCGCCGCGCGCACGCGCGTCACGACGGCCTCGGACAACGCCGTCGTGGTTTTTGAACCCGAGCATTTGCGTCGCCTGATGATCAACCTGCTGGACAATGCCTTGCGCTATGCCAGCAATTGCGCCGGCGCGATCGAAGTCGCGACCTTGAACGTGGCGCCGGGGCAGGCGCGCCTGTCCGTCTGGAGTGACGGCCAGCCGCTGGAGCAGACCGTGCAGACCCACCTGTTCGAGCCTTTTTTCTCATCGGAAAGCCGCTCCAGCGGGCTGGGCCTGTATATCTGCCGCGAGCTGTGCGAACGCTATGGCGCCATGATCGGCTACCAGCGCGTGTTGCGCGAAGGCACCGACGGCAACGAATTTTTCGTCATGTTCAGGCCCTCCACGCAATCCCCGAACACGCCCTCGCCTTCTTTTGCCACAATGCCCAGCTGACACCATGAGCATGCAAGCCCCCGTTCCCCAGCAAGCCCGCATCCTCGTCATCGACGACGAGCCGGACCTGCGCACCCTCTATGAGCTGACCCTGCTCAGGGAGGGTTACCGGGTGGAAGCCGCCGGCGATCTGCTGCAGGCCCGCCAGCAGCTCAGCGAAAACCGCTTTGACGCGGTCATCACCGACATGCGCCTGCCGGACGGCCTGGGCCTGGAGCTGCTGCGCGACATGGTGAGCCAGCAGCGCAGCGAGCGCTGCGTGGTCATCACCGCGCACGGCTCCGCCGAAAACGCGGTCGAGGCCCTGAAGGCCGGCGCCTTTGACTACCTCACCAAGCCGGTCGACCTCAAACAGTTCCGCAGCGTGGTGGCGTCGGCCGTGCAGGGTGCCAAACATCCGGCGCCGGCCGCCGAAAAAACCCAGCGCGGCACGCCAGACTCGGGCATCGCCCCTTTGTCGCTGCCCCTGCCGATGGCCGCCGAGACCCCGCTGATCCTGCAGAAGCTGGTCGGCGAATCAGCCGTCATGCGCGCCGTCAAGTCGCGCATCGTCAAGGTGGCCGGCAGCATGGCGCCCGTGCTGATCCAGGGCGAGTCGGGCACCGGCAAGGAACTGGTCGCGCGCGCCGTGCACGGCTGCAGCCACCGCTCGGCAGGCCCGTTTGTGGCTGTCAACTGCAGCGCCATCCCGGAAAACCTCCTGGAAGCGGAGTTCTTCGGCGCGCGCAAGGGCGCTTACACCGGCTCGGCCCAGGACCGGCAGGGCTACTTCCAGGCGGCCAAAGGCGGGACCCTGTTCCTCGACGAAATCGGCGACCTGCCGCTGGCCATGCAATCCAAGCTCTTGCGGGCCATCCAGGAGCGCACCGTGCGCCCGCTGGGCTCGGCGCAGGAGGACCCGGTGGACGTGCGCATCGTCAGCGCCACCCACAAGGACCTGGTGGCCGAAGTCCAGGCGGGGACTTTCCGCCAGGACCTGTATTACCGGCTCAATGTGATCGAGATCCACGTGCCGGCCCTGCGCGAGCGCCGCGAAGACCTGCCGGACCTGTGCAAGGCCTTGCTTGCAAGGATCTGCCAGGAGTCGGGCTTCCCCGTACCCGAGCTGACCGAGTCCGTGCTGGGCCAGTTGCGCGCCCTGCCCTTCAACGGCAACGTTCGCGAGCTTGAAAACACCCTGCACCGGGCGGTGGCGCTGGGCGACGGCAGCGAGCTGCATTTCGATGCGCCAGCCGAAGAGCAAGTCGCCGTTCCGGAAAACCTGCAGGATTACCTGGATCGGCAGGAGCGCAGCATCCTCACGAAAGTGCTGCTGGAAAACGGATTCAACCGCACCGCGGCGGCCGCCAGGCTGGGCCTGAGCCTGCGCCAGATCCGCTACCGCATCGCCCGCCTCAATATCGTCACGCCGGGCAGCGAAGACCCCGCCGATGGACTCGACGCCGCCGATGACCCCGCCTGAAAGCCGGGACGGCGCTCCGCAACCCTTGTGGCGGGATGGCTGGTACCGCTATGCACGCGCGCTGGCATCGCCCAATTTCGGCCCGCGGCCGGAAGGCGCGCAGATCGACCTCGTGGTGATTCACTCCATCAGCCTGCCGCCCGGCGAATTCGGCAACGGCAACGTGCAGCGGCTCTTTACCAACCAGCTCGACTGGGAAGCCCACGCTTACTTCCAGGGCATACGCGGCCTGCAGGTGTCGTCGCACTTCTTCATTGCCCGCACCGGCGCCCTGTGGCAGTTTGTCGGCTGCGGCGACCGCGCCTGGCATGCCGGGGAATCAAAGTACCGCGGACGCGGCAACTGCAACGACGACTCCATCGGCATTGAACTCGAAGGCCTGGAGGGCGGCGTTTTCGAAGCGCCGCAGTACGAGACCCTGGCCGGGCTGTGCGCCGCGCTACTCGAGGCCTATCCCATCGCCCACATCGCGGGGCATGAACACATCGCGCCGGGCCGCAAGCAGGACCCCGGTGCGGGTTTCGACTGGCCCTTGCTGCAAGACTCGCTGGCCTTGCCGGCTAGGTACTTTCCCGAAACTGTTTGAGCGGCGCGCGGCACAAAACCACACCAGTGTGGTGCGCTTTGCCGCGGAAAATTTTCCGTTATTTTTACCGCGCTAACATGGGCTTGTGTTGGCAGGCCAAAGCCCGCGACAAGGCGCGCCGCAGCGTCGCACAATGCCCGCAGGCCTGATGAAATCAGGCTTTGCGCGGGATGAGCGGCACGAATACAAAGGCCTTAGGCGAGGGGTCCGAAGTGGAATGAAAAAGCCACAAAACGTAACGGTCCATAAACTCGGCGGTACACTACCTGTAGTGGCTTGTATTCCCCCAATACCCTAGGTATAGTGCCTAAGCCCTAATTCAAGATTGATGTAATTCGGGCCCCGGCGGTGAGAAATTGGTTCATGTTTTTGAACCGCTCCCGCCAAACGGATTGCCCGCAACAGCACATCAGCCAGTCATAAAACAAAGCAAAGAGGAAGTCATGCAAACAGCACAACACGCAGTGCCCGCAACACCCGGTCTGGCCGCCGGCAACCCGGCAGCCAGCGAACCCAACACCCAGTCCAATCCGCTTGCCCACTACCAGATCATCCGCCGCAACGGCGGCGTGGTGCCGTTTGAGCCCAACAAGATCGCCGTGGCCATGATGAAAGCCTTCCTGGCCGTTCACGGAACGCAGGGCGCGGCCTCGGCCAGCGTGCGCGAAACGGTCGACGGCCTGACCCAGGCGGTGATCCGCGCGCTGATGCGCTCGCGCCCGGGCGGCGGCACCTTTCATATAGAAGACGTGCAGGACCAGGTCGAGCTCGGCCTGATGCGCGGCGGCCACCACGAGATCGCCCGCGCCTATGTGCTGTACCGCGAAAAACGCACGCAGGAGCGCGCACGCCAGCCCCAGACCCAGGCGCCTGCGGCCCCCCTGATCCACGTGACCGACCGCGGCAACCGCGTTGCCCTGGACATCCGCAACCTGCAGGCTCTGATCGAAGCGTCCTGCGCCAACCTGGGCGCCGACGTCAAGCCCGACCCCATCGTCGCGGAAACCATGCGCAACCTCTACGATGGCGTTCCCATCGACGAGGTCTACAAGGCCTCCATCCTGGCGGCGCGCACCCTGATTGAAAAAGACCCCGACTACACCTACGCCACCGCGCGCCTGCTGATGCACACCATCCGCCGCGAAGTGCTGGGCGAGGAAGTCACCCAGGCGGACATGGCGATCCGCTATGCCGAATATTTCCCGCAGTTCATCGCCAAGGGCGTGCAGAACGAGCTGCTCGACGAAAAACTACAGCAGTTCGACCTAGCCCGACTGGGCGCCGCGCTCAAGCCCGAACGCGACCTGAAGTTCGACTACCTCGGCCTGCAGACCCTGTTTGACCGCTATTTCCTGCACGTGCGCAAGCAGCGCATCGAGTTGCCCCAGGCTTTCTTCATGCGCGTGGCCATGGGCCTGTCGCTCAACGAAATCGACCGCGAAGAGCGCGCCATCGAGTTCTACGAAATCCTGTCGTCCTTCGACTTCATGTCGAGCACGCCCACCCTGTTCAACGCCGGCACCCTGCGCTCGCAGCTGTCGTCCTGCTACCTGACCACGGTCGCCGACGACCTGGGCGGCATCTACGATGCCATCAAGGAAAACGCCCTGCTGTCCAAATTCGCCGGCGGCCTGGGCAACGACTGGACGCCCGTGCGCGCCCTGGGCGCCCATATCAAGGGCACCAACGGCGAATCGCAGGGCGTAGTGCCTTTCCTGAAAGTCGTCAACGACACGGCGGTCGCCGTCAACCAGGGCGGCAAGCGCAAGGGCGCCGTCTGCGCCTACCTGGAAACCTGGCACCTGGACATCGAAGAGTTCCTGGAACTGCGCAAGAACACCGGCGACGACCGCCGCCGCACGCACGACATGAACACCGCCAACTGGATTCCCGACCTGTTCATGCGCCGCGTGATGGAAAAAGGCAGCTGGACCCTGTTCTCGCCGTCCGACACGCCCGACCTGCACGACAAGTTCGGCAAGGATTTCGAGAAGATCTACACCGCCTACGAGGCCAAGGCCGAGCGCGGCGAGATCAAGCCCTCCCGCAAGGTGCAGGCCACCGACATGTGGCGCAAGATGCTGTCCATGCTGTTTGAAACCGGCCATCCCTGGATCACCTTCAAGGACGCCTGCAACGTGCGCTCGCCGCAGCAGCACGCCGGCGTCGTGCACTCCTCCAACCTGTGCACCGAGATCACGCTCAACACCAGCGACACCGAAACCGCCGTCTGCAACCTCGGCTCCGTCAACCTGGTCCAGCACCTGAAGGACGGCGCGGTCGACCACGAGAAGCTCAAGAAGACCATCACCACGGCCATGCGCATGCTGGACAACGTGATCGATATCAATTACTACGCCGTCAAGAAGGCCCGCGACTCCAACATGCGCCACCGCCCCGTGGGCCTGGGCATCATGGGCTTCCAGGACTGCCTGTATGAGCTGCGCGTGCCTTACGCCTCCCAGGAAGCCGTCGAGTTCGCCGACAAGTCCATGGAAGCCGTCTGCTACCACGCCTACTGGGCCTCCACCGAGCTGGCCAAAGAGCGCGGCAAGTACGCCAGCTACAAGGGCTCGCTCTGGGACAAGGGCGTGCTGCCGCTGGACACGCTGGACATGCTGGCTGAGCAGCGCGGCGGCTATGTCGAGATCGACCGTTCCGCCACGCTGGACTGGGAAGCCCTGCGCAAGAAGATCGCCAAGGACGGCATGCGCAACTCCAACTGCGTCGCCATTGCCCCGACCGCCACCATCTCCAACATCATCGGCGTGGATGCCTGCATCGAGCCCTGCTTCGGCAACCTCTCGGTCAAGTCCAACCTGTCCGGCGAATTCACGGTCATCAACCACTACCTGGTGCGCGACCTCAAGCGCCTGAACCTGTGGGACGACGTGATGGTGGTGGACCTCAAGCACTTTGACGGCTCCCTGCGCCCCATCGACCGTGTGCCCCAGGACGTCAAGGCGCTGTACGCCACGGCCTTCGAAATCGAGACCTCCTGGATCGTCGAGGCGGCGGCGCGCCGCCAGAAATGGATAGACCAGGCGCAGTCGCTCAATATCTATATGGCGGGCGCCTCGGGCAAGAAGCTGGACGACACCTACAAGCTGGCCTGGTTGCGCGGCCTCAAGACCACTTACTACCTGCGCACCCAGAGTGCGACGCACGCCGAGAAATCGACCGTGACCGCGGGCAAGATGAACTCGGTGTCATCCGGCTCCGCGCCCGCGAGCAGCGGCATGAGCGCGCTCGAAGCGGCGGCCGCCGCGGCGCAGGCGCAGATGAATGCAACGCCCGCCACCGACATCAAGTTCTGCGCGATCGATGACCCGGGATGCGAGGCCTGCCAATAAAAAAACACCGGATCGCGCGGCCACCCGGCCGCACGATTCGATGTATATGAGCAACACAATTTTGTAGCGATGTGAATGAACACTTTTCATTTTGTATCGCTGCTTTCATAATCCCACAGTATTGGAAACCTCTATGTTGACCTGGGACGAAGAAGTCAAACCATCGTTGCAAACACCTCAGAACAGCGGCTCGCCCGAAGGCCGCTCGATGGAACTTCCGCCTCTTTCTTTTAACGCCGCCGAGCAACCCCAGGCGCAAGTGCGCATGCTCAACGACGGCGCCTTCGCACCTGCGCAAGCTGCGGCCCCTTCGGCTCCCGTCTCCGCCGAACCCGCCAAGGCGCAGCGCGTCAAAGCCTCCGACAAGCGCATCATCAACGGCCAGACCGACGTCAACCAGCTGGTGCCCTTCAAATACAAATGGGCCTGGGAAAAATACCTCGCCACCTGCGCCAACCACTGGATGCCGCAGGAAGTGAACATGACGCGCGACATCGCGCTCTGGAAAGACCCGAACGGCCTGACCGAGGACGAACGCCGCCTGGTCAAGCGCAACCTGGGTTTCTTCGTGACCGCCGACTCGCTGGCCGCCAACAACATCGTGCTGGGCACCTACCGCCACATCACGGCACCCGAGTGCCGCCAGTTCCTGCTGCGCCAGGCTTTCGAGGAAGCCATCCACACCCATGCCTACCAGTACATCACTGAGTCGCTGGGCCTGGACGAAAGCGAGATCTTCAACGCCTACAACGAAGTCCAGTCCATCAAGGACAAGGACCAGTTCCTGATCCCTTTCATTGAAGTCATCTCCAACCCGCACTTCAAGACCGGCACGCCCGAGGCCGACCAGACCCTGCTCAAGTCGCTGATCGTCTTCGCCTGCCTGATGGAGGGCCTCTTCTTCTACGTCGGCTTCACGCAGATCCTCGCCCTGGGCCGCCAGAACAAGATGACCGGCGCCGCCGAGCAGTACCAGTACATCCTGCGCGACGAGTCCATGCACTGCAATTTCGGCATCGACCTGATCAACCAGCTCAAGCTGGAGAACCCGCACCTCTGGACGGCGGAGTTCAAGGCCGAGATCAAGGCCCTGTTCATGAAGGCCGTCGAACTGGAATACCGCTACGCCGAGGACACCATGCCGCGCGGCGTGCTCGGCCTGAACGCCTCCATGTTCAAGGGCTACCTGCGCTACATCGCCAATCGCCGCGCCACGCAGATCGGACTTGAAACTCTCTTCCCCAACGAGGAGAATCCATTCCCGTGGATGAGCGAAATGATCGACCTGAAAAAAGAACGCAACTTCTTTGAAACCCGCGTGATCGAGTACCAGTCCGGTGGTGCCCTTTCCTGGGATTGATTGAACAAGACGCGCAACACAAGCCGACAATGATTTCTAGAATTGCAACGACCAACGACGACACCGCAGAGTGCGCGCTGGGCTTTGCTCCTGTGTTCGCGGCGCTGGGACCGGTTTATCCGGGGCCCAACGCCGTGAATCGCTTTACGTACTCCAACCGTGAAGTGCTCTTTGCAACGTGATCAAGGAGAAAACTATGGCAACTGCGAAAAAAACTGCGGCTAAAAAAGCTGCTCCGAAGAAGGCTCCTGCTAAAAAGGCAGCAGCTAAGAAGGCTCCTGCTAAAAAAGTAGCAGCGAAAAAAGCTCCGGCTAAAAAAGCTCCAGCGAAAAAAGTAGCGGCCAAGAAGCCAGCTGCGAAAAAATCGCCAGCGAAAAAGCCAGCAGCCAAGAAGGTAGCGGCCAAGAAGCCAGCGGCGAAGAAAGCCGCAGCGAAAAAGCCAGCAGCCAAGAAGGCCGCGAAAAAGGTAGCGAAGAAACCAGCGGCCAAGAAAGCCGCTGCGAAGAAGCCTGCCGCCAAGAAAGCAGCGAAAAAGCCCGCTGCGAAGAAAGCCGCGAAAAAACCTGCTGCCAAAGCTGCGAAAGCACCCGCTGCAGCGGCTGCCCCTGCGGCTCAGACTACTCTGAACCCGCAAGCTGCCTGGCCGTTTCCGACCGCCAGCAAGCCGTAAGCAGTAAGGTAATTCTGCTTAGAGCCCGATATCGAAAGATGTCGGGCTTTTTTCATGCCCGCCCCGCTCCCCACGCCCGCCATCATCCCGCCCATGCCACTGCCTGAGCTTGCCTTTCTGCGGATGGAAAAGAACGGCGACGTGCTGGTCGATGTGCACGTGGTGCCGAATGCCGCCAAAACCCAGGTCGTGGGCCTGCACGGCGAAGCCGGCCAGCTCGCGCTGCGCCTGCGGCTGCAGGCGCCGCCGGTGGACGGCAAGGCCAACCAGGCACTCGTGAAATGGCTGGCCGGCTGCCTCGGTGTGCCGCAGCAGGCGGTCACGCTGGCGCGCGGGGAGAGCTCCAGGCGCAAGCAGCTGCGCGTGAATGCCGCGGCGGCCGGCCGCGCCGCCTGGGATGAGCTGGTGAAAGCGGCGGGCCAGGACGGCCCACCCGCCTGAGGGGCGCTCTTTAAGCCGAGATTTGTTCGGCCGACAGTGTGTAGTTCTGGCCGCCGCGCGTCGCGATCTTGAGCGCGCCGACCCGGTTGCCCAGCGCGGCGCAGCGCGCCAGCGGCCAGCCTTGTTCCAGGCCGAACAGCAGCGCCCCGCGAAAGGCGTCGCCGCAGCCGGTCGGGTCCACCACAGCCTCGGCCTTCACGGGCGGCACCAGGGTTTTTTCGCCGTCTATCCAGACTTCGCAGCCTTCGGCGCCCAAGGTCACCACCAGGCCCTGCACGCGCCGCGACAATTCGGCGCAGGACAGGCCGGTGCGGTCGCAGAGCATTTTGGCTTCGTAGTCGTTGACCGTCACCCAGGTCGCCAGCTCGACGAAATGCGCGAGTTCCTTGCCGTCAAACATGGGCAGGCCCTGGCCCGGGTCGAACACAAAGGGGATGCCGGCGGCCTTGAACTGCTCGGCATGCTGCAGCATGGCATCGCGGCCGTCGGGCGAAATGATGCCCAGCTTGATGTCGCCGCGCGCCGCGATGCGGGTCACATGGGCCTGCATCATCGCGCCGGGATGGAAAGCCGTGATCTGGTTGTTGTCGCGGTCGGTCATGATCATGGCCTGCGCGGTGTAGGTGCCCTCGACCTGGCGCACGAACTCGGTGCTGATGCCCAGCGTCTTCATGCGATCCACATACTCGGCGCCGTCGCTGCCGACCGTCGCCATGGGCAGGGCCGTGCCGCCCAGCTGCCGCAGGCTGTAGGCGATGTTGCCGGCGCAGCCGCCGAATTCGCGGCGCAGCGCCGGCACCAGGAAGGACACATTGAGGATGTGCAGCTGGTCGGGCAGGATCTGCTCGGAAAAGCGCCCCTCGAAAGTCATGATGGTGTCAAACGCCAGGGAGCCACAGATAACAGCGGACATTGATTTTTTCTCGTTTCAATCAGGGATAAAAAGCCAGGACACGGTAGCCCGCCACCCGCAGGGGCGCGGCCGCGGAAGCGGAAGAAGATGAGGAGGAAGGGGGTGACCCGCCGGCCGCATCCCCCGAGACCTTCATGATGACCAGCCCCGCCAGCTCGGACTGGGCCGCCAGCGTCGCGGCCTTGGCGCCGAACTGGGCCGGCGCCAGGACGCGGCGCACCACGGCCTGGTCCTGGGTGTCGGTCAGGGTCACCTCCAGCGAGGGCATTTCCAGCGTCGCCACGCCGGTGTTCTTGAGGGTGAAGCTCAGGCGGTAGGCGTCGGGCGCGATGCGGTTGAAGGTGGAGCTGTCGATCACCAGCGCCTCGATATGGCGAGGCGGGCGGATTTCACAACGCAGCGGGCCGCACAAGGCCTGCAGCGCCGGAAGCAGCCGGGGCTCCAGCGCGGCCAGCATGTCCCTCTGCTGGACGGCCCACTGGGCCACCAGCGCGGCCAGCAGCAGCAGGGACAGCAGGGACAGCGACAGGCGCGTCAGCGGTTTTCGCCAGAAGGCCTTGCGCCGCGCATCCCGCACAAAGGACACATCGTGCTCCATCGGCCGCCCCGGCATGCCGGAATCCACGTCCGAATAGGCGAAGCTGGAATCGTCCTCGACGGCCTGGCGAACCATGGCCGGCTGGCGCGGCAAGGGTAGCTCGGCAGGCAGCGATTCGGCGGGCAGCTCCAGCGGATCGAGCTGGCGTTCCTGCTGCGCCTGCTTCCAGCGCACGGGGTCGAAGTCGGCGGCGCTGTCCTGGGCGTCGTCCCAGCCGGGGCTGGACGGCCGCAGCGGCATCCTGTCGGCAAACGAGCGGGCCGGCGCCCATTCCTGCCGGGACGGCTCCACCGGCGGGTCCGCAGCGGGCAGGCTTTGGGGCTCGGTGGGGCGGTCGAATTCCGGCGGGGGCTCTGGGGCGGCGGCCAGCGTGGCCGTTGCCAGGGGTGCAGGCGCGGTCAGCGCGGACATATCGCGCGGCAGCAGATGGGCCGACGCATCGAACACTTCAGCGCAATGGCCGCATCGCACCCAGCCTTGTGAGACTTTGAGTTGGTCGGTCACGACTTTGAACATCGTGCCGCATGCGGGACAGCGCGTAATCAGGCTCATTTAGCGCTGTATTGTAGGGGCCGCGCCCCGCGGGACGGCCTAGAAGCCGGCGGTCATCAGGATCCAGCCCTCTTGCGCATCGTGCACCTTGAGCTGGCAATAGGGGGCGTAGGCCTGCTTGAGCTCGTCGGCCTGGCGCTCCAGGATGCCGGCGAGCACCAGGTGCCCGCCTTTCTCGACATGGGAACACAGCAAGGGCGCCAGCACCTTGAGCGGCGTGGCCAGGATGTTGGCCAGCACGGTGCGGTACTGGCCGGACGCAGTCTCGGGCAGGCCGGCCTTGAGCGCCACATGGTTGGCCTCGGCATTGGCCAGCGTCGATTCGACCGCGGCCGGGTCGATGTCCACGGCGTCGATGTCGGCCGCGCCGAACTTGGCCGCACCGATGGCCAGGATGCCGGAGCCGCAGCCGTAGTCCAGCACACGGCCCAGGTCTTGCCCGCTACGGCCTGCGATCCAGCGCAGGCACATGCGGGTGGTCGGGTGCGTGCCCGTGCCGAAAGCCAGGCCCGGGTCCAGGCGAATCACCTGTTTGGCCTCGGCCGGCGGCTCGTGCCAGGTCGGTACGATCCAGAATTCGGGTGTGATGTCCACGGGCGAGAACTGCGACTGGGTCAGGCGCACCCAGTCCTGCTCGGGTACGGGCTGGACAGCGACGACGCGGCAACCCGTGAAAAAGTCCTGTGCCGCCAGCACATGGGCCGCGTCACGCGCCAGGGCTTCGGTGGCAAACAGCGACACGATGCGTGAGCGTTCCCAGCCCGCCTTGGGCGGCGGCATGTCGGGCTCGCCGAACAAGGCCTGCTCCGCCGGCGTCTGCGCGTCGGCATCTTCCACCGAAACGCTGAGCGCGTCGAGCGCGTCCAGCGCCTCGCTGAGCGTCTCAACCTCGTCGACGGGCGCCAGCAGGATCAGTTCAAACATGCTCATCGCGCGCCCCGGCAGCGGTCACCGTTCACGTTTGGACAGCCACTCTTCCAGGTAGTGGATGTTGGTGCCGCCGTCCATGAACTTGGCGTCCACCATCAGTTCGCGGTGCAGCGGGATGTTGGTGTTGATGCCTTCGACCACGGTCTCGGCCAGCGCCGTGCTCATGCGGGCCAGGGCCTGCTCGCGCGTGTCGCCGTGGACGATGATCTTGCCGATCATGGAGTCGTAGTTGGGCGGCACGAAGTAATTGGCGTAAATGTGGGAGTCCACCCGCACGCCCGGCCCGCCCGGCGTGTGCCAGGTCGTGATGCGGCCCGGCGAGGGAATGAACTTGTAGGGGTCTTCCGCGTTGATGCGGCATTCGATGGAATGGCCCTTGAGTTCGATGTCGCGCTGGGCGAAGGGCAGTTTTTCACCGGCCGCCACCATGATCTGGGTGCGCACGATGTCCACGCCGGTGATCCACTCGGTGACGGGGTGCTCCACCTGCACGCGGGTGTTCATCTCGATGAAATAGAACTCGCCGTTTTCGTAGAGAAACTCGAAAGTGCCCGCGCCGCGGTAGCCTATCTTCTTGACGGCCGCGACGCAGCGCTCGCCGATGCGCTCGATCAGCTTGCGCGGAATGCCGGGCGCCGGCGCCTCTTCCATGACTTTCTGGTGGCGCCGCTGCATGGAGCAGTCGCGCTCGCCCAGCCAGACCGCGTTCTTGTGCTGGTCGGCCAGGATCTGGATTTCGATGTGCCGCGGGTTCTGCAGGAATTTCTCCATGTAGACCTCGGGATTGCCGAAAGCCGCCCCGGCCTCGGCCTTGGTGGTCTGCACCGCATGCAGCAGGGCCGCCTCGGTGTGCACCACGCGCATGCCGCGCCCGCCGCCGCCGCCGGCCGCCTTGATGATGACGGGGTAGCCGATCTGCTTGGCGGTGCGCTTGATCAGGACCGGGTCGTCAGGCAGGGCGCCTTCCGAGCCGGGCACGCAGGGCACGCCGGCCTTGATCATGGTCTGCTTGGCCGACACCTTGTCGCCCATGATGCGGATGGATTCGGGCGAAGGGCCTATGAACTTGAAGCCGCTTTTCTCGACCCGCTCGGCAAAATCGGCGTTTTCGCTCAGGAAGCCGTAGCCGGGGTGTATGGCTTCGGCGTCCGTCACCTCGGCCGCCGAGATGATGGCCGGCATGTTGAGGTAGCTGTCCTTGGAGGGCGCCGGGCCTATGCAGACCGACTCGTCCGCCAGCTTGATGTATTTCGCTTCGCGGTCGGCCTCGGAATAGACCATCACGGCCTTCACGCCGAGTTCGCGGCAGGCGCGCTGGATGCGCAAAGCGATCTCCCCGCGGTTGGCGATCAGAATTTTTTTGAACATGCGTCGGTAAGCCTGGTTTGAAAAGGAGGCGCTGCGCCCCGCTTATTCAATGATGAAGAGGGGTTGGCCGTATTCGACAGCCTGGCCGTTTTCCGAAAGAATCTTGGTGACCGTGCCCGACTTGTCGGCTTCGATCTCGTTGAGGATCTTCATGGCCTCGATGATGCAGATGGTCTCACCTTCCTTGACCACGCTGCCGATTTCCACAAAGGGCTTGGCGCCGGGGCTGGCCGAGCGGTAGAAAGTGCCCACCATGGGCGACTTGACGGCATGGCCGGCCGGGGCGGTGGGCGCCGCCTCAGGGGCCGGAGCAGCCGGGGCGCCGGCGGCCGGGGCCGCCGCGGGAGCTGCTACCATGGCAACCGGCTGCTGCATCACGACGGGAGCGCCGCTGGATTTGACGATGCGTACCTTGCCCTCGGCTTCGGTGATTTCCAGTTCGGAGACGTTGGACTCCGAGACGAGGTCGATCAGGGTTTTGAGTTTTCTTAAATCCATGGGTTCTCTCCAACGACGGTAGATGCTGGCGCGGGATCTCGGCGCAGCTTTTGACTGAAAGGCCGGAAACAGGGCACACGGGGTGCGGCCACCGATCTTCCTTCTTTTTTCACTTACTTTCTGCTTTTACGCTTTAAAGCGCTTATCAGTTAACTACTGCGGGGAGGAGCCAGGCGGCTTTCCCCGGGAAAGCGCAGAGTGTACATCAAGCCGGAGGCCATTCCAAACCGTCTGGCGGTTGGCCTCGATTTCCCTAAATCCCCTTCAGACAATGCTGTTAGAAGCGTATTGCCGCAGGTTGGCCGGGTTTTCGTGCAAAACCCCGCATGGGCCTCTTAGACCAGCTTGGCCCACTGCGCGAGGTCTTCAGGCAGGACCTTGCCGATCTTGCGGTGCAGCAACTCTCCCGAGGCACTGAACACCGCCGTGAAGGGCAGGCTGCCGGCGAGGTTGCCCAGCGATTTGCTGAGCTCAGTCCCGCCAAGGCCGGCCATACCCACCGGAAAATGCAGGGGCTTGGTTTGCAGCCAGGTCCGTACCGCAGTGGGCTGATCGACGGCCAAACCCACTATTTGCAGGTTTTTATCGCGATTTTCCTGGTAGAAATAATCCAATAAAGGCAATTCCTCGACACAGGGCGGGCACCAGGTGGCCCAGAAATTGACCAGCAGGAGCTTGCCGCGAAAGCTGCTCATGGACAGGTTCTTGCCGTCCGGGGTGTCAAAACTGAGGCGCCAGAAGGCGTCGGAGGCACTGCCAGCCGCGCCTACCACCCCTGTTTCAGCCGGTCCGGGCGCGACCTGGTGCGGCTGGAACTTCCACCAGGCGACGCTGGCGCCGGCCAGCCCGGCTACGGCGGCCGCCGCGCCATAAAGCATGTTTCTGCGATTCACGTGTCTGAAGCTCCAGCTTGGGGTATTAACAATTTTTGCACGGCGGCGATATCGCCCCGGGGCGTGCGGCCCTTGGTATCGGGCCTCAAGGCGCCGCGCAGGTCGTCATGGTCGTAGACCATCAGGTGCACGCCCACGGTTTCATTCAAAGGTTTGCACACACTTCGCAAACTGAGCGCTTCCACGCTGTCGCCGGTAAAACCGGTCACGGTGCGCGGCTCGTAGTCCACATTGTGCTCAATCAGCGCGATTTCGGCCGATTTGGGGTCATCGCAGAAAAGCTGGATATAGATGTCGGACAGCCGCGTGGCCGTGCCGTGCCAGACCGCGCCGCCCAGATGGGGCCGGAACTGCGCCAGCCGCTCCATCCAGACCAGGGCCAGCTCGCGCAAGGCGGCCAGCTCGGCCGGCTGGGTGTCGGCGCAGAACAGCGCAATGTATTCGCGCACCGCGTCTTCGAGCTCGTCGTTGCCGGGCAGCTCGGTGCGGGCCGGCAGCGCCAGCTGTTTGACGGCGCGGCGCTTGGCGGGGCCGTATTCCAGCCCTTCCTCGACCACCAGCGCGGCGGCCGTGGCGGCAATTTCGGATTTGAGGGTGTGTGGGGTCAAGGTCGGCAGGCCCGGGAGCCAGAAGGGAGAAGAGAAGAAAAGAGCGGCGAAGCGATTGTGCCCCGGTTAGGTTCCCGATGTGGCCCAAAGTTCAGCGCCTGGCGCGGCCGGCCACCCTGGCGGGGCCGGGCCCGCGAAACCCGGCCTCCTAGAATACAGCCCCATGCACATACATATTCTGGGAATCTGCGGCACTTTCATGGGTGGCCTGGCCGCCCTGGCGCGGGAGGCGGGACACAAAGTCACGGGCTGCGACACGGGCGTTTACCCGCCCATGAGCGACCAGCTACGCGGCCTGGGCATCGAACTGATCGAGGGCTACGGCGCCGACCAGATGGCTTTCGAGCCCGATGTGTTCGTGGTCGGCAACGTGATCTCGCGCGCCCGGCTGGCCGACGGGACGCCCAAATACCCGCTCATGGAAGCCATCTTGAACAGCGGCAAGCCCTATACCAGCGGCCCGCAGTGGCTGTCGGGCCATGTGCTGCACCATCCCACCCACCACGCGACCGGACCGCGCCACGTGCTGGCCGTGGCCGGCACGCACGGCAAAACCACCACCACAGCCATGCTGGCCTGGATCCTGGAGCATGCCGGGCTGAAGCCGGGTTTCCTGGTCGGCGGCGTGCCGCTCAATTTCGGCGTCTCGGCCCGCCTGGGCGAGGGCAACACCTTTGTGATCGAGGCCGACGAATACGACACGGCGTTTTTCGACAAGCGCAGCAAGTTTGTGCACTACCGGCCGCGCACCGCCGTGCTGAACAACCTCGAGTTCGACCATGCCGACATCTTTGACGACCTGGCGGCCATAGAGCGGCAGTTCCACCACCTGGTGCGCACCGTGCCCTCGCAGGGCCGGGTGGTCGTCAATGCCGCCGAGGCTAGCCTGCAGCGCGTGCTGGCCCAGGGTTGCTGGAGTGAGCAGCTACTCTTTGGCAACGGCCTGCTGAACAAAGCCGGGTTTACCGCCCATGGCGAGCCGCATGACTTTCATGTGCTCAAGGCCGGCGAGGCCGTGGCCCATGTGAAGTGGGGCATCAGCGGCGTGCACAACCAGCTCAACGCCCTGGCGGCCATCGCGGCGGCCGAGCACGTGGGTGTGGCGCCCGAGGCCGCAGCGCGGGCGCTGGCGGAATTCCAGAACGTCAAGCGGCGCATGGAAGTGCGCGGCGTGATCCCGCGCAAGGGCGGCGACATCACGGTGTACGACGATTTCGCCCATCACCCCACGGCCATCCACACCACGGTGGACGGCCTGCGCCGCCAGCTGCAAAGCGCCGGCCGGGGCGGCGAACGCATACTCGCCATCTTCGAGCCGCGCAGCAACACCATGAAGCTGGGCGCCATGACGGCCCAGCTGCCCTGGAGCCTGGAGCAGGCCGACCTGGCCTTCTGCCACGCGGGCGGGCTGGACTGGGACGCGCGCGCCGCCTTGGCGCCCATGGGCGAGCGCGCCCAGGTCGCCGGCACCATTGACCAGCTGCTGGACCAGGTCAAGGCGGCGGCCCGGCCCGGCGACCACCTGCTGTGCATGAGCAACGGGGGCTTTGGCGGGATTCACGCCAAATTGCTGGCGGCGCTCAAGGCCTGACTTTGCCCAGAACGCCTGGGGCCCCACTAATTAATAGGTGATGCTCAGCGTCGCCACGTCGATGTGAACCACCGGCTTGGCCAGCGCCGCGCTGGCCGCGCGGGCAAACTCCTGCGCCCATTTGGCCTCGGCGAATTTCGCCGGCCCGGCGGCCTGGGCCACCACCACGACCTTGTCGGCGGTCAGCAGTTTGCCCGTCGGCCGCAGCGGCTCGCAGCCCATTTGCGTGAACTGGTCGTCCAGCCACCAACGCGCCACGTCGTGCGGCATGGGCTGCACTTCGTTGAGGTCCAGCCGCACGGGCGGGCCGTCCTTGAAGCTCACGGTGACTTCGCTGCGCATGATGTGCTCCTGGTCAGGCGCCCATGGTCGGCGACTTGCGGGTAGCGCGGCTATTCGCACAAACCCGCAAGCGGCCGATAGCGTTTATTCGCTTATTTATTGGCGCGGCGCTTGAGCACGGCGGCCGACAGGATTTCCAGCACGTCCGTCGAATCGTTCCAGCCCAGGCAGGCGTCGGTGATGCTCTTGCCGTAGTCCAGCGCTTTTGCGTCGTCCTTGCCGGGGGTGAATTTCTGCGCGCCGGCGTTCAGGTGGCTCTCCACCATCAGGCCGAACACATGGCGCGAACCGCCGGCCACCTGGCCCGCGATGTCGCGCGCCACTTCGACCTGCTTTTCGTGCTGCTTGGAACTGTTGGCGTGGCTGCAGTCCACCATCAGCGTGGCCGGCAGCTTGGAGGCTTCCAGTTCCTTGCAGGCCGCCGCGACGCTGGCCGCGTCGTAATTGGGGGTCTTGCCGCCGCGCAGGATCACATGGCAGTCCTTGTTGCCGTTGGTCTGCACGATCGCGACCTGGCCGTTTTTGTGCACCGACAGGAAATGGTGGCCGCGCGCCGCCGCCTGGATGGCGTCGGTGGCGATGCGGATATTGCCGTCGGTGCCGTTCTTGAAGCCTATGGGCGCCGACAGGCCCGAGGCCAGTTCGCGGTGCACCTGGCTTTCGGTGGTGCGCGCGCCTATCGCGCCCCAGGAGATCAGGTCGCCGATGTACTGGGGCGAGATCACGTCCAGGAATTCGCTGCCCGCCGGCAGGCCCAGGCGGTTGATGTCGATCAGCAGCTGGCGCGCAATGCGCAGGCCTTCGTCGATGCGGAAGGTTTCATCGAGGTAAGGGTCGTTGATCAGGCCCTTCCAGCCCACCGTGGTACGCGGCTTTTCGAAGTAGACGCGCATCACGATTTCCAGCGTGCCTTCGTATTTCTTGCGCTGCTCGACCAGCTTGCGGGCGTACTCCAGCGCCGCCGCGGGATCGTGGATGGAGCAGGGGCCGATGACCACCAGCAGGCGGTCGTCCTTGCCCTGGATGATGTTGTGGATGCCCTTGCGGGTCTTGCTGATCAGCGTCTCGACGGCGGTGCCGCGGATGGGGAAGAAGCGGATGAGATGCTCGGGAGGGGGTAGCACGGTGATGTCCTTGATGCGTTCGTCGTCGGTCTGGCTGGTCTTTTCGACGGTCGCATACCAGTTGTCGCTGGCGGAGGTGGCTTTGGCATTCATCGCAATCTTCCTTTTCTAGGGTGTCAGGTGTCAGTCGGGCAATTCAGGTTTCGGTACAAACATTCAGCAAACAAATCGGGCAAAAAAAAACCGCCGGGAGCCGGCGGTTTTTGGAGATTCGGTGCGTTTTATCGGGTCACGCCTTGATCTCTCTACCGCCGAAAGCGCTGGAGAACCAAAAGTAAGCAAAATAAAACTTGCCGAAATTCATAAGCTGGAATGTAGCACAGGTCCGCGAAAGCCCCGAAAACGGCCGGTTCAGGCCGTTCCGCCCACCGTCAGACCGTCGATGCGCAGGGTCGGCTGGCCGACGCCGACCGGCACGCTCTGGCCTTCCTTGCCGCAGGTACCGACGCCGCTGTCCAGGGCCATGTCGTTGCCCATCATGGTGACGCGGGTCAACGCGTCGGGGCCGTTGCCGACAATCGTCGCGCCCTTGACGGGATACAAAATCTTGCCGTTTTCGACCCAGAAGGCCTCGCTGGCCGAGAACACAAACTTGCCCGAGGTGATGTCGACCTGGCCGCCACCGAAGTTGGTGGCGTACAGGCCCTTCTTGATGCTGGCCACGATTTCCTCTGGCTGCTTGTCGCCGCCCAGCATGTAAGTGTTGGTCATGCGCGGCATGGGCACGTGGGCGTAGCTCTCGCGCCGCCCGTTGCCGGTGGGCTTGACCTTCATCAGGCGGGCGTTCAGCGAATCCTGGATGTAGCCCTTCAAGATGCCGTCCTCGATCAGGACGTTGCGCTGGCTGGCGTTGCCCTCGTCGTCGACGTTGAGCGAACCGCGGCGGTCGGCAATCGTGCCGTCATCCAGCACCGTGACTCCCTTGGCCGCCACACGCTGGCCTATGCGCCCGGAAAAGGCACTGGAGCCCTTGCGGTTGAAGTCGCCCTCCAGGCCGTGGCCTATGGCTTCGTGCAGCAGGATGCCGGGCCAGCCCGAACCCAGCACCACCGTCATCTCGCCGGCCGGCGCGGGGCGCGCGTCGAGGTTGGTCAGGGCGGCTTTTACCGCGTCATTGACGTATTCGGCGACCTGCGCATCGTCAAAATAGGCCAGGCCAAAACGGCCGCCGCCGCCGCCCGAGCCGACTTCGCGCCGGCCCTTCTGCTCGGCGATCACCGTCACGCTCAGGCGCACCAGCGGGCGCACGTCGGCGGCCAGCGTGCCGTCGGCGCGCGCCACCATGACCACGTCGTATTCGCTGGCGAGGCCCGCCATGACCTGCACGATGCGCGGATCCTTGGCCTTGGCGAGTTTTTCGACCTTTTCCAGCAGCTGGACCTTGGCGATGCTGTCCAGCGTGGCGATCGGGTCCAGCCCCTGGTAGAGCGAGCGGCTGCCGGCGATGCGGCCGGCCGGCGTCTTGACGCGGGCGCTTTTGCCGCCGGCGGCAATGCTGCGCACCGTGCGCGCCGCGTCCAGCAGCGAGGCTTCGGAAATGTCGTCGGAATAGGCAAAAGCGGTTTTCTCGCCGCTGACGGCACGCACGCCCACGCCCTGGTCGATGCTGAAGGAGCCGGTTTTCACGATGCCCTCTTCCAGGCTCCAGCCTTCACTGCGGGTGTACTGGAAATACAGGTCGGCGTCGTCCGCGCCATGGGAGGTGATTTCACCGAGCGCGCGGCCCAGGTGCGCCTGCGTGAGGCCGAAGGGCGCCAGCAACAGTTTCTGCGCGATCTCCAGCCGCCCCGAGGTCGACTCCACCGTAGGCCGGGCGGCCGAAGAGACCGTGGACTTGTTGGGGGCGGAGGCGGTGGTGGAGCGAAGTGAGGTCATGCGGCCATTGTAGGCAGTCTGCCTGTGGGCCGGGGGCGGCGGGGTTTTGCCCGCAGGCAAGGGAAAACCGGGCGAAAACCCGCTCAGCCGCCCTTGCCGCCCAGGTGCTTGAACAGCGCGGCATCGTCCTCGGCCGCCAGCCCGGCCCGGTGGGCCTCGGCAAAGACCCGGCTGGCGCGCTCGCCCAGCGGGCCTTCGAAGCCGGCCGCGCGGGCCGCCGCCATGGCCAGCCGCGTGTCTTTTTCAAGCAGCGTCACATGCGCGCGCGGCGCGTAGTCGCCGGCAATCGCGCGGCGCATGCGGTCCGAGCCTATCCAGCTCTGCCCGCTGGACTGCTCGATCACGTCCAGGGTTTTCGCCAGGTCCAGCCCCAGGCTCCCGGCCAGCGCCAGCGCCTCGGCCGCGCCCACCAGGTTGATGCCCGCCAGCAGGTTGTTGACCAGCTTGGTGCGGGCGCCGTCGCCGGGTTTTTCGCTGATGTGGAACACCTTGGCCGACAGGTCCCGCAGCAAGCCGGCCTGCCGGGCATACACCTCGCCGGTGCAGGCCAGCATCAGGCTCATGGAGCCGTCGCGCGCGCGGGCCGGGCCGCCCGACATGGGGGCGTCCAGCGTGTGCACGCCGCATTCGGCCAGCCGGGCGGCGAAGAATTCGACGTCCTGCGGAGAAATCGTGGGGCACAGCATCACGGCATGGCCGGGCCGCAGCACGCGGCCCAGGCCTTGCACGCCAAACAGCACCTCTTCGGTTTGCGCCGCGTCGACCACGCAGACGATAAAAGCCTGTGACTCCGCCGCGGCATCCGCGGGGCTGGCAATGGCCGTGGCACCCAGTTGCACCATGGCCGCGGCCTTGGCCGCATCGATGTCACAAACCTGGACATCCCAGCCTTTGGCCAGCAGGTTGGCCGCCATGCCGCCGCCCATATTGCCCACGCCGATCACGGTCACCCTGCGGGCGTTCACGCGGGCGGCCTCAGGTCTGCACCAGGCGCTTGGCCTTGGCAATGGACATCAGCATGCCTATGGCCAGGCCCAGGGTGACCATGGCGGTGCCGCCGTAGCTGATAAAGGGCAGGGGCACGCCCACCACCGGCAGGATGCCACTGACCATGCCCATGTTGACGAAGGCATAGGTGAAAAAGATCATGGTCAGCGCCCCCGCCAGCAGGCGCGCGAACAGGGTCGAAGCCTCCAGCGCGATGGCCAGCCCGCGCAGGATCAGGAAGATAAAACCAGCGATCAGCAGCAGGTTGCCCAGCAAGCCGAACTCCTCGGAATAGGCGGCGAAGATGAAGTCGGTGGTGCGCTCGGGAATGAACTCCAGGTGGGTTTGCGTGCCGGCCATGAAGCCCTTGCCGGTGATGCCGCCCGAACCGATCGCGATCATGCCCTGGATGATGTGAAAGCCCTTGCCCAGCGGGTCGCGCGACGGGTCTAGCAGGGTGCAGATGCGCTGCTGCTGGTAGTCGTGCAGTATGGGCCAGCGCACGCCGTCGGCGCAGATCTGCGGCTCAAACCAGACCACCAGGAACACGCCGACCAGGCCCAGCAGCACCGGCGGCAGGATCAGCTTCCAGCTCAGGCCCGCGAAAAAGATCACCGCCAGGCCGGCCGCCAGCACCAGCAGCGAGGTGCCCAGGTCGGGTTGCTTCATGATCAGGCCCACCGGCATGGCCAGCAGCAGCACGGCGGCCACGAAGTCCAGGGGCCGCAGTTGGCCCTCGCGCTTCTGGAACCACCAGGCCAGCATCAGCGGCATGGCGATCTTGAGGATTTCGCTGGGCTGAATCACCACGCCCACATTGAGCCAGCGCCTGGCGCCTTTTTTGGTCACACCGAACACCGCGACCGCCACCAGCAGGGTCACCCCCACGATGTAGAGCGGCACGGCAAAGGCCATCAGGCGCTGCGGCGGCACCTGTGCCACCACAAACATGATGGCCCCGGCGATCAGCATGTTGCGGCCGTGGTCGACAAAGCGGCTGCCGTGGTCATAGCCCGAGGAATACATGATCAAGAGGCCCGCGCAAGCCAGCAGGAAGACGGCAAACGCCAGCAGGCCGTCAAAGCCCTGCAGCAGGGGCAAAGTTCGCTGGTAAAGAGAGGGTTTGTCGAAAACGGCAGCCATGCCGGGGATTATCCGCCAGGGCCCGCGGCCCGGAGCCAAAGACCGTGGGCGCCCGTCTACCATGGCGGCATGCGCACCACCCACCTGCTCTACCTGCACGGCTTTCGCTCTTCGCCGCAGTCCATGAAGGCCCAGAAAATGGCGGCCATCGTGCGGCAGCGCCATCCCGCCGTCCACTGGTGGTGTCCGCAGCTGCCGCCTTCACCCGAGGCCGCGCTACGCGGGGTCATGGATGAAATCGCCGGCTGGCCACGGCAAGCCGGCTACCAGAGCCTGGCCGTGGTCGGCTCCTCACTGGGCGGTTTTTATGCCACCGCCGTGGCCGAACGCATGGGCTGCAAAGCCGTGCTGCTCAACCCGGCCGTGGAGCCGGCGCGCGACCTGGCCCGCTACATCGGCGAGCAAACCGCCTGGCACGACCCGGTCCAGCACTTTTTCTTCGAGCCGCGTTTTGTCGATGAACTCAAAGCCCAGCACGCCGGGCCGCTGAAAACGCCTGAAAACTACCTGGCCATCATCGCCAAGGGCGACGAGGTGCTGGACTGGCGTGAAATGGCGGCCCGCTATGCGGGCAGCCGGCTGCGCATCCTCGACGGTGGCGACCATGCGCTGAGCGACTTCGACACGCATGTGCCCGAAATCCTGGATTTCCTCGCCCTGGCCTGAAACTGCCCCTGGACGGGGCTGATTACACTAGCCCCAAGTCATCAAAGACACCAAAGGGATCCCGTTTTGTTTGTATTGTTTGAAGAAGCCGGCAAGTTTCTGGCCGGCCGCATTTTGTCCGAGAGCGACGCCTCGCTGCAGGTGGAGCTCGACTCGGGCAAGCGCGTCAAGGTCAAGGGCGTCAACGCCCTGCTGAAATTCGAGAAACCCTCACCCGCCGAGCTCATCGCCGCCGGGCAAAAACTGAGCGCCGACATCGAGCTGGACCTGGCCTGGGAATTCGCCGGCGAAGGCGAATTCGGCTTTGCCGACCTGGCCCGCGACTACTTCAGCGCCGACGGCAAACCCGCCACGCTGGAGCAGCAGGCCGCCGCGCTGTTCCGCCTTTACGATGCGCCGCACTACTTCCGCCGCGCCGGCAAGGGCCGCTTCAAGAAGGCGCCCGCCGACATCCTGCAGCAGGCGCTGGCCGCCATCGAGAAGAAAAAACAGGTGGCGGCGCAAATCACTGCCTGGGCCGAGGAACTGGGCCGCGGCGAATGCCCGGCGCCGGTGCGCGAGCAGCTCTACAAAATCCTGTTCAAGCCCGACAAAAACAGCGCCGAGTACAAGGCCGTGGTCGAGGCTTCGCGCGCCACGCACACCGCGCCGCTGGACCTGTTGCAGAAGGCCGGCGCCATCGCCTCGCCCTACCAGTTCCACTGGAAACGTTTCCTGTTCGAGAACTTTCCCAAGGGCACGGGCTTTCCTGCGCTGCAGGCGCCCGAAGTCAAGGACGAGCTGCCCCTGGCCGACGTCAAGGCCTTTTCCATCGACGACTCGGCCACCACCGAGATCGACGACGCGCTGTCGGTAGAGGGCCTGGGCAGCGGCACCGTCACCCTGGGCATACACATCGCCGCGCCGGGCCTGGCCGTGCTGCCCGGCAGCCCCATCGACGCGGTGGGCCGCGCGCGGCTGTCCACCGTCTACATGCCGGGCTACAAGCTGACCATGCTGCCCGACGAAATCGTCAAAAGCTACACGCTGCAGGAAGGCCGCAACTGCCCGGCCCTGTCGCTCTACCTCACGCTCGATGAAGCCACACTGGAGATCAAGGAAAGCGTCACGCGGCTGGAACAGGTGCCCATTGTCAGCAACCTGCGCCATGACATGCTGGACAGCACCTTCACCGAAGCCTTTTTTGAAACGGCGCAAAGCAGCCCGCCCACCGGCGTGCAGTGGGGCGTGGAGCTGACCTTTCTGCACCGGCTGGCCAAACACCTGAAGGCGCAGCGTGAAATCGTGCGCGGCAAGCCCGAGAACTTCAACCGGCCCGATTACAACTTCCGCCTGGACAACCCCACGGGCGGCGAACCCCAAGGCAACGAAACCGTCAGCATCAGCACACGCCAGCGCGGCGCGCCGCTGGATTTGATCGTGGCCGAGGCCATGATCCTGGCCAACAGCACCTGGGGCCAGTGGCTGGCCGAGCACGGCGTGCCCGGCATCTACCGCAGCCAGGCCAGCCTCGCGCCCGGCGTGAAGGTGCGCATGGGCACCAAGGCCTTGCCGCATGCGGGCATAGGCGTCAAGAGTTATGCCTGGAGCACCTCGCCGCTGCGCCGCTACACCGACCTGGTCAACCAGTGGCAGATCATCGCCTGCGCGCGCCACGGCCGCACGGCCGCGCTGGCCGCGCCCTTCAAGCCCAAGGACGCCGAGCTGTTTTCCATCATCTCGGGCTTTGACGCAGCCTACAGCGCCTACAACGGCTTCCAGGCCGGCATAGAGCGCTACTGGACACTCAAATACCTGCAGCAAAACGGCATCACCGAGCTGGTGGCCACCGCCTTCAAGGACAACCTGGTGCGCGCCGATGAGTTGCCGCTGGTGCTCGCGGCCGTGGGCGCGCAGGGCTTGCCGCGCGGCGCGAAAGTGCGCGTGCGGCTGGGCGAGATCGACGAGATCACGCTGGACGTGTCGGGCACGGTCACCGAGCGGCTGGACGTGGAACTTGACGAATCGCCCGACCCGCTCGGTGAGGACGACGGCGAGACCGAGATGGCCGCCGGCCCGATCTCCATCGCGGTCGATGTCAATGAGCCACAAACCGACGCCGCCGCCGCGGCTCCGGTGGCGGGTTGACACCGGATTTCGCGCATAAACCCCGATAATCTCTTTCTGTGAAGAACCCAAGCACACTGCAAATTGCCCTGGGCGTGTCCATCGCCGTGCACGCGGTGCTGCTGACGGTGCGTTTTGTCGACCCCGAGCGCTTTAACCGCGTGTTCCAGGACACCCCGCTGGAAGTGATCCTGGTCAACGCCAAGTCCAATGAAAAGCCCGACTTCGCCAAGGCGATCGCGCAGGCCTCGCTGGCCGGCGGCGGCGAGGCCGAAAAAGGCCGGGCCACCTCGCCCCTGCCGCCTTCGGCCCTGATGGAACTCGGCGACGCCACCGAAGACGCGCAGCGCAAGGTCGAGTCGCTGCAGGAGCAGCAAACCCAGCTGCTGGCGCAGATCAAAAAGCAGCTGGCCTCCATGCCGCCGCCCGACCTGACCCAACCCGCCAACAGCCCGGCCCAGGCCGAGCGCGAGGAAAAACGCAAGGCCCTGGTCAAGATCCTGGCTGAGATCGAACGCCGCATCAACGAAGAAAACGCGCGACCCAAAAAGCGCTACATCAGCCCGGCCACGCGAGAAGAGGTCTACGCCGTCTATTACGATGAGCTGCGCCGCAAGATCGAGGACAAGGGCACCGTCAACTTCCCCGAGCAGGCCGGCAAAAAACTGTACGGCGAGCTCACCATGATCGTCACCGTGAACTTCGACGGCACCGTGCTGGACACGGAAGTGGTGCAGACCTCTGGCAACCTGACATTGGACCGGCGCGCCCAAAGCATTGTGCGCGGCACCGGACCCTTCGGCCGCTTCAACGACGCCATGCGCCGCAAGGCCGACCAGATCGTCGTGGTGTCACGCTTCAAGTTCACGCGCGACGACACGCTGGAAACCAAACTCACAAGCCGCTAGGTTCCCATGGATCAGTACTACGTCCTGGGCAACCCGATCGCTCACAGCAAGTCGCCGCTGATCCACGCCCGCTTTGCCGAGCTGACCGGGCAGTCCCTGCGCTACGAGCGCCTGCTGGTGCCGCTGGAATCCTTCGCGGCCACCCTGGCACAGCTGCAGCGGGACGGCGTCAAGGGCTGCAACGTCACCGTGCCCTTCAAGCTTGATGCTTTTCAGGCCGCCACCACGCGCAGCGACAGGGCGCAGCTTGCGCAGGCCGCCAACACTTTGCTGCTGCAGGGCGGCGCCGTCCATGCCGACAACACCGACGGCGTGGGCCTGGTCAACGATATCCAGAACAACGCCGGCGTTTCGCTGGCCGGGCGCGACGTGCTGCTGATAGGCGCGGGCGGCGCGGGCGCCGGTGCACTGGCGCCGCTGCTGGCGGCCGCGCCGCGCCGGCTGGTGCTGGTCAACCGCACACGGGCCAAGGCCGATGCGCTGGTCCAGCGTCACCAGGCGCATGCGTCCCTGCAGCCCCTGCTGCAGGCCACCGAGCTGCTGGCCCAGGACCTGGAAGGCCTCCAAGGCGCGTTCGACGTGGTCATCAACGCCAGCGCCAGCAGCCTGGCGGGCGACGGCGTGCCGGTCGCCGCCGATGTGCTCAAACGCGGCGCGCTGGCCTGCGACATGATGTACGGCCCCGCGGCCGCCAGCTTCATGGCCTGGGCCCGCGACAACGGCGCCGTGCCACGCGACGGCCTGGGCATGCTGGTCGAGCAGGCCGCCGAGGCCTTCGAGCTGTGGCGCGGGGTACGCCCGCCTTCGGCGCAGGTGCTGCGGGAAATACGGGCATCGCTGGCATGAAGGCGCTGTTCAGGCTGATCGGGCTGGGCCTGCTGGCCGGCCTGGCCTTGCAGCTTTTTTTTGTGGCGCGCATCGCCTTGATGGCCGTAGTGGACCCGGAGTCCACCGCCTTCCAGCGCTCCGAGGCCTACCTGGTCGCGCGCAATACCGGCACCCTGAAATGGCGCCAGCAATGGGTGCCCTATAGCGAGCTGCCCGACAGCCTCAAGCGCGCGGTCATCGCCTCCGAAGACGCCAGCTTTGCCGAGCACGACGGCGTGGACATGGAGGCGCTGGAAAAAGCCTGGGACAAAAACGCCAAGGCCGAACAGCGCGCCGCGCAGTCGGCCAGCCGGCTGGCACCCGCCAGGGCGGCGGCCGCGCCGGCCAAACCCGTGAAGATCGTGGGCGGCTCCACCATCACGCAGCAACTGGCCAAAAACCTGTTTTTGTCGGGCGAGCGCACGCTGCTGCGCAAGGGCCAGGAACTGGTGCTGACCTTGCTGCTGGAAGCGCTGCTGGGCAAGGAGCGCATCCTGGAGATCTACCTCAACAGCGTGGAATGGGGCGAAGGCGTTTTCGGCGCCGAGGCGGCCGCCCAGCACTATTACCGCAAGCCCGCGGCCAGGCTGAGCGCCTACGAGGCCGCGCGCCTGGCCGTGATGCTGCCGCGGCCCAAGTACTTTGAGACCCGGCCCAACTCAGGCTACCTGGCCTCGCGGGCCGGCACCATCGTCGCCCGCATGGGCGGCGTGGAACTGCCTTGAGGCACCCCAAAGCAAGCAGCCCATGAACGACAAGCTTTCTCCCCTGCTCGCCAAGCTCATGGGCCTGTTCCTGCTGGGCCTGATCCGCACGCTGACCGGCGCGCAGGCACGCTGGCAAGGCTGCCCGCCCAAGGCCGAGCAGCGCATCTATTTCGCCAACCACCAGAGCCACGCCGACCTGGTGCTGATGTGGGCGGCCCTGCCCGAAGAACTGCGCAGCATCACGCGGCCTATCGCGGCCAAGGACTACTGGACCAAAACTCCGTTCAAGAAGTGGATCACCACGGCGGTGTTCAACGCGATTTATGTGGACCGCGCCAAGACCGGCGACCAGGACCCGCTGGAGCCGCTGGTGGAGGCGCTGACCCACGGCGACTCCATCATCCTGTTCCCGGAAGGCACGCGCGGCAACCACGAGGAGCCGCAAAAATTCAAGGCCGGCCTCTACAACCTGGCGCTCAAGTTCCCGGGCGTGGTGCTGGTGCCGGCCTGGATCAACAACGTGCAGCGCGTCATGCCCAAGGGCGAGGTCGTGCCGGTGCCCATCCTGTGCTCGGTCACCTTCGGCGCGCCGATTGCCCTGGGCGCCGGTGAGGACCGCGGCGAATTCCTGGCCCGCGCGCGCCAGGCGGTGATGGACCTGCGGGATTCCTGATGAATACCTTTCTGCGCAACCTCTCGCCCTCGCAGCAGGTCGGCCTGCTGTTCGTGCTGGTCTTCGGCATCCTGACCGCCATCAGCGTGGCCGCCTTCGTGATGTCGCTCAAGGACACGCACGAGGACGACCTGCACACCCAGAAGCTCAAGGAGTTCAACGGCGTCCTGCGCACTTCCTGGCTGATGTCCACGGTGTTCTGGATAGGCTGGACGCTGGGTGAAACCGTGGCCACCGTGCTGTTCGGGCTGGTCGCGTTTTTCGCGCTGCGCGAGTTCATCACGCTCTCGCCCACGCGCCAGGGCGACCACCGCAGCCTGGTGCTGGCCTTCTTTGTGGTGCTGCCGGTGCAGTTCGCACTCGTGATCACGCGGCGCTTCGACCTGGTCACCGTGTTCATCCCCGTCTACGTCTTCCTGGCGATTCCGGTGGTCAGCGCGCTGGCCGACGACCCGCAGCGCTTCCTGGAGCGCAACGCCAAGCTGCAATGGGGCATCATGGTCTGCGTCTACGGCATCAGCCACGTGCCGGCCCTGATGCTGCTGAAATTTCCCAACTATGAAGGCAAGAACGCCTTCCTGGTGTTCTTCCTGGTGTTCGTGGTGCAAAGCTGCATGATCGTGGAGTACCTGGTCGGCCGCAGACTGCAGCGCCCGCCCAGCGCGCCCAATGTGAGCAAGAGCTTCAACTGGACCAGCTGGCTGATCGCCGTGGTGGCGGCCAGCCTGCTGGGCGGCCTGCTCGCGGGCCTCACGCCCTTCAAGCCCGCGCAGGCCGTGGCCATGGCCTTTATCGCCTGCGTATCGGGCTCGCTGGGCCACCTCGTGATGAAGGCCCTCAAGCGCGACCGCGGCATTCCCAACTGGGGCAAACGCGGCGTGGGCGTGACCGGGGCCAGCGGCCTGCTGGACCGGGTCGACGCGCTGTGCTTCGGCGCGCCCATCTTCTTCCATTCGGTCCGCTGGTATTTCGGCCTCTAGGCCGGGCAATTGCCATGCGCATCCTAGGCATAGACCCAGGCCTTCAGACCTCCGGCTTCGGCGTGGTCGACGTGGACGGCCCGCATCTTCGCTATGTGGCCAGCGGCACCATCAAGACCACGCACCTGGAGCGCGCCGACCTGCCTGGCCGGCTCAAGGTGCTGTTCGAGGGCGTGTGTGAGGTGGTGGAGCGCTACAAGCCCGACGCGGCCTCGGTTGAAATCATCTTTGTCAACGTCAACCCGCAAGCCACCCTGCTGCTGGGCCAGGCGCGCGGCGCCTGCATCACCGCGCTGGTCTCGCGCGAATTGTCGGTGGCCGAATACACCGCCTTGCAGCTCAAGAAGGCCGTGGCCGGCTACGGCAAGGCCGGCAAGGCCGAGGTGCAGGAAATGGTCATGCGCCTGCTCAAGCTGCCTTCGCTGCCCGGCAAGGATGCGGCCGATGCGCTGGGCCTGGCCATCACCCATGCCCACGTGGGCAGCGCCATGGCGCGGCTGGCCCAGGCCGGCGGCACGGGCGCGAAGATGACGGGGAATTACCGCGGCGGGCGCAGCCGCTGAGGGGCTACGCTACGCGATGCGCTCAAGCACCAGCACCGCGAAAAAACCGAAGGCGGCAATCAGCGTCCACTTGAGGATGATGAGGCCAAAGCGCTTGTAGCGCGCCTGCCCGGTGCCCGCGTAAAACATGAAGGCCACCACGGCGGCCAGCAAAAACAGCAGGATGAGCCAGCGGAACAGCAGCATGAGCGGCCCTTGGCAGTGCCGCGCCTACCAGGCGCGCGCCAGTGTGGCGAAACCCCGGGGCGCTTTTTTCTCGTCTTCAAAGGTGACGACTTCGTAGGCGTCCTTGTGCGCCAGCAGCTCGCGCAGCAGCTTGTTGTTCATCGCATGGCCGGAGCGAAACGCGCTGTAGGCGGCCAGCAGCGGCTTGCCCAGCAGGTAGAGGTCGCCCATGGCGTCGAGGATCTTGTGCTTCACGAACTCGTCGTTGTAGCGCAGGCCGTCGCTGTTGAGCACCTTGTAGTCGTCCATCACGATGGCGTTGTCCAGCCCGCCGCCCAGGGCCAGGCCGTTGGCGCGCATCATCTCCACGTCCTTGGTGAAACCGAAGGTGCGGGCCCGCGCGATATCGCGCGAGTAGGCGCCCGAGCCCATGTCGAACTCCACGCGCTGGCCGGTGGAGTCCACCGCCGGGTGGTCAAAATCAATTTCAAAGCTGAGCTTGTAGCCTTCATAAGGCGACAGGCGCGCCCACTTGGTGCTGGCGCCCTCGCCTTCGCGCACTTCCACAGGCTTGATCACACGGATAAAACGCTTGGGCGCGGCCTGCAGCTCGATGCCGGCCGACTGCAGCAAAAACACAAAGGACGAGGCCGAGCCGTCCAGGATGGGCACTTCCTCGGCCGTGATGTCGACGTAGAGGTTGTCAATGCCCAGGCCCGCGCAGGCCGACATCAAATGCTCCACCGTATGTACCTTGGCGCTGCCGCTGGAGATGGTGGACGCCAGCCGCGTGTCCGTCACCGATTGCGCCGAAATCGCGATGTCCACCGGCTGCGGCAGATCCACACGGCGAAACACAATGCCCGTATCCGGCGCAGCGGGGCGCAAGGTCAATTCCACCCGCTGCCCGCTGTGCAGGCCCACGCCCACGGCTTTGGTCAGGGATTTAAGGGTTCTTTGGGCAAGCATTGGTGTATTTTAATTTGCGCAAGGCCATTTCGGGCGTAGGGGATAGCAATGCCGGGCATAGGCACAGTGCATTGGCCACGGCTCAGTGACCTCAGCGAAGCGCGCCCGGCCCACTACCCAAACGAGACTAATCGAATGGAAAGCGTAGCGAGCGGCCCGAGGTTGCGCTGAGGAGCGGAGCCGTACCCAGGTACGGCGAGCACCGCAAGCGCAAGATCGGTCCGCGCAGTAGCTTTACATCGATTAGTCGGCTTGTTTGCGGAGGAAGGCCGGGATCTCGAAGTCGTCCATGCCTCCCGAAGCAAGTGCATCCACCTTGGCCGCCGCCTGCGTCCGATTCGTACGCCACACGCTAGGCACAGCCATATTTCCGTAATCCGGCTGGGCCGCACCCGTGGCCATCTGCGGCGCGCCGGTAGCACCGGCCGCCGTGTTCAGCGTGGGCACGTTGAAAGGCACGTTGTCGGTGCCGGTGCGCAGCACCTGCAGCGGCGGCGCATGGCGGCGCATGCCCTGGCGCGACAGGCCCGTCGCGACCACGGTCACGCGGATCTCGTCGCCCAGCTCGTCGTCATAAGCCGTGCCGTAGATCACGTGCGCATCGGGCGAGGCGTAAGCGCGGATGGTGTTCATCGCGAGCTTGGATTCGCTCAGCTTGAGCGAACCCTTGGCCGCAGAGATCAGCACCAGCACGCCCTTGGCGCCCGACAGGTCAATGCCTTCGAGCAGCGGGCAGGCCACGGCCTGCTCGGCGGCGATGCGCGCGCGGTCAGGGCCGTTGGCCTTGGCCGTGCCCATCATGGCCTTGCCGGGCTCGCCCATCACGGTGCGCACGTCCTCGAAGTCGACGTTCACATGGCCGGGCACATTGATGATTTCGGCAATGCCGCCCACGGCGTTTTTGAGCACGTCGTTGGCATGCGCGAAAGCCTCGTCCTGCGTCACGTCGTCGCCCAGCACTTCGAGCAGCTTCTCATTGAGCACCACGATCAGCGAGTCGACGTTGGCCTCGAGCTCGGCCAGGCCCAGGTCGGCATTCGTCATGCGGCGGCCGCCTTCGAACTCGAAAGGCTTGGTCACCACGCCGACCGTCAGGATGCCCATCTCCTTGGCGATGCGCGCGATCACCGGCGCGGCACCGGTGCCCGTGCCGCCGCCCATGCCGGCGGTGATGAACAGCATGTGCGCGCCGTCGATCGCGCTGCGGATGTCGTCCGCCGCCACTTCGGCCGCGTCGCGGCCCTTGTCGGGCTTGCTGCCCGCGCCCAGGCCGCTGCTGCCCAGCTGGATGGTCTTGTGCGCGCTGCCGCGGCTGAGCGCCTGCGCGTCCGTGTTGGCGCAGATGAATTCGACGCCTTGCACGCCGCATTCGATCATGTGCCCGACGGCATTGCCGCCGCCGCCGCCCACACCGATCACCTTGATCTGTGTGCCCTGGTTGAATTCTTCGATTTCAATCATTTCGATGCTCATTGGGAGCCTCCTAATCAATAAACTGCAGTTGCCAATAATTGGAAATTTGTATTTATGGTTGACACGGCTGTCTCACGCAGGGGGATCCGCCCCGCCCGAATGCATGCAACGCGAGGGCCTGCCGATAAAAGTGGAATAGGTTTTCATGGTCAGAAGTTCCCCACAAACCAGTCTTTGACGCGGCCGAAGGCGTTGTGCACGCTGCCCGCCTTTTGCGACACCTTGTAGCCCCGCATGCGGGCCAGCCGGGCCTCTTCGAGCAGGCCCATGACGGTGGAGGCCCGCGCCTGCGCCACCATGTCCGACAGCGCGCTGGAGTAGCGCGGTATGCCGCGACGCACCGGCTTGAGGAAAATGTCCTCGCCGAGCTCCACCATGCCGGGCATGACGGCGCTGCCGCCGGTGATGACGATGCCGGAAGACAGCACCTCTTCATAGCCCGACTCGCGTATCACCTGCTGGACCAGCGAGAAAATCTCCTCGATGCGCGGCTCGATGACGCCGGCCAGCGCCTGCTTGCTCAGCATGCGCGGGCCGCGGTCGCCCAGGCCCGGGACTTCCACCTGGGTGTCCGGGTCGGCCAGCAGCTGTTTGGCGTAGCCGCTTTCCACCTTGATGTCCTCGGCGTCCTTGGTGGGCGTGCGCAGCGCCATGGCGATGTCGCTCGTGATCAGGTCGCCGGCGATCGGGATCACCGCGGTGTGCCGGATGGCGCCGCCGGTGAAAATCGCGACGTCGGTGGTGCCCGCGCCTATGTCGACCAGCGCGACGCCGAGCTCCTGCTCATCCTGCGTGAGCACCGCCAGGCTGGAGGCCAGCGGGTTGAGCATCAGCTGGTCCACTTCCAGGCCGCAGCGCCGCACACATTTGATGATGTTCTCGGCCGCGCTCTGCGCGCCGGTCACGATGTGCACCTTGGCCTCCAGGCGTATGCCGCTCATGCCTATGGGTTCGCGCACGTCCTGGCCGTCGATGACGAACTCCTGCGGCTCGACCAGCAGCAGGCGCTGGTCGGTCGAGATGTTGATGGCCTTGGCCGTCTCGATCACGCGCGCCACGTCGGCCTGGGTGACTTCCTTGTCCTTGACCGCCACCATACCGCTGGAGTTGATGCCGCGTATGTGGCTGCCGGTGATGCCGGTATAGACACGGGCGATCTTGCAGTCGGCCATCAGCTCGGCCTCCTTCAAGGCCTGCTGGATGCTCTGCACCGTGGCGTCGATGTTGACCACCACGCCGCGCTTCAAGCCGTTGCTGGACGCGATGCCCAGGCCCGCGAGTTTGAGCTCGCCGCCCGGCATGACCTCGGCCACCACGGCCATGACCTTGCTGGTGCCGATGTCCAGCCCAACCACCAGATCCTTGTATTCCTTGGCCATATGTTTACCTTTTTTTCTTTCCGTCTTCTTTGTCGGCGGGGTTGCCCGTGGTCACCCCCCTGAGCCTGATCGCATAACCGTTGGCGTAACGCAGGTCGGCGGACTCCAGGTCCCTTCCGTAGCGCGACGACACCTGCGTCACCGTGGCGATAAAGCGGCGCGTGCGCGCCTCGATTTCCGGCAGCGAGCCGTGGCCGAGTTCGATCACGGCGCCGCTGTCGAGCTGCGCACGCCAGCCGCCCTGGCCGCTGAGCTGCAGTTGCTCCAGCGTGGCGTCCGTCTCGTCGAACAAGGGCCCCAGCGTCTGGTAGGCCTGCAGCACCAAGGGCGCCTGTCCGGGCGGGCCGTTCAGCAACGGCAGGTCTTCCGACTCCACGTCGCCCTGGTTGGCTTCGAACACCTCGCCAAAATTGTTGACCAGCCGCGCGTCACCTTCGGCGCCCCAAAAGGCCACCGGCTTGTGTTCCTGCAGCACCACCTTGAGGCGGTTCGGGAATTCGCGCTGCACCAGCGCCCGCCGTACCCAGGGCACGGACTCGAACACCGCGCGCGTGGCGGCCAGGTCCACCGTGAAAAAGTTGCCGGCCAGCCGCGGCGCCACGTTGGCGCGCAGCGTGACCGCGTTGTTGTGCATCAGATCGCCCTGCACACGGATCGCGCTCAGGCTGAACAGCGACTGGCGCAGCACCCAGGCGACGCCCAGCGCCACGACCATGGCGGCAAACGCCAGGCCCAGGACCACCGAGAAGGTGTTCATGAGCTTGACGTCCAGCGGCATGGCGGTGGGCATAGGCGTTCTGCGCTTCAAGTGGCGCCTCCCCCCTGTTTCTGGTGGTCCAGCGTGGCGGTCTTGAGCACCTCGACGCACAGGTCTTCGTAAGAAATGCCGGCCGCGCGCGCGGACATGGGCACCAGCGAGTGGCCGGTCATGCCGGGCGAGGTGTTGATCTCCAGCAGGTAGGGCTTGCGCGTGGCCTTGTCTATCATCACGTCGGCACGCGCCCAGCCGCGGCAATTGAGGATGCGGAAAGCATCCAGCACCAGCTGCTGGATGACGGCCTCTTCACCCTCGGGAAGCCCGCAGGGCACCAGGTACTGCGTGGTGTCGGTGAAATACTTGTTCTGGTAGTCGTAGTTGCCGTCCGGCGCGACGATGCGTATCACCGGCAGCGCATGCGCGCCGGCGCCGGTGCCCAGTACCGGGCAGGTCACTTCGTCGCCGCTGATGAACTGCTCGCACAGCACGTCGGCATCGAGTTTTTCGGCCTGGGCCACGGCCTCGGCCATGCCTTCGCGGCGGGTGACCTTGGTCAGGCCTATGGAAGAACCCTCGCGCGCGGGTTTGACGATGAGCGGCAGCCCCAGCGCATCGGGCACGGCGGCGATATCGGCCGCGCCGTAAGCGCCGCGGCGCAGCAGACGGTACTGGGGCGTCGGCAAGCCCTCGGAAATCATCACGCGCTTGGTCATGACCTTGTCGATGGCCATGCTGGAGGCCATGACGCCCGAGCCGGTGTAGGGAATGCCCAGCAGTTCCAGCGCGCCCTGTACCGTGCCGTCTTCGCCGAAGCGGCCGTGCAGGGCGATGAAGCAGCGTTCAAAGCCTTCTTTTTTGAGCTCGGCGAGGTCGCGCTCCGCCGGATCGAAGGCATGGGCGTCCACGCCGCGCGAGCGCAGCGCCTTGAGCACGCCGCTGCCCGACATCAGCGAGACCTCGCGTTCGGCCGACTGGCCGCCCATGAGGACGGCGACCTTGCCGAAATTGGGGGAGTTCTGTTTCATGCCCGCGTTCCTTCCAGCATCTCGGCCACCCTGGCGGGCACCTGGCCTATGGAGCCGGCGCCCATGCACATCACGACGTCCCCGCCCAGGGCGTTGTCCACAATCGCCTGCGGCATGGCCTCGATCTCGTCCACAAAGACGGGCTCGACCTTGCCGGCTACGCGCAGCGCGCGCGCCAGCGAACGGCCGTCGGCCGCGACGATGGGCGGCTCGCCGGCGGCATACACCTCGGACAGCAGCACGGCGTCGGCTTGGCCTATGACCTTGACGAAATCCTCAAAACAGTCGCGCGTGCGCGTGTAGCGGTGCGGCTGGAAGGCCAGCACCAGGCGGCGGCCCGGAAAGGCGCCGCGCGCGGCGGCCAGCGTCGCGGCCATTTCCACCGGGTGGTGGCCGTAGTCCTCGATCACGGTGAACTGCCCGCCGCCTTTGGCCGGCATGTCGCCGTAGCTCTGGAAGCGCCGGCCCACGCCGCGAAAATCCGCCAGCGCTTTTTGCACCGCCGCGTCGGGCACATTGAGCTCGACCGCGATGGCAATCGCCGACAGCGCGTTGAGCACGTTGTGTTCGCCCGCCAGGTTGAGCACCACCTCCAGGTCGGGCAGGGTGACGCCGTTGCGCCGCTGCGCCGTGAAATGCATTTGCGCGCCCACGGGCCGCACGTTGACGGCGCGCACCTGCGCGTCCTCGCCGAAGCCGTAGCTGGTGATGGGGCAGGAGACCTGCGGCACGATGTCGCGCACGGCCGGGTCGTCGGTGCACAGGATGGCCGTGCCGTAAAACGGCATGCGGTGCAGGAAGTCGACAAAAGCCTTTTTGAGGTTGCCGAAGTCGTGGCCGTAGGTCTCCATGTGGTCGGCGTCGATGTTGGTGACGACGGCCATTACCGGCAGCAGATTCAGGAAGGAGGCGTCGGACTCGTCGGCCTCGACCACGATGTAGTCGCCCGAGCCTAGCTTGGCGTTGGCGCCCGCGCTGTTCAGGCGCCCGCCGATCACAAAGGTCGGGTCCAGGCCGCCTTCGGCCAGCACGCTGGCCACCAGGCTGGTGGTGGTGGTCTTGCCGTGCGTGCCCGCGATGGCGATGCCTTGCTTGAGGCGCATCAGCTCGGCCAGCATCAGCGCGCGCGGCACCACGGGAATGCGTTTTTCACGCGCCGCCAGCACCTCGGGGTTGTCGGGCTGCACCGCGGTGGAGGTCACCACCGCGTCGACCATGGCGAGGTTGCCCGCGGCATGGCCGACAAAGGTTTTGATGCCGAGTTTTGCCAGGCGCTGCAAGGTGGCGCTGTCCGACAGGTCGGAGCCGGAGATGGCGTAACCGAGGTTGTGTAGCACCTCGGCAATGCCGGACATGCCCGCGCCGCCCAGGCCGATGAAGTGGATGTTCTTGATAGCGTGTTTCATTTCGCCAGCTCCTCGCAGGCGGCCACTACGCGGTCGGTGGCATCGGTTTTTTGCATGGTCTTGGCCTGAAGGGCGCGTTCCAGAAGGGTGTAGCGCCCAGTGGTTTTGAGGATGTTGGCCAGCTTCTCCGGCGTGAGGTCACGCTGCTGGATCAGCCAGCCGCCGCCCTGATCCACCAGGAATTTGGCGTTGGCGGTCTGGTGGTCGTCAACGGCTGCCGGGAAAGGCACAAAGATCGCGGCCGCGCCCACGGCCGCGATCTCGGTCACCGTGCTGGCGCCGGCGCGGCAGATGATGAGGTCGGCATCGGCAAAAGCCTGCGCGGTGTCTTCAATAAAGGGCGTGAGTTCGGCCTGCACGCCGGCGGCCGCGTAATTGGCGCGCAACTCGTCGATCTGCTGGGCGCCGCTCTGGTGCGTGACCTGCGGGCGCTCACCGGCGGGAATCAGCGCCAGTGCCTTGGGCACGAGTTCATTGAGGCCGCGCGCGCCCAGGCTGCCGCCCACCACCAGCAGCTTGAGCGGGCCGCCCCGGTCGGTGAAACGCTGGACCGGGCCGGGCTGGCGCGTGAAGGCCGGCCGCAGCGGGTTGCCTATCCATTCGCCCTTGCGGAACACATTCGGGAAAGCCGTGAAGACGCGGTCGGCCACGCCGGCCAGCACCTTGTTGACCATGCCGGCGACCGAGTTCTGCTCATGCAGCACCAGCGGCTTGCCCAGCAACACGCTCATCATGCCGGCCGGGAAGCTGATGTAGCCGCCCAGGCCCACCACCACGTCGGGCTTGACCCGGCGCACCACCTGTATGCTTTGCCAGAAGGCCTTGAGCAGGCGCAGCGGCAGCAACACCAGCGTCGCCGGCCCTTTGCCGCGCACGCCGGAAAAATCGATGTGCTCGAACGCGAAGCCGCGCGGCGGCACCAGCTGGCTCTCCATGCTGGGCCGGCTTGCGCTGCCCAGGCCGCCCAGCCAGTGCACGCGCCAGCCGCGCTCGCGCAGGGCCTCGGCCACGGCCAGGCCCGGGAAGATGTGGCCGCCGGTTCCGCCGGCCATCACAAGAGCGCAGTGTTGCTTGCTCATGCGCGGCCTCCCCTCATGAGGGTGCGATTCTCGTAGTCAATCCTCAGCACCACCGCCAGCGCCACCAGGTTCATCAAAATGGCCGAACCGCCGTAACTCATCAAGGGCAGCGTCAAGCCCTTGGTCGGCAAGGCGCCCAGGTTCACGCCGATGTTGATAAAGGTCTGGAAACCCATCCAGATGCCCACGCCCTGCGCCACCAGGCCGGCGAAGAGGCGATCCAGCGCGATCGACTGGCGGCCTATGTGCATGATGCGGCGCGTCATCCACATGAAGAGGCCTATCACCGCCAGCACGCCGAGCAGGCCGAACTCCTCGCCGATGACGGCCATCAGGAAGTCGGTGTGGGCCTCGGGCAGCCAGTGCAGCTTTTCAATGCTGCCGCCCAGGCCCACGCCGAAGATCTCGCCGCGGCCGAAGGCGATCAGCGAGTGGGAGAGCTGGTAACCCTTGCCCATGGAATATTTATCACTCCAGGGATCGAGGTAGGCAAAAATCCGCTCGCGCCGCCATTCGCTGAGCATCACCATCAGGCTGAAGGCCACCACCACCACGGCCGCGATGACAAAAAACATGCGCGCATTGACGCCGCCCAGGAAGAGGATGCCCATGGCGATGACGGAGATCACCATGAAGGCGCCCATGTCGGGCTCGGCCAGCAGCAACAGGCCGACGATGGCGATGGCAATCGCCATGGGCATGACGGCGCGGAAGAAGCGCTCCTTGACTTCCATCTTGCGCACCATGTAGTCGGCCGCATAAAGCAGCACCGCGAACTTCGCGAGTTCCGAGGGCTGGAAATTCATGATGCCCAGCGAGATCCAGCGGCGGGCGCCGTTGACGCCCTTGCCGATGAAGGGCACCAGCACCAGGATCAGCAGCAGCAGGGAGACCACGAACAGCCAGGGCGCGAGCTTCTCCCAGGTCGCCAGCGGCACCTGGAAGGCCAGCACGGCGGCGATGAAGGCAACGACCAGCGACAGCATGTGGCGCACCACAAAATGGGTGTGGGCATAACGCGCGAACTTGGGGTTGTCGGGCATGGCCACGGAGGCCGAATACACCATGACCAGGCCCCACATCAGCAGGGCCACCGTGACCCAGAGCAGCGCCTGGTCAAAGCCGGCCATGCGCACGGGCGGCGCCGCCAGCGTGCGCGACAGGCTCTGCCCGCCCAGGCGCACCGGCAGCACGTCGGCCGCGGCCTTGCCGAAGCCGGAGAACCAGCCCGAAAACCGGCCGGAAAGGCGCGCGGCAGCCGTCACAGCACCTCCCCCTGGTCGCGGGCCAGCGCCTGCACCGCATCGCAAAAGACGCGCGCGCGGTGCTCGTAGTTGTCAAACATGTCGAAGCTGGCGCAGGCCGGCGACATCAGCACGGCGTCGCCGGTCTGGGCCTGCTGCGCCGCCAGGGTGACGGCCTCCTCCATCGACGCGGCATCGAACGTCGGGATGTTGCGCGGCAGGACGTCCTTGATCAGGGGCGCGTCGCGCCCTATCAGCACCACGGCGCGCACATGGCGCTGCACCGGGTCGGCCAGCGGCGAGAAATCCTGCCCCTTGCCTTCGCCGCCCAGGATAAGCACCAGCTTGCGTTCCAGGCCCAGCCCCGTGAGCGCCGCCACGGTGGCACCCACATTGGTGCCCTTGCTGTCGTCGAAGTACTCGACATCCTTGACCACGGCCACCGACTCCACGCGATGCGGCTCGCCGCGGTATTCGCGCAAGCCGTGCAGCATGGGCGCCAGGGTGCAGCCCGCGGCCACGGCCAGGCCCAGTGCCGCCAGGGCGTTGGTGGCGTTGTGCCGCCCGCGTATGCGCAGGGCCTCGATGGGCATCAGTCGCTGCACGTGCAGCTCCACCTCTTCGTCCTTGCGGCGCTTGATGGTTTCGTCGGCTTCGGCGGCACGTACCAGCCAGGTCATGCCGTTGACGGTCTCAATGCCGTAGTCGCCGGGGCGTTGCGGCTCGCCCGCGCCGAAGGTGGCATGGGGGCGTAGCTGCGGCGCTTTCAGGCGCACCTTGACGGGCGGCGGCAGCATGGCCATCACGCGCGGGTCGTCACGGTTGAGCAGCATGAAGGTGCTGTTGCCGAACACCTTGGCCTTGGCCGCGACGTAAGCATCCATGTCGCCGTGCCAGTCGAGGTGGTCCTGCGTGATATTGAGCACCACGGCGGCCGTGGGCTCGAAGCCCTGCACGTCGGCCAGCTGGAAACTGGACAGCTCTAGCACCCAGACCTGCGGCAGGGTTTGCGCATCCATGTGGGCCGACAGCGTGTCCAGCAGCGTCGGGCCTATATTGCCCGCCACGGCCACGGTCTTGCCGGCGCGCTGCACCAGCTGGCCCAGCAGCGAGGTCACGGTGGTCTTGCCGTTGGTGCCGGTGATGGCCAGCACCGCCGGCCGGTAACCCGGCTCGGGCTCAACCTGGGCCAATGCCAGCAGGGCGGGCAGCGCCGATTCTTCGCCGGCTTCATCGGGAGCCGGAACGGCATCCGCGGCAAGCGCCATGCTGGCTTCATGCGTGTCGCCCGAAACCTCGGCTGCCAGGGCGGCCTCGCCTTCAGGCTCATCCGCTACATCAGGAGCCTCAACCGGCGGGGCACTTTCGCCAACCGCCTCGGCCGCTTCGGGCATGGCAGCCACATCGGCTGCATCAGGCGAGGGAGCCTCGGCTGGCACCTCGGGGGATGCAGGCGATTCGGCGGGCGCTTCGGCCGCTTCGGCGGCCGGCGGCTCGCGCAAATCCGCCAAGGCCCGCGCGAACAAATCCAGCTCGCCGCCCACGGGCAGGCCCATGGCGCGCGCGGCATCGGCCACGGGGGCGATGGTCGCGGGCGCCAGCCCGGGCGAGCGGTAGACGGCGCGCACGGCCGTGCCCTGCACGAGTTCCGGCGTAAAGGCGCCGCCGACAAAAGCGACGCCCGGCAATTCCTCGCGCAGCGTGGCCAGCAAGGGCGGCGCTTCGCGCGTGTCGGCGACCGTCACATGCGCCCCATGGCGCGCGCACCAGCGCGCCATGGCCAGGCCGGACGCGCCCAGCCCCAGGATCAATACGGTTTGGTCTTGTAAATGCCGCATGCCTGTTTACCTGAGCTTCAAGGTGGAAAGGCCTATGAGGCACAGCAGCATGGTGATGATCCAGAAACGGACCACCACCTGGGTTTCTTTCCAGCCGCTTTTCTCGAAGTGATGGTGCAGCGGCGCCATCTTGAGGATGCGCCGGCCTTCGCCGTAGCGCTTCTTGGTGTACTTGAACCAGGTCACCTGCATCATCACGGAGAGCGCCTCCACGACGAAGATGCCACCCATGATGGCCAGCACGATTTCCTGGCGCACGATGACGGCAATGGTGCCCAGCGCGGCGCCCAGGGCCAGCGCGCCCACGTCGCCCATGAAGACCTGGGCCGGGTGCGTGTTGAACCACAGGAAGGCCAGGCCGGCGCCCGCCATGGCCGAGCAGAAGATCAGCAGTTCGCCGGAGCCGGGGATGTGCGGGAAGAACAGGTATTTGGAATAAACCGAGCTGCCGGTGACATAGGCGAACACGCCCAGCGCCGAGCCCACCATGACCACCGGCATGATGGCCAGGCCGTCCAGGCCGTCGGTCAGGTTGACGGCATTGCTGGAGCCCACGATCACCAGGTAGGTCAGGATCACAAAACCGAAAACGCCCAGCGGATAGCTGATTTCCTTGACAAAGGGCACCAGCAGGCCGGCCTTGGGGGGCAGGTTCACGTCAAAGCCCGACTGCACCCAGCTGAAGAACAGTTCGAGCACGCGCAGGTTGGAGCTCTCGGAAATGCTGAACACCAGGTACAGCGCAGCGACCAGGCCGATCAGGGACTGCCACAGGTATTTCTCGCGCGAGCGCATGCCTTCCGGGTCCTTGAGCACGACCTTGCGCCAGTCGTCCGCCCAGCCGATGGCGCCAAAACCCAGCGTGACGATGAGCACGATCCAGACAAAGCGGTTGGACAGGTCGAACCACAACAATGTGGAAATGCCTATGGCCAGCAGGATCAGCACACCGCCCATGGTGGGCGTGCCGCTTTTGCTCAGATGCGTCTGCATGGCGTACTGGCGTATGGGCTGGCCGATCTTGAGCGAAATCAGGCGCCGGATCACAAAGGGACCGGCGAGCAGGCCTATCAGCAGCGCCGTGAGCGCGGCCATGACGGCGCGGAAGGTCAGGTACTGGAACACCCGGAAGAACCCGAACTCGGGCGAAATCGACTGAAGCCATTGGGCCAGGCTAAGCAGCATGGGGCCCTCCCTTGTTTTGGTAATGTGTTTGATCTGCGTGGGCCGTGATGGCCTGGACCACACGCTCCATCTTCATGAAGCGCGAGCCCTTGACCAGCACGCTGCCGGTGTGGGGCAACTCAGCCAGCACGGCGGCGGCGAGTTCATCCATGCCGGCAAAAACCTGCGCGCCGCCGAAAGCGGCCGCGGCCTGCTTCGACTGCTCGCCCAGGGTGAAGAGTTTTTCAATGCCCAGCGCGCGCGCATGGCGCCCGGCTTCGTCGTGGAACTGCGGCCCCTGGTCGCCGACCTCGCCCATGTCGCCCATCACCATCAGGCGCGGGCCGGGCAGCTCGGCCAGGACTTCCAGCGCAGCGTGCATGGAATCGGGATTGGCGTTGTAGCTGTCGTCGACCAGCGTCAGCACCCGGCCCGGCAGGGCCACGGCAATCGCGCGCGAGCGGCCCTTGACCGGCACAAAGGCCGAGAGCCCCGCGCAGATGGCGGCCAGCGGCACACCGGCCGCCAGTGCGCAGGCCGTGGCGGCCAGCGCGTTCTTGACGTTGTGCCGGCCGGCGATGTGCAGCGAAAATTCCGCCGCGCCGGCCGGCGTGGCGGCGGCCACCTTCCAGCAGCCGTTTTCCCATTGCGCGCTGCCGGTGACGTCGGCCGGGCCCGAGAGCGCGAAGCTCAGCACCTTGCGCTGGCCCACGAGTTCGCGCCACAGCGGGGTGTAATCGTCGTCCGCCGGGAAGACCGCCGTGCCGGCCGCATCCAGCGACTGGAACACCGAGCCGTTTTCGCGCGCCACCGCTTCCACCGTGGCCATGAATTCCAGGTGTTCGCGCTGCGCGTTGTTGACCAGCGCGACGGTGGGCTTGCTGAGTTCGGCCAGGTAGGCGATCTCGCCGGGGTGGTTCATGCCGAGCTCGACCACGCCCGCCTCGTGCGCGGCAGTCAGGCGCAGCAGCGTGAGCGGCACGCCGATGTCGTTGTTAAGGTTGCCTTCGGTAGCGAAGGCCTTGTCGGCTTTCCAGGCACGCAGGATGGCCGCGATCATTTGCGTGACGGTGGTCTTGCCGTTGCTGCCGGTGACCGCCACCAGCGGCAGGCGGAACTGCGAGCGCCAGCCGGCCGCCAGTTGCCCCAGCGCCAGGCGCGTGTCGGCCACTTCAAGCCCGGGCAAGCCGGCCTGCGCCAGCCCATGGTGGGCGATGGCCGCGACAGCGCCTTGCGCCTTGGCCTGGGCGAGGAAGTCATGCGCGTCAAAACGTTCGCCCTTGAGCGCCACAAACAGGTCGCCGGCCTGCAGGCTGCGCGTATCGGTGTTGACGCGCAAGGCCTGCACGCCGGCATCGCCCACCAGCCGGGCACCGGGCAGCCAATCCAGGGCTTGCTGCAGGCGCATCATGGCCGGCCCCCTTGCGGCGCCGCGGCCAGGGCATCGAGCGCCGCCTGCGCATGTTCGCGGTCGGAGAATGGCAGCTTGGCGCCGCCGATTTCCTGGAAACTTTCGTGGCCTTTGCCCGCCAGCAGCACCACGTCGTCGGGACCGGCCAGGCTCAAGGCGTGCTTGATGGCTGCCGCCCGGTCGGCCTGCACATGCACGGCGTCGCGGTGGCTCAGGCCCAGCAGCACCTGGCAGATGATGGCCAGCGGGTTCTCGCTGCGCGGGTTGTCACTGGTGACCACCACCTGGTCGGCATTTTTTTCGGCCACGGCCGCCATCAGCGGGCGCTTGGTGGCATCGCGGTTGCCGCCGCAGCCGAACACGCACCAGAGCTGGCCGCCGCGGCGCGCCGCCGCCGGCCGCAGCGCCAGCAGCACTTTCTCGAGCGCGTCGGGCGTGTGGGCGTAATCGATGACCACAAGCGGCCGGCCTGGTACGGCCAGGGTCTCGGTGCGGCCGGGCACCGGCAGCAGGTCGGTGCAGGCCTTCACCGCGTCGGCCAGCGGCACCCCCATGGCGCGCAAGGCACCCAGCACGCCCAGCAGGTTGGACACGTTGTACTGGCCCACCAGCCGCGTGGCCAGCCTGTGGCTTTCGGCGCCCTCGGCCACTTCAAAGCTCAGGCCGTCGCTGCCGTGCGTTATCTTGCGCGCCTGCAGGCGGGCCGGCTCCGTGCAGGAGACGGTCCAGAGATCCAGGCCGCTGCCGGCCAGGGAATCCTTGAGTTCATCGCCCTTGGCGTCGTCGATGTTGATGACCGCCGCCTTCAGGCCGGGCCAGCCGAACAGCGCGGCCTTGGCCTCCCAATAGGCCTCCATGGAGGCGTGGTAGTCGAGGTGGTCCTGCGTGAAATTGGTGAAAATGGCGACCTCGATGGCGGTCGCGTCCAGGCGATGCTCCACCACACCTATGGAGGAGGCCTCCAGCGCGCAGGCAGCAAAACCCTGGTCGGCGAAACGCCGCAATTCCTGCTGCAGCAGCACCGGGTCGGGCGTGGTCAGGCCGTTGGAAACCATGGCGCCGGGCTCGCCCGTGCCCAGCGTGCCGATAAGGCCGCATTTGCGCCCCAGGCGGCCCTGGGCCTGCGCCAGCCACCAGGCGGTGGAGGTCTTGCCGTTGGTGCCGGTGACGGCGCAAATGCGCAGCTGACGGCTGGGCTCATTGAAATAAGCCGCGGCGATGGGACCGGTGGCGGCCTTGAGGCCGGCATATTCCGCGACCTTGGCGTCCTGGAAGCCGTAGGCCGCTGCACCCTCCTGCTCGACCAGGCAGGCAGCGGCGCCCGCTTCCAGCGCGGCGCCCACGAATTTTCGCCCGTCGGTGGCGGCGCCGGGCCAGGCGATAAAACCGTCGCCCCGGGCCAGCTTGCGGCTGTCTGTGCGCAGGCTGCCGCTCACGCGCTCGCGCAGCCAGCCGGCGGCCTGCTCAGGGGTGTGGAGCTGCGTGCTCAAAACGACTCCTCCACGGCCTGGGTGGTGATTTGCGGCTTGACGCTCATGTCGGGCTGCACGCCCATCATGCGCAGGGTCTGCTGCACGACCTCGCTGAAAACAGGCGCGGCGGCCACGCCGCCGAAGTAGTTGCCGTCGCTGGGCTCGTCGATCATCACGCCGACGATGATGCGCGGGGCCTCTATGGGCGCCATGCCGGTGAACCAGGCGCGGTATTTGTTGGTGGCATAACCTTTGCCGACTTGCTTGTGCGCGGTTCCCGACTTGCCGCCCACCGAATAGCCCACGGTTTGCGCCAGCGGGCCGGTGCCGCCGGGGGCGGCGGCCATCTGCAGCATGCGGCGAACGGCATGCGCATTCGCCGCAGAAAACACCTGCACGCCCACCGCGGGCTCGCTGCTCTTGAGCATGGTGACGGGAATGATCTGGCCGTCGTGCGCGAACGCGGTGTAAGAGTGCGCCATCTGGAACAGCGAGGCCGACAGCCCGTAGCCGTAGGCCATGGTCGCCTGCTCGACAGGACGCCAGGTTTTCCAGGGCCGCACACGCCCCGTGACCGCGCCGGGGAACTGGATCTGCGGTTTTTGTCCGTAACCCAGCGCCATATAGGTTTCCCACATTTCCTGCGGGCTCATCTTCTGGGCGATCTTCAGCGCCCCGACGTTGCTGGATTTCTGGATGACGCCCTCCACCGTCAGCGTCCCGTAGTTGTGGGTGTCGCTGATGGTGAAGCCGCCCAGGTTGTAGCGGCCGGGACCGGTTTCGATGATGGTTTGCGGCTTGATGCGCCCGGCTTCCAGCGCCATGGCCACCGTGATCGGTTTCATCGTGGAGCCGGGTTCGAAGGTGTCGGTGAGGGCCCGGTTGCGCAATTGCTCGCCGGTCAGGTTTTTCCGCCTGTCGGGCACGTAACTGGGATAGTTCACCAGCGCCAGCACCTCGCCGGTGGTGGAGTCCAGCACCACGACACTGCCGGCCTTGGCCTTGCGCGCGATGACCGCGTCGCGCAGCTTCTGGTAGGCGAAGAACTGCACCTTGCTGTCTATGCTGAGCTGGATGTCCTTGCCTTCGACGGGAGGCATCTGCTCGCCGACGTCCTCCACGACACGGCCCAGGCGGTCCTTGATCACGCGGCGCGAACCGGCCTTGCCCGCCAGGTCCTTGTTGAAGGCCAGCTCAATGCCTTCCTGGCCGCGGTCCTCGACGTTGGTAAAGCCCACCACGTGGGCCGTGGTTTCACCTTCGGGATACTGGCGCTTGTATTCCTTGCGCTGGTAAATGCCCTTGATGCCGATGGCGTGGATTTTTTGCGCCACCGGTTCGTCGACCTGGCGCTTGAGCCAGACAAAGGTCTTGTCCTCGTCGCCCAGCTTCTTGTTGACGTCCGCCAGCGGCATTTCCAGCAGCGTGGCGAGCTCGGCAAGCTGCGCCTTGCTGGCCTGGACGTCTTCGGGAATGGCCCAGATGCTGGAGGCCGGCACGCTGGACGCGAGGATCAGGCCGTTGCGGTCCAGGATGCGGCCGCGGTTGGCGGGCAGCTCCAGCGTGCGGGCAAAACGCACTTCACCCTGTTTCTGGAAGAACTCATTGCCGAAAATCTGGATGTAGGCCGCCCGGCCGGCCAGCCCGGCAAAGGCCAGCGCGATGCCGGCCACGATGAACTTGCTGCGCCAGACCGGTGTCTTGCTGGCCAGCAGGGGGCTGGACGAATAAAGCACGCTGCGGCTCATGGCTTGGTGCCTTCCGCTGCGGAGGCCGCCACGGCCGCAGCGGCCGGGGCGTCCTTGTAGGTCACGTACTGGGTGATGGCCGGCGTCACCGTGCGCATCTGCAGGCGCTCCTTGGCCAGCTTCTCGACCTTCAGGGGCGTGGCCTGGGCGCGCTTTTCCACCTGCAGGCGTTCGTTGTCCATTTCGATTTTCCGCGCCTCGGCCGTCGCCTTTTCAAGCTCGACATACAGGCGGCGCGACTCGTACTGGGTGCGCACGAGATACAGCGCGCTGGCCAGCACGGCAAGGAGCAGCACGAGGTTCAGCCTGGCCATGACTGTGCTCCGGCTTTCATGCGGCCACCTCGGTGCGTTCGGCAACGCGCATCACCGCGCTGCGCGAACGCGGGTTGCCTTCCACCTCTTGCTCGCTGGGCTTGGTGCGGCCCAGGGCCTTGAGCTGCATGGCCTTGGGTTCGGCGAAAGGCGCGCGGCGGTCGAACACCTCGCGCGAATGCGCGGCGATGAACTGTTTGACGATGCGGTCTTCGAGCGAATGAAAACTGATCACCACCAGACGGCCTCCCGGTCGGAGAACTTTCAGCGACGCGGCTAGCGCCTGTTGCAGCTCTTCAAGCTCGGCGTTGATGAAAATCCGAAGAGCCTGAAATGTGCGCGTTGCAGGGTCCTTGCCCGGCTCGCGGGTTTTGACCGCGCCAGCCACGACTTCGGCCAGCTCAGCGGTGGTTCGAAGAGGGCCCCGTTCCTGTCGGCGACGATCAATCGCCTTTGCAATCTGTTGAGCAAACCGTTCTTCGCCATATTCACGAATCACCTCCGCCATGGTTTCTATGGATGCATCCGCCAGCCACTCGGCCACGCTCTGGCCACGCGTGGTGTCCATGCGCATGTCCAGCGGCCCCTCCTGCCGAAACGAAAATCCGCGCTCCGGGTTGTCGATCTGCGGCGAGCTCACGCCCAGGTCCATCAGCACGCCGTCCGCGCTGGCGGCGGGCAACTGGCCCAGTTGCATGAAACCCTCGTGGCGGATGGAAAAGCGCGGGTCGGTGATGGTCTGCGCCTCGGCGATGGCGTCGAGGTCTTTGTCGAAGGCGGTGAGCCGCCCTTGGGGCGAGAGTTGCGACAGCAACAGCCGTGAATGGCCGCCGCGCCCGAAGGTCGCGTCGACGTAGTGGCCGTCCGGGTTGACAAGAAGCGCCGCTATGGCTTCGTTCAACAGGACGGTACGGTGTATCCATGTGCCGTTCACCGTCTTCTTTCAGAACGAAAAGTCTCTGAAGACATCGGGCATTTCGCCCTTCATCTGCTCGGCTTCCTGGGCCGCGTAGGTGGCGGCATCCCAGAGCTCGAAGTAGCTGCCCATGCCCAGCAGCACCGTATCCTTGCTGATGCCCGCCGCCGCGCGCAGTTCGGGCGACACCAGCACGCGGCCGGTGGCGTCCATGTCCACGTCCATGGCGTTGCCGAGAAAGATGCGCTTCCACCACTGTGCCTGCATCGGCAGCGAGGCGATACGCTCTCGGAATTTTTCCCACTCGTTGCGAGGGAAAATCATCAGGCAGCCGTGCGGATGTTTGGTGATGGTGAGCTGACCGGAAGCGGTGGCGCTCAGCACGTCACGATGCCGGGTCGGCACGGAGAGCCGACCCTTGGTATCGAGAGCTAACGATGAGGCGCCTTGAAACACTGCTACAAACCTTTGGAAAACACTTTTCACCACTAAATTGCACTTCTTCCCACTTTAGCAGGAAACCATTTGCAAACAAGGGATTTGAAACAAATTTTTTCAATGAAATCAAGGACTTAGAAGCTTCTTTGGATGCGAAGTCAAAATCAAAAAGTGTTCTAAATTAAGCACTTAGCCGATGCAATGAAAGTATTGCTTTAAGGCAGGAGTCCCCAGGCGGAGACAGCGGTGCGCAAAGCGGGACTATTTCCCTTTTTCGCGGCCATATAGCGCGCGACAGCCGCGGGCAAGCGCGAAAAAACACGGCGCGAGGCGCGCCATCAGGAGTGAAAGAGGGAAAGCCCGGGCAGCGCCAGGCTCACTGCGGGTGATTCGGGCCGTCAAAGCCGGTTGAACAGCCCCTGCGCGGGACTGCAGACAGAGTGGGACGGCGTCAGTCGACGCGGACCATGACCCTGGCGTGCTCGGTGATGCCGATCACATTGAAGAAAGCGGCCACGAGGCGGTTGACATCGGAAAACTGCACGGCGCGGTTCTCGGCTTCGCGGGCCGACACCCAGTTCAGCAGCGTCCCCGCCGCGGAAAAATCAACGCGGATCAGCTTGGAGCAGGAGATCAGCATCATGTCCGCGCCCATCAGCTTGGCCTCGAGCTTGTCGAGCACCGCGATCGCGTCGCCCTGCACCTGGCCGGACAACTCCACCGACAGCAGGTTGCTCATCTGCGAACTCGGCGCATCCATCTGAGTGTCGCCCTCGATGGCGCTGAGGCTGGAAGGCACCGAATCGCGGTAGACGTCGCCGATGATGGCCTGGCCGCTCAAAACGCCGCCCTGGGCGTCTATGGGCTTGTATTCGCAGCGTGCGCTGTCCCAGGCCGGCGGGGAGACTTCATAGGTGACGCAGAAGTCGAGCGCCGCGAGTTCGAAGTCGTCGGGCCGGTGCGTGACACGCAGCGCCTCCATGCGCAAAAGCCACCAAGCCTGGACCGTGTCGCGGCTGCCCGAGGGCGTGGCGTCCTGCAGCACCTTCTGCAGCTGCGCATCGCCCATGAAGCGCAGCTGGACGGGCTGGGCCGCCCAGCTGCTGAAAACCTTGTACAGCGGCTCCACCGCGGCAGCCTCGATGGTCTTGAGGTTTTTCCAGTCCAGCCGCCACGGCATGGGCGCCTTGGCCATGGCCGCCTTGAGCGTGGCCACCGTCTGTATGCCCAGTGTGGAAGGGCATACCCAGTCGGCGGCGGGGCCGTTGCTGGACTTGCCGCCTGCCGGTTCGGTGAGCTTTTTCACCATGTCGGGCATGGAAAACCACTGCGGCGCCGACCGGTCAAAACGCTCGACGAACTGGATGGCGGCTGTTTCGAACTTGTCTTGCTGGGCCGTCGCGCGGTACAGGTCGAACAGCGTCAGCCAGGTATCGGCATGGCCGGCGCGCGAACCGTTCGGGGCCAGGATTTCGAGCAGTCCGGCTTCGGCCCCGGCGTCGTCGCCATTGGCAAAGCGGATGGCCGCCTCTTCGAGTTCGGCGTCATGCTCGACCCCTTCATCGACATCGACGGCGCTGAATTTGGAATGCGAAAAACCGGAGCTGCCGTCGTCGCTGCGGGCGCTGATACCCGCCAGCCCACCGGGCAAGCCAACGGGCGCGGGAGGAGCGGCGGGGGCAGGAGCGGGGCTTGGGGCGGGCGGCCTGGCCGCTGGCGCACCGCCGGCACGCGCTTCCGCAAGCGCGATGGACAAGGAATCGGGCGCGGTGGGCGAAGCGTCCAGCGGCGCGGCTTCCGTCGGCTCGGGTTTTTTAAAGCCCGGGGTTTGCAGGCCCGCCGGGGCCGTGGCCCGATAAGCGGTCGGCAAGGCGTTGTCCAGCAGCGGCGCCTGCACCGAGGGGTTCCTGGCGCCCGTGGGCGAGGCATGCGGAGGAGTGCTGTCTGGAATCCCGCCATTCTTGGTTTTCCACCACTGCATGGACATCTGCGCTTCGATCTCGTCGATCTTCTTGAGCGTGGTGGCCCTGTCGTCCGGCTTGGACGGCATGCTGCTCTGAAAGAAGGAAGGCCGCCCGGTCGGATCCTGGCCCACGCCCACCATGGCCTCGCGCTTGCGCATCTTGCGCAGCATGTCGAATTCGCGTTTGCGCACGAAATCGTTCTGCCGCTTGCGCTCTATCATCTCCTTGAGCAGCTGCTTGCTCATGGCATCGTCCCGGTCCGTGGCCGCCGCGTCCAGGTCGGCCCAGTTCGTGGCCGGATTCCGGACGAACTTCACCATCTTGGACAGCAGGCCTGAAGCGGTATCTTCTTTGGACATGGTCGGACGACTAAAAATACTTCTATTGGTAGCCTGGCGTCAATCGCCAAACATCTTTTGCTTGAGTTCCCGGCGCTGCTGGGCTTCCAGGGACAGATTCGCCGTGGGGCGGGCGATCAGCCGGCCCACCCCGATGGGCTCGCCGGTCTCGTCACAGTAGCCATAGTCGCCGGAGTCGATGCGGGCGATGGATTGCTCGATTTTCTTGAGCAGCTTGCGCTCGCGGTCGCGGGTGCGCAATTCAAGGGCATGCTCTTCCTCGATGGTGGCGCGGTCGGCCGGGTCGGGCACCACGACGGTGTCTTCACGCAGGTGCTCGGTGGTTTCGCCGGCGCTGTTGTGGATGTCCTGCTTGAGCACCGACAGCTTGTGGCGGAAGAAGGCCAGCTGCTTTTCGTTCATGTACTCGGAGTCGGGCATGGCCTTGACTTCGTCGTCCGTCAGCTGCTCGGCGGATTTGGTCTTCCAGTTGTTGGCAAGCTTGGGGTCTTTTTTGGCCGCCGCCTGGGGTGGCGGCGCGATCACGCGTTCGGTCATTGTGGAGTAACTGGCTTTGGCTGCGTCGGGCGCATGGGTTGGCACCATGGGTGCGGGAGGGGGTGATTGGGTGGCAACCCGGGCCGAGCTGCGCCGCCCGGGTTTCAGGGGAGGCGGGGCCATGAGCCCGGACACCGCGGGAGCGGGAGCCGGCGCCGGCACGGGGGCAACCACGGCTGGCTTGGCCGCGGGTTTGGCGGCGGCTTTCACCACAGGGGGTTTGGCTACCGGTTTTGCGGCGGGTTTCGGTGTGGTTTTGAGCACTGGCTTTGCGGGTTTGGCGACGGCCTTGGCCTTGGAAGGCACAGGCTTGGCAGCGGTTTTCTTGGCGGCTGCGGCAGGTTTTTTGGGGGCTGCAGCCTTGGGCACCGGCTTGACGGCCTTCTTCGCGGCGGGTTTGGGCGCCGGCTTGGCTTTGGCGACAGGCTTGGCAACTTTTTTCACGGCCTTGGCGGCTGCTTTGGGCGCCGGCTTGGCTTTCACGGCTGTCTTGGCGGCCGGTTTGGCTGCAGCCTTGGCGGGTGTCTTGGTCTTCTTCGCTGGGGCTTTCACAATGTGTCTCCTCTGGAAAGCAGCCTTGGAACGGCCCTGAGGCCTCTAGGGCGGCTTCCTGGCCAGACTGCCGCAGTGCGGCAGTCCAACCCTAGCTGTAGCCAGATTTCCTGGTTTGTCTGCCGCCAGCCAGTCCTGAAAACCGCTAAATCGCGGCCCTCAACCCGCTTTTTAACCGGTTTTGTACCTGATTGGCCTCCCGATTCGATTTTTCGGGTATTTTGGTCGGCGCGCGATTGTAGCGGCTCGCCAGCGGCCTGTGACACCCAAAAAACAAATCGTTGGAGAATCGAGACAAACATGAAGCCCTCCGCCTTTTATTAGGCTACAGGCGGACAGCCTACCTCAAACCAGGCACTGCTCCAGGCCCTGCACAAAAATATCTTTGGGCAGGTCGATGCCGATGAACACCATCTTGCTGTTTTTCTTCTCGCCCTCGGCCCAGGCGGGCCCCAGGTCGCTGCCCATGAGCTGGTGCACGCCCTGGAAGATCACCTTGCGGTCGGTGCCCTCCATGTTCAGCACGCCCTTGTAGCGCAGCATGCGCGGGCCGTAGATATTGACCACCGCGCCCAGGAAATCCTCGAGCTTGGCCGGGCTGAAGGCCTTGTCCGAGCGGAAGACAAAACTCTTGACGTCGTCGTCATGGTGGTGATGGTGGCCGTGGCCCTCATGCCCGTCATGGGCATGGGAGGGGTGGTCGCAATGCTCGCCGTGTTCATGGTCGTGGTCGTGGTCGTGGCCGGCGTGCTCGTCTTCCTTGAGGAAATCGGGGTCTATGTCCAGCTTGGCGTTGAGGTTGAAGCCGCGCAGGTCGAACACGTCCTTGATCGCCACCTCGCCGAAATGCACCGCGGTCTGCGGGGCGCGCGGGTTCATGTGCTTGAGCCTGTGCATCAGCGCGTCGACTTCCTCCTTGGCGACCAGGTCCGATTTGCTGATGAAGATCTGGTCGGCGAAACCGACCTGGCGGCGGGCCTCCTGGCGGTCGTTGAGCTGGCCGGCGGCGTGCTTGGCGTCCACCAGGGTCAGGATGGAGTCCAGCAGGTACTGCTCGGCGACTTCCTCGTCCATAAAAAAGGTCTGCGCCACCGGGCCGGGGTCGGCCAGGCCCGTGGTTTCTATCACCACGCGGTCGAAGTCGAGCAGCCCCTTGCGCTTCTTGGCGGCCAGCAGTTGCAGCGTCTCCCGCAAGTCTTCGCGGATGGAGCAGCAGATGCAGCCGTTGTTCATCTGGATGATGTTTTCCGTGGTGTCGTTGACCAGGATGTCGTTGTCGATGTTTTCCTCGCCGAATTCATTCTCGATGACGGCGATCTTCTGGCCGTGCGCCTCGGTCAGCACGCGCTTGAGCAGCGTGGTCTTGCCGGAGCCCAGAAAGCCGGTGAGTATGGTGACGGGGATCAAGCTCATGGTGTCTACCTAAAACGGAAGGTTGCGGGAAGGCGGGCGGGCCGCGAAAACCCAAGCTGGGGAGTTTAGCGGTGGCTTCAAGCCCTTCACAGGGGCGCGGCGAATACCACCTCGGCTAACAGTTACTTTACAGAGGCTGTCAAGCCCTAGCCAGCCGCCCGTTTCACCAGCACCAGCCCCTTGAGGTATTCGCCCTCCGGGAAGGCCACCGTCATGGGGTGGTCGGGCGCGCCGCCCATGCGCTCCGAAATAAAGGCATCCACGCCGGCGTCCGTGCCCGCCGAGGCCACGATCTTGTGGAACAGGTCGGCGCTGATGCCACCCGAGCACGAATAGGTGAACAGCACGCCGCCCGGCGACAGGATGGACAGCGCCAGGCGGTTGATGTCCTTGTAGGCGCGTGCGGCGCGTTCGGCGTGCGTCACAGTGGGCGCGAACTTGGGCGGGTCCAGCACGATGGCGTCGAAGGTCCGGCCCTCCTTCTGGTACTGGCGCAGCGAGGCGTTCACGTCGGCGTCGAGCAAGGTGGTGCGGCCGGCGTCAAAGCCGTTGAGCGCCACATTGGCCCGGGCCCGCTCAATCGCCGGGGCTGACGAATCAATGGAAGTGACGTGCCCGGCGCCGCCGGCCAGCGCGGCCACGGTGAAGCCGCCGGTGTAGCAGTAGCAGTTGAGCACCTGGCCGAACTGCAGCCGGCGCGTATAGGCGGCGAACTTCTGCCGGCTGTCGCGCTGGTCCAGGTAAAAACCGGTTTTATGGCCTTCGGCGATGTCCAGGCTGAGTTTCCAGCCATGCTCGCTGATGGTGATGCCGGTTTCGCCCGAGCCCTTCAGCCAGCCGGTGACTTCCGGCAGGCCCTCCAGCGCGCGGGAACTCGCGTCGGAACGCTCATAGAGGCGGGTCAGCCCGGTCTGCGCCAGCAACGCGTCGACGATCACGCTTTTCCACTTTTCCGCGCCGCAACTGGAAAACTGGGCCACCAGGGTGTCGCCGTAGCGGTCCACCACCAGGCCCGGCAGGCCGTCGGATTCGCCATGGACCAGGCGCAGGCCGTCGCTCTGGATGTCGAAGCGCTCCCTGGCCTTCAGGGCCTGGGCAATGCGAGCCGCGAAAAACGCCGCGTCTATGCGCTGGGCCTCGTCAAAACTCCAGACCCGCGCGCGGATCTTGGAGGCCGGGCTGAAGGCCGCCCAGCCCAGGAACTGGCCGGCGTGGCTTTCCACCCGCACCGTTTCACCGGCATCGCCGCCGCCCTTGGCGATGGCGCCGTCAAAAATCCAGGGGTGGCGCCGCAGCAGGGAGCGCTCCTTGCCATCGCGCAATCGAAGTGTTTTCATGGTGCTATTGTCGCGGCAGGCTATACAAGCCCTGTGCGACCGCGCCATCCCTCGCACAAACAGCCGCCGAAACAACTCTCTAAACTCGTGGCGGTCGTTTTCCGGAAAGTTTGCGACAATCGTAAATTAATGATTTTTGATTACTTTTTTCTGCAACTCAAGAAAACCAGGCCATTTACGGGCGCTGTGGTTCGCAGGCCCGCGGCCCTACGCACCCTGTTGCTGGGCCTGGCAATGAGCCTGCTGATGGGTTCGCTGCTGGCGCTCACCAGCCTGGACGCCCGCTCGCGCACGGTGCTGGACCTGGACGCCCAGGTACAGCCGGTGGCGCTGCAGGACTGGGGCGACTACTGGATAGACAGCACGGGCAAGTTCACGCCCGAGCAGGTCGCCGCCGCGCCCGACATCCCCTGGAAGCCGACGCGCGCCGACGCGATCTACCCGGTCACCAGCGGTTCCTCGATGTGGGTGCGCTTCAACGTGCCGCCCGCGCCCGACAGCGAGCGCTGGTACCTCGAGGTGCCCTACCCGTCCATAGACCGCGCGTCGCTGTATACGCTGGACGGCGCCGGCCAGTGGAACGAGCAGCGCGCCGGCGACTTGGTGGCGGTCAACAAATGGCCGGTGCCGCACCGCCACCCGCTGCTGCCCATCGCGCTGTCGGCTGAAACCCCCTCCAATTACCTGCTGCGCCTGGAAAACGGCCACGCCTTCAGCGCCCCGCTGCAGTTCATCAGCGAAGGCCGGCTCAGCTACTCCGAGCAGCGTGTCTCGCTGATCCTGGGCATTTTCTTCGGCCTGGCCGGCTTGGCCGCGCTGATTTCCGCGCTGGGCGCCGTGTCGCTGCGCGACACCGCCTATGGCTTTTATGCCTTGTGCGTGACCCTGCTGGCGCTGACCCAGGCCACCGTCACCGGCATCGCCGGCCTGCACCTGTGGCCGGCCTGGCCCGGCTGGAGCGACGTCGCGACCTCGGTGCTGCCCATGCTGACGGTCTCGGCCACGCTGCTTTTCATATCGGCGGCCGTGGCCCTGCCTGAACGCTCGCCGCGCCTGCACTGGCTGATGGTGGGCCAGGCCGCGCTGGGCGCGCTGGTGGCGGTGCTGCTGGCGCTGCTGCCGGCCGCCTCCCGCATGGACGTGTTCATCCCCATCATGCTGATCCTGCAGTTCAGCGGCATGCTGGTCATGGGCTGGGCCTGGCGGCGCGGCGACCGCTTCGCGCCCTGGCTGATGCTGGCCTATGTGCCCGTGCTGGTCGCCGCCGGCTGGACCATGGCGCGCAACGCCGAGCTGGTGCCCATAGGCTTTCTGACCCAGCACGGCATGCAGCTGGGCGTGGCGCTGCACCTGCCCATCGTCATGCTGGTGCTGATGCTGCGCAGCCAGCAGCGCCGCGAAAACATACGCCGCATCCAAGGCCTGGACCGGGTCGACCCGGCCACCGGCCTGATCAACGGCCATGTGTTCGCCGAACGCCTGATCCGCATGATCGCGCGCTCCGAGCGGCTGCGCCACCAGAGCGCGGTGATGATCATCGACCTGGTCAACACCGAGCAGATCCAGCGCGACTTCGGGCGCAAGGCGGCCGAGGAACTGCCGCTGCGCGTGGCCGAGCGGCTGTTGTCCACCGCGCGCGAAATCGACAGCGCCGCGCGGCTGTCCGAGCGACGCTTCGGCATGCTGGTGGAAGGCCCGTTCAACGCCGAAGACGCCGGCACGCTGGGCCCGCGCATCGTGGCGCGCTGCCTGATGCCTTACAAGGGCCTGCATGTGGACTGCGTGGCGCAGGTGCACGTGGCCTATGCGCTGGTGCCCTACCAGGGCTCCAATGCGCAGGGCCTGCTGACGCAGCTTGAAGAGCGCCTGGCCGCCGCGCCCGCCGAGGGCAAGCGCGCGGTGTTCATGCTCGGGGAGCCGCAGCCCCTGCGGCCGGTGCGGCGCGACCGGCCCAAGGCGGCCTGAACGGCCCGCTCAGGTTTTGCCCTTGGCCGGGCTCGCGGCTTTTTGGGCCGCTGTCGGGGCATGGCCGGCTTCAACAGGCAGCGCCGGCGCCGGCATGCCCGTGCCGGCCTTGGACACCGCCCGCGGATGCGCCGCGTCATACACCTTGGCCAGGTGCTGGAAATCCAGCCGCGTGTAGACCTGCGTGGTCGTGATGTTGGCGTGGCCCAGCAATTCCTGCACCGCGCGCAGGTCGCCGCTGGATTGCAGTACGTGGCTGGCGAAGGAATGGCGCAGCATGTGCGGGTGCACCGGCGTGGCCAGCCCGGCCTTCAGCGAGCGCTGCTTCAGGCGCACGCGTATGTGCTGCGGCGTCAGGCGCGTCCCGCGCTGGTTGATGAACAGGGCGTGGTCCTCGCGCGCCCAGCCGGCGCGCGCCGTCAGCCACTGCCGCAGCACCTGCAAGGCCGCATGGCCCACCGGCACGCTGCGCCGCTTGGAACCCTTGCCGAGCACATGTGCCTCGGCCGCATCCAGGTCTACCCAGCCGCGCGCCTGGGCACTGGCCTGCACATCCAGCCCCACAAGCTCGGCGATGCGCAGCCCGCAGCCGTAGAGCAGCTCGGTGATGCACTGGTCACGCAGCGCCAGCATCGGGTCGCCTTGGGCAGCGTCGGCGTTGTAGGCGGCCAGCTGCACCGCCTCGTCCACGCTCAGCGCCTTGGGCAGGGGCTTGGCGGCCTTGGGGGCGCGCACGTCCTGCACCGGATTGCCCTTGATCAGACCCTCGCGGCCCAGCCAGGTATAAAAACCGCGCCAGCCCGAGAGGATGAGCGCGATGCCGCGGCCGCTGCGCCCGGCGCCGTGCATTTGCGCCACCCAGCGCCGCATATGGATGTTTTGCACCTCGGTCAGCACCACGCCGGCCTGGCGCGCGTTGGCCTCGAGTTTTTGCAGGTCCAGGGCGTAGAGCTCCACGGTGCGCGAGGCCAGGCGCTTTTCCACGCGCACATGCTCAAGGTAGCGCTCGACCAGCGGGTGTGAGGGCGGCACCGGGCCGCCGGCTTCGGACGCAATGTCCGGCGCGGGAGAGGGTGCCTGCGCCATGGCCGTGGTGTTTATTCGGCGGCCGCCGGCTGGGGCCGAAGCCGCGTCAGCGCCGCGCTGGCGAGTTCGCCCAGGCGCTCGAGGAAGTCGGTGCCCATGCCGCTGTGAAAGCGCTCGGGGTCGGGCGAGGCCAGCACCAGCAGGCCGGACGCATCCGCACCCGGCGCGGCGCGCAGCGGAATCATCGCCATCGACAGTGCCACCGCGGGCTCAGGCAGCCAGCCCGCGGCCTCAAAGCCCGAATTGACGCCGCAATAAGGCGCGCCCAGCGAGGAAGCAAAGGCCTTGGCATCCTCGCTCACGCCGGTGGCGAAACTTTCGTCCGAAAAAATGCCGTTCACGTCCCAGACCTTGATCGCGGCCTGCGGGATCAGGAACTCGGTGGTGATGCCCTCGACCACCGCGCCCGGCAGGTCGCGCGCCTGCGCGGCCTGCAGCAGCTTGCGCGTCCAGCGCTGCATCTTGTCGGCGATGCCGACGTTGTCCTGGCCGTGGCGGATCATCTCGACCATGCGTGTTTCCAGGCCCTTGATTTTTTCACGCAGCATCAGCGCCTGGCGCTCCTGCAGGCTGACGGCGCGGTTGCCGTGGCCGCTGGACAGCTGCACCGAAGCCAGCAACTCGGCATGGCGCTCGAAGAAATCGGGCGTGTTGGCCAGGAAATTGGCGATGTCGTCTTCGGTGATGGGATGTTCGGTTGGATTCATGTCGGGGATTGTCCTCAGTTTTGTGGCGAACGCAAAGGCGCAGGGTGCCCGCGTTACATCCGCTTTCGTGGAAAGACCGTTTTCAGACTCCGTCGGGAATGTCGATCTCGGACTCGAACACCGTGGTCGCCGGCCCCGTCATCATGACAGGCGCATCGAGCTTGCCCGGCCATTCGATGGTCAGCTGGCCGCCCCGCGTCATGACATCCACTTTCGCGTCCAGCAGACCCCAGCGTATGCCCGCCACCACGGCCGCACAGGCGCCCGTGCCGCAGGCCAGCGTCTCACCCACGCCGCGCTCAAACACCCGAAGGCGAATCTGCCCGCGCGAGACCACCTGCATAAAGCCGGCGTTCACGCGGCGCGGAAAGCGTGCATGGTTCTCGATCAGCGGGCCGGTCTGCAGCACCGGCGCGGTATCGACCTCATCCACCAGTTGCACCGCGTGCGGGTTGCCCATGGACAGCGCGCCTATGAAAAGCGGCGCCGCCTGCGCCTGCCCCGGCAATGCCAGCGGCCATTTCTCCCATGAACCTTGCGCCACGGGCGCCAGGCCGGCAGCGTCAAACGGGACGCGCACCGGCTCAAACACCGGCGCTCCCATGTCGACCGTGACGCGCCCATCGGCCTGCATACGCGGCTCGATGATGCCGCTCAGGGTCTTGACCCTCACGACGTCCTTGCTCGTCAGCCCCTGCTCGCGCACAAAACGCACAAAGCAGCGCGCGCCGTTGCCGCACTGCTCCACCTCGCCGCCGTCGGCGTTGTGGATCACATACTCGAAATCAATGCCTTCCGCGGGCGAAGGCCGCACCGTCAGGATCTGGTCGGCGCCCACGCCGAAATGGCGGTCGGCCAGGAAACGGTACTGGGCGGTGCTCAGGCCCAGCGGGCCCCGGGTTTCGTCGAGCATGACGAAATCGTTGCCCGCGCCTTGCATTTTGGTGAATCGGATTCGCATTCTCCAGATTATCTGTGCTTCTCTACCGGGAGCACCCCGCCACAGCAAGAACCACCTCCAAAAGCCATAATCCAAACCATGCCCCGCCCCTCTCAACAACTCCACCCCCACCGCGACCCCGCCCCGCTGCGCCCGGCCGCAACGGTCCTGCTGCTGCGCGACACGCCCCAGGGCATCGAGGTGCTGATGACGCGCCGCTCCATGACGGCCAGCTTCGCGCCGGGCGCCTATGTCTTCCCCGGCGGCGGTATTGATGCGGCGGACGCGCAGGCGCACGCCCAGTCGACGCGGCGGGCCACGCAAAGCGATCTGCACCTGACCCAGGCCATCGCGGCGATACGGGAAAGTTTTGAGGAACTGGGCGTGCTGCTGGCGCGCCATGCGGATGGCAGCCATGCCAGCACGGCGGACATCGCGGCCCTGGACCGCAAGGCGCCGTTTACGGCGCAATGCCGCGAGCGCGGCCTCACGCTGGCGGGTGACGAGGTGTTTGTGCTGGCGCACTGGATCACCGACCGCGACTTGCCGCGGCGTTTTGACGTGCCTTTTCTGGTGGCGCGCATGCCCGAGGGCCAGAGCCCGGTGGCCGACGAGGCCGAGCAGTTCGAGCCGGTCTGGGTGCGGCCGGCCGAGGCGCTGGCGCGGCACGCGGCGGGCGACTTTTTCATCATCTTTCCCACCATACGCACGCTGGAGAAGCTGCAGCACCATGCCGACGTCGACGCCGTGCTGGCCGCCTGCGCGTCTGAAATCCCGCTCTGGACCTCCTGCCCGCGCGCCGGCCTGCTGGCGGGCAAGGAAGCGCGCTATATGGAACACGAAGCGCCCTATGGCGAACTCGCGCTGACCTGCCCCGACGGGCAGATCGTGCACGCGCTGGACTGGCAAAGCGCGCAGCCGGTGGCGCTGCTGCGCAATGTGAGCCGCCTGACCGCCCCCAACCCGGGGGTGATGACCGGGCCGGGCACCAACAGCTACCTTGTCGGCGACCCAGGCAGCGGCTACATCGTGATCGACCCGGGCCCGGCCGACCACGAACACCTGCAGCGCCTCTGGCAGGCGGCCGGCGGCGATATCCGCATGATTGTCTGCACGCACTCGCACCCCGACCATTCCCCCGGGGCCAAACCGCTGCAGGCCTTGTGCCGCACGGCCCCGCCCATCCTGGGCCTGCCTTCGGCGCCCACCGCGCGCAGCGCCAGCGCCTTCACGCCGGACAGGGCGCTGCAACACCGGGAACGCCTCACGCTCTCAGGAAAAGGGCCGGACGGTGAAACAACCACCCACACGCTGAAAGCGCTGCATACGCCCGGCCATGCGGCCAACCATGTCTGCCTGGTGCTGGAGGAAGACGGCCTGCTGTTCAGCGGCGACCACATCCTCAACGGCAGCACCACCGTGATCGACCCGCCGGACGGCGACATGAACGCCTACCTCGAGTCGCTGGATGCGCTCAGCGCGGCCTGCGACGAACACCGGATTGAATTCATCGCCCCGGCGCACGGTTATGTGATCGGCGCGGCCAAAACCGCGATTGCCCAGCTCAAGGCGCACCGCCTCAAGCGCGAGGCCAAGATCATCGGCGTGATGCGGGCCCGGCCGGACGGCACGATGGACGACTGGGTCGCGGCCGCCTACGACGACGTGGACCCGCGCATCTGGCCGGTGGCCAAACGCTCGCTGCTCGCGCACGTGGAGCGCATTGAGGCGCAGGGCTTTGCCAATCTGTAGGTGTAGGCTGCGCGACCGCTCCCGCAAGCCTGCCAGTCGCCTCAGGCACACCAATTGCTTGGCTTTTGGCGGTCACGGTTTATACTTTTTTTCTCATACCTGCCGGGAACCGGGCCACCAGCCCGTCTTTCCGCGGGATTTGAACTCACATATTTCAACACTCAGCGAGGTTTTCATGTCTTCCATCTCGACCCGACATTTCCTTCAAAGCGCCGGCATTTTGCTGGCCGGCCTGGTCCTGGCAGCCTGCGGCAAGCAGGAACCCCCAGCGCCCGCCGCCGGCGCATCGGCGCCCGCAGCCTCCGCGCCCGCGCCGGCTGCCAAGGTCTACCTGGTGGGCACCGACGCCGCCTACGCACCCTTTGAATCGCAGAACGAAAAAGGCGAGATCGTCGGTTTCGACATCGAGGTCGTCAAGGCCGTGGCGCAAAAAGCCGGTATCGAAGTGAAATTCGTGAACACGCCGTGGGAAGGCATCTTCAACACCCTCGCCCAGGGCGACCGCGACCTGCTGGTGTCGTCCATCACCATCACGGCCGAGCGCAAGCAGACCATGGATTTTTCAACGCCCTACTTCGACGCGCAGCAACTGATCGCCGTGAAGAAGGATTCGAAGATCGCCAAGTTCAACGACCTGAAAAAACTCAAGGTCGGCGTGCAGAACGGCACCACGGGCGATGAAGTGGTGTCCAAGCTGCAAGGCAAGGACAGCGCCAACATCAAGCGTTTTGAATCGACGCCGCTGGCGCTGAAAGAACTCGAAGCCGGCGGCGTGGACGCCGTGGTGGCCGACAACGGCGTGGTGGTGCACTACGTCAACAACAACAGCGGCGCGAACTTCAAGACCATCAGCGATGCCAGCTTCGCCGCCGAGCAGTACGGCCTGGCCGTCAAGAAGGGCAATACCGAACTGCTGGAAAAACTCAACAAGGGCCTGGCCGACATCAAGACCGACGGCACCTACGACAAGATCTACACCCAGTACTTCGGCGCACCTGCCGCGGCAGCCGCCAAGGCCCCCGCGTCCGCCGCCTCGAAATAAGGCCACTCGCCTCAGGCGCCGCCGGTTTTACCCCTGCGCGGCGCCTGCATGACTCCCGGCAATACGATCCCGCCGTCCGGCCGCAGGCGCGCCCTGCGCGCCATTGCCGTTTTTGAGGCCGCCAAGGGCCTGGCCGCGCTGGCGGCCGGCATAGGCCTGCTGGAGCTGCTGCACCACGACATCCACCGGCTGGCTGTCGCACTGCTATGGCGCTTTCACCTCGACCCGGCGCTGCCCTACCCCACCCTGCTGCTGCACTACGCCGACCTGTTGAGTGCGATCAACCTGCGCACGCTCGCGCCGGTGGCGCTGGCGTATATCGCCGTGCGCTTCCTGGAAGCCTGGGGACTGTGGAAGGAAAAGACCTGGGCCGAATGGCTGGGCGCGCTGTCGGGCGCGCTTTACATCCCGCTCGAAGTGGCCCACCTGGCGCACCGGCCCGGCGCCATCAACGCCGGCGTGCTGCTGCTCAATGTGGGCGTTGTGGGTTTCCTGGCGTTCCAGCTCTGGATGCGCCGAGGCCGCCAAGGCCGTGCAAATAAAGTGTGAAGCCCGCCGATAAGCCGGATTCTGTGCACCGGACCCCCTTGGAGAAAGCCCGGCGTGACCGCCATTAATCTGGGCCGGGGGTCGCCCCCGCGGCTCAATGCTACCTACCCGCCAGCTCTGCGGAACCACATCAACGCTGGCCTACTTGGTATTGCTGCGCGTAGAGATTGCCCGTTTCACCCGGCCTGGGGTTACCCCAAGGCCGACTCGTCTCTGTTGCTCTGATCCTCACCTCACGGTGGAGAGGTGTTACCTCCTACGCTGTCCTGTGCAGTCCGGACGTTCCTCCAGTGCCTGGTTTCCCAGATTGCACCAGCGGCGGCCTGGCGTGCTTCACGGGGCCTATTATCCGCCAGCAAGACGCCATGGCGTGGCGCCCTTTAAAATGCGGGCTGCTTGATCAACACGAGCCCCTTGCCATGATTCGCCTGACCGAACTCAAACTTCCGCTGGACCACGCGGAAGATGCCCTGCCCACCCTGGTGGCCCAGACCCTGGGCGTCGCCGCGGCCGCCCTGCAGAACATCCACATCCACAAACGCAGCTTCGACGCCCGCAAGGCGGACCTGCTCAAGGTCTACATCGTCGACGTCACGCTGGCCGACGCCGCCCAGGAAAGCGCGCTGCTGGCAAAGTTTGCCGGCAACCCGCACATCCTGCCCACACCCGACATGGCCTACCGCACCGTGGGCCAGGCGCCCGCCGGCCTGCCGCTGCGCCCCGTTGTCGTCGGTTTCGGCCCCTGCGGCATGTTCGCGGCGCTGCTGCTGGCGCAAATGGGTTTCAAGCCCATCGTGCTGGAGCGCGGCAAGACGGTGCGCCAGCGCACCCGCGACACCTGGGGCCTGTGGCGCAAGAACGTGCTCAACCCGGAGTCCAACGTGCAGTTTGGTGAAGGCGGCGCCGGCACTTTTTCCGACGGCAAGCTCTACAGCCAGATCAAGGATCCGCGCCACCTGGGCCGCAAGGTGATGAACGAATTTGTCAAGGCCGGCGCGCCGGCCGACATCCTGTTCGAGGCGCATCCGCACATAGGTACCTTCAAGCTGGTGAAGGTGGTCGAAAACATGCGCGCGCAAATCGTCGCGCTGGGCGGCGAGATCCGTTTCGAGCAGCGCGTGACCGACGTGCTGATCGAGGACGGACCCGAGGGCAAACAGCTGCGCGGCCTCACGGTGCTGGACCAGGCCACGGGCCAGAGCCACGAAATGCGCGCCGACCAGGTGGTGATGGCGCTGGGCCACAGCTCGCGCGACACCTTCGCCATGCTGTATGCGCGCGGCGTGTACATCGAGGCCAAGCCCTTTTCCATCGGCTTTCGGGTGGAACACCCGCAGGGCATCATCGACCGCGCGCGCTGGGGCCGCCATGCCGGCCACCCTTCGCTGGGCGCGGCCGAATACAAGCTGGTGCACCACGCGAGCAACGGCCGATCGGTCTACAGCTTTTGCATGTGCCCGGGCGGCACGGTGGTGGCGGCCACTTCAGAGCCCGGCCGCGTGGTGACCAACGGCATGAGCCAGTACTCGCGCAACGAGCGCAACGCCAATGCCGGCATCGTGGTCGGCATAGACCCGCGCGACTACCCCGGCTTTGAGGCAGGCGACGCGCTGGCCGGCATCGCGCTGCAGCGCCGGCTCGAGTCGCACGCCTTTGTGCTGGGTGGCGGCGACTACCGCGCCCCCGGGCAGCTGGTCGGCGACTTCCTGGCCGGCCGCCCTTCGACCGCGCTGGGCAGCATCACGCCGTCTTACAAGCCGGGCGTGACCCTGGGCGACCTGTCGTCGGCACTGCCCGACTATGCGATTGCCGCCATGCGCGAAGCTTTTCCGGTGTTCGGCAAAAAGATCAAGGGCTTTGACACCCATGACGCGGTGCTGACCGGCGTGGAAACACGCACCTCCTCACCGATACGCATCAGCCGCGGCGACGACCTGCAAAGCATCAACGTGCGCGGCCTTTACCCGGCCGGCGAAGGCGCCAGCTACGCGGGTGGCATCCTGTCAGCCGGCGTGGACGGCATCAAGGTCGCCGAGGCGCTGGCGCGCAATGTGCTGCTGGATGCCGAGCGGCAGCGGGTGGCTGCATGACGGTCGTCGACGGCTTTCACTATTACGAGCCGGCCAAAGGCCACGGCCTGCCGCACGACCCCTTTAACGCCATGGTGGGGCCGCGGCCCATAGGCTGGATTTCCTCGCGCGATGCCAAGGGCCGGCTCAACCTGGCGCCCTACAGTTTTTTCAACGCCTTCAACTACACGCCGCCCATCATCGGTTTTGCCAGCATTGGCGCCAAGGACAGCCTGCGCAACATCCGCGAAACCGGCGAATTCGGCTGGAACCTGGCGACCCGGCCGCTGGCCGAGGCCATGAACCAGTCCTGCGCGATGGTGCCGCCCGAAGTCAATGAATTTGAACTGGCCGGCCTCACGCCCACAGCCTCGCAGCGCATCGCCGCGCCGCGCGTGCTGGAAAGCCCGGTGTCCTTCGAGTGCAAGCTGACCCAGATTTTGCAGCTGCAGGGCGCCGACGGCGTGCCTGTGCCCACCTGGCTGGTCCTGGGCGAAGTCGTGGGCGTGTACATTGCAAGGCAGCTGCTCAAGGACGGCATTTACGACACGGCGGCCGCCCAGCCCATTCTTCGCGGCGGCGGGCCGGCCGATTATTTCGCCGTCACCCCCGACAACCTCTTTCGCATGTTCAGGCCGCGCTAGCGGCCTGAACACCCGGCATTCCACCTTTTCATCCCACACACATGACCGACACCACCACACCCACCCCGCGCGCCAAGCGCCCCCGCAGCCAGCAGCAGCGCTCCCGGCCCGCCGCCTCGCCGCCGCAGCGCACGCGCGAAGTCCACCCGGTGCTGGAAAAGCTGTTCGAGCTCTATCCGAAAATGTTCGGCGCACAGTTCCTGCCGCTCAAGCTGGGCGCCTTCCAGGACCTGCTCGCCGAGAACCCGGACGCCTTCAAGCGCGACGAGCTGAAAATCGCGCTGGGCTTGCACGCGCGCTCCACCCGCTACCTCGAGTGCGTGGCGGCCGGCCTTCCGCGCCACAACCTGCAGGGTGAGCCCGTGGAGCCGGTGGCGCCCGAACATGTGCACCATGCCATCATGGAAGTGTTCCGGCGCCGCCAGGCGCGCTCCAAAGATGATTTGCGCCCCAAGGTGCGCGCCCGCCTGGTCGCCGCCATCGAGGCCTCGGGCCTGAGCCGCGAGGAATACGCCGAGCGCACCCGCACCCAGGATGAGGCCGCCAATGCGCTGCTCGATGAGGCCTTTGCCGAATTAGCGGTGCAGACGGCGAAACGTGAAGCGCTGATGCGCGCCTTCGAGGCCAGCGGCAAAACCGTGGAGCAGTTTGCCGAGATGTACGGCATGAACCCGGCCGACGTCGCCCAGGCCGTGGAGCGCACGCGGCGGGCCGGCGCGGCCCAGCCTCAATAAGGCCCGGTCAATACAGCGAGCGGCCGAAACGCTCGAAGCGGGGCTGCCACTTTTCAAGAATGTCGGCCGACACCAGGATGCGTTCGGCCCGGCCTATCAGCAGCTGGCGCGGCACCAGGCCTATGTAGCGCGAGTCGGCGCTGTTGTCGCGGTTGTCGCCCAGCATCAGGAACTGGTCGGGGGGAATGGTGATCGGGCCCCAGTCGTCCTTGGCTTTCACGCCGGCCAGCCACTGGATTTCATGCTGGCCCTGGGCCGTGGTCTCTTTGAGGTGCGTGGCCACCAGCACACCCACCGGGCCGGCCGGCTCCAGCGCCGTGTCCAGCGCCTCATAGCGCGCCGCCTGGCCGTTGATGATGAGCACCTTGGCGCGCATTTCCACGACGTCGCCCGGCACGGCGACCAGGCGCTTGATCAGGCGCACACCGTCCACCGGCGAGGAAAAGGTGACGACGTCGCCGCGCTTCGGGTCGGCGGTGCGCGCCAGCACCGTGTCGGTCAGCGGGATCTTGACGTTGTAGGCCAGCCGGTTGACGAAGACCACGTCGCCTTCGAGCAGGTTGGGCCGCATGGAGCCCGAGGGAATCGGGTTCCAGTCCGCGATCGCGGTGCGAAACAGCCCGAACAACAACAGCAACACCAGAAAACTGCGGTTCTGCCTGAGCCAGCTTTTCATGCTTTCACTCCTGTGAAGAAAAAAAGGGCGCCCTGTGCGGGGCGCCCTTTGACGTGATGTTCAAGCCTGGCTGTTTTGCAAGGCCGCGATGCGCTCTTCGATCGGCGGGTGCGTGGCAAACAGCTTGCCTATGCTGCCGGTGATGCCCATGGCCGCCACGGCCTTGGGCAGCTCGCCGGGCTGCATGCCGCCCAGGCGGGCCAGGGCGTTCATCATGGGCTGGCGCCGGCCCATCAGCTGCGCGGCGCCGGCATCGGCGCGGAACTCGCGCTGGCGCGAAAACCAGGCCACGACGATGGCCGCGGCAAAGCCCAGCACGATGTCCAGCACGATGGTGCTGACGTAGTAGCCGATACCGGGGCCGGAGTTGTTGTCGCTGCCGCGGCGCAAAAAGCTGTCGACGGCGTAGCCGATCACGCGCGAGAGGAAAACCACAAAGGTGTTCATCACACCCTGGATCAGGGTCATGGTGACCATATCGCCGTTGGCGACGTGGGCGATCTCGTGGCCCAGCACGGCTTCGATTTCTTCCTTGGTCATGCCTTGCAGCAGCCCGGTGGACACGGCCACCAGCGAGGAGTTCTTGAAGGCGCCGGTGGCAAAGGCGTTGGGTTCGCCCTCAAAAATGCCGACTTCGGGCATGCCGATCTGGGCCTTCTCGGCCAGCTTGCGCACGGTCTCGACGATCCAGGCTTCATCGGCGTTCTGCGGCTCGTTGATCAGGCGCACGCCGGCGCTCCATTTGGCGACCGGCTTGCTGATCAGCAGCGAGATGATGGCGCCGCCAAAGCCCATGACCAGCGCGAAGCCGAGCAGCGCCGTCAGGTTCAGGCCGTTGGCCGTGAGGTAGCGGTTCACGCCCAGCAGGCTGGCGACGATGCCCAGCACCGCCACGACGGCGATATTGGTCAGGACAAACAGGAAAATACGTTTCATGGGTTCTCCGTGGGGTCGGTAAAAAAGCCCGCCTTGCGCAGGATATGAGGGCCCGCGGGCCCGGTTCAAGCGGCGCCCGCGCCTAAGTCGCTGATTTTTATCTGTTATTTATGACAGCCTATGACGGCCGCGGTGGGCGGAATACAAGGGAGTCATCATAAAAGGAAAAGTTCTCGTTCTCGGGCCACCAGCCGGGCACGCCCAGCACCGGCAAGGGCACAAAAGGCTTGGCGGCCAGCCTGGCCGCGCTGAGGTCAGCCGCCACCCAGGCGTCCAGCTCGGCGAGGGTGCCCAGGGGCGGCTGCGCCAGGTAGACGTGGGCGGTGATGGCTTTGCGGGGAGTGAGCAGCTTTTCAAGCAGCGCGTGGCCGAACAGCACCAGCCTGGCCTGCAGCCACAGCGCCCTGTGGGTGATGAAAAGGCTGTGCCAGTCGCGGGCGAGCAGCGCGTCCCACAGCGGCTGCGGCGCCGACAGGAAGGCGGCGTTTTCGTCGAACACCGTGAGGGCGTCGCGCACCGGGCCGCGCACGGCCGCAATGCCCGCGGCATCGATCTCGGCGGCCTGCAGCTGGTTGAGTTTGCGTTTGGTGTCCGGAAAGCGCATCCAGCACAGGCCGTTGAAAAAATCGTGCGCGCCCTCGCGCGTCGGGCACAGCCGGGTCCTGGCGATAAAGCTCTCGTAGGCCTCGCCGGAAGGCAGGCTGCACTGGGGCGCGAAACATACAGGCGCCGGCTGCACCGCATTAAGCGCCTGGTGCAGCGCAACGCCCGCGGTGACCGCGCAGGCCGCGCGCTGGCCGGGTTCACGCCAGGCCTGCAACCAGGGCCGTTCCCAGTCGATAGGGGGCAGCGGCGGGCTTGCCATGGTGCTCAGGTCCTGACAGCTTGGCGGTCCATCATGCCCGCATCGGGGCATCCAGCTTCCAGGGCAGGCTTTCGCCCGAGCGCAGGGGCTTGAGTTCGGCCTCGCCGAAGGCATAGCTTTCGGGCGGATGCCAGCTTTCCTTCCTGAGGGTGATGCTGCCAGTATTGCGCGGCAGGCCGTAGAAGTCGGCGCCATTGAAACTCGCGAAGGCCTCGAGCTTGTCCAGCGCGCCGGCCGCATCGAAAGCCTCGGCGTACAGCTCCATCGCGGCATGGGCGGTGTAGCAGCCCGCGCAACCGGTGGCGTGCTCCTTCAGGTGGGCCGGGTGCGGCGCGCTGTCGGTGCCCAGGAAGAAGCGCGGGTTGCCGCTGGTGGCGGCCTCGACCAGCGCCAGGCGGTGGGTTTCGCGCTTGAGCACCGGCAGGCAGTAGTAGTGGGGGCGTATGCCGCCCGTGAAGATCGCGTTGCGGTTGTAGAGCAGGTGGTGGGCCGTGACGGTCGCCCCCGTGAACTTGCCCGCATCGCGCACATAATGCGCCGCTTCCCGGGTGGTGATGTGCTCGAACACGATCTTGAGTTCGGGGAAATCGCGGCGCAGCGGAATCAGCTGGGTGTCTATGAACACGGCCTCGCGGTCGAACAGGTCGATGTCGGATGAAGTCACCTCGCCGTGCACCAGCAGCAGCATGCCGGCTTTTTGCATGGCTTCCAGCGTTTTATAGGTCTTGCGCAAGTCGGTCACGCCGGCGTCGCTGTTGGTGGTGGCACCGGCCGGGTAGAGCTTGGCCGCAACCACGCCAGCGTCCCTGGCGCGGGCAATTTCCTCGGGCGGCAGGTTGTCGGTGAGGTACAGCGTCATCAGCGGCTCGAACTTCACACCGGCTGGCACGGCCGCCTGAATGCGCTCGCGGTAGGCCGCGGCCTGGGCCGCGGTGGTCACCGGCGGGCGCAGATTGGGCATGATGATGGCGCGGCCGAATTGCGCGGCAGTGTGCGGCACCACGGTCAGCAAGGCCTCGCCGTCGCGCACATGCAGGTGCCAGTCGTCGGGGCGGGTCAGGGTCAGGGTGGAAACGGGGGTACGGGCGGAGGTCATGGCCTGAATTGTCGCACCGCCCGGGGCCGCCAAAGCCGGTACGACTCGCCATGAAAAAAGCCCCGCATGCGGGGCTTTTTTGGTTTTTTCTTCTTTTTTGGCAGTTGCGGTGATCTTTCAGCGCGCCCCGTACTTTTTTTCAGTGGGACAGGATCTTGTTGAGGAAGTCCTTGGTGCGCGCCTTGCGGTTTTCAGGATGGTTGAAGAACTCGTCCTTGGAGCAGTCTTCCAGGATCTTGCCGCCCACGTCCATAAAAATCACGCGGCTGCCGACCTTGCGGGCAAAACCCATTTCGTGGGTCACCACCATCATGGTCATGCCTTCGACGGCCAGGCCCATCATGCAATCCAGCACCTCGCCGACCATTTCGGGGTCCAGTGCGGAAGTGGGTTCGTCAAACAGCATGGCGATAGGGTCCATGCTGAGCGCGCGGGCGATCGCCACGCGCTGCTGCTGGCCGCCCGAGAGCTGGCCGGGGAATTTGTCCTTGTGCGCCATCAGGCCCACGCGGTCAAGGTACTTGAGGCCGTGTTTTTTGGCCTCGTCGACCTTGCGGCCCAGCACCTTGACCTGCGCCAGCGTCAGGTTTTCCGTGACGCTCAGGTGCGGGAACAGCTCGAAGTTCTGGAACACCATGCCGACGCGGCTGCGCAGCTTGGGCAGGTCGGTCTTGGGATCGTGCACGGCCTTGCCGTCGACGAAGATCTGGCCCTTCTGGAAGGGTTCCAGCGCGTTGATGGTCTTGATCAGGGTGGACTTGCCTGAACCCGAAGGCCCGCAGACCACAACCACTTCACCCTTTTTGATGCTGGTGGTGCAGCTGTTGAGGACCTGCACGTCGCCATACCATTTGGAAACTTCTTTCAACTCAATCATGTTCTTCTCCGGTGTGCTCTTTGAGATTTGCGTGTCTTGACGAAGCGCGCTCTCAGCGAATGATGGCGATTCTGCTGTTCAGGCGCTTGACCATATAGGACAGCCCGAAGCAGATCACGAAATAAATCACGGCGGCCAGCAGGTAGGCCTCTTCAGGACGGCCGTAGATCTTGCCGGCGGTGCTGAAGCCCTTGAGCAGGTCGTAAGCGCCGATCGCGTAAACCAGCGAGGTGTCCTGGAACAGGATGATGGTCTGCGTCAGCAGGATGGGCACCATGTTGCGGAAAGCCTGCGGCAAGATGATCAGCTTCATGTTCTGCGCATAGGTCATGCCCAGGGCGCGCCCGGCGTTGACCTGGCCGCGCGAGATGGACTGTATGCCCGCGCGCATGATTTCGCTGAAATAAGCGGCCTCGAAAGCGACGAAGGTGATGATGGCCGAGATTTCGGCGCGATAGTTGCTGCCGCCGGGAATCAGACTGTAAAACGACGCCGGTACCAACAGGAAGAACCACAGGATCACCATGACCAGCGGAATCGAGCGCATGCCGTTGACGTAAAAGGTCGCGGGGATGGTCAGAAATTTTTTGCCGGAAAGGCGCATCAGGGCCAGCACGGTACCGAAGATGATGCCGCCTATGGTGGCGATCACGGTCAATTCAATGCTGAAAATAAAGCCCTTGACGACGAACTGGGAGATCATGTCCCAGTTCAGGAAGCTCATGTCGAGTCCAAGCATGTCAGTGACCTCCGCCCGTTGAGCCGGCGACGACGAAGCCCGGGATTTGCACCCGCTTCTCGACAAAGGCCATGACCCGGTTGACCGCGAAGGCCGAGACGGCGTACAGCGCCGTCACCGCCAGGTAGATTTCAATGCCGCGCGAGGTCTCTTCCTGCGCCTGCATGGCGAACATGGTGAGCTCCGCGATGGACACCGCGAAAGCCACGGAGGAATTCTTCAAAAGGTTCATCGACTCGCTGGTGAGCGGCGGAATGATGATGCGAAAAGCCATGGGCAGGATTACGTAGCGGTAGGTCTGCAGGGTCGTGAAACCCATGGCCATGCCGGCGTAACGCTGGCCGCGCGGCAGCGCCTGCACGCCGGCCCTGACCTGCTCGGCAATACGCGCCGAAGTGAAAAAGCCCAGGGCAAACACCACCAGGATGAAGCTGGGTAGCTCCTTCATGGCGGGGAAAATCTTGGGAACCACGAAGTACCAGATGAAAATCTGGACCAGCAGGGGAACGTTGCGGAACAGCTCGACCCAGGCATTGGCGAAACGCACAAGCCAGGGGCTGCTCGGCAAGGTGCGCAGCGTGCCGATGATCGCGCCAAACAGCATGGCGATCACCCAGGATGCGCCGGCGACGGACAGTGTCCAGCCCCAGGCATCAAACATCCACTGCAGGTAGGTTCGACCGCTACCGTCATCATTCAAAAATACCTGCCAATCCCAAGTCATCACGGCTCCAGCAAATGGTTGTTGTGTTGTTTTCCCTACGACGGTAAACGGGAAACCCCGCCAGTGCAAGGCGACCGGCGGGGTTGTTTCAATTTACCTGGCCAGAATTACTTCTGTGCGTATTCTTCCATGGGCTTGTCGTTCGGGTTGTCCCAAGCCGCCTTGGTGCTGGCGCTCAGGGCCAGGCCGACCTTGGTGTTCTTCGGAGGAATCGGCGACAGGAACCACTTGGTCCACAGCTTGTTCATTTCACCCGACTTGATCATGCCCTTGACGGTGTCGTCGGCCAGGCGCTTGAGCAGAGGGTCGTCCTTGCGGATCATGATGGCGATGGGCTCAACGCTCAGCACTTCACCGACGATCTTGAAGTCCGAAGGCTTCTTGGCGGTGGCGATGTTGCCGGCCAGGATGGATCCGTCCATCACGAAGGCATCGGCGCGGCCCGACTCGAGCAGCAGGAAGCTGTCGGAGTGGTCCTTGCCGAAAATTTCCTTGAACTCGACGCCGGTGGCGCGCTTGTTCTTGCGCAGCGTCTGCACGGAGGTGGTGCCGGTGGTGGTCGCCACGGTCTTGCCGCTCAGCTGGGCCACCGAGGTGATGCCGGAATTGGCCTTCACGGCGATGCGGACTTCCTCGACGAAGGTGGTCACGACGAAAGCCACGTCTTTCTGGCGGGTCGCGTTGTTGGTGGTGGAGCCGCACTCGATGTCGACCGTGCCGTTCTGCACGAGGGGGATGCGGTTCTGCGAGGTCACGGGCTGGTATTTGACTTCCAGCTTGCGTTCGGCGGCCTTCTCAAGGTTGGCCAGGATGCGCTGGCAGATCTCGACGTGGTAGCCGGTGTATTTGCCGTCACCCAGGGTATAGGACAGCGCGCCCGAAGAATCGCGAACGCCCATAGTGACAACGCCGGAAGCCTTGACTTTGGCAAGGGTGTCGGCAAATGCGGCGCCGGTGGCGAGCAAGGCGACGGACAGAGCGACAAGCTTGAGTTTCATGGAATCTCCTGTAATGAATGAAACGGTTAGCGAACTATTCTAGAGAGATGGTACCCGGGACTGGCCTAGGTTTACCCGGCCTCTCACACGGGGGAAAGCGGACTGCGCGGGCGGTGCTTGGCGGCAAACCCGCGCGAAGCGGCGATTCCCGGGTTTTTCCAAAGTGGTGCGCGCATAAGAAGTCCGGAACTATACGGCAGATACAAGCAGTCTTTGTGCCAGCCCCTCAGGCGACCAGCGGAAGGGGTTGCGTGAGCTTGTCGGGCACCAGCAGGGCTTCGACCTCGGCCTGCGTCATGATGCCCAGCGACTCCGCGATCTCGGCAATCGGCGCGCCGGTGGCGATGGCCGTCTTGGCGATGAGCGCGGCCTTTTCGTAGCCGATGATGGGGTTGAGCGCCGTGACCAGGGTCACCGATTCGCGCACGCGTTTGGCCAGCAGTTCGCGGTTGGCCTCTATGCCGGCCACGCAATGGGTCTGCAGCGTGAGGCAGGCCTGGCTCAGGTGTTCGATGCTCTTGAAAAGGCTCCATCCCATGATGGGCTCAAAGGCGTTGAGCTGCAGCTGGCCGGCCTCGGAGGCCATGGTCACGGTCATGTCGTTGCCTATCACTTCAAAGGCAACCTGGTTCATGACCTCGGGGATCACCGGGTTGACCTTGCCGGGCATGATGGACGAGCCCGCCTGGCGCGGCGGCAGCCGGATGTCGCCGAAGCCGGCCTGCGGACCGCTGGAGAGCAGGCGCAAGTCGTTGCAGATCTTGCTGAGCTTGGTGGCCACGCGCTTGAGCACGCCGGAAAGCTGCACGAAGGCGCCCGTGTCCTGCGTGGCCTCGATCAGGTTGGCGGCTTTTTCGACCGGCACGCCGCACTCTTCGGCGAGATGGCGGCAGACGATGTCGGCGTAGCCGGCCGGCGCGTTGATGCCGGTGCCTATGGCGGTGGCGCCCAGGTTGATTTCCTGGATCAGCGCGCGCGCTTCGCGCAGGCGGGCCTCGTCCTCGCCGATCATCACCGCATAGGTGAGGAATTCCTGGCCCAGCGTCATGGGCACGGCATCCTGCAATTGGGTGCGGCCGATTTTGAGCACGTCCCGGAACTCATGCGCCTTGGCCTCGAAGCCGCCGCGCAGGACGGCCATGGAGGCCAGCAGGCGCTCGATGGCAAACCACAGGGCGATGCGCACCGCCGTGGGGTAGACGTCATTGGTGCTTTGCGAGGCATTGACGTGGTCGTTGGGGTGCAGCACGTCGTAGCGGCCCTTTTCCACACCCAACTTTTCGAGCGCGAGGTTGGCGATGACCTCGTTGGCGTTCATGTTGGTGGACGTGCCGGCGCCGCCCTGGATCACGTCGACCACGAACTGGTCGTGGTACTGGCCGGCAATGAGCTTTTCACAAGCGCTCATGATGGCGGCGGCCCGCCTGGCGTCCAGCGTGCCCAGTTGCTGGTTGGTGCGCGCCGCGGCCTTCTTGACAAAGCCCAGCGCGCGTATCAGGTCGGGCATGGCCGAGATGCGGGTGCCGGAGATCGGGAAATTTTCGACCGCGCGGGCCGTGTGCACGCCCCAGTACGCGCTTACGGGGATCTGCTTTTCACCGAGGAAGTCGTGCTCGGTGCGCGTGGCCGCCGCGGGAGTGGGAGCGGGCTCGGCAAGCGGGGTGAGGGAGGAGTCTGGGGGCACGGGCAACCATCAAATTTTGAACGTCACGAACTGTAAATTTGCGGGTCTCAAAACACCAATGCTGTTTCAACGATCTTCCATGCATTTTTCTTATAACCACCTAGGGTTACTACTAGTGTATGTATCCAATGCTATCGGGCGACCGGTCCGGCGCCCCCTCGCGATGCGGCTTTTTCCCGGCTGCTGGTTTGCGCCTGCAGGTAGCTCCACAAGGCCTGGGCGTGGCTTTTGGCGGATTCCCGGGAGGTCGGCCGCTCGCGGTAAACGCGCACGTCCATGGTCATTTCGAGGTTGCCGCCGGCGCTCACGAGTTTTTTGGCCCGCAGCTCCTTTTTGACGGCGCTGAGCGGCAAAAACGCGATGCCGTGGCCTTCCAGGGCCATGGCCTTGAGGCCCTCGGCCATGTCGGTCTCATAGACGCGGTCCAGGTGGATGGCCGTGCTGGACTGCTTGAGCAGCATGTCCACCATGCGGCCCAGGTAGGCGCCGGGCGCATAACCCAGGTAAGGCAGCGGTTGGCCGGCGCGCCCCGGCAGGCTGTACTCGGGGTCGCCCGAGGCGGTGGCCCGCACAAAGGGCGCCAGCACTTCCTGGCCCAGCGACACCATCTCATAGCGGTCCGGGTCCAGCTGGAAGGGCTGGGAATCATGGTGGTAGGCGATCAGCAGGTCGCAGCTGCCTTCGACCAGGCGCAGCACCGCGTCGTGCACATTGAGCGCGATCAGCCGGCTCTTGATGGGGCCGAATTTCTCGCGCAGGCTGCTGACCCAGGCCGGAAAAAAGGTGAAAGCCAACGTGTGCGGCACGGCGAACTCGATGACGTCCTGCCCGGCCGAGGTGTGGCCGCGCAGCATGGCGCGGGTGGATTGCAGGCCCTGCAGCATTTCCAGCGACTGGCTGTACAGGGTTTCGCCGGCCGGCGTCAAGCGCGTGGGATAAGAGCTTCGATCCACCAGGTCGGTGCCGGCCCAGGCTTCCAGCGCCTGGATGCGCCGTGAAAACGCCGGCTGGGTGACGTGGCGCAGTTGGGCAGAGCGGCTGAAACTGCGGGTTTCAGCCAGACTGACGAAATCTTCCAGCCATTTGGTTTCCATAGACCTAAAGACCGCGGTTGGACGCGCCCGGGCGGGTCGTCATGGCGCGCGCCGGCAAAACGGGGCGCGGGCGTTCAAAGTCACTGGCGTGAAGGCTCATGCAGGCTCCAAAAGGCAAACCAAGCGGTCAACATCGGCCGCCGGGTCCTCCGATTATGCGAGCCCGTGAGGCATTTAGGCCTACGGGGAATCCCATGGCCGGGCGATGGAGCCGCATTCGCCGCAAATACCCGGCGCGAAATGTCCTCAGAAATACAAACCCGCTCGCGGCGCGCCGCTCAGGCCTCGGAAGAACTCTGCTGCAACGCCCACATGCGCGCATAAGCGCCTTCGGTTTCGAGCAGCTGCGCGTGCGTGCCGCGCTCGACGATGCGCCCGCCGTCCATCACCAGGATTTCATGCGCGTCGACCACGGTGGAAAGCCGGTGTGCGATCACCAGCGTGGTCTTGTTCTGCGCGGCGGCGCGCAGCTCGGTCTGGATGGCGCGCTCGTTGGCCGAGTCCAGCGCCGAGGTAGCCTCGTCAAAAATCACCACCGGCGGGTTTTTCAGCAGGGTGCGGGCAATGGCCACGCGCTGCTTCTCGCCGCCCGAAAGCTTGAGCCCGCGCTCGCCCACCATGGTCCGGTAGCCCAGCGGCGTGGAGGCGATGAAGCCGTGGATGCGCGCCGCGCGCGCGGCCTCCTCCACTTCTTCGTGGGTGGCGCCCGGCTTGCCGTAGGCGATGTTGTATTCCACCGTGTCGTTGAACAGCACCGTGTCCTGCGGGACTATGCCTATCGCCTGGCGCACGCTGGACTGCGTCACCTGCTTGATGTCCTGGCCGGCGATGGTGATGCGGCCCTGCTGCACGTCGTAGAAGCGGTAAAGCAGCCGCGCCAGCGTGGACTTGCCGGCGCCCGAGGAGCCCACCACCGCCACGGTCTTGCCCGGCGGGATCTCAAAACTCACGTTGTGCAGGATGGGGCGCGCCGGGTCGTAGGCGAAGTTCACGTTCTCAAAGCGCACCGCCGGCGAACCCTCGATGGCGATGGGCCGGGCGTTCGGCAGGTCGGCGATTTCGCGCTCTTTTTCCATCAGCACGAACATCTTGTCGAGGTCGGTCAGGCTTTGCTTGATCTCGCGGTAGATCACACCCAGGAAGCCCAGCGGGATGTAGAGCTGGATCATGAAGGCATTGACCATGACCAGGTCGCCCAGCGTCATGCGGCCGTCGACCACGCCTTGCGTGGCGCGCCACAGCATGGCGACCAGCCCGATGGCGATGATCAGCTGCTGCCCGGCGTTGAGCAGGCTCAGGGTGTTCTGGCTCTTGATGGCGGCGCGCCGGTAGCGCAGCAGGTTTTCGTCGTAGCGGGCGGCCTCGAACTCCTCGTTGTTGAAATACTTGACGGTTTCGTAGTTGAGCAGCGAGTCGATGGCGCGGCTGTGGGCCGACGAATCGAGCTCGTTCATGGTCTTGCGGAACTGCGTGCGCCATTCGGTCACCGTGACGGTGAAGAAGATATAGAACACCAGCGCGATGCCGGTGATGGCGGCGAACCAGACGTCGAACTTGACGGCCAGCAGGCTCAGCACCAGCGTCACCTCGATCAGCGTCGGGATGATGCTGTAAAGCGAGTATGAAATCAGCGAATGCACGCCGCGCGTGCCGCGCTCGATGTCGCGCGTCATGCCGCCGGTCTGCCGCTCCAGGTGAAAGCGCAGGCTGAGCGCGTGCAGATGGCGAAACACCTCCAGCGAGATCCGCCGCGCCGCGCCTTCGGTGGCCTTGGCGAACACCAGCTCGCGCAATTCGGTGAACAGCGTGGTCGACAGGCGCAGCAGGCCGTAAGCCAGCAGCAGCGCCACCGGTACCACCAGCACGGCCTGCACGTCGCCGGGCTTGAAGCTCATGGTGTCGACCAGGTTTTTCAGCAGCAGCGGCACACCCACGTTGGCCAGCTTGGCGCCCACCATGAAGCTCAGCGCCGCCAGCACCCGCCATTTGTAGTCCCAGAGGTAGGGAAACAGCCGTTTGAGGGTGTCCCAGTCGGACCGCCGGGGCACCGGCGCCTTGCCGTCGCCGGCCGTCGCGGCCACGGGCAGGGCAAGGGAAGAATCGGCGGCGGAAGCTCGGGAGCGCATAGGGGACAATCGTGAATGTTGTTGTAATAACTTTTGACTTTTTAGATTGTGCCTATGTCTACCGAATCAAGCACCCATACGGACATTCACGCCGAGGACGCCCTGAACGTCCAGTTGCCCACCGACAAGGAGCTGGTGCTCAAGGTCATCCCCATGCCGGCCGACTGCAACGCCAACGGCGACATCTTCGGCGGCTGGGTCATGGCCCAGGTCGATCTGGCCGGCTCCGTCGTGCCGGCACGCCATGTCGACGGCCGGCTGGCCACGGTGGCGGTCAACCAGTTCATCTTCAAGCAGCCGGTGCGTGTGGGCGACATCCTGTCGTTTTTCTCCAGCCTCACCCGCATAGGCACCACTTCCATCACGGTGCAGGTCGAGGTCTATGCCGAGCGCTTCCGGGCCCAGGGCCGCTACATCAAGGTCACCGAGGCCAGCCTGACCTATGTGGCGATTGATGACTTCGGGAGGCCCCGAAAAATCGCCAAGGATTGAGGCTTATTCAAACTCCCCGTGCCGCCCCTGCCCCGCGGCAAAACGGGCGGCGCCGGCAAAAGCATCGGGCAGGCGCCGCTTGCCGCGCTCCCACTCCTGGTGCAGGGCCTCCTCCAGTGGCAGGTCCCACTGCCTGCAGGCACTCAGGCGGTCGGCCCGCATCGTGGCCTGCGGAAAGCCGCTGAGCTGCTGCGCCAGCGCCAGCGCGGCATCGCGCGCACCGCCTGTGGGCACGACGCGGTTGGCCAAGCCCATTTGCAAAGCCTCGGCCGCCTCCACCTTGCGCCCGGTCAGGATCAGATCCATCGCATGGCCCATGCCGACAAGGCGCGGCAGGCGCACCGTGCCGCCGTCTATCAGCGGCACGCCGAAGCGGCGGCAATAGACGCCGAAGTAGGCGTCCTCCTCCATCACGCGCATGTCGCACCACAGCGCCAGCTCCATGCCGCCGGCCACCGCCGCGCCGCTGACGGCGGCAATCACCGGCTTGGACAACAACAGGCGCGACGGGCCCATGGGCGCCAGCGGCTTGTTGTCGCCGGGCGAAAAATCGAGCTGCCCCAGCACCTGGCCGGCGCCCGCCTGCCCGGCCAGGCGCGCGCCGGCCTGCAGGTCCCAGCCCGCGCAGAAATGGCCGTGGGCGCCGTGGAACACCGCCACGCGCGCTTCCTCATCCTCGTCAAAGGCGATGAAAGCCTCGTGCAGCGCGCGCGCCGTTTCGGCATCCACCGCGTTGCGCACCTCGGGCCGGTCCAGCGTGACCACGGTAACCGGCCCTTCCTTTGATATATGAATGCTCATGGCGCCTCCGGCCACCAGCCCACGCGCGGCGCGGCGCAGGCTTCGGCGAATTCGGCGGCGCTAACCTCGATCTCCATGCGCAGCAAGGCCGCCGCCATGGCCTTGCCGAGGTTGTCCATGCGCAGGTTGCGCGCCCCGCCGCCCTGCAGCGCGCCCTGAAGCACAAGTTTGAGCGCCAGGATGTTGGGCAGGGCCCAGCACTGCACCGTGCCGGGCAGCCAGGGTGCGAAATGCGCCTGCACGCGCTCGGCCGTGACTTCGCGCGCGATCAGGCGGTAGCCCGCCTCATTCCAGGCAAAGAGCCCAAAATCCACCCAGTCGGCCTTGTCGCCGCTGCGTGCATGCGCGAGTTTGACAAGCTGCACTTTCATGCGGACAGCAGCTCCACACGGACCGCCGCCTCGACCGCCTCGCGGTCCATCAGCGCGGGCCAGATGCCGAGCAGCTCGCTGCTGTTGCTCAGCCCGTGAAAGCCGCAGGTATAGGCCGGCCCGCTCAGTGCCATCCACGGAAACAGCCGGCCGAATCCGTCGGCGACCGTTTTGTCCGGCGTGCGTACCACCAGGCGCACCCAGACTTCGTTGAGCTCGGCCAGCGCCTCGGGCGCGGGCAGCGGCGCCAGCGGCCCGTGGGCGGAGTTGAGCCCCGGATATTCGACGAAAAGCTCGTCATGCGCCATGCGCCTGTCGGCCAGCTGGGCCTTCACCATGGCGACGGCCGCCTGTGCCTTGTCCCAGGCATCGGGCCAGCTGAAACCCCAGGTCACCTCGGCCTTGTAGCCCTCGCGAAAGCCGCCCACCAGCTTGAGCTGGGCCGGCCGCGGATGGCCGCGCGCGCCCGTCATGCGCACCCTGTCCTCACCCAGGTCCTCCAGCTTCAACGCCGTCAGGTCCAGCACCACGTCGGGCGACATGTAGCGTGTCGGGTCGTGAACCTCATAAAGAAGCTGCTGGCGCACGGTGTCGAAGTTGATGCGCCCGCCCGTGCCCGGCGCCTTGGTGATCAGCGCCGAGCCGTCCTCGCCGACCTCGGCGATGGGGTAGCCGATGTGGGCCAGGTCGGGAATCGACTTCCATGCGCCCTGGCTGCCGAAGTTGCCGCCGCTGCCCTGGCCCGAACATTCGAGCAAATGCCCGACCGCCAGCCCCTGGGCCAGGCGGTCCAGCTCGGGCTGCGTGGCGGCGTCCTCAAGCTTCCAGCCGAACTCATGCACCAGCGGCGCGAGAAACAGCGCCGCGTCGGCCACGCGGCCGGTGACCACGATGTCGGCGCCCTGCTGCAGCGCCGACACGATGGGCCGCGCGCCCAGGTAGGCGTTGGCAAACACCATGCGCTCGCGCACCGTCTCAAAAGGCTGCGCATTGAACATATGCGGCGGCGCCAGCGCCGCCAGCCGCGGCAGGACTTCATCGCCGGTGACCACCGCGATGCGCGCCTTCCAGCCTTTGGCTGTGAACGCCGCGCGCAGGGCCGCCGCCGCGCCGGCCGGGTTCAGGCCGCCGGCATTGCAGATGAATTTGACGCCGCGCACCTGCATCAAGGGCCACAGCCTCACCAGCATGGGGACCACGTCGCGCGCATAACCCAGCGCCGCGTCGCGCTGCCGGTCTTTCTGCAGGATGGCCAGCGTCAGTTCCGCGAGATGGTCGCTCGCGATGTAATGCACGCCGCCGCGCTCTATGCTCGCGGCCACGGGTTCCCACGCATCGCCGTAGAAACCCAGGCCCGCGCCGATTCGGACATTTGCTGGCATGCCTTGATTACGCTTGATCGCCAATGCGACACGTATTCGGAACAACCCCTAGCGACAGAGCTTTAGGTGACAGCTATAACCAAAGCTCATTACGGGGGACGCGATTTGCAACTTCTGCAGCTGATCATCAGCGGCATCGCCCAAGGCTGTATCTACGGGCTGATCGCGCTGGGCTTTGTATTGATCTACAAGGCCACCGAGACGGTCAGTTTTGCGCAGGGCGAGCTGATGATGCTGGGCGCTTTCGCGGGCCTGGCCTGCATGAGCCTGCTGGGGTTTCCCTTCTGGCTCGCGGTGCTCAGCGCGATCGCCGGCATGGCGCTGTTCGGCATGCTGCTGGAGCGCCTCGTGATACGCCCCATCCTCGGCCAGCCAGCTTTTTCCATCGTCATGCTGACCATAGGCGTGGGCTACACCGCTCGCGGCCTGATCACCATGATCCCCGGCATAGGCACCGAAACCTATGTGCTGCCCGTGCCCTACAAGGACCAGATCTGGAGCGCCGGTGCGCTGGTCATCAACGTCGAGCAGGTCGCCATCATCGCCAGCACCGCGGTGCTGTGCCTGGCGCTGTTCGCGCTCTTCAAGTACAGCAAGCTGGGCATCGCCATGCAGGCCTCTTCGCAAAACCAGCTGGCCGCCTACTACATGGGCATTCCCGTCAAGCGGCTCAACGGCCTGGTCTGGGGCCTGGCCTCGGCCGTGGCGGCGATTGCCGGCCTGCTGCTGGCGCCCATCACCTTTGTGCACGCCAACATGGGCTTTATCGGGCTCAAGGCCTTTCCGGCCGCGGTGGTCGGCGGTTTCGGCAGCCTGCCGGGCGCCATCGTCGGCGGCCTGGTCATAGGCCTGGTGGAATCGCTCTCGGGCTTTTACCTGCCGGACGGCTTCAAGGACGTCGCCGCCTATGTGGTGGTGCTCATCATGCTGATGGTCAAGCCCAGCGGCCTGTTCGGCGAAAAACTGCGCAAGAAAGTCTGACCCGTCATGCGCTTCATTTTTAAAACCGACTATGCGCAGGACATCAAGCTTGCCAAGCACCCGGGCCATGTGTTCTGGTACGGCGCGCTCATGCTGGCGCTGCTGGCCGCGCCCTGGCTGGTTGCCGAGTACTGGCTCGCGCAGCTGACCTTTGTGATGATTTACGCCATCGCCGGCCTGGGCCTGATGCTGCTGGCGGGTTTCACCGGCTTGTTCTCGCTGGGCCATGCGGCCTTCCTGGGCGTGGGCGCCTATACCCAGGCCGTGCTGACCAACGCGGGCCTGCCCTTTCCCATCGCGCTGGCCTGCGCCGCCGGCCTCTCGGCCGCCGTGGGCCTGGTCGTGGGCTTGCCGGCGCTGCGCGTCAAGGGCATCTACCTGGGCATGGCCACACTGTCCTTCGGCTTCATCGTCGAAGAGGTGTTCGCGCGCTGGGAAAGCGTGACGGGCGGCAATGCCGGCATCCACATCAAGGTGCCCGACATGTTCGGCTGGAAGCTCGCCAGCGGCGAGTCCTTTTATTTCCTCTGCCTCCTGATCACCGTAGCCGCCACGCTGGCCATCCTCAACCTGCTGCGCTCGCCCACGGGCCGGGCCTTTGTGGCGATACGCGATTCCGAAATCTCGGCGCAAAGCATGGGCATACACCTGGCGCGCTACAAGACCCTGTCCTTTGCGCTGTCGGCGGCGCTGGCCGGCATTGCCGGCGCGCTGTATGCGCACAAGCTGCAGTTCATCTCGCCCGACCAGTTCAACATCCTGCAGTCCATAGACCTGCTGCTCATGATCGTCATAGGCGGCGTGGGCTCGGTGCACGGCGCCTTCCTGGGCGCCATCTTCCTGATTTCCATGCCGCAGGTGATCGCCCTCAGCAAGGACCACCTGCCCGCCGCCATAGGCCAGGCGCCCGGCCTGCAGGCGGCCGTTTACGGCGTGGTGCTGATCGCCTTTGTGCTGTTCGAGCCGCTGGGACTTTACGGCCGCTGGCTCAAGGTGCGCACCTACTTCCAGCTGTTTCCTTTCTACCGCAAGGGCTTGTTCAAGCGGCAGAAATCCTTCCAGAAGTCGGACCGCCTGAAATGACCCCCACGCTTGTCACTTCGTGTACTACGCAGCCCCCCGAGGGGGCCCTCGCGACTTGGGGCGGCCCAGCGTCGCTCAATCTATGAGCACGACACTCCTCTCCGCCCAAAACCTCAGCGTGCGCTTTGGCGGCGTGCTGGCCGTCAACAAGGTGAGCTTTGACGTGAAAGAAGGCGAGGTCTTCACGCTGATAGGCCCCAACGGCGCGGGCAAGACCACGGTGTTCAACCTGATCAGCCGCATCTACACGCCGACCAGCGGCGAGATCGAATACCGCGGCGAAAAACTCACGGCCCAGCCGCCGCACAAAATCGCCGCGCTGGGCATCGCGCGTACCTTCCAGAACATCGAGCTGTTCGAGCACGCGACCGTGCTGCACAACCTGCTGATAGGCCGGCACACGCACCGCCAGACCGGCCTGCTGCATGACCTCTTTTTCACCGCCAAGGCGCGCGAGGCCGAACTGCAGGCGCGCGAAAAAGCCGAGCAGGTGATCGACTTCCTCGATTTGCAGCACCACCGCGATGCCATGGTGGCGGGCCTGCCTTATGGCGTGCGCAAGGTGGTGGAGCTGGCACGCGCGCTGTGCACCGAACCGCGGCTGCTGCTGCTCGACGAGCCCTCATCGGGCCTCAACGTGGAGGAAACCGGCGACATGGCTTTCTGGATACAGGACATCCAGCACGAGCTGGGCATCACGGTGCTGATGGTCGAGCACGACATGTCGCTGGTCTCGCGCGTCTCCGACCGTGTGCTGGCCATGAACCAGGGCGAGGTGCTGGCCGTGGGCACGCCGCGCGAGGTGCAGACCGACCCCGGCGTGATCGAGGCTTACCTGGGTTCGGTCGACGAAGTGTCTTCCCTGAGGAGAACAGCATGAGCGCGGTCCCGCCGCCCGTCAGCGACCAGCCGGTCCTCAAGCTGCTCAACGTCGAGAGCGCCTACGGCCCGATCAAGGCCATACGCGGCGTGAGCCTGCAGGTGCGGCGCAGCGAGATCGCCACCGTGCTGGGCTCCAACGGTGCGGGCAAGTCCACCATCCTTAAAACCATCTCGGGCATCCTTGACCCGCGCAAGGGCTCCATCGACTTCAAGGGCCAGGACATCACGGCGCAGGACCCGGCTTTCATCGTGCAGCAGGGCCTGAGCCATGTGCCCGAGGGCCGCGAGGTGTTCCCCCTGCTCAGCGTGCGCGACAACCTGCTGATGGGCGCCTACACCCGCAAGGACCGCGACGGTGTGGCGCTGGACATGGAAGCGGTCTACGGCTACTTTCCCATCCTCAGGGAGCGCGCGCTGCAGGACGCCGGCCTGCTCTCGGGCGGCCAGCAGCAGATGCTGGCGATCTCGCGCGCGCTGATGGCCTCGCCCGATTTGATCCTGCTCGACGAGCCCAGCCTGGGCCTGTCGCCCAAGCTCACCAAGGAGATCTTCGAGATCGTGGTGCGCATCAACCGCGAGCGCGGCACCACCATCCTGCTGGTCGAGCAGAACGCCAACATGGCGCTCAACGCCTCCGACTACGGCTATGTGCTCGAGAACGGCCGCATCGTGATGGAAGACACCTGCGCCCGCCTGCGAGAGAAGGACGACATCAAGGAGTTCTACCTCGGCATGAAGGAAGACGGGGTACGCGGGGAACGACGCTGGAAAAAGAAGAAAACCTGGCGATGATTACGACGCCCCCCCTAGCGGCCTTCGGCCGCCTCCCCCCACTGGGGGACGATGCTGGCGGCCCGGCAAAGCCGGTTCCGCGGCATCCTTGCACGCACTCAGTTGGGTCGCGGCAATGGAGGTTTGAATGAGCAACCTTTGGGATTTGAGCCATATCCAGCCCGAATATGACATCGTCATGCCGGGCGAGACGATCCCCGCGATTTTCTGGAACGCAGTGGAGCAGCGCGGCCCCAAGACCTGGATGCGGCAGAAAAAGCTGGGCATCTGGCGCAGCTGGAGCTGGACGCAGACCGGCGACGCCGTGCGCGAGATCGCGGCCGGCCTTCTGAGCCTGGGCTTTGCGCGCGGCGAGTGCGCCTCCATCCTCTCCAACACCGTGGTCGACTGGGTGCTGGCCGACCTCGCCGTGCTGAGCTGTGGCGGCGTCTGCAGCGGCATCTACCCGACCGACGCGGCTTCCCAGGTGCATTACCTCTGCGAGGACTCGCGCAGCACACTGCTGTTTGTCGAAGACGACGAGCAGCTCGACAAGGCGCTCGAAGTGCGGCCACAGCTGCCGCTGCTGCGCCAGGTGATCGTGTTCGACATGGAGGGCCTGCGCGAGCTGAACGACCCGGGCGTGATGAGCCTGGACGCGCTGCGCGCGCTGGGCCGCGCCTACCTGGCCGCGCACCCCGATGCGGTGGAAGAACGCGCCGCCGAGTGCCAGCCGGAAGACCTCGCCATCCTGGTCTATACCTCGGGCACCACCGGCAAGCCCAAGGGCGCCATGCACAGCCAGCGCGGCCTGGTGTTTACCGCGCGCGGCTACAACACGCTGGTGGCGCAGGACGAGAACGACGAACGCATGTGCTTTCTGCCGCTGTGCCACATCGCCGAGCGCATGGGTGGCGAGTATTTTTCGCTGTATGCGGGCGCCAAACTCAACTTCGTCGAGAACCCCGAGACCATTCCCGAGAACGTGCGCGAGATCGCGCCCACGGTGTTCACCGCCGTCCCCCGGGTGTGGGAAAAGTTTTATTCCGGCGTGATGATCGCACTCAAGGAAGCCAGCTGGCTGCAGCAGGCCGCTTACGCCTGGAGCATAGGCGTGGGCATGCGCATCACCGACACCGTGCTGGCGGGCAAGACCGTCGGCGCCGGGCTCAAGCTCCAATTCACGCTGGCGCGCTGGCTGGCGCTCAACAACACGCGAAAGCTGATCGGCATACACCGCGCGCGCTTTTGCGTGACGGGCGCGGCGCCGATTTCACCCGACCTGGTCAGGTGGTACATGGCGCTTGGCGTGCCCATGCTGGAGGTCTGGGGCATGACGGAAACCTGCGGCGCCGCCAGCGGCGTGCCGGCCAGCCGCATGAAGCCCGGCTCCATAGGCCCGGCGGCCGGCTACAACGAGATGCGCCTGGACCCGGCTACCGGCGAGATCCTGGTGCGCGGCGCCAACATCTTCATGGGCTACCTGAACCAGCCCGGAAAAACCGCCGAAACCCTGGATGCGGAGGGCTGGCTGCACACCGGCGACGTCGGCGTGGTGGACGAGGACGGCTATTTCAGGATCACCGACCGCATGAAGGACATCATCATCACGGCCGGCGGCAAGAACGTGACACCCAGCGAGCTTGAGAACGAGCTCAAGTTTTCGCCCTATGTCACCGACGCGGTGGTCATAGGCGACAAGCGGCCCTACCTCACCTGCATCATCATGATCGACCAGGAAAACGTCGAGAAATTCGCCCAGGATGCGGACATACCCTTCAGTAATTACGCCAGCTTGACGCGGGCGGTCGAAGTGCAAGAATTGATCCAGTCGGAGATCGACCGGGTCAACAAGAAGTTTGCGCGGGTCGAGCAGATCAAGAAATTTTTCCTGCTCGACACGCAGCTCACGGCGGAGGACGAAGAACTCACGCCGACCATGAAGCTCAAGCGCAAGCTCGTAGAACAAAAATACGCCCCGCACATCGAGGCCATGTATTGAGCACCGAGTGGATAAAAAACCTTTAAGGAGACAACCATGAAGCTGAAGTCAATCGCCGCCCTTTCCGCGCTGGCCTGCGCCGCCGCCCTGTCCGCGTCGCCGGCGCTGGCGCAAAGCCAGGGCGTGAGCAAAACCGAAATCACGCTGGGTTCCATCCAGGACCTGTCGGGGCCGCTGGCGGGCTTCGGCAAGCAGATACGCAACGGCATGACCTTGCGCGTGGACGAGCTCAACGAACAGGGCGGCATCAACGGCCGCAAGATCAAGCTCATCGTCGAAGACTCGGGCTACGACCCCAAGAAGGCGGTGCTGGCCGCGCAGAAGCTGGTGAACCAGGACAAGATCTTCGCCATGGTGGGCCACCTGGGCACGGCGCAAAACCTGGCGGCCATGCCGGTGCAGTTCGAGAAAAACGTCATCAACTTCTTCCCGGTGACGGCCGCCCGCGAGATGTACGAGCCCTTCCACAAGCTCAAGTATTCGTTTGCCGCCACCTACTACGACCAGATGAAGGCCGCCGTGCCCAAGCTGGTCAAGGAAAAGAACGCCAAGAAGGTCTGCTCCATGTACCAGGACGACGAGTTCGGCCTGGAAGTGCAGCGCGGCGCCGACGACGGCCTCAAGACCCTGGGCATGACCATGGTCGAGAAAACCTCCTTCAAGCGCGGCGCCACCGATTTTTCGTCGCAGGTCGCCAAGCTCAAGGCTTCCGAATGCGACCTGGTGGTGCTGGGCACCATCATCCGCGAAACCATAGGCGGCATAGGCACGGCGCGCAAGCTGGGCTACAACCCGGTCTTCCTGGGCTCCAGCGCCGCCTACACCGACCTGATCCACAAGCTGGGCGGCAAGGCCATGGACGGGCTCTACGCGACCATGACGGTGCAAAACCCCTACCTGGACGAGGCCTCGCAGCCGATACGCTTCTGGGCCAACAAGTACAAGACCGCCTTCAATGAAGACCCCACGGTGTTCTCGGTCTACGGCTACACGGTGGTCGACAGCTTTATCCGCGCCTCGCAAAAAGCCGGTGCCAACCTGAGCACCGACAGCTTCATCAAGGCCATGGACACCATGGTGATCCCGGCCGACATCTTCGGCAGCGCCGAAGGCAAGTTCGGCCCGCAAAAACGCCTGGGCAACAACCAGTCGCGCCTGTCCCTGCTGCAGGACGGGCGCTGGAAAGTGGTGTCGGACTACATCACGCATTAAGCGCCGTGACCGGCCTTCGCGGCCTCGCGCAAAACCGCCTTCAGGCGGTTTTTTCATGGACCCTGGGCTTGCCGCCGTGCGCACGCGTCACGCACAATGCCGCATGCCCGCCTCACCCGACACCCTCGCCACACTCCACTGCAAAACCACCAAAAGCTGGGAAACCTGGCTGGCCAGGCACCATGCCAGCAGCCCCGGCGTCTGGCTGCAGATCGCCAAAAAGGATTCGGGCATCGCCTCCACCACGCATGCCGAGGCGCTGGAGGCCGCGCTCTGCCAGGGCTGGATAGACGGCCAGCGCAACGCGATGGACGCCCAGTTCTTCCTGCAGAAATTCACGCCCCGCCGCGCGCGCAGCACCTGGTCCAAGATCAATTGCGACAAGGCCATGGCACTGATCGCGTCGGGCCGCATGCAGCCCGCGGGCCTGGCCGAAGTCGAACGCGCCAAGGCCGACGGCCGCTGGGACGCGGCCTATGACGCGCAGAGCAAGATCACCGTGCCCGAGGACCTGGCGGCCCTGCTGGCGAAAAAGCCCAAGGCCAGGGCGTTTTTTGAATCCCTGGACTCGCGCAACCGCTTCGCCATCCTGTTCAGGCTGCAGACCGCCAAAAAAGCCGAGACGCGCGAACGCCGGCTCGCGCTGTTTTTCGCCATGCTGCAGCGTGGTGAAAAAATCCATCCCTGAAAACGGCCGAAGCGGCAGCGCCGCAAGGGACGCGGCCTGCGTGCCATATCGCTTCAGCCCTTGGTGCGCTGCGAGACAAATTCGCCTTCGTAGCCCTTGGCCAGCGACAGCTTTTCGGCCTCGCTGAGCACCTTGCCCGCGAGCTGGAAGATGCCCTGCTCCTCATCCTCGAGATGATGGTGGATCTTGTGGTGCAGTTCCCTGGCCGTGGCCAGCCAGGCCGGCGAGCTGAAGTCGGTGCTCTCCAGCGTTTCCACCAGCTTGTCCATCTGGTGGTGTTCCGCGATGCCGTGCCGTGAAGGTTCCTGAGTCATGTCGTGCGCGATCAGGGGAACATAAAAAAACCGCTCCTCGGCCGCCGCATGCGCCGCCAGTTCGCGCTTGAGTTCCTTGAACAGGGATTTCCGGTCCTGGCTGTCGCCTTGTGTCTTCACCAGGTGGTCGGCCAGGGTGCGCTGGGTGTCATGGCTGGTTCGCAGTGCTTCAAAGATATTCATCGGCAAAGTATGCGGAGCCGGCCGTCCCGGGCGTGTAGGCCAAGACCGGATTTCAGCGCAAGGCAAGGCAAAAGCGCTAAATTAGGGGCCTATGAACAAAATCCTTCTTCTGGGCGGCACCGGCTTTGTCGGACGCCATGTGTGCGAAAAGCTCGCGCGGCTGCAATGCCGCGTCACCGTGGTCACGCGCCGGCAGGATAAGGCCCGCCACCTGCAGATGCTGCCACTGGTCGACGTGGTCGAAGCCGACGCCCACGACAGCAGCTCGCTGGCGCCGCTGCTGGCCGGCCACGATGCCGTTGTCAACCTGGTCGCCATCCTGCACGGCTCGCAGGCCGCCTTCGACAAGGCGCATGTGCAGCTGCCGCTGGAACTGGCCCGCGCCTGCGAGGCCAGCGGCCTGCGGCGCATTGTCCACATCAGCGCGCTTGGCGCCTCGCCCGGCTCGCCGTCCATGTACCAGCGCAGCAAGGCGCGCGGCGAGGCCGTGATGCTGAGCACCGGCCTGGACGTGACCGTGCTGCGGCCCAGCGTGATCTTCGGCGCCGAAGACAAATTCCTCAACACCTTCGCGCGGCTGCAGCAGGTATTCCCCATGATCCCGCTGGCCGCCGCCGATGCGCGCTTCCAGCCCGTCTGGGTGGAGGACGTGGCGGACGCCATCGTGCACTGCCTGCGGGATGCCGACACCGTGGGGCAGATTTACGAAGTCTGCGGGCCGGAGGTGTTCACGCTGCGGCAGCTCGTGAAGCTGGCGGGCCGCTACGCCGGCGTCAACGGCGGCAAGGGCCGGCCCGTGATCGCGCTGCCCGCGCCGCTGGCCCGGCTGCAGGCCGGCCTCATGGAACTAGCCCCCGGCGAACCCATGCTGAGCCGGGACAACCTCGATGCCATGGCCAGCGACAACGTGGCCACCGGCAAGCTGCCCGGCCTGCAGGCGCTGGGCATACACCCGGCGTCGCTGGACGCCATCGGGCCTTCTTACCTCGGCGAGCAGGGCCTGCGCAGCGGGCTGACGGCCAAGCGCAAGACGGCGGGCCGGTTCTAGCGTTTGATGACCAGCCCCTGCCCCGTGGGCAGCGGCATCACGCGGTACCGCCGTTCATCGAACCAGGCATCCTCGGCGATCTTCTGCCCGCGGTAGGCGCCGGCCCATTCGTAGTCGTCGAGGATCAGGATGCCGCCCGGGACCATACGGTCAAACAGCTGCTCCAGGGCCGCAATCTCGGCGGTCGCCTGGTTCAGATCGATGTGCAGGTAGGCGATTCGTTCCGGGCAACCTGTCGCAAACACCTCGGGGATTTTTCCCATCATGACCTGGACCTGGGGGTAGGGCATGAACTTCTCGCAGACTCGCGCATACAGGCCTTCGCCGTGCTCCGGCATGGCATGGTTGGCCATGCTGCCGTCATGCTCAAAGAGGTCGTAGCACCAGAAGGTTTTCGGGAATGCCGGGCCACCGAGGTAGTCGACCACTGTTTTGACCCCCACCCCGGTGTAGGCGCCGCACTCGACGAAATCCCCCTCGAGCTGCACGCAATGGTAGGCCGCGCAGGCCAGCACGTAGCGCCGCCACACGATGGCTTTGTCGGAGTCGCTCTCGATGTTGTCCTTCCAGGCCTCCAGAAACGGGCCGTCATCGAACATGGACAGGTTGCGCACCCAGGTCAACAGGTTGTCGGCAAAGAAATAGCCGCCCTCCAGCTTTTTGGTCACCGACTTCATGCTCTCGGTCACCGCGCGACCGTCGGTCGTGCCCCAAAAAACGGGGAAAAAGAAGCTGGGCACCTTGCTTTTCTCGGGTGCCGAAAGCTTGGGAAGAAAGGGAAGTACCCCCGAAACGGCCGGCTTCGAGGAAGCACCCCGGCGGCCGCCTCGGAACAAGCCACCCAGCAGCGCCCGCAGTACATCACCCAGAATCATGGCCCAACCTTTTTTTACCGCCGCTGCGGCTGCCGGCGATGTTGATAGTGGGCCCACTGTAGCGCTATTTGGCGGGCTTTCACCCCGCGCCAGGCGCGGGCAGCATCAATTTTCCATTTTTTTTGCATCAATGGCGCGCTGGCGGGGTTGTAGCATCAAAAGTCGTTTCATTTTGGCCTTCATCACCAGCAGACGGGGATTCCATGCTCAAGCTTTACATCGGCAATAAAAACTACTCCTCCTGGTCCATGCGCCCCTGGGTGCTGCTCAAGCAGGCCGGCATTCCCTTTGAAGAAATCAAGCTGCGCTTCGACTCCTTCGACGCCAACTCGAGCTTCAAGGAAAAAATCGGCGGCGTGAACCCGGCCGGCCGCGTGCCGGCGCTGGACGACGACGGTTTTGTGGTCTGGGACACGCTGGCCATCGCCGAATACCTGGCCGAGCGCTTTCCCGAGAAAAAACTCTGGCCGCAGGAGGCCAAGGCCCGCGCGCGGGCGCGCAGCATCTGCGCCGAGATGCACAGCGGCTTCAGCGCGCTGCGTTCGGCCTGCCCCATGAACATCGAGGCCGACCTGTCCGACATGGGCCAGCTGATCTGGCGCGACAAATCGGCCGTGCGCGCCGACGTTCAGCGCATCGTCGAGATGTGGACCGAGCTGCTGGAGCAGCACAAGGGGCCGATGCTGTTTGGCGAGTTCAGCATTGCCGATGCCTTCTTCGCACCTGTCTGCATGCGCCTGAGCCGCTATGCCCTCCCCGTTCCGCCGGCCATTGGCGCCTACATCCAGCGTGTCAGCGCGCTGCCCGGCGTCAAGGCCTGGATAGACGACGCGCTCGCCGAGAACGATTTCCGCGAATTTGAAGAGCCTTACCGCGTCAAGCGCTGAAGCCGGAGCTCCCATGGTCACGATTTACCTGCGCTACGTGCTCAACACCGCAAAACTCAAGGAGTTCGAGCACTACGGCAAACTGTGGATTCCACTGGTCGAAAAATTCGGCGGCAAGCACCACGGCTACTTCATGCCCAGCGAAGGCGCCAACAACATCGCGCTGGCTCTGTTCACCTTCGACAGCCTGGCGGCCTATGAGAGCTACCGCCAGCGTTCGTTTGCGGACCAGGAATGCCTGGCTGCCTTCAAGTACGCCGAAACCACAGGCTGCATCGTCAGCTACGAGCGCAGCTTCTTCCGGCCGGTGTTTTCCTGAAGGCAAGGGCCGGCTTCGATCCAGCCACTAGCCGCTAAACTGGCTTCATGGAAATATTCATGGTCGGCGGCGCGGTGCGCGATGCCTTGCTGGGCCTGCCGGTGCAGGACCACGACTGGGTGGTCGTGGGCGCCACGCCCGAGGAACTGGCGGCCCAGGGCTACCTGCCCGTCGGCAAGGACTTTCCGGTCTTCCTGCACCCCGAGACCCGCGAGGAATACGCGCTGGCCCGCACCGAGCGCAAGACAGCGCGTGGCTACCGCGGCTTTGCGGTGCATGCCGAGCCTGACGTGACGCTGGAGCAGGACCTGGCGCGGCGCGACCTGACCATCAATGCCATCGCCGCCCCGGCCCTCGGCGACGACACGCCCGGCCGCTTCGAGCCCGACTTTGCCGCGCTGATAGACCCCTTCGGCGGGCAAAAAGACCTGCAGGCCAAAGTCCTGCGCCATGTCACCGGCGCCTTCCGCGAAGACCCGGTGCGCATTTTGCGGCTGGCTCGCTTCGCCGCCCGCTTCTCCGACTTTTCGGTGGCGCCTGAAACCCTGGCGTTGATGCGGGACATGGTGGCCGAGGGCGAGGTCGATGCGCTGGTGCCCGAACGCGTGTGGCAGGAGCTCGCGCGCGGGCTGATGGAGGACAAGCCCTCGCGCATGTTCGAGGTGCTGCGCGACAGCGGTGCGCTCGAAAAACTGCTGCCCGAGGTGGCACGCCTCTGGGGCGTGCCCCAGCCCGCCGCCCATCACCCCGAGGTCGACACCGGCGTCCACCTGATGATGGTGCTGGACATGTCGGCGCAGCTCCAGGCGCCCCTGGCCGCGCGCTTTGCCTGCCTGTGCCACGACCTGGGCAAGGGCACGACGCCGGCCGACGTGCTGCCGCGCCACATCGGTCATGAAGAGCGCAGCGCACGCCTGTTGAAAGGCGTGTGCGAACGCCTGCGCGTTCCGGTGGACTGCCGCGAGATTGCCGACGTGGTGGCGCGCGAGCACGGCAATGTGCACCGCAGCGAAAGCCTGGGCGCCGCAGCCCTGGTGCGGCTGCTGGAGCGCTGCGATGCGTTTCGCAAGCCCCAGCGCTTCGCCGACATCCTGCTGGCCTGCGAATGCGATGCGCGCGGACGCCTGGGCCTGCACGATTCGCCCTACCCGCAGCGCCCGCGCCTGCTGGCGGCCCTGGCCGCGGCCCAGGCGGTGCAAACGCAGCCGCTGGCGCAAGCGGCGCAGGCCGCGGGGCACGGCGGCAAGCAGATTGGCGAGGTCATCCACAGGTCGCGCGTCAAAGCGGTGCAAGACAGCCTGGCCGGCACCGCGACACAGCAGCCACCAGCCCCCGGAAGCTGAAAAAGCGAAGCCGGCCTACAGCGATTTGACAGGGGCCCTGCTAAGGTGAATGGCGATGCAGTTATCACCTTCCCCATCGCCGGCCCCGCCTTCATCGTGTTCGGCGCCTCCCGGGCAGCTGCCGGCCATAGGCGCGCGGACCGCCCTCTTCCTGGACTTTGACGGAACACTGGCCGACCTGGCGCCCGAACCCGACGCGGTCCAGCTGGTGTCAGGCGTGATCCCGGCCCTGCTCAGGCTGTCGGGCCAGCTGGGCGGCGCCCTGGCGATTGTGTCGGGCCGCAGGCTGGCCGACCTGGATGGCTTTCTTGCGCCCCTGCAGCTACCGCTGGCCAGCGAGCATGGCGCGCAGCGCCGCGACATACAAGGCCGGATCGTCAGCCTCGCGGAGCCCGACCTGAGCGAACTCGCGCGCAGCGCCGCCGAATTCGCAGCCCAGCACGACGGGCTGCGCATTGAAATCAAGCAGGCCGCCGTCGCACTGCACTACCGCCATGCGCCCGAGCTGGAATCGCTGTGCCTGCGGGTCATGCAGGAAGCCGCCGACCGCACACCCGGCGTCGAGTTGCTGTGCGGCAAGTATGTGTTTGAAGTCAAACCGGCCAATGTCAGCAAGGGATTGGCGATCAAGGCCTTCATGCGCGAGTCCCCGTTCTCCGGCCGCCTGCCGCTGTTCGCCGGCGACGACACCACCGACGAAGCCGGCTTTGCCGCCGTGCAGTCGCTGGGCGGTGAAGGCATCAAGGTCGGCGAAGGCGCGACCGTGGCGCGCCACCGCTGCGCATCGCCCGACGCGCTGCGCGAATGGCTGCACGCGGCCTTTGGCGGCAGGTCGTTGGAAACTGATGATGCGCCGGCCGCCATGCCGGGAGGCCGCCCATGAACGTCGCCGCCGATTCCCTGCACTTCACATCACCCGCCAAGCCCTCCCTGGCCATGGGCGTGATCGGCAACTGCGGCTTCAGCGCCCTGATTGACGCGCGCGGGCGCATCGTCTGGTGCTGCCTGCCGCGCTTTGACAGCGACCCGGTCTTCAACGCGCTGCTCGAACCCCAGCCGGAGCAAGGCGAAACCACCATGCCCGGCATCCAGGACTCGCAGTCCAGCGCCTTCGCCATCGAGATCGAGGACTTCGCCGAAGCCAGGCAGTGGTATGAACCCAATACCGCCGTGCTGCGCACCCAGCTCTTCGACAAGCGCGGCCAGGGCATAGAGATCACCGACTTTGCGCCGCGGTTTTTCAGCCGCTCGCGCTTTTTCAGGCCCATGACGCTGGTGCGCCGGGTCAAGCCCATCAACGGCGCACCGCGCATACGCGTGGCGCTGGACATCCGTTTCGACTGGGGCCGGCGCAAGCCGCTGGTCACCCAGGGCAGCAACCACCTGCGCTACGTGGGCGATGAACTTACGCTGCGCCTGAACACCGATGCCTCGCTTTCGCACCTGCTGTCAAAACAGCCTTTTGTGCTGACGCGCGAGCACAATTTCCTGCTGGGCGCCGACGAATCGCTGACCGACGGCATTGCCGACACCGCGCGCCTGTTTGAGCAGGAGACCATTTCCTACTGGAAGAAATGGAGCCAGCGCCTGCACATTCCGCTGGAGTGGCAAGAGGCCGTGATACGCGCGGCCATCACGCTCAAGCTCTCGCTGTTTGAGGACACCGGCGCCATCGTCGCCGCCATGACCACCAGCATTCCCGAGGCGCCCGGCAGCCAGCGCAACTGGGACTACCGCTACTGCTGGCTGCGCGATGCTTTTTTTGTGGTGCGCGCGCTCAACAGCCTCTCGGAAGTCGGCACCATGGAGGACTACCTGCGCTGGCTCAGCAATGTGGTGGTGCAGTCCAAGGGCGGGCATATCCAGCCGCTCTACGGCATAGGCCTGGAGCGCGAGCTGCCCGAATCCATCATGGTGCACCTGGGCGGCTACCGCGGCATGGGCCCGGTGCGCGTCGGCAACCAGGCGCAGGAGCACTTCCAGCATGACGTCTACGGCAATGTGGTGCTGGGCGCGGCCCAGTCCTTCCACGACCACCGCCTGCTGCACCGCGCGGGCCTTGCCGAGTTCAAGCGGCTGGAGGACGTCGGCGAGCAGGCCGTGCGCAACTACGACAAGCCCGATGCCGGCATGTGGGAGTTGCGCACGCGCGCGCGCATCCACACTTCCTCGGCCCTGATGTGCTGGGCCGCCTGCGACCGGCTGGCCAAGATCGCGCTGGTGCTCAAGCAGCCGGAGCGCGCCGCCTACTGGCAGGGCCATGCCTCGGTCATGCAGGAACGCATACTGCGCGAGGCCTGGAGCGAGGAACGCCAGTCTTTTGCCGAAAGCTTCGGCGGGCGCGACCTGGACGCCAGCGTGCTGCTGATGATCGAGGTCGGTTTTATCGACCCGAAAGACCCGCGCTTCATCGCCACGGTGGACGCGCTGGAAACCCATTTGTGCGACGGCCCTTATATGCGCCGCTACGAGGCGCCCGACGACTTCGGCAAACCCGAAACCGCCTTCAACATCTGCACCTTCTGGCGCATAGACGCGCTGGCCCGCATAGGCCGCAAGGAGCAGGCCCGCGAAATCTTCAACACCATGCTGGCCGCGCGCAACCATGTGGGCCTGCTGTCGGAAGACACCCATCCCCTGACCGGCGAGATGTGGGGTAATTTTCCGCAGACTTATTCGATGGTTGGCATCATTAACGCGGCAGTGAGATTGTCCACACCCTGGGAATCCCAGGTATGAAGATGAACACCCCCGCCGGATGCTCACTTCGTGTAGCACCTCCCCCCCTTGCAGGGGGCCGGCGCCTGCGGCCCGGCAAAGCCGGTTCCGCGGCCCCTGCTGGGTTATTGGCTAACCCCCGTCGGCGGCTCACTTCGTGTAGCCCCTTCCCCCCTTCCAGGGGGCGGCGCCTGCGGCCCGGCGAAGCCGGTTCCGCGGCCCCTGCTTGTGGTGAAGGTTGCGTTTCATGAGCCGTTTGGTGGTCGTCTCGAACCGCGTGGCAGATCCGCGCAAAGCCGCCGCCGGCGGCCTGGCCGTCGCGCTGGGCGATGCGCTGAGCGCCACGGGGGGGCTCTGGTTCGGCTGGAGCGGCAACGTCGTCGAAGGCGGCGCGCCGGGGGAAGGCGAGCTGCATGTGCAGCAGGCCGGCAACGTCAAACTTGCCACGGTGGATTTGTCGGCCGAGGACCATGCCGGTTATTACCTGGGCTACAGCAACGGCGTGCTCTGGCCGGTGTTCCATTACCGGCTGGACCTGGCGCGTTTCGACACGGGTTTTATCGAGGCCTACCGCCGCGTGAACCGGCTGTTCGCGCACAAGCTGATGCCCCTGCTCAAGCCCGACGACATCATCTGGATCCACGACTACCACCTGATCCCCATGGCCGCCGAGCTGCGCGCCATGGGCTGCAACAACCGCATCGGTTTTTTCCTGCACATCCCGCTGCCGCCGCAGCAGATCCTGGCCGCCATTCCCCAGCACGAGTGGCTGATGCGCGCGCTGTTCGCCTACGACCTGGTGGGCTTCCAGAGCGAGAACGACCTGCTGCACTTCTCGCGTTATGTGCAGGCCGAGGCCGGCGCCGTGGCACTGGGCGGCAACCGCTTCAGGGCCTTTCACCGCACGGTGCGCGCGGGCGCCTTTCCCATAGGCATAGACGTGGACGAATTCGCCGCGCTCACGCATGCGCAGGACGCGCGCGACATGTACGAGCGCATGAAAGAGGAGTATTCACGCCGCAAGCTGCTGCTGGGCGTGGAGCGGCTCGACTATTCCAAGGGCCTGCCGCAACGCCTGAAAGCCTTTGAAGCCCTGCTGACGAAGTACCCGGAAAACATCCGCAGCGCCACCCTGATCCAGATCGCCGCCCCCAGCCGCGAAGACATGGGCACCTACACCGATCTGCTGCAGGAACTCGAAAGCCTGTGCGGCGCCACCAACGGCAATTTTGGCGAGCTCGACTGGATGCCGATACGCTACATCCACCGCAACGTGGCGCGCAAACGCCTGCCGGGCTTGTACCGCGTGGCCAGGGTCGCGCTGGTCACGCCGCTGCGCGACGGCATGAACCTGGTAGCCAAGGAATTCATCGCCGCCCAGGACCCGGCCGACCCGGGCGTGCTGGTGCTCTCGCGCTTCGCGGGCTCGGCCGAGCAGCTAGAGGACGCGCTGCTGGTGAATCCCTATGACATCGACGGCACGGCCGACACCATACAACGCGCGCTTCAGATGCCGCTGGAGGAACGCCAGGCGCGGCACCAGAAACTGCTCAAGAACATCCGTGAGCATGATGTGCATTGGTGGCGGAGGGAGTTTTTGAATGCGTTAGGTTTTGAGGGGCCGGCTTAGTTGATGCCGGGGTTTGAGCCGGGTCTTGCTCCGGCGGGCGCGCTCTCCCTCTTCTCTCCTTCTCCTCTCTTCGTCTTTCTGCCCGCTCTGCTGAGGGCGGCTGGCCGGGACTCGCCCCGGCGGGCGAGGTACTTTTCTTTGCTTCGCCAAAGAAAAGTACCCAAAAGAAAGGCGACCCGCAGTCTGGGTCCCCTACGCTTCGCTACGGGGCAACCTGCGGTGCTCGACTACGGCGGGGTCTCGCGCAAACTCGCCTTCGGCTCAGACAAGCGCGATCCCTGATCCGCCTACGTCTGCGCTCCTCGGCCCAGCCAGGACGGGGCAATCGGGTACGGGAACCGAATACCGAAATACCAAGAAGATAAATACAAACAAGGACACGCCGTGGCGTGTCCTTGTTGTTTTCGGTATTGGTATTTTTCTCCCACCCCTTGTGGATGCGCCGAGGAGCGCAGGGCCAGACGGATCAGGGCTGGCGTTGTCTGAGCGAAGCGCAGCGTAGCGAGTTTAGCCAGACCCCGGCTGGACCGAGCACCGCAGGTTGCCCGCAGCGAAGCGGAGGGACGCAGCAACCAGGGTCGCCTTTTCTTTTGCTTACTTTTCTTTTGGCGAAGCAAAAGAAAAGTGAGTTGCCGCCGGGCAACCCCCGGCCAGCAGGTCCGAGCAGAGGGCGGTGAAGGAAGAAAGGTGGGGAGGGGGAGGCGCACCCGCCGGAGCAAGACCCGGCTAAGAAACGATATAGGCCCCGGCGCCAGTCGAAAACAGCTTGCCGTCGGCCCCCAGAAACTCCATGCGCGTGCTCGCCACGCGCGATCCCAGCCGCATCACCTCAGCCCGCAGTTCAAAGTACTCGCTGATCCCCGGCCGCAGGTAGTCGATGCGCAAATCAATCGTCCCCAGCTTGGCAAAGCGATGCAGCCGCTGCAGCGGCGGCTCGTCCATGTGGCGCGCGCCTATGGCCGCCATCACGGCCAGCCCGCCCATGGCGTCCAGCCCGGCGCTGATCACGCCGCCGTGGATGCGGTTGTGGGCGTAGTGGCCTATCAGTTCGTTGCGCATGTCTATGCGGGCGCTCACCCTTTCGGCCGTCACGGAAGTGATCCTGAGTCCCAGCAGCTTGTTAAAAACGATTTTTTCCTCGAACAGGTCTTTCAGGCCGGCGACGAACTCCGGCTCGAACTCAATCGCGCCTGCGGGGGTGGGCTGTGTTTTGCTCATAGTCCCCATTGTCGTGCAGCGAGGTCCTTCATGATGTCCTCGGCGCCGCCGCCTATCATCATGACCTTGACCTCGCGGTAAATGCGTTCGCTTTTGGTGCCGCGCATATAACCCATGCCGCCCAGGATCTGCACCGCCTGGTCGGCGCAGAACTGCATGGTTTGTGTGGCGTGGTTCTTCAAGAGGCAGACCTGGGCCACCCAGTCAGGGTTGCCTGAGACCTCATCACCCGCATCGGCGCGCAGCGCCAGCGCGTCGGCCCAGGCGCGGGTGGAAGCGATGCGCATCTGCATGTCCACCAGCTTGTGGCGCACCGCCTGGCGCTCAACCAGGGCCGCGCCAAAAGTCTTGCGCTGGCGCGCCCAGTCCAGGGCCTCGTCATAACAAGCCTCAGCAAAACCCAGCGCGGCCACGGCCAGCGCCAGGCGCTCCCCGTTGAAGTTGCCCATGACCATGCGAAAGCCCGCGCCTTCCTCGCCGATCAGGTAGCGGGCCGGCACACGCACATTGTCAAAACGCAGCTGCGCCGTGTCCGAACACCACCAGCCCATTTTTTGCAAAAGGCTGCGCGACAGGCCCGCCGCATCGCCCGGCACCACCAGCAGGGAAATGCCGGCGGGGCCTTTGGCCTCACCGGTGCGCACGGCCACGGTCAGGAAGTCGGCGCGCACGCCCGAGGTGATAAAAACTTTTTCGCCTTCGATCACATAGTCACCGCCGTCGCGCCGCGCCGTGGTGCGCAGCGCGGCCACATCCGAGCCGCCGCCGGGTTCGGTAATCGCCAGGGCGGCGATTTTTTCGCCGCACAACACAGGTGTGATGATTTCCTGCTGCAGCGCCGGGCTGCCATGGCGAAGCACGGGCGGCAAGGCAATGTTGTGGGAGAACAGGCCGGCCATGACACCGCCGCTGCCGCCATAACGGCACAGCGCCAGCGTGACCGCATTGCGCAGCCGCCAGGAGGCCGGTGTGCCGCCCAGCGCCTCGGGATAGCCCAGGCCCAGCAATCCCAGGCCGGCCGCCCGCGTGTAAAGCGCGCGCGGAAACTCGCCGGCTTCGTCCCATGCCGCGGCATGCGGCGCGATCTCGCGTTCTGCAAAGCGCCGCACGGTGTCGGCCATGGCGGCGACAGCCTCATCATCTTCGCCATGGACGGCGTAAGGCGCGCTCATGCCTCAAACCTCAGCAAGACCTGGCCGGTCGCGGCCTGCTGGCCGGCCTCCACCATCACGGCCGCCAGCACCGCGTCATGCGGGGCGTTGATCGCGTGTTCAAGTTTCATGGACTCGATCACCAGCAAGGTGTCACCGCGCCGCACGGCCTGGCCGGATGCGGCATGCACCGTGATGACCTTGCCGTTAAAGGGCGCGCGCAGCTCCTGCAAGGCTGCCGCGCCGCCCGGGGCTGCGGTGTCAAAGCTCGCATCTTCCAGGAGCAGGTCGACACCGTCCGCCTGCACGTGCCAGCGCCTGGCGGCCTGTTCCACGGCGCCCTGAAGGCGCACGGCCGCCACGCGCTGCTGCGTTTGGCCCATACGCACCGTGGCTGCGTCGCCAGGCTCCATCGCCAGCGCCAGCTGCAGCATCCGGCCGCCGGCCTCGACTTCCAGGCGCCCCCGGCCCTGCTCGCGCACGCGCAGGTCCAGCAGCTCGCCGCGATGCCGCAGCCTGAGCGGTTTGGGAAAAGGGCAAGGCAAATCGGAGGCCGTCCCGTGGAAAAGCGCCGCCAGCCCCAGCGGCACCATCGCCTTCGCCTGTTCCTTTTGCAGCGCTTCCCGCAATCCGGCGCCCTGCTCGGCCAAAAAAGGAATCAGCGCATCGCCGGCACCAAACACCGGATGCTCCAGGCAGCGAGCCAGAAAGGCCCGGTTGGTCGGCAGGCCCAGCACTTCGGTGCGGCCCAGCGCCGCCACAAGCTTGTCCACGGCCTCACCCCGCGTCGCGGCATGCGCCACCAGCTTGCCCAGCATGGAGTCATAGTGCGGCGGCACCACCAGACCGTCAAACAGTGCATGGTCAAAGCGGATGCCGCCCGGCTCGCGAAAGCGCTGGACCACCCCGGTGTGGGGCCTGAAGTCCTCATCCTCGGCGCACAGGCGCACTTCAACGGCATGGCCGGTAAATACCACCTCGTCCTGCGCGAGCGGCAAGGCTTCGCCCTGCGCCACACGCAACTGCCACTCGACCAGGTCCAGCCCGGTCACCGCCTCGGTCACGGGATGCTCCACCTGCAGGCGCGTGTTCATTTCCATCAGGAAGAACTCCGAGCCCTCAACCAGAAACTCCACCGTCCCGGCGCCCACATAACCTGCCGCCTGGGCCAGCGCCACAGCAGCGCCGCACATGCGCGCGCGCAGGGCCGCGTCGACGGCGGGGCTTGGCGTTTCCTCAATGAGTTTCTGGTGGCGCCGCTGCACCGAGCAATCGCGCTCGCCCAGGTGGATGCAGCGGCCGTGTGCGTCGGCAAACACCTGCACCTCGACATGGCGGGGGTTCAGCAAGGCTTTTTCGATCAACAGCTCTTCACTGCCGAAAGCCGACGCGGCCTCCGAGCGCGCGCTGTGCAAAGCCGCTCGCAAGTCCCCGGCGGCCTCCACCAGCCGCATGCCGCGCCCGCCGCCGCCCGCCACGGCTTTGACCATGACGGGATAGCCTATGCGGCCCGCCTCAGCCTCAAAACGCGCGTCGGACTGGTCCGCCCCCTGGTAGCCCGGGAGGCAGGGAACACCTTGCGCCTGCGCCAGCTGCTTGGCGGCCGACTTGCTGCCCAGTTGCCGGATCGCGGCCGGCGGCGGCCCCACCCAGGTCAGCCCCGCCGCGACCACCGCTTCGGCAAAGGCCGCGTTCTCGCTGAGAAAACCGTAGCCGGGATGAACCGCGTCGGTGCCGCCGGCCTGCGCCGCGGCGATGAGTTTGTCGATGCGCAAATAGGTATCGACCGAGCTGTCACCGCCCAACGCACAGGCCGTACCGGCCTCGCGCACATGCAGGGCGCCGGCATCGGGGTCCGAATACACGGCCACCGTCCGCATGCCCATGGCGTGGGCAGTGCGCAGGATGCGGCGGGCAATCTCGCCGCGGTTGGCGACCAGCAGGGTCCTGATGCTTTTTGTCATGCGGCCGCCCGTTTCAGGCGGGTTTCTTGCCGGACTTGGCCACGCCCATGATCCTGGCGATGATGCCCATCATGACTTCGTCGGCGCCGCCGCCTATGGAAGCCAGCCGGCCGTCGCGGAACATGCGCGCCACCTTGTTCTCCCAGGTGTAGCCCATGCCGCCCCAGAACTGCAAACAGGTGTCGGGCACCAGGCGGTTGAGCCGCCCAGCCTTGAGTTTGGCCATGGAGGCGAGCTCGGTCACATCCTGGCCCTGCACATAGAGCTCACAGGCGCGGTAAGTCATGGCGCGCAGGCTTTCGACCTCGGTCTTCATCTCGGCCAACTTGAACTGCACCCATTGCTGGTCTGCCAGCGCGGCGCCGAAGAGCTTGCGCTCATGCGCCCACTCCACCGTCCATTCAATGCAGTTGGAGAGCGACTGGATGCAGCTGGCCGCGCACCAGAGGCGCTCTTCCTGGAACTGCATCATCTGGTAGACAAAACCCGAACCTTCGTTGCCTATCAGGTAACGCTGCGGCACGCGCACTTCGTCAAAGTAGATCAGACCGGTGTCGGACGAATTCATGCCGATCTTCTTGATCTTCTTCGCCGCTTCAATGCCTTTGCGCAGCTTGCCGTTCTCGCGCATGGGCACCATCACCAGGCTTTTGTTCTTGTGCGCGGGGCCCTCGCCGGTATTGACCAGCATGCACATCCAGTCGGCCTGCAGGCTGTTGGTGATCCACATCTTCTGGCCGCTGATCACATAGTCGCCGCCGTCCTTGCGCACCTGGCTTTTGATGGAGGCCACGTCGCTGCCCGCGCCGGGCTCGCTCACACCTATGCAGCCCACGGTGTCGCCGGCAATCGCGGGCGCCAGGAACTCGCGCTTGAGCTCGTCACTGCCGAAGCGCGCCAGCGCCGGCGTGCACATGTCGGTCTGCACGCCTATGGCCATGGGAACGCCGCCGCAGTCTATATGGCCCAGCGCTTCGGCCATGGCCATGCCGTAGGAGTAATCCAGGCCGGCACCGCCAAACGCCTCGGGTTTGGTCAAGCCCAGCAGGCCCAGGTTTCCGAGTTTCTTGAAAACCTCGTGCGCGGGAAATATCTCGGCCGCCTCCCATTCATCGACATGCGGATTGATCTCGGCATCTATAAAGCGCTTGAGGGTTTTCTGGATTTCCAGGTGTTCGTGGCTGTATTGCATTTTTTGTCTCCGTCTTTTTTTGTTTCGCGCGGCCTACATGCGCGCCACGCCGAACTGCATGGGCCTGGGTTGCCGCGCCTCGGCCCGGGCGCAGATGTCCAGGCATTGCGCCAGCACGGCGCGCGTGTCGCGCGGGTCTATCACGCCGTCGTCCAGCACCAGGCCCGAGGTGTAGAACACATCGGCCTGGGCCTCGAACATGGCGACGATCTTGTCGTACTGGGCCTGCGACTGGGCCGGGTCGGGCGCGATGCCTTTGCGCGCCATCGCCGCCTCGCCCACGATCTGCATGGTGCGCGCGGCCTGCTCGCCGCCCATCACGGCCGTTTTGGCGCTGGGCCAGCTGAAGAGAAAACGCGGCGCGTAGCCACGGCCGCACATGCCGTAGTTGCCCGCGCCGAAGGACGCGCCGCACTGGAGGGTGATCTGCGGCACCGTGGCGTTGGTGACCGCCTGGATCATCTTGGAGCCGTGCTTGATCATGCCGGCCTGCTCGCTTTCCTTGCCCACCATATAGCCCGTGGTGTTCTGCAGGTAGAGGATGGGGTGGCCCAGCTGGCACATCAGCTGGATGAAATGGGCGGCCTTGTTGGCACCGGCCACGTCGATGGGGCCGTTGTTGCTGAGGATGCCGACGGCATGCCCGTTGATGGACGCCTGCACGCAGACCGTGGCCGCGCCGTAAAGCGCCTTGAAGGGCAAAAAATCCGAACCGTCGACCAGCCGCGCGATCACTTCGTGCATGTCCAGCGGCTGGCGCAGGTCGTCGGGTACCAGGCCCAGCAATTCTTCAGCCGGGTACAGCGGGTCTGGCGCCCTGTCCCTGGCGGCGGCCTGCGCCCATCCGGTGCGTGCCACGACTTCGCGCGCCAGGCCCAGCGCCTCGCGATCGTCTTCAGCCAGTTGCTCGCCCAGGCCGGACACGGCGCTGTGCATCAGCGCGCCGCCCAGTTCCTCTTCCGTCGCCACTTCGCCTGTGGCCGCCATCAGCAGCGGTGGGCCGGCCAGGAAGGCGCGCGAACGGTTGCGCACCATGATGACCACGTCGCTCAGGCCCGGCATGTAGGCGCCGCCGGCCGTACCCGAGCCGTGCTGCACAGTGATGACGGGAATGCCGGCCGCCGACAGGCGCGCCAGGTTGCGAAACAGCGCACCGCCCTGCACAAAACCCTCGACCCGGTAGCGCATGAGGTTGGCGCCCGCGCTTTCCACCAGATGGACAAAGGGCAGCTTGCCCTGCAAGGCGATCTCCTGCACGCGCAGGATTTTTTCCAGGCCCATGGCCTGCACCGCACCGGCCTCTATGCCCGAGTCGCTGGCCACCACCATGCAGCGCACGCCGCTGACAAACCCTATGCCGGCCACCACACCGCCGCCCGGCACCGACTGCACCGCGTCCTTGTTGTCCTGCAGATAGCCCGCGAGCGAACACAGCGGCAGCCAGGGCGCGCCGGCGTCCAGCAGCAGCGCCACGCGCTCGCGCGGCAAGAGCTGGCCGCGCTTGTCGAAGGCGGGCCGCGACGTGGCCGAAGCGACGGCGCTGCGTTCTTCGAGCGCGCGCAGCGCCGCGATGCGCGCCAGCATGGCCTCACGCCGCCGCAAGGCCTGCGGCGACTGCGCATTCCACGCCGACTGGAACAGCGTCATGGCTGAAAGACTTTCGGCGTTTCGGCCAGGTGAAAGCCGTCAAAGGGCTTGACGGCATCGCGCTGAAGCGCCTGGGCATCGGGCCGCTGCATGGGCCAGCCCATGCGCACCTGCGGCCTGGCGCCGTCCACGCGCAGCGTTGTGCCGCTGATGAAATTCGCGGCCTTGCTGAGTAAAAACACCACGGCAGCCGAGGTTTCGCTTTCGGTGCCAAAGCGGCCCAGCGGCACGGTGTTTCGCATCTCGCGCAGCATGGGGCCAGCCTCGGGCGGGTAGTGGTCCATGCCGCTGGAAGCGATATAACCCGGTGCCACCGCATTCACGCGCACCCCGCTTTTGGCCCATTCGGCCGCCGCGGTTTCGGTGAAGCTCACCATGCCGGCGCGCGCCGCGCCGCTGTGGCCCATGCTGGGCATGGAGCCCCACATGTCGGCCACGATGTTGACGATGCTGCCGCCCTTGTCCTGCATGGCCTGCAGGTAACACTCGCGCGCCATCAGGAAGCCGCCCGTGAGGTTGGTGTTGATGACGGCCTCCCAGCCCTTGGCGCTGATGGCTTCCAGCGGCGTGATGTACTGGCCGCCGGCATTGTTGACCAGGCCGTCGATACGGCCCTGGGCCACCACGATGGCGGTGATGGTGGTCTTGACGGCTTCTTCCTGGCGTATGTCGCAGGGGTGAAAGCTGACCCGCCCGCCCTGCGCCACGATTTCGCCGGCGACGGCGTGCAGCTTGTCGATCTTGCGGCCTATCAGCACCACATGCGCGCCCAGCGCGGCAAGTTCGTGCGCGATGCAGCGGCCTATGCCCGAACCGCCGCCGGTGACGACGATGACCTGGCCGGCAAACAGGCCAGGCCGGAAAACGGATTGGTAGCTCATGCCAAAGCCTTTGAGGATTTTCCCTGCGCGGGAGCGTGGATAAAAAGCGCCATGGCCGCGTCGGTGAGGTCGTCCAGCGTGGCGGACTGCCTGGCGTCAAACCACTGCACCGACCAGTTGAGCGCGCCGAACATCAAGAGGCGCGCCAGCTTCACCGGGCCCTTGAGCTGCCCCGCCCGGGCCAGCGCCTGCAGCACGGGCTCCCAGACGGCTTCATAGTCGCCTTGCAGCTTGGTCAGCACGGCGCGCTGGCGGGCCGTGATGGAACGCGATTCATAGAGCATCACCGGGATGAAATCGCTGCCGGGGCCCAGCAGCACACCGAAGTGGTTGCGCACCAGCAGCCGCAGCAGCGCCGGCGCATCGCCATCGGGCAGCCCGGCCGATTGCAGCGCCTGGGCCTGGCGCTGCAGGGCTGAGCGCATGCCCTCCTCCATCACCGCATGGAGCAGCGCGCCCTTGCTTTTGAAATGGTAGAAGGGCGAACCGCTGTGCATGCCGACGGCGGCCGCGATGTCGCGCGTGCTGGTGGCGTCAAAGCCTTTTTTGCGGAACAGCCGGGCGGCGGCCGTGATGAGTTCGAGCCGGCGATTGCCGTCGTCGCGTTCGTCCAGGGTTTTGCGTGGGCGGCCGCGCGGGCGTTTTTCAGCGGCGGCAGCGGGCGTTTTTGAAGGGCGAGGGGCGCGTGCGGCGGTACGCGAACGCGCGGCGGGTTTGTCCATGAGGATGGACCATAGCAAAATCCGCTATTTTTAGCAAGCAAGCGCTTTGTAAAAATACCGCAGGCCGGCCCGGCTCACCTGTGTGAACCGCCCGCCTTGCCGCCGGCGGGCGCGCCCACCTGCGGGTGCGCGCCGTGGATGTGCGCCGCAGGGCCGCGTTCGGCCGGCGCGCGGTTCCGGCTTTGCTGCAGCGCGGCTTTTTCCAGGCCGCTGAGGATGCCGCAGTCGCCGGCGGCCTGGCCGCTGGCGCATTGCTCACGCAGCAGCTTGAGGTCTTTTTCCAGCGCCTTGAGCTCGCGTATGCGCGTGGCGACGTGGTGGATGTGCTCATCAAGCAAGGTGTTGACGTCGGTGCAGCTGCCGGCCGGTGCGTCCTTGAAGTTCAGCAGCGTGCGGATCTCGGCCAGCGTCATGTCCAGCGAGCGGCAGTGACGTATGAAGGCCAGGCGCTGCAGATGGCTTTCGTCGTAAATGCGGTAGTTCGAGCCGGTGCGCGCCGCTTCGGGCAGCAAGCCCTCGCGCTCGTAGTAGCGTATGGTTTCCGTCTGGGTTTGCGCGGTTTTGGCCAGTTCCCCGATTTTCATGGCGACCTCCTTCAATACCGTCCCACACGGCGTCAGGGTCACTTGACTCTAAGGCCGCTACAGGGTTTCCAATTAAGCCATGAAATCTGAAAAACACCTTGTTTCCACCCTGGATGCCCCTACCGGCGACTGCTGCGGCGGCACCCATGCCGCACATGCCCCGGCGCCCATGGCGGCCGGTGCCGCGGGCCGGCTATTTCGCATCGCCACCATGGACTGCAGCGCCGAGGAATCAGACATACGCCGCGCACTGGAGCCCATCGCCGGCATACGCTCGCTGGGCTTCCAGCTGGGCGCGCGCACACTGCGCATAGACGCCGGCGAAGAAGCCTATGCACCTGCCCTGGACGCGATCCGCAAAGCGGGCTTTGACCCGCAGCCGGCCCAGTCCACCGCCTCGCAAACGGGTAGCCATGAAGGCCATGACCACGGCCATGCGCACAGCCATGGCAGCCCCTTTGGCGGCGCGACCCGCCTGGTCGCGGCCCTGGTATTGGCCGCGGGCGCCGAGGCCTTGTCCTTTTTCGCCCCGGACCTGCTGGCCTGGAAAATCGCCGGCATGGCGGTGGCCGCCCTGGCCATTGCCCTGGCCGGCCTGGACACCTACAAAAAAGGCTTGGCCGCCCTGCTGCGCGGCAAGCTCAACATCAACGCGCTGATGTCAGTGGCCGTCACCGGTGCCTTCCTGATAGGGCAATGGCCGGAAGCCGCGATGGTGATGGCGCTCTATGCCATTGCCGAGCTGATCGAAGCACGCGCGGTGGACCGCGCCCGCAACGCCATCAAGGGCCTGCTGGACATGGCGCCCGAAGAGGCGCTGATGCAAAGCGAGGACGGCACGTGGACTGTCACGCCGGTGGCCGCCGTGCCATTGCAGGCAGTGCTGCGCATACGCCCTGGCGAGCGTGTGCCGCTGGACGGCGTGGTCACCCAGGGCAGCAGCGCCGTCAACCAAGCCCCCATCACCGGCGAAAGCATTCCCGTCGACAAGGATATCGGCGACGCGGTGTTTGCCGGCACCATCAATGAAACCGGCGAAATCAGCATCCGCGTCACCGCGGCGGCCGGCAACACCACGCTGGCGCGCATCATCCATGCCGTCGAGCAGGCCCAGGGCAGCCGCGCGCCCACGCAACGTTTTGTCGATCGCTTTGCAGCCGTTTACACACCCGCGGTGTTTGCCATCGCCGTCGCGGTTGCCCTGCTGATGCCGTTGCTCGCGGGCATCAACTGGCAGGAGTCGCTTTACAAGGCACTCGTGCTGCTGGTGATTGCCTGCCCCTGCGCGCTGGTGATTTCCACGCCGGTCACCGTCGTGAGCGGCCTGTCGGCCGCCGCGCGGCGCGGCATCCTGGTCAAGGGCGGCACCTATCTTGAGCAGGCGCGCCTGCTCAGGGCCGTCGCACTCGACAAGACCGGCACCATCACCGAAGGCAAACCACAGCTGGTGAACTGGCGCGCCTGGGGCAGCGCCGGCCCCGCGAACCTCACGCAGCTGGCCGCCGGCATGGCCGCGCGCTCCGACCACCCGGTGTCCAAAGCCATCGCGGCCGGTTTGAACAGCGAAGCCGCCGATGTGCAGGACTTCAAGGCCTTGCCGGGGCGCGGCACCTCGGGCGCAGCCGGCGGCCGGCGCCTGGTGCTGGGCAACCACCGGCTGATCCATGAAATGGGTTTGTGCGGCGCGGAGCTGGAAGCCGAACTGGCCCGCCACGAACAGCAGGGCCGCACCGTCACCCTGCTGGCCGACGAGAGCCGCGTGCTGGCCTTGTTCGCGGTGGCCGACACCCTCAAGGAAAGCTCGCGCCAGGCGATTGCCGAGCTCAAGGCGCTGGGCGTCACGCCCGTGATGCTGACCGGCGACAACAGCGCCACGGCACGCGCGATTGCAGCCCAGGCCGGCATCGAAGACGCCCGCGGCGACCTGCTGCCCGAAGCCAAGCTCGAGGCGATTCGCGAGATGCAGCAGCGCTACGGCGCCACCGGCATGGCGGGCGACGGCATCAACGACGCGCCCGCGCTGGCCCAGGCCGACATCGGCTTTGCCATGGGCGGGGCCGGCGCCGACACCGCCATGGAAGCGGCCGACGTGGTCATCATGAACGACAAGCTGGAGCGCGTGGCCGAAACCGTGCGCCTGTCGCAGCGCACGCACGCCATCCTGTGGCAGAACATCAGCCTGGCGCTGGGCATCAAAAGTATCTTCCTGGTCCTGGCCGTGTTCGGCACGGCCACCATGTGGATGGCAGTGTTCGCCGATATGGGCGCCAGCCTGCTGGTGGTGGGCAACGGCTTGCGGCTGCTGCGCCGGCGGGCTTAAAGAAGAAATAAAGAAAGAAGGGCCCAAAGAAAAACCCGGAGCGGCATGCCGCTCCGGGTTTTTCTTCACCTGTGAAACAGGCGGGTCCGGGCTGAAAGCTTAGCGCTCGACCGTCTTGTTCCAGCGCGCGTTCCAGGCCGGGCGGTTTTCATTGATCGCGTCCCAGTCCACCGTGGTCGCGGTCTTCATGTACTCGTTCATCTGCGCCACCAGCGCGCCGGCCTTGCCGCCGGCCTTGGTCTTGGGGTTGGACGGGATCTGGTCGCCGAACTCCAGCGCGGCGGCCTGGGCTTCGGGCGACAGCAGGTACTGAGCCAGCTTGTGGGCCAGCGCCGGTTCGCTGTTCTTGGCGATCACACATTCACCGACGGTCAGCACGGCCGAGCCTTCCTTGGGCTGCACGTATTCCACGGGCAGGCCCTTGTCCTTGAGCACGCCGACCGCGGTGGGCGTGAGCGGGAACATCGCGGCTTCGCCGGTCTGCACCATTTCGGCGAGCTTGGCCGAGCTCGGGATGTACTCCAGCACATTCGGGCCAATGGTGGTGGGCCAGGCCTTGAAGCCGGGCTCCACGTTCTTGTCGTTGCCCCCCTGGATGCGGTTGAACAGCAGGAAGCCGTGCAGGCCGAAGGTCGACGAGGACAGCGACTGGAACACCACCTTGCCCTTGTACTTGGGGTTGGCCATGTCCATCCACGAGGTGGGCGGCGCCCAGCCTTTTTCGCTGAACATCTTCTTGTTGTAGGCGATGCCGGTCATGCCGATGTTGACGCCGGCGGCCATGTCGCCCTTGAAGCGCGCGGTCGGGAACAGGTCGTTCAGCGCCGGGCTGGCCTGCATTTTTTCGCACAAGCCCATGCCGATGGCGCGGTACATGATGCCGTCGTCCAGGAACATCACGTGCATCTGCGGGTTGTCCTTGTTGGCCTGGGCCTTGGCCAGGATGTCCGAGGAGGTGCCGGGCACGACCACGACCTTGACGTTGTTGGCTTTCTCGAAGGCGCCGAAAACATGCTCGGTATAGGTTTTTTCCATGGTGCCGCCGTTCATGCCTATGTACAGCGTCTTGGTCTGGGCCATGGCGTTGCCGCCGGCCAGGCCGGCAAGAACGGCAAGCGACACGGCGGTGGCGCGGGCGGTCGGGAATCGCGGGAAGATGTTCATGGAAAACTCCTGGTAGCGTGGGTGAAGAAAAAACTAGACAACAGTGAAAGAGGCAGGCCCGGTGGTTGCCGCACGCGGGCTGGCGGAAAAACGTTGAATCGAAAAAGCGTCTATCGGCGTGGCGCTGCGGCCTTCGCAGACCAGGTCGGCCAGCACCGCACCAACCCCCGGCCCCAGCTGGAAGCCGCCGCCGGCAAAACCGAATGCATGAATCAGGCCCGGTGTGGTGGCGCTGGGGCCCAGCACCGGCAGGCGGTCCGGCAGGTAGCCTTCGGTGCCGCTCCAGGTGCGGATGATGTGGGCGTTCTTCAGCGCCGGCAGCAGCTCGACGGTCTGCTGCATCAGGCCGGCCAGGCCGCTGCGCTGCACGCGGGCGCGCTGGTCGTCCAGCGCATAACCCCGGCCGCCGCCTATGACGCAGTTGCCGCGCGCCACCTGGCGGGCGTAGACGCCGCCGCCTTCCACGCCCAGGCTCAGGTCCATGAAGACGGGCAGCGGCTCAGTCACCGCCATCTCGGGGTGGCCGGACTCCATGGGCACGGTCTCGCCGAATTGCGCGGCGATGCGGTCCGCCCAGGCGCCGGCGCAGTTGAGCAGATGTTTGGCGCGCACTTCCAGCGCATCGCCCGAGCGCAGCACAAAAACCTCCCCGTCGCGCGCGATCTCGTCCACACGGGTCTGCTCGCGGATGTGGGCGCCCAGCCTGTGCGCGGCCAGCGCGAAGGCCGGCGACACCAGGCGCGGGTTGGCCTGGCCGTCGCCCGGGCACAGCGAGGCGCCGACGGCGGCCCGGCCCAGCCAGGGGCAGCGCTCACGCAAGGCGCGCGTGGACAGCATGCGCAAATCCATGCCGAATTCCTGGGTGCGCTCGCGGTAGCTTTCCAGCGAAGCCAGATCGGCCTCGCTGCGTGCGATCTTCAGGTGGCCGGACTGGATGTATTCGCCGTCCGTGCCTATCAGTTCGGGCAGGCGCGCCCACAGGCCTTGCGCGCGCTGCGACAGCGGCAGCTGGCTGGCCGGCCGGCCCTGGCGGCGCACGCCGCCGTAGTTCACGCCGCTGGAGCGCGAGCCGCAAAGGTCGCGCTCGAGCAGCACCACCGTAAAACCCATGCGGCGCAAGAACAGCGCGGCCGACGCACCCATGATGCCGCCGCCCACAATCGCCACGTCAGCCGTGATGCGCTCCATCATGCGGCCTCCTGCCGGGGCGCCGGCGCGGCCATGGCCGAAAACGGCAAGGGCTTGATCGGTGACTGGCCGCGCAGGCGGCCCACGGCACCTGGCTGTGCGGCGCAAGCCTGCGCAAGAATCTCGGCGGCCGCGACACCACAGCTGCGGCCCTGGCAGCGGCCCATGCCGACGCGCGTCAGCGCCTTGAGGCGGTTCATCTCGCGCGCGCCGGTATCGGCCACGCAGCGGCGCAATTGCCCCGCCGTGATTTCCTCGCAGCGGCACACCACCAGCTCATTGGGCGCGGCCGCGGCCCAGCCGTCCGGAAAAGGAAAGGCGCGCTCCAGCCCCCGGCGAAACGCGGCGACGCGCGCCAGGCGCTGCTCCAGCCACAAGGCGCGCGAGTTGTCCATGAGCTGCCCGGTATCGGCCAGCAGGGCCAGCGCCGCGCGCTCGCCAGCCCACTCGGCCGCATCGGCGCCCATGATGCCGGCGCCGTCGCCGGCCAGGTAAACGCCGGCCACGCTGGAACGCCCGGCCGCATCGCGCTCGGGCAGCGCGCCGCGCTGCAGGTCGTCATAGGCAAAGCGGCAGCCCAGCAGGTCGGCCAGCTGTGTCTCCGAGCGCAGCGCGTAGCCAAAGCCCACGGCGTCGCAGGCGATGCGGTGCTCGCGGCCGGCCTTGCGCCAATGCATGGCCTGCACGCGCTCGCCGCCCTCGGCAGCGGCCAGCTCCACGCCCTGGTGCACCGCAATGCCGTGTGCGCGCAGCCAGCCCAGGTAATACAGGCCCTTGGCCAGCAGCGCCGGCTGGCGCAGCATGGCGGGCACGGCGGCGGCCTTGTCCGCGAAGCTTGCGGTATCGAGTACCGCCGCGACCTTGGCACCGGCCTTGGCATATTGGTAGGCGATCAGGTACAGCAGCGGTCCGGTGCCGGCAAAGACCACGCGCGAGCCGATGGCGCAGCCCTGGAACTTGAGCGCCACCTGCGCGGCGCCCAGCGTGTAGACACCGGGCAGCGTCCAGCCCGGAAAGGGCAGCACGCGGTCCGTCGCGCCGGTGGCGACGATGAGATGGCTATAGGGCAAGGTGCTCATCGCGCCCTGGTGCAACAGGTCCAGCTTGCCGCCTTCGGCGCTCCAGACCAGGGTGTCGGGCCGGTAGTCGACCTTGTCCAGGATGGCCGCCATCGCGCCGTGCAGCGCATGGGCGCGCCCGGCCTCAAAACCATAAAGCGCCTCTTTGGGCCGCGTGAACCCCTCGGGCGGCTGGCGGTAAATCTGCCCGCCCCAGCGCGGTGCTTCGTCCACCACCACCGGCCGCAGGCCGTGCGCCACCAGGGCCTGGGCCGCGCGCACGCCGGCCGGGCCGGCACCCACAATGACAGGCCGCACGCTCATGCCAGCCCCTCCGCGCCGGTCACCAGCCGCATGCCTTCTTCGATGAAGGTGCCGCAGGCGCGCAGGCGCTTGCCCGACTCGGTGGCGACCCAGCAGTCCTGGCAGGCGCCCATCAGGCAAAAGCCGGCGCGCGGCTCACCGCTGAATTCACTGAAACGCAGCCGCGCGCTGTGCGTGAGCACCGCCGTCAGCACCGTGTCGCCGGCCAGCGCCGTGAGCGGCTGGCCGTTGAGCACAAAGCCCACGGGCTTGCGGCCGCCTTCGGCCACGCGCTGCAGCAATGCCCTGGATTTCCCGGCCGCACCGGGGGTTTCGTCGGATGGCGTCATTTGTGTCCCACCAGAATCTTGTCAAGGCCATAGATGCGGTCCAGCACCAGCATGGCCACCGCGGTCAGCGCCACCATGAGCGCGGAGACCGCCGCCATCAGCGGGTCTATGGACTCGGTCGCGTACATATACATGCGCACCGGAAGCGTCACGGTGGAAGGCGCGGTGACGAAGATGGACATGGTCACCTCGTCAAAGCTGTTGATAAAGGCCAGCAGCCAGCCGCCGGTGACGCCGGGCAAAATCATGGGCAGCGTGACGCGGGTGAACACCGTGGCCTGGCTCGCGCCCAGCGAGAGGGCCGCCTGCTCGGCGCTGCGGTCGCTGCCCTCCACCGAGGCCAGCACCAGGCGCAGCACATAGGGCGTGATGATGACCACGTGCGCGAGCGCCAGCCAGAAGAAGCTGCCGGTCGCGCCTATCAGCGAGAAGGTGCGCAGCAGCGCCACACCCAGCACCAGGTGCGGAATGATGAGCGGCGAGAGGAACAGGCCGTTGAGGAAATCGCGGCCGGGGAAAGTATGGCGCGCGATCGCCAGCCCGGCCGGCACGGCCAGCACGGTCGCCAGCGTGGCCGAAATCCAGGCCAGCCAGAGGCTGTTCTTGAAGGACTGCACAAAGTCCGAATGCGCGAACACCGCGCGGAACCAGCGCAGGGAAAACTCCGTGGTCGGGATGGCCAGCGTGTTGCCCGGCGTGAAAGCCACCACGCAGACGATGACCAGCGGCGCCAGCATGAAGGCGATGACCAGCGCATTGAAGAGCAGCGCGAGGGGACCGTTTTTGGACATGGCGCGCTCCTTATCCGAGTGATTTTTTGTAGGAGCGCTCGAGCACGCGGTTGTAGCTCAGCATGATGGCCAGGTTGGCCAGCAGCAGGGTCAGCGCGATCGCCGCGCCCAGCGGCCAGTTGAGTTCGTGCAGGTATTCGTCATAGACCACGGTGGCCACCATCTTCAGGCGCCGCCCGCCCAGCAGGCCCGGAATCGCGAAGGCGCTGGCGCTCAGGCCGAAAACGATCAGGCTGCCCGAGAGCACGCCCGGCAGCACCTGCGGAAAGATGATGCGGCGCAAGGTGGTGAAGTGCGAGGCCTGCAGCGACAGCGCCGCGTCTTCCACGCCCGGGTCCAGCTTTTGCAGCGAGGTCCACACCGGGATCACCATAAAAGGCAGCATCACGTGCACCAGCGCGATGACCACGGCCCCTTCGGTGTAAAGGATGCGCATGGACGGCAGGCCGACGGCGCGCATGAGCTGGTTGACCACGCCCTCGGGGCCCAGCAGCATGCTCCAGCCGAAGGCACGCACCACCACCGAGACCAGCAGCGGCGCCAGCACCACCAGCAGCAAAATCGAGCGCCAGGGGCTGCGCATGCGGCTCAGCACATAGGCCTCGGGCGCGCCCACCAGAACGCAGATCAGCGTGGTCAGCGCCGAAATCCACAGCGTGCGCCAGAAGATGCCGTGGTAATAGTCGTCCGTCAGCACGGCGGCGTAATGCGCCAGCGTGAAGCTGTTCTTGACGCCGGTGGCGTGGTCGAAGACCTGGAAGGACAGCACCGCCGTGAGCGCCAGCGGCACCAGCAGCAGGCAGGCGAACAGCGTGAAAGCCGGCGCCGACAGCAGCCAGGGCGCGCGCGAGGCGCTTGCCCGGGGCGCAGCAGCCGCGGCGGCGCCGCTCATGCCGGCACCCCTTGCGCGCCGGGCAGCAGGCGCACCTGTTGCGCGGCCCAGTCCAGGCCCACGTTGGCGCCCTCTTCGGCCGGCGCAGTGCCGTCGTTGGGGCAGACCACCGCAAGCTGGCCGGCCGCGGTGGACACCTGGTAGAGCCACTGGCTGCCCAGGAAGAAGCGCTCCTTGACCGTGCCGCCTATGCGGCCCTGGGCCTCGTGCACCAGGCGGATTTTTTCGGGGCGCAGGCTCAGCACCACCGCATCGCCCTGCGACACGCCGGCGGCCTCGACTTCGACCGGCACATTGCCGCCCACATTCACCGTGGTCCAGGGGCCGGTGGCCGCTACGCGGCCTTCGAGCAAATTGGCCTTGCCGACAAAGTTCGAGATAAAGCGGGTCTGCGGGTGTTCATAGAGCCGGTGCGGCTGGTCGATCTGCGTGACGCGGCCGGCTTCCATGACGACCACACGGTCGCTGATGGACATGGCCTCGGTCTGGTCGTGCGTGACCATGATGGTGGTGGTGCCGACCTTGCGCTGGATCTGCCGCAGCTCGAACTGCATTTCCTCGCGCAGCTTGGCGTCCAGGTTGGACAGCGGCTCGTCGAGCAGCAACACGGGCGGCTGAATCACCAGGGCGCGCGCCAAGGCCACGCGCTGGCGCTGCCCGCCCGAAAGCTCGCGCGGGTAGCGATGAGCGTGCCCCTCCAGGTGCACCAGGGCCAGCGCGGCCTTCACGCGTTCGGTGCGCTCTTCCTTGGGAACCCGCCGCATCTCCAGGCCGAAGCTCACGTTGTCGTACACGCTCATGTGCGGGAACAGCGCATAACTCTGGAACACGATGCCCAGGCCGCGCGAATTGGGTTTGGCATGGGTGATGTCGCGGCCGTCCAGCGTGACCTGGCCGGACGTGACCTCGCAAAAGCCCGCGATCATCTGCAAGGTGGTGGTCTTGCCGCAGCCCGAGGGGCCCAGCAGCGAGACGAATTCGCCCTTGTCCACCGACAGGTTCATGTCGGCCACGGCACGCGTCGCGCCATAGGACTTGTTCACATTCGCCAGGGTCAAAAAGGACATGGGGAGCACCTCTGCAACAAGGGGGTGGCCAGCGCCGCACGTACCAAACGACGTACAAAACGGTGACACCTTGATGACTTCATGCTAGGGCATGTACGAAAAAATCGTCAATAGGTTATTCCGTATAGAGATATCTTTATTTGATTTATTCCGTTTAACGGAATTTATATACACTTGAGCCAATACGGATTCCGCCAAAGGAGAGGCTGTGAAAGACGAAGACAATAGCTCCAGCAGCGTGCAGCGCGCCTTTTCCATCATTCGCGCGCTGGCGGCGACCCAGGCCAAGGGCGGGCGCATCACCCACATCGCCAAGTCCACGGGCCTGACCCAGGCCACCACCCACCGCATCCTGCAAAGCCTGGTGGCCGAGCGTGTGGTGGAGCAGGAAGCCGGCTCCAAGCTCTACCGTTTGAGCATCGAATTTTTTGCGCTGGCCGCCCAGGCCGGCAACGCCATGGACCTGCGCGGCCTGTGCCGGCCGTCCATGCTGCGCCTGTGCGCCAGCCTGGGCGACACCATCTTTTTGCTGGTGCGCAGCGGCTTTGACGCGGTCTGCCTGGACCGCAGCGAGGGGCCCTTCCCGATACGCTCTTTCACCGGCGACATAGGCGGGCGTGTGGCCCTGGGCATGGGCCAGGGCAGCCTGGCCATCCTGGCCTTTCTGCCCGAAACCGAACGCGAGGAAGTGATCCGCTACAACCTGCCGCGCGTGCGCGAGTTCGGCGTGTATGACGAGGTCTACCTGCGCACCGAGATCGAGCGCGTGCGCGAGCTCGGCTACGCCGGGCGCAACACCAACCTGCTGGACGGCATGGCCGGCGTCGGCGTGCCGGTGCTGGACCGCGACGGCCGCGCCGTCGCCGCGCTCAGCGTGGGCACGATTTCCTCGCGCCTGAGCCCGGACCGCCTGCCCACGGTGGTGGAGTTGCTCAAGCGCGAGGCCACGGCCATAGGCGCGCAGATCAATCCGTTTGACAGCACCTTGCGGCGGCCCGCGCAGAGTTTGGCCCCGGCCGACAAGGCCTGAGACACTCTTGACGTTGCAATCCTTCTCCACGCCACTAAGAATGAAAAGGCCTCATGGATAACGACAACAAACTCGCCAAGAAGCAACGTGCGATCCTTTCAGTCAAAGAATGGGCAGTCTTCAAGCTGGGGCTTGCGGCGATCTCGTTTTGCCTGGCCTGGGCGGAATGGCTCACACCTTCCGTTCCGCCCTTTATGGGTAAATGGGCCTGGACACAAACCTGGACTTTCGAGGTGATGGGGCCGCGTGGACTTGTCGGGATCTGGATGGCCCTGGGAACGCTGCTGCTGATGCTCGGCCTCGTGCAGTTATGGACATCGGGAAAGAAAGCCGATTAAAGACCGGCCCAGGCACGCGGCGACCTGCTCGCCGTTCGTTCACTTCAACGAAGCCGATTGCTCGCGCAGCCATTCTCGCAACTGCACCAAGGGCCGCCAGCTGGTCTTTTGCGAAGGCCAGACCAGGTAGTAGGCGAAGTCCGAACTCAGCGAGAGCTCAAAGGGCACGGCCAGCGTGCCGTCGGCGATGTCGTCGGCCACCAGGAAGCGCGGCAGCACGGCCAGGCCCAGGCCGGCCTTGACGGCCTGCGCGATCATGGAGAACAGCTCGTACTTGGGGCCGGCACCGGCGCCCTGCGCGTCGTCAATGCCGGCCAGCTGGAACCAGTCGCGCCAGGCGTGCGGGCGCGTGCTCTGGTGGATCAGGGTGAAATTGAGCACGTCGGCCGGCTCGCGCAGCCGGCGCTCCTTGATCAATGCCGGGCTGCAGACCACCACGCTGTCCTCGCCCATCAGGTATTCCGATTCCGTGCCCGGCCAGTCGGGCCGGCCGTAGTGGATTGCGGCGTCCAGCCCCGTCAATGAAAAGTCGAAGGGCTGCAAGCGCGTGGCCAGGTTCAAGGTCACATGCGGATGCGCCTTCAGGAAGGACGGCATGCGCGGGATCAGCCACTTGGTCGCAAAAGTGGGCACCACGCCCAGCTCCAGCGTGCCGCCCTCGCCTTTGGACGAGACCAGGTCCAGCATCGCGGCTTCCAGCGCATCCAGCGCCGGGCTGACCCGCGCCAGCAGCGAGCGGCCGGCGTCGGTCAATTCCAGCTGGCGCGGCAGGCGGCGGAACAGGCTCACGTCCAGTTCCTGCTCCAGTCCCAGGATCTGGTGGCTGACCGCGCTCTGGCTGACCGACAGGTCTTGCGCCGCCAGGGTAAAGCTGCCGCGGTGGGCGGCTGCCTCAAAGGCCAGCAGGGCCTGGGTGGAGGGGATTTTTCGGCGCATGACATGAATATATCTCATGCATCCATCGAAATTGATCCTTTGTGCGCATGGTTGAAACTGCCGAAAATCCGGCTTTCACCCGCCATAAATACGCCTGACATGACCCTCCTCCAGAAGCTGCTCGCCGCCTGCCTTCCGCCCGAAGCCGTTCAAGCCATCCATGAACAGATGTACGTCCATCCCGGCCTGCAGCAAGCCGCGACGGGCAGCGTAAGCCGCGCGGAGCTGGCCCAGGCGCTGAATATGGCGCTGTTCCACGGCCTGGTGCAGCGGGTGCCGGCCGGGCAGGACTACATCGCCAGCGACGTGCTGGGCCAACAGCGCAAGGTGGTGTTCGACCACGGCGCGCTGCGCACCGTGCGCTGGCCCAGCGGCGCCCTGCCGGCCGGCGAGGCGGCCTTCACGCGCGTGCTGCGCCCGCTGGGTTTTGAGCTGCAGGGCACCTACCCGCTGCCGCGCCTGAAGATGACGGGCCGCGCCTACAGCCACCGCGATTTCCCCGAAGAGATCGCGCAGTTTTTTGTCTCCGAGCTGCATCCCGAGCAGTTCTCCGCGCCCTTCCAGTCCGCCGTCACGCGCGTGCTGTCGACCTCGCGCGACCCGCTGGACCCGCAGGACATTGCCGACCTGGAGCAGCTCACGCGCGACGGCGTGCTGCCGCTGGCGCAGGCGCTGCGCCTGCTGCCGCAGCTGCTGCAATGCTTTGACCGCCAGCACGGCGTGTTCGCGATGGACGACTACGAACTGCTGCTGGCCGAATCCGCCGAGATGGCCTGGATTTCCACCGAGGGCAATGCCTTCAACCACGCGACCGACCGCGTGGACGACGTGGACGCGGTGGCGGCACGCCAGCGCGCGCTGGGCCGGCCCATCAAGGACAAGGTCGAAGTCTCCGCCAGCGGCCGCGTGCGCCAGACGGCCTTTCGCGCCGCGGGCGTGCAGCGCGACTTCATCACGCCCGAAGGCCGCGTCTGGCGCGAAGTGCCCGGCTCGTTTTATGAATTCATCACGCGCGATACCTTACACACGGCCGGCGCGGCCAACGACCCGGTGCAGCCGCGCCTGGACCTGGCTTTTGACGCCGGCAATGCCACCGGCATTTTTGGCATGACGGCCGCCCGCGCATGACCGCCGCGCGCGGGCCGCTGCGCCCGCTCTACGCGCAGGCCAGCGGCTCGCCGATACGCGCCATGCTGGCGCTGGCCGGCCGTGAGGGCATGGTGTCGCTGGCCGGCGGCCACCCCGACCCGGCGCTGCTGCCGGCCGAGTGGCTGCGCGAATCGCTGCTGGAAGTAGCGGGCACGCTGCAAGGGCGCAGCCTGCAATACGGCGCGACCGAAGGCCTGCCCGCGCTGCGCGAAGCCAGCGCGGCGCTGCTGCAGGGACGCGGCCTCACGGCGCAAACGGAGGACGTGCTGATCACCAGCGGCTCGCAGCAGGCCATAGACCTGCTCGCGCGCGTGCTGGTCGAGCCCGGCGAAGGCGTGGCCGTGGAATCCTTTAACTATCCCGCCGCACTGCAGGCTTTTCGCTTCGCGGGCGCGCGCCTCGTGGAAGTGCCGACCGATGCGCAAGGCATGGACGTCGAAAAGCTCGAAGCCCTGCTGCGGGCCGAAAGCCCGCGCGTGCTGTATGTGGTTCCCAACTTCGCCAATCCGACCGGCGCCGTGATGCCGCTGGCGCGCCGCCTGCGCCTGCTGGAACTGGCCGCGCAATACGGCGTGACGCTGCTCGAGGACGATCCCTACGGAGAACTCTGGTTTGGCGCGGCGCCGCCGCCCTCACTCGCGCAACTGAACCAGCAGGCCGGCTCGCCCGCGCAGGTCGCTTACATGACCAGCTACTCCAAGGTGGTCGCCCCGGCCCTGCGCCTGGGTGTGCTGCTTGCGCCGACCGACATCGCGCGCGGCGTGGTGCTGGCCAAACAGGCGGCCGATGTGCACAGCGGATCGCTGGAGCAATTGACCTTGGCGCTCATGCTGGCTTCCGGACGCCTGGCATCGCACCTGGACATGCTGCGCCCGGCGTATGCCGCGAAAGGCGATACGCTGGACCAGGCCTTGCGCACGCATTGCGGCGGCTTGCTTGAATTTGACAAGCCGCAAGGCGGCATGTTCATATGGGCAAAGCTGCCCGCGAGCATGCCCTTGCTGTCCACCCAGGCCTGGGTGGACTTCGGCCTCGCCAACCAGGTGCTGGTGGTGCCGGGCGCGGCCTTCAGCATCAGCGGCGCCGCACAGCCCTGGCTGCGCCTGAGTTTTGCCAACCCCGCGCACCAGGCGCTGCGGCAGGGCGCCGAACGCCTGGGCCGCGGCCTGCGCGAGCTTGCCGCCAAAGCCGCGAACAACTGATTTCAAGACACACCAAGAAAGGACTTCATCATGAGTCACGCCAACGACGTTTCATCCCTCTTCAAAGCCCTGGGCCTCGCCGCTGAACTGAACAGCAAGGCGGCCTCGGCCATCACCGTGGCCACACCCATAGACGGCAGCCAGCTGGCCCGCGTGGCCGTGCACAGCGCCGCCGAGGTGGACAGCGCGCTCAACACCGCCCAGCAGCGTTTTCTCGAATGGCGCAACGTGCCCGCGCCCAAGCGCGGCGAGCTGGTGCGCGCCTTCGGCGAAACCGTGCGCCGCCACAAGGCCGAGCTGGGCCAGCTGATCTCGCTGGAAACCGGCAAGATCCTGCAGGAAGGCCTGGGCGAGGTGCAGGAGGTCATAGACATCTGCGAATTCGCGGTGGGCCTGTCGCGCCAGCTGTACGGCCTGACGATTGCCAGCGAGCGCCCCGACCACAAGCTGCTGGAAACCTGGCACCCCGTGGGCGTGGTCGGCATCATCTCGGCCTTTAACTTCCCGATGGCGGTATTCGCCTGGAATGCCGCGCTGGCCCTGGTCTGCGGCAACACCCTGGCCTGGAAACCTTCGGAAAAAACCCCGCTGTCGGCCATCGCGCTCAACGGCCTGCTGCTGCAGACGGCCAAAGACCTGGGCCTGGCCACCGAAGGCCTGAGCGAGTTGCTGATAGGCGAACGCGCCACCGGCGAGTCGCTGGTGAATCACCCGCACGTCAAGCTGGTCAGCGCCACCGGCTCCACCGCCATGGGCAAAAACGTGGCCATCACCTGCGCGGGCCTGTTCAAGCGCTCGCTGCTGGAACTGGGCGGCAACAACGCGGCCATCGTCGCCCCTTCGGCCAACCTGGAACTCGTGGTGCGCGGCGCAGCCTTCGCGGCCGCCGGCACCGCCGGCCAGCGCTGCACCAGCTTGCGCCGCCTCATCGTGCACCGCTCCATCTACCCGGAACTGGTCAAACGCCTGGTCGCCGTGTTTGAACGCCTGCCCATAGGCAACCCGCTCAAAGACGGCACGCTGGTCGGCCCGCTGATAGACGGCCGCGCGTTCGACGCCATGCAGTCTGCCCTGGCCGAAGCCAAAACGCTGGGCGCCCAGGTGCACTTCGGCGACAAGCAGCCCGGCGAGGGCACGGCCCACTATGTGCGCCCTGCGATTGTGGAACTGAAAGAGCAGGCCGGCCCCATGCTGCACGAGACCTTCGCGCCCATCCTCTACGTCGTGCCTTACGACAGCTTTGAGGACGCGATCGCGATGAACAACGCGGTGGCGCACGGCCTGTCATCGGCCGTCTTCACGCAGGACCTGCGCGAGGCCGAGCTCTTCACCTCGGCGCGCGGCTCGGACTGCGGCATCGCCAACGTCAACATAGGCACCAGCGGCGCCGAGATAGGCGGCGCCTTCGGCGGCGAGAAAGAAACCGGCGGCGGCCGCGAGTCGGGATCCGATTCGTGGAAGGCCTATATGCGCCGCGCGACGAATACCGTCAACTACGGCTCAAGCCTGCCGCTGGCCCAGGGCATACGCTTTGATATTTGATATCTAGTCAGTAGGCCGCGCCGGGCGCGGCCGGCTGCACGGCGCCGGATGGCACAAGGTCCGAAGCCAGGCGCCTGGCGGCGTTGGCATAGACCAGGACGTCGACGCCGACGGCCACAAACGTGCAGCCCAGCGCGAGATAACGCCTGGCCAGCGCCGGGTCCGAGGTCAGTGTGCCCGCCGCCTTGCCCGAAGCGATGATGATTTTCATGGCACCCTCGATCGCAGCCTGCACCTCGGGGTGGCCAGGCTTGCCGCGGTGGCCCATGGAGGCGGCCAGGTCGGCCGGTCCTATAAAAACGCCGTCCACGCCCTCCACCGCGCAAATCGCCTCCAGGTTGCCCAGGGCTGTCACGGTTTCCGCCTGCACCAGCAGGCAGACTTCGTCGTCCGCTGCGTCGAGGTAATCGGTGCGCGCGCTCCAGCGCGAAGCACGCCCCACGGCGCTGCCGACGCCGCGGATGCCCAGCGGCGGATAGCGTGTGGCGCTGACCATGGCGCGCGCCTGCTCGGCCGTGTCGACCATGGGAATCAGCAGGTTGTGTGCGCCTATGTCCAGCAATTGCTTGATCAGTGGCACCTCGCCGGCCACCGCGCGCACCACGGGCTGCGCGCGGTAGGGCGCCACGGCCTGCAGCGAAGCCAGTGTGCTGCGCACATCGTTGGGGGCATGTTCGCCGTCGATCAACAGCCAGTCGAAGCCGGCCGTGGCGCTGACCTCGGCGAGGTAGGGATCGGCCATGGAAAGCCACAGACCCACCTGGGGCCGGCGGGCAGCGAGAGCGGTTTTGAAGGGATTGTTGGCGGGCATGGAAGTGTCAGGTCGGGTCGGGAAATAAAGGAGCGGCCGGACCGGCTCAAGCCGCCACGAGGTGATGGGCGGGCAAGGTGCCGGTGGCCAGGTAATCCACGATGTTACGCGCGGTGATGTTCGCCACCTGCAGGGCCGCGTCGCGGGTGACGCCCGCGACATGCGGCGTGAGCAGCACATTGGGCAACGCCAGTAGCGGGTGGCCGGCCGGCAGCGGCTCGGTGTCAAAGGTATCCAGCCCGGCACCCTCCAGCTGGCCGGACTGCAAGGCCTCCAGCAGCGCCGCTTCGTCCACGACGGGGCCGCGCGCCGTATTGATGAGCAGGCCGCCGCGCCGCATGAGCGACAGCTCGCGCCGGCCTATCAGGCCGCGTGTGCGTTCGGTCAGCGGGCAGTGCAGGCTCAGGATGTCGACCTGTGCCAGAAAGCGGTCCAGGTCGGGCTCTGTGGCATGGCTGTCCGCCTGCCCATGGGGGCGCAACACCAGCACCCGGGCGCCCAGCGCGGCGGCAAGCCGCGCCGTGCTGCGGCCTATGCTGCCGTAGCCCACGATGCCAACCACGGCACCGCGGAAATCGCGCCCTTGCCAACTGCCGTCGGCCCAGCGACCGCCGCGCACCATGTTGTCGAGCAAAGGCAATTGCCGTGTGAGCGAGAGCATGAGCGCCAGCGCGTGCTCAGCCACGGCATCGGCATTCGCGGCGGGCGCCACGGCGACGGCGACGCCGCGTTGGCGGGCGGCGGCCAGGTCCACGCTGTCCACGCCCGCGCCGTTCTTGGCGACGATCTTCAGCGCCGGGGCGGCGGCCAGCACGCGCGCCGAAATGGGCTTGGAGCCCCGTAGCACCACAGCCTGCGCGCCTGTGGCCGCCAGCTGAGCCGCCAGTACGTCTTCAGTTACGGGATCGGGCAGAAAAGTGATCTGCCCGCCCGCGCCGCGCACGATGTCTTGCGCGGACGAGGCCCAGTGGGCAGCGGTGACGAGAACCTGGAAGTTGGAATCCATGGGCTCAGTCTATGCGGATGCCGCTGGCCGTAATGAGCTTGCCATAGCGGTCCCATTCGTCCTGGGTAAAGCGGGCCAGGTCTTGCGGCGCGCCGGGCTGGGTCCGCACGCCCAGGTTGCCGAATTTTTCCAGAACGTCGGGCTGCTTGAGCACGGCGACAAGCGTCGCGTTGAGGCGGCTGATGACTTCCTTGCTGGTCTTGGCGGGTGCGTACAGCGCATACCAGGCATTGACTTCAAAGCCGGGGTAGCCCGCCTCCGAAAAAGTGGGGACACCCGGCAGCTCGGGCAGGCGTGAGGGCGCCGCGACGGCCAGGGCCCGGACCTTGCCGCCCTTGATCAGCGGCGCGGCGCTGGTCAAGGTATCCAGGATCATGTCGAGCCGGCCGCCCAACAGGTCCATGGTGTGCGCGTTGCCGCCCTTGTAGGGCACATGGCTGATCTGGATATGCGCGCTCTGCTTGAACAGCTCGGCCGCCAGGTGCAGCGGCGAGCCGTTGCCGGCGGAACCATAGTTCAGCGTATTCGGCTGGCGCCGCGCGGCTTCGACCAGCGAGCGCAGGTCGGTGTAGGGCGACTCCTTGGCGACGATCAGCACCATGGGCACCACGCCTATGGTGCCCACGGGGGTGAAGTCGGCGATGGCGTCATAACCGGGCTTGGCATAGAGATGCGGGCTGACCGCGTGGCTCGCCAGCGAGCCCAGCACCAGCGTGTAGCCGTCGGGAGCGGCCTTGGCCGCCGCGGCGGTGCCGACGGTGGTGCCGGCACCGGGGCGGTTGTCGATGATGACCGGCTGCTTGAGGCTCTCGCCCATCTTTTGCCCCACCAGGCGTGCCACGGCATCGTTGGCACCGCCGGCGGGGTATGGCACCAGCAGGGTCAGCGGCTTGCTGGGATAGTCGCTTTGCGCGTGGGCCGCCGGGCTCAGCGCGCAGGCGGCCAGGGCCGCCAGCAGCAGCATGCGGCGGGCGATGCGCCGCACGGTGGGAGTAAGGCTTGGCATGGTCATTGTCTCCTTGTGTATTTTTCAAACGGTCTGGCGCTTCGAGGGCCTTTCAGGCGGATCGCCTCGGCCGGCCCTCCGGCCGCTTGCCATGTGCCGCCCGTCGGGCAGCCCCTGGCGGGATGCTTCAAGCGCAGTCGACAGCTGTTGCGCCGCTCAGCTGACGATGCCCAGGTGCCAGGGCACAAATTCGTGGTCGCCCAGGCCCAGCGCCTCGCTCTTGGTCGGCTCGCCCGAGGCGTGGCGCAGGATCTCCTCAAAAATCCGCCGGCCCATCTGCGCGACGTCGAGCTCGCCGTCCAGGATGGCGCCGCAGTTGATGTCCATGTCCTCCTCGAGGCGCTTGAACATGGCCGTGTTGCTGGCCAGCTTGATCGTGGGCGCCGGCTTGGAGCCGAACATGGAGCCCCGGCCGGTGGTAAAGCAGATCAGGTTGGCACCGCTGGCAATCTGGCCGGTCGAGGCCACCGGGTCGTAGCCGGGCGAGTCCATGAAGACAAAGCCGTTCTGGGTGATAGGCTCGGCATATTCATAGACCGCCTGCAGCGGCGTGGTGCCGCCCTTCATGGCCGAGCCCAGCGACTTCTCGAAAATATTGGCCAGCCCGCCGGCCTGGTTGCCGTGACCGACCACACCGTTGAACTGCGCGTTGTGGCCCGCCGTGTATTTTTCCCACCAGGCCAGCCGGTCCAGCAGCTTCTGCCCCACTTCGGGCGTGACGGCGCGGCGGGTGAGCATGTATTCGACGCCGTGGATTTCAGGGGTCTCCGACAGGATGGCGGTGCCGCCGTGGCGCACCAGGATGTCCATGGCCGCGCCCAGCGCCGGGTTGGCCGTGATGCCGGAAAAACCGTCCGAGCCGCCGCACTCCAGGCCTATCTTCAGGTGGCTCGCCGGCACAGGCTGGCGCCTGGCCGCATTCGCTTCAGGCAGCATCTCCAGAACGGCGGCGATACCGGCCTCTATCGTGGCGCGGGTGCCGCCGACCTCCTGCATCACCATCGTGCGCATCAGCTTGCTGGTCTCCAGGCCCTGCGACTCCACCAGCGACGACACCTGGTTGCGCTCGCAGCCCAGGCCGACGATCAGCACACCGGCCAGGTTGGGGTGGCGCGCATAGCCGGCCAGGGTGCGGCGCAGCACGTCGAAATGCTCGCTGGGGGACGACATGCCGCAGCCGCTGGTCTGCGCGAAGGCCGCCACGCCGTCCACATGGGGGAAGGCCGCCAGCCGCTCAGGCGTGAAGTGGGCCGCGATATTCTTGATGACGGTGGCCGAGCAATTGACCGAGGACAGGATGCCGATGAAATTACGGGTGCCGACGCGGCCGTCGGGGCGCACAAAACCCATGAAGCTGGCGCGCTCGGCCTGCGGCACATAGTCCACCGGCCGCACGTCCTGCCCGAAAGCGGGGTCGCGCTCAAAATCCACCAGCGCCATATTGTGCGAATGCACATAGTCGCCCGCCTCGATGTCGCGGGCGGCCACACCGATCACCGTGTCGTACTTCAGGATGCGCTCGCCCCGCGCGATGCGGCGGGCCGCGACCTTGTGCCCCGCCGGCACCTGCGCCCGCGCGCGCGCGCCGGCTTCCGGCAGTTCCTGGCCCAGCGACAGCGCGGTTTTGGCGACCAGCACGTTGTCGTTGGCGTGCAGGCGTATCAGCGGGCTGGCGGCGGGGGAGCCGGGGAAAGAAGCGGTCGTGGTGGTGGTCATGGTTTCTTTCGGCGCTCGGCGCCGGGCTTCTAGCTCTTCATCAATTCCTTGAGCTTGAGCTTGTCGATCAGGGTGGTTTCTTTCTGGTACATGGCGGCCACGTATTTTTCGTAATCGGGGCCGTCGAGATACAGCACGGGCGCATCTATCCTGTCGGCCACCTGCTTGAACTCGGGGCTGGCCACGGCCACGCGAAAGGCCTCGCGCAGCTTCATGGCCACGGTCGGGTCCAGGCCTTTGGGCGCGCCTATGCCGTTGGGCGCATCGACCACGACGTTGTAGCCCAACTCCTTGAGCGTGGGCGCGTCCTTGAAGCGCGAAGCGCGGCGTTCGCCCCAGGTGGCCAGCAGCCTGAGCTTGCCCGCCTCAACATGCGGCGCCCAGGAACTGGAATCGGCCAGCAGGTCCACATGCCCGCCGAGCACGGCCTGCAGGGCCTCGGCGCCGCCCTTGTAGGGGACATGGTTGAACTGGATGCCCGCGGCCAGCGCGAACTCTTCCATGCCCACGTGCGTGGCGCCGCCGACGCCCGCGTGGGCATAAGTCAGCTTGCCGGGGTTGGCCTTGGCAAAGGCGACGAGCTCCTGCAAGGACTTGAAGCGCGATTCCGCGGGGACGGCCATGCCGAAAGTCTGGCCCGAGGTGCGGGCCAGGTAGGTCAGGTCCTTGAGCGGGTCCAGCTGCAAGGTGCCCAGCTGCGAAAAGCGCGTGACGGAAATCGGGATCTGGCCGATGGTGTAGCCGTCGGGCTTGGCGGAGGCCATGGCCCGGGTACCGATCATGCCGGAAGCGCCCACCTTGTTTTCCACCGCGATGGCCTGGCCCAGCACGCGCGAAGCGACCTGGCACAGGGCGCGCATGGACTGGTCGGCGGTGCCGCCCGCGGGCCAGGGGCAGATGAAGGTGAGGGGCCGCTCGGGATAGCCCTGGGCTGCGGCGCCCAGGGGTTTGGCCAGCGCCGCGGCGCCGAGCGCGGCGCCGCCGACCAGCAGGCTGCGGCGCCTGGCGCTGAAGGGGAAAAGGGAATCCTGGGGAGAAATTGTCATGGGTTTGTCTGCCTCTGGGTGGATGCTGCGCGCGGTATGTGCGGCGGCGGTGGCTGCCGCTTTGCGCATTTCTTGTTCCCCGATTCTTGTCGGCTTCCTCATAACAATCTAATCGAATTTCAGAATCGCTTCATAGCCTTTCGGTTAACATGATTCATGACCCAGATAGACCGCGCCCTGCGTTCCAACATCAAGCTGCGCCATCTGCAGCTGCTGGTGGCGCTGGACCAGTTCCGCCACCTGGGCCGGACCGCCGAGTTCCTGTCGGTCAGCCAGCCCGCCGTCTCGAAAATGCTCTCCGAGGTCGAGAGCATGCTCGAGCTCACCCTGTTCGACCGCTCCACCCGAGGGACAGAACCGACCTCCAACGGCCAGGCGCTGATCCGGTTTGCCCGCTCGGTGCTGGCCGAATATGAGCGCACACGCGACGAGATTTCCGCGGTGGCCAGCGGCGCGGCCGGACGCACGCGTGTGGGCGCCATGGTGGTGGCCATGCCCGTTCTGCTGGCGGGCGCCGTCAAGCTGCTCAAGCAGCGTTCAACCCTGGCAACCGTGCTGGTCGAGGAAGGTGACCTGACGCGGCTGTTGCCGCGGCTGCGCATGGGCGAGCTGGACCTGTTCGTCGGCCGCCTGGAGCCAGGCTACGCCGCCCCCGACCTGGTGACGGAGGCGCTGTTCGACGAGCCCATGGTGGCCGTGGTCAAACACGGCCATGCGCTCATGCGCCAGAAAAAACCGGGCTGGAACGACCTGGCCGGCATGCCCTGTGTGCTGCCACCGCCCTGGGCATCGCTGCGCGTAAAGCTCGAACAGACTTTTTTTCGCCACGGCCTGAACCCGCCCAGCGACATCATCGAGACCTCGTCCTTCCTGGCGCTCAGCACCTTTGTGCAGCAGCGTGACGCGGCCGGATTCCTGGCGCGCTCGGTCGCCCTGCACTTCCAGCGGGAGGGTTTGTTCGACGTCCTGGCTATCGAGGTTCCGATCGAACTGCCGCCCATAGGGCTCATCACCGTGCGGGGCCGGCGCTTGACGCCCAGCAGCGAGCAGTTGATGGCCTGCCTGCGCCTGACCGCGGAGTCCATCCGGCAATCCGATCCGCGGGCCAAGGCTCGCGGGAACCGCAAACCGGTGCGGGTCCGTGTGACTCCTTCCCCCGCTGGGGGAAGGTAGGGATGGGGGCCTGCGGCGGATGATTCATCGCAGCCCCAAATAAGGCCGAGGCCCCCATCCCAGCCTTCCCCCAGCGGGGGAAGGAGCAAGATTCAGACTTCGCTGAAGTCCGGCTTGCGCTTGCCCAGGAAAGCCGAAAACGCCTCGCGCGCAGCCGGCTCACCCAGCATGCGGCCAAAACTCGCGCCTTCTTCGGCCATGCGCTCGGCCACCAGGGTGGCATTGCCCTTTTTCATGAGGCGCTTGGTTTCCATCAGCGCGCTCAGCGGCTTGGCGACCAGCTTTTGCGCCTGCCTTTGCGCCAGCGCATTGGCTTCGGTGGGCGGCACGATGCGGTTGATCAAGCCGATTTCGAGCGCGGTCTCCGCCATGAAGGGTTCGCCCAGCAATAGCGCCTCGGCCGCGCGCGGGTAACCCATGAGCTGGGGCACCAGCAGGCTGGACGCCGCCTCGGGGCACAGGCCCAGGTTCACAAAAGGCATGGAGAAAGCGGCATTGTCGCCCGCGTACACCAGGTCGCAATGCAGCAGCAGCGTGGTGCCTATGCCGACGGCCGGGCCGCACACCGAGGCCACCAGCGGCTTGGGAAAGCTGCTGATGCCGCGCAGGAAGCGGAACACCGGCGAGTCCTGCGTCGCGGGCGGCTTGTTCAGGAAGTCGGCAATGTCGTTGCCGGCCGAAAAAATCGTCTCATGGCCCTGGATCACCACGGCGCGCACCGCCGTGTCGTGGTTGGCGGCTTCCAGCGCGTCGGCCATGGCGCCGTACATGGCGGAGGTGATGGAGTTTTTCTTGTCCAGGCGGTTCAGCGTGATGGTCATCACGCCGGCGTCGACATGGCTCAGGATTTCGGGGATAGGGGTGGGAGTGTTCATGGTGTTTCCGTCAAGACCTCAAGTGTCTCATTCCTTGTAATAGACGACCTGCGTGCTGGTGGCCAGCAGCACGCCGGCTTCGCTCCACAGCTGCGCCGTCTGGTCGAAAAAGCCGTTGCGAAAGGCCTGGGCCTTGGCCTGGCCCAGCAAAAAGCCGTCGCCGCATTCGGCAAGCTGCCGGCTGTCCGCATGGAAGTAAGTCGTGATGGAGACCGTGCCGGCCGGCACGCGCGTGGCGCGGCGCAGCCAGACGCGCGGGTAGAACACATCGGACATGGCGGCCAGCGCCGGGAAATCCAGCGGGCGCGGCGGGTCGTCGCGCACCCACAACTGCGTGAGGCTGTCCACGCCGCTGCCGTCCCAGACCTGCGGAATCACGCCGCGCACCGGCCGCATGTCGTAGCGGTTGGTCCAGGCCGACGTGGCAAAACGCAAGCGGCCCGTCGCATCGGCCAGCGTCACCGCGGGCATGGGTGTGTCGTCAAGGCTCCAGGTTTCGCGGCGTACCGCCGTGACGGCCGTGGCCGTCATCACGGCGCCGGCGGCATCGCCGTCCTGCGACAGCTCTACCGTCCAGTGCTGGGTGGAGCGGTTGGTGCGCGCCGGCCTGGCCGTCACGCTGAAGGGCCCTTCGGCCATGGCCGCCGCATAGTTCACCGTCAGCGCCACCGGCTCGCCCAGCAAGGCCGGGTGCAGCAGGATGGCACGCAGGGCCGTGGCCGCCGTGGTGCCGCCGAAGGGCCCCACCATGTTCCAGTAGTCGGGGCTGCTGTGGCCCAGCCAGGTGTCCGGCCTGTCGGCGCCGGCGGCCGCCAGCCGCAACGCCTGGTCAAAAGAATGCATGCTTGTCATGCCCTCAAGTGTGCCCTGGCTTCGCGGCTCAGGCCGTCGTCCTGGCGACGCCGGCCATGCCTTCGATGATTTGCTGGGCGCGCGGCCACAGGCTGTTGTTGAATTGCTCGCGGAAGAATCCGAAATGGCCTATGCGCTTGACCTTCAGGTCCGCCGGCGCGATGCGCTCAAAGGTGCGCGGCGCGTTGGCATACAGGTTGATCAGGTTTTGTGTGCCGCGCCAGGTCATCAGTTCATCGTCGGCGATGGACAGCGCCGTGACCGGAAAGCTGACTTTGCCGTAACTCAGGCGCGCGCTTTCGCCCTCGGCGCCCACGCTGTACTGCGGGTTCAAACACCACTTGCGCCACTGCATCATCACGCCGGCCGGCAGGTCGCCGACCTTGCGCAGCGAGCGGCCCGGGAAATAGCCGAAAAGCCGCGTCGCCAGCGGCACCAGCACGTACCAGAAGTACAGAATCATGCGCCTGAGCTGGGGTGCGTTGTCGCGCCAGTAGCCGCTGCCCGCCGCGATGCTGACCATGCCGTCAATCTTGTGCTGGTTCTTGAGGAAGCCCGGCAGTTGCGCGCCCAGGCTGTGGCCCAAGAGGTAAAGCGGCGCATCGGGCAAGGCCGCCTTGGCGGCATCGACCACGGCCTCGTAGTCGCCGGCCCAGTCCAGCAGGTCGGCCTTGAAGCCGCGCAGGCTGCCACCGGCCGTGGCCGGCAGCGAGTCGCCCGAGCCGCGGTAGTCAAAGGTCGTGACCCGAAAACCCTGGCTGGACAGCCACTGCGCAAACGGCGCGTAGTAATGCTGCCGCACGCCCATGGCGCCGCCAATGACCACACTGGTGTGGGCGGCGAGCGTGACGTCATAAACCCGCAGCGAGAGCTGCGCGGTGCCGGTGGCCAGAGTCTGGATTTGCATCGATGTCTCCTGAAAGTATCAGCAATTACCGTCAACTAACTCGGCGCCACGCCCCCCGCAACAGCCTCAAGGGCGTAGCGAGCGGGATGCAGTGCGAGGCGCGGGTGCCCGAAGAAAACCGGAGCGACCTTCAGGGTCGTGAGGATTTTCTTTGGGCTGCAACAACGCAATGCGCCCGCGCAGTAGCCCCTCACACCCGCTCAAAAATTCCAGCGGCTCCCTGTCCCATCCCCACGCACATGGTCACCATGCCGTATCTCAGTTGATGCCTGTGCAAAGCATGAATCACGGTAGCCGCCCGGATCGCGCCCGTCGCGCCCAGCGGATGGCCCAGCGCAATCGCGCCGCCCATGCGGTTGACCTTGGCCGGGTCCAGCTTGAGCGTGTTGATCACGGCCAGCGACTGCGCGGCAAAGGCTTCGTTCAGCTCGATCCAGTCCATGTCGTCCTGCGTAAGGCCGGCATAACGCAGTGCGGCGGGAATCGCCTCAATCGGGCCAATGCCCATGATTTCAGGCGGCACGCCTTTGGCGGCGTAACTCACAAAACGCGCCAGCGGCTTGAGGCCGAACTGTTTGACGGCTTTTTCGCTGGCCAGCACCAGCGCGCCCGCGCCGTCGGAGGTCTGCGAGCTGTTGCCGGCGGTGACCGAACCGCGCGCGGCAAACACCGTCTTGAGCTTGGCCAGGCCTTCGAGCGAGGTGTCGGGGCGTGGACCCTCGTCCAGGCTCACGGTGCGGGTCTTGGCGACCACTTCACCAGTTTCCAGATTGGCCGTGCGGTCGGTCACTTCGACGGGCGTGATTTCATTGCTGAACTCGCCGGCCTGCTGGGCCTTGATGGCCTTGAGGTGCGATTCGAGCGCGAACTGGTCCTGCGCCTCGCGCGAGACCTTCCACTGCTGGGCCACCTTCTCGGCCGTCAGGCCCATGCCGTAGGCGATGCCGACGTTCTCATCGTTCATGAACATATTGGGCGACAGCGAAGGCGAGTTGCCCGACATGGGCACCATGCTCATGCTTTCGGTGCCGGCGGCAATCATCACGTCGGCTTCGCCCACGCGGATGCGGTCGGCCGCCATCTGGATGGCCGACAGGCCCGAGGCGCAGAAACGGTTGACGGTGATGCCGCCCACACTGGTCGGCAGGCCGGCCAGCACCGCGCCTATGCGCGCCACGTTCAAGCCCTGCGGGCCTTCGGGAATCGCGCAGCCGCAAATGATGTCTTCAATCGCTTTCGGGTCCAGCGAGGGCACTTGCGCGAGCGCGGCCTGCAGCGCCTTGACCAGCAGGTCGTCGGGCCGCGTGTTGCGGAAATAGCCCCTGTGCGAGCGCCCTATGGGCGTGCGCGTGGCGGCGACGATGTAGGCTTCCTGGACTTGTTTGGCCATGATGGTTTCCTTCAATTTCTCGGTTAACTTTTCCGCGGGCCGGAGGGAATCCAGGCCCAGACAAATTCGCATTCCACCGGGTTCACGCCGGCTTCATCGGTCACGATGACAGGCACCTTGACCTCACCCTTGTCGCTGGCCTGCATGGCCGCGCGCTGTTCGTCGCTCAGCGTGGCCACGGCGCGCAGGGCGCCGGTGGCGCGCTTTTTGAACGCCATCTTGAGTTCCTTGGCCAGCGGGATGCAGTCGTCGCGCACATTCATGCCCACCACCATGCCGGTGGCGGTTTCCGCCAGCAGGTTCATGGCCGAGGCGTGCACGCCGCCTATGTGGTTTTGCACCTTCTTCTCGTTCCTGATGCCGATCTCGACCCGGCCCGTGCCCATCTCGAGGAAGTCCAGGCCGGCGGTACCGGTGAACGGCACGGCGCGGCGCAGCACCACGCTGCGAAACCAGGGGCGGGCAAAAGCCGGCACTTCATCGAGCCGCTGCAGTTGCCGCGCCAGGCGGTTGGGTGATTGATCGTTCATCAGTTACGGACCGGTTTGCCGGTGCTCATCATTCCCATGATCCGCTCTTGCGTTTTCGGGTGTTCGAGCAAAGAGCAGAAAGCCTTGCGCTCCAGCGTCATCAAATACTCTTCCGTCACCAGGGTGCCGGCATCGACGTCGCCGCCGCAGACCACACCCGCGATCAGGCCGGCGATGTGGAAGTCATGGGCGCTGATAAAACCGCCGTCGCGCATATTGACCAGCTGGCCCTTGATGGTGGCCAGGCCGTTGCGGCCCACCACCGGGAACTGGCGTTTGTGCGGCGCGCGGTAGCCCGAGTTGAACAGCGCGCGCGCCTCGTTGAGCGCGACAAACAGCAATTCATCCTTGTTCGGCACGATCACGTCGCTGTCGAGCAGGTAGCCGATCTTGCGGCTTTCAATCGCGCTGGTGCCGACCTTGGCCATCGCGGCGGCCGTGAAGCCTTCGGTCAGGAAAGGCAGGATGTCCTTGTTGGTCGAAGTGCTGGCGTTTTCCGCGGCGCGGCGCGCGATGTAGGCCAGGCCGCCCGCGCCGGGCACCAGGCCCACGCCGACTTCCACCAGGCCGACGTAGCTTTCCATCGCGGCCACACGTTTGGCCGAGTGCACCGCCATTTCGCAGCCGCCGCCCAGCGCGATGCCGCGAATCGCCGACACCACGGGCACAGCCGCGTAGCGCAGCTTGAGCATCACGTTCTGCAGTTCGGCCTCGGCCCCTTCGATGGCCTTGGCCCCGCCCATCATGAAGGCCGGCAGCATGGCCTGCAGGTCGGCGCCGGCCGAGAACATCTCGTCGTTGGACCAGATGACCATGCCCTTGTAGCTTTTCTCGGCCAGGTCCACGCCCATGGCCAGGCCCTCGGCCACGTCGGGGCTGATGGCGTGCATCTTGGTCTTGATGCTGGCGATCAGCACATCATCGTTCGCACCGCCCAGCGTCCAGAGGCGTATCGCATCGTCTTCATGCAAGGTGGTGCCGGCGGTTTCGAACGCGGGCGCCTTCGAGCCCAGCACGTCCTCAGGGAAGAACTGGCGCTCGTACACCGGCAGCTTGCGGCGCGGGATGAATTTTTTGGCCGAGGCACTCCACGAGCCTTCCGCTGTGTGCACACCGCCGGCCTCGGCCACCGGGCCCTTGAACACCCACTCGGGCAGCGGCGCCGTGGACAGCGCCTTGCCGGCGTCAATGTCTTCCTGTATCCAGGTGGCGACCTGCTTCCAGCCGGCCTGCTGCCAGAGCTCAAACGGGCCCTGCTTGGAACCAAAGCCCCAGCGCATCGCGAAGTCGATGTCGCGCGCGGTTTCGGCAATGCTTTCGAGGTGCACTGCGGCGTAATGGAACTGGTCGCGCAGTATGGCCCAGAGGAAGCGCGCTTCGGCACCCTCTGCTTCGCGCAGCAGCTTCAGGCGTTCGCCCGCGGGCTTCTTGAGCATGCGGCCGACAACTTCATTGGCCTTGGCGCCGGCGGGCACGTACTCCATGCTCTCCGGGTCCAGGCGCAGGATGTCGCGGCCCTGTTTTTTGTAAAAGCCGGCGCCGGTCTTCTGGCCCAGGCTTTTGGATTCCAGCAGCTTGGCCAGCACGGGCGGCGTGCCGTAGATGTCCGAGAACGGGTCTTCGACCTTGCCGGGGCCCAGGTTGTCCTGCAGCGTCTTGATGACATGGGCCATGGTGTCCAGGCCCACCACGTCGGCGGTGCGGAAAGTGCCCGAGCTTGCGCGGCCCAGCTTCTTGCCGGTCAGGTCGTCGACCACATCGTAGGTGAGTTTGAAGGCTTCGGCTTCCTTGATGGTGGCCAGCATGCTGGCGATGCCCACGCGGTTGGCGATGAAGTTGGGGGTGTCGTGGGCGCGTATCACGCCCTTGCCCAGCGCGCTGGTGACAAAGGCTTCCAGGTCGTCCAGCACCTTGGGTTCGGTGGTCGGCGTGTTGATCAGTTCCACCAGCGTCATGTAGCGCGGCGGGTTGAAGAAGTGGATGCCGCAAAAACGCGGCTTGATGGATTGGGGCAGCGCCTCGCTGAGCTTGGTGATGGACAGGCCCGAGGTGTTGCTGGCGACGATGGCACCATCCGCGATGAAGGGCGCGATCTTGTGGTACAGGTCGGTCTTCCAGTCCATGCGCTCGGCAATCGCCTCGATGACGAGGTCGCATTCGCGCAGCAGTTCCATGTTTTCTTCGTAATTGGCCTGCTGGATCAGCGCCGCGTCCTCGGGCACGCCCAGCGGGGCCGGCTTGAGCTTTTTGAGGCCCTCGACCGCCTTGATGACGATGCCGTTCTTGGGGCCTTCCTTGGCGGGCAGGTCGAACAGGATCACCGGCACCTTGACGTTGACCAGGTGGGCGGCGATCTGCGCGCCCATGACGCCGGCGCCGAGCACGGCGACTTTTTTGACTTGGAATCGTGACATGGTTAAGACCTTGTTGGGGATGACTGGTTGAAAAATTCGAGCACCGCGCTCCAGTAGCGCTGCGGCTCGTCGCGCATGCCGTGGGTGTGCTCGGCCTTGTCGAGGATCACGCGCTGGATGCGCTCGGGCCTGGAGGCGGCCTGTTGCAGGGCGTCGCCGAAATGCACCGGCGTCCAGCGGTCGGCCCGGCTGTGGATCAGCAACACGTCCACGTCGCGCATATTGGCGAGGTGGTGCACGGGCCGCAGGCGCAGCTCGGCCTGCGGACTGATACGCCGGCTGATGTTGAGCACCGCGTGGGCAAAGGGGTAAGCTTTCCAGAAATCGGGCAGCGTGGGCGAGCAACCTTCAGCCACCACCTTGTCGTAGGGGAAATCCGCTTCGGCGATCGCGCTCAGCGTGTTCATCGCGCCGAAGGAGGCCGTCAGCGCATGCACCGGCAGGCCGGCAAACGCGCCGCGTGCCCAATTACCCACCGACAACGCATCGCCGGGAAAATCAAAATTGGTCGACGGGCTTTCGCCAAAGCCGTTGAAGTCGAAAGCCACCACATGAAAGCCGGCATCGAGCAGTGCCTGGGCATGGCCGTGGCGCAGCCAGAAACCCTTGCAGGCATAACCCATGGGATGGGCGCACACCACGACGCCGCGCGGAGGCAGCGGCGTGCGCGCCACGATGGCCTCGAGCCGGCTGCTGCTGCGGCTGGTGATGTGCACCCGCTCCCAGCCTTCCTGCGGCACATCGGCGGGCCAGCGCCAGGGTTTCATGAAGCGGCCGAAAAACGGCTTCTTGAGCAGGTAATGCCCATACCAGCGGCGCGCGGCGCGCGGGGTGCTTGCAGCGTCGCCAAAAGTCATGGACCGCAGGCGGGAAATTGCTTCACCCATGGCAGCCCCTCGCTTTTATGGCATTCATGGCAAACGCGTCCAGGTCTGGGTACGGCCGAAGGGACCGATGGACCCGCGCACTTCCATCTTTTTGCTGCCTTCAATCGGGGTCATCTTGAGGGAGTAGCTTTTTCCGCTGTCCGGATCCAGGATCTTGCCGCCTTCCCAGACGTCGCCGTCGGGCGACTTCCTGGCGCCGCGAATGATTTCCAGGCCCAGGCGTGGCTTGTCCTTGCGGTCATCGGTGCATTCGGTGCAAATGTCGTCGGGCTTGACGCCGGGGGACATGCGTTTTTCGACTTTGCCATTTAGCACACCGCCGGCTTCAGTGATACGGACCTCGAATTTGGGATCACCGGTTTTTTCGTCGAAGCCGCGCCACAAACCCACTGGCGTGTTCTGGGCCAAGGCCGGGATGGCCATCAGGCCCAGAACGATCATCAACAATTTTCTTTTCATGGTCTCTCCCGTCGATCTGTTCAAGAGGCTCAGGCCAGCGCTTCGTCGGTGTCCATCAGCGACTTGCTGCCGGCGCGCGCGGTGCGCATCAGCGTCGCGGTTTCGGGGAACAGCTTGGCGAAGTAAAAACGCGCGGTCTGCAGCTTGGCCACGTAGAACTTGTCGGTGTTGCCGGCGGCGATTTCGCGCAGCGCGGTCTGCGCCATCAGCGCCCAGAAGTAACCGAACACCAGGTGGCCGGCCACGCGCAGGTAGTCGACGGCGGCGGCACCCACTTCGTCGGGGTTCTGGAAGCCCTTGAAGCCCAGTTCGGTGGTGAACTTGGTCATCTGGTCGGCCAGGTAGGCCAGCGGGTTGATGAACTCGGCCATCTTCTCGTTGACACCTTCCTCGGCGATCAGCGCGGCGATCACCTTGCCGAACTTCTTCAGCGTGGCGCCGTTGTTGCCCAGGATCTTGCGGCCCAGCAGGTCCAGCGACTGGATGGTGTTGGTGCCTTCATAAATCATGTTGATGCGGTTGTCGCGCACAAACTGCTCCATGCCCCATTCCTTGATGAAGCCGTGGCCGCCGAAAACCTGCATGCAGGCATTGGTGGCAATGTGGCCGTTGTCGGTCAGGAAGGCTTTCACGATGGGCGTGAGCAGGGCGACGATCTCGCCGGAGTCCTTGCGCACCTTCTCGTCGGGATGGTGCAGTTCCTTGTCGAGCAGCAGCGTGCAGTAGATCGCCAGGGCCCGGCCGCCTTCGGCATAGGCCTTGGCGGTCAACAGCATCTTGCGCACATCGGGGTGCACGATGATGGGGTCGGCCGGCTTGTCCTTGGCCTTGACGCCGGACAGCGAACGCATCTGGATGCGGTCCTTGGCGTAGGCCAGCGCGTTCTGGTAAGCCACTTCGGTCAGGCCCAGCGACTGGTTACCCACGCCCAGGCGGGCGGCGTTCATCATCACAAACATCGCGGCCAGGCCCTTGTTGGGCGCGCCCACCATGGTGCCCACGGCGCCGTCCAGCACCATCTGCGCGGTGGCGTTGCCGTGGATGCCCATCTTGTGCTCCAGGCCACCGCAGTAGATGTCATTGCGCGAACCGATGGCGCCGTCCTTGCCGATGTTGAACTTGGGCACGGCGAACAGGCTGATGCCCTTGCTGCCCTGGGGCGCGTCCGGCAGGCGGGCCAGCACCAGGTGCACGATGTTGGCGGCCATGTCGTGTTCACCGGCGCTGATGAAGATCTTGTTGCCGGTCAGGCGATAGGTGCCGTCGGGCTGCGGCTCGGCCTTGGTGCGCAAGAGGCCCAGGTCGGTGCCGCAGTGCGGCTCGGTCAGGCACATGGTGCCTGTCCATTCGCCGCTGGTCAGCTTGGGCAGGTAGAGTTTTTTCTGCTCGTCGGTGCCGTGGGCATGCAGGGCTTCGTAGGCGCCGTGCGACAGACCCGGGTACATGGTCCAGGCCTGGTTGGCCGAGTTCAGCATTTCATACAGGCACTGGTTCACCACAAAAGGCAGGCCCTGGCCGCCGTATTCCGGGTCGCAGCTCAGCGCAGCCCAACCGCCTTCAACATACTTGGCATAGGCTTCCTTGAAACCCTTGGGCGGCGTGACTTCGTGGGTGGTCTTGTCGAGCTTGCAGCCCTCTTCGTCGCCGCTGATGTTCAGCGGGAAGGTCACTTCGGCGGCGAATTTGCCGGCTTCCTCGAGCACCGCGTTGATGGTGTCCGCATCGACCTCCGCATGCTTGGGGATGGCCTTGAATTCGTCGGTGACCTTGAGCACTTCGTGCATGACGAACTGCATGTCGCGCAAGGGTGGGTTGTACTGGGGCATGGTCGGTAGGTCCTTTAGCGTTAAACCGGTTTGGAAGGGGAGGCTTTGCCCGAAGCTTTTTTGGGCGAAGCGGTAGAAGGAGTGGAAGAAGCGGCCGTTGCGTCGCCGTAGCGGGCCAGGATGTTGGCAAAGCCCGTGTTGGCGCGGTCCATGGAGCCCGGCGTCTTCAGGAAGCGGGCCTCGTAATGCAGCGCCAGGATCAGGCCGTGGATTTCAAAAGCCATCTGGTGCTCGTCGGCGTCGGGGCGCAGATGGCCGGCTTCCTTGGCCTGCACCACCGCGCGGTACATGGCCGCCAGCCAGGTGCGCACCGAGCCGGCCAGCGCATCGCGCACCGGGCCCGGCCTGTCGTCAAACTCGACGGCGCCGCTGATGTAGAGGCAGCCTGAATCGATTTCCAGCGAGGTGCGCTTCATCCAGTTGTGGAACAGCGCCGCCAGGCGCGGCAGGCCGCGCGGCTGCTGCAAGGCCGGGAAGAAGACTTCTTCCTCGAAACGCACGTGGTACTCGCGGATCACCGAGATCTGCAATTCCTCGCGCGAGCCGAAATGGGCGAACACGCCGGACTTGCTCATGCGCATGACCTCGGCCAGCGCGCCTATGCTCAGGCCCTCCAGCCCGATCTGCGTGGCCAGGCCCAGGGCCGCATCCACAATGGCCGCCTTGGTCTGCTGGCCTTTTTGCTGGCTTTTGGCTACGGCGCTGCCCGCGACGGGGACGCGGGAGGCTTTGGCGGGAAGTTCTGTGACGGGCATGAGGTACTACAAAATAAAACGAACGGTCGTTCTATTTTGCAACACTTTGATGACCATGGGCAAGCCGGGGTTGTTGGGGCCCTGCTTATAGGGGCCCCGTACTAACCACGGCGCGGGTAAACCCTTGACTTGAAGTACCTTTCCCCAGGCCGGCCCGGAAGAGCCGCTGGGGTCAGGGGACTACTTATTTCGTGAGTTTGAAGGGGATCACGGTCTGGTGTTGCTCGCCCAGGCCTTCAATCCCCAGCGACATCGTGTCGCCCTTTTTCAGGAAAACCGGCGGCTTCATGCCCAGGCCCACGCCGGGCGGGGTGCCGGTGGTGATCACGTCGCCGGGCTCCAGGGTCATGAACTGGCTCACGTAGCTGATGATCTTGGCCACGCTGAAGATCATGGTTTTGGTAGAGCCGTTTTGCACGCGCTTGCCGTTGACTTCCAGCCACATGGACAACTTTTGCGGGTTCGGCACTTCGTCGCGCGTGACCAGCCAGGGGCCCAGGGGGCCGAAGGTGTCGCAGCCCTTGCCCTTGTCCCAGGTGCCGCCGCGCTCGATCTGGAATTCGCGTTCGCTGACGTCGTTGATGGTGCAGTAGCCGGCCACGTGGTTGAGCGCCTCTTTTTGCGAGACGTAACGCGCCTGCTTGCCGATGATCACGCCGAGCTCGACTTCCCAGTCGGTCTTGACCGAGTTCTTGGGCAGCATGATGGGATCGTTGGGGCCCTGGATGCAGCTGGTGGCCTTCATGAAGACGACGGGCTCGGCCGGAATCGGCAAGCCGGATTCGGCGGCGTGGTCGGCGTAGTTCAGGCCTATGGCGATGAATTTGCGCGTTCCGGTGATGGGGCTGCCGTAGCGCGGCGAGCCCTTGACCAGCGGCAGCTTGTCGGTCTTGAGTTTGGCCAGTTTGGCCAGCGCGGCGTCGCCGAGCTGGTCGGGGCCTATGTCCTTGATGACGCTGCTGAGGTCGCGCAGCTTGCCATTGGCATCGATGAGGCCGGGTTTTTCCTTGCCGGGGTTGCCATAACGAACGAGTTTCATGGTTTTTCCTTTGGATGAATCAGGTTAAAAGTTAATACGTTGAACGGCCGCCGGAGAGGTCAAACACCGCGCCTGTCGAAAAAGAACAATCCTCGGTGCACAGCCAGCTGACCATGGCCGCCACCTCATCGGGCGTGCCGAAGCGGCCCATGGGGATTTTCGAGAGCATGAACTGGATGAACTCGGGTGTCATCTGCTCAAAAATCGGGGTTTTCACCGCGGCCGGCGTCACGCAGTTGACGCGCACGCCGGTGTCGGCGAGCTCCTTGCCCAGCGATTTTGTCAGTGCGATCACCGCCGCCTTGCTGGCGCTGTAGGCGCTGGCATTGGGGTTGCCCTCCTTGCCGGCGACCGAGGCGATGTTGACGATGCGCCCGTAGTTGCGCGCGCGCATGTGCGGCAGGACTTCGCGGCAGCAGAAGAACAGGCCGTTGAGGTTGACCTGCTGCACCTGCATCCATAGCTCGGGCGGGTAGTCCCAGAGCTTGACGTTGGGGCCGGTGATGCCGGCCGAGTTGACCAGCGCGTCTATGACCGGATTGTGGGCGACCGTCTGTTTGACCGCCTCCACCACGCTCGCATGGCTGCCGACGTCAACCGCCACGGTGTGCACACCGGCGCCCAGGCCGGACTTCGCTTTTTCCAGCGCCTCGGGTTTGATATCCCACAAGGTGACGCTTGCGCCCGAGGCCAGCATGCGCTCTGCGATCGCAAAACCCAGGCCGACCGCGCCACCCGTGATCACCGCGTGCCGACCTTTCAGGTCGAGCTGGTTCATATGGTGATGCCGCCGTCGATGTTGTAGGCCTGGCCGGTCACAAAGGCGGATTCGTCGCTGGCCAGAAAGGTCACCAGCGGCGCGATTTCATGCGCCTGGGCCAGGCGTCCCAGCGGCTGGCGCGCGATAAAGGCCTTGCGCGCCTCCACCGGGTCGGCATTGGCGTTGATGCGGTCCTGCAGCGAGGGCGTGTCGACGGTGCCGGGGCAGATGGCGTTGCAGCGCACGCCGTCGGCCACAAAGTCCGCCGCCACGCTTTTGGTGAGGCCTATCACCGCGGCCTTGGTCGTGCCGTAGATAAAGCGGTTGGGCAGGCCCTTGATGCTGCCGCAGACGCTGGCCATGTTGATGATGCTGCCGCGTTTCTGGGCCTGCATTTTCGGCAGCACGGCCTGGATCATCCAGAACTGCGCGCGCACATTGAGCTGGAAGGCGAATTCCAGCTCTTCATCGGTGGCCTGCAGCGCCGTGCCGCCGTGCACAAAGCCCGCGCAGTTGAACAGCACGTCCAGCGCCGGCAGGCCGCCCACCAGCTTGTGGATGGCGGCCTTGTCGAGCACGTCCAGCGGCAGCGCGGTGATGTTAGCCACGCCTTTGTAGCTTTCCAGCAGCTTGGGGTTCAGGTCGGTGGCCCAGACCTGCGCACCTTCAGCCGCCAGCGCCAGCGCGCTGGCGCGCCCGATGCCCTGGCCGGCTGCGGTAATCAGTGCCTTCTTTCCTTCAAGTCTCATCAGTGCTCCTACAGGGTTTTGCCGGATGTTGTCCCGGGGGTTTCATGGGATTATCAATTGGTCTGACCACTTGTCCAATTCTGGCTTACCCTTAAGCCGCCCATTCTTCTCTTTACCCCCTTTCGCATCGCCTTCCATGCCCCTGCAGACCGTCGAACCGCAACGCCTGTACCGCCAGATCGCCGAGCAGCTGCGCACGCTGATCTCCGCCGGTGAGTGGGCCGTGGGCGCGCGCCTGCCGGCCGAGCGCGACCTGGCGCGCCAGCTGGGCGTGAGCCGGCCCTCGGTGCGCGAGGCGCTGATCGCGATGGAAGTCGAGGGCTGGGTCGAGGTGCGCACCGGCTCCGGCGTCTATGTGCTGGACCGCAGCGGCGCGCCCAGTACCGGCAACGGCCGGGCCGGCGAGATACCCCCCGACGAATGGGGCCCGCTGGAACTGATACGCGCGCGCCGCGTGGTGGAGGGCGAAGTCGCCGCCATGGCCGCCACCCAGGCCAAGCGCAAGCACATAGAGGCGATGGCCAAGGCCATCGCCAGCATGCAGGCCGACGCCGACCGGGGCGTGCTGCCGCTGGAAGGCGACCGGGCTTTCCACAGCGCCATCGTCGAGTCCTGCGGCAATGTGGTGCTGATCGAAACCGTACAGCGCTTCTGGGATTCGCGGCGCGGCCCGCTGTTCGAACGCCTGGGCGGCCATTTTGAAACCGTGGAATCCTGGCGATCGGCCATTGCGGAGCACCAGGCAATTTTTGAAGCCGTACGCGACCGCAACCCCGATGCCGCGCGCGCGGCCATGCATGAACACATGGACCATTCGCACAAACGCTTCAGCGTGAGCTGGCGCCGGACCAAGCACCAGAAGACCCCCAAAAAATAAGAAGAAGCATTCCCCCCCCGGAGATTTCCCTCAACCGCAACTTGGCACTACAACAAAAGAAAGCGAGACAAACATGAATTTCCTGACCCACACCAAGCGACTGGCCGCGGCGCTGCTGCTGTCCACGGGCCTGTGTGCCATCGCCACGGCCCAGCCCTACCCGAACAAGCCGATTGAAGTGATGGTGGCCTTCCAGCCCGGCGGCGGCACCGACTCGCTGGCGCGCGCCTATGCCGAAGCAGCCAAAAAATACACCACCCAGTCGCTGGTGGTCTACAACAAGCCCGGCGCCAGCGGCGCCATAGGCCTGGCCGATGTGGTGAACGCCAAGCCCGACGGCTACAAGATCGCCATGCTCTTCGTCGAGGTGACCATCCTCCCGCACATGGGCATCACCAAGATCACGCAGGACGACTTCATCCCGATCGCCCGACTCAATGCCGACCCGGCCGCCATCACGGTGCGCGCCGATTCGCCCTACAACACGATTGAGGATTTCCTCGCCGCCGCCAAAAAGACCGGCAGCGACGTGAAGGTCGGCAACGCCGGCAACGGCTCCATCTGGCACCTGGCCGCCGCCTCGCTCGAAGAAAAAACCGGCGCCAAGTTCAACCACATTCCCTTCCAGGGCGCGGGCCCCGCCGTGCTGGCCCTGCTGGGCGGCCATGTGGACGCCGTGGGCGTGAGCCCGGCCGAAGTCGCGGTGCACGTGGCCGCCGGCAAGCTCAAGATCCTGGGCGTGATGGCCGACCAGCGCGTCAAGGGCTTTGAGAACGTGCCCACGATGAAGGAACGCAAGATAGACCTGTCCATAGGCACCTGGCGCGGACTGGGCGTGGCCAAGGGCACGCCGCCGGAAGTGGTGGACTACATACGCGCCATGACCAAAAAGGCCGCCGACGAACCCATCATGAAAGAAGTCATGGACAAGCTCAACCTGGGTTATGCCTATGCCGACGGCCCCGCCTTCAAGGCGCAGATGGTGCGCGACAACGACACCTTCAAGCAACTGGTGACCAAGCTCAACCTGAAGAACTGAGGCAGCAGGCTTCACGGCCTGCGCGCTGGCGCGCACGGCCGGTTTTCCCTTTCATGCCAGCACACCCTTTGAGGAGACAACCATGAATACCTTCCACACCAAACGATTCGCCGTCAAAACCCTGGCCGCCTGCGCGCTGATGGCAGGCGCCCTGGGCTTTTCCGGCATGGCCTCGGCGCAAACGAAGCTGAAATGGGCGCACGTCTATGAAACTTCGGAGCCCTTCCACAAATGGTCGGTCTGGGCCGGTGACGAAATCAAGAAGCGCACCAACGGCAAGTACGAGATCCAGGTGTTCCCGGCTTCCACACTGGGCAAGGAGGCCGACATCAACCAGGGCCTGACCCTGGGCACGGTGGACATCATCCTCACGGGCGCGAGTTTTGCCGGCCGCACCTACCAGCCGCTGGCCATCGGTTACTTCCCCTTCATCTTCCGCGACGCCGAGCACCAGCTCAAGTTCGCCAAGAGCGACGTGTTCAAGGAGCTGGCCGCCGGCTACGACCAGAAAAGCGGCAACCACATCACCGCGCTCAATTATTACGGCGCGCGCCATGTGACCTCCAGCGCGGCCCGCCCCATCACCAAGCCTGAAGACATGAAAGGCCTGAAGATCCGCGTGCCCGACGCGCCGGCCTATATGGCTTTTCCCAAGGCGCTGGGCGCCAACCCGACGCCGATTGCCTTTGCCGAGGTCTACCTGGCGCTGCAAAACGGCACGGTGGACGCGCAGGAGAATCCGCTGCCGACCATAGAAGCCAAGAAGTTCTATGAGGTGCAAAAAAACATCTCGCTGACCGGCCATATCGTCGATTCGCTGCTGACCGTGGTCTCGGGCCAGCTCTGGGGCAAGCTCACCGCCGACGAGAAAAAGATCTTCAGCGACGTGATGCTGGAAGCCGCCGAAAAGACCGGCCGCGAGATCATCGCCTCCGAGGCCCGGCTGGTCGATGAGTTCAAAAAGAAGGGCAACAACGTGATCACGGTCGACAAGGACGCCTTCCGCGCGGCGGTGCTCAAGAGCACCACGCCTGCGGACCAGGGTTACCGCCAGGCAGACTACGACCGCATCATCAATCTGCGGTAGCCACCCGTAAAGCTACTGCGCGGCCAGATCTCGCGCCTGTGATGCTCGCCGTACGGAAGTACGGCTGCGCTTCTCGACGCGACCTCTGGCCGCTCGCTACGCTTTCCGGGTGACTACCGGCGCCCTGCTGCACAAAGAGAAAGATTAAGGAAACACGATGACCGAAAAAATCATCAGCGACGACGGGTCATTCCACACCGAGGACGAGGTGGTGGACCTGGCCACCACCACGACCGAGGGCTGGGTGGCCCTGGCATTTTTCTGGCTGCTGGGGGCCACGGTGCTGTACCAGTTCGTCACGCGTTATGTTTTCAACGACTCGGCCGCCTGGACCGAGGAGATCGCGCGTTACGAGCTGATCGCCGTGGTCTTCATAGGCGCGGCCATAGGCGTGGCCAAGAACAACCACATCCAGGTGGATTTTTTCTACCGCCACATGCCGGCAAAGATGGGCCGCGCCATGTCCACGCTGACGGACCTGCTGCGCATCGCCTTTTACGGCGCGGCGGTGTTCATGACCGGGCAGATGATGGCCAAGATCGGCAACCAGACCCGCATGACCATCGTGGACCTGCCCATGAACATCGTCTACGGCCTGTGCCTGCTGGGCTTTGCGGCCATGCTGGTCCGGTCACTGCAAGTGGCGCTGATCCATTACCGCCGCGGCTACAGCGTGCTGGAGCGCCCCGAATCCACCATGCAAGACCGCTGAACGCGACAGACCCCTCACCATCATGCTCAAAATATTTTTCCTGATCTTCATGGGCGCCGGCATCCCGGTCGCCGTCGCCATGGCGGGCGCCTCGCTGGTCTACATCCTGGTCACCGGCAACCTGCCGCCTTTTGTGGTGATACACCGCATGGTGTCGGGCATAGACAGCTTCCCCTTGCTGGCCGTGCCTTTCTTCATCCTGGCCGGCAACCTGATGAACAACGCCGGCATCACCACCCGCATCTACAACTTCGCGCTGGCGCTGGTGGGCTGGCTCAAGGGCGGCCTGGGCCACGTCAACGTGCTGGGCTCGGTGATCTTCGCCGGCATGAGCGGCACGGCGATCGCCGACGCGGCCGGCCTGGGCACCATCGAGATCAAGGCCATGAAGGAGCACGGCTACTCCTCGGAATTCGCGGTCGGCGTGACAGCCGCCTCGGCCACGCTGGGCCCCATCATCCCGCCCAGCCTGCCTTTTGTGATCTACGGAATGATGGCCAATGTGTCGATTGGCGCGCTGTTCCTGGCCGGCCTGCTGCCGGGCCTGTTGATGGCGGTGCTGATGATGCTGACGGTAGCCTACTTCGCCCACAAGAACAAATGGGGCGCCGACATCAAGTTCTCGGCCAGCCGGCTGGGCAAGGCCTTGATCGAGCTGGGTGTGGTGGCGGCCTGGCCGCTGGTGCTGTGGGCGCTGATCACCATGGCGGGCGCGCCCGCGCAAGCCACGGTGATTGCCGGGCTGGTCGCGTTGTTTGTGCTCGACAAGATTTTTAAATTCGAGGCCGTGCTGCCCATCATGACTCCGGTGCTGCTGATAGGCGGCATGACGACCGGCCTGTTCACGCCCACCGAAGGCGCGATCGCGGCCTGCGTCTGGGCCATGGTGCTGGGCTTCTTCTGGTACAAGGCGCTGAAGTTCAAGATGTTCGTCAAGGTCTGCCTGGACACGGTCGAGACCACCTCCACCGTGCTGTTCATCGTGGCGGCCGCGTCCATCTTCGGCTGGATGCTGACCGCCACCGGCGTGACCACCGCGATCGCCGCCTGGGTGCTGGGCTTTACCCAGAGCCCCTGGGTGTTTTTGCTGCTGGCCAACCTGCTGATGCTGTTTGTGGGCTGCTTCCTGGAGCCCACCGCCGCCATCACCATCCTGGTGCCCATCCTGCTGCCCATCACCGCGCAGCTGGGCATAGACCCTGTGCATTTCGGTCTGGTGATGGTGCTCAACCTCATGATCGGCCTGCTGCACCCGCCCATGGGCATGGTGCTGTTTGTGCTGGCGCGCGTGGCCAATCTTTCGGTGGAGCGCACCACCGTGGCCATATTGCCCTGGCTGGTGCCGCTGCTATTGAGCCTGGGCATCATCACCTACTTCCCCCGCTTGGTACTCTGGTTGCCGAAGATGTTTTACTGAATGCGATACAACCGGGGATACAACGCCCCATCACCTCCACGATGATTTCCATGACGACCACCACGCCCTTTATTCGCCTCCATCCCGCCGACGACGTCCTGATTGCCCGAGCCCAGCTGGTGGGCGGCACCCAGGTCGAAAACATCACCGTGCGCGGCCTGATCCCCTCCGGCCACAAGATCGCCACGCGCGCGCTGGCCGCGGGCGAGCCGGTGCGGCGCTACAACCAGATCATCGGTTTCGCGAGCAAGCCGATTGCGCCCGGCGAGCATGTGCACACGCACAACCTCGACATGGGGCCCGACAAAGGCGACTTCGCGCGCGACTACGCCTTCGGCGCCGACGTGAAGCCGGCGCCCGCCAGGCGCGAGGCGACCTTCATGGGCATCAAGCGGCCCGACGGCCGCGTGGCCACGCGCAATTACATCGGCATACTCTCCAGCGTCAACTGCTCGGCCACGGCGGCGCGCGCGATCGCCGACCATTTTTCGCGGCAGAACAACCCCTCGGCGCTGAAAGACTTTCCCAACGTCGACGGCGTGGTCGCGCTCACGCACGGCACGGGCTGCGGCATGGACTCCGACGGCCTGGGCCTGCAGATCCTGCAGCGCACGCTGACCGGTTATGCCACGCACCCCAACTTCGCGGGCGTGCTGGTGGTAGGCCTGGGCTGCGAGTCCAACCAGATCAACGCCTGGCTGGCCCACGGCAGCCTGCGCGAGGGTGAAACCCTGCGCGTCTTCAGCATCCAGGACACGGGCGGCACGGCCAAGACCGTGGCCAAGGGCATCGCCATGATCAAGGAGATGCTGCCGCAGGCCAACGCGGTGAAACGCGAACCCTGCAGCGCCGCCCACATCACCATAGGCCTGCAGTGCGGAGGCTCCGACGGCTATTCGGGCATCAGCGCCAACCCGGCGCTGGGCGCGGCGGTGGACCTGCTGGTGGCCCACGGCGGCACCGCCATCCTCAGCGAGACGCCCGAGATCTACGGCGCCGAGCATCTGCTCACGCGGCGCGCCGTGCGGCCCGAGATCGCCGAGAAGCTGATCTCGCGCATCAAGTGGTGGGAGCACTACACCGAGATCAACGATGGCGAGATGAACAACAACCCCTCGCCGGGCAACAAGGCCGGCGGGCTGACCACCATCCTCGAAAAATCGCTGGGCGCGGTGGCCAAAGGCGGCACCTCCAACCTCGAGGCGGTGTATGAATACGCCGAGCCCGTGAAAGACCACGGTTTTGTCTATATGGACACGCCGGGCTACGACCCGGTCAGCGCCACGGGCCAGGTGGCCGGCGGCGCCAACATCATCTGCTTTACCACCGGCCGCGGCTCGGCCTATGGCTGCGCGCCCTCGCCTTCGCTCAAGCTCGCCACCAACTCGGCGCTGTGGCAGCGGCAGGAAGAAGACATGGACATCAACTGCGGCGAAATCATCGACGGCGGCGTGTCGGTGCAGGAAATGGGGCAGCGCATCTTCGAGATGGTGCTGGCCACGGCCTCGGGCGAACCCAGCAAGAGCGAAAAACACGGCTACGGCCAGAACGAGTTCGTGCCCTGGCAAGTCGGCGCCGTGATGTAAACCTCACCCTCATCCCCCAAGGTCCATGCAAAAAAACATCCAAGCCCCAGCCCTGCGGGAGCACTGCGCCCGCATCCTCGCCGCGGCCGGCAGCTCGGCGCAAGAAGCCGACAAAGTCGCTTCCAACCTGGTCATGGCCAACCTCAGCGGCCACGACTCGCACGGCGTGGGCATGCTGCCGCGTTATGTGGATGCGGTGCTCGAAGGCGGGCTCACGCCCAATGCGCAGGTCAAGACCGTGCTGGACGCCGGCGCGCTGCTGAGCCTCAACGGCCAGCGCGGCTACGGCCAGGTGGTCGGCGAGCAGGCCATGCTGCTGGGCATGGCCCGCGCCAAAGAGCATGGCAGCTGCATCCTGGCGCTGGCCGAATCGCACCACCTCGGACGCATAGGCCATTTCGCCGAGATGGCGGTGGCCCAGGGCCTGGTGTCGCTGCATTTCGTCAACGTCATGACGCGGCCCGTGGTGGCGCCCTGGGGCGGTGCCGACGGCCGCTACGGCACGAATCCCTGCTGCATAGGGGTGCCGCTGAAGGACGCCCCGCCCTTTGTGTTGGACTTCGCCACCAGCCGCGTAGCCCAGGGCAAGATGCGCGTGGCGCACAACCAGGGCAAATCTGTCCAACCGGGTTTGCTGATTGACGAACACGGCCAGCCCACCACCGACCCCGGCGTGGTGGTGGTACCGCAAGCAAACGGTTTTTTTGGTGCGCTCATGCCCTTTGGCGAGCACAAGGGCTACGGCCTGGCGGTGGCGTGTGAACTGCTGGGCGGCGCGCTCACCGGCGGCGGCACCTGGCACCACCCCACTGTCAATACGCGTGCGGTCTACAACAGCATGCTCACCATCCTGATTGACCCCGGCAAACTGGGCACCCAGTCGGCCTTGGAAACCGAGGCGCTGGCTTTCGTCGAGTGGCTGCGCAAAAGCCCGCCGGCCGATGGCGAGCACGGCGTGCAGATTGCCGGCGAGCCCGAGCGCCGCGCGCGCGTGGAGCGCGAGCGTGACGGCATAGACATTGACGCCAGCACCTGGGAGGAAATTGTGGGTGCTGCTAACAAAGTAGGCCTGAACGTTTAATCGAACTGGAGGCCGCCGTTGAGGTCCAGCACCTCGCCGGTAATAAAGCCGCTCATGGGGTGGGCCAGAAACAGCACGCTGTGCGCCAGCTCCTCGAGCTCACAAAAGCGCCCCACCGGAATTTTTTGCCGCAGCTCGGCCTGCCGCTCGGCGCTGACCTGCTCGGTCAGCATCTGGGTTTTGACAAAAGTCGGAGCCAGCGCATTGCAGGTCACGCCGAAGGGCGCGTATTCACGCGCGAAGCTGAAGGTCAGGGAAGTAACGCCTCCCTTGCTGGCCGCGTAAGCGGGCAGCGGCGACAGGCCGCCGGTCTTCGCGCCAAAAGACGATATGTTGACGATGCGGCCGAAGCCGCGCGCCTTCATGCCCGGGGCGACGCGCTGGCTCACATAGAACACACCGTCCAGGTTGATCCTCAGTGTCTTGTGCCAGAGCTCGGGCGTGGTCTGCTCGCAATTGGCGTACTGCAAAAAGCCCGCGTTGTTGACGCAGACGTCGATGCGGTCGAAGTGTTTCTCAATGTCGTCGCAGGCCGATTGCACCTGGGCGTAGTCGCTCACGTCCATGACAAAACAGGCCAACCGGTCGCCGTAAGAGGCCAGCTCGCCGGCGACGGCTTCGGTGCGCAGGTCGGTGGCCGCGACGCGGTAGCCCGCGTCCAGCAATGCGCGCACGGTGGCCAGGCCCATGCCGGCGTTGGCGCCGGTCACAAGGGCGACCTGGTCTTGAATGGGGGGATGTTTGGGGATCATGGTTCAGGTGTTTCCGTGTTCAGTGTTGAGGTTGGTGGTATGCCCGGCCTTGAATTGGGCGAGCGCCGCGCCAAGGCCCAGGGCCTGGACGCGTTCCAGCCAGAAGCCCACGCGCGATGTCCAGCGCGGCTCGGCGGGCAAGGTGTCGCCCCAGATGGCTGGCTGCTGGAGCAAGGCGGCCACCGTGCCGGGCACATCGCCGCGGTGCTGTTGCGCGAGCATCTGCAGGCGCTCGCCGGCGGGGTCTGAAATCGCATAGGCCCGGCCCTGCTCGTCTTCGGCCAGCAGGTAACGCATCCAGACGGCCGCCCCGAAGGCCAGCGGCTCGACATCGGCGCCGGCGGCCAGCCGGGTCTGCAGCGTGGGCAGCCAGCGCAGCGGAATCTTCAGCGAGCTGTCCGAGGCGATCTGGTGTACCTTGTGGTACAGGTCCGGGTTGGCGAAGCGCGCGAGCAGCGCATCGCGGTAGGCCGGCAGGCCGGGGCGCTGCAGCTGCGGCATCACGGTGTCCGTCATCAGGTGGTGCACAAACCAGCGGATGTCAGCATTCGCCACGCAATCGGCCACCGTGGGCAAGCCCATGACGGCGCCCATCAATGCGATGGCGGTGTGGCTGCCGTTGAGCATGCGCAGCTTGGCTTCTTCAAACGGCCTGACGTCTTCCACCACCTGCACGCCCGCGGCCGCCAGGGCGGCGCCGTCGGCGGGGTCCACAAAGTGGCGCTCTATCACCCATTCCCAGAAGGCTTCGGTGCCCAGGGCGCAGGCATCGTCCAGGCCGGTCATGCGGGCGGCGTCATCACGGTGCTGCGCGGTGGCGGCGGGCACGATGCGGTCCACCATGCTGTCGGGAAAGGCGCACTGGCTTTCTATCCACTGCGCCAGCACGCTGTCCTGGGCCGCGGCCGTGTCCAGGCACAGCTGGCGCAGCTTGCCGCCGTTGCCGCTCAGGTTGTCGCAGGAAGCGATGGTCAGGCCACCCAGGCCGGCCGCATGGCGCGCGGCCAGGCCCGCCACAAGCTGCGCCGCGAGCGCGGGGCCATAGGCTTTTTCGGTCACCGTGAGCGTAAGCCAGCGCGTGGTGGGCGCGGCGATGGCGGCCGTCACATGCTCCGGCTCGCGCGCCGCGACGCAGGTGCCCAGGATCGAGCCGACCAGCTGCCAGCGCCGCCCCTCGGCACTGGCGATCTGCAGGGTGTAAAGCCCATCCTGGCGGGCCAGCGCGTCGGCCAGTCCGGTGCTGCGCATGGCCACGCCCAGCACGCCCCAGCGTGCATCGCCGGCTTGCAGCAGGGCGTCGAACACCACGGCCTGGTGGGCTCGGTGGAAGGCGCCCAGGCCCAGGTGCAGCACGCCGGGCGCCAGGGAGGCTCTTGGGTAGCCGGGGGGATGCAGGGAGGATGGAGCCGCTCGGTCGTCCAGAACGGTTTGGGAGAGTGCGCGCATGCCTGTGGTCTGCCGATGAAAGGACTTTATTGGACGATTGGACTGACCACTTATCCATAGTGGTAAACCACTATTGGCTATTTTGGGCGCCAAATTCGATAATTGGTCCAACCAATTTGGGATCCACCATGGCACTCCAACTCATCCAACCGGCCTCCCCCGACGACAGTTCAACGGCGCCCCGGGCGCTGTCCGACCGCTCTTACCAGCGCCTGGCCACGCAGTTGCTGGCGCTGATCGCCCAGGGCGAATTCAAGCTCGGCGAGCGGCTTCCGTCGGAGCGCGCGCTGGCCGAGCGTTTTGACGTGAGCCGTACCTCGGTGCGCGAAGCCATGATCGCGCTGGAACTGCAGGGCGTGGTGGAAGTACGCGGCGGCTCAGGCATTTATGTCACCCAGGTGCGCGGCAACGCGACCACCTCGCCCTTTATGTCAGAGACCGGCCCCGGCCCTTTTGAGCTGCTGCGCGCGCGCTGCCTGATCGAGTCGGAAATCGCCGCGGTCGCGGCGGAAACCCGCAAGGACGGCGACCTGGACCGCATCTTCACTGCCCTCAGCGACATGCGCGAGCACATCGACAACAAGGAAGAAAACGAGGCGGCCGACCAACTGTTCCACCTGCGCATCGCCGAATCCACCGGCAACAGCGTGCTGCTGCAGATGGTGAGCGCCATGTGGGCCCAGGCCAAGGGCCCGGTCTGGACCAAGATAGAACACCACTTCCACACGCCCGAGCTGCGCCTGGCCTCGCACGCCGATCACCAGCGCATCTTCAAGGCGCTGCTGGCGCGCGACCCGATTGCCGCGAGGGCTGCCATGCGCGCGCACCTGGAACGCGTCATTAGCGAATTCGCCCAAGCCTGGAGGTGAATGGTTCCACGCTTTTTTCCAGACAGTTCTTCCCCAAACAACACAACGAGAGACAAGATGAACACGCCCAAACTGAAACTCAAATCCACCCTGGCGGGCCTGGCGATGGGCCTGGCCAGCGCCGCGCTGTTCGCGCAGGCGCCGCCGGCGCCCGGCGCCAGCCCGCGCATAGACGCGATCAAAAAATCCGGCGAGCTGCGCGTGGGTGTTTTGCAAAACTCCCCCTGGCTGCTGGAGAACACCAGCGGCGGCCAGGCCTGGAGCGGCCCGGCCTGGACGTTGGCGACCGAATATGCGCGTCTCCTGAACGTCAAGCTGGTGCCAGTGGCGGTGTCGCATGAGACCAAGGTGCCGGTGCTGGCCGCCAACCAGGTCGACATGACCATCAGTCCGCTGGGCGAAACGCCGGAGCGGCTCAAGGTGGTGGACTTCGTGGTCTATTCGACCACCAGCGTCTGCATGTTCGGCCGCGCAGGCAACGACAAGCTGGCCAAGGTCAAGTCGGTGGACGACCTCAACAGCCCCGACATCACGATTGCCTACTTCACGGGCGGCGCCGAAGAGAACTGGGTCAAGGAACGTTTCCCCAAGGCCAGGTTCCGCGCCGTCGCCAGCTCGGGCGCGACCGCACCCGTGGAAGAAATCATGGCCAGGCGCGCCGATGCGGCACCCATCAACCGTGTGCCCTGGGTCAATCTGAACCAGAAGGTCAAGGGACTGACGGTGTTTCCTCAGGAAAACAACTGCCAGGGCAGCAAGGAAAAAGCCTCGCCCGTGGGCCTGGCCGTCGACAAAAACCAGCAAGCCTTCCTCGACTGGCTGCGCGCGGTGGAAAAAACGCTGGAACCCAAACTCGCGGCCGAAGAAAAGCGCGTGATCGAATCGCTCAAGTAAGCGCCAACGCCGCCCTCCATTCCCGGAATACCCACAAGACCCAAACAGAAAGAGACAAACCATGAACCGCTTCCGTTCTTCCCTGCGCCTGTGCCGCCATCTTGCGCTGGCCGCCGTTGCCGCCGGCATATCGGCCGCCGCCTTGGCCCAGACGCCGCCCGCGCCCGGCGCCAGCCAGCGCATTGATGCGATCCGCAAGGCCGGTGTGCTGCGTGTCGGTGTGGTCAACAACCCGCCCTGGCTGGCGCAGAACACCACCGGCGAGGGTGAGCCCTGGTCCGGCCCCTCCTGGCTGCTGGGCAAGGAGTTCGCCAAGCTGCTGGGCGTGAAGATCGTGCCTGTACCGGTCAGCCATGAAACCAAGGTGCCGGCGCTGATCGCCAACCAGATGGACATCATGATCGGCCCGCTGAACCAGAATGCCGAACGCGCCAAGATCATTGACTTTGTGACTTTCTCGAGCACCGGCGTGTGCATGTTCGGCCGCGCCGACAACCCGAAGTTCACCAATGCCAAGACGCTGGAAGACTTCAACAAGCCCGAGATCACCATGGCCTATTTCTCGGGCGCGGGAGAGGAGCCCCTGGTGCGCGAGCAATTCTCCAAGGCCAAGCTGCGCGGTGTGGCCAATTCAGGCTCGGTCGCGCCGATTGAGGAGGTGCTGGCCGGCCGCTCCGACGTGGCGCCGCTGAACCGCATGCTCTGGCCCAACATCAATAAAAAGGTCAAGGGCCTGGCGGTGTTCCCGAAAGAAAACAACTGCCAGGACAGCAAGATCTTCGAGATCAAGACCGGCATGGGCGTGAACAAGAACGAGCAGGTCTACCTGGACTGGCTGCGTGAGGTCGAAAAGCGCATGGAGCCGCAACTGCAGGCCGAAGAAGCGCGCATGACGCAGAACCTGAAGTAATCCGCCTCCTGTCACATCGCGGTCCGCTGCTTGGCCAGGCGGGCCGCGCCATCCCTATTTCACCCCGGACGGACCTTTCATGGACGTGGATTTTTCACCGATCATCGAGAACTGGCGTTTCTTCGCCGGCGGGCTGGGCATCACCGTGCTGCTCAGCGTGGTCAGCGCGGTGACCAGCATCCTGACCGGGCTGGTGATCGCGCTGCTGCGCCTGTACGGCCCGCGCTGGCTCAGCACCGTGCTGGTGTTTTACGTGGACACCATGCGCGCCATCCCCATCCTGGTGGTGCTGGTGTGGATTTACTTCGCGTTCCCGCTGCTGGCCGGCGTGACCTTTCCGCCCTTCTGGGCGGCGCTGGTGGGGTTGACGCTGCACATCGCGGCCTATGCCTCCGAGATCATCCGCGCCGGCATTGAATCGATACGCCCCGGGCAGACGCGCGCCGGCTTGGCGCTGGGCATGTCGCGCGCGCAGATCCTGCGCAAGATCATCCTGCCGCAGGCCACGATACGCATGCTGCCGGCCTTCGGCTCGGTGCTGACCATGGCGATCAAGGACACGGCCATCGCCACCGTGATCGCCGTGCCCGAGCTGATGCACCGCGCTGAAACCGTGGCCGGCCAGAGCTACCGGCCGGTCGAGGTGTTCACGGCCGTGATGGTGCTGTACTTCCTGGTGCTGTTCCCGGTGACCCGCGTCGTCGACCGCATGTACCAAAAACTCGCACACCTGGGGCGCTCATGAATTTCGACTGGAACGTCATCTGGACGCATCGCGGCGCGCTGTGGGACGGCGCGCTCATGACCGTGGGCCTGACGGTGCTGACCATGCTGCTGGCCGTGCCGGGCGGCATATTGCTGGCGCTGATGCGGCTGTCGTCCAACAAGCTGCTGGGCTCCGTCTCGCTGGCCTTTGTGGAGTTTTTCCGCAACCTGCCGCTGATCCTGGTGATCTACTGGGCCTTCTACGTGATGCCTATCGCCTTCGACGTGCAGTTCTCGGCGCTGACGACGGCGCTGGTCGCGCTGGTGCTCAACATCTCGGCCTACAACGCCGAGACCTTTCGCGCCGGCATCAACTCCATACGCAAGGGCCAGATGGAGGCGGCGCTGGCCATGGGCATGTCGCGCCGCCAGGCCATGTTCAAGGTGGTGATCCCGCAGGCGGCGCGCCGCATCCTGCCGGTGCTGGCCAGCACCTGGATCTCGCTGTTCAAGGACACCTCGCTGGTGTCGGTGATCGCCGTCAGCGAGCTGGCCTATACCTCCATGCAGATACGCGCCCAGACCTTCCGGGTGCTGGAAATGCTGACCGCCATGGCCGCGATTTACTGGCTGATGGGCTACCCCCAGGCAAAACTCGTGGACTGGATCCACAAAAAATACGGAGTCAAGGAATGACATCAGCTACCCGACAAGGCGGCGCCACCGCGGCGCGCAAGGGCGCGGAGCAGCCGCCCGTGCTGGTCTACGAGAACGTGCGCAAGCTCTACGGCGATTTTGTGGCGCTCAACGGCGTCTCGCTGCAAGTGAACAAGGGCGAGGTGATGTGTTTGATCGGACCATCCGGTTCGGGCAAGTCGACGCTGCTGCGCTGTACCAACGCGCTGGAAACCTTGAACGGCGGGCGCGTGCTGCTGGACGGCATCCCGCTGCCCACGCGGGAGACCGAGGTGCGCAAGGTGCGCCAGCGCATGGGCATGGTGTTCCAGAGTTTTGAGTTGTTCCCGCACAAGACGGCGCTGGACAACGTGGCCATGGGCCCCATCACCGTGCTGGGCATGAGCGAAGCCGACGCGCGCAAACGCGCCATGGCGCTGCTCGAGAAAGTGGGGCTGGAGTCCAAGGCCGGAAACTTCCCGGCCAACCTCTCGGGCGGCCAGCAACAGCGCGTGGCGATAGCCCGCGCGCTGGCCATGGAGCCTGAGGTGATGCTGTTCGACGAGCCGACCTCAGCGCTGGACCCGGAAACCGTGGGCGAGGTGCTCAATGTGATGAAAAAGCTGGCCCAGGAAGGCATGACCATGATCGTGGTCACGCACGAAATGAGTTTTGCGCAGCGCGTGGCGAACTGGGTGGTGGTGTTTGAAAACGGTGCCATCCTGGAAGAAGGCCCGCCCGCGCAGATTTTTGAGAACCCCACGGTGGCGCGCACGCGCGACTTCCTCGGCCACCTCGGCTGGAACGGCTGAAAGCCGCAGCCTCCCCGACTGTCATTCTTTTATTACCCCCTGACCTTTCATGAAAATCACCAACGCCCGCGTCATTGTCTGCAGCCCCGGCCGCAACTTCGTCACCCTCAAGATTGAAACCGACGAAGGCCTGAGCGGCATCGGCGACGCCACGCTCAACGGGCGCGAGCTGGCGGTCGTGAGCTACCTGACCGAACACGTCATTCCCTGCCTGATAGGCCGCGACGCGCACCAGATCGAGGACATCTGGCAATACCTCTACAAGGGCGCTTACTGGCGGCGCGGCCCGGTGACCATGAGCGCGATTGCCGCGGTGGACACCGCCCTCTGGGACATCAAGGCCAAGGCCGCCGGCCTGCCGCTGTACCAGTTGCTGGGCGGGCGCAGCCGCAACGGCGTGATGGTCTACGGCCATGCCAACGGCAGCGACATCGCCCACACGGTGGACGAGGTGCTGCGCTACAAGGAGATGGGCTACCAGGCGATACGCGCGCAAAGCGGCGTGCCGGGCCTGGAAAAAGTCTACGGCGTGGGCAAGGGCAGCATGTTTTACGAGCCGGCCGATGGCAACCTGCCCAGCGAGCACGACTGGAGCAGCGAAAAATACCTGCTTCACACACCCAAGCTGTTCGACGCGGTGCGCCAGGCCGTGGGGCCTGACATCCATCTGCTGCACGACGCGCACCATCGCCTGACGCCCATCGAAGCGGGCCGGCTGGGCAAGTCGCTGGAGCCTTTTCACCTGTTCTGGCTGGAGGACGCGACGCCGGCCGAAAACCAGGAGGCTTTCCGCCTGATACGCCAGCACACCACCACGCCGCTGGCCGTGGGCGAGATCTTCAACACTATCTGGGACTGCAAGGACCTGATCCAGAACCAGTTGATCGACTACATACGCGCCACCGTCGTGCACGCCGGCGGCATCACCCACCTGCGGCGCATCGCCGACTTCGCCTCCCTGCACCAGGTGCGCACCGGCTGCCACGGCGCGACCGATTTGTCACCGGTGTGCATGGGCGCGGCCCTGCACTTCGACACCTGGGTGCCCAACTTCGGCGTGCAGGAATACATGCGCCACACCGAGCAGACCGACGAGGTCTTCCCACACAGCTACCGCTTCGACAAGGGTTTTATGCACTGCGGCGAAACGCCGGGCCACGGCGTGGAAATCGACGAGAAGCTGGCCGCCAAATACCCCTACCAGCGCGCCTACCTGCCGGTGAACCGCTTGCAGCACGACGGCACGCTCTGGAACTGGTAGATAGGCCCCCCTGCTGGCGCTCACTTCGTGTAGCGCCCCCTCCCCTCAAGGGGACAGGCGCCTTGGGACCGGCAAAGCCGGATCCCGGCCCCTGCTGGGGAAGAATCGTCCCTATCGGACGCGCACTCCGTGTCGCGCCTTTTCCCCTTGCAGGGGACGGGCGCCTATGGCCCCCACTAGATAGGAGTCGTCTGTTTAGGCCAGGATTGTCGCCAGGCTGGCTTCTAGATGTTCCGATGGCAGGCGCTTGAAACCCGAGCGGGCAAAACGCTGCAAACGGCCGACCATAAAGGCCACGATGACCGAGGCACGTACCTGGGCGTCCACCGTGGGGGTGGCGGCGCCGCTGGCGGCTGCCGCGTCGCGCAGGCTTTGTTTGAGGCTGGATTCCAGTTTGTCGAAGAACTGGTTCATGCGTTCCTGCAGGCGCTCGTTTTCAAACACCAGGGCATCGCCGACCATGACGCGGGTCATGCCGGGGTTTTTCTCGGCGAACTGCAGCACCATGACCACCAGCTTGCGGGTGCGAATCGAGTGGTCGGGCTCGCGTTCGCCGATCTGGTTGATCAGGGTGAAGACGCTTTGCTCTATGAATTCGATCAGGCCTTCAAACATCTGGGCCTTGCTGGCGAAATGGCGGTAAAGCGCCGCTTCGCTGACTTCCAGCCTGGCCGCCAGGGCCGAGGTGGTGATGCGTTCGGCGCCCGGCTGCTCCAGCATGGTCGCCAGCGCCTGCAGGATCTGGACCCGGCGCTCCCCCGGTTTGGGGCGCTTGCGCACCGCAGGCTCGGCGGAGGCTGGCGTGCCCTGGGGGCTCAGTTCGGATTCAGGCGCAAGGTCGGACATAGGCGATCGAGTGGAGAATGTTTCAAAAAACCGGATATCGTTGCAATTCATTCTCGCACAGGGAAGTGACGGTTCAGGGCTTGAACAGCCCGGGTTTTAACGCGTGAGGCGTAGCTACAACGTTCTGTTTCATAACAGCGAGCGCTCACTGTGGCGGGCGGACTACAAACTCAGGCGCACCCGCAATCCGCGCGGTCCCGAGGCCTCTGTGCCGCCGTCGCCCAGCTCCAGCTGCGAATGGTGGACGCGGGCAATTTCGCTGGCGATGGCCAGGCCCAGGCCGTTGCCCTCGCCTTCCGTGCCCTGGACCCGGTAAAAGCGCTGCAAGGCCTTGGCGCGCTCATCGGGCGCAATGCCCGGGCCGTCGTCCTCGACCTCCAGGAACACGCCCCAGCGCGGATGCTCGGGGTCGCCGCCGGCGTCCGGCGGCGGCGAGCCGGCGCTGAGGCCGCAGCGCAGGGTGACAGTGCCGCCGGCCGGCGTGTACTTGACGGCGTTGTCGACCAGGTTGCCCAGCAGTTCGCGCAGCAGCCATTCATAACCCGTGGTCTGGGCGGGCTCGGCCTCCAGCCCCAGGTCTATGCCCTTGCGGGCGGCGGCGTCCAGGTGCAACGGCAGTATGGACTCACAAAGGTCCTTGAGGTCCACCCGCTGCATGGGCTGGGCGGCGGCGGCCGTGGCGTCGGCGCGCGACAGCGCCAGCAGCTGGTTGGCCAGCTGCGAAGTGCGCCGGGTCGCATTGCGCAGCTTGGTGATCTTCTCGGCCGACAGCGTGACGGCGCCGTCCGAACCCGCGGCCTGCGCCACCCGCGCCGCCTGGGCCCAGGCCTCGACCTGCGCCTGCAGCCCGGCCAGCGGCGTGCGCAGCTGGTGCGCGGCGTCGGCCACAAAACGGCGCTGGCCCTCGGCCTGGTCGTTGACCAGGCCGAACAGCCGGTTCAGCGCGCTGACCAGCGGCTGGACCTCGGCGGGCGTGGTCTGCGGGTCTATGGCGCTCAGGTCGCGCGGGCTGCGGCGCTCCACCGCGTCCTTGAGTTCGATCAGCGGCTTGAGCGCGCGCGTGACGGCCCAGTTGAGCGCAAAACCCGCGGCCATCACCAGGATGAGGTTGGGCAGTATGACCTTGAGCAGCACGGAGCGCACCCACTGCTGGCGCGGGTCTGAGCCGTCGGCCAGCTGCACGATCAACTCGCCCGCGGCCGTGTTGGCGCGCTGGGCCGCGATGCGGTAGGTCACGCCCTTGTGTTCGATGCTGTGGAACTCGGTCTCATGCGTGGCCGGCAGGAGTTCGGGGATCCATTCCTCCCCCGCCATGAATTCGCCCTGGACATCGGAAATCCGGAACCCGGCGAAGCCGATGCGGCCCTTGAGGAAGTCGTCCACGGGTGGCGCCAGCAATAGCAAGGGCTCACGCCCGCCGGGCGTGATGCCGGGCCCCACCACGGAATCGGCCAGCAAGGGGATCAGCCGCGCCAGCTGCTGGTCCTTTTGCAGCGCGACGTTGCCGGCGGTCTGGTAGTCGAAGTAAACGCTGACCAGCGCAAAAATCCCCAGCGGCACCAGCAGCAGCAAGAGCAGGCGGCGCTGCAGGCCGGACTTCATGGCCGGCGGCATCAGGCGGCTGCGGCCGGCTCGCGCGGCCAGGGCGGCCAGTCGGGCCTTGAGGCGGTCGGCCCAGGAACGGCCGGAAGCGTCCATGCGCGCGGCGCTTACTCGGCGCCCGCGCCGGGCAAGCCGGGCGCGGCTTCCGTCAGTTCCAGGCGGTAGCCAAAACCGCGGATGGAGCGCACGGCAATGCCGTGCGGCTCCAGCTTGCCGCGCAGGCGCGAGATATAGACCTCGATGGCGTTGGGCGTGATCTCCTTGTCCCAGCCGGTCATGGCCTGCAGGAGCTTGTCCTTGCTGGCCGGCTTGGGGGCGTTGATCAAGAGGTATTCCATCACCGTCCATTCGCGCGGGCCCAGCTCTATCAGCTGGCCGTTGGCGCGCGCCTCGCGGTTGGCGGTGTCGAGTTCCAGCGCGCCAAAGCTCAGGGTGGCGCTGGTGGCGGCCTGCGAGCGGCGCAGCAGCGCGCGCAGGCGCGCCAGCAGTTCGGGCAGCTCAAAGGGCTTGACCATGTAGTCGTCGGCGCCCAGGTCCAGGCCCTGGACCCGGTCCTGCAGGGCGTCGCGCGCGGTCAGGATCAGCACCGGCATGGCCAGGCCGCCGCGGCGCAGGCGCCGGGTCAGCTCCAGCCCGTCGATGCGCGGCAGGCCGATGTCGATGATGGCGGCGTCAAAGGTTTCGCCCTGCAGGACTTCCTCGGCCCGCTCGGCGCTGCCGACCCAGTCGACCGCATAACCGGCGTCGCTAAGCCCCAGCTTGATGCCGCTGGCCACCATCACGTCGTCTTCCACTAAAAGTAAACGCATTTCAAGGCCCTCAGCAATACGATGGGGTCTCCTACGAGTGCCAGCGCGGAACCGGCTTTGCCGGGCCGCAGGTGGCGCCCCCTCGGGGGGAGGCGCCGAAGGCGCTTCGGGGGGGTATCAATGACTTCGGATCATGGTGCCGTAGGCCTGGTCGGTCAGGATCTCCAGCAGCATGGCGTGCGGCACCCGGCCGTCGATGATGTGCACCGAGTTCACGCCGCTCTTGGCCGCATCCAGCGCGCCCTCGATCTTGGGCAGCATGCCGCCCGAGATCGTGCCGTCGGCGAACAGTTCGTCGATCTCGCGGGCGCTCAGGTCGGTGAGCAGCTCGCCGGCCTTGTTGAGCACGCCGGGCGTGTTGGTCAGCAGCACCAGCTTCTCGGCTTTGAGCACCGTGGCCAGCTTGCCGGCGACCACGTCGGCGTTGATGTTGTAGCTCTCGTTTTCCTCGCCGAAGCCTATAGGGCTGATCACCGGGATGAAAGCGTCGTCCTGCAGGGCCTTGACCACGCTGGGGTCAATGCTGACGATGTCGCCGACAAAACCGATGTCGTGCTCCTTGGAGGCGTCGTCCTTGTCCAGCATCTTGAGCTTTTGCGCGCGGATCAGGCCGCCGTCGCGCCCGGTCAGGCCCACGGCCTTGCCGCCGGCCTGGTTGATCAGGCCCACGATGTCCTGCTGCACCTGGCCGGCCAGCACCCATTCGACGACTTCCATGGTTTCCTCGTCGGTGACGCGCATGCCCTGGATGAAGTGGCCCTTTTTGCCCAGGCGGTTCAGCGCGGCCTCGATCTGCGGGCCGCCGCCGTGCACCACCACCGGGTTCATGCCCACCAGCTTGAGCAGCACCACGTCCTCGGCGAAGTCGGCTTGCAGGGCCGGGTCGGTCATGGCGTTGCCGCCGTATTTGATGACCAGGGTCTTGCCGTGGAACTTGCGGATGTAGGGCAGCGCCTGGGCCAGGATTTCGGCTTTGTCGCGCGGGCCGACGTGGGAGAGGTCAGGATCAGTCATGGAGGTGTCGCTCATGGCCAAAGGTCTAAAAAGGGAGGATGGCGCCATTGTGCAACATAGCCGGCGCCCCCACGGCACAGGGTGGCCGGGTCAGCGCAGCGTGGTCAGGTAGGCCGGATCGAAGCGGCCCGGGCGGTAGCCGAAGTCGCGCGTGGCGTCCTGGTGGTCGAACACCAGGTCGGCCTGCATGCGCAGCGCCATGTCGGCCGTCAGGTGCGAAAAGCGCGGATGCAGCCGCGCCAGCCGCACCGCGACACGGAAGGCCCAGATCGGGACGGGAATGAACACCGGCTTGCGGCCCAGGGTTTCAAAGATGCGCCGCACCATGTCGACATAGGCCAGGGTTTCGCCGCCGCTGAGGTTGTAGGCCTTGTTGAAACTGGCGGCCACGTCCAGGCTTTGCACGCAGGCCAGGGCCAGGTCGCGCGCATTCACAGGCTGGCGCCGGCCCAGGGCCTGGCCGAAACGCGGGAAAAAGCCGAAGCGGCGTACCAGGCGCGCGATGTCGGCCACGTTGCGGTCCCCGCCGGCGCCGCCGTAAATCAGCGTGGGCCGGAAAATCGTCCAGGCCATGCCCAGCCGCTCGCACTCGGCCGCCAGGTGCTCCTCGGCCGCGATCAGCTTGTTGACCACCTCCAGCTCATAAGGGCTGGCCGAGGCCAGCTTGGTGAAACGGCTGGTCGAGCTGAAGGCAATGACGCGCCGCACGCCGCGCGCGTGGAATTTTTCGAGCCAGCCCGGCAGCAGCCAGAGGCTTGCGGTGTGGATCAGGGCGCCGGCCTGGACCGGGGGCAGTTCCTGCGCGGGCGCGGCCAGGTCCGTCTTGAACCAGGCCAGGCCCGGTGCACGATCCTCCTCAGCCGGGGCTTGGCGTCCCAATGCCTGCACCTGAAGGCCTTGCTGCAGCAGCAAAGGAAGCAGCAGCGACCCGATAGTGCTGGTTCGTCCCGTCAAAAAAACGGCAGGCGGCGTTGTGTCTGTCATGTGCTGCCGTACCGATATTGCCGGGCGGTTTCTTTCAGCGCGTCGTCCACGTCCACGGGGGGGGCCCAGCCCAGGACCCGCTGTGTTTTCGAGATGTCCACCTGCAACGAATCACACAATCGCTGCATGACGGCCTCCTGGCCCGCCAGACGCGCAGCCCCCCTGAGTACCATGACCGGCACGGGAATCAGCTTGGCGGACTTGCCCAGCGCCACTCCGGTGCGGCGCAGCAGTCCCGAGATCGAAAGGTCCTCGCCATCACTGGCCAGAAAAACCTGGTTGGTGGCGGCTGGATGCTGCGCACAGACTGCAATCAGGTCCGTCAGGTTGCCCAAGGCCAAAAAACTGCGCCGGTTCGACAAAGCACCCAGCGGAAGGGGTAAGCCCTTGATCAGCCAACGCATCATGGAGTGGAAGTTGGCCTTCACGCCCGGCCCGTAAACCAGCACCGGCCGGATAATGACCACCTCCAGCCCGGTTTCAGCCGCAAGCGTCAACAAGCCCTGTTCGGCTTCAAGCTTGGAGATGCCGTAAGGATCGATAGGATGCGGCGCATCTTCTGCCGTAAAAGGCTGGCCCACCGGCGTCACCTCGCCATTGACCTTGATGGAGCTGATAAAGATAAAACGCCGCACGCCCGCGGCGGCGGCCTGGCGCGCGAGATTCAAGGTCAGGGCCACATTGGTCCGGCGAAATTCAGCAAGAGGGTCCGACGCGGTTTCGCGCATCAAATGAACACGTGCGGCAAGGTGAACAATGGTATCCACGCCATCCAGCGCACCCGACCAATCCGTATTCGCGTCAATTTCATCCATTGACAAGCACTCAAATTCGCCCTGCGAAACCGTGCGATGCGGATGCCGTACAACACCGCGCACGCGGTAGGCCCTTGACGCCAGGTCGGAACAAACGGCTCTCCCTATAAAACCGTTGGCGCCCGTCACCAGGACGGTCTTTCCCGCGCCCGCCGGAACGGCAGGCCGCGGCGTGCCCGTCTTCCCCGCCCGCACGCCACTTTCCGCGGCATTTTTTCCGGCCAGGCCAGCATCAGCCTTGCTGCTGAACACGCCACCCCACTTTCGCCAATAAAGCAAACCGGAGCGAACGGTCACCAGCCTCGATGCCCACGAGCGATGGGTGTCCCGCGCCCACTGGTGCACAACCTTGACGGAGGGAACATAGACGACCCCTGCCACCTGCAAAGTCCTGCGGCCTATGTCGGCGTCTTCGTAGTGCAGGAAATAATCCGGATCAAATCCCTTGATCCGCTGCAGCACGCTGGTCCGAAAGAACATGCAGGACCCCGTCGGGTACTCCACGCCAAAAATCGGTTTCTCATAGTCGCAATCCAGCATCTCAAATTCGGCAAGCGTCGGCCTGAACCACGATTGCAGCCATTTGGGGGAAAAACTGCGCAGAAACATGACGAGCAGGGTGGGATGGCGCTTGCACAGGTAGTGCCTCTCGCCGTCCTCGCCAAATACCGCCGGCGTCAACAGGCCGGTTTCGGGGTGGTCCTCCAGAAACCGCAATGCTTCCCGCAGCGCGTCGGGCGCCACGAACAGATCGGGGTTTACCACCAGGTGGTAGTCTGAACGGGCCGCTTCAATGACAAGGTTGTTGCCCCTGCCGTAGCCGATATTGCCGGGCGACAGCAGCAGGCTCACCGTCCAATCGGACATGGCGGCACGGCGTGCCTCAAGCCACTGGCCGAGATGCTCGTGCAGGGCGGCATCGCAGGAGTTGTCAACGAGGGTCAGCTCCAGAAGCAGTTCGCGATCCTGTTTGGCCACGCGAGCGGCTTCCTGCAAAGCGAGCAGTGTGCGTTCCAGCGTTGCCAGCTCCGGTTTGTAGATCACCAGTGAGGCGCTTAAAGAAAGGCGAGTCAATTTTTTTCCTGGACGTTTGCGGCTTCAGTGCGAAGAATGATTCTGGCGGGAACCCCGACCGCAACAGCATGGGGGGGAACGTCCTGCAGTACCACGGCATTGGCGCCGACTTTGGCGTGGTCGCCGACCGTGACGCGGCCGATCACTTTGGCCCCGGCGCCCAGAACCACGTCATTGCCTATGACTGGCCGCAGCGACACCGTGAACCCCTTGTCCGGCTCCGCCGTTCCCAGGGTCACCCCTTGCAGGATGGTGACATTGTCGCCAATCTTTTCGGCGCCCAGCACGGTACCCACGGTATGCGGCAAAAACAGCCCGCCGCCTATCTTGACCTGGGGGGATGATTCGATACCGAAGACGGCGACGTTTGCCATGGTGCACAGTTTGGCAAGCACGCCCAATCGCCGCTCAAAGAAAAACTCCGCCAGACGGATCAGGACCACGGGCGCCATGCGCGGGTTGAAGCAATTGGCGAGCAGCCTGAGGGTGGAAACCGGCCCGGCATGCCCCATGAATCGCTGGTAACGCTCGATATCCGCCCGTAGATTTTTCACAGCACCACCCTTTTGTAAGCGACCAGTGATGCGGCGGCCACCGCCGGGCCGGCAACCATGGCCAGCCATTGCCCAAGGGTCCAATCCGGCGCAGCCCCCGCACCCGTCAGCACCAGCATCAGCAGCGGAAGCGTTGCCACCAGCAAAAAGGGCCAGATATGCCTGCGCCGCATCAACGGATTTTTATATCCCGCATATTCCACCACAAACACCAGGTACAGAAAGTTCGGCAGCACGAAGGCCCACGCCAGCGCCGCCAGGGAAGAAAAGTTCACAAGCGCAACTTTGACAGTCGCAAGAAGGCCGAGGTTGAGTGCCAGGTCGGAGAGCAACAGGACGCGTGAATTCCTGGTGGCAAGAATCATGGTTCCATACACCCAGGAGATGCTGCGGAAAAGAACCGCGATCACCAGCACGACGAGGACCTGTCCCGACGGCTGGAACGCCGGGCTGTACAGCAGATTGATCAGCGGGCCTTTCAAAAGGACCATGCCATAACAAACCAGCACGCCGCCGGCCAAGACCAGATAGGCCGTTTTGAGCATGCAAGCCTTCTGGCTTTGCGCATCGGTGGCCCGGGTCAGCAGCGGAAGGTATATCGCGCTGCAGGCGGTCAGGAACAGCGTGGTGTAGTTGAAGGTCAATGTCCAGCCCGCATCGAACAGGCCGGCAAATGCCAGTCCGCGCGCCTCAATCACCCAGGACCGGATCAACAGCAATGCCAGGGTGGTGGAAAGCGCCGCTGCAAGGTTGGACAGCGCGAACCGGAGAAAGACACGGCTTTCGGCCTTGGCCAGCCGCGGCGCCGGCAATATGAGGGCGGGCCGGGGCAAACGCGAGACCCCGAACAGGCCCGCAAGACAGGTGATGCCGAAGCACACCACAAAAGACATGGACAGCACAAAAGGATCGGGCGGCAAGCGCCACCACCATGCGACCGCCAGCAGCATCACGAGCGCTGCGGGCCCGGCGATCTGCGCCAGGGCAAGATAGGGGTAGGAGCGATAGCCGTTGAGCACAGCCAGTGCATAAGTCCCGGCGACATTGAGCAGCACGGCCAGCGCAAGCCAGCGTACCGTCGCCACAAGCTCAGGCGCATTGGACGACAGGAAAAACTGGGTCAACACAGGCGCGGCGGCAAGTATTGCCATTACCACCATCACGCCGGATGCACCGACAAGGCGCGCCGCCGTCGCGCGAAATTGCCTGCGGGCTGCTTCTTCCGAACGCTCCGACAGTCCCTGAACGACGGAATTCGTGCCGCCAAACGTCGCGCCCACCGTGGCGGCTTGCGCCATCTGCCTGAGCTGCGAAAAAAGCCCGACGCCTTCCGGCCCCATCCACAGGGCAACGGCCTTGAAACTGAGCAGCCACAAAAAGGCCGAACCGAACACACCCGCCGTGCTGATCAGTATCCCGCCCCTAAGGTTTGCAGAGGGAGTGCTCATGGGGCCGCGCAAAACTCAGCCACGCTGCGACGGCACATGCAAACGCAAGCGTGTGAGCAACAAGCCCCAGAGAAAGTACGCAAAAATTCCCGGGTAAGGCTGCCTCAGCGTGACCTTGAAATTGCTGTCAACCAGCACCAAAAAGGCCACCAGCGCCGCAAGCCACCAGGTCTGGCCCGAAATGGATTTGCGCCGCCGCCAGACCAGGTGCGCGGTAAAGGCAATCAACCCGAACATCGGCAGGAGCGAAACCAGGCCGAAGCTGTACGTGAAATCGAGATACCAGTTGTGGGCGCTGGTCTTGACCGCGCGCGGCAGGGGCTCCACATGCCCGAACACCAGCGTGCGGGCGTTTTCGGTGATTCCGTTGCGAAACAGCGCCCAGTCGCCCAGGCGGTCCCGGATATTCACCGGCATCTTGCCCTCCACCAGCGTGTCGAACTTGCCCACGTACTGCCCGTTGTCGTCGGCAACGCTGGTGTTGGTTTTGGCAAGGCTGTAATACACGCCAACGGCCAGGACCGCCGCCACGATGCCCGCACCGAACACCACAAAACTGGTCAGGCGGGCCGTCCTGAGCCCCCACATTTTTTTGGAGAAAAACAGCAGCACAAAAGCGCTGTAAAGGCCCACGGTCAGGAAAGACGCGCTGGCGACGGCATACACCCCCATGACAACGGTCAGGCAGCGCAGCAAGGTCTTGTGGCGCTCCCAGAGGTGCACCACGGCCACGCAGAAGGCGGCGATGAAGATGACGGGCACAAACTGGAAATGCTGGTAAATGCTGAAGACATAGATGTGGTGCGTCAGCGTCAGCGTCTTCTGCCACCACCCAATGGCCAGTTGCACCGGGACCAGCAGAAGCAGCACCCACATAAAGGCCCGGGGAATCACATCCTCTTCATCACGCACCAGCTGGCCCAGCACCAGGCCCATGGTGGGCAGCAGGAACTGCGCCGCAAGCAGGGTCTTGCGCTTTTCAATGTCCAGGTTTTCCCCCGCGAACACCATGGACAACAGCATGGCCGCGGCGAGCACGGCGATAAAAACCGCCGCCGGCAAGGCCTGGCGGCGGTTCTGCGCAAGCGCGAGGATGCCGAAAACACAGGCGCCTATGGAGATCGGCAATGGCAAGGTGCTGAGCACGCCGCCGGAATCGACGACGTAGCGGGGGCTGTTGTAAATGCCGCCGGACAGCTGGATAAACAGCGGAAACAGGAGTGCCGCTCCGATCAGCCAAAGCGTTAAATTGCGGGTTCTGGGTTGCATGAGGTCTCTAGGGGGAGTTTCTGGCTCGGTCCGTTCGCTTCGCCCACGTCGCATCACATGTCGACGGCTGCGGCAAAGCCCGGATTGACGATTGTCGCGAGTATTTGGCTCGGCCAAATTGTGCCGCATCCGGGCACCCCCAAAATCCCGGCATGGCCGCATAAGCGAGCGCTTTTGCTGCGGCAGGCCGTTTTCCCCGGCAAACTGGCCGGGTTTTCCGCTTTTGCAAGCGAAATGCCGGATCGAAGCCAAATGCAGCTTAAACTTGGCGGCCGCCCTCCCGGGAACGCCGCCCGCCCCGCGAAACGGCATGCGGATGCCGCGTGGCACCCCATTCAGGACGCCGACGGGCCTTTCGACCCATTTTCAGCGAAGCAACGGCAAAAGCTAAACTGGCTGCCCAGGCGTCAAAATCCCCGACGGCCGGCACGGCAAAGCCGAGATAGAGCTATTAACAACGCGGACCGGAGTGGGCGGCAACGCCTCTTTCGAAAATCCGAAACAAGTCTTTTGATATGTCGCTGACTCACCCGAACACACTACCCGACATCCGGATCGCGATCATCGGCCTCGGCTATGTAGGCCTTCCGCTGGCGGTGGAGTTCGGAAAAAAAAGGGCCGTCATCGGCTTTGACATCAATGAAGCCCGGATCGCGGAGCTGAAATCGGGCCACGACCACACGCTGGAGACCGAGCCGCAAGAGCTCCAGGCCGCCAGCCACCTCACTTTTACCGCGAACGCGGCCGACCTTGCCGCGGCAAACTGCTTTATCGTCACGGTGCCCACGCCGATTGACGAACACAAGCGGCCGGACCTCACGCCGCTGGTGCGGGCCAGCGAACTGATCGGCAAGGTGCTCAAAGCCGGCGATATCGTCATTTACGAATCCACCGTCTATCCGGGCGCCACCGAAGAGGACTGCGTGCCGGTGCTCGAGAAATTTTCCGGCCTGGTTTTCAACCGGGATTTTTTCGCCGGCTACTCGCCCGAGCGGATCAACCCCGGTGACAAGCAGCATCGCCTGACCAATATCAAAAAAGTCACCTCCGGGTCGACCCCGGAAACCGCCGACCTGGTCGACCGCCTGTACAACGAAATCATCACAGCAGGAACGCACAAGGCGGCCAGCATCAAGGTCGCCGAGGCCGCAAAAGTCATCGAAAACACGCAGCGCGACCTCAACATCGCCCTGATCAACGAGCTGGCCATCATCTTCAACCGCATGGGCATAGACACCGAAGCGGTGTTGCAGGCGGCCGGCAGCAAATGGAATTTCCTGCCCTTCAGGCCCGGACTGGTGGGCGGCCACTGCATCGGGGTGGACCCGTATTACCTGACCCACAAGGCCCAGTCCATCGGCTACCACCCCGAAATCATCCTCGCGGGCAGGCGGCTCAACGACGGCATGGGCGCTTATGTGGTGGCCCAGCTCGTCAAGGCGATGACCAAGCGGCGCATCCACGTGGACGGCGCGAAAGTGCTGGTCATGGGCCTGACCTTCAAGGAAAACTGCCCCGACCTGCGCAACACCCGCGTGATCGACATGGTGGCCGAACTCAAGGACTACAACTGCGTGGTCGACATCTTTGACCCGTGGGCCGACGCGGACGAAGCCCGGCGGGAATACGGCATACCGCTCGTGGCGCAACCGAAGGCGGGCGCCTACGACGCCATCATCCTGGCCGTCGCCCATCACCAGTTCAAGGAAATGGGCGAAGCCGCCATACGGAAACTGGGCGCCGAAACCCATGTCCTGTATGACCTGAAATACCTTCTCCCCGCGCAGGCGTCGGACCTGCGGCTCTAACATGTCAAGCAGCAAGTACCAACAACTGCAGGCCCACCTCCCCGCCCACCCCGCCACCTGGCTGGTGACGGGGGTGGCCGGCTTCATCGGCAGCAACCTGCTGGAGCACCTCCTCAAGCTGGACCAGCGTGTCGTCGGCCTGGACAACTTCGCCACCGGCTACCAGCACAACCTGGACGCCGTGCAGGCCAGCGTCACGGCCGAGCAGTGGTCCAGGTTCAACTTCATCAAAGGCGACATCTGCGTGCTGGAGGATTGCCAGGCAGCCTGCGCCGGCGTGGACTACGTGCTGCACCAGGCGGCCCTGGGCAGCGTCCCGCGCAGCATCGACAACCCGATCGCCACCAACGCAACCAACATCAGCGGCTTCCTGAACATGCTGGTCGCCGGCCGGGACGCCAAGGTCAAGCGTTTTGTCTATGCCGCCAGCAGCTCGACGTACGGCGACCACCCGGCACTGCCCAAGGTCGAGGCCAACATCGGAAAGCCGCTGTCGCCCTATGCCGTCACCAAGTACGTCAACGAACTTTACGCCGCCGTTTTTGCCAAAACCTACGGTTTCAAGACCATAGGCCTGCGCTACTTCAACGTGTTCGGTCAACGGCAAAACCCGAACGGCGCTTACGCGGCGGTCATCCCCAAATGGACCGCATCCCTGTTGGCCGGCGAACCGGTGCTGATCAACGGCGACGGGGAAACCAGCCGCGATTTCTGCTTCATTGAAAATGCGGTGCAGGCGAACCTGCTGGCGGCCACCGCGGACAACCCCGATGCCAGCAATGAGGTCTACAACGTCGCGGTGGGCGACCAGACCACGCTCAACCAGCTGTACCGCTACCTGGTGACCTACTTGTCGCCGGACTTTCCCGCGGTGCGCAACGCCGCCCCGGTTTACCGGGACTTTCGTTCGGGCGATGTCAGGCACTCGCTGGCGGACATCAGCAAGGCCTCGCGGCTGCTGGGATACTCCCCGGCCTACCGGATCGAGGCCGGCCTGCAAAAAGCCACCGCGTGGTACGTGCGCAACCTGCAAGGCCAGGCGGCCGCCGCAGTTTCCCGTTAAACCCGCCACAAGACAGCCACAAGCCCGCACATGCATAAAGATCACACGACCGTTCTCATCACCAGCCGCAAAGGCTGGGGATTCCCGGATATCGGCGAGCTCTGGGGATTTCGCGAACTCATCTGGATACTGGTCACGCGCGACATCAAGATCCGCTACAAGCAGACCGCCATAGGCGTGCTGTGGGCCATTTTGCAACCGCTGCTGACCATGGTGGTGTTCACCGTCATCTTCGGCAAGCTGGGCGGCCTGCCGTCCGACAACCTGCCCTACCCGGTATTCGTCATGACGGCCCTGCTGCCCTGGCAGCTGTTTTCGAAGGCCTTGACGCAGGGCAGCACCAGCATGGTGACCATGGGCGGCATGATGGGGAAAATCTATTTCCCGCGGCTCATCGCACCCCTGTCGTCCATTCTCTCCGGCCTCGTCGACTTCGCCATTTCCTTCGGGATCCTGATCGCGCTGATGGTCTGGTACGGCGTCTATCCGGGCTGGGAGGTTTTGCTGGCGCCGGTTTTCATCCTGCTGGCGCTGGCCTCGGCCATGGCGGTTGCGCTGTGGCTGAGCGCCATCAACGCGAAATACCGCGACGTGCAGCAGGCCATGCCCTTTCTGACGCAGATCTGGATGTTCGTGACACCGGTGATCTACCCGACGTCGATGATCCCTGAAAACTGGAAGTGGCTATTCATGCTCAACCCGATGGTGAGCGTGATAGACGGCTTCAGGTGGTCCCTGCTGGGGGTCAAGCCCCCCGACATGCCCAGCCTGATCGTGTCCTCCCTTTCGATCGTGGTTCTGGCCATTGGCGGGCTGGTGTATTTCGCCCGCTTCGAAAAAGACTTTGTTGATCGGCTTTGAGATTCAGATGACTGCTCCGATACTGCGACTTGACGGCGTTGGCAAACAATACAGGCTGGGCGGCATGGCGCCCTACCAGACCCTGCGCGACAGCGTCGCCGGCCTTTTCTCGCGCAAGGGCGCGGCGGATGCGCAGGAAGACGACAAAGGCTTCTGGGCACTGCGCAACATCTCCTTTGAACTCAAGGAGGGGGAGGTGCTCGGCATCGTCGGCCGCAACGGCGCCGGCAAAAGCACGCTGCTCAAGCTGCTGAGCCGCATCACCACGCCCGACGAAGGTGAAATCAGGGTCCGCGGCCGTATCGGCTCACTGCTGGAAGTGGGGACCGGTTTCCACCCCGAGCTCACAGGCCGTGAAAACATCTACATGAACGGCGTGCTGCTGGGCATGACGCACCGCGAGGTCGGCCGCAAGTTCGACGAGATCGTCGCGTTCTCGGGCGTCGAGGAATTCCTGGACACCCCGGTCAAAAGATACTCCAGCGGCATGCGCGTGAGGCTCGGCTTCGCGGTGGCCGCGCACCTGGACCCGGAAATCCTGGTCATCGACGAAGTCCTCGCCGTGGGCGATGCCGAATTCCAGCGCAAATGCCTGGGAAGAATGAACACGGTCGCCTCCGAAGGGCGCACCGTGCTGTTCGTCAGCCACCAGATGGAGGCCATCCAGTCGCTTTGCACGCGGGCCATCTGGCTGGAGTCGGGCCGCATGAAGCTGGACGGACCCGCGTCGGAAGTGGTCTCCTCCTACCTGGCCTCGACCACGCAGGCCACCGTGTCGGGCATAGGCAGCAGGAAGGACCGTAGCGGCAAGGGCAATCTGCGCATCACGGACCTGACGATTGGCGACGATGCCGGCCGCCCGCCCTCCACGGGACGCCCGGCCAGCATCGTTTTTTCGATTGCCGCCAAAGAGCCGGTGAATGAAAAACTCGTGGCGCGCTTTTCGATCCGGGACAATATGGACCGCATCGTGGCCCTGCTGACCAACGAGTCCCCCGGCCAGGAGCTGGCATTCGAGGGAAGCACCGGCGAGGCCCGCTGCACCATCCCCAAGCTGGCCCTGATGTCCGGCGAATACACGGCCGACGTCTCGCTCTGGAGCAACGGCTACCTCGAAGACAAGGTCAACCAGGCCCTGGCTTTCACCGTCATGGCGGGCGACTACTTCGCCCACAAGACCTACCAGATCGGCTCATTCCACGTGGACCAGGACTGGAGCTCCAATTGCTGATACCCCGAAATTCCCGCCTCGGATTCTGGCTGCGGCGCATGCAATGGCTGTTCTGGCCCATGCGCGTGCCCCGCTGCGACGACAGCGTGCGCATCCACCCCACCGCCATCTTCACGGGTTTTCCTGAAAACGTGGAGTTCGGCCGCAACGTCATCATTGACGCCCACGCGATCATCCATTGCCACAAGAGCGGAAAAATCCGCATCGGCGACAGCTCCTACATCGGGCCCGGCGCCATGGTCCATACCGGTAAAAAGGGCGGCTTCGTCACGATCGGGCAAAACTGCACGGTGCAGGCCTATTCGCTGGTGCACGGCCACGGCGGCTGCGAAATCGGCAACGATGTCCGCATCGCCGGGCATACCGTCATCATCCCCGCCAACCACCGCTTTGAGGACACGACGGTCGCCATCCGGGAACAGGGCTTGACCAAGAGCGGGATCAAGATCGAGGATGACGTCTGGATGGGCGCGGGCTGCCGCATCCTGGACGGCGTCACAATCGGAAAAGGCTGCGTGCTGGGCGCGGGCACGGTGGTGCACAAGTCCCTGCCGCCCGGTTCGGTGGCGGTCGGCTCGCCCGCCCGCGTCGTCAGCAACCGCTTTGAATCGCAACCCGAGGCCGGCCAGGAATAGGGCAACTTGCCGCCGGCGCCGAATTTTCTCCACCCATTGACCCAGTGAGTGCTGTCATGAACCAAGAAATCAAAGACCATCTCTACGCCAATCTCGAAAAAGTGGCGATCGTCACCGACCCTTTCCCCTACTTCTACATGCGCGACGTGCTGCCCGCGCAGTACTACGAAACACTGATCGCGGCCCTGCCCCCCAACGAAAGCTACGACCGTTTTCCCGCGCCCTACGAATCGCGCCTGGGCCTGGACCTTTCCAGGAAAACCCTGGATAAATTCCCGGAAGGCGGCCGCGCGATCTGGCAGGAATTCGAAGCCTGGATCCACTCCCAGGAATTCCTGGACAGGATCACCGCCAAATTCCAGCCCTTCCTGGACGTCAACGCCGCCTACCGGAAAGAGCAGCTCAAGAAAGCGGCGATCGGGCCCTCCACGGTCCGCATCGAGCCCCGAAGCCTGTTGGTGCGCGACTACTCCAACTTCGCGATCTCGCCGCACACCGACTCGGGCAGCAAGACCATCGTGGGCGCGTTTTACCTGCCCAAGGATGAAGCCCAAAAGCCCTTCGGCACCAGTTTCTACCGGGCCCGCAACCCGGCTTTCACCGACTGGGACTCCGAACGCTTTGAGTACGCCGACTTCGAAGTCGCGTACACGGCCGAGTACGTGCCCAACTCCATGCTGTTTTTCATGAAGTGCGACCATTCCTTCCACGGCGTCGAGCAGCGCGAGTACTCCAACACCGGCCGCGACGTGCTGTTCTGGACGCCGGCGATCGCCGGAAAGCAGATCACCGACCAGCCGCTGTCCCTGCCCACCGAGCTGTTCGTGAAAAAAAGCGGCTTCCTCAACCAGGTCAAGAAACTCTTTGCCTGACACGGCCTTGCAGCAAGCCGTGGACCAGGCCGCCACCGTCGTTTTTTTCGACCGCGAGGACGTGCTGCTGGCGCCGCCCTTGCCGGCGGGCGCCGCGGCTGTGGCGCTGTCCCCTTCGGCGCTCTTCGCGGCACGTGAGGCGGGTATCGCGGTTCAGGGCACCATTGCCGCCTTTTCCCGCCAGGGACATGAAAAATGTGTCGCCGCGGCGGGCGCCGCACTGGCCGATTTTGACGGCGCCGCCGCTTCAGCCGCGCTGCCGCCTTCGGTGGCCCTGATGGCGAGGCAGTCCATCTGGGGACACGCCAGCCTCGTGCACCGGCTGCATGAAACCCTGCCGCCAGGGCCCTGGCGCGTCCGCAACCGCGCCGGCGCCTGGGTCGAGGCCGGGGACTGGGCCGCCCTTCACCAGGCCATGTTGCCCAGAATCTGGAGCTACGGCCAGGCCCATTTCATCGCGGGCGCCCGGCCGCCGTGGCCCGCGCTCTATGCGTTTTTAAGCGCAATCGCGGCCCGTATCACGGCCGGCCCCCGCGGGAAATGGGTGGCGGCCCCCACCCCCAAGCTCAAGAACGGCTTGCGCCAGGCGCTGAAGGACGAGGGCGCAAAAATAGCGGTGTTCCAGCCCACCAAAGGCTCATGGAGCGATTACGCCGATTTGTTCAGGGAGCTGCAAAACCAGGGCGCCGCGCGCACTTTCGCGATCCCGCCGCTGCACCGCGATGAAGCGCGCGTGCGGCAGGTTCTGGCAACACTCGAAGGCATGGGCCACACCCTCCGCGATGAGAAGGTCCGCTCGGCCTGGCGCCTTTACCAGCCGTATTTCGCACAGGTGGTCCCGGTCATGCTGGCCGTCATCACCGAAGGCGCCAGGCTGATGCGCATCCTCGCCGCGCCCAGCGCCACCAGCTATGAAGCCAATTCCTGGATCTCCGCCTCCCTGATGGACGCGGCGAAAAAAGCCGGCGCGGCCCGCGTCATCTTTAACCACAATTCCAACCCGCCTTCCGGCTCGCCGCCTGCCGCGGCGGTGCTCGATACCCTTTTCAGCCAGAGGACTTGCAACCGCCTGGTGGACGTGGCGGCGTTCTGGTCACCCGTGAGCGGCCAACGGGACCTGGGCGGCCTGGTGCGGAAATGCGATGTGCGCCTGGCCTACCCGGCCGCCCAAAACAGCCGCCAGCCCGGCCGGCCCCTGCGCATCCTGCATGCGGGCAACTACCAGAACTGGTCGGACTTTTTCCCATGGATCGCGGAAACCGCCGACGAATACATGGACGGCCTGTCGGCATTGGCCGATGCGGTGGAGCGGCTTGACGGCGTCGAGCTCACGATACGCGTCAGGCCCAAGCGCGAAGTCGACTCGCAAGTCGTCCTCTCCCGGCTGGGCCAGCGCCGCAATGTGGTGGTGTGCGGGGTTGAACAGGATTTTCTCGAGCAGCTCGCGGACAGCGACCTGCTGGTCGCCCATTTTTCCACCACGGTTGAACAGGCGCTGCAGATGGGCAAACACGTGCTGCTGTGGGGCAGCGCGGACCGCTATACCCAGTTCCCGGGCCAGGAGACCCCGCCCGCGCAAACATTGGACGACAGCGTTTACGCCGTCCGCGAGGCGGCTGCGCTTCCCGCCATGCTGGCGGGCCTTCGCGACGCCATGCGCGCCAGCGGCGACGGCGGGCGGCCAGCAGCGGCGTATGCTTTTGACGCGGCGACACCCGGGGTGGCGCAGCTTGCATCCTTCCTGATCAACCCAACAGCCCCGACCGAGGCGGTACACCCATGACCTTGCTATGGCTCCTGCCCATCCTCGCCGCCGTCTGCGGCATCCTGCTGGCCGCCGCCCTGCTGCGCCGCTGGCTGCCGCGCCTGCGCGCCGAATTCAGGCAGTTGCGCGCCGCCGCCCGTGCCGTGGAGGCCATGGCCATGGAGCGGGAGCTCGGCTACCAGTTGCAGATGGCGGGGCAAACGCCCGCTTTGCCCCAGGCGTCAGGAGCATCCCCCTTTGGCAAGGGCCGCTGGAGCGTGCTCGCCGGTGAGGGCGGCGGCCGCGGCTGGCCGGCGGATGCCTTTTACAAAGTGCGCGGCCTGGCCATGCACCGCGGCACCTTGCATGCGAGCCTGACCGGCCCCAAGGCCGACGGCCCCGGCGGCCAGGTCTGGCGCCTCTCCGATGAAACCTGCACACAGGTCGGCGGCGACCTGGCCGGATCCTGGCGTGCCGGCGACTCTTTTGTCGACCACCTGTTCAGCCTGGATGACAACACCCTGCTGGCCGCCGAAAAAACCGGCGTCTGGCGCCTGGCCGACGGCCAGTGGACGCACATCAGCGAAGGCCTGGCCCTGGGCGAGAAGTGCGGACCCTACAGCTTTGCATCCTGGAACGGCCGGGTCGTGATGGGCCAATGGGGTCATCCACGCGTCGCCCAGCTGGGGCCGGACAATCAATGGACTTACCTGCCCGACCCCGAAGGCGGCTGGGGCGCGGGGGTGCGCACGATTTACTGCCTGGTCGCCTTCAAGGGCGTGCTGTATGCGGGCACCGGCACCGGCAGGCTGACAGGCCCGGCCAGCGCGGTCTGGCGCTATGACGGGACATCCTGGGAAAAAGTCGGCGGCGCCGGCATCCGCGGCAGCTGGGCGCGCGAGGGCCTGCCTTTTGTGCTCAGCCTGGCCGTGTTCGGCGAGTGCCTGGTGGCCACGGTATCGCGCCCCGACAATACGCCCAAGGGTGCCTCCAGCGTGTGGGTGTTCGACGGCGACCGCTGGGGCCCCCTGGCAACAGGCGCAACACCGGCCTTGATGGCCGAGTCGCTCATCATGAACGACGCCATTGTCTACAAGGGCCGCCTGGTGGTGGCGACAGGACACGGTACACGCCGCCCCGCGCAAATCTGGATGCTGGACGGCGCGCAACACTGGCAAGCGGTGGGACCGACCGAACTGGGCAACCCCGGTTCCGGCGATGGAGGCTGGTGGGTTTACCGGCTGTGCACCGATGGCGAGAGGCTGTACGCATCGACCGCGGGGCACCGCGGGGCTGCGAAGGTTTTTTGTTTTGCTCCGGCGTGAGACGTAGAAATCAAGGTAACGCAGATCGCAGGTGCCGCCGCTGTAGAAATAGACAATGCCGTTAGAGCGTCAAGTCAGGCGCAAACGCTTTCCACGTGAAGGTGAGTGCTGGAGGTGTTAACGCACGTCTAACACTTGCTCTGTCTTAAGCTCCTTCTGGCCCGCCTGCAGAGGGATCAGCTACTATGTCGTCCCATGCTTGGCACCATCCGATTCCTGCTTGCTCTTGGCGTTGTGGCCTCCCACACACGGGGGTATCAATTCGATCTGTATCCAGATTCCGGAATCGTTGCCGTCTGTGCCTTCTTCGTGCTGTCTGGCTACCTCATGCCAGCCACGCTCGAGAAAAACTATAACGGCCAGGCGACCCCATATCTCATCAATCGGGGTCTGAGAATTTTCCCTATGTACTGGGTTGCGCTCGGCGTCGCGCTGGTGGTACTGCAATTGCTCCCCGCCTGGCGAGATGCCTATGATTTCGGCCTCCAGTCTGTACTACAAAACTTCATCCTTCTCGGGCTCAACCAGTGGCCAAACGACACTCTTTACATCGGCCCAGCCTGGACGCTGGATATTGAGCTGCAGTACTACCTCATGGTGCCGTTGCTAATGGCACTTCGCCCAAATCTTCGGTTGATCCTCATGGTGGTAATCGCGGGCGTCGGGGTGTACCTGCTTATTCACCCAACAGGCTTGCGGGCCGTTGACCGCTCATTTTTGCCCTGGTCTGTTTATTTCTTTTCCGGCATGCTGCTCTACATGAAGAAGCCCAAAGCGCGGTTCTTTGTCTCTGGGAGCCGTCTTGACAAAGAACTCGGCGAATTGGCTTACCCCTTGTTCATCTTCCACCCCATCGTCATTCAAGCATCCGGTCTTAAGCTGAGTTTCTGGCCATTGATGCTTTGCAACATGCTTCTTTCGGTGGGCGTTGCTTACGTCGCCCATGCCTTGCTGTCACCCACTGTGGCCAGGCTACGGCGGCGGACGGTAGCCCCAGTTGCGGCCTAAGTGTGTATTTCCACGCCACCGACTGAATGCCGTGTCGGATACCTGTGACGTTGTGCACCGTATTCCATTCGCCGAACGGCGCCGCGCGGATGTTGAACCGGCGATCCGCAGTGCCGTATGAAAAGAAGGTTGCGCGGCGTTGGCTCAGCACGGTAGTTCTGGCCGAACCCGACTACCAGTCCCCGCGCAAGCCGGGCATCACCTTCAGTGATCAGTCGTTTCGCGATATCGCAGAGCTGGCCAAGATTTGCAATGATGCAGGGACTGGGTCGCGGGCCTGCCTAGTGTGCAGGAAATTCCAAGCTCGCCTTGCAATGTGGGGTTGCCACCCAGGACCAGGCCGGCTCATGCTTTCGGCAAGAAGTAAGCACGGAGACTGGAAATGCATTCGCTATAGAGCTAAAGCCGCCCCTCTACGCCGGGTCGCCCGGGGAGGTAAATGAGGGATACTGGACGGCCTTTTGGGCCTCGGCTGTCCATCTAGACCCACGCCGCACGCTTTAAAATACACCTTCCCCTCCGACCACAGTCCCAGCGTTACCTGAAAGCCTGCCTGCGATGTTGAAATTCAATGTAGATAACGACAAGTTCTGGCGCGATGGCTACCTGATCCTCAAGAACATGTTTTCCGCCCAGGAGTTCGCCGCCATGCGGGAGGACGTGTTCGCCTCCCTCAAGGGCCGTGAAGAAGGCGGCGAAGCGGTGGTGGATGCGCTTGCCGATCGCCACCTGCAGCACTGGGTGTATGACGAGCGCTTTATCCAGGTGGCCAAAAAGCTTTTGGGCGGCGACAACCTGGCGTACTACGGAGACGGCGGTTACGCCGTCGTGGGCCATGGCTATACCCCCGGCAAGGACGTGGGGGGATGGCACAGGGACAACACGGACCGCTCCGACCTCGACGCCCCGGACTGGAAAAGCCGTTATTCCCTGGTGAGGTTCGGCCTTTACCTGCAGGACCATTCGTCGAGCTCGGGCGGCCTGATCGTCAGGCGTGACTCCCACAACCGGGTGCTTCGCGGCTGGAAAGCCCATTTGCATGACCGCTACCTGAACACCGGCATAGGCGACGCGGGGGTGTGGAGCATGCGCATCCAGCATGCAGGGCTGGGCCGCTGCATACGCGGTTTCCCGGGCCTGCCCCTGGGTCCTTACCTGCAGAACAAATTGCCCGAATTCATGCAGGCGCCGTTCCCGCCGGTCGAGAGGACCGGATTCTGGATTTCCTACGCGCTGGACGACCAGCACCTGCAGCGCCACTGTGAATACCTGCTGAACCGTTCCGAGCGGCTGGCCATGTGGGCCGAGGCCCGCTATTCGCCGGAAGTCATTGCGCATTGCAATGCCGCGGGCCTGAAGGTCATCGACATGCCGGCCCGGCTACGGGCGGCCATGGCCGCGGGCCAGCCGGTCGGCCAGCACAAACACCATTACCAATTGCCCTACGCGAAAGCCTGACCGGTCTCCCATGAACGATAACGATATTTCAGCCTCCCGCGCAAAGTACGCCCAATTGCACCAGGGCGCCGATGCCGTCGCGAGGTATGAGCGCAAACTCGGCAACCGGATCGATGTGCTGCGCGATGAAATCGAGGTACAGACGCTGGCGCCTTTGCTCAAGGGCACCCTGTTTGACTGCACCATCGGGATTGGCCGGCTGATCGGCAGGATGCCCGGGGTCACCCGCTACGACGGCATGGACCTGTCTGCCGAATTTGTGGAGCACGTGCGGCAAAAGTACCCCGCGTCGCATCTGCAGACCGGCGACCTGACGGCCGGCATCCCGGTGGAAACCGCCTCCTACGACAACGTGATGTGCCTGCGCAGCCTCTCGGGCATAGGCGGGCTGCCGAAAATCCTCCCGGACATGCTGCGCGTCGTGCGCCCCGGCGGGCTGATGGTGTTCGACTACGGCCGCAAACCGACCCTGACCATGGTCAAGGGTCAAAAAATGATTCTGGACGGCGATGACCTCGCCGCGGTGCTCAAGCAGCTGGACGCCTCCGTGGTCACCCGGGTTCGCCTGGATGCCGCGCTGACGCGGGCCAAGATTTACCTCAGGGTCTTCCGCTTTTTGACCGGCCCGCGCGGCGGCATGGTCTCTGACCAGATGCTGCTGAAAATCGAGCGGCTGACCGCCCCGCTGTTCTGGCAGCGCGAAATCATCGTGCTGCGCAAGCACGGCGCCCACTGACGTTCATGGCGCAGCAGCCTCCATCGCAAGCTGTTTTCGCGATCCTGGAGTACGGAGAGTTTCCCGAATTGCTCCGCATCGCGGAGGCCGGACGGAACGCCCTTGGCGCTCCGCCGCTGTTTTTTTTCGCCAAGCGCGGCTACCGCCGGCTGGCGGCCGACAGCGCCGAAGTGGTCGCTCGCGGCTTCCAGTGGATGGATGCGGACGGCCGTTTGCACGAGGCCGCCGCGCCTGCCGAGGCGCCTGTCGCGCCCGCCGGCACGGCCACGGTGGCCATAGCCGGCGCGCCCGCGCAATTGCCTGAAGGCAGGCCAGGCCGTTCCACGGCACGCTCGCTGCTGTCGGTGGGACTGGTCCCGCTGTTCGCGGCCGCCAGCTTCTTCGCGGACATGGCAAGCGCGGCCAGAAACCTGGCCCGGGAGCTCGCGAATTTTTGGCGCGATGGCCGCCGCTTTCGCCAGCGCTACCAGACGCTCTCGCGCATTCTTGAATCGCGCAAACCCTCGCTGCTGGTGGTGGGCCAGGATGGCGTGGGCAGCGACCTGTCCTTTTTGCTGATCGCAGCCGGCAAGCTGGGCATCCCCCGCCTGGTCGCGCCTTTCGCCATGTTTTCGCTGCAGGAAACCGCGGACTACGCCATGGCGCGGCCCGACCACGATGCGGCAAGGGGCGCGCTGAACCGCCTGGTGGCCAGGATGTACCCCCACTGGCTGCTGCGGCAGGATGGCCGCGAAGTGCTGCGGCTACCGGGCTACCGGGCGCTCGCGCTGGAAACCAGCGGACTGGTCCAGAGCATGCCCTGGACGCCCTTGTCGGAGCCTTCGGAGGCGGTGACCGCGGACTCAAAAGTCGCCGCCGACACCCTGGAACAGCTGGGGCTGGAGCGGTCGCGGCTGCACGTCATCGGCTCGCCGGTCCAGGACCTGCTGGCGCGCAAGCTCAATGCCCGCCGCGAGCTGCGCGAGCAGCTCGGCCAGGCCTACGGTTTCGATGCCGATAAACCGCTGCTCCTTTGCGGCTGGCCCGTCAACATGTTTGCCTGGCTGGGCGGCCGGCCGATTGCCTATGCCAGTTACGAGGAACTTGCGTCCTTCTGGGCCCAGGCGCTGAAGCAGGCGGCGGTGCGGCACGGTGTCAACGTCATCGTCAGCGTGCACCCCAAAACGCTGGATGAGGAATACCTGGCGCCCCGCGCCCAGGGGCTGGCCTGCCAGCGCGGCGGCGTTGAAGACCTGGTCGCCGCCTGCGACATGTTCACGACGCTCAACGGCTCATCCATCACCTCCTGGGCCATTGCCTGCGGCAAGCCGACCCTGCTGTTCGACTGCTTTTTGACGCGCTACCGTGATTTCCTGGAAGTGCCGGGCTGTATCAACGTGGAGTCGGGGCCGGACTTTTCAGCGGAGCTCCAGAGGATCTGCGGGGACACCGCGTGGCGTGAAAGCCTGGCGCAGAAAATGGCGGCTGTTTCCGCCGATTGGGGCCGGCTTGACGGCCAGGCCGGCGCCCGGCTGGAGAAGCTGCTGGCACAGATTGTTTCGCGAGGCCCCCTTTGAAGCGTGTTTTTTACATCGAGTGCGCCGGCGCCGTCTGGCGCTCCATCGCGGACCATTGCCGCCAGAAGGCAGCCTGGCAGCCCGTGCTCTGGACGGCGCCCGCCGACGACGGCCCGGCGGTTCTGGGCCTGGCCCCGCAGGCCGTGTTTATCGCCGGCCCCGATGCGGCGCTCGGCACGCCCGACCAGACCGCCGCCTGGCCCCTGCCCGCCCTGGACGCCGATTTGCTGGCCGCGCTCTCAAGCGCGGAAATCACGGCGCTGCACATGATGGACAGGATGGACATCGCCAGCGGCAAGGGTTTCACCCACGACCAGCGCCGCCGGCACTACTACCGCCTGCTTCGCTACTGGCTGGGCGCGCTGCAGGCCCTGAAGCCGGACTTGATTGTTTTCTCGATTTCACCCCACATTGTTTTTGACTATGTGCTGTTCGCGCTGGCCCGCCACCTGGGCATCGCGACTGTCATGTTCGAACGCCTGGGCATGCCGGGCTGGGTCTTCCCGATCGAAAGTTTCACGCAAGGCTCCGATGCCCTGCGTTCAGCGCTGAAGCAGCGTCCCGGCGCGGATGCCTCGGAACTGCCGGGGGACTTCCAGAAATGGTTTGTGAACTCGACCAAAGGCCAGGCCGACGTGCCGGCCAACTATAAGAAGAAGCTCGCCCGCTACGGCCTGCAGGGACGCGCGTCAACGCCCCCGCTGGGGCGGGCCATGTTCTATGAATTGCGGCGCGCGGTGAACCTGTGGCGCAAGTACGGCTTCGGCCCCATGCGCAACTCCTACATCCGGTCCGCGTCCTACCCGCACCAACGCGCCGGCTGGGGCGAAACACTGCTGGCCCGGCTGAGGGGCCTGCTCTTCAAGCGCCGCCTCATGCGGCGCTATGACGCGCTGTGCCGGCCCCTGGAACCCGAGCAGGACTACGTGTTCCTGGCACTGCACTACCAGCCGGAACGCGCCACGGTGCCCCTGGGCGGCGTGTTCGGCGACCAGACCCTGATCGTGGACATGCTGGCGAAAAACCTGCCCAAGGACTGGAAGCTCTATATCAAGGAACATCCCTGGCAGCTGCAGCCCTTCGGCTGGGGTGAAATGCAGCGCGCCGAGGAGTTCTACGACGCCATCGCCGGCTACCCGAATGTGGTGCTGGTGTCGCGCGACGTGGAGACCTCGGAGCTGGTTTCAGGCGCAAAAGCCGTCGCCACCGTCACCGGCAGCGTCGGCTGGGACGCCATGTGCAAAGGCATTCCCGTGTTGCTGTTTGGCGCGGCGTGGTACAGGGACGGCGCGGGTGTGCTGCCCATCGATTCCAGCGCATCACTGTCGCACGCCCTCCAGCGCATCGCGGCCGGCTGGAAGCCGCAGCTGGATGCCGTCGCGGCGCTTTGCCTGGCTTTCTCGCAAATCTGCCTGCAGGGCGTGCTGGAGCCGGAACTGGAACAGGCGGAGCATCTCGCGCACGACGATGCGGCGCAAGCGATGAGCGACGGCCTGATTGCCTTCGTGGAAGCGCGCCACCCATGAGCGCCGCGGGCACGCGTGTCTACCTGCTGTGCAGCCGCCGGCCGATAGTCGCGGAGTTCTGCCTGCTCGCGGAGAAGCTGTCGGCCCAGGGATACAAACCCGTTCTGGTGGTGCCCAACGGCCTCTGGCACCTGCTGCCCCGGCCTTTGCCGCCCGGCGCCGAATTGGTCGGCACGAATTCCCAAGCCTGGCGGCAGGCCGGCATGGTACCCCTGGCGATTTACGTCGCTTACGCCCTTGCGCGCAGGCTGGGGCGCCTGGCCAGGCAATCAGGCCTGCAACTGGCCGCGGATTTCCTGGACACCTCGGAGGCCATTGCCCGAGGCCGAAGCTTCGCCCGGCGCATCCTGAAGCTGGGCACCGAGGGTGCCGCGGTACTGACGGCCGACGACCGCGACATCCGGGTCGACCAAGGGGTGCTCTCCGAAGCGGCCCGCCTGGGCATGCGGACGCTGTCGGTGGCGTTCGGTAAATCCGACGTGGCCACCGATGCCTTCAGGCGTGCAGCCCCCGCCTACCAGCTTGCGAGTGGACCGTGGAAACGCCTGAAAGCCTCTATCGCGCGCAGCTACCCCCAGGGCGTTCGGTCGGATGAAAACGGGCGGCAGGTGCTGTTTTTCAGGCCCGGCGAATACCTGGCGCTGCGCCGCCACGGCCTTCTTTTTCCGGCGCCCTGGTCTTACGGCGGCGGGACAGCCGACAAAGTGAGCGCGACCGACGAAGCCGCCGCCGCGACGATGCGGCAGCTGGGCGTGCCCGCCGGCAAAATCGCCGTGACCGGGCAATGCAGCCATGACACCCTGTGGCGCGTGGGCCAGGATCGCCAGCGCATACGCGCGCAGCTGGACGAGAAGTACGGCTTTTCGCCTTCCCAGGCGCTGGTGCTGGTGGCCCTGCCCCCGCTCAGCGAGCACGGCTTGACCGACAACGAGCTCCAGCAAAACGAGACGGGTTTTCTGTTCGAAACCATGGCCAACCTGAATGGAAAAAACGTCCTGGTGTCCCTGCATCCCCGGCAGGAGCCGGCCAGTTACCAGGCCTTGGCCGCCCGCTTCGGCCTGACGATTGCCACCGAAGCCCTGCGCGAAATCCTGCCGGCCGCGCAATTGTTCGTGGCGTATTCCAGCACCATCTCATGGGCGCAGTTGTTAGGCATTCCTTCCGTCGCGCTTGAGTACTATGGCTTTGGATACACCCTGTTCGCGAACGAACCCGGTGTTGAGTCGGCCCTGACCCGTGAATCCCTCTATCCCTTGTGCGAGACCTGTTTGAAGGACGACAAGGCGCGCCAATCCATGGTGCAGGCCATGTCGCGAATGCCGGCACGCAGCCTTTTTGACGGAGAGGTCTGCACGCGCTTGATCCGCCTCATTGGGAGTGCCAAGGTGGTACCAGCCCATTCAGGCGCCGGCCTGAGCCATCCGTAAACAGGCTGACATGGCAAAGTGCGCCGTCCTCGTCTCCCGCCAGGCCATGCTCGAAGATGCCCGCGCCGTCATGGCCGCGGCCGTTCGCAATGCATGGCCTGAGCCGACGCTGGTCCTGGGAGGCGAACTCGCCGCCGGCGCCGGTTCCGAGGCGCTCCATGGCGGGCAGCCCGATCGCTCATACCGGCGGCGCAAAACCAGAAACCCGCTGCTGCGCATAGGCCTTCTGCGCAGCATCTTCACGCTGCTGGAAATCGCCCGGTGCCGCCGTGAAGTCGGCCGGCAGCTGGCGGCGCTGCGCCCCGATGTGCTGGTGGTTTTTGAAGACAGGGTGCTCCAGCCCGAGATGGTCTGGCTGGACGTGGCGGCCCGCCGCGGCATTCCGGCGCTGCTGGTCAGGTATGCCTCTTCCTCGGCCGAGAGCGATGCCTGGACCCGGCGCGGTAAAACCGCTTATTCCCTGGAGTCCGGGGTTCTGGCCTGGGCGCGTCGCTGCTTCGCGCATTTTTACCCCCGCCACGCACGGCAAACCCCCTGGGGCGGGCAGCTTTTTTATTCGCTGTGGGACAGCGCCGCCCTGGCGCTGGCAGGCATGGCCGATCTGCAGCCCTGGGTGGTGGGAGGCGGCAAGGTGGCCGCTGTGGCCGTCCAGGGCGAGGCGGACTTGCAGGAAGCCCTGTCGCTGTGCGACGCCGCGCCGCGCTTTCATGTCACGGGCCAGCCCTCCTGGGACGGCATGGCCGCCCGCCGCCTGCAGGCGCGCGCCGCGCAGGGCCTTGCCGCCGGCGGGCAGAAGCTGAAGCTGGTCTGTGCCCTGCCGCAATGGGGGGAGCACCTGCAGATGCCCTGGCCGCAGCACATGGCCAGGATCCAGTCCCTGTTTGAAATACTGCAGGCCACCCCATGTGAAGTTTCGCTGTCGCTGCATCCCAAGGCATCCCGGGAGGCCTATGAAAGCCTGGCGGCCCGGCACGGCCTGCGGATAGCCCCGCAGGCCTTGTCTACAATATTGCCGGAAGCGGATATTTTTGTGGCGTCGTGGTCTTCGACACTGCGCTGGTCGGCAATGCTGGGAATTGCCTCCGTGAACCTTGACTGGGCTGGCCAGAATTACGCACTTTTTTCCGCACTGCCCTCGTTGCGCCTGTCGCATGGCCCCTCGGATTTGCCGCCTATGCTGGCAGAACTCGTTCACACGGCACAAGAGCGCTCGGCCCTGGGTGCCCGGTTGCAGCAGGAGTCTCTGGTGTACGGGAAAATCGACGGACAAGCCGGGCAGCGGGTTTTCTCATTACTTTCAAATCTGACAAAAGGGCAGCCATGAGCAAAAAGGTATATGTAATCGCCGAGGTTGGCTCTGTCCATGATGGAAGTTTCGGCAATGCACAGCGCCTGATCGACGTGGCCGTCAGCTGCGGCGCCGACGCGGTCAAGTTCCAGACCCACCTCCCCGCGGCCGAAACCCTTCGCGATGCCCCCATGCCCTCCTATTTCAAGGGAGAGCCCCGCTTTGAGTACTTCGCCCGCACGGGCTTCAGCCTGGAGCAATGGAAAAAGCTCGCGCAGCACGCCGCGGCCGGCGGCATCGAATTCATGTCCTCCCCCTTTTCGGCGGAAGCCGTCGAGATGCTCGAAGACATAGGCATCAGCCGCTACAAGATTCCGTCGGGCGAAGTGTCCAACCTGCCCATGCTGGACGTCATCGCCAAAACCGGAAAACCGGTTTTCCTGTCTTCGGGCATGAGCTCCTGGGCTGAACTGGATGCCGCGGTGGCAACGATTCGCCGCCACCACAACAAGCTGTGGGTCATGCAGTGCACCTCTTCCTACCCCTGCCCGCCCGAGCACGTCGGCCTCAATGTGCTGGGCGAGATGAAGGCGCGCTGGGACGTGCCGGTCGGCTATTCCGACCACTCCATGGAAAACAATGCCTGCCTGGCCGCGGTGGCCCTGGGTGCCACCGTGGTGGAAAAACACCTCACCTTCAGCCGCGCGATGTACGGCTCGGATGCCAAGCACTCGGCGGAACCGGCGCAATTCACCTCGCTGGTCAAGGGCATACGCGAGATCACCGCCATGCTGGAGAACCCGGTGGACAAGAACGACTTGAGCGCCTTCCGCGAAATGAAAGAGATTTTCGAGAAAAGCGTGGTGTCGACCTGCCATATCGCGGCCGGAAGCGTGATCACCCTGGAGATGCTGGGTATCAAAAAGCCCGGCTCCGGCATCCCGGCCGCGCGCCTGAACGAGGTGGTCGGCAGCGTGGCCAAGGTGGACATCAAGAGCGACAGCCTGATCCGCGAAGCCGACCTGGTGGCGCGCCCGGCCTGAGCGCCCGGTGCGGCCTCCATCCCCTGCAAGAACAAGGAATACCGAATGATCCCGATTTTTATTGGATACGACCCCCGGGAAGCCGTTGCGTACCACGTGTGCAGCAACAGCATCGTGCGCCAGGTGTCGCAACCCGTGTCCTTGAATCCGCTGGCCCTGCGCAACCTGGGCTTTTATGTCGAGAAACACACCGACGGCAGCAACCACTTCATCTACAGCCGCTTCCTGGTCCCGCACCTGATGGAGCACCGCGGCTGGGCCATCTTCATGGACGGCGACATGCTGCTGCGCGACGACATCACCCGCCTGTGGGAGCTTCGCGACCCGACCAAGGCCGTGATGGTGGTCAAGCACGACTACAAGACCCGCATGACCGAGAAGTACCTGGGGTCGAAGAATGAAAACTATCCGCGCAAGAACTGGTCGAGCGTGGTGCTGTGGAATTGCGAGCACCCGGCCAACCGCGCCCTCACCCCGGAATTCGTGCAGGGCGCGACGGGTGCCCAGTTGCACCGCTTCACCTGGCTGGATGACGAGCTGATCGGCGAACTTCCCAAAGTCTGGAACTGGCTCCCCGATGAGTTCGGCGCCAATCCCGAGGCCAAGCTCCTTCATTTCACGCTGGGCACCCCCTGCTTCCACGAATTCGCCACCACGCCCATGGCGGACGAATGGCACAGGGAAAGAATGTTGATGGACTATTCACTTCAACGCGTTACCCCACAACCCTGAGTCAATCATGAAAAGAAAAATTTGTGTCGTTGTCGGCTCGCGGGCCAACTACAGCAGCATCAAGGCCGTCATGCGCGCGGTGGATGCGCACCCTGACCTCGAACTCCAGGTCGTCGCCGGGGCTTCCGCGCTTCTGGACCGCTATGGCGCGGTGGTCGACATCATGGAAAAAGACGGCTTCAAGATCGATGCCCGGTTGTTCATGCTCGTCGAGGGCGAAACGCCGGCCACCATGGCCAAGTCCACCGGGCTGGGGTTGATCGAGCTGCCGACCATCTTCGAGAGGCTGCAACCGGACGTGGTACTGACGGTCGGCGACCGTTTTGAAACCATGGCGACCACGCTGGCCGCGGCGTACATGAATATCCCGCTGGCGCACACCATGGGCGGCGAGGTGTCGGGCAACATCGACGAAAACATCCGCCACGCCATCACCAAGTTCGCGACCATTCACTTTCCCGCCTCCGAAGATGCCCGCAACCGCATCATCAAACTCGGGGAACAGCCGGACACCGTTCACAACGTCGGCTGCCCGCGTATGGACCTGGTGGCCGGCTTCCTGCGCAACGAAACCGAGGTCAGCAACCAGCTGCTGAGCGAAGGCGTCGGCAGCAGCTTTGACGTCAAGGGCGATTTCCTGCTGGTATCGCAGCATCCTGTCACCGGCGAATACGGCAGCGGCGAGCGGCAGGTCGCGGCGACGCTGGGCGCCTGCCTCGAGCTCGGCATGCAGACCCTGGTGCTGTGGCCCAACGCCGACGCCGGCTCCGAGGATGTCGCGCGCGGTATCCGCAAGTTCCGCGAGCAGCACCCGGACGCGCCATTCAGGTACGTGAAAAACCTCCCACCTGAAATCTACATGCCGCTCATGGCCCGCACGCGCTGCCTGATCGGGAACTCCTCGAGCGCCATCCGCGAAGGGGCGTTCATCGGGACACCCGCCGTCAACATCGGCTCGCGCCAGACGGCACGGGAGCGCGGGCAGAACGTGATCGACGCCGGCTACACCCAGGCCGAAATCCTGGCGGCCATCCGTGACCGCCTGAAGACGGGGCGTTTGCCCTCGAACCCCATTTATGGCGACGGCCATGCCGGGCCGCGCATCGCCGAGATTCTGGCGACCGCGACATTCAACATCAACAAAGTCATCACGTACTGAGCAGTACGGCAATGCAGAGGGAGCCGGTTATGCAAATGCTTGAGCAAGGCGCTGTCGCCGACGAGTCTTCGATCGCCGAAGGCGTGGAGCGCCTGAAGCCGTGGCGCTACGGCCACAGCAATGGCCGCAGCGCGCCCATCGAAGGGGATCCGAGCATCGCGGCCATCGAGCGGAATTTCGACTCGCGCGCGGAATTGACGGCGATGTTTGAATCGATCCTCGACGGGCGCAGCGCAAGCCAGCTGCGGGTGCTCGACATGGGCTGCCTGGAAGGCCACTACACGGCGCTCATCGCCGGGATGGGCTTCAAGGAAGTGGTCGGCATCGACATCAGCGACGAGCATTTGCGCCGGGCCGAGTTCCTGCTGGGCCAGTACCACGGCTTTAGCAACTACAAGCTGGTGCACTGCGCCGCCACCGACATCGAGGGAATCAGGGCGCTGGGAAAATTCGACATCATTCTTTGCCACGGCCTTTTGTACCACCTGAAAGACCCGCTGCTGGTGTTCGACATGTTCGAGGAACTGGCCGATCCCGCAAAGCCGCTGATTGTCTTGCTGAACACGCAGTTCAAGGGGGACTTCTTCAACCTGGTGACGCGTTCGCCGCTGGCCGAGCTTCAGGTGAAGTTCACCATGGATGCATCCAATTCGGTGGCCGCCAAATACCTGTATTCACCCAAGGACCAGTCCGTCTTCGAGCGCTTGTCCCTGCGCCTGAATCCGGCGGCGCTTCACGCGACGCTGCAGCAATATGGCTACCAGGAAGTCGCGTCGCTCGATACCCCGCGCGGCACGCGTTTCGGCTACTCAATGAACCTGATTTGCCGCAAAGCCCCGCGTGGCGACGCGCCTCGGGCCCTGTCCTGGCTGAGCACGGAAAAACTGCGCCCGGTGTCGGCCTCCGCCACAGCCTGGAGCGGCCGCTCGGTCGACGGGTTTCACTTCGACAAAAATTTCCTGATCCGCGCGTGGCTCGGCCTGGACTGGTTTTTCCGCAAGGCAATCCACGTCATCACGGTGCGCCAGAAAATACGCTACCGGGCCAAAATCCGGTGAAAACCCGCACCGGCCGGTGCCATCCACGCGAGCAGACAAGGACGATTGATTCGTTTCCCCCATGTCCATGAGCCCATTGCGCATCGCCGCCGTGATCCCGGCCCGGGGCGGGTCAAAAGGCATTCCCTATAAAAACCTCGCCGATCTCGGCGGGCGGCCGCTGATCGCCTGGACCATCGCCGCCGCGAAAGCCGCGCACGGACTGGATCGGGTCATCGTATCGACCGACGACGAGAAGATCGCGGCGGCCGCCGCGGAGCATGGCGCCGAGGTGCCCTTTCTGCGCCCGGCCGAGTTTTCCGGCGACAACGCGCCGGCGCTCGATGTGATCAGGCACGCGCTCCAGGCGCTCAGGGCGCGGGACGGCCAGCCCTACGATGCGATTGCCTACCTGCAGCCGACGTCCCCCTTTCGCAGCACCGCCCAGCTCACGGAAGCGATTGCCCTGTTCGCCCGGGAAAAACCCGACACCCTGGTGAGCGTGACGGCCGTTCCGCACAACATGGTGCCGGCATCCCTCATGCAGCCCCTGGGGCCGTCGGCGCCGCTGATGCTCCAGTCCCCGGCCGGGCAGAAACTGCGGCGCCAGGAAAAGGAAAAACTGTTCGCGCGAAACGGCCCGGCCATCCTGATTGTTTCGGCCGCCGACGCGCAATTGCACGGCCGGCTGTATGGGGAGCGTGTGCTGGGCTTTGAAATGGACCGCCTGTCATCGCTGGACATCGACGATCCGATCGACCTGGAGATGGCAAGGCACTTGCTTCCGCTGCTGCAACACCCATCCAGTCCCGCCCTGTGAGCAGTTCCCGCATGCTGACCAATACGGCCTGGAACCTGGCGGGGTTGGGCGTGCCCATTCTTGCGGCGGTCGTGGCCATGCCCTTGCTGATCAGCCAGCTGGGCGACGCGCGCTTCGGCATACTCGCGCTCGGCTGGATGGTCACCGGTTACTTCGCCCTGTTCGATTTCGGGGTCGGAAGGGCCACCACGCGCAGCATGGCGGCGCTGCGCGGGGCCGCGGCGGAGGGCGAACATGCCGCGGTCTTCTGGAATTCCCTCTATGCGCATGCCGTCCTGGCGGCGCTGGGGGGCCTGCTTTTTGCCGCCGCCGTGCCCTGGTTTGTCGACACCGCATTTGCCATCCCGCCGGTGCTGCGAAGCGAGGCTTACGCGGCCTTTTACTGGCTGGCGTTCTCGGTGCCGGCGCTGGTCCTGGCGTCGGCCCTGCGCGGCCCGCTGGAGGCGGAGCAGCGCTTTGACCTGGTCAATGCGGTGAAGATGCCGATCAGCGCGCTGAACTACCTGGCGCCCTTGCTGGCACTGCAATTCACGCAACGCATTGACGCCGTCATCGCCGTGATCGCCTTGTCGCGCTGGCTGGCGACGTTCGTCTACGCCGTGCTGTGCCGGCGGGCCGTCCGGCTGCGGCCGAGCCACCGGGCGCCGCGCCGGGGCACGATCACGGACTTGCTGAAGGACGGGGGTTGGCTGACCGTCACCAGCGTCGCCGTTCCGGCCATCATGATGCTGGACCGCGGCCTGATCGCGCGGCTGGTGTCCCTGGAAGCGGTCACCTACTATGTGGTGCCCTACGAAGTGGTCACGAAAATGTGGGTGCTCTCGGCCAGCCTGCTGGGGGCGGCCTACCCCCTGATGAGCGCCAGCAAGGGGCATGACCTGCACCGGCTTTGCGACCAGACCCTGCGCTGGCTGCTGGTCACGGCAACGCCGGCGACACTGGTGGCCGTCATATTCGCCGACGACCTGCTGCGCCTGTGGGTCGGCCCTCATATCGCGGCGCACGGCGCCCCGGTGATGCAGTGGCTGGCCGTCGGCGTCTGGGTCAACATCCTCGCGCAGGTCCCCCTGACCGCATTGCAGGCCTCGGGCCGCGCCAGCATCGTCGGCGGCATCCAGCTGCTCGAGCTGCCTGTTTATGCCGCGCTGGCCTGGTGCCTGATCCTGCGCTACGGCACCACGGGCGCCGCCGCGGCCTGGGCGATCAGGGCCGCGATCGAATGGCTGGCCCTGAGTTTTTCCCTGCACCGGACCGAGGCGCGCCCGGGCCGCTGGCCGGGCATCTCCGCGCTTCGCTTCTGCCTGCTCTGCGCAACGATAATTGCAAGCGGCCTGGCCGCCCGCGCAACGCCATTTGCCGTAAAGTGCCTGCTCGCCCTGGCCCTGGTCGCCGGCATGGCGGCCTGGCATTGGCGCTACCTGCTGACCGCCGAGGAACGCGGCAAGCTCCTGGGGCGTATCCGCGGCGCGCGGCCACACAATAACCAGCCATGAACAGCATGCCTCTTGTCTCCATCGTCGTGCCGGCCTACAACCACGCAGGCTATTTGAAGGAATGCATCGAGAGCGTCCTGGCCCAGGACTATCCGCAGGTGGAACTGATCGTGCTCGATGACGGTTCAACCGACGCGACGCCCGGCGTGCTGCGCGCTTACGGACAGCGCTTTCACTGGGAAAGCCAGGCCAACATGGGGCAATCGGCCACCCTCAACAAGGGCTGGGGCATGGCCCGGGGAGAGATCCTGGGCTACCTGAGCGCCGACGACGCCCTGCGGCCGCGGGCGGTATCCGAAGCCGTGGCCGTGCTCAATGCCAGGCCGGAGATCGTCGCGACCTACAGCGATTTCGACTTGATCGACGAGCAGTCGCGAGCCGTCAGGACCATCGCCGCGCGTGACTTCGACGCGCGGGACCTGGTGCTGGACCTGGTCTGCCAGCCCGGGCCCGGAGCCTTCTTCCGGCGTGACGCCTTCCTGCGGGCCGGGCCCTGGAATCCGGAATTGCGCCAGAATCCCGACCTGGATTTCTGGCTGAGGCTTTCCCTGGTCGGAAACTTCCTGAGGATACCCAAGGTACTGGCCGGGTTTCGTGTCCATGAAGGCTCCGCGACCTACCAGTCCACCAACGTCAGCAGGGCCGATGAACCCGTTTTGGTGACCCGCCGCTTCGTCGCCACCGCGGGCCTGCCTGACTGGATCGCCGCGGCAAGCCGTCGGGTCGTCGCAACAGGCTACATCGCCAGCGCGCAGTTGCATTTGCGCGCGGGCCGGCCCGTCATGGCCTTGCAGAGGATAGCTTGCGCCATGCGCGCGAGCATTGTGACGCTGCTCTCCGCACGCGCGGCGCATTTGTTGCTCAGCGCCGTGACAGGGCGGTTTTTCCACCGGGTCCGTTCCACCTGGGCGAGGTGGAGCGCATGATGCGCCGGCCCCCCAAACCCGTTTTTTCCGGCGGCGCCCCACGATGAAAATCACTGAAAGTTATCCCGGCCTGCTGTTTCTGCTGGTCCTCGCGGTTTACCTGCCGGGGCTGCTTGCCGCCGTGCGTCTTCCCAAGCTCGCGGCCATGCCCGTCGTGACCTTCACCTTCCTGGGGATGTTTCTTTTCACCGCGGCGGGAAGCTGGCAGGTCATGACGCAAACACACTATCTGCCTCGTTTGACAAGCGAGGGAGTCTGGATCTCCGTTGCCGCGGGCACGCTGGGAAGCGGCCAGTTCGTCGTCATGCTGCTGACGCAGGCCTTGTTGTTCTATGCGATAGCCGGCCCCTACGTCTACCTGAAGAGGGAGGTCGCGGTGGCGGCACCGGCGGCCGCGCCAGCGGACGAGGTGGTGCGGGCGCTTCTCGCGCTGGGAATGGTGATCGTCCTGTTCCTGTATTACCTCAAGGTCGGCCGGTTCTTGCTGTTTGACCTGCTCGCCGGCAAGATCAACCGGATCAACATCCTCGAGTTCCGGGCCCTGACTTACGGATTGAAGGAGTACCCCTTCTTTCGCCTGGGTTTCCTGGTCTTTCCCGCGCTGGTGGCGGCTTTGTCGATCGGCATCGCCTCCGCGCGGGGCCGCATGAAGTTTTCCGACCTCCTGTGGATCGCCGCCTGTCTCGTTCCGCCCTTGCTGCTGGCTGAAAAAGCGGCCATCCTGAACATGTCGGCCGTGCTGTTCATCGCCTACGGCATCCACCTGGGCCGGCATGGGCGCGCCCTGGGTTCCGCGCTGAACGGCAAAGCCCTTGCCGCCATTGCCCTGGCATTCGTGCCGACGGCGGCGACCTACTTCATTTACTTCAATACCGCGAGCGACAGCCTGCGCGAGATAGCCAGCCAGTTTCTTTTCCGGATAACAGGCGTCTATTCCCAGGCGCTGGCCGCCACCGTGGGATTCGTGGAGGCCCACGGCTACCTGCACGGGACAACACTGCCCAACCTCAAGGGGTTGCTCCCGCACGAGCGCTTCAACCTCGAGGCGGCGATGCAGCTTTTCCTCGGCGGCCTGGAGGTGAGTTCACAATCCGCGGTGGCGGGCGCCACACCCGTGCCTGCCACCGGCGAGGGTTATGTCAACTTCGGCTGGCCGGGCTTCGTGCTGTTCGGCGGCATCTCCTTCCTGTGCATGGTCCTGATACAGGAAGTGCTGTTGCGAATCCGCGCGGGCGCGACGGCCTGGGCACTCTCGGCCTGGTACGGCTATCTCGGCTTCACGCTTTTTACGACCAGCCTTTTCGCCACCTTCATTTCCTTGATCCACACCGTCGTCGCGGTGGGCGTCATTGCGCTATGGCATGTGGCCGGACGCGTTCTGGACCGCAAGCAGCCATGAGAAACGCCGGGACCGGAATCAACAGGAAGGTGCTGGTCGTGCTGCCTTCGCCGATCATGGCGCGCAATTTTCTGCGCACCGACATCCTGCGCCTCCTGGGCTCGGGCGAAGAGACCGAAATTACCGTGGTCTCACCGAACCCCGATGATCGCGAGCTGGTGGAAAAAAACGGGGCGACGTGGCATCCCTACTTTCATCCCCGGCGTTCAAAGATCGCCGGCGAGGAAGGGCTCCTGGCGCGGCTGTTGAGGGCGGGCCGCTACGCCCGCTACCTGGCAGGCCTCTTTCTGCACATGGGCCTGACCTACCGCATCAACACGCTATCGGGTTTTGAGGGATTCTCGGCGCGCCTGCGGCAATCCTTCGGCCTGCGCAAAACCTATCTGCGCGAAGGCCTGCCCATGTCCCGCGTGTTCGGCTTTCCTTTCCCGAAAAGCCTGCCGCTGTACCGCTTTCTCTACCGCTGCTACTACGGGCGCTGGCAGAGCTTCGGGCCGGTCGAGAACTTGATCGCGCAAGTCCAGCCCGACCTCATGATCCTGTCCATGGTGCAGACCCACATGGTCACGCCCTATGCCTTGGCGGCGCGCCATCTCAAGGTGAGGATACTGGGCATCAATGGAAGCTGGGACCAGCCCACCACCAAGGGGCCGGTGTGCCCCGGCATTGAACGCATCGTGGTCCAGAACGACATCGTGCGGGATGAGCTGGTTCGGTACCACCAGATCGCCCCCGGAAAAATAAAGCCCATAGGCTGGCTGCAGATGGACGCCTACTTCCACCAGTCGGAGGTGGCCCGCGAAGAAGTGCTGCGGCGCGCGGGCATACCCGCCGCGCACCGCTACATCCTGTTCGCGGCCAATGCGCCCAGGCTGGGCCTGCATGAGCCGGAAGTGTTCAAGCAGCTGGCCATGCAGGTCCAGGCGAACACATTCGGCGCGGACGTCACCCTCGTCTGCCGCTGCCACCCCCAGGACCGCGACTGGCGCGCGCGCTGGGGATGGGCCTTGGCCATGGAGCGGGTCGTGGTCGACCCGCCCGACCTCGGGCCTCTCGGCCATCTGGCCTCCATGGTCCGCCATGCGGGTGTGGTCATCGCATCGGCGGGGTCCATCAACCTGGACGCCGTGGCGCTGGACACACCGACCATAGGCCTGGCCTGGGAAGACCCGGGCCTGCCCTATTGGGACCGGCCGGCCCGCGCTTATGATCTTGAGCATTTGCGCGAATTGCGCCATGAATCGGGAATGATGTTTGCCCGCGACCTTGCTGAACTGCTTGCGGCCTGCGCACGCTATCTTGCCGACCGGGGGGCTGACGCCGAAGGAAGAGAGCGGCTCAGGCAGCGCTACCTGTACCGCCTCGATGGCGGCGCGGCGGCCCGCCTTGCCGGCGAGGTCAAGGAGATGCTGGCATGACACTTTTTGTGGTCACCGGGGCCAACGGTTTTATCGGCCGCCATCTGGTCGCCAGCCTGGTCTCGGACGGGGTGCGGGTCCGGGCCTTGACCCGCAAGCAGCCCGACGCCAAAGACAGGATTCCCGGCATCGAATGGGTTGTCGGCGACACGGCCGACCGCGAGACCTGGGAAAAGCTGGTGGAGAAGGACTGCATCGTGGTCAACCTCGCCTTCTCCAACACCCGGGCCGGCGCGGCCGCCGTGGACGCGACGGCCCAGATGATCGAAGTCTGCGCCAACGCCGGGATCGCCCACCTGATCCACTGCAGCACCGTGTCCGTTTACGGCCGGGCGGATGAAACCATCCTGACCGAAAACTCGCGCTGCACCCCGCTGGATGCCTACGGCCAGGTGAAGCTGCGCGTGGAGCAGGTGCTGGCCGACAAGGTCAGGGGAAGGTTCTCGGTCACCATCATCCGCCCCTCCGCGGTATTCGGGGAAGGCGGTGAAGCGCTGATCAAGCTGCTGGATGAGCTGCTCGAGGGAAGCCGGACCGTCAACTACCTGCGATCCTCCATGTTCGGCGGGCGCAAGACGCACCTTGTTCCCGTGGAAACCGTGGTCGCCGCGCTCAGGTTTATCGGCGCCAGGCCGGGACCGGACGGCATAGAAATGTTCATCGTGTCCGACGACGACGACCCCTTCAACAATTTCCGCGATGTCGAGCGGGTGCTCATGAATGAGCTGAAACTGCCGCCTTACCGCATCCCCCGCCTCCCGCTGCCCCGCATCCTGCTTGAGACATTGATGCGGATCATGGGCCGTGCGAACGTCAACACCCGCACCGAGTACCGCTGCGACAAGCTGTCCAACAGCGGATTCGTCAAGCCGGTGACGCTGAAAGCGGCGCTGCAACAATTCGCGGCGACGCACAAAGCCCTGCATGGCAACAACACGCCATGAGGGTCCTGAACGTCAACCACCTCCTGGATCCGGAAACGGGAGGAGGAACCGCCGAGCGGACTTTCCAGCTCAGCCGCTTTTTGCGCAAGGCGGGCGTCCAGACCAGCGTTCTGGCGCTCGACATCGGCCTGAGCCAGGCGCGGCGGGACACGCTTGAGGGCGTGAAGGTGGTGGCGCTGCCCTGCCTGAACCGGCGTTATTTTGTGCCGTGGACGTCACCGGGCGCCATCCACGCATTGGTCGCGGATGCGGACGTGGTTCATCTCTCGGGGCATTGGACCCTCTTGAATGCGTTCGTGCACAAGTCCTGCCGCCGGCAGGGCAAGCCCCTTGTTTTTTGCCCCGCCGGGGCGCTGACAAGCTTCGGCCGCTCCCTCAAGCTCAAGCGCGCCTACGATGCGTGGGTTGGCCGCGAACTGGCCCAGTCCGCGGCGGCCTGTGTGGCCATTACCGACCAGGAGCGCGCGGATTTCGCCGCATACGGAGTGGCACCCGGGCGGGTGACGGTGATTCCCAACGGCATCGATCCCGGGCAGTACACCGGCAACCCGGACGCGGAACGCCGGGTTCGCGAGCGCCTGGGGATCGGGGCGGCGCCCTATGTCCTGTTCCTGGGCAGGCTTAACGCGATCAAGGGGCCGGACCTGCTGCTCGAGGCATTTTCAAGGGTCGCGGGCCGCTTCCCCGAGTTCCACCTGGTCTTTGCCGGCCCGGATGGAGGATTGTTGGCTTCCTTGATGGAAAGCGCCGGGCAAAGCACCCTGAAAGACAGAATACATTTCCCCGGCTACCTGGCCGGGGCGGACAAGACGGCAGCCCTGAGGGCCGCGACGCTGATGGCAATTCCGTCGCGCCGTGAAGCCATGTCCATTGTTGTGCTTGAGGCCGGGATATGCGGCACGCCGACCTTGTTTACCGATGCCTGCGGCCTGGAGGGCATCGCGGCCGAGGGCGCCGGAACCATGGTGGGGCCCTCCGCGGAGGCGCTGGCCGCCGGGCTGGCGGCTTTGCTGGCCGACAAGGCCTCCATGCGCGCGGCGGCCGCTCGCCTGGAAGCCCTGGTGCGCGAAAAATACCTCTGGGACATGCAGGCGGCACGTTATGTGGCCTTGTATGAGCAAATCCTCGGCAAAGCGCGCGCATGAGGCTGCTCGTCATCAGCCAATACTTTTGGCCGGAAAACTTCAGGATCAACGATCTCGTTGAGGGATTGCTTGAGCGCTCGCACGAAGTCACCGTGCTCACAGGCCTTCCCAACTACCCTTCCGGCAAGCTGTCCCCGGGATTTGGCTTTGGCGGCCCGTACACGGGCCGGTTCGGCGGCGCGCAAGTCATCCGCGTTCCACTGGTACCCCGGGGCAATGGGCGCGCCGTCCGGCTGGTCCTCAACTACCTGTCGTTTGCCTTGACGGCCAGCCTGCTGGGCGGCTGGCGCTGCAAAGGGCCTTATGACGCCATTCTGGTTTTTGAGCCTTCGCCGGTGACGGTCGGCATACCGGCCCGCGTCATTTCAAGCTTAAAAGCCGCGCCCATCCTGTTTTGGGTTCAGGATTTGTGGCCCGAAAGCCTCTCCGCCACCGGAGCGGTCAAGTCGCCGCGGGCCCTGAACGCGGTCGCCGGCCTGGTGCGCTGGATTTACCGGGGCTGCGCGAAAGTACTCGTCCAATCCGAAGCCTTTGTGCAGCCGCTGCTGGACCTGGGCGTGGAGGCGGACAAAATCCGGTACTTTCCCAATAGCGCGGAGGCGATATACCAGGCACCGCCCGCCGGCCAGGCATGGACCGCCCCTGCCTTGCCCACCGGCTTTCGCGTCATGTTCGCGGGGAATATCGGAGCGGCGCAATCCATCGAAACCATGCTGGCGGCCGCGGAAATCCTGCGGGATCACGGGGATATCCACTGGATTGTCGTCGGGGACGGCCGCCTGGCGCCATGGCTCAAAGAGGAAGTGGCGCGGCGGGAACTCGGTGCCCGTATTCATCTGGTGGGGCACTTTCCGCTGGCCGCCATGCCGCAGTGGTTTGCACAGGCCGACCTGATGTTCGCAAGCCTGCGCCGGGACCCGGTCTTTGCCCTGACCATCCCCTCCAAAATCCAGTCCTACCTGGCGTGCGCCAAACCCATTGTCGCGGCCCTGGACGGCGAAGGCGCCCGTGTCGTCAATGTCTCCGGCGCAGGCGTGGCCGTGCCCGCCGAAGACGCCCGGGCACTTGCCGAGGCTGTGCTGAAAATCTATAAAATGGACCCTTCCGGACGCAAGGTATTAGGAGACAATGGCCGGAAGTACTACGAAAAGCACTTTGACCGTGAAAAGCTTCTTGACAAACTGGACGAGTGGCTTTCTGAAGTAACAAAGAAATGACTGCCGGCGTACGCGGCCGATCCGGGGTGGCCGGCGGCGGCGCACCATGTGGGCTTGGACCAAGCCACCGGGATCCATCTCTGAATTTCAGCTGAAAGCGTGCCGGAAGAAGCCGATCTTCAGGCGCGCGTTCAGTTCAAGGTGTAGTTAAACCCTCGTGGCGCCCCATTTGGATTCCCGTCTTACATGACAGAGCATATTCACCGCCCGCCTCATTTTTTGAAGCGGGAACACCCAATCAATCGATGAGCACAGTACTGATTCTTGGCGCAAGCGGAATGCTGGGTAGCGCCGCCTTGCGGGTTTTCGCAGAATCCGGCGCGCATCAGGTTGTCGGTGCCATCCGCTCCAATGCCAGCAAGGCCCTGTTCCCGCCGAACCTGCGCAAACACCTTGTGGTCGGGGGGGACGTTGAAAACCCCGACTCGCTGATCCAGCTGTTCCAGACCGTGCGGCCGCAGGTGGTGATCAACTGCATCGGCCTGATCAAACAGCTGTCGCATGCCGGTGATGCGCTCAGCGCCATTCCGGTCAACGCCCTGCTGCCGCACCGCATAGCGCGCCTGTGCGAGCTGGCGGGCGCGCGGCTGGTGCACGTCAGCACCGATTGCGTTTTTTCGGGAAAAAAAGGCGGCTACCTCGAGAGCGATGCGCCCGACGCGGAGGACTTGTACGGCCGCTCCAAGCTGCTGGGCGAGGTGGACTACCCGCACGCGATCACGTTGAGGACCTCCATCATCGGGCACGAGCTGGCCGGCGCCAACGGCCTGATCGGCTGGTTCCTGCAGCAGCAGGGCAGCTGCAAGGGCTATGACAAGGCGATTTTCTCTGGCCTGCCAACCGTGGAGCTGGCCCGCCTTGTCCGGGACGTCGTTCTGCCCAGGCCCGAGCTGCACGGCCTCTACCATGTGGCGTCGTCCCCCATCAACAAATATGAGCTCCTCACCATGGTTGCAGCCGCTTACGGAAAAAAAATCGAGATCACCCCGGACTCACGGCTGGTGATCGATCGTTCATTGAATGCGCAGCGTTTCAACGCGGCAACCGGCTACACCCCGCCGCCTTGGCCCGATCTCGTTGAGACCATGCACCGCTACGAGGTATCCCGCGATGTTTGACAACAAAGTCCTCTTGATCACGGGTGGAACCGGGTCCTTCGGCAATACGGTGCTCAAGCGCTTTCTCGCCACGGACGTGAAGGAAATCCGGGTCTTCAGCCGCGACGAAAAAAAGCAGGAGGACATGCGCATCGAGCTCGGCAACGACAAGGTGAAGTTCTACATCGGCGACGTGCGCTCATGCGAAAGCCTCACGCAGGCGATGGTCGGCGTTGACTATGTGTTTCACGCCGCGGCGCTCAAGCAGGTGCCCTCCTGCGAGTTTTACCCCATGGAGGCCGTGCGGACCAACGTGCTGGGCACCGAGAACGTCCTGAACGCCGCCATCGCCTCCGGTGTGAAACGGGTGGTGGTGCTGAGCACCGACAAGGCCGTGTATCCCATCAACGCGATGGGTATCTCCAAGGCCATGGCGGAAAAACTCATGGTGGCGCGCTCCCGCATGATTCCCGAATCGGGCCCGGTCATTTGCGCCACCCGCTACGGCAATGTGATGGCTTCGAGGGGTTCGGTCATCCCGCTGTTCGTGAACCAGCTCCGCGCCGGCCAGCCGCTGACCTTGACCGACCCGAAGATGACCCGCTTCCTGATGTCGCTCGAGGACTCCGTCGATCTCGTCCTGCATGCGTTTGAACACGCCCAGCAGGGCGACATCTTCATTCAGAAGTCCCCGGCCTCCACGGTCGCCGACCTGGCCCAGGCGCTGCAAGAGCTTTTCGGCCGCGAAGCGCCGGTGAACATCATCGGCACGCGCCACGGCGAAAAGCTCTACGAATCGCTGATTTCCAGAGAGGAAATGGCGAAGGCCGAAGACATGGGCCGCTATTACCGCATTCCGGCGGACAACCGCGACCTCAACTACAAGAAATATTTTGTCGAGGGAGAGCAAAACATCTCCGACCTGGACGACTACACCTCGCATAACACCGAGCGGCTTGACGTGCCGCAAATCAAATCGGTGCTGCTCAAGCTCAGCTACATCCAGGAGATGCTTGGTGCTTAAAGTCATGACGCTGGTCGGCACCCGGCCTGAACTGATCAAGATGAGCCGGGTCATCGCCGAGCTCGACAAGCAGGTCGCGCATGTCCTGGTGCATTCGGGGCAGAACTACGACTACGAGCTGAACCAGGTCTTTTTCGATGAGCTGGGCATCCGCAAGCCCGATCACTTTCTCGAGGCAAGCGGCGAGACGCCCGCGCAGATGATCTCGGAAATCATCGCCAAGGCGGACGCCGTCTTTGCCGCGGAGAAACCCGACGCGCTGCTTTTGTACGGCGACACCAACACCTGCCTTGCCGTGATCGCCGCCAAGCGCCGCAAGATCCCCGTGTTCCACATGGAGGCGGGCAACCGCTGTTTCGACCAGCGGGTGCCGGAAGAGCTCAATCGCAAGGTGCTCGACCACCTGAGCGACATCAACCTGGTGCTGACCGAGCACGCCCGCAGGTACCTGCTGGCGGAGGGCATCCGCCCGGAAACCATCATCAAGACCGGCTCCCACATGGAAGAGGTGCTGGCGCACTACATGCCCGGGATTCTGGCGTCCACCGTGCTGGCGCGCGAAAACCTCACGAAGAACCGGTTTTTCATCGTGAGCGCGCACCGCGAGGAGAACGTCGACACGGCGGAAAACCTCGTCGACTTTCTGGACACCCTGCATGCGCTCGCGGATGCCTACCAGTACCCGATCATCGTTTCCACCCATCCGCGTACGCGCAAGCGGCTTGAAGCCCTGGGCAAATCCCTGGATCATCCCCTGATCCGGTTTTCCAAGCCTTTCGGCCTGCTCGATTACATTCACCTGCAGATGGCGGCTTTCTGCGTCCTCTCGGACAGCGGAACCATCACCGAGGAAGCTTCCTTGCTGAATCTGCCGGCAATTACAATCCGGAACGCCCACGAGCGCCCCGAAGGCATGGACGAAGGCACCCTGGTCATGAGCGGCCTGAAGAAGGACCGCGTGCTGGACGCGATTCGTGTCGTGACGAACCAGCACGACCGCGAGAGCCGCGTGATGGCGGTGGTTCCCGACTATCAGGGTGGAGCGGTGTCCAAGCAGGTTGTCAGGATTGTGCTCAGCTATACCGACTATGTGAACCGGACGGTGTGGTCCCGGTGAACGCAAGCCCTTGGAACAGCCCCTCCGTCTGCGCCAGTAACGCAACGCAAGCAAGAATCAAATTTTCAAATTGAGAGAACCATGGAAAAAATTCCTTACCCCAAAGACATCGTCAAAGCGGACTTTACCGGCGAAGATGGTCACCTCAAGGCGAAATACGGGCTGCCCGAGGAGGTCGAGTTTTGCGTGAAATGCGTGATCTCCAACCAGCGGCCCAATTCGGCGGTCGAATACAGCCACACCAAGGATTCGAAGAAAAAAACCATTAACTTCGACGAGCATGGTGTTTGCGATGCATGCAACTTCGCCGAGAAAAAGAAGGCCACCATCGACTGGGAAGAGCGGGAACGCAACCTGATTGAGCTGTGCAATCGCCATCGCAGCACCGACGGCAGCTACGACTGCATCGTGCCGGGCTCGGGGGGCAAGGACAGTTTTTACGCCTCGCACATCCTGCGCACCAAATACGGCATGCACCCCCTGACGGTCACCTGGGCGCCGCACGTTTACACCGACTGGGGATGGAAGAACTTTCAAAGCTGGATCCACGCGGGCCATGACAACCTGCTGATGACGCCCAATGGCCGCGTGCACCGCCTGCTCACGCGCCTGGCGGTGGACAACCTGTTCCACCCTTTTCAGGCCTTCATGTTCGGCCAGAAGGCGCTTGCGCCGAAAATGGCATTGCTGCACAAGATTCCGCTGGTGTTCTACGGCGAAAACGAAGCCGAGTACGGCAACCCGATCGGCGATACCGAAACGGCCAAGCGCGACTGGTCTTACTTCACCGCGGCGGACCAGTCGAAAGTCAGCCTGGGCGGCGTCAGCGTGCCGGACTTGAAGCAACATTTCGGGGTGGAGCACCAGGACCTGCTGCCTTACCTGCCGGCCGACCCGAACCAGATCGAAGAGCAGAAGGTGGAAGTGCACTACCTGGGTTACTACCTTAAATGGCATCCCCAGAGCTGCTACTACTATGCGGTCGAGCACGGCGGCTTCGAAGCCTCCCCCGAGCGCACACCCGGCACCTACAGCAAATACAACAGCATCGACGATCGCATCGACGACTTCCACTATTACACGACCGGCGTGAAGTTCGGCCTGGGCCGCGCCACCTATGACGCCGCCCAGGAGATTCGCTCGGGCGACATCACGCGCGAGGAAGGGGTGGCGCTGGTCAAGCGCTTCGACCACGAATTCCCGGAGCGCTTTGCCGATGAAATATTCCGCTACCTCAGCATCCCGTCCAAGGAATTTGGGGAAGCCGCCAGCGCGATGTTCGAGCAGCCCGTGCTGGACAGGGAGTACTTCATGAAACTGGCGGACACCTTCCGCTCGCCCCACCTGTGGAAATGGGAAGACGGGCAGTGGAAACTACGGCACGCGGTGTGGCATGGGTAATGTACGCCTGATTCCCCGCCTGGATATCAAGGGCCCCAACCTGATCAAAGGGATCCGGCTGGAAGGCCTGCGGGTGATGGGCGACCCGCAGGAATTCGCCTTGCGTTACTACGAAGCCGGCGCCGACGAGCTCGTCTACATGGACATCGTGGCCAGCCTGTATGGGCGCAACAATCTCAGCGACATCATCCGCCGCGCCGCGGACCAGGTCTACATTCCGATCACGGTCGGCGGCGGCATCCGCTCCGTCGACGACGCCCGCCATATCCTGCGTTCGGGCGCCGACAAGGTCGCCATCAATACCGCCGCCGTGGCCGATCCCAGCCTGATCACCAAGGTCTCGCGCCGCTTCGGCTCGCAGGCCATGGTGCTTTCGATCGAGGCCAAGCTGACCGCCCCCGGCAAGTGGGAAGCCTATACCGACAACGGCCGTGAACGGACCGGCCTCGATGTCATCGAGTGGGCGCGCAAGGGCGTGGAACTCGGTGCCGGCGAGATTCTCCTGACCTCCGTGGACCGCGAAGGGACACGCAAAGGCTTCGAAGTCGACCTGATACGCCAGATCAGCCAGGCTGTTCCCATTCCCGTGATCGCCAGCGGCGGGATGGGAACGGTCGAGCACCTGATTGATGCGGCCAAATCGGGAGGAGCGGATGCGGTGGCCATGGCCGACGTGCTGCACTACAAGCGGCTGTCGCTGCCGGACATCCGCGCTGCGGCGCTGAAGGCGGGCCTGAACGTAAGGGACGTCCAAGCATGACCCCAAAGATCACCATCGCGGACTATGGCGTGGGCAATCTGCTCAATGTGGCCCGGGCATTCCAGCACTGCGGTGCCGACGTGCATATCACCGAAGACCCCAGTGAAATCGCCGGCGCGCAGCGCCTGGTGGTGCCGGGAGTCGGCGCGTTCGAGGACAGCATCAACGAACTGACGCGGCGCGGTTTCGCCGATGAAATCAAGCACTACGCCGGATCCGGCCGCCCCCTGTTCGGGATCTGTGTCGGCATGCAGATGCTGTTTGACGTGAGCGAGGAGTTCGGCGAGCACAAGGGGCTGGGCATACTGCCCGGCAGGGTCAAGGCCGTGCCCAACACCACAACGTCCGGCCAGATGCAACGCGTGCCCCATATCGGCTGGGGCCACCTGGTCCATCCCGAAACCGGCCGCAGCTGGCAAGGCACGTTTCTCGAGCCGTTCGAGGCCGCCCGCCCCGCCGTGTACTTTGTCCACTCATTTGCGGCCTACCCCGAGCAGGGCAGCGACCGGCTCGCCGACTGCCTGTACGGCGGACACCGCATTTGCGCGGCGGTCAAACGCGACAACATCGTCGCCACCCAATTTCATCCTGAGCGAAGCGGTGAAATCGGACTGGCGATGGTGCGCAGCTTTCTTGCCCTTTGATATGCCCGCGGCGCGCCCAGCCCTCGCCGGTGCTTGCGAAAAATACCTGATTGTCAGCCTTGGCAGCATAGGCCGGCGGCACCTGGCCAACTTGCGGCAGCTTTGCCCGCACGCCCAGATCGGTGTGCTGCGGCTGCACGCCACGGACAGCGGCAGCGCCGTGCCGGCAGGCGCCGATCACCAGTTTTTCTCCCTCCCGCAGGCCCTGGCATTCGCCCCCTCGGCGGCCATTGTCGCGGGGCCCGCTTCGACCCACCTCGATGTCGCGGCGGCGCTGGCGGCCGCCGGCATCGCCCTGCTGGTGGAAAAACCGATTGCGCACACCAGCGCGGGCCTGGCCTCCCTGCTGGCCACTTGCGCCCAGGCGGGCATACCGCTGATGGTCGGCTACAACCTGCGCTTCCTGCCCTCCCTGGTGGAATGCAAAAGGCTGCTGGATACCGGGGCCATCGGCCGGGTCCGCGGCGTGCGCGCGGAGGTCGGGCAATACCTTCCGGACTGGCGGCCGGGAACGCGTTACCAGGAAAATGTTTCCGCCCGGCGGGCGCTTGGCGGCGGCGCGCTGCTGGAGCTCAGCCACGAAATCGATTACCTGTACTGGATGTTCGGCATGCCGTCTCGCGTCAGCGCCCGCGGTGGCCGCTACAGCGAACTGGAAATCGACGTGGAGGACATGGTCGAGCTTTGCCTGGAATACGAGGACCCCGCCCGCCTGATCAATATCCACCTGGATTTCCTGCAGCGCTCGCCCTCCCGCAGCTGCAAGTTCATCGGCGACCAGGGGACCCTGGTCTGGAACGGCATCACCGACCGGATCGATGTATTTTCCGCCGAGGCGGGCGCCTGGCAACACATCGACGGCCACGCGCAAGCGGACCGCAACGGCATGTACCTCGCCGAACTGCGCCACTTCCTGGACTGCGCACACCGCCGGGAGCCGGCCCTGTGCGACGGCGCGCAGGGATATGATGTGCTGGCGATTGTGGAAGCAGCCAGGGCGTCCATGCAACATGGCGCGGCTGTACCTGTCCATGGATACACGGGAACCTGAATTGCGCACAATAGCCTTCATCTTCGCACGCGGCGGCTCCAAGGGTGTCCCCGGCAAGAACATCAAGATGCTCGACGGCAAACCGCTGCTCGCCCATTCGATCGCGGTCGCGCGATCATGCCCCGGCATAGAGACCGTGATCGTGTCCACCGACGACGCGGCGATTGCCGCCGTTGCCCGCGAGCACGGCGCCGAAGTGCCGTTCATCAGGCCGGCTGAACTGGCGGCCGATTCAAGCCCGGAATGGCTGGCCTGGCGCCATGCGATCGAATGGGTGCAAAAGGAAAGGGGCGCTTTCGACCTGTTCGTCAGCCTGCCGCCCACTTCGCCCTTTCGCAACCGGCAGGACGTTGAATCGTGCATCCACGCGCTGGCGGAAGATCCCGCGGCCGATATCGTGATCACGGTCAAGGATGCCGACCGCAGCCCTTATTTCAATATGGTCGCGCTCGACCCCGAAGGATATGCCGGCCTGGTGATCAAACCCCAGGCAAGCATTACCCGCAGGCAGGATGCGCCGGTGGTTTACGACATCACGACCGTCGCCTACGCCGCGAGGCCCTCATTCATCCTGAAGGCAAACGGGATTTTTGAAGGCCGCATCAAAACCGTGAAAGTGCCGCCTGAGCGGGCATTGGACATCGACACACCCTACGATTTCATGCTGGCAGAGGCCATTGCAAAAATCAGGGCCTCGCAAACCGGGAATGTTTAGACCATGGCAGCAGAAGAATCTCGCTCGATATCGACCCTGATGGACCTGTCGGGCCGCGTGGCCGTCATCACCGGCGGCGCGGGGCACCTCGGCGAAGCCGTGGCGTCCGCCTTGTCCGAGCTGGGCTGCTCGGTATGCCTGCTGGACCGCAATGCCGAGGCGCTGGAAAAAGCCGCGGGCCGGCTGCGCGCCAAATGGAACAGGCCCGTCGAACAGCTGCTGATCGACCTTGAATCAGAAGACGAGCGCAAAGACGTTTCGGCATGGGTGGCCCGGAAATTCGGACGCGCCGACATACTGGTCAACAACGCCGGTTTTGTGGGCGACAGCACATTGACCGGCTGGGTCGTGCCCTTCGAAGAGCAGGAGATCGGCACATGGCGCCGCGCGGTGGAGGTCAACCTCACCGCCGCATTCCATCTTTCGCAAGTGCTCTCCCCCTTGCTGAAAACCAGCGGCAAGGGCTCCATCATCAATGTGAGCTCCATCTACGGGGTTGTGGGGCCGGACCTGGCCCTGTACGAGGGAACCGCCATGGGCAACCCCGCGGCCTATGCCGCCAGCAAAGGCGGACTTGTCCAGATCACGCGCTGGCTTTCCACGGTGCTGGCCCCGGACATCCGGGTGAACTGCATCAGCCCCGGTGGAGTCGCGCGAAACCAGCCCGAAGCATTCCAGCAGCGTTATATCGAGCGAACGCCGATGCGCCGCATGGGCCGCGAAGAAGACTTCAAGGGAGCGGCCGCCTATTTCGCGAGCGACCTTTCGGCGTGGGTGACCGGGCAAAACCTGATGGTCGACGGCGGGTGGACAGCATGGTGAACATCGCCCCCCAGAAAACCTTCATCATTGCGGAAGCGGGCGTCAACCACAACGGCGACCCCAAACTGGCGATGGAGCTGGTGGACACGGCGGCGCGCTGCGGTGCGGACGCCGTCAAGTTCCAGAGCTTCTCGGCGGACAAGCTCGTCGCGCCCGGCGCCGAAAAGGCCGAGTACCAGAAACGGGAGACCGGGGACGGCGACCAGCATGCCATGCTGAAGGCGCTGGAGATGTCGGAGGAATTGCACCGCGGGCTTTTCTCGCGCTGTGCCGAGATGGGCATCGAATTCATGTCCACGCCTTTTGACGAGGCGGCGGCCGATTTCCTGCTGGCCTTGGGCATGCAGCGCATCAAGGTTCCCTCCGGGGAAATCACCAACGAGCCCTTCCTGGCTTTTCTGGCGGCCAAGGACGTGCCGCTGATTGTCTCCACCGGCATGGCGTCCATGGACGAAATCCGGCGTGTGGTCGAGGTGATTGAAGCCACGCGCAAGAGCAAGGGCTTCAGGCAACCCCTGGCGCAGGTGCTGACGATTCTGCACTGCACGTCCAACTACCCGGCCGAATGCAGCGATGTGAACCTGCGCGCCATGCAAAGCATCGCCCGCGATGTGGCGGTGCCGGTCGGCTATTCCGACCACACCCTCGGCCTGGCGGTGTCCACGGCGGCGGTGGCCATGGGTGCGACGGTCATTGAAAAACACTTCACGCTGGACCGTTCCATGCCCGGGCCCGACCACAAGGCATCGCTCTCGCCCGAAGAGCTCGGGCAACTGGTCAGGCAAATCCGTGATGTCGAGGCCGCCCTGGGTTCCCCGGTCAAACAGCCTACTGCCTCGGAGTTGCCGGTTCGCGCGCTGGTGCGGCGCAGCGTCACCGCGGCCAGGCCCATACGGGCCGGCCAGGCCATTACCGCGGAGGACCTTGTCTTGCTGCGGCCCGGCACAGGCATCCCACCGGGCGACCTTCCAAAGGTGCTCGGCAAGCAGGCCGCGCATGACATCGACGCGGGGGCCACGCTGGGCTGGCCGGACCTGCGATGAAACGCAAGGTTTGCTACATCACGGGCACCAGGGCCGACTTTGGCCTGATGCGCGGCACCCTGGCGACGCTGCGCGACTCGCAGGCCCTGGAACTGTCCATCGTCGTCACCGGCATGCATCTGTCGGACAAATACGGCAGCACGGCCGACGATATCAAAGCCGCGGGCCTGCCGGTCAATGCCGTAGTGGATGTCGACTTGGCGAGCGCGACCGGCGCCACCATGGCTCGAAACCTCGGGAAAATGGTGGCCGGCTTCGTCGATGCGTTCCTGGACATCAAACCGGACCTGGTCCTGGTTCTGGGCGACCGGGGTGAGATGCTTGCAGGCGCCATCTCGGCCGTGCACCTGAACATTCCCGTGGTGCATATTCACGGAGGCGAGCGGTCCGGCACCATCGACGAATCCATACGCCACGCGATTTCCAAGCTCTCGCACTTTCATTTCGTGTCGACCAGCGAATCGCGCGACCGGCTGGTGCGGATGGGGGAGCAGGCCGCCCATGTGTACCTGACCGGCGCACCGGGATTGGACGGCATAGAGGCACTGGCACTGCACAGCCGGGAAAAGCTGCTCCGGGATGCGGGGCTGGACCCGGCCCGGCCGGTTGCCTTGATGGTGTACCACCCCGTCGTGCAGGAAACGGAAAATGCCGGCGCCGGCACCACGGGGATCATCGACACCTTGCTGGCGCGCGGGCTCCAGCTGGTGGCCCTGAAGCCGAACTCGGACGCCGGCAGCGACCAGATTCGCGCCGCCCTCGACGCGCACGCGGCCCACGGCGACGTCCGGGTCGTGACGCATTTCCCCCGGGAACTGTTTGTTTCATGGATGGCCGCGGCGGACCTCATGGTAGGCAACTCGAGCGCGGGCATTATCGAGGCGGCCTCGTTCGGCACGCCCGTCGTCAACATCGGCTCACGGCAGAACCTGCGTGAACGCAACGCCAATGTCACGGATGTTGCCGTTGACCCGGCGGCCATAGGCAAAGCCGTGGAGCGGGCCCTGGCGCACGGCCGCTATGAGCGCCGCAACATTTACGGTGACGGCCGCAGCGTTGAACGCATCGCCCGGCTGATTGAGACCCTTCCACTCGACCCATCGGTGATGATGAAATCGAATGCCTACTAAATTGCTCTACCTGATAGGCGCCGGCGGGCACGCAAAGGTCGTGCTGGACGCGCTGCTGTCGTCCGATGCCCTGGCGTACGACGTCCGCGTGCGGGATGGCGCACAACAGCTGCAGGGGCAGCGGCTTCTGGGATACCCGATCGAGGTGCCGGCGGTCGCCGAGGAAATGCAAGGCCGGCCCTTTCACCTCGCCATCGGAAGCGGCCAGGCGCGCCGGCGGCTCTTCGCCGCCCTGCTCGACATCAAGGCGCTCCCGCTGTCCATCGTTCATCCGGCATCCAGCGTTTCGCGCTTCGCCCGTATCGGGGACGGCTCCTTCCTGGCCGCGCACTCCGTGGTCGCGGCGGCCGCCTCACTCGGGCACAGCGTTATCATCAACCACGGCGCGGTCGTGGACCACGACTGCGTGGTGGGCGACTTCTCGCATATCGCGCCCAACGCGGCGCTCAGCGGCGGCGTCGTGGTCGGCGCGGGCGTGTTGGTCGGCGCGGGCGCCAAAGTACTGCCGGGCCTGTCCATCGGCGACGGCGCGGTGGTCGGCGCGGGCGCGGTGGTCACCGCGAACATCAATGCGGGTGAAACATGGGTCGGAGTTCCGGCCCGGAATACGGCTAGGAGCTGAGGTGACGAATATCCAGAATGTGTCGATCACGCGTGATGCCAAGCTGCGTCAAGCCTTGTCAATCCTCGATCAGGCCGGCCTGGGCATACTGCTGCTGACCGACGGGAACGGCCTGTTTGAGCGAACCGTCACCGACGGCGACTTGCGCCGCCTGGTGCTTGCCGGCGCGCAACTGGAGGACACCATCGCCTCGCTGCCGTCCATCAAGTCGCAAGTCATCAATACGCGGGCCTCGAGGCGGGAGGCGCTCGACCTGATGAACCGCCATGCCATCAACCACCTCCCCGTGGTGGACGATTCCGGCAGGGTCGTCGAAATACTGGATCGCAAGGTGATCGACGAGCAGATCCTGCTTTCAACGCCCCACATGGGAAGCGCGGAAAGGGAGTTTGTCGAAGAAGCCTTCCGCACCAACTGGATTGCACCGCTGGGGCCCAATGTGGACGGGTTCGAGCAGGAACTGGCCGAGCTGGTCGGCGTCAAGTACGCGGCCGCGCTGTCCTCGGGAACTGCGGCGATTCATCTCGGCCTTATCCTGCTGGGGGTGCAAAAGGGCGACAAGGTCTTTTGCTCCACGCTGACTTTTTCGGCAAGCGCCAATCCCATTGTTTACCAGGGCGCCGAACCGGTCTTCATCGACTCCGATGAGGAGAGCTGGAACATGTCCCCGGCGGCGCTTGAAAGCGCCTTCCACACGGCCAAGCGCGAAGGCTGGATGCCCAAGGCGGTCATCGTGGTGAACCTGTACGGCCAAAGCGCCGACATGGACCGCCTGATCGACATCTGCAACGCGCACAACGTGCCCGTGCTCGAGGACGCGGCCGAATCGCTGGGCGCGCGCTACAAAGGCAGGGCCAGCGGCAGTTTCGGCAAGCTCGGCGTCTATTCATTCAACGGGAACAAGATCATCACCACCTCGGGTGGCGGCATGCTGGTCTCCGACGACAAGGAGCTCATCGCGAAGGCCCGCTTCCTGGCCACGCAGGCCCGCGACCCCGCGCCGCACTACCAGCACAGCCAGATCGGCTACAACTACCGCATGAGCAATATTCTTGCGGGCGTCGGGCGCGGGCAGCTCAAGGTGCTGGGTGAGCGCGTTGCGGCGCGCCGGGCGGTCTTCGAGGCCTACAAGAGCGCTTTTTCAGGCGTCTCCGAAATCCAGTGGATGCCGGAGCCGGAGTGGAGCTACTCGACCCACTGGTTGACCGCCTGTGTCATAGACCCCTCCGTCGGCATCAACAGCCAGGAACTCACCAAACGCCTGGCCGGGGAACTGATTGAAGCGCGCCCCCTGTGGAAACCCATGCACCTGCAGCCGGTTTTCGCCCATTGCCGCTACTTCCCGGAGCCGGAAAAATCGGTTTCGGACCGCCTGTTCGAGCACGGCATATGCCTGCCTTCAGGATCGAACATGAGTGAATCGCAGATTGCGCGCATCGTCGAGACGGTCCGAAAAATCCTGCGCTGAGCAAGAGGGGGGCTTGCCCTCGAAACGCACCCGGTGAAACAAGCATGGCGGCAGGGACTTTTCACCGATAATCCCTAGGCTGCTTCGCGAGCTGGTGCACGGCACCACGCCCGGTATCCGAGGCGCGAGGAGTATTTAACGCCCGAAGGCCCGCTGACGGGGGGATGAGCACTCATCGAAAAACGGCTTCGTGCAGAACTTTTTTTTGGATGTTTTTCTTGAAGCGAGTGTTTGACCTGGCGTTTGCCATATTTCTGGCTTGTATTCTGGCCTTGCCGATTCTGGCGGTGGCGGCCCTGGTTCGCCTGACATCGCCCGGCCCGGCCCTTTACTGGTCCGACCGTGTCGGTCGTCATAACAAGATCTTTCGGATGCCCAAGTTCCGCAGCATGCGCGTGGGCACGCCGGCCGTCGCCACGCATTTGCTGGCCGATCCACAAGCGCATTTAACGCCGATCGGGCCTTTTTTACGCAAAAGCAGCCTCGATGAGTTGCCCCAGCTGTGGAGCATTCTTACCGGCGACATGAGTTTCGTGGGGCCGAGGCCGGCGCTGTTCAACCAGGCCGACCTGATCGCCCTGCGCACGGCGCAAGGCATAGACGCGCTGGTGCCGGGGCTCACGGGCTGGGCGCAAATCAACGGCCGTGACGAGCTGCCGATACCTGAAAAAGTCGCGCTGGATGCCGAATACCTGCGTCGCCGGTCGCTGTGGCTCGATGTCCGCATCCTCTGGTTAACCGCCGTGAAAGTGCTTCGCCGCGAAGGTGTTTCGCACTGACGGTGCCATCCATGTTTTGAGTCAGATCCTATGATAAGAAATAAACTTCTGAGCCAGCCGCGGCGCGTCAAGCAGCTCGTTGTGCTATTGGCCGACGCGGTGATGGGTGTCGTGGCCGTATGGTGCGCCTACTCCCTGCGACTGGACACCTGGCACTGGCCCTACAGCGTTCACCAGTGGTGGCCGTATGCGCTGGCACCGGTTCTGGCGGCGCCGATTTTTTGGCGCAACGGCCTGTATCGGGCCGTGTTTCGCCACAGCGGTATGGCCGCCATGCGTGCCCTGGCCGTCGCTGTGCTGCTGTATGCCATCCTGTTCTTCGGCGTGCTGATCGTTGCGGGGTGGCCGGATGTCCCGCGCTCCATCGGACTCCTGCAGCCGCTGATCCTGGTTCTCATGGTGGGCGCAAGCCGCGCCGTCGCCCGGCAGTGGCTGAGCAGCCTTTCCGCCGGCCAGCGCCGCAGCATGCCGGTGAGCCATCTGCTGATCTATGGCGCGGGATCCGCCGGCGTTCAGATCGCCAATGCCATCGCCACTTCGCACGAATTCAAGCTGCTCGGGTTTGTGGATGACAGCCCTTCCTTGCAGGGACTGACCATCAACCGCGTTCCGGTTTATGCGCCGGCAAACCTGAGCGCCATAGTGAGTGCCCACGGCATCACCGACATATTGCTGGCCCTGCCATCCATCACCCGCACACGCCGCAACGAGATACTCAATGAGCTGCAGCCCCTGCCGGTGCACGTTCGCTCCCTTCCAGGCCTGACCGATCTGGCCCACGGCCGCGTGGCGCTGGCGGACATCAAGGATCTGGACGTTGAAGATTTGCTGGGACGGGATGCGGTGCCGCCGGATCGCGCCTTGCTGGCCCGCAACCTGCTCGGCAAGGTGGTGCTTGTCACGGGCGCGGCAGGCAGCATCGGCAGCGAGCTGTGCCGCCAGATCCTGCAGGAAAAGCCCGCCCGGCTGATTCTTGTCGAACACAGCGAGTTCGGGCTCTACAGCATCCACCAGGAGCTCCAGCACCTGTGCCAACGCATCGCGGACCGCGAGGGCGCCACCATAGAGCTGGCGCCCTTGCTGGCCAACGTCCGCGACTACGGCCGCATGCTCGAAATCTGCCGGGCCTACCAGCCGCATACCGTCTACCACGCGGCCGCCTACAAGCATGTGCCGCTCGTCGAACACAATCCCGCCGAAGGCGTCGCCAACAACGTGCTGGGCACGCTCAATGCGGCGCGCGCCGCGATAGAGACCGGCGTCAGCCACTTCGTCCTCGTATCCACCGACAAGGCCGTGCGGCCCACCAACGTCATGGGCGCCAGCAAACGCCTCGCCGAAATGGTGCTGCAAGCACTCTCGGCAACGCCGGCTCCGGGTTTCGGCCCCGGGGCCCCCGCCATCAGCAATCGCACGCGTTTTGCCATGGTCCGCTTCGGCAACGTGCTGGGCAGCAGCGGCAGCGTCGTGCCGCTGTTTCGGCGGCAGATTGAAGCCGGCGGCCCGATCACCCTGACGCACGCCGAGGTGACGCGCTATTTCATGACCATCCCGGAGGCCGCCCAGTTGGTGCTGCAGGCGGGCGCCATGGCCGAGGGCGGCGAGGTCTATGTGCTGGACATGGGCCAGCCGGTGCGCATCATCGACCTGGCCCGCCGCATGGTGAAGCTCTCGGGCTTCACGGTGCGCGACGAAAACCGCCCTGACGGCGACATCGCCATCGAGGTCACCGGTTTGCGTCCCGGTGAAAAACTGTATGAAGAGCTGCTGATCGGCGACAACCCCGTCGCAACGCTCCATCCCCGCATCCTGAAGGCGCATGAGGAGTTCGTGCCCTGGGCGGATTTCCGGGGAGACCTGGAGCTGCTCAAGCAGGCCGTGAAAGCCAACGATACCGCCACCTTGCGGACGCTGCTGCTCAAACACGTGAGCGGGTTCACGCCCGACGCCCAGGACAGCGACCTCGTCAGCCTGGCCAGCGTTTAAGAAGCTTCTGTCCGCGCGTCAGGGCGCGGACACCGCCGCCTTGAAAGCCAGCCCCGCGGCGTCCTTGCCCGAAAGCAAAGGGGAGCCGCCCTCCAAAGGCCAGGCGATCCCCAGCGTGGGGTCATTCCACACGATGCAGCGCTCCTGCTCGGGTGCGTAGTAGTCGGTTGTCTTGTATAAAAATTCCGCGCTGTCGCTCAACACCAGGAAGCCGTGCGCCAGGCCGGGCGGCACCCAGAGCTGACGGTGGTTCTCCTCGCTGAGCTCCAGGCCGAACCATTGGCCGAATGTCGGCGATGCCGGGCGGATATCGACAGCCACATCAAAGACCGCCCCCCTCACCACACGGACCAGCTTGCCTTGCGGCTGTCCGAGCTGGTAATGCAAGCCGCGCAGCACGTTTTTGGCCGACCGGCTGTGGTTGTCCTGGACAAAATTGAAATCGGTACCGGTCGCGGCATTGAACGCGCGCTGGTTGAAACTTTCCAGGAAAAAGCCCCGCGAGTCACCGAAAACCTTGGGCTCGATGATCAGCACATCGGCAATGGGCGTGGATGTGACTTTCATGAACGGCCGTTCTCTTTCAGGAGGTGCTGCAGGTACTGGCCGTAGCCGCTTTTTGCGAGCGGCTCCGCGAGTTTCTGCAGCTGGGCGTCATCAATAAACCCGTTGCGCCAGGAAATCTCCTCGGGGCAGGCGATCTTGAGCCCCTGGCGATGCTCGAGGGTCGCGATGAACTGGCTGGCGTCCAGCAGGCTGTCGTGGGTACCGGTGTCCAGCCAGGCATAGCCGCGCTGCATGATTTGCACCTTCAACTGGCCCTGTTCGAGGTAATGCTGGTTGACCGTGGTGATTTCAAGCTCGCCGCGGGCGCTGGGCTTGATCGCCTTGGCGATCTCCACGACCTGGGCATCATAAAAATACAGGCCCGTGACGGCGTAATTGCTTTTTGGCGCGGCCGGTTTTTCTTCAATGCTGCGAGCCCGTCCGGTGGCGTCAAACGCCACCACGCCGTAGCGCTCGGGATCCTTCACGTGATAGGCAAACACCGTCGCGCCCGACGTCTCGGCATCCGCTTCACCGAGCAGCCTGTGCAGGTCATGGCCGTAAAAAATGTTGTCCCCCAGCACCAGGGCGCTGGGCGCGCCGTCCAGGAATTTTTCCCCGATGATGAAGGCCTGGGCCAGCCCGTCGGGGCTGGGCTGCACGGCGTACTGAAGATTCATGCCCCACTGCGACCCATCCCCCAGAAGCTGCTGGAAGCGCGGCGTGTCCTGCGGCGTGCTGATGATCAGCACCTCGCGGATGCCTGCGATCATGAGCGTGCTGAGGGGGTAATACACCATGGGCTTGTCATACACCGGTAGCAGCTGTTTGCTGATGGCCAGTGTGGCCGGATGCAGGCGGGTGCCGGAGCCGCCGGCCAGGATGATGCCTTTGCGTTGAGTCATGTGGGTGTAATCAGGTAATTTCCGCCAGCATGCGGGCCACGCCTTGCTGCCATGCGGGAAGCCGCAGGCCAAAGGCACCGCGGAGTTTGCTGGTGTTCAAACGCGAATTATGCGGGCGTACGGCCGGCGTCGGGAAAGCCGATGTGGGGACAGGGTCCACGGCATCGGGTGACGCCCTGAGCGCCTTGCCGCCTTTCGCGGCGCATTCGAGGACAAAACGCGCATAACCGTGCCATGACGTCTCGCCCGCGGCCGCCACGTGGTAGGTGCCGGCAAATCCTGTGGCGGGGCCGGCCAGCGCACCGCGCAGCATGTGGGCCGTGACGTCGGCCAGCAGGTCGGCCCCAGTGGGCGCGCCGAACTGGTCGCTCACGACCGTCAGGCGATCGCGCTCCGCAGCCAGGCGCAGCATGGTTTTGGCGAAGTTGCCGCCCCGCGCCGCATAAACCCAGCTGGTGCGCAGAACCAGGTGCTGGGCACACCGGGCCGCGATGCGCTGCTCGCCTTCGAGCTTGGTGCGGCCGTAGACGCTGAGCGGGCCGGTCGGGTCGCCCTCTTCCCAGGGTTTGCTGCCGCTGCCGTCGAATACATAGTCGGTCGAGTAATGCAGCAGCCATGCGCCGGCTGCGCTGGCAGCCTCGGCCAGCACACCCGGGGCTTCGGCATTGATCACATGCGCGGTGGCGTTATCGCTTTCGGCCTTGTCGACGGCGGTGTAGGCGGCGGCATTGACGATGGCATCAGGCCGGACCTGGCGCACCGTCTCGCGTATGCCGTCCAGCCTGGCGAGGTCGCCGCAGAAATCCGTGCTGTGGCGGTCCAGCGCGACCAGCTCACCGAGCGGCGCCAGGCTGCGCTGCAATTCCCAGCCGACCTGGCCGTTCTTGCCGAAAAGCAGTATCTTCATGCGCGCGCTCAGGCCGCGGCCGCGTACTGGGCCTCGACCCAATCGCGGTAGGCGCCGCTTTGCACATGCGTGACCCACTCGGGGTTGTCCAGGTACCACTGCACGGTCTTGCGGATGCCGGTTTCAAAGGTCTCGGCGGGCTTCCAGCCCAGCTCCCGCATCATCTTGCTGGCATCGATCGCGTAGCGGCGGTCATGGCCGGGCCTGTCCTTGATGAAGGCGACCTGTTCGCGGTAGCTGCCGCCGGCGCGCGGGCGCAACTCGTCGAGCAGGGCGCACACCGCGTGGACGATGTCGATATTCGGCTTCTCGTTGTTGCCGCCTATGTTGTAGGTCTCGCCGGGTTTGCCGGCTTCGAGCACGCAGCGTATGCCGCTGCAGTGGTCCTTGACGTACAGCCAGTCGCGCACCTGCTGGCCGTCGCCGTAAACCGGCAGGGGCTTGCCGGCCAGGGCGTTGACGATCATCAGCGGGATCAGTTTTTCGGGGAAATGGTAGGGGCCGTAATTGTTGGAGCAATTGGTGGTGAGCACCGGCAGGCCGTAGGTGTGGTGGTAGGCCCGGGTCAGGTGGTCACTCGCCGCCTTGCTGGCTGAATAAGGGCTGTTCGGCTCGTAGCGGTTGGCCTCGCTGAAGGCGGGGTCGGCCGGCTGCAGCGAGCCGTACACCTCGTCCGTGGACACCTGCAGAAAGCGGAAGGCGGCTTTCTCGCCGGCCGGCAGCTCCGACCAGTAGCGGCGCGCGGCCTCCAGCAGGCGAAAAGTGCCGACGATGTTGGTCTGTATGAAGGCTTCCGGGTCCGAGATGGATCGGTCCACGTGCGACTCGGCCGCGAAATGCACGACGGCGCGCGGCTTGTGCCTGGCCAGCAGGTCCGCGACCAGGGTGCTGTCGCCGATGTCGCCCCGGACAAAAATATGCCGCGGGTCGCCCTTCAGGGGCGCCAGGGTTTCCATATTGCCGGCGTAAGTGAGCTTGTCCAGGTTGACGACCGGCTCGTCGCTGCCCGCCAGCCAGTCAAGAACAAAATTGGCGCCGATAAAACCGGCTCCCCCCGTAACCAAAATCATGAGCTCACCCTTCCTTGTGCCGCTGCAATGCGGCATCGGCTCATATTATGCCCCCGGCCTGCGGGCGGAAAGGCCGGAAAAGGCGGCCGGCGGCCGCAGCGGCCCCGGCTAGAAGTGGATGCCGCGCATCATCTGCTGCATGGCCACGGCCTCGGCGGACAGCTGCGGTTTGGCGCCCTTCTCACCCTTGGCGGCCGAGGAGTCGGGGAACATGCGGAAGCTGGTGTTCATGGCGATCTGCGCGATGCGCGGCACCAGCGCGTGCAGCAGCTGGCCGGTGATGCCCAGGCGCGTGGCGACACGCACCGGCTTGAAGATGCAGGCCTGCGCGATCATGTCGGCGGCTTCTTCCGGGGACAGCGTCGGCACGTTGTTGTACAGGTTGGTCGGCGCGATCATGGGCGTGCGCACCAGCGGCATGTTGATGGTGGTGAAGCTGATGCCGACGTCGGCGAACTCGCTCGAGGCGCAGCGCGTCCAGGCGTCCAGCGCGGCCTTGGAGGCCACATAGGCCGAAAAGCGCGGCGCGTTGGTCAGCACGCCGATGGAGCTGATGTTGACCACATGGCCCTTGCGCTTGGCCGCCATGCCGGGCAGCAGCCCCATGGTCACGCGCAGGCAGCCGAAGTAATTGAGCTGCATGGTGCGCTCGTAGTCGTGGAAGCGGTCGTAGCTGGCCTCGATCGCGCGGCGTATCGAGCGGCCGGCGTTGTTGATCAGGAAGTCGACGCCGCCGTGGTTGGCGATCAGCAGCTTGAGGAAGCGGTCGCAGTCGGCCATGTCGGCGATGTCGGCCGGGTAGGCCACGAACTGGTAGCCTTTGGCCTTGGCTTCCTTGCAGGCCTCGTCAAGCTTGTCCTGGTCGCGCCCGCAGATGATGGTGGTCGCGCCGGCTTCGGCGAACTTGTGCGCCGCGGCCAGGCCTATGCCGGAGGAGCCGCCGGTGACCAGCACCACCTTGCCGCCCACCGTGCCGCGCAGCGAGCGGTCTATGTGCAGGTCGGGGTCCAGGTGGCGCTCCCAGTAGTCCCACAGGCGCCAGGCGTAGTCCTTGAGGTTGGGGCACTCAATGCCGGCGCCCTTGAGCGCGGCCATGGTTTCGCGGCAGTCAAAACGCGTCGGGTAATTGACGAAAGTCAGCATGTCCTCGGGCAGGCCCAGGTCTGCCATCACCGCATTGCGCACGCGCCGCACCGGCGCCAGCGCCATCAGGCTCTTCTTGACGCCGCGCGGGATAAAGCCCAGCAGGGCGGCGTTCACGAACAGGTTCATCTTGGGCGCGTGGGCCGCGCGGCTGAAGATGTCCAGCACGTCGCCGACGCGGTAGCCCACCGGGTCCACCAGGTGGAAGCACTTCTTGGCGATGCCGGTCTTGTGGCTGATGTGGTCCAGCGCGTCGACGACGAAGTCGACGGGGACGATGTTGATGCGCCCGCCCTCCAGGCCCACGGCCGGCATCCAGGGCGGCAGCAGCTGGCGCATGCGCTGGATCAGCTTGAAGAAATAGTAGGGGCCGTCTATCTTGTCCATCTCGCCGGTAGTGCTGTCGCCGACCACCATGGCGGGACGAAACACCGTCCAGGGTACCTTGCATTCCTTGCGCACGATTTTTTCGCTCTCGTGCTTGGTCATGAAGTAGGGATGGTCGTAGTTCTCGGCCTCCTCGAACATGTCCTCGCGGAACACGCCTTCATAGAGGCCGGCCGCGGCGATGGAGCTCACATGGTGGAAGTGCCCGGCGTCTATGGCCTTGGCGAACTCCACCGCGCTGCGCGTGCCTTCGATGTTGACGGCGATCTGGCTTTGCTCATCGGCGCCCAGGTCATACACGGCGGCCAGGTGGTAAAAATGCCCGACCTGGCCCTTGAGCTTCTTGATGTCCTCGCTGCTGACGCCCAGCTTCTTGCTCGTCAGGTCGCCATGGATGGCGACAGCCCGCGCGGCGCCCACGCCCCAGTACTCCCGCAGCGCCGCGACCTTGCCGGCGCTTTCCTGGCGGATCAGGAAGTGGACGGTCGTGCCTTTTCGTTCCAGAAGTTTTTTGACCAGGCGTTTGCCGATGAAGCCTGTGGCCCCCGTGACGAAATAATGCATGTTGTGTTTTCTCCGCTGAACTGTCGATCAAAAAACTGATTCTTGCTTAAACCGCATGACTCCCTATTCAGCAGAAACCCGCGCTCAGCGGCGCGGGGCCTGCTTTTCCATAGAGCGGGGTACCTAAACACCGCCGCGGGGAAGGCTTATATTTTGCGGTCTATGCGGCATACTGTCCGCGCCAATCCACAACCCTCACCGTCTGGAGTCCATCATGGTCAAGAAACTGCAAAAAATGAGCGCCGACAAAAAATCCGGCCCCCAGCTCTCGGGCGCCGTCAAAGAGTCCGCGCAGCAAATCTGGCTGGCCGGCCTGGGCGCATTCTCCAAGGCGCAGGAAGAAGGCGGCAAGGTCTTTGAGACCCTGGTCAAGGAAGGCCTGTCCATCCAGCGCAAGACCCAGGCCGTCGCCGAGGAGAAGATCTCCGAAGCCACCAACAAGATGGCCACCATGGCCACCGACATCCAGTCCAAGGCCGGCCACCAGTGGGACAAACTCGAAAACATCTTCGAAGACCGCGTCGCCAAGGCCCTGAACAAGCTCGGCGTGCCTTCGGCCAAGGATGTGGACGCGCTGATCGCGCGCATTGACGAACTCAACCGCAATGTGCAAAAACTCAGCGGCAAGGCCCCCGCCGCCAAGAGCGCCGCAAAACCCGCCGCGAAAAAGGCCCCGGCCGCCAAGCGCCCGGCCGCGCGCAAGTCGGCCTAAGCACGGCGAGCTTCACCAAAAAGGGACATACCGTCCCTTTTTTTTCGCCTGTGCGCTTTGCTGCAAAGCAGCAAATATTCCCGGGGCCGCCGTCTACACTTTCTTCTCATGACTTCAGCCAAGCGTTCAAAAAGCAAGCCTTCCAGCAGCCAGCCGCGCATTGCCTTGGCACTGGCCGGCGGAGGTCGTCTAGCGGCTACGCAGCATGCCGACACGGGAAAAATGACAAAACGGGCCGCCACCGGGCCGCGCATTGCACTGGCACTGGCGGGTGGCGGCCCGTTGGGGGCCATTTACGAGATCGGCGCGCTTTGCGCCCTCGATGAATCCCTGCAGGGCATCTCCTTCACCGAACTGCACCATTACGTCGGCGTCTCGGCCGGCGGCTTTATCGCGGCGGGCCTGGCCAACGGCATGACGCCGCGCGAACTCTGCGCGGCCTTTATCGAAAACGACGACAAGGCCTCGGAGGTGTTCGACCCGGCCTGGCTGATGGTGCCCGCCTACGGCGAATTCCTGCGGCGCGGCATCACGCTGCCCGGCCTGGCCGCATCGGCCGCTTGGCGCGCCACCTTCGGGCGCAAGTCTTTCGTCCATGCGCTGGAAGCGCTGGGGCCGGCCTTGCCCACGGGCATTTTTGCCAACGACGAGGTCGACACGCAGCTCGAAAAACTGTTTTCCAAGCCTGGGCGCACCAATGACTTTCGCCAGCTCCGCACCCGCCTGACGCTGGTGGCGACCAACCTGGACAGCGGCGACGCCGCGCCCTTCGGCCGCCCCGGCTGGGACCATGTGCCGATTTCCAGGGCCGTGCAGGCCAGCTCAGCCCTGCCCGGCCTGTTCCCGCCGGTGGAGATCGACAACCATTACTACGTGGACGGCGCCCTCAAGAAGACCATGCACGCCGGCGTGGCCATGGACGAGGGCGTGGACCTGATGTTCTGCCTGAACCCGCTGGTGCCCTTCAACTCCACGCGCGCGCCCAGGCTGGCCATGGACCAGCGCGTCATGCGCCGAGGCCTGCCGCCCGAAAAACAGGCCATCCCACGCATCGTCAGCGGCGGCCTGCCCGCGGTCATGAGCCAGACTTTCCGCTCCATGATCCATTCGCGGCTGGAGCTGGGCATGAAGCACTATGAGCACGCTTACCCCGACACCGACATCGTGCTGCTGGAGCCCGACCACCGCGACGCCGAGATGTTCCTGGCCAATACCTTCAGCTACCGGCAGCGCCGCGAACTGGCCGAGCACGCCTACCAGAAGACCCGGCAGATGCTGCGCTCGCGCAAGACCACGCTGTCGGCCAAGCTCGCGCGGCACGGCGTGAGCCTGAACCTGGACGTGCTGGAGGACCCCAAGCGCCACCTGGTGGCCCCCAGGCCGGCCGCCACCCGCGTGGGCCGCGCCATCGCCTCGCTGGAGGAGGTGATGGAGGATTTAAGCCATGCGCTGCGATCGCCGTCCCGCACAGTGCTGGCCACGTAACCCAAAGGTTCTCCATGGGCGGACCCGGGTTTTGTGGACTTCCCTAGTTTCGCGCCGGCAGGCGCTGGGTTAGAGTTAAAGAACAATACAAGGTAGACAACTATGGCGAAAAAAGCGCCGCGCCGTACAGCAGAGCGGATCCTGGAGGTCACCCTGGACCTCTTCAACCGCTTTGGCGAGCCCAATGTGTCGACCACGCTGATCTCCGCCGAGCTCAACATCAGCCCCGGCAACCTCTACTACCACTATCCCGCCAAAGACGAGCTCATCAACTCGCTGTTCGACCGTTACGAAAAATCCCTGAGCGAGCTGCTCAATGCCAGCGACGGCGTGCGCGACGTGGAGGACGCCTGGTTCTTCATGCACACCCTGTTCGAGCTGATCTGGCAGTACCGCTTCCTGTACCGCGACCTCAACGACCTGCTCAGCAAGAACCGCCGGCTGGAGACCCACTTCCAGTGGGTGCTCAAGAACAAGACGCGCGCCGTCAAGGGCCTGCTCGACGGCATGAGCCGCGCCGGCGCCATGACCATCGATTCGCGCGAGGTCGAGGCCACGGCCACCAGCATGGTGGTGGTGCTCACCTACTGGCTCAGCTTCGAGTATGTGCGCGACCCTCGCAACGCGCTGGAGCCCGGCAACGCCCAGGCCGCGCTGCTGCGCGGCGCGCACCACGTGCTCAATTTGCTGATTCCCTACCTGGAGCAAAGCCAGCGCGCGCACCTGCAGGCCCTGGTCGGCGCTTACAGCAGCCCGGCTTGAGTTCCTTCAAACCGCCCTCATCCATAACACAACAATTTTTACCAAGGAGACAAGACACATGGCCAAATGGACTGCCTTTCCCCATGCCGGCGACTACGCATTCGATGCCGCCAGCCTGAAAAAGAGCTGGGCCCGCCTGCACCTGGGCGACTGCGAACCCCTGCCCAAGGACGCCGATGTGCTGCAGGCCTGGGTGCTGTTCCACAACGGTGAATTCCAGAAGGCGTCTGACGCGGGCCTCAAAGCCGGCGGCGACGGCATCACGGTGGCCAACAAGGCCGCCAGCATGTACGCCACCTACCTGGAAACCAAGGAAAAGGCCAAGCTGGACCTCTTCATGGAAGTCGCCGCCCGCGCCGAAGCCCAGCAAAAGGACGACCCGAAAAATGCCAATGCCTGGTACTGGCAGGCTTATGCGCTGGGCCGCTACAGCCAGGGCATCAGCGTGGCCAAGGCCCTGGCGCAAGGCCTGGGCACCAAGGTGAAAAACGCGCTGGAGCAAGCCATCAAGCTCTCGCCCAAACACGCCGACGCCCACATCGCGCTGGCCGCCTTCCACGCCGAGGTCATCGACAAGGTCGGCTCGCTGATAGGCGGCATGACCTACGGCGCCAAAAAGGACGTGGGCCTGTCGCTCTACAAGGACGCCCTGAAGCTGCACCCCGGCTCGGCCATCGGCATGATCGAATATGCCAACGGCATGGTCATGCTCGAAGGCGACAAGAAGATGAAGGAAGCCACCAGGCTTTATGAGCAGGCGGCGGCCAGCAAGCCGCTGGATGCGACGGAGAGGCTTGATGTGGAGATGGCGAAGGCGGAGTTGGAAGACTGAGCCGGGTCTTGCTCCGGCTGGGCGCGCTCTTCCTCCTCTTTCCTCCACTTAGTCCTGCTGGCCGGGTCTCGCCCCGGCGGGCGACTTACTTTCTTTTGCTTCGCCAAAAGAACGTAAGCAAAGAAAAGGCGACCCGCAGTCTGGGTCCCCTCCGCTGCGCTGCGGGGCAACCTGCGGTGCTCGAGCCAAGCGGGGTCTGGCTAAACTCGCTGCGTTTCACTCCGCTCAGACAACGCCAGCCCTGATCCGCTTGTCTCTGCGCTCCTCGGCCCAGCCAGGACGGGGCAATCGGGAACGGGGACAGAAGACAAAAACCCCAAGACAAATACAAACAAGGACACGCCATGGCGTGTCCTTGTGGTTTTCGGTATTGGTATTTTTCTCCCACCCCCTTGTGTATGCGCCGAGGAGCGCAGGTTCAGGCGGATAAGGGATCGCGTTGTTTGAGCGAAGCGAGTTTAGCGAGACCCCGCCTGAACCGAGCACCGCAGGTTGCCCCGGAGCGAAGCGCAGGGGACGCAAACACCAGGGTCGCCTTTTCTTTTGCTTACTTTTGGTGTTTGCGTAACTTCGCTGCGCGAAGTGAGCAAACCCCGCGCGCGTAGCGCGCCGTTTGGCGGACAAAAGAAAACCCGCTTTGCGGGTTTCGATAAAAGTGAGTAGCCGCCGGGCTACCCCCGGCCAACCGCCCTCGGCAGAGAACACAAGGACCAGAGCAGGAGCCGCTCACCCGCTCCAAGGCTCCCCCCGATACCACGCATGCCGCGCCAACCGCAGCATCGGTTTGTCGCCGGACGTATCCCCATAGGCATAGAGCGTCACCCCCTCCAGCCCGGCCGAGCCAAAGCGCCCGGCCGCCCACTCCCGTAGCCTGACAACCTTCTGCTCCCCATGGCAGTTGGGCGTCCGCATACGCCCCGTGAGGCGGCGGGCCTCGCCCTCGCCCGCCGTTTCCATTTCGGTGCAGAGCAACGCATCAAAGCCCAGCTGCCGCGCCACCTGCTTGAGGTAGATGTCGGGCGAGGCGCTGACCATCACGCAGCAGTGGCCGGCCTCGCGGTGCCGGGCCAGGTGTGCCATCGCATCCTCGCGCAGCTGGCCGGGGAAATCTTTTGCCAGCCATTGCGCGGTCCAGCCGTCGATCTCGGCAAGGCTACGGCCCGCCAGCGTGGCCTGCATGAGCTTGCCTTTGGCGACGTGGTTGGGCACGATGCGCAGCGCATAGCCGGCCAGCCAGGGCGAGCAGCGCAGCAGGGCCCACGCAAAACGCGGCCAGCCCAGGCCGCGCGCGAGGAAAACCGTGAAGGTGTCGCGCCGGGTCAGCGTGCCGTCGAAGTCAAAGGCGGCGACAACCGGGCCGGTGTCCTGGGCGCTTAGCTCGGGCATCGCACCTGGCCGCAATAGCGTTCGCAGAAAGGGCAGCCCGTCATGGGCAGCCATTTGGGAATATTGAAGTAGCGCTTGAACACCGTGCCCAGCACCCCTTCGCGATAAGCCTGGTAGTTAAAGCCCGTGCCTTCGAGGGCGTAAAAAGGCACGCCGTTTTGCTCGAAGCTGAGCACGCGCACCGAGGCGAAATAAGGCGCAAACTCCTCCAGGCGCGGTTTGTCGGCGAGGATGATGCGAATCGTCTTGCCCTGGTACAGCGAAAAATCGACCAGCATGTCGTCCTGGCGCGCATGGAACTTGCCGACACCGAAGACCGGCATGTACTGGCGCCGCTCAAAACCGAATATCGAGGCCGGTGTGTAGGCCTCGCCCATGAGCACCACGCCGGGCGCCGTGACCTGCTGGAGCATTTCGGCGGTCTTGTAGCTGCGGATGATTTGCGGATAAAGCTTGGTGCTGCGCCAGGTGTCCAGCGTGGTCATGTAAAGCCCCGCCACCACCAGCACATGCAGGCCGGCGAACGCGGCCAGCCCCTTGGCGCAGGCCTTGAGCTTGTCGGCCGGCAGGGCAAAGGCCAGGAAGGCAAACCCAAAGGGGTAAAACGACAGTACCCAGTGCAGGCCGATGATTTTTTTGGCCGACAGCAGCGCGAAGAACAGCAGCGGCACCACCACCAGGCAGGCCAGCAGGCGCTGCGAGCGCGCCGCGGCCAGCAGGGACTGGCGGTAGCGCACCGCCATCCACAGCGCGGCCGGCGTGACCAGGTAGGCCATCATGCCGATATAGGTCAGCGGCTTGCGCCACTCAAAATTGGCATCTTCATTGCGGTTGTACACATTGAACATGATGTTGGACCAGCCGTGCGACATGTTGTAGGCGATGTTGATCGCCGGCCCGGGCAAGGCGCACAACACCAGCAGGGCCAAACCGGCCAGGCGCTCGCGGCGGTACAGCACGAAGTACACGAGGTAGCTGAAGCCCAGCACCACCGAAAAATACTTGGACAAAAAGGCGCAGCCCAGGAAAACGCCGGACAGCGCATACAAACCCCAGGCGGCGCGGTCCATCAGGGCGCGGCGCTCGGCGCGCATCAGCGCGGCGACCGACAGCACCGACCAGAAGATCAGCGGCGTGTCGGTGGTGATCAGGGTGTTGAGCCAGTTCAGCGGCGCCAGCCAGAAAAACAGCACGGCCCAGGCGGCGCGCACCCGGTCCGCGCCCTTCAGCGCCCACCACAGTGCCGCGCCCAGCGCCAGCGGCAGCAGCACAATGGGCAGGCGTATGGACCAGAGGCTGTCGCCCAAGGTGGCGCGCATCAGCGCGATCAGCCAGCCCACCATGGGTGGGTGGTCCGAATAGCCCCAGTCGGGGTACACGCCCCACCAGTAGAAAAAGGCCTCGTCGCCGGTGACCGGGAAGCTCACGGAAATCCACAAGCGCAGCAGCAACGAGAGCAGGCCGGCGGCCAGCAGCCAGCGGCTCAGCGTGACGGGAAAGGCGGCTGAGGCGGCGGGGGTGGCGGAATCGTGGTTCTGGGACATGAAAGCTCAAAAAGGGGAGCGGCGCCGGCGGCAACGCGGCCGCGGGCAAGGCGGGAGCAGGCTAGCGGAAGCTGATTTCCTTGCGGATGGCCGCACTATAAAGCAAGGCCAGCACGCCTATGGCCACGGCCAGCCACAGCGTCAGCAGCCGCGCCAGCACGGTGACGGCCAGCGCCGCCGCGGGCGTCGCGCCATGCGCCACCAGCAGGCCCGTGAGCACGGCTTCGGTGCCGCCCAGGCCGGCGGGCAGCGCGGACAGGGCGCCGGCCACCATGGCGACGGCGTAAAAGCCCGTGGCCGTCAACAGCTCCAGTTGAACGCCCATGCCGCGGCAGACCAGCCAGACCGCGACACCCTGCGCCGCCCAGGCCGCCAGGGTCAGCCCCAGCCAAAGCCAGGGGCGCAGCGCCAGGCAGTGCCAGGCCTCCCGCAGCCAGGGCAGGCGCTCAAACAGCCGGTCGCGGTGTTTGAAGAGCAGGCCCAGCACCATCAACAACACCAGCGCCGCGGCCGCCAGCAGGCCACCGAGCAGCGTGGACGCGGCCTGCACCGCGGGATGCCGCAGCACCCAGCCGGCGGCCGGCAGGCACAGCAGCAGCAGGCACAGCAGGTCGGCCAGCCGTTCAGCGCCGAAGATGGCCAGGCTTTGCCCGGCGCCCAGGGGCTGGCGCGCCAGCATCAAGCCGCGCGCCGCCTCGCCGACATTGCCGGGCGTGGGGGTGAAGGCATAGCCCGCCAGGTAGAGGCGCAGGCCCTGCAGCCAGCCGAAATGGCGGCCGTAATGCGCCATCCAGAGCCGCCAGCGCAGGCCGCGCAGCAGGTAGTTGAGCAGGCACAGGCCGGCTGCCTGCGCGCCCGTCCAGGACCAGAGCAGCGCCAGCGAGGCTTTGGGGCTGTCGCCCCAGACCAGCAGCGCGGCCGCATAGGCCGTGGCCACCACGCCCAGCACCAGCAGCAGGCGCTTGAAGGGAAGGCCCGCCGCAACCGGCGCGGAAGAAGCGGGCGCGGGCTTCACAGCCAGCGGCTCAGGAAAATGGCCAGCCAGAGCGCGCCGGCCCCCAGTATCCAGGGGTCGCGCAGCATATCGCGCGCCACGTCTTCGCCGTGGCCGCGGTGCACCTGGTAGGTGTAGCGCAGCATGCCGAAGATCACCACCGGCACGGTGTAGAGCAGGCGCTCGCCGTGCTGCAGCTGCGCCTCGGGGCTGGTGGCGAACAGGCTGTAGGTGGTCAGCGTGGCGGTCATGGTCACGGCCATGAAGGTGTCCAGCAGGGCCGAGGGGTAGTGGGCCATCACCGCACGCTGGCTGGCCTCTTCATGGAAGCTTTCGGCCTTGCGCTTGGCAAAACCGAGGAACAGGGCCACAAAAATGCCGGTCAGCAGCAGCCAGCGCGAGGGCGGAATGCCGACGGCCACGGTGCCGGCCAGGAGGCGCAGCATGAAACCCGAGGCGATGATGGAGACGTCGACCACCGGCACCTGCTTGAGCCGCCATGAGTACGCCAGGTTGAGCAGCACATAGGCCGCCAGCAAAGCCAGCAAAGTGCGGTTGCCGGCCGCCAGCAGCAGGCCCGCCACCAGCAGCAGGCCGGCCAGCACCAGCGCCACGGGCACCGCCACCGCGCCGCTGGCCAGGGGCCGGTGGCGTTTGGTGGGGTGCAGGGCGTCGCTGGCGCGGTCATGCCAGTCGTTGATGATGTAAACCATGCTGGAGAGGCAGCAAAAAGCCGCAAAAGCATGGAAAACGCGCCAGTCCAGCGCCATGTCCTGCCAGTTCTGGCTGAACACCAGGCCGGCGAACACAAAAACGTTTTTCAGCCACTGGTGCGGCCGCATGAGGCGGACCAGGGCCAGCGGGAAAGAAGGGGAAGAGGGCATCGGAAAAGAGGGGTAACACCCCGGGACACCCCCGGGAAGAACGAGCTTGAAGCATAACTGAGCGCCGCCGATTCCCGAATACGGCCAAAATGGGGGCCATGGCTCTTGCACCCTCCCCCACCCTCGCCCCTTCCTCCCCCATCGCCCTGCCCGCCGTCTCGCCCCGCGCCCTGGAGCTGATCCAGGCCCTGGTGCGCATGAACACCGTCAGCGACAACAGCAACCTGGAACTGATCCATTTCGTGCGCGACGAGCTGGCCCGGCTGGGCGTGGCCAGCCGCATCACCACCAATGCCGGCAAGACCAAGGCCAACCTCTTCGCCACGCTGGGCGAAGGCAAGCCGGCCGGCATCATCCTGTCGGGCCATACCGACACCGTGCCCTGGGACGGCCAGGACTGGACGCTGGATCCGCTGTCGGCCGCCATCGAGGGCGGGCGGCTCTACGGGCGCGGCAGCTGCGACATGAAGGGCTTTATCGGCATGGCCCTGGCCCATGCCGGGGACTTCCTGAACAGCCAGGCGCCCTTTGCGCTGCACCTGGCGCTGAGCTACGACGAGGAAGTCGGCTGCCTGGGCGTGAGGGAGCTGATCGCCGACATGAAGGACGCCGGCATCGCGCCGCTGGCCTGCATCGTCGGCGAGCCGACCAACATGGTGCCGGCCACCGCGCACAAGGGCGTGTACCGCTACAAATGCTGCGTGCGCGGCAAAGAGGCGCACTCCTCGCTCACGCCGCAGTCGGTCAACGCCATCGAGATGGCGGCGCGCGTGGTCGGCAAGCTGCGCGACATGGCCGAGGGGTTTGAGGCCAGCGAGCCGCGCTACGAGGGTTTCGACGTGCCCTTCAGCACCGCCAGCGTCGGGCAGTTCCACGGCGGCATTGCCGACAACGTGGTGCCGCGCGACGCCGAGTTCCGCTATGAATTCCGCAACCTGCCCACGGCAGACGCGCATGCGATGCAAAAAGAGATTCTGGCCTATGCGCAGCGCGCCCAACCGGCGATGCAAAAAGTGGCGCCCGATGCGGGCTTCAGCTTCGAGACGATTTGTGAGGTGCCGGCCTTTCTGGGCTCGGCCGGCGACGACGTGACCCGGCTCGCGCAGCGCCTGGCCGGCACGCGGGAAACCACGCTGGTGGCCTTCGGCACCGAAGCGGGCATCTTCAAGGGCGCCGGCATTCCCACCGTGGTCTGCGGGCCCGGCAGCATCACCCAGGCGCACCAGCCCGACGAATTTGTGAGCCTGGAACAGCTGGCGCGCTGCCAGGACTTCATGAAAGGCCTGGTGAACACGCGCGAGCTGCGCTAGGCCTGTCTTTCAAGCTCAAGGCTTGGCGGCAACGGGCTCCATGCCAGTGCCGCGCACAATGAATGCGGCCGCCGGCGAAGCCAGGAAGCGGATCAGGTGTCGGGCCGCTTCGGGTTCCCTGGCGCCCGTCATGAGGCCCGCTGAAAAGAAGATGGTCTGCTGGACTTCATCGGGCAAGGGCCCCACAAAGTCCAGCTCCTTGAAGGGCAGCAATTCACTGACTTGCTGGAAGCCGATCTCGGCATCGCCCCGCGCCACCACCGTCCCAACCCGCTCACTGAAAATCTTGCGGGCCTTGTCCTTGATCTGGTCGGCCACGCCCAGGCGCTGAAAAAGCTCCGTCGACAGATAAGTGCCGCTGGCGCTCGCGGAATAGGCAATCGACTTCGCGTTCAGCAAGGTCTGGCGCAAGGCATCCACCGTGCTGATGTCCGGCTTGGGTGTGCCTTTGCGCACCGACATGCCGATCACGGAGCGCGCCAGATCGACGCGGCTGCCTGGAGTGACCTTGCCCTCCTTGACCAGCGTCTCCAGCCCGGCGTCGGCCAGGATCACGATGTCAAAGGTCTCGCCGCGCGCCAGCCGGCTGGGAATCGAGTCCGGCGCATTGCCAATGGAGGCGCCGTAGCTGGTGATGACCTTGTTCTGGCTGGCCTGCTCATAAAGGGGTATCAATTGCTGGTAGGCGGCGGTGAAGCCGCCCGAACTGATCACCCGGATATCGGCGGCCAGGGCATGGCCGGCAAGCAGCACGAGGCTGAAGGCGGCCAGGACGACGCGTCGTATCCGCTGGAATGTGAATGTCATGGCAAAGGTCTCCTTCTGTCGTTGGTTTGTCGGCACATGCGCCAGTGATGTAGCTGGATGCGTGGGTGGACCCGGGAATTCAGTCTTCCTTCATGTTGGCGGCCTTGGCGATCGGGCCGAGCCTGGCCTTCTCACCCGCCAGGAATTTGCTGAAGTCGGCGCGGCTGCCGTTGACCGGGTCTATGCCCTGCGGGATCAGGCGGGCGCGCAGTTCCGGGGACTTGAGCGCCGCATTGATCGCGCCATTCATTTTTTCCAGGATGTCTTCCGGCGTGCCGCGTGGGGCAAACACACCGGACCAGTGGCCGATGAACACATTGGGGTAGCCCTGCTCTTCGGCGGTCGGCAGATCCGGCAGTGCCGCAATGCGGCGGTTCCAGGTCGACGCGATGGCGCGCAGCTTGCCGCCCTTGACCTGCGGCAGGACCACCACGCTGGCTTCGGAGGTGGCGTCGACCTGCTTGCCGATCACGGCCACCATGCCCTCCGAGCCGCTCTTGTAGGGAATCACCTCAAGCTTCGCGCCGGACTTGAGCTTGAGCATCTCGGCGACGAAGTGCGGCGTGCTCCCGGTGCCGGCGGTTGAAAAGTTCAATCCGCGGCCCGTTTTTGCCGCGGCTAACAAGCCCTTGAGGTCCTTGATCGGCGAGTCGGCGGACACCACGATGACCGACGGGCTGACCGCCATCATGGCCACGGGCACCAGGTCTTCTTCCTTGTAGGGCATTTTGGTCTTGATCAGCGCATTGGTGATCACGCCGCCGGCAGGTGTCAGGAAGGTATAGCCATCGGGCAAGGCCTTGGCCACCAAGTCGGCGCCCAGCACCGAGCCCGCGCCCGGCTTGTTTTCCACAATGATGGGTTGGCCCAGTTGTTTCGACGCCGCCTCCGCCACGGCGCGGGCCACCAGATCGTTGGCGCCGCCTGGGCCGAAGGGCACGACGAAGCGGATGGGCCGGGACGGCCAGGTATCGGCCATTGCCGACAGTGCGGTGGCGGCCAGTGCAAGGGCCACGGCAAGACGGGGAAGTAGGTGTTTCATGGGCAACGGCAGCGTCGATTGAAGAGAAAGCGATGCTAGATGGGGCACAATCATTTGTACATTGCAACTTTCTGACCGATTAGTGCATGAAACGGATCAATTTCGGGCTGGACGAGCTCCAGGCTTTTGTGGCGGTCGCCGAAAAGGCCAGTTTCAGGGTGGCGGCAGAAGACCTGTCCATTTCTCCGCCGGCCCTCAGCCGCCGCATCGACAAGCTGGAGGCGACGCTCGGCAGCCGCCTGCTGGACCGCACCACCCGCCGCGTGTCCCTGACCAACGTGGGGCGGCAGTTCCTGGAGGAGGCGCGCGCCGCCCTCAACGGCCTCGAAGATGCCGTGCTCAGGCTGGCGGACAACGCCAGCTTGCGGCGCGGCCAGGTGACGGTTGCCTGCCTGCCGTCGGTGGCACACCACCTGCTGCCCGGCGTGCTCAAGCGCTTTGCCGACCGGTTTCCCAGCGTCCGGATCAAGGTGGTGGATGAGAGCGCCAATGCGGTGCTGACCAGCGTGCTGTCCGGCGATGCGGACTTCGGTGTGAATTTCGTGGGCGTGCAGGAGCCCGAGATCCGTTTTGAGGCCCTGCGGCAGGAAGACTACGTGCTGGTCATGCCGCGCGACCACCCCTGGGCGCTTCGTGAATCGATCACCTGGGAAGAGCTGGCTGATGAAAAGATGGTGGCTTTGTCGCGCCAAAGCGGCAACCGGCTGCTGCTGGACAGCGTCCTTTCAAGCCTGCGCCGGCCGCCCAGCGCCTTTTACGAAGTCAACCACGTGACGGGTGCACTCGCGCTGGTGGAAGCCGGGCTGGGGCTGGCGGCGCTGCCGGGCCTGTCATTGCCGCAAACACATGCCACGCTCAAGGGGGTTGCGCTGGTCGAGCCCGGCATCCACCGCCTGCTGGGGCTGATTGCGCGCAAAGACCGGCCTTTGCAGCCGGCTGCGGCCATGCTGTATGGGATGTTGAAAGAGCTGGCCAGATGAGAGCCGCTCACAATGCCCGCGCCCAAAAGAAAACGCCTGACAGAGTCAGGCGTTTTTCATGCGGGCCGCTGCGGGGCCGGGGAGTCAAATACTTCAGGTCCTCACGCGGCCGTCACCCGTCAGCATGGACAGCTCCACAAAGCTGGAGGCCACGTGATCCGTCGCCGAGAAGGTCACGGAGAAACCGCCCAGTGACTGGCTGCCCATACCCTCCAGGCCGGCGATCAGCGACTCGCGGCTGACCTTTGCGGCCCCGCCGCGCTTGAGCCCGTCCACAAAGACCTTGGCGGCCACATAACCCTCCATGCTGGAGAAATTGACCTGGGCATTGCCCGCCGTCTTGGCCGCATCGACGAACTCGCGCGCGATGAGGCGGGCCGTGTTGTAGGGCGAGGGCATGACCTGCGAGACCACCACGCCCGCGCCGTCCTTGCCGAGTTCGTCGGCCAGCGCCTGCGTGCCGACAAAGGACACGTTGTAAAAGGTGCCGCCGTAGCCGGCCTTGCGGGCCTCGCGGATAAAGGCCGCGCAGGCCTTGTAGGCGCCAATCTGCACCACCGCGTCGGGCCCGGCCGCGACCAGGGTCTTGACCGCGCCGGCCACATTCACCGTGTTGCGCTCCACCGTCGCCAGCGCCACCGGCTTGAGATTTTGCGCCGCCAGGGCCAGCGTGACGCCGTCCAGGCCGGCCTTGCCGTAGGCGTCGTTCTGGTAGAACACGGCGATTTTTTTCAGGCCCAGGCCGGTCAGCTGTTTGACGATGAGGCCGGTTTCGTCGTTGTACGAAGCGCGCACATGGAAGGCGTACTTGTTGAAGGGGTCGCGCAGCGCCATGGCGCCGGTGAAGGGGGCGAAAAACGGCATCTTGTCCTTGGTCGCCAGCGGCAGCGCGGCGATGCTGGTGGGCGTGCCTATGTAGCCGAACAGCGCGAACACGTCGTCGGCGATCAGCTTGCGGGTGTTTTCGGCGCAGCGCTCGGGCTCGTAGCCGTCGTCGAGATTGCGGATCTCAATGAGGCGCTTGCCGATGCCGCCCTGGGCGTTGACCTGGTCGAAATAGACCTTGGCACCCTGGTGGAACTGTATGCCCAGTTGCGCGGCCGGGCCGGTGAAGGCGGCGGACTGGCCCAGGATGATTTTGTCGGCCTGGGCATGGGCGACATTAAAGCCGGCCAGCGTGGAGGCGCCGGCCAGGATGGAAAATTTTCTGCGAGTGAGGTTCATCCCTCGATTCTCGCAACACAACTTACAGCCTGGTTACCCCCATTCGTAACAGTAGGAAAGCCTGTGCGATAGGTCACTACTTTGGGCTTACACGGAAGGCCGGCCGTCAGCAAATTGCCAGCTTTCCAAGGGAATAGCCCTATTCCCGGACCCGCCCGGCGCTATTCCCTGACCCGCCCCAACGCGTCGATCAGGCTGAGCTCGACCAGCTTGGAGCCCACGCGGTCGCCGTCGAAGTGGACACGAAAGCCGCCCAGGTTCAGGTCCTGCAGGCTGTCCAGCGCCTTGCGCAGCTTGGCCCGGGTCGGGTCCTTGCCGGCCCTGCGCAGGGCTTCGGTGTAAGTCCAGGCGGCGATATAGCCTTCCAGCATGTAGACATTGGACTTGCCGAGCTTGGCCGCCAGCGCATCGGCCTGCATTTCGCGCACCAGCACGCTTTTGGCGTTGTCCGACTTGGGCGTCACGCGCACCACCACCACGCCGGCACCGGCCGCGCCCAGCTGTTCGGCCAGCAGGCTTTCACCGGTGCTCGAAAAACCGTAGATAGGCCCGCGAAAGCCCTTGGCGCGCAGGTCGCGTATCGCATTGGCCGCGCCCGAGGCGTCGCTGATCACCAGCACCGATTCCGGTTTTTTGGCCAGCACCTGGTCCACGCTGGTGGCCACGCTGCCGCCCGAAAGCGCTGACTTGGCCACCAGGTTGGCACCCAGGCCGCCCATGGTGCGCTCGGCCGAATCCAGCGCCGCGAGCGACTCCGGGTCCTTGCCGTGCAGGATGGCCAGCTTGCGCATGCCCAGGGTCTCGGCGTGGCGCGTGATCATCGCGGCCTCTTCGGAATAGCCGGGCCGCACCGAATAGACATTCGGGTAGAGCGAGCCGCGCAGCTCGTCGGCGCCGGCCATGGGCGCGAACAGCAGGATGTCCGTGTCCTTGAGCAGCGGATTGACGGCGGTGACCTGCGGCGAGCCGTAGTAGCCGAATAAAGAGAACACCTTCTGGTCCAGCAGCTTCTTGGTGTTGGCCACCGTGGTGTCGGGGTTGCCCATGTCGTCCAGCGTGGTGAGCTCTATCTTGCGGCCGTTGACGCCGCCGCCCGCGTTGACCCGATCGAAATAAAGCCGCGCGCCCTGTGCGAAAGGCAGGGCCAGCGTGGCGCCGGGCCCGGTCATGGCCAGGGACTGGCCCAGGGTGACGGCGGTCTTGCTGACGCCGTCCTCGGCATTGACCCCTGCCGCGAGCAGGCCGGCCAGGGCCGCTACCATGGTGATTCTGGCGGCGGCGCGGAATGCCGGCATTCCGTTCATTGTTGTTGTCATGCTGTGTCTCCCCCGGGATGCGACGATCAAGCCAATATAAAGTTGAACCATGAGCAATACCATCAGCATCTCCCCTAGGACCGAGGCCAACCCTGACAACCGGCTGAAGCCGGGCGCCGTGCAGGTGCTGGGCGCCTGCCCGCACGACTGCCCCGACACCTGTTCGCTGCTGACCACGGTGGAGAACGGCATCGCCACCCGCGTGCAGGGCAACCCCGCGCATCCCCATACCGGCGGTGTGCTGTGCAACAAGGTTTCGCGCTACACCGAGCGCAGCTACCACCCCGAGCGCCTGCTGGGCCCGCTCAAGCGCAGCGGTCCCAAAGGCAGCGGGCAGTTCGAGCCGGTGAGTTGGGAGGCCGCGCTGGCCGACATCGCGGCGCGCCTCAAGGCCATCGCGGCGCGCGACCCCGAGGCCATCGTCCCCTACAGCTATGCCGGCACCATGGGCCAGGTGCAGGGCGAAAGCATGGCCGGGCGTTTCTTCAACCAGCTGGGCGCATCTTTCCTGGACCGCACCATCTGCTCCTCGGCCGGCGGCGAAGCCCTGGTGCAGACCCTGGGCGGCAAGGTCGGCATGCGGGTGGAGTTTTTCGCCGAATCCAAACTCATCATCATCTGGGGCAGCAACTCCATAGGCAGCAACCTGCATTTCTGGCGTTATGCGCAGCAGGCCAAGCGCGACGGCGCCAAACTCGTCTGCATAGACCCGCGCCGCAGCGAAACCGCCGAGAAATGCCATGAGCACATCGCGCTGCTGCCCGGCACCGACGCCGCGCTGGCGCTCGCGCTGATGCACGAACTCATCATCCACGACTGGCTGGACCACGACTACATCGCGCGCCACACCCTGGGCTGGGAAAGCCCGCAGGGCGGGCTGCGCGAACGTGCGCTGCAGTGGAGCCCCGAGCGCGCCGCCGCCGTCTGCGGCGTGCCGGCCGAGCAGATCCGATCGCTGGCCCGCGCCTGGGGTGAATGCATGGTGAACAGGCAACCGGCCGCCATACGCCTGAACTACGGCATGCAGCGCGTGCACGGCGGCGGCAACGCGGCCCGTGCCATCGCCTGCCTGCCCGCGCTCACGGGTGCCTGGCGGCACCGCGCCGGCGGCGTGCTGCTGAGCAGTTCGGGCCTGTTCCCGGTGGACAAGGCCGCGCTGCAGCGGCCCGAGCTGCTCAAGGGCCGGCAGCCGCGCACCATCAACATGAGCACCATAGGCAATGCGCTGCTGGCGCCTGCCTCGCCGCTGTTCGGCCCGAAGATCGAGGCCCTCATCGTCTACAACAGCAACCCGGTGGCGGTCGCCCCCGAGTCCGGCAAGGTGGTGCAGGGCTTTGCGCGCGAAGACCTGTTCACCGTGGTGCTCGAACACTTCCAGACCGACACCGCCGATTACGCCGACTACATCCTGCCGGCCACCACGCAGCTGGAGCACTGGGATGTGCACGGCGCCTACGGCCACACCGACGTGCTGCTGAACCGCCCGGCCATCGCGCCGCTGGGCCAGGCCAAACCCAACACCCAGATCTTTCGCGAGCTGGCGGCCCACATGGGATTTACCGATCCGTGTTTTTCCGACAGCGACGAGCAGTTGTGCCGCGCGGTGTTCGGCGACAAGGTCGACTTCCAGCAGCTGCTGGACAAGGGTTTTGCCACGCTGGACCTGCCAGACGCGCCCTTTGCCGAGGGCCGCTTCCCCACGGCCTCGGGCCGCTGCGAGTTTTTCAGCGCGCGGCTGGCGGCCGAAGGCGCCGACGGCCTGCCCGGCCATGTGCCCAACCATGAGGCGGCGGGCTCTTCCGCGCAGTTCCCGCTGGCCATGATCTCGCCGCCGGCGCGCAACTTCCTGAACTCCAGTTTCGTCAACGTCAAAAGCCTGCGCGACATCGAGGCCGAGCCGGTGCTGGAAATCCACGCCGACGATGCCGCTGCGCGCGGCATCACCACCGGCGCCATCGTCAAGGTGTTCAACCAGCGCGGCGAATACCGGGTCAAGGCCGAGGTCTCCGCGCGGGCCCGGCCCGGCGTGGTCAACGGCCTGGGCATCTGGTGGCGCAAGCTGGGCCTGGACGGCACCAACGTCAATGAACTCACCAGCCAGCAACTGACCGACATGGGCCGCGGCCCGGTGTTTTACGACTGCCTGGTGCAGGTGCAGCGCGAGGCGCAAGCCGCCTGAGCTTGCCCATGAAACGCGGCACGCTGAAGCGGACCCTGGCCGTGGCGCTGGCCGCGGCCCTGGGCCTGGCGGGCTGCGCCGACCTGGGCTACTACTGGCAGTCCGTCAGCGGCCATCTGCAGATGCTCAACGCGGCCCGGCCGGTGGACGAGTGGCTCAATGACACGCAGGCCTCCGGGCAGCTCAAAGACCGGCTGGCGCTGTCGCAGCGCATACGCAGCTTCGCCGTGAGCGAGCTCAAGCTGCCCGACAACCCCAGCTACCGGCGCTACGCCGACCTGCGCCGCAGCGCCGTGGTCTGGAACGTGGTGGCCGCGCCCGAGTTCTCGCTGACGCTCAAGACCTGGTGTTTCCCGGTCACGGGCTGCGTGGGCTACCGCGGCTACTTCAGCGAGGCCGAGGCGCGCGCCGAGGCCGACCGGCTGAAGGCGCAAGGACTGGAAACCAGCGTCTACGGCGTGCCCGCCTATTCCACGCTGGGCTGGATGAACTGGGCCGGCGGCGACCCGCTGCTCAACACCTTCATCGGCTACCCGGAAGGCGAACTCGCGCGACTGATCTTCCATGAACTCGCGCACCAGGTGGTCTACGCCAAAGACGACACCATGTTCAACGAGTCCTTCGCCACCGCCGTGGAGCGCATGGGCAGCCAGCGCTGGCTGGACAGCGAGGCCGCCCACGGCAACGATAAAGCCCGCCAGGATTACCTCCAGTTTGACGGCCGGCGCCGGCAGTTCCGCGCGCTGGCGCTGGCCACGCGGCTGGAACTGGCCGCAATCTACGAGCAGAAGCCGGCGACGGATGCCGACAAAGCCGTGCAGGCGGCCTCCAAAGCCCGGGCCTTCGCGCGCTTTCGCGAGGACTACGCCGCACTCAAGGCCTCCTGGGGCGGTTTCGCGGGCTACGACCCCTGGGCGGCGCGCGCCAACAACGCGGCTTTCGGCGCGCAGGCCGCCTATGATGAACTGGTGCCCGGCTTCGAGACACTGTTCGAGCGCGAGGGCCGCGACTGGCAACGGTTTTATGATGCGGTGAAAAGGCTGGCCGGCCTGCCCAAGGAAGAACGGCGCAAGGCGCTTAAGACGAACAACACGGACAACAACACGGAGACGATCAATGGCTGACATCCACATCCAGCGCGAACACAGCCTGGGCCTTGCCGAGGCACGCAAAATTGCCTTCAAGTGGGCCGAGCAGGTCGAAGAAAAGTTCGACATGGAATGCACCTACGAAGAGGGCAAGACCGAAGACCTCGTGAGCTTCACCCGCTCGGGCGTCAGCGGCACGCTGGTGGTCACCAAAGACAGCTTCGACCTGAACGCCAAGCTCGGCTTCCTGCTGGGCGCGTTCAAGGACAAGATCGAAGGCGAGATCGTGAAAAACCTGGACACGCTGATCGCGAAAAAGCCCGCTGCAAAAAAGGCGGCCGCCAAAAAGAAGGTCGCCTGAAAATCGAAGGGCGCGGCCCGTGAGCTACAACCTCGCCCGCTTCGACCTGGTGTCCGTGCGCCTGGCCGTGGCTTGCGCCCAGACCGGCAGCCTGACCGCGGCGGCGCGCGATTCGCACCTGGCGCTGGCCGCGGCCAGCCGGCGCATACGCGAACTCGAGGACGCCCTGGGCGAAGCCCTGTTCGAGCGCCACGCGCGCGGCCTGCTGCCCACGGCGGCCGGCCGCGTATTCGTCAAGCACGGCCTGACCCTGCTGCAGACCATGGAGCAGCTGGGCGGCGAGCTGGCCGACCTGAGGCGCGGCATCGCGCGCCACATACGCCTGTGCGCCAGCAGCGCCGCCATCAGCCAGTTCTTGCCACCGCTGCTCGCGCGCTACGGCGAGCTGCAACCGCAGGTGCACATAGACCTCGAAGAGCAGGTGTCCGAGGCCGTGGTGGCCACCCTGCGCGAAGGCCGGGCCGACGCGGCGGTGTTTGTCGAGGGGCCGGACACCACGGGGCTGGACACGCGCCTCTTTCGCGAGGACGAGCTGGTGCTGATACTGCCGGCCGGCCATGCGCTGGCGCGCAGCAAGGCGCCGCTGGCCTTTGCAGACACGCTCGACGAGGAATGGATCAGCCTGACGGCCGGTGCCGCCATGCTGCAAAAGCAGCAGCAGGCCGCGCTGGCCGCGAACCGGCCGCTGAAACTGCGCATGCAGGTGCGCAGCTTCGACGCGGTATGCCATATGGTGGCCTCGGGCCTGGGCGTGGCCGTGCTGCCCAAAGGTGCCACGCTGCCCCTCATCAAAAGCATGAAGCTGGGCTGGCGGCCGCTGGCCGATGCCTGGGCCAGGCGCCGCCTGCTCGCGGCCACCATGGCGGGCCAGCCCGACGCGGCCATCACGGCGCTGGTGGATTTCCTGGTGGCGCCTGTTGGGCCTGGGAGGTCGAAAGGCGCCCTGCCTTCGCAAAATGCGAAAGCCAGGGGCCCAAAGCGGTAATGGACGCGGCAGGCCCCGGGCGGCACACTGCCGGCCATGGCCTCCACTGAAACTTCCCCTCCCGCCCCCACCGCCGCCGGCCCGCTCGCCGGCCTCAAGGTACTGGAGCTGGGCCAGCTGATCGCCGGGCCCTTTGCCGCCAAGACACTGGCGGACTTCGGCGCCGACATCATCAAGATCGAAACCCCGGGCGCGGGCGACCCGCTGCGCAAATGGCGTTTGCTCAAGGATGGCACTTCCGTGTGGTGGCAGGTGCAGTCGCGCAACAAGCGCTCGGTGGCGCTGGACCTCAAAAGCCCCGAGGCGCAGGACATCGTGCGCCGGCTGGCGCTTGACGCCGACGTGCTGATCGAAAACTTCCGCCCCGGCGCCATGGAAGGCTGGGGCCTGGGCCCTGAAGAACTGCTGGCGCTGAACCCGCGCCTCATCATGCTGCGCATCAGCGGCTACGGCCAGACCGGCCCCTACCGCGACAAGCCGGGCTTCGGCGTGGTGGCCGAGGCCATGAGCGGCCTGCGCCACCTGACGGCCGAACCGGGCCGCGTGCCTGTGCGCGTCGGCGTGAGCATTGGCGACACGCTGGCCGCGCTGCACGGCGTGATCGGCATCCTGCTGGCCATGCAGGAGCGCCAGCGCTCCGGCAAGGGCCAGGTGATCGACGTGGCCCTCTACGAAGCGGTGTTCAACTGCATGGAAAGCCTGCTGCCCGAATACAGCGCGTTCGGCGCGGTGCGCGGTGCGGCCGGCAGCGCCCTGCCCGGCATCGCGCCCAGCAATGCCTACCTCTGCAAGGACGGGGGCTACGCGCTGGTGGCCGGTAACGGCGACAGCATTTTCAAGCGCCTCATGGCCACCATAGGCCGGGGCGACCTGGGCAGCGACCCGGCGCTGGCCGACAACGCCGGCCGTGTGGCGCGCGTGGAAGAAATCGACGCTGCCATAGGCCGGTGGACGGCAGGCCTCACGGTGGACGAGGTGCTGGCGGCGCTCGACAAGGTGTCGGTGCCCGCGGGCCGCATCTACACCGTGGCCGACATCGCGGCCGACCCGCACTACCAGGCGCGCGGCATGCTCGACGAAGTGCGCATGGACGACGGCAGCGTCCTGGCCGTACCCGGCATCGTGCCCAAGCTCTCGCGCACGCCGGGCGGCCACCGCCGCAATGCGCCGCAGGTGGGACAGGACACCGATGCGGTGCTGCGCGAAATGGGACTTTCTGCCGAGCAGATCCAGGCGCTCAAGGACAAGGGCATCGTGGCCGGGAAGGACGCAACATGAAAAAGCGCATCTTTTTTAACGAGGTTGCCACGCGCGATGGCTTCCAGATCGAACCCAACTTCATCGCGACCGACGACAAGGTCGCGCTGGTCGACGCGCTGAGCGGCTGCGGCTACGCCAAGATCGAGGTGACCTCTTTCACCTCGCCCAAGGCCATTCCCATGCTGCGCGACGCCGAGGAAGTGATGGGCCGCATACGCCGCGCGCCCGGCGTGGAATACACCGTGCTGGTGCCCAACCTGCGCGGGGCAGAACGCGCGCTGGAGTCGCGCGCCGACGAGCTCAACCTGGTGATGTCGGTCTCGGAAACCCACAACCTGGCCAATCTGCGCATGCCGCGCGAGAAAAGTTTTGCCGCGCTGTCCGACGTGATTCGCCACGTGGACGGCCGCACGCCCATCAATATCTCGCTCTCATGTTGTTTCGGCTGCCCCATGGAGGGCGAGGTGGCCGAGGAAGAGGTGCTGCGCTGGAGCGAGCGTTTTGCCGCTTTCGGCGCAGACCGCGTGCGCGGCCTCACGATTTGCGACACCACGGGCATGGCGCACCCGGCGCAAGTCAGCCGCATGGTCGAGGTGCTGCTGCAGCGTTTTGCCGGCCTGCAGCTGACGCTGCACTTTCACAACACGCGCGGCATGGGCCTGGCCAATGTGCTGGCCGCGGTGCAAGGCGGCATCACGCGCTTTGACGGCTCGCTGGGCGGCCTGGGCGGCTGCCCTTACGCGCCCGGCGCCAGCGGCAATATCAGCAGCGAGGACGCCATCCACATGCTGGACGCCATGGGCTACGACACCGGCATGGACATCTCACGGCTGCTGGAAGTGGCGCGGCAAATGCCGGCCATCGTCGGCCATGAAGTCCCCGGCCAGGTCGCCAAGGCCGGCCGCATCAGCGACCTGCATGCGCCGCCGCCCTATGTGGCGGAACTTCGGGAGGCATCCAGATGATCAGCCATCTCGACCACCTGGTGCTGACCACGTCGGACGAAGCGGCCTGCGTGGACTTCTACACCCGCGTGCTGGGCATGGCGCTGGAAACCTTCACCGGCGGCACGCCGCCCGTGGAGCGCAAGGCCTTTAAATTCGGCAGCCAGAAGATCAACCTGCACGTCAAGGGCCGTGAGTTCGAACCCAAGGCCCATTTGCCGGTGCCGGGTGCGCTGGACCTGTGTTTTCTGGCCGGCGTCCCCCTTGCCGAGGTGATCACCCGCCTTGAGCGCGAGCGCTGGCCAGTGATCGAAGGCCCCGTGCTGCGCACGGGCGCCACGCAAAAAATCCGCTCGGTCTATGTGCGCGATCCCGACCTCAATTTGATAGAGATTTCCGAACCTGCCTGAAAACGGCAAGCCTACAACTACGACTGGAGACAAGACCATGACTTTCATTTCCCGCAGGACACTGCTGACCGTCGCCGGGCTCAGCACCGCCGCCTGGCTGAATCCGGTGCGCGCGCAGCTCGCCGGCAAGCCCATCACGCTGGTGGTGCCCACGGCGGCCGGCGGCACCACCGACATCGCGGCGCGCATGCTGGCCGAACCGCTGGGCAAGATTTTGCAGACCTCGGTGGTGGTGGACAACCGCGGCGGCGGCAACGGCAACATCGCCGGCCAGCTGGTGGCGCGCGGCCCGGCCGACGGCAGCAGCCTGCTGGTGCAGTATTCGGGCTACCAGTGCATCACGCCGCTGATCCAGCCGGTGCCGGGTTTTGACCCGGCCACCAGCCTCAAGCCCCTGGGCCACCTGATCGACGCGCCGCAGCTGCTGGTGGTGCGCGGCAACTTCCCGGCCGACAACTTCGCGGACTTCCTCAAGTACGTCAAGGCCAACCCGGGCAAGGTCAACTACGCCTCCAGCGGCAACGGCTCGCTGCAGCACGTGACCACCGAGCTGCTCAAGGACCTGACCAAGACCTTTATGGTGCACATCCCCTACCGAGGCACCGGCCCGGCGCTGACCGACCTGCTGGCCGGCACGGTGGACTTCACCATCACCACGCCGCCGCCGCTGCTGCCGCACATACGCGCGGGCAAGCTCAAGGCGCTGATGGTGACCGGCCGCACACGCCTGGCCGCCCAGCCCAATGTGCCGACCGCCACCGAGGCCGGTGTGCCGCTGGTGGCCTCATCGTGGTTCGCGGTCTATGGGCCCACGGGCCTGTCCGCCGACCTGCAGGGCCGGCTCTCGCTGGCGATCAAGCAGGTGGTGGAATCGGAGAACTTCAAAAAGCGCGCCGAAGAGCAAGGCGCCAAGGCCGTGGTCATGAGCGGCGCCGAGCTGGCAGCCCTGGGTGACAGCGAACGCAAGATGTGGGGCCGCATTGTAAAGCTGGCCAATATCAAGGCAGACTGAAGCCGCCTACGGGCAACAAAAAAGCGGCACAGCCCCCACGCAGTTTGCGCCGGGGCTGTGCCGCTTTTTTCGTTCGAAACCGGAAGGCTTTAGCTCAGATCAGCAATCAGATCAATGTACTGCTGCATGGCATCGTCCTGCGAAGTGCCCTTAAGACTATTCCAGGCATCCCACTTGGCGCGCGCGACCATGTCGCCGAAGCCGGGTTTTTTGTCGGTGTTGTCGCCGCTGCTGCCTTGCTTGTAGAGCGCATAAATCTTCAGCAGCGTGGCGTTGTCAGGGCGCTCGCTGAGGTTTTTCGAATCGGCCATGGCTTTGTCGAATGCGGCTTTCAGGTCTGACATGAGGGATCTCCGTTTTTAGAAGTGGGTCACCAATGAGGTGCTTGGGGTAACTGCCCGGTATCTTAGCGAGGCCGTTCCCGCCAAAATAGGGAACTTACCCCATCCGGGGTGGATTCGCAGCAGTTTTGCATTTGGGAGTGTTCATGGTTACACGCGTTACCGCCCAGGCCGCCGGCCGGAAAGTGGCAAAAAACGTCCAGAAGAACGTCAAGCGGGCCGTCTCGGGAACCCTGGGCATTTCAGGGGAACGCATGAGCAAGGTCGACACGGCCTGGCTGCGCATGGACAACGATGCCAACCTCATGATGATCGTGGGCGTGTGGCAGCTGGCACCCGGCGTCAAGCACGCGGCGGTCTGCGAACGTATTGAAAACAGCCTGCTCAAGTACGACCGCTTCAAGCAGCGCGTAATGGAAGACGCGGCCGGCGCCACCTGGGTGATGGACCGCAATTTCGACCTGGCCAACCATGTGGTGGCCGAGAAACTGCCGAAATCGGCCAACCAGGAGCAGGCCCTGCAGGACCGTGTGGCCGAGCTGGCCACCCAGCGCCTGGACCCGAAACGCCCGCTGTGGCAGATCCACCTGATTGAGGACTACACCGGACCCGACGGCGTCAAGGGCAGCGCCATGATCGTGCGCATCCACCACTGCATCGCCGACGGCATCGCGCTGATTTCAGTGACCATGTCGCTGGTCGACGGCGGCGCGCCGCCGCCCGAGCGGCGCAAGAAGGCCGCCGCCGCGGGCCCGGAAGACTGGATCACCGATACCCTGCTCAAGCCCTTCACCGACATCACGGTCAAGGCGCTGGGTGCCGTGGGCGAAGGCGCGGCGCGTTCGCTGGGCATGCTGGGCGACCCGAAAAAAGGCATGGAGCAGGGCGTGAGCGGCTCTTTCGACATGGCCAAGGTGCTGTTCCAGCTGCTGTCCGACTCGGCCGCGCTGGCCCTGATGCCCGACGACTCCAAGACGCGGCTCAAGGGCAAGCCCGGCGGCGCCAAAAAAGTGGCCTGGTGCCAGCCGATTCCGCTGGACGAGGTCAAGGCCGTGGGCAAGGCGCTCAACTGCTCGATCAACGACGTGCTGCTCAGTTGCGTGGCCGGCGCCCTGGGCGAGTACCTGAAAACCTTTGGCGACGACGTGGCGGGCCAGGAAATCCGCGCCATGGTGCCGGTGAACCTGCGGCCCCTGGACCAGGCCCACAAGCTGGGCAACCGCTTCGGCCTGGTGCCGCTGGTGCTGCCCATAGGCATAGACAACCCGATCGAGCGCGTCTACGAGGTGCGCCGCCGCATGGCCGCGCTCAAGGGGAGCTACCAGCCGCTGCTGGCCTTCAGCCTGCTGGCGGTGGCAGGCCTGCTCATCAAGCCGGCGCAGGACATGATGCTCAACCTGTTCGCCAAAAAAACCACGGCGGTCATGACCAATGTGCCGGGCCCGCGCGAGAAGCTCAAGTTCTGCGGCTCCACGCTGGAACAAAGCATGTTCTGGGTGCCGCAGTCGGGCGACATGGGCCTGGGCGTTTCCATCCTGAGCTACGGCGGCGGCGTGCAGTTCGGCGTGATCACCGATAGCACGCTGTGCCCGGAGCCGCAGCGCATCATCGACGAGTTTGTGCCCGAGTTCGCCAAGCTTTCGATCGTGACGCTGATGCTGCCTTGGGGCGAGTAATATTCCGGGAGGCGGCGAGGGTCTGCGGTTCTCCGCTGCAAAACCTTCGCCACGGCCGCCGCGCCATTGCCGGAGATGCGGTCAGGGCCGGATTGCCATTTGAAATTCAATAACACCGAGGGAGAAGTACATGGGTTCGTCAGGTCGCGGCTTCAATCTGGCCATTTTTGCCTTCATCACCATTTTTACCTTGCCCTGCTGGGGACAGGCACCGGCCCCGGTTGAGCCGGCCAGCCCGCAACTGCTGGAGCATATTTATAAACAGATCGAGCAGCGTGAACGCCCCAGCCAGGTCTCGGGCTTCCCGGGCATATCGGCGGCGTCCAGTGCGGCGCTCGCTGCGATGGATTTCAGCACTACGCGCACCCAGCTGAGGAGACTTGGGCCCAAGGCGTATCCCCTGGCACCCCGCGTCGCGGATTTGCTGCTCAAGACCGAAAAAAACCAGTACGACCTGGCGTGGATACTGTTCGAGATGACTGTCCAGGAAGAGGACGTCCCAGCCACTGTCAACGGCGTTTTGGCCAGCTATCGGTCGGAATCAGGTGCCGGCAAGCTCGTCCAGCTCGCCAGGCTGGGCAAGATCCGGTCGGCCACGGTGGTGCCGGAGTTGCAGGCCGCCACAACGGATGCCTCTCCTCCTTCACGGCTCCTTGGCATCATCAGCCTGGGTTTCGCAGGCACTTCCTCACCCGACAAGGCCACCGGCACTTTGGCCAAAGCCCTGAGCGACACTGACAAGGTCAATCGCATGGCTGCAGCGAACTCCCTGAGATTGCTTGGCCCGCGCGCAGAAGCGGGCGCGCCTGCTCTCATCGAATACCTGAAAACCCGGGAGAACGTGTCCCTGGCGGCGGCTGCATTGAACCTGATGCCTATCGCCGCCGTCCGTCCGGCCAAAACCGAACTCGAAAACATACTGGGCGACGCCAGGCTGAGCGAATTCCAGAAAAGGGATGTGGCGAACCTGCTGGTGCGAATGGAAAACGAAAAATAGCAGAGGTCTGGGCGCTTTACGCCGCAAAGCGCCGCGAGGCAATCTCCAGCAGGCCGTCAAAAATCAGGCTGTCCACGAGTTCGAACTTCACCGACATGCTGGGCGCCATCTTCCAGCCCGCGCCGCCGGTCATGATGCACTCGGGCGTCTCGCCGCAGTGGCGCGTGATGTTTTCGACCATGCGCTGGACGGCGCCGGCAATCGCGAAGGTGCCGCCGCTGGTCAGCGCGTCGCTGGTGTTGGTGGGAAAGTCGCGCACCTCGCCGGTGGGCACATGCAGGCCGGCCGTGCCGGACTCGAGCGCGCGCAGCATGATGCCGTGGCCCGGCAGGATGATGCCGCCCAGAAATTTGCCGGAGGCGTCTATGGCCTCGACGGTGACCGCGGTGCCCACCATGACGACCACACAGGGCTTGTGCACGCCGCGCGCCAGCAGGCGGTGGCGCGCCCCAATGATGGCGACCCAGCGGTCGGCGCCCAGGCGGGCCGGGTGGTCGTAGCCGTTGCTCACGCCGGCCTCCTGCGGGCTGGAGACCACCCAGCGCGGCGCAACGTCCCAGAGTTCCATCTGCTCGGCCACACGCCGCTTGATGGCGTCGCCGGCGACGATGCAGCCCAGGGTGCGCGAAGGGATGGGCAGGCCGTTCCACTCCTCCTCCGCAAGCCTGTCGATGTTCTCCAGGAACACCGCCCCCTGTGCCAGCAGTTTGGCGCCGGCCGCGGGCGCCTCGTACTGGGCCCATTTCAGGCGGGTGTTACCCACATCAAGCGCTAGGAAGGTCATTTGGCGGATTATGAACAGGTTTGGCGCCGCGCCCCGGCCGGCGGCCTAGGGGTTTCCAGTAGGGCTCTGGGCGAAATACCCGCTCAAATGAGGCCGAACCAGCAGGCGCGCTGGATGGCGGCCAGCTTGTTGTCGACCCTGAGCTTGGTCATGGCATTGGAGAGGTGGAAATTGACGGTGCGCTCGCTGCAGGCCAGCAGCTCGCCGCTTTCACGCGCCGTCATGCCCTGGAAGGCCAGGCTCAGGCACTCGAGTTCGCGCGGGCTCAGCGGGCTGCGCGCCTCGGCCAGCGCGCGCTTGAGCAGCGGCCAGATGTTGAGCGCCGACCAGGCCAGCAGGGCCGCCTCGCTGCGGTCGTGCCACTGGCGCGGGCTGAACAGGTAGCACTCGAAGGCGCGGCCCACGGTGAGCGGAAAGGCGATGCGCACCACGCTTTGGTAGCCATGGGCCAGCCAGAGCCGGCGCCAGCGGCCCAGGCTCTCGAAAGCCGATTTGGAGATATCCTGCCAGGCCACCAGGGGCGCATCGGAGTCGCGCCAGGGAGCGCCGAAATCGCGGCTTTCGGCCAGGGCCTCGGCCGCCTCGAGCAGGCGCGGCGGGTGGATGGCCAGCACCAGCCGGTCCTCCTGGCCCGCAAAAGGGTCGGGGCCCAGCACCATCAGGGCCTCGACCGAAAATTCGCGCAGGGCGCACAGCCAGTCGCTGATGACGCCATCGAGGCTCACGCTGTCAAAGTTGGCAGGTAATAGCATTAGCTTGACGGAAAAAGAACCAGGACAATACAGTCACATGTCAAATGCATCATCAGTCAGGTTCCCTGTTGTGCTGGAGAGATCTTTAAAGTGAGGAGCGCCCGCTTCCACGCGTGGCTGGCGCAGCGCCCCTTGCTCCAGTGGCTGCGCGAGGAGCTGGTACTCGCCCCGCTGGAGCCCATTTTGCATCCATCGCCGCGGCGTCTGTGGTGGCTGGGACTTTCTTTTTTTTCGGGCAATGCCCTGTTCGCCTGGATCTGGTCGGCCTGGCTGCCCCAGCCCTATGAAAACCTGCCCCTGCGCGTGATGGCCAGCCTGCTGGGCTACAGCCTGATGACGCGGCGCGTGAACCACGACCCGAGCAGCCGCCTGGCGCAAAGGGTGTTCGGCCTGGTGTTCTGGGTGGAACTGCCGGTGCTGTTCAGCTGGATGTACCTGTGCAACAGCGGCAGCACGGTGTGGCTGGCCACCATGGCGGCCATGGTGCTGATCTACTACCACGTGACCGACTGGCGCCTGGCCACGCTGGGCACCATCACGGGGGGCCTGCTGGCCTTCGGGGCCTTCATGGCCATCGGGCCCGCGGTTCCCTTGCTGCCGCCGGAGCAGCGCGCCGTCCATGCCGTGGTCTTTGCCTTTGCCTGGTCGATCGCGCTGGTGCTCAACCTCTCTTCGGCCAACCTGCGGCGCGAGCAACTCTCCAGCACGCTGACCACCATAGGCATCATGGCCCATGAACTTCGCACACCGCTGTCGACGGCGGCCCTGCTGGGCGACGCGATCCAGCTGGAGGTGCAGCGCCAGCCCGACAACCCGCGCGCGCAGCAGCTGGACAAGCTGGCGCTGCGCCTGCACGCCCTGGTGCGCAACATGAACCACCAGATCGACACCCAGATTGCCAATGCCAAGCTGCTGCAGCTGCCGCGCTACACCGAGCGGGTATGGGCCAGCAAGGTGGTGCAGGACGTTGTGGTGGCCTATCCCTACCAGTCGAGCCGCCAGCGCGACTGTGTCAAGGTCATCATTCATGACGATTTCAGTTTCCGCTCTTCCGCCACCCAGTTTTCCCAGGTGCTGGACAACCTGATCAAGAACGCCCTGCACTCCCTGATGGCGGCCGACTCGAAATACCCGGCCGGCGCGCTGCGCATCGAGGTGGGCCATTCGCAGTATCGCGGCCGCATTATCGTGGCGGACGAGGGCATGGGCATAGACGCCGCCTTGCTGCCGCAGATTTTCAAGCCTTTTTTCTCCAGCAACCGCGGCACCGGCCACGGCCTGGGTTTGGCGTTTTGCCAGCAAGTGGTACAAAGTGCAGGCGGCAACATTCATGTGAAATCCGAGTTTGCCGTGGGCGCCGTTTTTACCATTGAACTGCCCATGGCGCCCTGATGCCCCTGAAAGCCTGTTTGCGACTTTGTACGACTGCTTTTGACAACCCACCCTAAAACGACAAACATGTCCTTTGCACTCTACCGCCGACCGGGAGGCGTGGTCTTTCTGGACGACGACCCGGACTATCTTGAAATGCTGGCCGAGGTCATGCCGCTGGACTGGTATGTGCGCCTGTTCCTGCGGCCCGTGGCCTGCATAGACCTGCTGCTCAAGGAGCCGGCGCGCTGGGAAGCCGACGCCTGGCGCCAGCAGGAAATCATCAACCGCTGGCGCGAGGGCGCGGCCCTGATCCCGCAAATCCTGCAGTACTGGCGCGAAGACGGCACGGCGCGCTTTGCGCTGACCCAGGTCTGCGTGGTCGACTACTCGATGCCGGCGATGAGCGGGCTGCGGGTGCTCAGCGAGCTGACGGGCTGGTCCGGCGCGCGCGTGCTGCTGACCGGGCGCGCCGACGAGCAGCTCGCCGTCTCGGCCTTCAACCGCGGGCTGATCGAGCAATTCATCCCCAAGCAGTCCCCCGAGATCCGGCTGCGCCTGACCGACGCCATCCAGGCGCTGCTGCGCCAGCCCGACGGGCGGCACCAGCAGACCTGGCGCTCCACGCTGTCGCGCGAGCAGCACGCCCTGCTGTGCGAGCCCACCATCGCCCAGGAACTCGAAAACCTGGCGCTGCGCCAGGGCTGGATAGAGCACGTGGTGATAGGTGCGCCTTTCGGCGTGCTGGCGCTGGACCGCAAGGGCAGCGCCAGCTGGCTGCAACTGGAGCCGGCGGCCAACCTGCGCGAACTCGCGGAGATCGCCGAGTCCCAGGGCTGGGACGCGGCCACCGTGCAGGATGTGGCCGCGGGCAGAAAACTCATAGACCTCGAACTGCAGCTGGCGCTGGGCGCCGGCCAGAAGCCGCAGCCGCGCCAGGCCTTCGCCATCGCCTCGGGCACGGCCGTGCTGCACGCCGCGCTGTTCAGCGTCGGCGAGGCCTTCAGCCCGGGCTTTATGACCAGCCACGAGCGCTTTATCGCCACCTCTGGCGAACGGCAGCTGCAAGACTAACTATGCCTCGGCCTGGCCGGCCCGGGCGCGCCGCGCGATCGGCCAGTCCCAGGGTTTGACGATGGGCGCGATCTCGCGGGCCACGGCCTCCACATGCTCCAGCTCCGACTCGGTCAGGCCGGCGTTCAGCGTCATGCGCATCATGGCGCGCTTGGCGCTGGTGGCCGGCGCGCAGAACATCGAGGAAAACACATTGCGCTCCTCCAGCCGGTCGCGCAGCACCATGGTGTCGCTTTCCGAGCCGACTTCCAGCGCGATGATCTGCTGGCTGCCCTGGTGAATGGGGTAGCCGAGCTCGCTCAGCGAGGCGCGCAGCCGGCGCGTGTTCGCGTGCAGGCGCTTGCGCGCGTCGTCGCTGCCCCGGATCAGCTCCAGCGTCGCGGCCAGGCCCGCGATCTCGTGCGGCAGCAGGCTGGAGCTGAAGATGTTGGGGAAACTCGAGCACAGGATGTAGTAGCGCATATGGGCCGGGGCGGTGAAAAAGCCGGCGCGGCCCGCGAAGGCCTTGGCCAGGCTGGCGGTGATGAAGTGCACCCGGTCCGTCAGGCCCAGTTCGGCGCACAGGCCCGCGCCCTGGGGGCCGTGCGTGCCCAGCGAGTGCGACTCGTCAACCAGCATCATGCAGCCGTGGGCCTCGGCCACGTCCACCATTTCCACCAGCGGGCTGACGGCGCCGGTGGTGCTGTAGACCGAATCCACCACCACGATGCCGGGACCGTTGCGCGCGATCATGCGCGCCAGGTGGGCCGGGTCGTTGTGGCGGAAGGCGAAGGCCGGCGCGCGCGCCGCGTGGGCGCCTTCCCACAGCGAGGCATGGGCCAGGGTGTCCAGGTAGACCGGTGTCTGCGCGTCGGCAATCGCCTGCAGCAGGCCGACGTTGGCCGCGTAGCCCGACTGGCAGATGAAACCGTCGTCCTTGCCGACCCAGGCGGCCAGGGCCGTCTCCAGGGCATGCGTGGGATGCTGGTTCAGGTGGAAGACGCCGGACTGCACCACGAACTCCTGCGCCTTGCGCAAGGACTCGACCTGAGCATGCACGATCTGCGGATGCCCCGTGATGCTCAGGTAGTCGTTGCCGTCCAGGCGTATGGCGTTGGAGTCGGGCGTGCGGCCATGGAGCATGAATTTCCCGCCCCATTGCTGGTCCCAGCGCGGCTTGAAGTCGCGCGCGATGCGCTGGCTCAGCTGGGCCCCCAGGGCGGGATTGATGGGTGCCTTGGCGGCAGGTGAAAGTTCGCGTTCGAGTACTTGCATGGGGAGCTCCGTTAGAAAGAGGAACCCCCATTGAAAGCGCTCAAACAAATTGATACGTGTTATCCCCTGTCAGAACTGACAGGGGTCACCCCCATACACCAATTTTCAGAAAAAGTAATGTGAACTATTCACTTCATTTTTTCCAAACTCTCACCTATTGCCTTACATGGCGAAGTTACAAAAGGTACGGCCACCCCGGGATTGCCGGGGATATTCCGGGCATTTTTTATCCCTGCTTCCACGGCAGGCCCTGCAAACGCCAGCCGCCCTTGTGGCCGCGCTGTCCCTGTTCGTCGGCCTCGCCCTCAAAGCCCTCCAGGATGTTGTAGGCCTCCAGGCCCAGCTCCGCCGCGCGCTTGGCGGCCGCCACCGAACGCACACCGCTGCGGCATAGCAGCACGGCCTTCTTGCCGGCGGGCACCGCCGCCTTCAGCCCCTCGTCAAAGCCCGCATTCATCGCCATGCCTGGCCATTGCTTCCAGGCCAGCGGCACGGCGCCGGGCACATAGCCCACCCATTCGCGCTCGGCATCGGTGCGCACGTCCACCAGCACGGCCTGGCCCGACTGCATCCATTCAAACGCCAGGCGCGCGGGGATGTCTCCGGCATAGCCGGCGGCCGGCCGGACTTGAAGCGGGGAGCCGGCGTTCGCTGCAGTGGAGCTGGTCATGTCATTGCCTGTCATATAAAAGAAGAGGAAAAAGCGGAAAAGTGAGAGCGTCCATGCAGTTTATTCCCGGGCCGCGGCCCGCGGCAACAGCAGGGAAAAAGCACGGCAGGCACAATCACAGCGGCAAGCCCGCCCACCGCTGACCGGAGACATCGATGCCGACCACCCGCACAGACCCGCCTCTTTTCCCCGACACCGCGGCCGGCAAGGCGGAGCTCAAGGCACTGGCCAGGCTGCTGGCCCGGTGGCAGCCACCGCCAACCGGCATGGACGGCCAGCCGCCCTCCGGCAAAAAATCCGGCAAACCCTGGGCGCTGGCCGACCTGGACCCGGCCGCCAAGCCCTTTTCCTGCGGCGACAAGCAGCGCGACAAGGCCCTGGTCGAGACCCTGGCGGCGGAACTCGACGAGTTGCAGAACCTGTTCTACGCCGACAAGCGCTTCAAGCTGCTGGTCATCCTGCAGGGCACCGACACCGCCGGCAAGGACGGCACCCTGCGCGGCGTGTTCGGCCGCATCAGCCCGCTGGGCGTGCATACCGTGAGCTGGCGCGCGCCCAATGAGGCCGAGCGCGCCCACGACTACCTGTGGCGCATCCACCAGCAGGTCCCGGCGGCCGGCGAGATCACCCTCTTCAACCGCAGCCACTATGAGGACGTGCTGGTGCCGCCCGTCAAGGGCTGGATCACGCCGGCGCAGACGGCCCAGCGCTACCGCCACATCAACGACTTCGAGCGCCTGCTTGCGCAGACCGGCACCGTGGTCCTCAAGTTCATGCTGCACATCGGCCGCAACGAGCAGCGTGAGCGCCTGCAGGCGCGGCTGGACGACCCGACCAAGCAGTGGAAGTTCAACCTCGACGACCTGGAGGCGCGCAAGCAGTGGAAGCAGTACCAGCAGGCTTACGAGGACCTGCTGCGAGCCACCAGCACGCCCTGGGCGCCGTGGACGGTGGTGCCCGCCGACTCCAAGACCCACCGCAACCTGATGATCGCCACCGTGGTCCGCGCCACCCTGGTGCAGCTGGGCCTGCGCTTTCCGCCCGGCGATCCCGCGCTCAAGGACGTGAAAGTCCGCTGAGATTGAAGCCTGCCGCGCGATTCCCGCCCGGACTGCAAAAACAGTTTCACCCGTATCGGGGGTAATCGAAGAGCCCTCCAGCCGTTGCGTTGGTGGAAACCCTCTTTGTAAGCCTTGGGCAAGGCGGAATGATGAGTGTTCTTAGTGTTCGTATGTTTTCCAACAACAGGAGACAGTCATGACCGAGAGCAAAAGCCCCCGCAGGCGCGGCCTGCTGAAAGGCGCCGCGATTGCCGCCGGCGCCCTGTCCGCCCCCATGGTCGCCATGGCGCAGACAACCTCCTTTCGCTTCCAGAGCACCTGGCCGGCCAAGGACATCTTCCACGAGTTTGCCAACGACTTCGCGAAAAAAGTCAACGACATGGCCGGCGGCCGCCTCAAGATAGAGGTGCTGCCCTCGGGCGCGGTCGTGCCGGCCTTCCAGCTGCTGGAAGCCGTGAACAAGGGCACGCTGGACGGCGGACATGGCGTGGTGGCCTACCACTACGGAAAAAATTCGGCGCTGGCCCTGTGGGGCTCCGGCCCCGGCTACGGCATGGACTCCAACATGGTGCTGGCCTGGCACAACTACGGCGGCGGCAAGGCCCTGCTCGAAGAAATCTACAAAGCCATCAACATGGACGTGGTGTCCTACCTCTACGGCCCCATGACCACCCAGCCGCTGGGCTGGTTCAAAAAACCCATTGCCAAGGCCGATGACCTCAAGGGCCTGAAGTACCGCACCGTGGGCCTGGCCGTGGACATGTTCACGCTGATGGGCGCCGCGGTCAACCCCCTGCCCGGCGGCGAAATCGTGCCGGCCCTGGACCGCGGCCTGATCGATGCGGCCGAGTTCAACAACGCCTCCTCAGACCGGGTCCTGGGTTTTCCGGACGTGGTGAAAAACTGCATGCTGCAGAGTTTTCACCAAAGCGGCGAGCAGTTCGAGATCCTGTTCAACAAGACCAAATACAACACCTTGCCGGCCGAACTCAAGGCCATCATCGACTATGCGGTGCAGGCGGCCAGTGCCGACATGAGCTGGAAGATGATAGACCGCAACTCCAGCGACTACATCGAGATGAAAAAGCAGGGGATCAAGTTCTACAAGACCTCGGACGCCGTGCTGCGCGCCCAGCTGGACGCCTGGGACAAGACCATCGCCAAGAAGGCCGGCGAGAACCCGCTGTTCCAGAAGGTGCTGGATTCGCAGAAGGCGTTCGCCCAGCGGGCCGTATCCTGGCACAACGACTATTCCGTCGACTTCAAGATGGCCTACAACCACTATTTCTCCGGCAAGAAAGCCTGACCGCCGGCGCTCGAGTTTGAGCCTGAAGCACAGCAGCCATCCGGTTCCACCTGGATGGCTGCTTTTCTTTGTCACCGCACGCCACCGGAACTGCCATGAACGTTCAACGTCTCCTGCACACCGCCGACGCCATCAGCACCTGGGTGGGCAAGGCTTTTGCCTGGCTCATCGTGGTGCTGATGCTGCTGGTCTGCGCCGAGGTCTTCAAGCGCTACGCGCTCAACGCGCCGACGGCCTGGATCTTCGATGCCAACAACATGCTCTACGGCACGCTGTTCATGATGGGCGGCGCCTACACCCTGGCCCATGACGGCCATGTGCGCGGGGACTTCCTGTACGGCAACATGAAGCCGCGCACCCAGGCCCTGCTGGACCTGGTGCTCTACGTCCTGTTCTTCCTGCCCGGCATCGCCGCGCTGACCTGGGCCGGCTGGACTTATTTCAACGACTCGTGGTCCATCCACGAGCAGACCTTCAACGCCGACCCGATCCCGCTTTACCCCTTCAAGTTCGTGATCCCGCTGGCCGGCGCCATCGTGCTGATGCAGGGAATCGCCGAGATGATCCGCTGCGTGGTCTGCCTCAGGACCGGCGCATGGACGCCCCGGCTCAAGGACGCCGAGGAAGCCGACGTGGTGGCCCAGCAACTGGCCGGCAGCGAATTCGTCGACGAGGACGCCAAGCGGCTTGCCATCGAAAAATCCAAGGGAATGAAGGGATAAATGATGAGCAATGCAGCACTCGGCATGACCATGCTCTGCCTCATCGTGGTCGTGATCATGCTGGGCTTTCCCACCGCCTTCACCCTGATGGGCCTGGGCATCATGTTCGGCTTCGTCGCCTTCTACGACCCGTCGGCGCACTGGCTGGACAACAAGATATTCGACCTCATGGTGCAGCGCGCCTTCGGGGCCATGACCAATGAGACCCTGTTGTCCATCCCGCTTTTTGTGCTGATGGGTTATGTGATGGAGCGCGGCGCGCTGGTGGACAAGATGTTCCACAGCGTGCAGCTGGCCTTTCGCAGCGTGCCGGGCTCGCTGGCCGTCACCACGCTGATCATCTGCACCTTCTGGGGCATCGCCAGCGGCCTGGTGGGCGCGGTCGTGGTGCTGATGGGCGTGATCGCCATGCGGCCCATGCTCAACGCCGGCTACGACACCCGGCTGGCGGCCGGCGTGATCACCGCCGGCGGCACACTGGGCATCCTGATCCCGCCCTCGGTGATGATCATCGTCTACGCCGCCGTCGCCGGCCAGTCGGTGGTCAAGCTGTACGCCGCCGCCATGTTTCCCGGCTTCTTCCTGGCCCTGCTCTACCTCGTCTACATCATCGTCTGGGTGTTGATCAATCCGAAGATCGCGCCCAAGCTGCCGCCCGAGCAGCAGCAGGTGCCGGTGCCGCCCTGGCTACACGCCGTTGCCGGCGCCTACTCGCGCCGCATGCTGCCCGCGCTGCTGGCCGCCACCGCCTCACCCGGCCGCGCCCTGAAGGCCGGCGTGGACGGCGTGAAGATCACGCGCGGCCTGCTGGCGCGCAGCCTGGGCCTGGCGCTGGTACCGCTGGCGCTGGCCGCCGTCACCCTGGGCGCCGTCTGGTGGTATGTGGTGATCCACTCCCAGGAAGACAACGTCGCCAGCGCCGCGGCGCAAGTCACCCAGCGGGCCCAGGCGCCCGCGGCGGCGGGCGCCGGCACCGGCCTGCAGGAAGCCCCCGGCGCCGAGGCGGTCCCCGCGCCGCCGTCCGCCAGCGGCGTGCAGGAACCGCCGGCCGAAACCAGCGGCCTGCAGGAGCTGTCGGCCCCGCCCGGCGCCGTCGGCGAACCGGCCGCCAGCCCCGCCAAGGACGAGCCCATGCAGCAGTTCGGCGACCCGGCGGCCGAAGGGCCGCGCACCGCCGCCGTTCCCGAGCTGTTCTTCACCGGCTTCTGGATCGCCTGCGCCATCACCTTGCTGCTGCTGGCCTGGTACTACTGGAAGTTCGACGCGGAGCAGTTCGAGATCCTGCGCCTGCTGGTCTCTTCCGTCATGCCGCTGGCCATACTCACCTTCGTCGTGCTGGCGGTGATCCTGTTCGGCATCACGACGGCCACCGAATCCGCGGCAGTCGGCGCGGCAGGCGCCTTCCTGATGGCCTGGCACGCCAAGACCCTGAACTTCCAGCGCATCAAGGAGGCGGTTTTCCTGACCGCCAAGACCACCTCCATGGTGTGCTGGCTGTTTGTCGGCTCGGCGCTGTTTTCGGCCGTGTTCGCCTTGCTGGGCGGGCAGGCCGTGATCGAGAGATGGGTGCTGTCGATGGAGCTCACGCCGCTGCAGTTCCTGCTGGTGTCGCAGGCCATCATCTTCATCCTCGGCTGGCCGCTCGAGTGGACCGAGATCATCGTGATCTTTGTGCCCATCTTCCTGCCGCTGCTGCAGCATTTCCAGATCGACCCCATCCTCTGGGGCGTGCTGGTCTTCGTCAACCTGCAGGCGGCCTTCCTGTCGCCACCCGTCGCGATGAGCGCCTTCTACCTCAAAGGCGTTTCGCCTTCGCACGTGACCCTGAACCAGATCTTCGCCGGCATGATGCCCTACATGCTGATCGTGATCCTGTGCATGGTCTTCATGTACATCTGGCCGGGCATGACGCTCTGGCTGCCCAAATTCCTGTACGGCGGCGGCTGAACGGCCGGTTCCGGCCCTGGGGGGGCCCCCAATTCCCCGCCCCGGGCGCGGGCGCTTGAACAGCCCCCGCTTACGGAGTAAGATTGACGTTTACGTAAACGTCAACTACAGTGGGCAGGGCAGCAATATGCCACCGCCCGGAGACAACCATGACCGACATGTCCGCTGAATACAAAGCGCTCGCCAGCTATCGCCCCACGCACAAGGTGCGCTTCATCACGGCGGCCAGCCTGTTCGACGGGCATGACGCGGCCATCAACATCATGCGGCGCATCCTGCAAAGCATGGGCGCCGAGGTCATCCACCTGGGCCACAACCGCAGCGTTGACGAAGTCGTCACGGCCGCCCTGCAGGAAGACGCCCAGGGCATCGCCATCAGCTCCTACCAGGGCGGGCATGTCGAATACTTCAAGTACATGGTCGACCTGCTCAAAAGCCGCGGCGGCGAGCACATCCAGGTTTTCGGCGGCGGCGGCGGCGTGATCGTGCCGCCCGAGATCCGCGAGCTGCATGCCTATGGCGTGACGCGCATCTACAGCCCCGAGGACGGCCAGAAGATGGGCCTGGCCGGCATGATCGGCGAGATGGTCATGCGCTGCGACAAGGACCTGACCGGCTTCGCGCCCAAGGACGTCAAGGCCATTGAAGGCCATGGCGAGATGAACTGGCGGGCCCTGGCCCAGCTGATCACTGCTTTGGAGAACGGCAAGGCAGATGCAGCACTCGTCGACACCGTCCGCAACCAGGCCGCCACCCGCAAGATTCCGGTGCTTGGTATCACCGGCACCGGCGGCGCCGGCAAGTCCTCGCTGACCGACGAACTGATACGCCGCCTGCGCCTGGACCAGAACGACAAGCTGCGCGTGGCCGTCATCAGCATCGACCCCTCGCGCCGCAAGAGCGGCGGCGCCCTGCTAGGCGACCGCATCCGCATGAACGCCATCAACCCGTGGACCGTGCCCGCAGCCGGGCAAAAGAACGCCGACAGCGGCCAGCGCGTCTTCATGCGCTCCCTGGCCACGCGCGACTTCGGCTCCGAAATCAGCCAGGCCTTGCCCGATGTGATTGCCGCCTGCAAATGCGCGGGCTTTGACCTCATCGTCGTCGAGACCTCGGGCATAGGCCAGGGCGATGCCGCCATCGTGCCGCATGTGGATGTGCCCATGTATGTGATGACGCCCGAGTTCGGCGCGGCCAGCCAGCTCGAAAAAATCGACATGCTGGACTTCGCCGAGTTCATCGCCATCAACAAGTTCGACCGCAAGGGCTCGCTCGATGCCTTGCGCGATGTCTCCAAGCAGGTGCAGCGCAACAAGGAAGCCTGGGGCACGCCGGCCGACAAGATGCCGGTCTTCGGCACCATGGCCGCGCGCTTTAACGACGACGGCGTGACCGCGCTGTACCAGGCGCTCAAGCCGCGCCTGGCCGCGCTGGGCCTGGCGCTCGAGGGCGGCGTGCTGCCCGCGGCCGGCGTGCGCCACAGCACCAACCAGACGCCGGTGGTGCCGGCCGCGCGCACGCGCTACCTGGCCGAGATCAGCGACACGGTGCGCGGCTACAAAAAGCGTGCCCGCGCCCAGGCCCAGCTGGCGCGCGAGGTGCAGCAGCTCAAGGCGGCCGCCGCCATGCTGAAAATCGACAAGCCTGACCGCGCACCGGCCGCCGAGGCCGCGCTGGACCTGGCCGGCCACCGCAAGGCCCGCATGGACGCCGACGCCCGCGCCCTGCTGGCCCAGTGGCCCGACATGCAGGCGGCCTATGCCGGCGACGAATACGTCGTGAAAATCCGCGACAAGGAAATCCGCACCGCGCTGACCACCAAGTCGCTCTCGGGCACCACCATACGCAAGGTGGCCCTGCCGCAGTACGAAGACCACGGCGAAATCCTCAAATGGCTGATGCTGGACAACGTGCCCGGCAGCTATCCCTATACCGCCGGCACCTTTGCCTTCAAGCGCGAGGGCGAGGACCCGACCCGCATGTTCGCCGGCGAGGGCGACCCCTTCCGCACCAACACCCGCTTCAAGCTGCTCAGCGAAGGCATGGCCGCCAAACGCCTGTCCACCGCCTTCGACTCGGTCACGCTCTACGGAAACGACCCGGCCCTGCGCCCCGACATTTACGGCAAGGTCGGCAACTCGGGCGTGTCCATCGCCACACTCGACGACATGAAGGTGCTGTACGACGGCTTTGACCTGTGCAACCCCTCGACCTCGGTCTCCATGACCATCAACGGCCCGGCGCCGACCATCCTCGCGATGTTCATGAACACGGCGATAGACCAGAATCTGGCCAAGTTCAAGAATGACAACGGCCGCGACCCAACCGCGACCGAAGCAGCCAAGATACGTGAATGGGTGCAGGAGAATGTGCGCGGTACCGTGCAGGCCGACATCCTGAAAGAAGACCAGGGCCAGAACACCTGCATCTTCTCCACCGAGTTCAGTCTGAAGGTCATGGGCGACATCGCCCAGTACTTTGTGCACAACCGGGTGCGCAACTTCTACAGCGTCTCCATCAGCGGCTACCACATCGCCGAAGCCGGCGCCAACCCCATCAGCCAGCTGGCCTTCACGCTGTCCAACGGTTTCACCTTTGTCGAAGCGTATCTCGCGCGCGGCATGCACATCGACGACTTCGCGCCCAACCTGAGCTTTTTCTTCAGCAACGGCATGGACCCGGAGTACACCGTGATGGGCCGCGTCGCGCGCCGCATCTGGGCCGTGGCCATGAAGGAAAAATACGGCGCCAACGAACGCAGCCAGAAGCTCAAATACCACATCCAGACCTCGGGCCGCAGCCTGCACGCGCAGGAAATCCAGTTCAACGACATACGCACCACGCTGCAGGCGCTGATCGCGATTTATGACAACTGCAACTCGCTGCACACCAACGCGTTCGACGAAGCCATCACCACACCCACCGAGGAATCGGTGCGCCGCGCCATGGCCATCCAGCTCATCATCAACCGCGAATGGGGCCTGGCCAAGAACGAAAACCCCTCGCAGGGCGCGTTCATCATCGAGGAGCTCACCGAACTGCTCGAGGAAGCGGTACTCAGCGAGTTCGAGCGCATCGCCGAGCGCGGCGGCGTGCTGGGCGCCATGGAAACCGGCTACCAGCGCGGCCGCATCCAGGACGAGTCCATGCACTACGAGATGCTCAAGCACACCGGCGAGCTGCCCATCATCGGCGTCAACACCTTCCGCAACCCGCACGGCGATGCGGTACAGGACAAGCTCGAACTGGCCCGCTCCACCGAGGAAGAAAAACAAAGCCAGCTCAAGCGCCTGGACGACTTCCACCACCGCCACGCCGCCGAATCACCGGCCATGCTCAAGCGCCTGCAGCAGGCCGTGATTGAAAATCTCAATGTCTTCGAGGTACTGATGGACGCCGTGCGCGTCTGCTCCCTGGGGCAGATCACCAATGCGCTGTTTGAGGTGGGTGGGCAGTACCGGCGGAATATGTAGGCTGGCCAGGACCTCAAGGCAACAATCGCCAGGCAGTAATTCGTGAAGTTTTGAGCTGATCACGCAATGCTTGCCGCCGTGCACGCGCGGAGTATGCGGGCAAATCCACGAGTTGTCCGATCTTGAAAAAACCTTTAGCCAATTTCGGGTCTTCATACTCGAGACCGAAGAATTCCTTCGCACCTCTCCGGTCGTAATAATCCCGCATGCGGGCCGCTAAACGGGTTTGGTCGCATGGTTCCGAGAACACCAGCCCGCAAGTTGCGTTGAATTCGTGCTGGGCGATGAAATGCCGGGGAATGCAATCCATGTCATTGGCGTCAACCAACTCCAAAAAATGGCGGCCGATGTGAATGTAGTGAAGATGCAAGTTCCCAAACGCCAACACGGGATCAAAATGACCCAACTCCTCCTCGGGAATTTTCGCCTTCAGGTTATATGCCGCAGGAAAGTGGTTGAAGTCCAGGTTGAAGATGTACTGGTCTTTGCCATCCAGCAGATCGGCCAGTTCGTATTCCAGCCAGTGAATGAGTAAATTTGTCTCATGGGCGGCCTGGAACCTCTCACGATCAAACTTCCCCTTGAAGAATTCAGGGAAGTTGATGTGCAGCCTGTTTAATTCTCCCTGCCAGTTCCGCCTGGTCAACGGTTCCAGGGGAAATCCCAGAAAAGTTGCGCTCTTCTTCAGCCTGGCCACCGCGGCCTGAATCTCCGGTTTTGTGGCAAAACCATGGCGATGGTTCACGTCTGTGCGCAGCAAGTAGCGACTATGCATCCTTGCGAGCTTCTCACACCATAGTGCCGCAGTTTTCGTGCTGTTGAGCTCGTACGTCAGCTGAGTCCCGCAAGAAAAAGTGAACTGAACCCGGCGCACTAAAAATCCCCGGCTCTTGGCTTGGTACTCAAACAGCGCTTCATTCAAACCCCGGGCCTCGCAATGATCAGCGCTCCCGTGCCGATTCCCTGAATGCCTTGGTCACAGGAGACAGCAAGTATTCGAGCACACTGCGCGTGCCCAGGTGAATCTCGGCCGAGACCTGCATGCCCGGCGCCAAACGATGCTTCGCACCGTCCGCCTCCAGGAACTGTCCCTTGAGGTCGATCATCGTCTTGTAGGTGAACCGGTCCACCCTCGCCTTCGCCTGGCCTTGCTGGCCGTCGTTTGCGCCTTGCTCGCTGGCGTCGGCGCTCACCTGCGCCACCTGACCCTGGATCATTCCGTACTTCTGGAAGGTGAAGGACGACACTTTCACTTTGGCGTTTTGGGATGGATGAATAAACCCGATACCCGCCGTGGCAACCATATAGCGGCAATTCGCGCTACCTTCGCCAACCACCGCCTGAAGAATGAAATGGCCGGCCGGGAAGGATCGCTCACACGCCTGCAGCCCGACAGTGTCGTGATGAGGCTTTTCGACGCCGCCGAGACCTATATGCAGCGGGGCCAGCCGCTCATCATCGTTGCCGGTAAAAACTACGGGTCGGGATCGTCACGGGACTGGGCCGCCAAGGGCGTTCGACTGATCGGCGTCAAGGTTGTGGTTTGCGAGAACTTCGAACGCATACACCGCACAAATCTTGTGGGCATGGGCGTACTGCCGCTTGAATTTCCCACTGGTGTGACGAGAAAGACCCTGGAGATTAACGGAACCGAAACATTCGACATCGAGGGAATTGAAGAGGCGTCTCCAGGCCCTGGCTCAGAGTTGACGCTGGTCATTCATCGCCTGGGAGGATCCGTCGCGCGCGTTCCCGTGGTGTGCAGGATAGATAGACATTCCCGGTGTCGGCACTGTAGAGGCAACCCTGATCAATGCCGGCAACCCCACCATCTTCATTGATGCCGCGACAGTGGGTTTAAAAGGCAATGAGTTGCAGGATGCAGTCAATTCGAACGCGGAATTCCTGGCCCGCTGCGAGGCCATCCGTGCTCATTGTGCGGTTCTCATGGGGCTGGCAAGCACCGCAGCAGAAGCGACCGAAAAGCGCTTCCATACACCCAAACTCGCTTTTGCGGCCAAGCCGTTGGACTACACATCATCGAATGGAAAGTTTGTTGCCGCGGCGGACATCGACATCCTGGTACGCATCATGTCCATGGGCAAGCTGCACCATGCAATGACGGGAACAGGTGCCGTAGCGATTGCTGTGGCCGGTGCCATTCCCGGAACACTTGTGAGCCGTCTTCTTCCTTCAGGTTCCAGCGCGGCCGTACGTTTCGGCCACCCCTCGGGTGCGCTCAGTGTCGGTGCGCTGGCTCAGGAGACACCTGATGGCTGGGTGGTGACCCAGGCTGTGATGAGCCGGAGTGCGCGCCGTCTGATGATGGGAGAAGTGCTCATTCCCCCGCCCCAGGCGTAGCACGGCACTTCGATGGCGCCGGTTAGCATCAGAGTAAAGCCATCATTGTCATTGCGGTTCTCCCAAACTCGCTTTTACAGATTACTCGCTGCTAATAACCCACACTACGGTCCACGGCATTTAGCACCGGCCGGCCGCTGCGCACGCGCTGCAGGTTGTCCAGGATCTGGCCAACGATGGCCGCCGGCTGCGCGGCCGAAGCCATGTGCGGCGTGACCACCACCCGTGGGTGCTTCCATAGCGGGTTCGATGCCGGCAACGGTTCCTGGGCAAATACATCGAGCACCGCACCGCGCAGATGGCCTTGGTCCAGCGCCTGCAGCAGGTCCTCGACCATCAAATGCTCGCCCCGGCCGCAATGCACCAGCGCCGCACCGGGTTTCATGGCCTGCAAGAACTCGCGGTTCAACAGCCCGCGGGTGGCGTCGGTCAGCGGCAGCAGGCAGACCAGCACATCGGGCTCGCGCAGGAAAGCCTTCAGCGTCTGCGGTCCCGCATAAGCAGTGACACCGTCGATGGCGTGCGCCGAGCGCGACCAGCCGCTGACGGCAAAACCCTGGGCCCGCAGCACCCGGGCCACGTGGCTGCCCAGTACACCCAGGCCCAGCAGGCCTACATGGGTTTGGCGGGCGGCTTTTTGTGCCGGCATCTTCCACAGGCGCTGCGCCTGCTGCTGCTGCGCCTGGTCCAGCGCCCGGTGGTAGTACAGCACGGCCCACAGCACGTACTCGGCCATGCCGGCGGCCAGGCCGGGGTCCACGATGCGGCAGACCGGCACCTCGGGACGCGGCTGGGCCGGGCCTAGAACATGGTCAACCCCGGCGGCAATCGACGAGGCCAGGCGCAGATTCGGCAGGCTGCGCATCAAACCGGCGGGCGGATACCAGCCGGCCACGGCCTCGACATCGGCGGGATCGGGCATGTCGGGCCACAGGCGTACCTGCAGGCCGGGCACGCAGCGCGCGGCCTCGTGCTGGAAGAGCGTGTGCAGGTCGCTCAGGTCATCGGTGGCACTACAGAGCAGCAGAGTCGGCATGCAGGTACAGGGTCAATCGCGGTAAGAGGGATCGATGCGGTCCAGCCGGCGCAGCCAGGCCTGCCAGAGGACCTGGCGCTCGTGCTCCACGCTCTGCAGTTGCTCGCAGGCGTGCTGGCTCAGCTGCGCGGGGATTGCGGTGACCGGGCCGGCGGTGGAGGCCATCTGGCTGGCCGCCATCTGGATCTCGCAGGCGCGGTTCAGGTAGAACATGATGCAGAACGCGTCGGCCACGGTACTACCCACCGACAACAGGCCATGGTGCCGCAGCAGCAAGGCAATGTTCGCGCCCAGCGACTGCTGGATGCGCTCGCGCTCGCCCAGGTCAAACGCCACGCCCTCGTAGGCATGCACGCCCACACGCTGGTAGAACTCGGCGCTGATCTGGTTCAGCTGCAGCAACCCGCCCTCGCAGGCCGCCACCGCCATGCCGGCCAGGGTGTGGGTGTGCAGCACGCAGTGCGCGTCGTCGCGCGCCATGTGCACGGCGCTGTGGATGGTGAAGCCGGCCACGTTGTAATCGGAGCCACCCGACACCACGCGGCCGCGCATGTCCACCACCAGCAGGTCGCTGGCGCGCACTTCCTCAAACAGCAGGCCGAAGGGGTTGATCAGGAAGCGGTCGTCTTGCGGCGCCGCGCCGTCCGCGCGCGGCAGCCGCACCGAGAAGTGGGTGTACAGCGTGTCGTCCCAGCCGAACAGTGCGGCCAGGCGATAAGCGGCCGCCAGGTCGCGGCGCAGAGTGGCTTCATCAGAGCTAGGGCTCATGTCAGGATTCCAATCCCATGAATCGACGCACGCGCTGCGTTGTACCATCCGGCGCGTCGGGTTGTTGTATCTGCCGCGGCGCGGCGTCGAGCTGGATCAGGCCGTTCTCCATGAACAGCACACGGTCGGAGATCGCCAGCGCGAAGTCCATTTCGTGGGTCACGATGACCATGGTCATGCCCTCTTGCGCCAGGTCCTGGATCACCTTCAGCACCTCGCCGACCAGTTCGGGGTCGAGGGCCGAGGTCGGCTCGTCGAACAGCATCACGTCGGGCGACATGGCCAGCGCACGGGCAATCGCCACGCGCTGCTGCTGGCCGCCGGACAGCTGGTGCGGGTATTTGTGCTGGTGCGCCAGCAGGCCCACCTTGTCAAGCAGCTGCTGGGCCCGGGCCTGGCGCTGCCCGGCATCCGCGGGCTGGCCGTGGTAGCACGGCGCCAGCAGCACGTTGCCCAGCACGCTCAGGTGCGGGAACAGGTTGAAGCTCTGGAAGGCCATGCCGATGCGGCGGATGCCCTTGCGCACCCGGCTGCTGTCCAGGGACTCGTGGGCGTGGATGTGGCTTTCGCCGAACAGGATGATCTCGCCCTGGTCGATCTTCTCCAGCGCGTTGATGGTGCGGATCAGCGAGGTTTTCCCCGAGCCGGACGGGCCGATGATGGAGATCACCTGGCCTGCGCCAACCTGCAAACTGACGCCCTTGAGCACCTGGTGCGCACCGTAGGCCTTGTGGATGTTGCGCAGCTCCAGCGCGGCCGGCTGGCCGGGCGCCGCAACCACCGGGCGTATCGCCGCCGGGCCGCCGAGACGGCTGCGCAGGCTGGCGCAGGTCGCATCGTCCAAAGTGGTGGGGCGGCGCAGCTGCAGGTCCAGGCGCTTTTCCAGCCAGCCCAGTAGCGTGCTGAATACGGTGACCAGCATCACGTAATACACCGCCACGCCCAGCAGGGTTTCCATCACCAGGAAATTTTGCGAATACAGCCGCAAGCCGGTCATCAGGAGCTCGGGCAGCGAAATCACCGAGACCAGCGAGGTCAGCTTGATGATGGTGACGAATTCGTTGATCAGCGTGGGCAGCGCAATGCGAAACGCCTGCGGCACCACGATCAGCCGCATCGCGCCAAAGCGACCCAGGGCCAACGCGCGGCCTGCCTCGCGCTGGCCGCGCGCCACCGACAGCAGGCCGCCGCGGTGAATTTCCGCCATGTAGGCCGCCTCGGTCAGCACCATGGCAACCAGGCCGGCAAAGAAGGGTTCGCCTATCACGCTGCGGCTTGCCGGAAATATCTGCGGCAGATTGAATACGAACACCACCACCACCAGCAAGGGCACGCTTCGGAACAACCAGATATAAACCCCCGCCAACGCACTGACCCAGCGGGTCGCAGAGATGCGCGCGCAGGCCAGGAAAAAACCCAGCACCAGGCCCAGCGTCCAGGCCAGTGAGCCCAGCTGCACCACGGTCACGCACGCCCGCCAGAAAACCTTCATGGAAAACAGCGAGAAAAAATACGACCAATCCAGTTCCATGCAAAGGCTCCAGGAGGCAAAACTATCGAAAAGGCGCGGCAGCGCCACGCCCTCGCGTGTTGACTTGCTTGACAACGGCTCCCCAGGCGCGGGCAGGCAGGATGCCCCCTCCCGCAGAAGCCGTGGAACCGGCTTCGCCGGGCCACGGGTATCGCTCCGTGCAAGAGGGCAGGCGAAAGATGCGCAGCACTGCAGCCTGGGGGTGAGACCTTACTTTGCCGCTATCGGCTCAAGGTCGTACTTCTTGACCAGGGCCGCGTACTCGCCGCTGGCTTTCACGGCAGCCAGGGCTTTCTCAAACGCCTGGTACAGGGCCGTGTTGCCCTTCTTCACGTAGATGCCCAGGGTTTGCGGATACACCAGGCCCGTCGAGCTGATGGCGATGCGGCCCTTGCTGCGCTCTGCAAGCATCTTCGCGGCGCCGGCAATCTCCAGCTGCGCCTGGACGTTCTTGGACAGCAGGGCTTGCGACACCTCGGGCGCGGTGGGGAACTCGCTCACCGCCACGGCGGGCTTGCCGTTCGGCACGCAGTATTCGGCGGACAGCTTTTTCAGCGCGGCAACCCAGCTGGTGCCCTGCTGCAAGCCCACTTTCAGGCCGCACAACTCCTGCTCGGTCTTGGGTGCGACGCCGCCGTCCTTGGCCACCATGATGGACGCGCCGGTGCGGGCATAGGCGATGGCATCGGCCTGGGCGGTGCGCTCCGGGGTGATGTACATGCCGGAGATCACCGTGTCGAACTGGCCGCTGCCCAGGCCGAGAATCAGGCTGGGAAACTTGGTGTCCACGAAGGCGGGCTTGGTCTTCATCTCGCGGCCCAGCATTTCGGCCATATCGGGGTCGAAGCCCACCACCTTGTCGCCTTGCCAGGATTCAAATGGAGGATAGGTGATCTCCATGCCGACCTTGATCTGGCCGGGCACGATGGTCTGGGCGAATGCGGCGGCCGGCAGCAAGGCCGCCAGTGCGACAGCCAGCAGGCGGCGGTTGAGGGACGCGGTACGGATGGTTTTCATCATGGTAGCTAACTCCTGGGGTGGGTGGACGAACAAGGGAAACGAAAAAGGGTTCAGGCGCCGGCCTGGGACTTCAGGTGGCCGAAGCTGTTCGGCTTCAGCGCGCCGTCGGGCAACGCAATCTCACCGGCCTGCAGCTTGCGTTTGAGGTAGGTGTAGGTCTGCTGGGCCTGTGAATACATGTGCTCGCCGATCGACAGCTCGCTGTAGCGGGTGGTCGCGGCGCCATTCGCAAACTGCGGCAGCGGCCGGATGCGGGTGTGGTAATCGCAGGCGAAGAACAGCGGGAAGGAATAGCGCTCATGCTGCACCTTGCGGACACGGTGCGAGGTGGCGGGGAACGCGCCGGCGGTCATCACTTCCAGCATGTCGCCGATGTTGATCACGAAAGCCTCTTCACCGTTTGGGCCGGCTTCGGCATACGGCGGCGCATCGATCCATGCGCCCTGGTCGTTCAGCACCTCCAGGCCCGGCTGGTCGGCCAGCAGCAGGGTGAAGCACTCGTAGTCGGTATGCGCGCCTATGCCGGGGGCGTCCACGGCCTCGGTGTCCACCGGGTAGTGGATCAGCCGCAACTTGGACGGCGGGCAGGTCACCAGGGCCTCGAACGCGTCTTCGGGCTGGCCCAGCGACAAGGCAAAACCACGGAACAGCTGGCGGCCGAGCGCGAACACGGCCGCGTAGTAGCCGGCCACGGCGGCTTTGAACCCGGGCAGGTCCGGCCACTTGTTGTTGCCGATCAGCGGTGTGCCGGCCAGTACCAGCGGGTGGTCATCCGGCGCCTCGAAGCCGATGTCAAACGCCTCCTTGTGGTCGGGCCGGCCTTTGGAATACACCTCTTCGCCCTCGGGCACATAGCCTTTATGGCCCCAGGATTCACCGATGTAGTAGCGCATCTTCCACTCCATCCGCTGCGCGAACAGGGTGCGGCTGGCCTGGCGCAGGCCGGCGATCAGCCCGGCATCGATGCCGTGGCCGACGACGTAGAAAAAGCCCACATCGCGGGCTGCCGCACCGAGTGCGTCGGCCACCGCCTGGCGTTGCGCCAGGCTGTCGCTAAAGAGGCCGCGGATGTTGATCACGGGCAAGGCCGTGAAATTACGTTGTCCGGGTTGCATGGTCAGGGTCCTGCCGTGGTGTGAGGTTGAGAGAGAGGTGGTGTTGCGACCAGCGTTCGAAATGCCGCCGTTCTTCCAGCGCCATCCAGCGATTCACCTGCCACAGGTCCGCCACCGGGCTGCGGGTGTAGGGCAGCAGATGCATGTAGCCGTCGGGGCCGAACTCGGGGGTCAGCGTGGTGGTGGCGTAGCCCTTGCGCAGCTGCAGCGCCCAGACCGACTCCCAGATGCGTTGGTGGAACGCCAGCTCGGCGGCGTATTCGGGCGCGGCCGGATCGGGCACCTGCGGGCCCTGGGCGTAGGCCACGCGGGCCTGAACATGGTGCACGCGCTCCAGGAACGGCGTCAGGTCGTCCAGCGGGTCGTCCAGCAGGCGCTCGCACACCACCACCCAGTGGCTGATGTCGGCCGTGTACTGCAGCTGCGGCAGCTGGCGAACGATGTCCAGCGTGACCCAGGGGCTGTACAGCGAGCTTGCGCGGTGGGTTTCAAAAGTGCAGGCGATGCCCGCGGCATCGGCCAGGGCCTGGGTCCGGCCCAGAAATTCCACCTGCGCCGCCAGCGGCCAGCGGTCGTTGCCGGCCAGCAGGTTGACGAAACGGGGAGCCAGTTCCGCCGCGGCATCGAAGGCCCGTGCCAGGTGCCGTAAATGCACCTGCGGCCCGTCTTGCTGGCGCGGAATCACATCGGCGCCGCTGAACACGGTGGCGATGTAGTCCAGCGCTTCGGCCTGCAGGCTGCCACGCAGCGCGCGCCGCGCCGGTGCATCCATCGGCAGGCGGGCTTCCAGGCCGGCGCAACCGGCTTCGCGCAGCTGGGCCACGCACGCGGCCATATCGCCTTGCGCACCCCAGGTAGAGCGGAATATCTTGAGTTCCATGGACAAAGAGCTGTTAGCGGTACGCCACGCCGGGCAGTACACACAGCATTTCGTAAAGCAAGTTCGCTGCCAGCTGGGAGGTATTGCCGCTGAGGTCATACGGCGGCGACACCTCGACCAGGTCACAGCCGACGATGTTCATGCCACGGCAGCCGCGCACGATTTCCAGCGCCTGGATGGCGGTCAGGCCGCCGACCTCGGGTGTACCGGTGCCGGGTGCCCAGGCGGGGTCTATGCCGTCGATGTCAAATGTGAGGTACACCGGCCTGTCGCCGATCTGGGCCCGCGCCTCGGCCATCAGCGGCGCCAGCGACTGGTACCAGCATTGCTCGGCCTGCACCAGGCGAAAGCCCTGGTCCACGCCCCACTGGAAGTCGCCGCTCGCATAGCCTTGCGCGCGCTGGCCGATCTGGACCACGCGGCCGCAGTCCAGCAAGCCCTCTTCCACCGCACGCCGGAAGGTGGTGCCGTGGGCGATTTTTTCACCGAACATGTCGTCGTTGGTGTCGGTATGGGCGTCCACATGCACCAGGGCCACGGGGCCGTGCTTGCGCGCGATGGCCCGCAGAATCGGCAGGGTGATGGTGTGGTCGCCGCCCAGGGTCATGGGCACCACCGGGTACTGCATCAGCCGGGTATAGCTGTCCTCGATGATGCGCACCGACTCCAGCAGGTTGTAGGTATTGATGGCCACGTCGCCGATGTCCGCCACGGCCAGGGAATCGAAGGGGGCGGCGCCCGTGGCCATGTTGTAGGGCCGGATCATCACGGACTCGGCCCGGATCTGGCGCGGCCCGAAGCGGGTGCCGGCGCGCAGCGAGGTACCAATGTCCAGGGGCACGCCGATAAAGGCCGCATCCAGGCCCTCGGCCGTCTCCATGGCGGGCAGCCGCATCATGGTGGCGCGGCCGGCAAACCGGGGCATCTCGTTGCCGCTTTGGGGTTGGTACAGAACTTTGGACACCATGCATCGGCCTTTTCATGTGGCAGCTCGCCTGCGTGCTGCGATGGGTCGAACTTTAGCCAGTCTGGGTTATGAAAAAATAGCAGTAACCAAATAATCAGTTTTAGAATTTCATAACTAAATACAAGGTTGTCCCATGGCACAAAGCGCTGACCTCAAGCTGTTGCGGATTTTTGCGGCCGTGGCCCGCCACCAGGGTTTTGCCCGGGCGCAGCAGGAGTTGAACCTCACCACCTCGGCCATCAGCACCTATATGGCCCAGCTGGAAAGTGATGTCGGCTTCTCGCTGTGCCGGCGCGGCCGTGGCGGCTTTGCGCTGACGGCCAAGGGTGAGCTGCTGCTGTCGGAAACCCTGCGCGTGCTGGGCGAACTGGACAGCTTTGAGCTCTACACCCGGTCGCTCAAGGGCGAGCTCGGCGGTACGCTGAAGATGGGCGTGCTCGACACCACGGTGACCGATGCCTCGCTGCCGCTGGCCCAGGCGATAGGGGTGTTTTCCGGCAAGTACCCGGGCATGCACCTGAGCCTGATGATCCGCAGCCCCTATGAGCTGCAGAAGGGCCTCCTCGACAACGAACTCGACATCGCCGTGGGCTTCTTCCCCGCCAAAGCCAATGGCCTCGTCTATCAGCCGCTCTACCGCGAGCAGCAATGGCTGTACTGCAGCGACCGGCATCCCTGCTTTACACAGAAGAAACTGCTGCCCGCGGTGGTTTCCGAACTCAACGTGGTGAGCCGCAGCTACTGGAGCCAGACCGAGCTGGGCCGGCATGGCTTCAAGCGCAGCGTGGCCACGGTGGAGAGCATGGAAGCCCAGCTGATCCTGATACTGTCGGGCGGTTACATCGGCTATCTGCCGGAGCACTATGCCCAGTCCTGGGTCGAGCAGGGCCGGCTGAAGGTGCTGCTGCCCGCCGAGTTTGGCTACCAGTCGCAGTTCTCTCTGGCCTTGCGCCGGGGCCGCAGCCGCGAACTGCCGCTGCAGGCCATGCGCGAGCTGCTGCAAAAGCTTTAGCTGCCTGCAGCGGTATATCGGCCCGATTGGACACGGCTTCGCCGGGCTCAAGGCCTCGATGCAAGACCCCTGGCGCGCTTTTGATGCAAAGATGGGGACAGACTTCAGCGCGAATCAACACCTATGCACAAAACCATGATTTCCATGATCGCCGCGTCCATCGCCGCTGCGGCGCTCCTGGCTTTCTGGATCAAGCGCGAGCACAAGCCGGAAGAGGCCATCGCCGCGACCCGAGCCTACATCGAAGGCGTGGACACCGCCCCCGGCTGGAAAGCCCGGCTGCGCGGCTGTATCAACCCGAGCTCGTTCACACCCTTCCAGACCTATGGCAACCGCCTTCGCCGCCTGGCGGGCAAGCAGGACCCGGACCCGCCAGAAGTCACCGTGGATTTTTTTGATTGCTCGGTTCGCTTCTACCTGCGCAAGCAGAGCTCAGGGGCCTGGCAGGTCTACAAGGTTCAGAGCCATGCGGGCTAGGGCCTGTGCCTTTTAATCCAGTCGACCTGCTGGCGTGCGGACACTCCTCCAGCACACGGCACAATCCGAAGAAAATCACCAACATCCTCGCCACCTGAAAAAGGAAACCTCGATGGCCACCAACGCCTCGCTTGCCAAGCTGTTCGCACCAACCGGAACGCTGCGCGCCTCCATCAACCTGGGCAACCCCATCCTGGCCAATGCTGACCCGGCCACGGGCGCGCCTTTCGGTGTGTCCATAGACCTGGCGAAAGCCTTTGCGCAGCGGCTGGGCGTGCCCCTGGAGCTGGTGGTGCTGGATACCGCGGCCAAGTCCGTGCAGGCGGTGAACGAGGAGCGTGCCGATTTCGGTTTTTTTGCGATCGACCCGGTGCGCGGCAAGGAGATCGCCTTCACCGCGCCCTATGTGCTGATCGAGGGCTGCTACCTGGTGCGCGAAGACTCACCGTTAAGCGCAAACGAAGAGGTGGACAACGCCGGCCGCCGCGTCGCGGTGGGCCTGGGCAGCGCTTACGACCTGTTCCTGACCCGGGAACTCAAGCACGCCGAAATCGTCAGGGCGCCAAGCTCACCGACCACAGTGGCCACTTTTGTGGAGCAGAACCTGGATGTCGCGGCCGGCGTCAAGCAACAGCTGGAAGCCGATGCCCGGCAGAGGGGTGGATTGCGTTTGCTGCCGGGCCACTTCATGGTGATACGGCAGGCCATGGGCGTGCCCAAGACGCGCGGCGAAGCGGCCGCCGATGCGCTGCGCGCTTTTGTCGAGCAAATGAAAGCCAGCGGTTTTGTGGCCGAGGCCCTGGCGCGCCATGGCATAGAAGGCGCCGCGGTCGCGCCACCGGGCTAGAGCTTTAGCGTCAGCCGCCGCCAGGCGCCTTCCAGTTGCTCCTGTGCGAGCGTTGCGCCGGCAAAGCTGAGCTTGCGTTGCTCGGCGGCGGGCAGCAACAAGACCAGGGTGTCCTGAGCCGGCGGCCGTTGGCCTTCGCGAGAGACCGTGACGTGCAGGCTTTGCGAGCCGGACTCAACACGCAAGCGCCACTGCCCATAAGCCCCGCTGCGCCAGGCCTGGCTATGGCCGTCGTCTTCAAAACAGCTGGCCTCAAAACTGCCCTCGCCTCGCTGCGGAAAGACCTGGAAGCCGCGCACATCCTGCGCGTTCGCGAAATGGACCTCGCCAAGGTTGAGCGGTATGGCGCAGCCTTCGCGCGCGAGCAAGGGGGGTGGACCGTCCAGCGGCGCCTCCAGCGTGATCGATTGGCCGGCATCAAAGCGCCGCGCCGTGTGCACTTCGTACCAGCCCCCGGTGCCTGGCAGCCACACGGGGCGCCGCGTCTGGCCGGGCTCGACCACCGAGGCCACCAGCAAGTTGGCGCCCAGCAGCATGTCGTCGTTTTCTTCCAGGCAGCGCGCGTCTTCGGGGAAGTCGTGGTAGGTCGGGCGGATGATGGGCTCGTAGGCGCTGTGGTAACGCCACACCAGGTCGTAAAGGTAGGGCATGAGCCGGTAGCGCAGGCCTATCAGCGCGCGCACCTGGGGCGTGGCCTCGGGGTACATCCAGGGTTCGTTGACGGTCTTGTCGTCGTTCCAGGAGTGGATGCTGAAGCGCGGCAAAAAGATGCCGTGCTGCACCCAGCGCAGCAGCAGCTCGGGCCCGGGCGCGGGTCCGGAGAAGCCGCCTATGTCATGCCCGGTGTTGGACACGCCCGACATCGCGAGACCCAGGCCCATGCGGATGTTGTAGCGCAGCGTCTCCCAGGCCGTGTAGTTGTCGCCCGACCAGGTCTGCACATAACGCTGCATGCCGGCGGCGCCTGAGCGCGACACCAGGTAGGGCCGCTCGGCGGGCGCGAACTCGGACTGCGCGGCGTGCGAGGCCTGCATCATCAGCAGGGTCTGCAGCGGACGCACCTCGCGCGCGGGCCGCGGCGCGCCAAAGCCGTGGGCCAGCGCCTTGTCGCTCCAGATCTCGTATTCGTTGTTGTCGTTCCAGGTGGCCGGAATGCCGTATTGCAGCAGCTGTTCGGTGACCTGTTTCTTCCACCAGGCAATCGTCTTGGGATTGGTGAAGTCGAGGTAGGCGCCGGTGCCGTCCCAGAACTGGATGGCGGTGGGCTGGCCGTCCGGGTCCTGCACCAGCAGGCCGGCCTGCCGGGCTTCCTCGAAGCGCGGGTGGTTGCCGAGCAGCGCGGGCTTGATGTTGGGCACCAGGCGCACGCCGCGGTCGAGGTAGCTCTGCACAAAGCGCGCGGGGTCGGGGAATTTGTCGCGGTTCCAGTGGAACACATAGCGCCCCCCGCCTATGGAGGTATAGCCCGAGGACAGGTGAAAGGAGTCGCAGGGAATGTCGTGTTCCTCGCAACGCTCGAGGAATTCGCCCATGCGCTCCTGCGCATTGGGCGCGTCGGTGTAGCTCATGGTCGAGCCCGAATAACCCAGCGCGTAGCGCGGCGGGAAGATGGGCCGGCCGGTGAGCCAGGTGTAGCGGCGCGTGATGGCGGCCGGGCCGTCGCCGGCGATGTAATACAGGTCGAGGTCGCCGTGGTCGGCCACGAAGTAGCGGTAGTGGCCGTGGTAGTTGTCCATCTCGCGGCCCATGTCGAAGCTGCAGTCGGACAAGGTGTCGTAAAACAGGCCGTAGCAAAGGCCCGCATCCTTCTCGCCGCCATCACCTGGTTTTCGCGTGATGTAGAAGGGGATGTGTTTGTACAGCGGGTCGGTGCTGCGCGCGCTGTAGCCCATGGGGTCCAGGTTGCACATGCGGTAGCGCTGGCCGGCGCGGTTGGCGTCGCCGGCGCGCTCGCCCAGGCCGAAGTAGGCCTCGCCGCGCTCGCGCTGCAAATAGTGGTAGACCTTCTCGTCCCACCAGCCGAAGTTGTAGCTCTGAGTCGGGCGGTCGGCGGCGCTGGCCTGCCAGCGGCCCTGGTGCCGGCTTTCCCAATTGCAGAAGAAGCCCTTGAGCGTGATGCTCAGGCGCACGGCGGCGGTGCTGATGCGCAGCTGCGTGCCGTACTGCTCAAGCTCGCACTCAAAGGCGGGCAACGAAAAGCCGCTCACGTCAAACCGGTCGCGGCCTTCGGCGGGCAGGTTCTCCAGGCCGGGCGCCACCGTCCAGCTGCGCGGCATTTGCAGTTGGCCTTGCGGCAGCAGCATCACGCGCACGATGTCTTCTTCAAGCACCCAGATGTGGGCCACGGCGGCGCCGTCGCTGCCCAGCACAAGGTGGTTACCGCTGCGGGATTGCAGGGCGAATACGGGGGGATGGTCCAGGCGCATGGCGGGCGTGTCGTGTGGGATGGGCATGGCGCTCACAGGCGCAGGCCGTTCTGGTCGAAATAATGCAGCTGCTCCGCGGGTGCGCTCACGCGCACGGTGTCGCCGCGCTTGATGCTTGTCTGGCCGCTCAGGATCAGCTCGAAAGGCGCGCCGTCCACCACCGTGCCGTGCAGGATGCTGGTGCTGCCCAGTTGCTCGACCTGCGACACCGCCAGTTGCAGCGGGCCGTCGTCCGCCAGTCGCGCGTGCTCGGGCCTGATGCCCACGGTCTGGGCGCCGGCCTTGGCGCCGGGCATTTCGGCCGCCGGCACGAAGTTCATGCGCGGGCTGCCGATAAAGCCGGCCACAAACTGGTTGCAGGGCCGGTTGTACAGTTCCAGCGGCGAGCCGACCTGCTCGATGCGGCCGGCGCGCAGCACCACGATCTTGTCGGCCATGGTCATGGCCTCGACCTGGTCGTGGGTCACATAAATCATGGTCGCGCCCAGGCGGGCGTGCAGGTCGCGGATTTCGGCGCGCATGGAGACGCGCAGCTCGGCATCAAGGTTGGACAGCGGCTCGTCAAACAAAAACAGCTTGGGCTCGCGCACGATGGAGCGGCCTATGGCCACGCGCTGGCGCTGGCCGCCGGAAAGCTGGGTCGGCTTGCGCTGCAGCAGCGGCGTGAGCTGCAGCAGGGCGGCGGCGGCGCTGACCTTGCTTTCGATGACTGGCTTGGCCACGCCCAGGTTCTCCAGGCCGAAGGCCATGTTGTCGTAAACGCTCATGTGCGGATATAGCGCATAGGACTGGAACACCATGGAGCAGCCGCGGTGGGCGGCGCTGACCTCGTTGACGCGCTGGCCGTCTATGCGGATGTCGCCGCTGCTGGCCGGCTCCAGCCCCGAGATGATGCGCAGCAGCGTGGATTTTCCGCAGCCCGAGGGGCCGACGAAGACCACAAATTCACCGTCGGAGACGGCCAGGTCCACACCATGGATGATGGTGGCTTTGTCGAAGGTTTTGACGACGTTGGCGAGTTCAAGAGTGGCCACGGGAGAGTCCTCGGTTTATTTGACGCCGGCGCTGGCAATGCCGGTCGCGATGTATTTCTGCAGGAAGGCAAAGACCAGGGTGATCGGAATCAGCGTGATCACGGTCATCGCCAGCAGGTAGTGCCACTGCGTGTTGAGTTCGCCCTGGAAGGCGTTGAGCGCGAGCTGCAGGGTGAAGTGCTCCGATTTGGACAGCACGATCAGCGGCCAGAGGAAATCGTTCCAGCGCCACATGAAGGAGAAGATGGCCAGCACTGCCATGGCCGGCGCGGCCAGCGGCAGGATGATCTTCCAGTAGATGCGCCATTCGCTGGCGTTGTCCATGCGCGCGGCCTCCAGCAGCTCGTCGGGAATGGTCAGCATGTACTGGCGCAGCAGGAACACGCCGGTGGGCGTGGCCACCGCGGGCAGGATCACGCCCCAGAGGTTGTTGAGCAGCTTGAGCTCCGAGATCACCAGGAAGGCCGGCACCAGGATGATGGTGGGCGGAATCATCAGCGTGGCGATGATCAGCACGAACACCGTTTTCTGCCCGGTGAACTGGTACTTGGACAGCGCAAAGGCCGCCATGGAGTTGAACAGCAGCGTGAGCAGGGTGGCCACCACGGTGATGAACACGCTGTTCCACAAATAGGTGCCGAAGGCGAACTTGCCGAAGATTTCGGTGTAGTTGCTGCCGGCGAATTTGAGTTCGTTGACCGGCTTGCGGTCGTTGATGTTGACGCGCAACTCGGTCTGCGGCGCCGCGGGGTCGACCATGGTGGCGACCAAGCCTATGCGCCGCACCTGGGCCAGCTCGCGGGTCTTGCCCTGCTCATCCTTAGCCTGATACAACGGCAGCGGTTTGTCGTAGCCGGCCACCACCACTTCCTTCTGGGTGTAGGGCAAAAAGGTGGGCGGGAACTGGCTCAGCGCGCTTTCGGTCTTGAAGGACGACATCACCAGCCAGAGCACCGGGCCGAACATCACGATCAGGCCGGCCAGCAGGTAGGCGTAGGAAACCCAGTCGGTCCAATGCAGGCTGGTGCCACCGTATTTATGGCCCTTGGTGCGGGTAAAGAAATTTGCCATGACCCTTGTCCTGTTCTCTGCTTATTTCTTTGTCTTGCCGGCTTCGCTGGCCTTGGACAGCCGCAGCTGCGCAAGCGTCAGGGCCATCAGGCCGGCGGCCAGGATCAGCGAGGCTGCTGCCGCCAGGCCGTAGAGGTGGATCTGCTCGGCAAAGCCGGTCTGGTAGATGTACTGCACGATGAAGGTGGTGGCCGAGCCCGGGCCGCCGCCGGTGAGCACAAAGACCTCGTCAAAGCTTTGCACCGCGCGGATCATCACCAGCACCAGCACCACGATCAGGTTGGGCATGAGCAGCGGCAGCGTGATGCGCCTGAGCACGCGCCAGGGCGGCGCGGCGTCCATCTCGGCGGCTTCATAGACATCCTTCGGAATGGCCTGCAGACCGGCCAGCAGGATCAGCGTGTAAAAACCCATGTGGGCCCAGATCGACACCACCACCACCCAGAAGAAGGCCCAGTGCCTGTCCAGCAGCCAGTCCATGGGCGAGCCGCCCATGGCCACCAGGCCCGCATTGAACACGCCCTGGCTTTGCAGCAGCCATTTCCAGATCAGCGCCACCACCACCGGCGACAACAACACCGGGTAGAAGAACACGCCACGCCAGAAACCGCGGCCTATGATTTTTCGGTTCAGCACCAGGGCCGTGGCCAGCGAAAAGAACACCATCAAGGCCACCTGGATCAGGCTGAACTTGACCGTGTTGGCAATGGATCGCCAGAAGATGTCGGTGCGGCAGGTCTGCAGGTCCGCATAGTCGCGGCATTCCAGCAGGATGGCGAAATTCTCCAGCCCGGTGAAGGGCCGCTGCGTGGGCAGCAGGTTCACCCCGCCGGTCACCGCATACACCAGGTTCACCACAATCGGCAAAAAGGTGAAGATGCTGATGATCACCAGGTTGGGCCCGACAAAAAGCCAGCCTATGCGCGATGCGCCCAGCCATTTCTGGCCCAGCCGGAAGACCGGCTCGAACAGGTTGAACAAAAAGCCCAGAAAGGCCGAAAAGATTGACATACCGACTCCGATCTACTGTCCCAAGGGCACTCGCTACGCCCCGGCCTTATGCCAGTGACAGCGCGGAACCGGCATTGCCGGGCCGCAGCTGTCGCCCCCCGCAAGGGGGGAGGCGCGCACGCAGTGCGCGCCACGGGGGTGTGCTCTACTTCTCGGCTTGTTTGACCGCCTCGGCCATGTCGGTGCCGATCTTGGTCACGGCTTCGTCCACGCTGATCTCCCCCACGATGGCCTGGGTGACGCGGGTCACGGTCGGCAGCATCAGGGCGCGGTTGTACTTGTAGCCTTGCAGCGCGTAGGCCGGGGCCGCGATGGTGCCGGTGCCGTTGGTAAAGACGGTGAGCGCCGCCTTGGCGGCCGGGCCCGCACTGGTGTACGCCAGGCCTCGCTTGGCCACCCCGGTGTGGGCTGGAATGGTATTGGTGCGCGATGCGAATTCAGCGACGTTGGCCTCCTGCGCCATGAAGTCCAGGAAACGGCCCACCTCTTTCGGGGACTTGGTGGTTTTCAGCGCCACCCAGGCCGCGCCGCCGGGCATGCCCGAGCAGGCGGCGGGACCGCAAGGGTTGGGCACGGCGACCCAGTCGAAGGCATTGCCGATTTCCTTTTGCATGCGGTTGATCTGCCAGGAACCCGACAGGATCATCACCACACGGCCGTTTTTGAATTCACCCACCGCATCGGCATAGCTGGAGCCGCCCGAGCCGCCCCAGACGTCCTTGAGCATGGTGCCGTCCTTGTGCCAGCCGACGAACTTGCCCACGGCGGTCTTGTAGCCCGCGTCAACCGTGAGGTTGCCCTTGGCGTCGAAGATCTTCGCGCCGTAGCTGACGGCGGGGCCCGCGAAGCGGTGGCCCGAGCGGTCCCAGGCCATGGCGGCCGGGGTCTGCGTGGCCTTGGCCACCTTGCGCGCCGCATCGGCCCACTCTTCCCAGGTGGCCTTGGGGCCGGGCATGGGCACCTTGGCCTGCTCGAACAAGGTCTTGTTGACGAAGGGGCCGGTCATGGTCATTTGCGACAGGAAACCGTAAATGCCCTTGTCGCCCGCCTTGTTGCGCATCCAGGGCAGGGTGCTGCCGAAGTTGTCTTCCCAGTACTTGCGGTCCTTCACATAGGCACTGATGTCGATGTAGTTCTTCGACAGGCCGCCGATCTCGGCGACACGCGCGATGTCGGGCCCCTGGCCGGCCGCGAGCTGCACCGGCAGCTGCTCAACCACGGTCTTGTAGGGCACCACGTCGAGGATCACCTTGGCGCCGGCGTTCTGGGCTTCATAACGCTTGATGAGGTCGGCCGTGACATCACATTCATTGCCGTCCTGGTAGCACATGACACGGATGTCGGCGAAAGCGCTGGTGGCCAGCGTGGCAACGGCGGCGCCCAGGAGGCCGGCGCGCATGGCGTGCCTGGCGAGGGAACGGAGCTGGAAGTTCATGGTCATGGTTGTCTCTTTCTGGAAAAAAAGAAGGTGGGCCGATCGGTCGTCGGCTTCAGGAATGCGCGTCGGCTGCCGGCGATGTGAAAACCATGTCGTCCTGTGCCGTGGGTTTGCGATTATTGGGAGCTTTGGAGTATTATGGCAAACGTTTGCCAACGCTTGGCAATCGTTTGCCATACTTGTCAGTCGCGGTTTTCTCGGTTATATGTTGTTGATGGCACGCACCGATCGCGCCGCCGGTCGGCCACCCGCCGTCGCCCCCTGTTTTCACACAATACGCCCCATCGATGCTTCGCTTTCCACTCGCCGGACTCCCGCCTCGCCATCCGCCTGTCCGGCCTTCGCGCCAACCTGACATTCGCTGCGGCGTCCAGACCCGGCAGGCCTGCCGCCCGCAGCGATGACCGACGACACCCCGCGCAGGCGCAAGGGCGTCGGCCCGGTTTCGCTGAGCGAAGTCGCCGTGCAAGCCGGCGTCTCCATCTCCACCGTCTCGCGCATCGTGAACGGCGAGACCCGGCGGGCCTCGCCGGAAACGCTGGCGCGCGTGCGCGAGGCGATCAAGACCGTGGGCTACCACCCGAACCAGCTGGGGCGCGCGCTACGCAGCCGTGAGAGCCGCCTGGTCGCGATGCTGGCCGCCAACCTCGACAACCCGGTGATGGCCACGCTGGCCGCCTCCACCGAGGCCGCGCTGCGCCAGGCCGGCTACACGATGATCCTGTGCGACACGCACGACCGGCCGGAGCTGCAGGACGACTATCTCAACGCCATGCGTTCGCAAGTCGTGCAGGGCTACGTGATGGTCGCGGCGCAGCCCAGTGACGGCCTGCGCGACTTCGTGGAGCGCGGTGCGCCCATGGTCTTCGTGAGCCGGCGCAGCCCGTTCGGCACCTGCGCCTTCGTGGGGCCGGACAACCTGGCGGCCGGCGCCGCCGCCGCAGACTATCTGCTCGACCGCGGCATCGACGCGCCGGCCGTGGTATTTCCGTCGCGCGGGTCGTCCACGACCCGGGAACGCGTGCAGGGCTTCTGCGAACGGGCCGTCGCCAGAGGCTTGTCGGCCGACCGGATCCGCCGGGTGGAGGCCCCGGGCATCTCGCACCTGGAAATCGGCTACGCCGCCGCGGCCCAGTTCGCGGCGCCCGGTACCTGGCCGCGTGGCGCGATGTGCATCAGCGACCAGGTCGCCTATGGGCTGCACCGCGTGGCCCGCGAGAGCGGGATCCGGGTGCCCGGCGACTGCGAGCTGGTCGGCATCGACGGCAACCCGATCAATGCCTGGCTCGCCCCGTGGCTCACCTCGGTCGAAATTCCGCACCAGGATTTCGGACCGGTCATCGTGGACCTGATGCTGAGCCTGTGGGGCGGTGCAGCGCCACGCGAACGCCTCATGCCGCACCGCATGGCGGCTGCGCTCGAGCGCTGAAACCGGCCAGGCCCGCGCCGGCTGCGTCACGCGCCGGGTTTAGGTCTTTTCCAGATCACGCCGTCCACCAGGTAGTGATGGAAATTCACGGTGAAATGCAGGATGAACACGGTGGGCAGGCCCAGCCAGACCAATTGCTGGCCGGCCACCGACAGCGCCTGGTACATCACGGCCCCCAGCACCAGGCATACGGCGAGATATTTGCCCGCGTTTTTCAAGGGCTTGACCAGGCGCTGAAGATCCTGGGTATCGATAGGCCCCTGCGCATTACGCCGGACATTTTGCAGCCAGACAAACAGCAGGTATTGCAGGTTGTGCCAGATATTGACCACCAGCCACCCCGACGTGATGTCCGTGACCCACAGGTAGGCCACGCTGATGACAAGCAGGTGCGATGCCACAAACAGGCTGTGTCCCACGTTAAGCCGCCCCGCCAGCGCAAGGCGTATCTGCCGATACGCCCACCATGCGGCGGCAAGGACCGCGACTATGCCTGTTGCGTCAGCCAGTGCGGCGTCAACGGCCGGAAGATAAATGGGGAACCCATAAAAAGACTCAGGGGCCGTTGCACACCGGTGCATCAAACCCCACAGGGGAAAGAGATAGATCAGGCTTTCCGACAAACGATCAGGGGCCGCCGCTTGCGGATCGGCCCTTCTGTACGCCCTTGAAATACCGAAGGACTGCCGGGTCACATGGTAGGTTTGGGCGATGAAATACACAGTGAACAGGCCACCCAGTTCATAGGCCAGCGCGACCATCGTGACCAGTACCAGCACGATGGGCGGCAAACCGAAGATCAGGAACCAGTGCTTTTTGATGTGAGCTTTGTCAAACCCGATCCGGGTATAGGTGGCAATGACGTGAGGGCTGGCGAACAACCAGATATCCACCAGCACCACCGCAACAAACATCGCCGGCGAGATCATGGCCAAAGCGCCCAGGACCAGCGCGATGCCTACTGTGCCGAAGAGGAACAGCCCGTCAAACCACGGCCCGTAGAGAAACGGGCCGCGACTGGCGAAGCCCATCGGCATGTACAGACTCATGTCGGAGGAGCTGGTGGTGGCCGCACAGAGCCCAGCGGAGCAGATTTTGGTGGCCGCATGAATTGGGTTCTAGGCCGAAGGTAGCGCTCCGTTGACACCCGGGTGTGCTCGTAGGCGCTGTCGAGGCCGGCCTCGAACCGCGAAGCCAGTGTCAGCCGGCTGGCCATGGCGGAGAGGCCCGCGGGCGGCAATGCTTGGTAAGGGTCATACACCGGCCTGATTTCGCAGGGGTAGCAAAAGCCATCGGCATCGAACTGGCTCTCGACCTGAATCGAATACACCACCCCGGCGGGTTTATCGCTGTCGACCGGAAATGAAAAGGCCAGAACGGAATCAGCCGCATCGGCGGCAGGATTGCTGTCACGCAGCAAAATGAATCCGGACTCCGTGAAGGCGCGGGCTACCTCCCGCTTCAGATCCGGCAGTTTGACCTTGACGTAGGAATTGTTGTAACCCGGACGATTACGCTCCCCGCTCCACATGGTTTTGTAATCAAACCCGTGCTGGGGATCGAGGTAATCCCGGGATTTGCTTTTGATTGACGCATACGCTTGGTCGATGTCAGGGTAGAGCCGGCTGCTGAGATCGTATTGGGCCATCCATGGCAGTTTCCCCATGTCCCTCTCGTTCAGTATTCGTCCCCTTCGCAAGAAGCAATTCATGCACTTGTTCTTGACAACGGTGCCGTCAACCTTGAATTCAAAAATCATGGTTCCGGATTTACCGTTCTTATCCATAGGATAGGAGAACTGGAAGACCGTGCTGTCATCCGCATCTTTTCTTTTAGCAAGCAGGGAAAAATTGAATTCGGAAAATGAATCAACCAGCATTTGATTCAAATGATCCGCCCTGATGTTGCGGTAGATCGCTATGGGAAATGCGTGCGGTACCCAGAGATCTATTGTTACGACGGGTTTTGCAACTGGCTGGCTGCTTGAAATGGAAAAACATCCAAGTCCCAGGATCAATGCCAGGCAAACTGCAATTCTGGACAACATTTTCGGTACCCCCCGTTGACGTTATTCATGGATTAAACATCATGGCCGTCTTCCATCAAGAGGAGTTTTTTATCTGGATTGGATACCGCATCGAACCCAATTCACTGAACGCCAGCCATTTGGACCATAAAAAAAGCGCCCCTCAGGGCGCTTTTTTTGGATGCAGCCTGTGGCCGCACCAGCAGAACCGGCTCAACCCTGATGGGGGCGCTTGCCAGGGTTCTTTTTGCTGCGGGTGTGCGAACCGCGCTCCAGGCTGATCTTCTGGCCGCGGCCGGTGGTGATGGTGTAGCCCTTGGGAGGGACTGGCTTTGGGGCGCAGATGTCGGCTTCGACTCTGATTTTCTTGGGCATGGAGAACTCCGGTTAAAAATGGCGTAGCCCGTGATTTTAAGCCACTCCGGGCTCCGGGCCGCCCCAGGGGGCGATCAGCCGTACAAGGCGGCCGGCGCCAGCTCCCGGGTGCACTGTTTCTGGACCGCCGTCAGCGCGCGCGACACGGGCTCCCAGGTGCTGGCATAGGCCGGCAGCGCATCGGGCGCGAAAGCGGTATGCGGCCAGTCGGAGCCCCAGACCAGGCGACGGCCGAACAGCGCCGCCATCCTGCGGATCACGTCATAAAGCGCCTCGTACGGCGCCTGCGCGCCCAGGCGGTACCAGCCCGAAAGCTTGACCCAGGCGTCCTGGGCCGTGAGCTGCTCCAGCGCGCGCCAGGCCGGGTGGCCGGGGGCAATCCCCGCATGCATGCCCGCGAGGTGGTCCAGCACCGCGGGCACCGGGTTGGCGGCATGCAAGGCGGCGATCGCCGGGAGGTCGTCGGGGGAGGCATACCACTGCACATGCCAGCCCAGGGCGCGCAGGCGCGGCGCCAGGGCCTGGAAGCTGTCCGCCGCGCCGCCCTGCGCCGCCTTCAGGCTGTCGCCGACGGGCGACACCAGGTTAAAGCGCACACCGCGCACGCCCAGCGCATGCATCGCAGCCAGCGCCGCGTCGTCCACCGAGGGCGGCAGCACCACCACGCCGCGGTGCCGCCCCCGGCCGGCGCGCAGCGCGTCGAGCAGCACGCTGTTGTCGGTGCCGTAGACGCTGGGCTGCACCAGCACCAGGTGGCCGAAGCCGTAGGCCTGGGCCAGTTGCTCAATGTCGGCCAGCGGCCGGTGCACAGGACGGTAATGGCCCGCGGCCACGGGCGCCTGGGCGTCGAACACATGGACATGGCTGTCCCAGCCGGGCGCCACCGGTGCTATCGCTGCATGCCGCATGTTTTATCCAGCGGTGATCTTGCGGTCTTTGATGATGCGGCCCCATTTGAGCTGCTGGGCCTTGAGAAAGGCCACGGTCAGCGCTTCGGGGCCGTCGGGGAAGACCTCACCGCTCAGGCTGCGGATGCGGCCCAGCACCTCGGGGTCGGCCATGGTCTTGCGGATGGCCGCGACCAGCGCGGCCTTGGACTTGGCGTCTATGCCGGCGGGCGCCAGCACCGGGTTCCATTCAAGCACCTCGTAGGCCGGCACGCCGGCTTCTTCCATGGTCGGCATGTCGGGCAGCGAGCGCGTGCGGCGCCGGCTGGTCACGGCCAGCGGGCGCAGCCGGCCCGACTGGATTTGCCCCAGCGACGAGGCCACGTTGGCGAAGAACAGCGGCACCTGGCCGGCCATCACGTCGTTCATGGCCGGGCCGCCGCCGCGGTACGGCACGTGCACCAGCTTGACGCCGGCCAGGTCCTCGAACAGCGCGCCGGCCAAATGCTGGGCCGAGCCGTTGCCCGAGGAGGCATAGGCGATCTGCCCGGGTTTGGCCTTGGCCAGGCGTATCAGGTCCTTGACGCTTTTGGCTTCAAAGCCGGGCGTGCAGACCAGCACATTGGGAAACTGCGCCAGCACGGCCAGCGGCGCGAAGGCCGTGTCGACGTCGTAAGGCAGCTTGGGATACAGCGCGGGATTGACCGCGAAGGACGAGGCATCGACCAGCAGTTGCGTGCCGTCGGGCGTGGCGCGCGCCACCTGGGTGGCGGCGATCTGGCCGCCGGCGCCGGGTTTGTTGTCCACCAGCACGGGCTGGCCCAGGAACTCCGCCAGGCGCGGCGCGATCAGGCGCGCCATCAGGTCGGCGCCGCCGCCCGCGGCATAAGACACGACCAGCGTGATCGGCTTGCCGCCGGCGATCTGGCCGGCCGCGCTGGCGGCAAAAGCCCAGGGTGCGGCGACGGCCGCGCCGGTGGCCTGCAGCATGAGGCGGCGCGAGCGGTTCAGCGGCCAGGCCGCGGTTGCGGGGTGATGGGGTTTGGCTGGCATGGTTTCTCCGGTTTCAGGGATGGTTCAGGGACGTGCAAGGACGTGCAAGCAGGTGTTCAGGTGATGGTGACGGTGTAGTGAAAGGCATGGGCATCGCCGCGCGTGTGGCGCACTTCCACGCAGCGGCCGGCCAGGTCGTAGGCGCTGCGCGTGACCAGCGCGCAGGGGTGGCCGGCCGACAGGGCCAGGTGCCTGGCCTGCGCCGCGGTCAGCACGCCGAAGGCAATTTCATCGACCGCACGGGCCACGTGCACGCCGCAGCGCTCGGCGAACATCGGGTAGAGCAAATCGCCCCAGGCGGCGGTATCGCCCTCGGCGAGCCCGGCGAACAAAGCCAGCGGCAGCCAGATTTCCTCATAAACACAGGGCTGGCCCGACAGCGAACGCACACGCTGCAGGCGCAGCGCGGTGTCGCCGCGCGCCAGGCCCAGGCGGCGCGCCACCTCGGCGGGCGCGAGCAGCAGCTGGCGCGACACGATGCGCGAGACCGGCACCTCGCCCGTGCCCTCGCCGAAGCGAAAGAAACGCATCATGGTGCCGCCCGTCAAGCCGGCGCGCACAAAAGTGCCGCGGCCGTGGATGCGTTCAATCAGGCCCTGGCCGGCCAGCAGTTCCAGCGCGCGGCGCAGTGTGCCCAGCGCCACGCCGTGCTCGGCGGCCAGGGTCTGCTCGGCCGGCAGCGCGCTGCCCGGCGGCCATTCGCCCGCCACCACGCGCGCTCGCAAGGCGGCGGCCAGCGCGGCATAGCGGCTTTGGCCCGGCTCGGCGGGCACCACGGTCAGGAGAGGTGCGCTCATGATTGATCTAGTCCTATAGATGACTAGATCATGTCATGCGCCTTGGCTTTCGCCTCCTAGGGTTTTCACGTAGCGATTGGGGCCTGCCCGAAAAAAAAGCGGCGCCCTGATGGACGCCGCCTTATGCAGGAAGCAAGCCTTGAAAAAAGCGCTTATTCGATGGTCGCGCCGGAAGCCTGCACGATGCTCTTCCATTTCACATAGTCGGTCTTGAGCAGGCTGGAGAACTGCTCGGGCGTCATGTTCTGCACCTCGGCGCCCTGGGCGTGGATGGCGGCCTTCATGTCGGCCGTGGCCAGCAGCTTGTTGACCTCGGCATTGACGGTGGCCACGATGTCCTTGGGCGTGCCGGCCGGCATGAAGAGGCCGTACCAGGTGCTGACGTCAAAGTCCTTGTAGCCCAGCTCGGCCACGGTGGGCACCTCGGGCAGCGAGGTGCTGCGGCGCGCCGAGGTGACGGCCAGCGGGCGCAGCTTGCCCGACTTGATCTGGGCGATGGCCGAGGGCAGCGAGGACACCATCAGGTCCACATTGCCGGCCAGCACGTCCATCATGGCCGGGTTGGAGCCCTTGTAGGGCACGTGGCGCAGCTTGATGTTGGCGGCGCTGTTGAAAATTTCGCCGGCCAGGTGGATGGTGGTGCCGTTGCCGGGCGAGCCGTAGGTGACGCTGTCGGGCGCGGCCTTGGCGGCAGCCACCACGTCGGCCAGGGTCTTGAAGCGCGACTGCACGCCCGTGACGATGACCACCGGCGTGTAGGCCACGTGGGCCACGGCCACGAGGTCCTTGGTCGGGTCGTAGCTCAGGTTTTTGTAGAGCCAGGGCGCGACGACCAGGTTGTCCTTCTGGCCCATGACCATGTCGTAGCCCGTGGGCGCGGCGCGCACGGCTTCGGCAATGCCTATGGTGCCGCCCGCGCCGCCGCGGTTGTCGGGAATCACCGTCCACTTGCTGGCCTCCGTGAGTTTGGTGGCCACCAGGCGCGACAGGATGTCGGTGCCGCCGCCGGGCGGGAAAGGCACGATCAGGCGGATGGGCTTGGTGGGATAACTCTGGGCCTGCGCGGCACAGAGCACGAACGCGAGGGCAAGAAAGGACAGGATTTTGCGAAGCATGGGGGAAGGTCTCCAGATGGGGCTTGCAAGCATAAGGCCAATGATGGGCGCCCCGCGTGCAGCCGGTTTTTGACCCTCGATTTTATTCGCCGACCTGTCTATACAAGGCCTGGATGGGCCGTGATCCGCGGGGGCCGGCCTCGCGGCCGGCGATGGGCCCGTGGCAATTCGCCGTTTCCAGTGCAACAGCGGCCTATGTCACATGACCTTGCGGGATCAGGTATGAGCGAATCATGGCCACGATTTCGCGCTTCAGCTCCGGTGATTTCAATGCCCCCCTGCGGGCAGCGTTGTGGATCACGCCTTCCACCGCCGAGGAAAGCACCTGCACCATGACCTCGGTCACCAAGCCCTCCCCGCGGCCGGACATGGCAACAATCGCTCGATAGCGCTCCAGGTACTCGGACTCGAACGCGCGATGCGCGGCTCCTCCGGCGTCGCCGGGCACCTCGTCCAGCAACACCCGATGGAGCGCCGGATGAAGACTGTGCGCCGCAACCATGCCGTCAACAAGATCATCAATCAGCTGGTCCAGCGACACGCCCTGCCCGGCCTTTCGCAGCACCCCCAGCACGTCGTCCAGGTGATGGCGCCGGATGGCATCTACCAACACCAGTTTGTCGGGGAAATATTGGTAAATGGAGCCAATGCTGACGCCGGCGACTTCGGCAACCTCATTCGTCGTGAAGCCGGCCCAGCCCCGGTCGGCCAGAACGCGAGCCCCGGCCCGAACGATGACCTCCACCGTAGCCCGGGAACGCGCTTGGCGCGGCTCTTTGCGCATCGATGACCGTGCCGCTGAAATGCGAGTAGACACGTGACCCCATTCCCATGAATATGTGTACATGGTACTCACATTTCTCGAACGACAAAGGACACCTTCAACATGAGCGCTATCGCATTGCTGCGGACCCTTTTTAGCTACCGCGCCTGGGCCAATGCCGAGTTCCTGGACAAGATGAAGGGCTTCGATGCCAAGCTGCATGCCGAAGACCAGCAGGCCGCCCTGCGGCTGCTCAACCACAACTACATCGTTGACCGGATATTCGCGGCGCATCTCGTCGGTGCTCCGCACAACTTTGCCGCAGACAACACGCCGGACACACCCACACTCGAAGACCTGCGCCAGGCGCTGACGGCTTCCGACCGCTGGTACCTGAACTACCTGGAAACCGCCACGCCTGAACTGTTGTCCGAATCCGTGCCCTTTGTGTTCACCGACGGGGACCAAGGGTGCATGTCGCGCGAGGAAATTCTGACCCACCTTGTCATCCATGGTGGCTACCATCGCGGCGAGATCGGACGCATCATGTCGCGGCTCGCAATCAGCATCCCATGGGACACCTTCGCGGTATACCTGCACCAGACCGACCCGTCGCGCCGGTTGAAGGCGTAAGACGAGCCGATCAAGCGGCGCAGCGCACTGGGCTAGATCATCTCCAGCGGAACCGGTTTTGTCGGCGGCAGGAACAGCGCGTCCAGTTCAGCCAGCTGACCGGCACTGAGCTCAATGCCGGCCGCCGCGACGTTCTCACGCAAGCGATCCGGGTGGCTGGTCTTGGGGATCGCGATCACGCCTTGCTGCGCCAGCAGCCAGGCCAGCGCAGCCTGGGAAGGCGTCATGCCGTGGTTTTTGGCGAAGCGGGCCAGGCCCGCATGGCGCAAGAGGCGCGCCTGCTCAATCGGTGAATAGGCCATTACCGGCACGCGGCGCTCGCGCAGCCAAGGCAGCAAGTCCCACTCGATGCCGCGCCGCGTGAGGTTGTAGAGCAGCTGGTTGGCCTGCACGCCCTGCCCACCCGGCAAAGCCCACAGCTCCTTCATATCCGCGATATCCAGGTTGCTGATGCCGTAGTGCCTGATCTTGCCGGCCTTTTGCAGCGCCATGAAAGCCTGCAGGGTTTCGGCCAGCGGCACCGAACCGCGCCAATGCAACAAATAGAGGTCAAGGCGGTCGGTGCGCAAGCGGCGCAGGCTGCGCTCGCAGGCCGCCACCATGCCGGCCTTCGACGCATTGTGCGGATAGACCTTGCTCACGACAAAGGCCTCATCGCGCCGGCCTTGCAGCGCTTCGCCGACCAGTTCCTCGGACAGGCCTTCGCCATACATTTCCGCAGTATCGACCAGCGTGCAGCCCAGGTCCAGGCCCAGCCGCAAGGTCGCAAGTTCATCAGCGCGCCGCGAGCGCGCATCGCCCATGTTCCAGGTGCCCATGCCGAGGGCGGGAACGGCTTCGCCACCGGGCAGCAATACGGTTTTCATGCGGTCATCTTAGCCCTCGGCCGCTCATGTCAGTGATGCGGATACGGAATCAATCCACACCGAAGAATTCATGTTTGCGGCGGCCCCGCGACGTAGCATGGCGTGGCTTTCATTGCGCCACGCGCTCACCTGTTGGAGACCCACATGAAGATCATTCGAAGCAAGGATTTCACCGCGACACGCGCCTGGGGCGCGATGACGGTGGCCAATATGCAGGGCATCACCACCCGGCTGCACTGGACCGACAAGCCCTACAAGTGGCACATCAACGAAGGCGAGGAAGTGTTTGCCGTGCTCGACGGCCGCGTCGAGATGCGCTACCGCGACAACTGCGGCCAATGCTCGGTGATGCTGGAAACCGGCGACATCTTTTTCGCGAGCGCCGGCACCGAGCATGTCGCCTCGCCGGTCGGTGAGGCCCGCGTATTGGTGGTGGAGGTGGAGGGCAGCGACTGAGAGCCGTTCACAAAACCCTCCTGGCGTTGTTGCGCCGCCTTGCCGTGCTGGTGCACTGTCTGCGGCGACGCGCCTAGCCAGGACCGCTTCGCTGGATTTTCTGAACGGCTCTTACCCCAGCACGCGATCAGGAGGCCGCGTCCGGCAGCGGCAGGTTGACCAGCAGGTTTTGCGGCTTGAGCCTGAGCACGCCGCCGGCGTCCATCGTCATTCCCAGGTAGACCGGCTTGCCCGCCACGTCGGCGCGCATCTCGCGCGGGTCGGCAAACTCCAGCCGGAACAGGCTGACCAGCCGCTGCAGGCGCGCCGGCTCCACCTCGCGGCCTTCATACAAATCATTGAGCAGCGCTGTGGCCCCGGCGTCCAGGCCCACATGCCAGCGCCAGGCTTCATCGTCCACCTTTTGCACTGGCCGAATGGAGACGGCCACGCCCAGCAAATGGGCAATCCATTTCTGCAGCACGGCGGCCAGCGCTTTCAGGCCCGAGTGCGCGCGCACCACGGTCAGCACCAGGCCGTGGCCCAGCTCATTGTTGAGCTCATGCGTGAGGTCCAGCAGAAAACGGTGGCCGCCCGCCCCTTCGGTCTCTTGCCAATAGGCGGCCGCATTGTCCTCAGCCAGCACCCGCAGTTCAATGGCGGGCACAGGCGCGCCGGCCTCGGCCAGGAAGCGGCCGAAGTCACCCACGCCGCCGGTGTCATGGAGCATGTCCAGCACCGCCAGGTCGCCGCTGAGCACCCGCCCGCCTTCGGTGCTGATGCGCTGCGGGCGAAACAGCATTTCGGCCGCGCGCACTTCATAGGCATCGGTGCAATCGTCCAGCAGGCTGCGCAGCATGGCCTGCACCATCAGGTCGATAAAGAGCGGCGGAACGTCCACGCGGCCCGTGCCGTCGCGCGGAAACAGGCCCAGGTAGTAGGCCTCCAGCGTGCCCGCGGCCAGCAGGCCGTCGCGAAAGCGCAGGAAATGCGCATAGTTGTCCCGCGCGTCGGCGTCCTCCAGCGCTTGCAGTTCGGCTGGCGCCACCGGCTTTGAAGGCGCAGCCGCCAGCGCGGCATGCAGGGCACGCTCGGCTTCGCAGGACTCCGGCACCAGGGCCAGTTCGGGCCGCGCGAGGAACAGCCGCAGGTAGTCGTCGGTGGGCTGCAGCCAGCCGCGCGGGCTGCGGCGCAATTGTTTGAAGCCGCTGGAAGGCCAGAAATCTTGCATGGGCGACATCGTCGCACATCGTTTCGGTGCCCGTGCCTTACATCCTGTTTCATCGCCCCCGCGAATGGCGCAATCTTTACCGCCTGTTAGCACTCCATCCATCTTCAGGCGCGTTGTCATGGGTATGGTGGTCCTCATAGGGCCACAGCCTCCATACGGACTATCCATCGGCCTCATCCGCGATGAGCCCGCAACGACAGGAAGAGAGCGTGCACCATGACCCGCACCGACATCGAACCATTGCGCGACGACACCGGCCATGATTTCCGGGGCTTTCGCTTTTCCGACCTCTACTGGTACCTCGTGCTGCTGGCGGTTGCCTTTGTGCTGGCGCTGCTGCAGCCCGTGGCCTGGGCCCAGCAGCCCGCGCCGCAGGCCGATGCGCTGGACCCGCCCGGCCGCGTGGCCCGGCTCAACCTGGCCGAAGGCGCCGTGAGTTTTGCGCCCGCCGACGCCAGCGATGCCTGGACACCCGCCGCGCTGAACCGCCCGCTGACCGCCGGCGACAGGCTGTGGACGGGCCCGCAGGCCCGCGCCGAACTCCATGCCGGCTCCACCGCCGTGCGCATGAACCACCAGACCAGCCTGGACCTGCTCGCGCTGGACGACAACACCACCCAGCTGCGCCTGGCCCAGGGCACGCTCAAGCTGCGCGTGCGCCAGCTGTTTGACGGCCAGCGCCTGGAAATCGACACACCCAACCTGGCTTTTGTGGTCTCGCAGCCCGGCGACTACCGCCTCGACGTGGACCCGGCCGGCAACACCACGCGCGTCATCGCGCAAACGGGCGGCGGCGTGATTTACGGCGACAACTCGGCCTCGGTCAACCTGGGTGCCGGCCAGCAGGCCAACTTCAGCGGCACGCAGCTGGTGCCGGCCGGGCCGGGCGCCTCGCGCCAGGATGACTTCGACCAATGGGCCGCGAACCGCGACCGGCTCGAGGACCAGTCGGTGTCCGCGCGTTATGTGCCGCGCGAAACCGTGGGCTACCAGCAGCTCGACAGCTACGGCAGCTGGAGCCAGGACCCGAGCTATGGCGCCATCTGGATACCGCGCGCCGTGCCCGTCAACTGGGCGCCCTACCGCATGGGCCACTGGGCCTGGGTCTCGCCCTGGGGTTGGACCTGGGTGGACGACGCGCCCTGGGGCTTCGCGCCCTTTCACTATGGCCGCTGGGCGCAGATAGGCCCGCGCTGGGCCTGGGTGCCGGGGCGTCTCGCGCCGCGCCCGGTATACGCGCCTGCGCTGGTCGCTTTTGTGGGCGGCAGCAGCGGTGGCGTGAGCTGGAACATCTCAGTAGGCGGCGCGCCGCGCCCCGGCGTGGGCTGGTTCCCGCTGGCGCCCGGCGAGGCCTTCCGCCCGGCCTACCGCGTGAGCCCACGCTACGTCACGCAGGTGAACAACAACATCGTGGTCAACAAGACCGTCAACGTGACCAACAACGTCACCAATGTGTACCGCTACCAGCGCCAGCCCGCCGCCGTGACGGCTGTCAGCCGCGAAGACTTCGAGCGCGGCCGGCCGGTACGCGTGCAGCAGGCGCTGAGCCGTGCCGACCTGGGCCGCGCGCAACTCGTGGCGGACCGCGGCGCGCTGCCGCAACGCCCCAACCCCGCGGAGCTTCGTGAACGGCAGCGCCCTGCAGCCGCCGTGCCGCCACCGGCAGTGGCCGCACGGCCCGTGCCCGTGGTCAGCAGCCGCGACGACAGGCGTGATGAGCGCCGTGATGGCCGGGACGGCCGCCGCGATGACAACAACCGCGATGAGCGGCGCGCCGGCCCCGCCGCGCCAGTCACCGCGGGAGCCGCACGTCCTGCACCCGCACCGGAACGCAGCCCCCCCGAAGCCAGCCAGCACGCGCAGCGCGAACTGCAACGCCAGCAACGAGAGCAGAAGGAACAGCTGCAGGCCCCCCAGCTGGAGCAGCAGCGCCGCTCGGGTGAAGAGCCCATAGGCCAGCGCGCACTGCGCGAGCAGGCCCAGCGCGACGCGCGGGCCCGCAACGAGGCGCAGGAACGCGCCCAGGCAGCCAATGCCGGCGCGCAAGCCCGCGCCGAGGCCGAGCGCCATGCCGCCGAACAGGCCCAGCGCAGCCAGCAGCAAGCCCAGCGCGAACAGCAGCGGCAGCAGAGAGAACAGCGGGAACAAAGGGAAAAGCTGCAAGCCCCCCAGCTGGAACAGCAGCGCCGCTCGGGTGAAGAAGCCATAGGCCAGCGCGCCCTGCGCGAACAGGCCCAGCGCGACCAGGAAAACGCGCGCCAGCAGCAGGCCGCGCAACGGCAGCAACAACAGCAGCAACAGCAACAACAGCTGCGCGCCCAGCAGGAGCAGCAACGCCAGCACCAGGCCCAAGCGCAGGCTCAAGCCCAGGAACAGCAACAGCGGCGGCAACAGCAATTGCAACAGCAACAGGCGCAGCGCGAAGCCGCCCAGGCCAGGGAGGCCACCGCCGACAAACCCACCCGCCAGGCGCGCGGCGAAGGAAACCCCAACCGAAACCGCGAGCAATAAAAAACGCAAAAGGCCAGTGGCAGGCAACGGTTTTTACCGGGATGCGGCACTCTTCCTCAAGCAGGGGCCGCGGAACCGGCTTTGCCGGGCCGCAGGCGCAGCGCCCCCTCGGGGGGCAGCGAACCACACGAAGTGGGGAGCGTGGGGGCTTTAGATCACGCAAAACTACCTAAGGGTCTGACCGGGTACCGCCTGCGGAGGTGGGTGGCTAGGATGACCAGCTGTGTTTCACGGGCCTATGCCCGCGGCTGCATACCCGCCGCGGCCGCCCTGGCGCCCCGTGATGTCCAACCCCTTACCTGCCGGAGAGCGATTTGTCCGTGGAGTTCATTCTCGAAACACGAGGGCTGACCAAGGAATTCAAGGGATTCGTGGCCGTCAACAACGTGGACCTCAAGGTCCAGCGCGGGCATATCCACGCGCTGATCGGGCCCAACGGCGCCGGCAAGACCACCTTCTTCAACCTGCTCACCAAATTCCTGACGCCCACGCGCGGCAGCATCGTCTACAACGGCAGCGACATCACCTTCGAGCAGCCCGCGCAGACCGCGCGGCGCGGCATCGTGCGCTCTTTCCAGATCTCGGCCGTGTTCCCGCACATGACGGTGCTGGAAAACGTGCGCGCGGCGCTGCAGCGCAACCTGGGTACCTCCTTCCATTTCTGGAAAGCCGAGGACAGCTTGTTCCACCTGCACGGCCGCGCCCGCGAGCTGCTGGCCGAGGTCGACCTCAGCGCTTTCGCCGACGAGCTGACCGTGAACCTGCCCTATGGCCGCAAGCGCGCGCTGGAACTCGCCACCACGCTGGCGCTGGAGCCCGAGCTGATGCTGCTGGACGAACCCACCCAGGGCATGGGCCACGAAGACGTGGACCGCGTGACGCAGCTGATCAAAAAAGTCTCGGCCGGCCGCACCATCCTGATGGTGGAGCACAACATGAACGTGGTGTCGTCGATTGCCGACCGCATCACCGTGCTGCAGCGCGGCGCCATCATCGCCGACGGCCCCTATGCCGAAGTGGCCAAAAACCCGCTGGTGATCGAAGCCTATATGGGCACGGCGAACACCGAACTGCAGGGAGCCCACTAGATGACCAAAGAGCTCCTCAAGATAGAAGACCTGCACGCCTGGTACGGCGAATCGCACATCCTGCACGGCGTGAACCTCACAGTCAACGAAGGCGAAGTGGTGACCCTGCTGGGCCGCAACGGCGCCGGGCGCACCACCACCATGCGAGCCATCGTCGGCATGACCGGCGCGCGCAAGGGTTCCATCAGGATCAACGGCGAGGAAGCCATCAAGCTCGCGCCGCACAAGGTGGCCCGGCTGGGCGTGGGCTACTGCCCCGAAGAGCGCGGCATTTTTGCCAGCCTCACGGCCGAGGAAAACCTGATGCTGCCGCCCACCATAGGCCCGGGCGGCATGAGCCTGGATGAGATCTACACGATGTTCCCCAACCTCAAGGAGCGCGCGGGCAGCCCCGGCACGCGGCTGTCGGGCGGTGAGCAGCAGATGCTGGCCGTCGCGCGCATCCTGCGCACCGGCGCGCGCCTCCTGCTGCTTGATGAAATCTCCGAAGGCCTGGCGCCCGTCATCGTGCAAAAACTCGCCGAGATGATCCTCACGCTCAAGGCCAAGGGCTACACCATCGTGCTGGTGGAGCAGAACTTCCGTTTCGCCGCGCCCCTGGCCGACCGCTTCTACGTCATGGAGCACGGCCGCATCGTCAAGCAGTTCGCCCAGGCCGAGCTGGCCGGCAACATGGGCATGCTGCAGGAATACCTCGGCGTCTGAGGCCGCCGCGCCTGCCCTTGTTAAATCCTTTCGATCCCCCGTTCACCCCATCCATCACAGGAGACACCATGAAACTCAAAACACTTGCTGCCGCGCTCGCCCTGGGCCTGACCGGCGCCGCCTTTGCGCAAAACACCGGCCCGATCAAGATCGGCATCATCACCGACATGTCCAGCCTGTACGCCGACATCGACGGCCCCGCCGGCGCCGAAATGCTCAGGTGGGCAGCGCAGGATTTCGGCGGCAAGGTGCTGAACCGCCCCATCGAGGTGCTGAGCGCCGACCACCAGAACAAGGCCGACGTCGCCTCGTCCAAGGCACGTGAGTGGATAGACAAGGACGGCCTGCAGATGCTGATAGGCGGCACCAATTCCGGCACGGCGCTGGCCATGTCCAAGGTCACCACCGAAAAGAAAAAGCCCTTCCTCGTCATCGGCGCCGGCTCGGCCCGCCTGACCAATGAGGACTGCTCGCCCTACACCGTCCACTACGCCTACGACACGGTCTCGCTGGCCAAGGTGGCCGGCTCCGCCCTGGTCAAGGCCGGCAACAAGAGCTGGTACTTCCTGACCGCCGACTATGCCTTCGGCTACTCGCTCGAAGGCGACGCCTCCAATGTGGTCAAGGCCAACGGCGGCACCGTCGCCGGCACCGTGCGCCACCCGCTGAACGCTTCCGACTTTTCGTCCTTCCTGCTGCAGGCGCAGTCTTCCAAGGCGCAGATCCTGGCCCTGGCCAATGCCGGCGGTGACTTCACCAACGCCATGAAGGCCGCCAAGGAATTCGGCATCGGCAAGACCATGAAGGTGGCCGGCCTGCTGGTGTTCATCAACGACGTGCACTCCCTGGGCCTGGCCAACACCGAAGGCCTGCAGCTGGCCGACAGCTGGTACTGGAACCAGGACGACGCCTCGCGCAAGTTCGCCAAGCGCTTCTTCGACAAATACAAACGCATGCCTTCGAGCCTGCAGGCCGCCGACTACTCGGCCACCATGAGCTACCTGAAGGCCGTGCAGGCCGCCGGCACCACCGACTCCGACAAGGTCATGAGCACGCTCAAGGGCATGAAGATCGATGACTTCTACAACAAGGGCCAGATCCGCGCCGACGGCCGCATGATCCACGACATGTATTTGTTCCAGGTCAAGGGCTCCAAGGAGTCCACCACGCCCTGGGACTACTACAAGACCGTGGCCAAGGTGCCGGGCGAGCAGGCCTTCACCACGGTGGCCGAATCCAAGTGCGCGGCCGTGAAGAAGTAATGGCGCAAGCCTTGAACTGACAAGAAAAGAGAAAACGGAGAAGAACGAGGGGTTTGGTCCAGCCGGTCATTTCGCAGAAATGACCGGCTGCTTCCTTCAAAGCCCCTACGGCTTTCGCCACGACTAACGGCAATCGGTGTCCTGACAGGTTCCCATGGAAATTTTCGGTATTCCCCTGCAAGCATTTATGGGCCAGCTGATGCTGGGCCTGGTCAATGGCGCCTTCTACGCCATGCTGAGCCTGGGGCTCGCGGTGATTTTCGGGCTGCTGGGCATCGTCAACTTCGCGCACGGCGCGCTTTACATGCTGGGCGCCTTCGCCGCCTGGATCATGCTGGACCAGTTCGGCATGAATTACTGGTTCGCGCTGGTGCTGGCGCCGCTGGTGGTCGGCATCCTCGGCGTGGTTATCGAACGGCTTTTCCTCAAACATCTGTACAAGCTGGACCCGCTCTACGGCCTGCTGCTGACCTTCGGCCTGGCCCTGGTGTTTGAAGGCGTGTTCCGTGAAATCTACGGCGTCTCGGGCCAGAACTACAACGTGCCCGACCTGCTGGCCGGCGCGATGGACCTGGGCTTTATGCGCCTGCCGATTTACCGCGCCTGGGTGGTGGCGGTCTCGCTGGTGGTCTGCCTGGGCACCTGGTTCCTGATCGAGCGCACCCGGCTGGGCGCCTACCTGCGCGCCGGCACCGAAAACGCACCGCTGGTGCAGGCCTTCGGCGTCAACGTGCCCATGATGGTGATGCTGACCTACGGCGCGGGCGCCGGGCTGGCGGCCCTGGCCGGCGTGCTGGCCGCGCCCATCATCCAGGTCAACCCGCTGATGGGCTCCAACCTGATCATCGTGGTCTTCGCCGTCGTCGTGATTGGCGGCATGGGCTCCATACTGGGCTCGGTCATCACCGGCTTGGGCCTGGGCATTGTCGAAGGACTGACCCGCGTGTTTTACCCCGAAGCCTCCAACATCGTGGTGTTCGTCATCATGGTCATCGTGCTGATGTTCCGGCCCGCCGGCCTCTTCGGGAAAGAAGTCTGAGCATGAGCGCCCTCTCCACCAAAGCCACCAACATGCTGCGCATCACCTACCTCGTCCTGCTGGCGCTTGCACTGGCCGCGCCTTCCCTGGGCCTGTATCCGGTGTTTGTGATGAAGCTGCTGTGCTTCGCGCTGTTCGCCTGCGCCTTCAACCTGCTGCTGGGTTTTACCGGCCTGCTGTCTTTCGGCCATGCGGCCTTCTTCGGTTCGGCCGCTTATGTCACCGGCTGGTTCATCAAGTCGCAAAACTGGACGCCCGAGCTGGCCCTGCTGGCCGGCGCGGTGGCGGCCGGGCTGATAGGCCTGCTGGTCGGCCTGGTGGCGATACGCCGCCAGGGCATTTATTTCGCGATGATCACGCTGGCGATTGCGCAGATGGTTTATTTCGTCTGCCTGCAGGCGAGTTTTACCGGCGGCGAAGACGGCCTGCAGGGCGTGCCGCGCGGCAAGCTCTTCGGCCTGTTGCCGCTCGAATCCGACATCAACCTCTATTACGTGGTGGTGGCGATTTTTGTGGCATGCTTTCTGTTCATCTCGCGCATCGTGCATTCGCCTTTCGGCCAGGTGCTCAAGATGATCCGCGAGAACGAGCCACGCGCCATCTCGCTGGGCTACAACGTGGACCGCTACAAGCTGCTGGCCTTTGTGCTGTCGGCCGCGCTGGCCGGTTTGGCCGGCTCGATGAAAACCCTGGTCATGGGTTTTGCCACGCTGTCCGACGTGCACTGGTCCATGTCGGGCGAGGTCATCCTGATGACGCTGCTGGGCGGTGTCGGCACCTTCTTCGGCCCGGTCATGGGCTCGGGCATCGTGATCGCGCTGCAAAACCTGCTGGCCGACAAGGTCGGCTCCTGGGTCACCGTCATCATCGGCGTGATCTTTGTGATCTGCGTGCTGGCCTTCCGCAAGGGCGTGATCGGCGAGCTGCAGGCCTTTCTGGAACGCCGCCGCAACGCCGCCAAGGCGGCATCGCAGCACACCTGAGCGGCACACGACCCACCCACAAAAGCGCGCAATGCCTGCGCGCTTTTTTAATTGGGCAGCCCGCTTCAGGCGATCAGGGCCCGTCGGTCGACAGCGCGTAGTTCACATGCTGGGGCAGCACCAGCTGGCCCAGGCTGTTGGGCACGGCCTCGATGCGGACCTGCGGCTGCGCCGCGCGCACGCTGCCGAAAATCGTGGCAAAGGCAATGTCGGCCGCGTCACGCCCCGTGGCAAAGCGCACAAAACCCATGGGAATCGCCGTGCCCGAGGGATCGAAGAGGTACCAGCGGTCGCCCAGGTAGACCTCCACATAGGCATGGAAATCCGGCGGGCCCAGCGCGGGGTCGGCCCCGTAGTCCATGCCGCTGGCCATGCGCGCCGGCAGGCTGGCCGCGCGGCACAGCGCGATCATCAAATGCGCGAAGTCGCGGCACACGCCCACCCGCTCTATCAGGGTGTCTATGGCCGAGGTCGTGCTGTTGCTGGTATTGCCCTGGAAACTCACATGCTGCTGCACCCAGTCGCAGATCGCCCGCGCCCGGCCGTAGCCCAGCGGCAGGTGGCCGAACTGGCTGTTGGCCAGGGTCAGCAGGCGGTCCGACTGGCAATAGCGGCTGGGATACAGATAAGGCAGCACCTCGCCGGGCAGGGCCAGCGGGCTCAGCTCGGGCAGCGAGCCCGGCTGCGCCTCGTAGTGAACCAAGTCCACCACCGCCGTATAGCTCAGCGTGAAGTGGCCGGGTTCGGCGTGCAGGCGCAGAAAGCGGCTTTGCGTGGCGGGGTCGGTATAGCTGCTGGTGGCCACCGGCTGGCTCAGGCCCAGCGATTCATGCATCACCAGCTGCCGCGGTGTGTAGGCGGCCTGGATGTTGAAGATGAAATCGCAGCCGGGTGCCATCACCTCGTAATCCAGCACGGCGGAAAATTCAAGCCTGACCATAGGGTGTCTTGTGCCTTGGAGATTGGCTCCGCAAAAGGAGCCGGTAGTTGCGCAGCAACGGGAACCCGCCACCATCGCTACCCATTAGGCGCGCAAAAAAGGCCGCTATTCGCGCCTGGCGATATTTGCCGGGAAACCCTGGCCGCCAAGGCCGACACCGCGGCGTCGCCCGCGCCTACAACACATCAGGCGGAGCGAAACTCGCGCCGGTAGGCCGAGGGCGAAGTCCCCAGCGTTGCCGCGAAATGCTGGCGCAGCGACACCGCCGAGCCAAAACCCGCATCGAGCGCGATCTGCTCCATGGAGCGGTCCGTCGATTCAAGCCGGCGCTGCGCCAGGCCCAGGCGCTGGCTGGTGAGCCACTGGCCCACCGTGGTGCCCGTGACCTGCCGGAAATGCCGCGTGAAGCTGCGCCGGCTCATCAGCGCACGCGACGCCAGGGCATCCAGGCTGTGCGGCTGGTCCAGGTTTTTCTGCACCCAGGCCAGGATGGCCGACAGCCGATGGCCCGCGCCCGTGGCCGGCAAGGGCTGCTCCACATACTGCGCCTGCCCGCCCTGGCGCTGCGGCGCCACCACCATGCGGCGCGCCACGCGGTTCGCCACCTCGGCGCCATAGTCCAGGCGCAACACATGCAGGCAGCAGTCTATGCCCGCCGCCGTGCCGGCCGAGGTCAGCACGTCACCGTCGTCCACATACAGCACATCGGGCTGCAGCCGCACCTGCGGATAGCGCGCGGCAAATTCACCAGCCAGCGCCCAGTGCGTGGTCGCCGGCCGGCCATCGAGCAGGCCGGCCTCGGCCAGCACAAACGCGCCCAGGCACAGGCCCACAATGCGCGCGCCGCGTTGGTGCGCGGCCTGCAAAGCCTTGAGCAAGGCCTCGGGCGGGCGCTCCATCGGGTCGCGCCAGGAGGGCACCACGATGGTCTGCGCCTTCGCGAGCGCAGCCAGGCCTTTTTGCACGCTGATGCCGAAGCCCGAGGTGGTGCTCAGGGTGCCCGGCTCTTCAGCGCAGACCACCAGCTTGAAGCGCGGCAGGTCGGCCCCCGAAAAATCGTTGCCGAACACCATGCAGGGCACCGACAGATGAAAAAGGCTGATGCCGTCGAACGCGACCACGGCCACACTGCCGTCCTGTTTTGCGGGCCTGGCAGGTTTGGCGGCTTTTTGGCGTGGTTTCAGGGTGCGTGGTGACATGGCCCGATTCTATCGAGTATTGGCATTTGGGCCACTGTCAGCAAATCGGGCGCCGGCCAACAATCCCTCCATCAACCACCGCTTTCAACACAGGAAACTTTTCATGACCGCAAGCAACACCCCCAAAGCCCCACGCCGCGCCCTCGTTGTCATTGACGTGCAAATGGAGTACTTCAACGGCGGCCTGCTGATCGAGTACCCGCCCGTGGCCCAGACATTACCCAACATAGGCCGCGCCATGGACGCCGCCCGCGCGGCCGGCATTCCGGTCGTCGTGGTGCAGCACAGCGAGTCCGCCGCCGCGCCGGTCTTCGCCAAGGGCTCCGCCACCTGGGCACTGCACGAAGCCGTGGCCAGCCGCCCGCGCGACCACTACATCGAAAAAGCCTGGCCCAGCGTCTACACCGGCACCGACTTTGCCGCCTGGCTGGAACAACACGGCATAGACACCCTGACCGTGGTCGGCTACATGACGCACAACTGCGACGCCTCGACCATCTTTGAAGCCACGCACCGCGGCCTGCACGTCGAGTTTTTGAGCGACGCCACCGGTGCCCTGCCCTACGCCAACGAAGCCGGCAGCGCCATCTTTCTTTGCAATCCATCAGTCGCTGGACTGTAAAGACATGCTGCCAAACACGCCAATAGTGTTTAAACATCCGCGCATACGCTTCCCTCATAGAGAGAATGGACACAAACTGCGGCGTGGACACAGACCCAGACGGGCGCGCGCCTGCCTGCGCAGCTCATGCTTGCGAGTGAAAAAAAAACAGGACTGAATACGGAGGGCGCGGATGTCCCTCGGAGATTTTTCGTTAGCGAAAATCAGGCGAAGCGAAAGCTCGCATCAGAGGCGCGGCAGGATGCCGGCATTCAAACGGACTCAGGAGAAAGGGCGTGCCACGCGAGTCGGTGAACGCCGCAGCCCTTAATCTTCCAGCAAGCGTACCTTCACGCTCTTGCCCTTGACCCGGCCGGTGGAGAGCTTGTTCAGCGCTTCATTCGCAATGCGGCGGTCCACCGCGACATAGGTCGAGAACTCATTGACGTTGATCTTGCCGACCTGCTCGCGCGTGAAGCCGGCCTCGCCGGTCAGCGCGCCCAGCACGTCGCCGGCGCGGATTTTTTCTTTTCGGCCACCGACGATCTGCAGGGTCACCATGGGCGGCAGCAGCGGCTCATTGCTGGCGGGCGTCAGCTCGGCCAGCTTGTGCCATTCTGATTCGGCTTTCTGCAGCACTTCGATTTTTCCGACGTGGCCCATCTCGTCCATGCTGGCCAGGCTGATGGCCCAGCCTTCTTCGTCGGCGCGGCCGGTGCGGCCTATGCGGTGGATGTGCACCTCGGCGTCGGGTGTGACGTCGACGTTGATGACCATCGCGAGTTGCGCGATGTCCAGGCCGCGCGCGGCGACGTCGGTGGCGACCAGCACCGAGCAGCTGCGGTTGGCGAACTGCACCAGCACCTGGTCGCGCTCGCGCTGCTCGAGTTCACCGAACAGGGCCAGCGCACTGAAACCCTGGTCTTTCAGATAGGCCACCAGGGCGCGGCACTGCGACTTGGTGTTGCAAAAGGCCAGCGTGCTGGCCGGGCGGAAGTGCCGCAGCACCTGCGCGACGGCGCCCAGGCGGGCTTCGTCATGGTCGCTGTCGGGCACCTGGTACCAGCGCTGCTGTATCTTGGTTTTTTCATGCTGGGCCTGGACCGTGATGGTTTGCGGCGCCTTCATGAACTGCTGGCTGAGCTTGGCGATGCCTTCGGGATAGGTGGCCGAGAACAGCAGGGTCTGCCGCTCCTTGGGGCATTGTTTGGCGACGGTGACGATGTCCTCAAAGAAACCCATGTCCAGCATGCGGTCGGCTTCGTCGAGCACCAGGGTGTTGAGCGCCTCGAGCGTGAGGTTGCCGCGCGCCAGGTGGTCCATGATGCGGCCGGGCGTGCCGACCACGATGTGGGCGCCGTTTTCCAGGCTGGCTGTCTGGTTGCGCAGCGGCACACCGCCGCACAGCACCACGACTTTGGTGTTTTCTTCGGCGCGCGCCAGGCGGCGGATTTCGGTGGCCACCTGGTCGGCCAGTTCGCGCGTGGGGCACAGCACCATGGCCTGCACCGCGAAGCGGCGCGCATTGAGGTTGGCCAGCAGCGGAATCGCAAAAGCGGCGGTCTTGCCGCTGCCGGTCTTCGCCTGGGCGATCAGGTCCTTGCCGAGCAGGGCCACCGGCAGGCTGGCCGCCTGGATAGGTGTCATGCTGAGGTAGCCCAGCTGCTGCAGGTTGGCCAGCATGGCGGGGTTCAGCGAAAGGCTCGCGAAATCAGTGTTTGCCGCGCCGGATGCGGGTGTCTTGGAAGGAATGCTCATGCACCGATTATCGGCGCATGGGTATTCAGGGCCTTCAGGCGCCGGTTTGCGCCACGATGGGCAGGAGCAGCTGCGAGGGGTATTTCGCCGACAGATGCACCCGGTTGACGGCTGACTGCCTGTGCTGCGCCTGGCCTTCGGGCTCGCCTGAGTTGGGGTTCACATCAAAGCGCGGGAAGTTGCTGCTGGAGATGTCGAGGCGGATGCGATGCCCTTTTTTGAACAAGTTGGAGGTGGGCATGGGCTCGATGGTGATCTCGGCCACCTCACCGGGCGCCAGCAGTTCGGGGTTTTCCCAAGACCGCCGGTAACGGCAGCGCAGGATGCCGTCGGTGAGGTTCATGGCATAACCCTGCGGGTAGTCGGCATTGGGCGGGTGCACATCGATCAGCTTGGCGGTGAAGTCGGTATCGGGCGCGCTCGAGGAAACCCACAGCCTGATGACAACGGGCCCCGTCACTTCGAGGTCGTCCTCGAGCACGGGGGTCTCAAACACCAGAATATCCGGCCTTGCCGCGAGCGGCAGGTAAGGCGGCTTCGCGCCGAAAATCCCGCTGTGCGTGCGCTGGTCGTAGGCACCGGCCGTCATCAGGGGCTCGCCTGAGGTGATGGAGCCGCCTATGGTCGGGACCGGGCAGGCCGGATCGAACTCAAACGCCATCGCGGCGTCCCGCAGCGGGGGCTGGGCTTGCAAGCTGCCGTCTTGCTGCAGGTAATAAGGCCGGAACTCGGTGCCGGGAACCGGCCAATCACCGGCCGTGCACCAGCGGCCGCCGTGGTCCAGCCGTCCGCTCGCGGTGCGGCGCCCCGAGCCACCGCCCATGCGGAAATAGCGCACCGCCGGATCATCCGCGACGTGATCGGCGCCCTCCGGCGCATCGCCCTTGAGCCAGCGGTCAAACCAGGCCAGCCGAAAAGCCAGGTGGTCCCGGGCGAGGTTTCCATCGAGCGTGGCTTGCGGGCCAAAGTCGACGTCCCCGGCGAAGGTGACGCTGCGCTCACCGTGGGTCCACGGCCCGAGCACCAGGCGCGCCATGCCCTTGGCGCGGCGCGAAATGCCGAGGTAGTTGTCCGTGGTGGTCTGCGCGTAGGGGTCCCACCAGCCGCACATCAGCAGAGTGGGGATGCCGTCAAAGCTGTCGTAGTGCCCCGCGGCGTATAGCTCCGGCTGGCGCCAGTAGGCGTCGAAGCGGCCGTGCTCCCATTGCTCGAACAGGTAGTTCTCATATTCGGGCACCCATTTCAGCGGTGAATGCCCGCGCTTCCAGGGCATGGCGGCGAACCAGGCGGCGATGTCCTCGGCAGCCAGTGCCGCCCGGATGACGGGGTCGCGCAGCGCGGGGCCGGTCCGCTGGGCATTGGTATAGGCCCAGGTCGCCTGCTTGAGTTCAAAGGCGCCGCCGTGGCGGATGCCGCCGCGATAGGCGTTGGCAAAGCCGCCGGCCTCCAGGAACATCGCCGCTAGGCCGGCCGGGCGCTGGCTCACCAGCGCGGTCTGTGTGTGCGCCGCATAGGACAGGCCCAGTGTGCCGATGCGGCCGTTGCACCAGGGCTGCGCGGCAACCCAGGCCAGCGTGTCATGGCCGTCGTTGGCCTCTCCCAGGTATTTGGTGAAGACCCCTTCCGACGCGAAGCGCCCCCGGCAGTCCTGCAAGACCACGGCATAGCCGCGGCGCGCGAACCTCGCCGCCACCTCGGCGCGGGAGACGGGGCGCGGATCGCGCGCCGTGCGCTCGCGGACGGTTTCGTTGGTTTTGCCGTAGGGCGTGCGCTCCACCAGCACCGGGAACGGCCCCGGCAGGGCCCGGCCATCGCAAGCCGGCAGGTACACGTCGGTCGCCAGCTGTATGCCGTCGCGCATCACTACCATGACATCGCTTTGGACAGCCACCTCATGCGCCAGGGCCGCTTGCGGCCTTTGCTTCAGATCGTTCATAGCGCGCCTTCCCGGTCAATCGATCTTGAGCTTGCGCTCGGCGATCAGCTGGGTCCAGCGCGCCGTGTCTTCCCGGATGTAACGGGCCAGGTCCTGCACGCTGCCGGGTGCCGGCTCGCTACCCTGCGCCACCAGTTGCCTGGCCACCTCGGGGTCGCGCAGCGCCCGCTGCAAGTCCGCGCTGACCTTGTCCACCAGCGCGGCCGGCGTGCGGGCCGGCGCAAACAGGCCATACCAGATGTCGTACTCAAAACCCGGCACGCCCGCTTCAGCCATGGTGGGAAGCCGCGGCAGCAAGGGGGAGCGCCTGGCGCTGGCCACAGCCAGGGCCGTGAGCTTGCCGGCACTGATCTGGTGGGCCACGCTGGGCACCGCATTGATGCCCAGTTGCACATGCCCGCCTACCAGCTCATTGACGGAAGGCGCAGCGCCTTTGTAGGGCACGTGGACCATCTCGGTCCCCGTCATCGCCAGGAACATTTCCATGGCCAGGTGGTTGGGGCCGCCCGTGCCGCTGGAGCTGTAATTCAGTTGCCCCGGCCTGCTTTTTGCCAGCGCGATGAGTTCCTTGACGGTTTTCACGCCGACCGAAGGATGGGTGGTCAGCACCGGGGTGTTGGTCAGCACCTTGCCCACGGGTGTGAAATCGCGGGAGGGGTTGTAGGGCAGTTTGCTGTTCAGGAGCGGCGTGGTCACGATGCCGGAGCCGGCGCCCAGCAACAAGGTGTAGCCGTCGGCAGGCGCCGCCGCTGCGGCCTGCATGCCCGGAACGCCGGCGCGGTTGTCGACAATGACGGGCTGGCCCCAGTACTCCGAGAGCTTGCGCGTGACCACACGCATGGCGTTGTCCGCCGCGGCCCCCGGTGGAAACGGGATGATGATGCGCACGGGCTTGTCGGGGTAGCCGGCGGCCCGGGCGGCACCGGCCGCGGCCAGTCCGGCGAAGGTGCAGAAAGCGGCGGTCAGCAGGAAGAGGCGTCTGCGCATGGAAGTATTCTCCGGGAGAAGGGATGTATGGTGCTGTCGGGGATGTCGGTGCTCATCAAGCCCCGGCATCAAAAATCGTGGCGGATGCCGGCGCCCACCGAGCGGATGGCGGCGCCGGCCTTGCTTGAGTCCACACCGTCGCGGTCATAAAAGGCCTGCAGTTCGGTGCGCTTGGACAGCGCGTAGGTGTAGGCCAGCTGCTGGCGCCTGCGAATGCCGTTCGGTGAAGCCTGCACATCCCTGCGCAACAGGTTCAGCACGAGGGCATGGGCACCCTGGCTGTATTTGGCGCCCGCGATCCAGTAATTCACATAGCGGCGTGTGAGCGCGGTGTTCTGGTATTTGTCCTGCCCGGCCAGCACATAGGGCTCCACCGCGCCGAAGGCGTAGCGCACACCGGCCTGCCACTTGCCCGAAAACTCGTTGGCCAGCAAGCCGGACGGACGCGTGTCTTTCCCGAACCCGATCCCGGCCTTGATCGGCCCGGCGGCGTAGTTGAGCCCCAGGTCCAGCGATTTGGAGCCATCCTCGACATCGGGCGTGGCGACCGCGCCGCGCAGGTAATAACGGGCCCGGACGTCAAAGCCCGACAGAGTGGGACTGGCGTATCCCACGGCATTGGAGGTGCGGTTGCGCGCGTTCAGCATGGACGTGCCGATGGCGGTGGCGCCGGCATCGTTCGCGGCGAAACTGGTGATGGCGGTCACCTGCGAATAAAGGGGCGAGCCGGTGGGGTTGGCGGAATCCAGGCGTCCCAGCGCCAGGGCGCCCCAGTCGCCGCGCAGCCCGACATAGCTGTTGCGATAGGCCGGAACGGTGGCGGCCCCGGTATCCGCGTCGATGCCCATCTCCATCCCGAACAAGGCCGCCAGGCCCCCGCCCAGGTCTTCGCTGCCGCGAATCCCCAGGCGCGACGCGTTGTCGCGCATTTCCGTCATTTCTCCCGCGGGAGCAGCCTTGGTGCTGTTGAGCGTCAGGCGTATCTGCCCATAAATGACGTTCTGGCCGGCCGCCGGCACAGCGGCCGCGGCGAGCAGGAGGCCGCCGAGAAGGATTGCGCACGCATGAAGGTTCATGAAAAAGGTCTCCCGTCGTTGGTTGGATGGATGGCAGAGGGCTGCTGCGACGGGATTCTGGTGCGCGGGTTCGGGGCCCGCAACGCTATGATGAATCCGCATTGGGCTATGCGATTCGCAAACAAGTGGCGGTGCGCCCGCAGCTGCAATAGCATGGCCCGGACAGCACGAACGGACGGCGGGCGACATGAATTTCAAGCAACTCGAAGTTTTCCAGGCGGTCATGGCCTCGGGCTCGACCACGGGCGCGGCGCAGCGGCTGGACTTGTCGCAGTCGGCAGTCAGCCGCCTGCTGGCCCAGTTTGAGGAAGACCTGGGCCTGCGCCTTTTTGTGCGTGAAAAGGGACGGCTGCTTCCCACGCGCGAAGCCCAGGCCCTGCTGCAGGACACCCAGGGGCTGGTCGACGCCGCACAATGCTTTCGCCGCCATACCGAACAGCTGCGCCTGGGCGGGTTCAATCGCCAGCTGCTGAAGGTCGCGGTGCCCGGCACCCTGTCCCAGCAGCTCATGCCGTCCGTGGTGGACAGCTTTGTGCGGCTGCATCCGGGCGTGGTGCTTGAGGTGCTGTCCGGTTCCTATTCGGACGCCGAACGGGCCGTGTTGAGCCGCGAGGCCGATATGGGGCTGGTCAGGCTGCCGGTGGAAATCGCCGGCCTCCAGGCAAAGGCCTGCCTCGAAGCGGAGGCCGTCTGCATCATGCCCCGGGGCCACCCTTTGGAGAAACTGGAAACCGTCGGCGTGCTGGACCTGGCCGATGTGTCGCTGGTCCTGCTGGGCCGCCAGCGGCTGATCCGCCACGAGATCGACATGGCGTTCCGGCAGGCTCGTGTGATGCCGCGCATAGGCGCCGAAGTGCACTCCGTGGGCGTGGCCTGCGCTTTCGTGGCGCAGGGCCTGGGGGTGTCCATCGTCAACGCGCTGTTGGCCAGCTATTGCCGCGACATGAATTTCAGCAGCCGCCCGTTTCGCCCCCGCATTGCCTACCAGCTGGGTATCGCCTCGCTGGAAAAGTCACCGCTGTCCGCGCTGGGGGAGGCGTTCTCGCGGCACCTGGTCGACGCCATCATGGCGGCGGTGCGGCCTGAAGACTGCACGCGCCGGATCTGAAAAAAGGGCTTCAGCGGTGGCAAAACACCGCCGGCCGCTTCTCCACGAACGCAGCCGTTCCCTCGCGCGCATCCCGCGAGGCCGCTGCAACCATGAACTGCGTGGCCTCCATCGCCAGGCCTTCGTCGATGGGGACATTGAGCCCGCGCGTGACGGCGCGCAGCGAGGCCGCCACGGCGACGGCGGAGTTCTCGGCGATGCGGTCGGCCATGCGCAAACAGGCCGGCAGCAGCTCGTGGGCCGGGACCACATGGTTGATGAGGCCTATGAGCAGGGCTTCTTCGGCGCTGATGGCGTCGCCGGTGAGGATCATTTCATTGGCGCGCTTGCGGCCTATGTGGCGCGGCAGGCGCTGTGTGCCGCCAAAGGGCGGCGGAAAGCCCAGGCGTATCTCGGGTTTGGCAAAGCTGGCGTGCTCGGCCGCGATGGCGATGCTGCAGGCCTCCATGGTTTCGCAGCCGCCGCCGAAGGCGATGCCGTTGACGGCCGCGATGATGGGCTTGGGGTAGTTTTCGACACGCCGTGTCATGGCCTGGCCGCGCATGACGAAATTCCGGTACGCGGTTTCGGGTGACGCAGCAATATCAGGTGCAAAGCCCGCAATATCAGCGCCGGCACTAAAAGCCTTGTCGCCCTGCCCCGTCAGCACCAGGCAGCGCACGCTGTCGTCGCGCTCCAGGGCGTTAAGCCTGTCCATGAGTTCGTCGATCAAGGCATAGCTCAGCGCGTTGAGTTTTTCGGGCCGGTTCAAGGTGAGCACTACATGCTGGCCGCGACGTTCGGTTTCTATCAGCATGCGGTCTCCGTGCCTTGGGGGGCGGGTGAAAAATCCAGCACGCCGCAACCGCGCGGCGCGCCCACAAAATAGGTGGCGGCTTGCGGCGTGACAAAGGACTGGCCGCTTTCCAGCACGATGTCGCTGTCGCGGCGGCCGGCCAGCGCATCGCTGGTGATCCAGAGGCAGCCGCCGGTGCAGGTCAGGACTTCGCCGCGCGGCAGGCGAAAGCGTTCCGGGACGGGCCCGAGCTTGAGCGGGGTTTGCGGGATTTGTGAGGCATGCATGGCGGACTCCTTGGAAAGTGTGGTTTGATTCTTCTTTGGAACCGGCCCCAGCGGCCGGATGGTTTGTCATCCGGGGTATTCCTCCTGCTCATACCGCTCATGCCATGCTGAACCCTTCTTCCTCCCACGCGCTGCGCGCCATGTCGCTGGACGCGATACGCGGTTTTGAATCGGCGGCACGGCACCTGAGCTTCACCGCCGCGGCCGAGGAGCTGTGCATCACGCAGTCGGCGGTCAGCAAGCAGGTCAAAAGCCTGGAGGACGCGCTGGGCGCGCCGCTGTTCCTGCGCGGCGGCAAAGGGCTGAGCCTCACGCCCCAGGGCCGGGAGCTCTATGAGGCGGCGCGCGCCGCGCTGTCGCAACTGGCCTCGGCCGTGGACCGCCTGCTGGCGGTGGACAGGGCCTCGGTGGCGGTCACCACCACGCCCTCTTTCGCCGCGCTGTGGCTGGCGCCCAAGCTGGCGAAATTCCAGCAGCGGGAGCCGGCCATCGACGTGCGGGTCGACGCCTCGGAAGCGCGTGTCAACCTCGAGCGTGAAGGCATGGACCTGGCCGTGCGGCTCTATCCGGTGCAGCCTGGTGACGAGAGCCCGCCGCTTCTGCAGGAGCAGGCCCTGCTGGTGGCGGCGCCGGCCGTCGCGGCGCGCATCCATTCGGCGGCCGATATCGCGCACATGCCGCTGCTGGTGTATTACGACCCGGCCACACGTTTCCCCTGGATGTCGTGGCCGGACTGGTATGAGCGCCTGGGCTTAAAACAATCTGCGCAGCAGCCCTGTTTGTATTTTTCGCAGTACGAGCATGTGCTGAACGCGGCCGTGCAGGGCGGCGGCATTGCCATAGGCCGCACACCGCTGGTGCTGCCGCTGCTGCGCGGCGGCCAGCTCACGGTGGTCCTGCCGGGCCAGACGGTGGACGGCCTGGGCTACCGCATCATCACCTCGGCCCACAGCGCGGACAGGCCGGCGGTGCAGAAATTCCGAGCCTGGCTGGAGCGCGAACTGGCGCTCGAAGCGATAGGCTAAGGTTGCCTGGTCCAGGTACCTGTGGCTTCCAGCACCGGCGACAGTTCCGCCTCGCCCCAGCGCAGCGGCAAGGAAGACTCCACCAGGCGCATGGACTGCACCTTGAAACGCATCAGGCGCTGCGCGCCGGCAAAAGCATCCACCTCAGGGCCGTCCCAGACGATGTCGGCCGTGACGGCCAGGTAGAGCAAATCGCCGGTGTCGAAATCGATGAACAGCAGGCCGGCGCGCGGGTTCACCACCAGGTTGCCCAGGGTGTTGAAAAAGTAGTTGCCGACAAAGTCCGGCACGGTCAGCGTGCCGTCGGCTTCCACGCGCACAAAGCCGGGCTTGCCGCCGCGGTGCGAGACGTCCACGCCGCCGGCGCGGCCGGCCCGCGTTTCGTCGCCCGCGTAGGCCGTGGCGATAAACAGGGTGTCGGCCTGCTCCATCATGCGGCGCGCTGCATCATGGAGTTGCGCCGAGTCGTGCACCACCGGCCCGGCCGTTGAGGCGGGCCGGTCCGCATAGACCGGCTCGCGCGCCTGGATGTATTTGGGGCAATTCCCGAAACTCTGGCTCAGCTCCACCGCAAAGCCCTCGGCATGGAGGCCGCGGACTATGCCGTTCATGCGGTTGCGCCTGCGTGTGTGCGGCTCTATCCCCAGCAGGCCTATCGCGGCGCCGTCGGCCAGCGTGGCTTGCAGAGGGTCGCCGGCCAGCGGCCGGGCCCGCACAGTCAGGTGGCGGGCATCAGGCGAATGGATAAAACCCGGAGGCTGGGCCAGCACCGAGGCCCAGGGCTGGCCGCCAGCGTCCACCGTGCCGGCAATGACAAAAGGCAGTTGCTCAAAAAACTCGCGGTGCTGGTCGGGCATGAAGTCGCGTATCACGCGCGGACCGATTTCTTCCATGCGCTCGCGCACGGCCGCACCGACGCGCGCTTGCGCCGCGCGCTCGCCTTCATGAAAAGCCGGGGCGTTCATGCGGCCAGTCCTATGGGCGTGCGCACCATGGGCACAAAACGCGGCAAGGCTTCTATGCGGGCCAGCCAGGCGCGCAGGCGCGGATAGGCCTCAAGCGAGACATTGCCCTCGGGCGCATGGGCCGCGTAGCTGTAGTTGGCGATGTCGGCCAGCGTGGGCGTGCTGCCCGCGAGGAACGCGGTCTGGCCCAGCTGCTGCTCCATCACCGCGAACAGCGCGTGCGCGCGCTCAATGGCTTCGGGGTTTTCCGGGCGCTTGAACAATTGCACGACGCGCGCGGCCGCCGGGCCGAAAGCCAGCTGGCCGGCCGCCACCGAGAACCAGCGCTGCACCGCCGCGGCGGCCAGCGGGTCGCGCGGCAGCCACTGCTCGGCATCCGGCGCGTAGCGCGCATTGAGGTAGACCAGGATGGCGTTGGAGTCGGCCAGCGTGACGTCGCCGTCCTGGATCACCGGCACCTGGCCGAAGGCATTCATGGCCAGGAAGGCCGGCGTCTTGTGCGCCTTGGCGGCCAGGTCGATTTCGATGCGCTCAAAAGGCAGGCCCAGCAGCGAGAGGAACAGCTCCACCCGGTGTGAATGGCCTGAAATGGCGAAACGGTAAAAGCGTATGGGCTGGGCAGGCGGGGCTTTGGCGGCGGGTGTGCTCATGGCGGACTTTCGGTGGGTTGCAATGAAGAATCTCTGTGATGGATTCTGTTTGAACCGATATCCTGAATAAATGGTTCGACCTGCATTTAACTAATCCACTAACTGGATTAATTGCCGCCACAGGCGTAGCATTCAGCCCATGGACAAACTCAAAGCCATGCAGGCCTTTATCCACATTGCCGAGCAAGGCAGCCTCACGGCCGCGGCCCAGGTCATGGAGTCCTCCTTGCCGGCCATGGTGCGCACGCTGGCGGGTTTTGAGGCGCAGCTGGGCGTGCGGCTTTTCAACCGCACGACACGGCGCATCTCGCTGACCGAGGAAGGCCGGCGCCACCTGGAGAGCTGCCGCCAGCTGCTGGCCGCGCTGGCCGATGCCGAGTCGGCGCTTTCGGCCGACGCGGCCGAACCCGCGGGCCAGCTGACCATCACCGCGCCCATGCTGTTCGGGCAAATGCATGTGGCGCCCGCCGTCACGCGTTTTGTGCAGCAGCACGAGAAGATGCGCTGCTCCATGGTGCTGCTGGACCGCGTGGTCAACCTGCTGGAAGAAGGCATAGACGTGGGCATACGCATAGGCGAACCCGAGGACTCCAGCCTGGTGGCGCAGCAAGTGGGCCAGATACGCCGCCTGGTGGTGGCCAGCCCGGCCTGGCTGCGCCGCCACGGCGTGCCCAAACACCCGAAAGACCTGCTCAAGGCCAACTGCGTGCGCGTGACCGACCATTCCCCCACATGGGGCCCGTTCATGGACCAGGGCAAGCCGCTGCGCCTGGCGGTCAGTGGTAATCTGGAGTTCAACCAGATCGCGCCGGCCGTGGCGGCCTGCGCGGCGGGTGCGGGTTTCGGCTCGTTCCTCTCTTACCAGGTGGCGCCGTTCCTGCAAACAAAGCAGCTGCGCACCGTGCTGGAGGAGTTCGAGCCGCCGCCCCGGCCCATCAACATTGTTTACCCGCACGCCCGGCTGCTGCCCATGCGCACCCGGGTGTTTATTGAGTGGATGAAACAGGAACTCAAGGAGTTCCAGCCTTGAGGGCCGGCATTCAGGCACCAGATAAGAGAAGACGATAAGAAGGAACACAGCGCATGCAGACATTTGACTTTGACCTCTTTGTGATCGGCGGCGGCAGCGGCGGCGTGCGCGCCGCGCGCATGTCGGCCCAGCGCGGCGCACGCGTGGGCCTGGCCGAGGTCGCGGCCATGGGCGGCACCTGCGTGAACGTGGGCTGCATCCCGAAAAAACTCTACAGCTACGCCGCGCACTACGGCGACAGCTTTGAGGAGTCGCACGGCTTCGGCTGGGTCGGCGAGAAGCCGGTGTTCGACTGGGACATTCTCAAGGCCAACCGCGCGCGCGAAATCTCGCGGCTCAATGGCGTGTATGTGCAGTTGCTCGAAAGCGCGGGCGTGAAGATCATCAAGGGCTGGGCGCGGCTGCTCGATGAACACACCATAGAAGTCGACGACCAGAAATTCACCGCCAGACACATCCTGGTCTCCACCGGCGGCACCGCCACCGTGCCGGCGCTGCCGGGCCGCGAGCATGTGCTGACCTCGGACCATATGTTCGACCTCAGCCCTTTTCCCAAACGCCTGATGGTGGTGGGCGGCGGCTACATCGCCTGCGAGTTCGCTTCCATCTTCAACGGCCTGGGCTCGGAAGTGACGCAGGTGCACCGCCGCGACATGCTGCTCACGGGTTTTGACGAGGATGTGCGCCGCTTTATCGCCGCCGAGATGGGCAAGACCGGCATCACGCTGCGGCTGGGCACCGAAGTGAGCGGCATCAGCAAGACCGATAGCGGCCTGCAGGTCGAGTTCAAGGGCGGCGGCGCGGGCCTGGAAGTGGACGCGGTGCTTTACGCCACGGGCCGCGTGCCGAATGCGAGCGGCATAGGCCTGGAAACCGCGGGCGTGGCGGTCAACGCGGCCGGCGCGATCCAGGTCAACGAGCACTACCAGACCTCCGTGCCCTCGATCTACGCGCTGGGCGACGTGACGGCGCGCCTGCAGCTCACGCCGGTGGCACTGGGCGAGGCCATGGTGGTGGTGGACCAGCTTTTCGGGCCGGCCGCGGGCAAGAAGCCGCGCAACATGAGTTATGAGTTCGTGCCGACCGCCGTCTTCACCCACCCCAACATCGGCACCGTCGGTTATTCAGAAGCCGACGCGCGCGCCAAATTCGGCAAGGTCACGGTGTTCCGCGCCGACTTCAAGGCGCTCAAGCACACGCTGAGCGGCAGCACCGAGCGCACGCTGATGAAGCTGCTGGTCGAGGACGCCACCGACCGCGTGGTGGGCCTGCACATGGTGGGCCCGGACGCCGGCGAGATCGTCCAGGGTTTTGCCGTGGCCATGAAGGCCGGCGCAACCAAGGCGGTTTTTGACAGCACCATCGGAATACATCCGACGGTGGCGGAGGAATTCGTCACCATGCGAGAGCCGGTGAAATCCTAGTCAGCATCCGGATCTTCTGGCGTGTCGGCATCCGGCTCACGATCCTTGAGGCGCTCATCCAGCCGCTTGCGGATAGACCCGGCCTCATCCAGAAACTGCGCCACCGGCACGGCAGGTGCCATGCGCAATGAGGGCGGGTACAGCGTGGACAGGTAAAGCTTGTTGGACAGGCGCTTGTTCTGCAGCCAGTTGCTGCCCAGCAAGGCCACCGTGGCCAGCACGGCGATGCCGGCCACCAGCGCGGCCAGGCCGCGGCGGCGCTGCGGCGCGATGACGGTGAGATGCACATAGATGCCGGCCGCGGCGCCCAGCAGCAGCATCAGGCCCTCAAAGCGCGCCAGGCTTTCGAGCGAGAACATAAAGGCCAGCAGGCCGGCCAGGGTGGACACCGCCTGTACCGCGAGCGAGCTGAAGCAGGCGATGCGCACATGGCGCCAGAACTGCAGGTGGCCGGTGAACAGCTTGGTGGCCAGCGCCCACAGGCCGGCCCAGACGCTGACCGCCAGGACCACCCCGCCCAGCACGCCGGGCAATTGCCGCGCGAGCTGCGAGGGCTCGGTCAGCGTGAGCCAGGACTGGCCCAGCACCAGGGCCAGCATGCCGGCCAGGGCCAGCAAGGTCCAGCCGGTGGTGCGCCAGGGGAAATGCGGCAACAACTCCTCGGCCGCCACCGGCGCCTCGGCCAGGCGCAGGCCCAGCTTGAGGCGGCCCAGGGCCAGCGCCTCGCCGGCCGGCCAGTCGAACTGCGCACCCTGGCCATGCCGGGCGCGGCCCAGGGTCACGCCGTTGACGCTGTCCAGCACCTGCACGCTGACGCCGCCCTCGGGCCTGCGGTCTATGCGCAAATGCTCGCCGGCCACGTGGCTGTCGTCCAGCACCAGGTCGGCCGTGAGCGCGCGCCCCACGGTGACAGGCCAGTGCCGCACCTCGAGGCGGGCGACCAGGGCGCCGGTTCGGTCGGTGGCCTGCAGCAGGCCCAGGATAGGGGTGGCGCTCATTTGGCGGCCTCCCACTTGAAGCCGGCGAGGTAATGCGCGACCAGCTTGAGGCCGTTCTCGAAACTCACGCCCTGCGCATCCATGCGGCCCTGCACGCCGCGCGTGGACTGGTTGACCGACATGGTCAGCACCGACACGTCGTAAAGGCCGGCCAGCTTGCGGTAGGCGCTCATGCAGACCACGGCGCGCATGGGCATGCCGCCGGTCTCGATAAAGCGTTCCGAGCATTCGGCCGGCGTGGCCTTGCGCGAGCCGCGCGTGGCGAAAAATTCATTGGCAAAGCTTTGCGAGTACATCGCGGAAAAGCGCAGGGGCCCGAGCTTGGGCGCGTTGTAGGCCTCGTAGCGCAGGCGTATGTAGCCGGTGTTGAAGTCGCCGGCGAACACGTGGCTGTCGATCTGGCAGTCGGTGCGCTCCAGGTCAAAAGCCTTGAAGTCGGGTTCGCGCCCGCGGCCCCAGCAGCGGGCCAGCGCGTCGTCGGGCACGGGCACGCTGTAGCCGCCGTGCTTTTGCGCGGTCAGCGGCTGGGCGGTGAAGCGCTTGGTCAACAGGGCCTGGTGCTCGCCGAGCTGGCGCGCGACCTCGGCATGCGCGGGTTTGGTGATGGGCTGGGCCGTGGTCGCCCTGGCCAGCAGGGCCTGGGCGAATTCGGCGGGAATCAAAAAGCTCAGCAGATCGCCGTCCAGCCGCTTGGAGACGTTGACGCCGACCACCTGGCCCGCGTCGTCAAGCGCGGGGCCGCCGCTCATGCCGGGATTGAGCGCGCCGCCGAAAAAGATGCGCGGGTAAAAACTGCGCTGCACCAGGCCGTTGTACGTGCCTTCGGTGACGGCAAAGCCTATATCCAGCGGGTTGCCCAGCGAATAGATGCGTTCGCCGCGCGCCAGCGGGCGATCGGCGCCGCGAAAGGCCAGCTGCGGCGTCGCGCCCGCGGCCGGCGCCTTCACGCGCAGCAGGGCCAGGTCGTTGCGCACGTCAAAGGCCAGCAGTTCGACCTCGGCCTCCTTGCCGTCCACCGGTACATAGACGCCGCGGTAGCGCTCTGGCTCCAGCGCGAGCTGGCTGGCCACGTGGAAGTTGGTGATGATCAGGCCGTTGGCCGAGACAAAAAAGCCCGAGCCCACGCTGGCCTGGGTGTTGGAGTTGCGCAGCAGGGTGCGAATCTGCACCAGCTTGTCGCGCGTGGTTTCATAGGCGCGCTGGGCGTCGCGGGAAATCTGGGCCGGCGCCGCGGCCGGCGCGGGGGCCTGGGCATGGGCGGCCTGAAGGCACAAGGCCCCCAGAAGAACGAGGGCGCCCCGCATCGCGCGCAACGGCCCAAAGAGTTGCCCAAAGGGCCTGGATGGATTCATCGACGCATTCTAGGGTCTGAAGATGAAGCACGGCTTCCGGGGAGTTGCCGCACAATGGCAACATACACAGTACACAGCAGAAAGACAGGCCCGCCCTTCATGCCCTATCTCCCTCCCTTTATCGCCCCCACCCGTTACAGCGACCCGGCCGCCGCGCTGGCCCAGGTCCGCGCGATTTACGACCAGCAGATCGCCCATTTGCGCGACGCGATGCAGCGTTACGTGGCCGGCGAAACCCTTCCCGGCCATGTGCGCGCCTGCTACCCCTTTGTGCGCATACACACCGACACGGTGGCGCGCGCCATCCTGGAGACGCCCGACATCGCGCAGTTGAGCTTCGGTTTTGTCGCCGGCCCCGGCCGCTTTGAAACCACGCTGACGCGGCCCGACCTCTTCGGCAACTACTACCTTGAGCAGTTCCGCCTCTTGATGCAGAACCACGACGTGGAGCTGGAAGTCGGCACCAGCGCGCAACCGATACCCATCCACTTCTCCTTCGCGGAGAACGACCACATCGAAGGCAGTATGACGGCGGCGCGCCGCATGCTGATGCGCGATGTCTTCGACTTACCCGACCTGAGCGCCATGGACGACGGCATCGCCAACGGCACTTACGAGCCCCTGCCCGGCGAACCGCAACCGCTGGCGCTGTTCACCGCGGCGCGCGTCGATTATTCGCTGCAGCGCCTGCGCCACTACACCGGCACCTCGCCGCACTGGTTCCAGAACTTCGTGCTGTTCACCAACTACCAGTTCTATATCGACGAGTTCGTGCGCCTGGGCCATGAAGCCATGGCCGACCCGGACAGCGAGTACATCGCCTTCATCGAGCCCGGCAACGTGGTGACCCGGCGCACCGGCCTGCCCGCCGCCGAGGGCGACGATCTCGGCGTGCCGCCGCCGCGCCTGCCGCAGATGCCGGGCTACCACCTGCTGCGCGCCGACCACAGCGGCATCACCATGGTCAACATCGGTGTGGGCCCTGCCAATGCCAAGAACATCACCGACCACATCGCGGTGCTGCGCCCGCACGCCTGGGTCATGCTGGGCCACTGCGCGGGCCTGCGCAACAGCCAGCAGCTGGGCGACTACGTGCTGGCCCACGGTTATGTGCGCGAAGACCACGTGCTGGACGAGGAGCTGCCTTTGTGGGTGCCTATCCCGGCGCTGGCCGAAATCCAGGTCGCGCTGGAAAAAGCCGTGGCCGACGTGACCCATGCGGTCGGGCCCGACCTCAAGCGCATCATGCGCACCGGCACCGTGGCCTCCACCGACAACCGCAACTGGGAACTGCTGCCCGGCAACCAGCCGCAGCGCCGCTTCAGCCAGAGCCGCGCGGTGGCGTTGGACATGGAAAGCGCGACCATCGCAGCCAACGGTTTTCGCTTTCGCGTGCCCTACGGCACCCTGCTGTGCGTGAGCGACAAGCCGCTGCACGGCGAGATCAAGCTGCCGGGCATGGCCAACCACTTCTACCGCGAGCGCGTGGACCAGCACCTGCGCATAGGCATACGCGCCATCGAGCTGCTGCGCGCCGAGGGCATCACGCAGCTGCACAGCCGCAAGCTGCGCAGTTTTTCGGAAGTGGCTTTCCAGTAAGCCGGCTCAGGGCGAGGCGGCGACGGACTTGCCCTCGCAGGCGCTGCGCAGGTCGGCGGCATAGGCCTTCAGCGCCTCGGCCATGCCGAGGTTCAGGGTCGCCATGTACTCGGCGTTGCCGTTGGCGAAGTTCATCTTGGTGCCGAAGCCGTGGTAGCGCTTTTTGACCTCGCCCGCGGGCGTGGGCACGGTGGCCTGCAGCATCACGTAGGAATGCATGTTCAGGCCTGAAGTCCAGGCCTGCGCCAGGCGCAGGGCGACTTCCGCCGAACGGTTCCCGGCCGCCGCCTCGCTCGCCTCGGTCTGCACGCCGGAGGCCTTGAGCGAGGGAAGCGCGCTGGTGGTCCACTTCAGGCCGTCGCCGCTGAGCAGCGACGCACCGCCCAGCGGCACTCCGGTCGCGCCGGGCATCATGAAAATCGAGCTCCCCACGGTTTCGGTGTTCAGGCGCAAATCCTCCACCTTGCGAACATGGATGCGGCAGCCGCGCGGATATTGAACCGGCGCGGGGGCTGCCTGGGTCGGCCTGCCGAAGCTGTTGGGGGCCGGCTCTTCAAACACCATGCTGAGGGCTTCGGTGTCGGTCAGCGCATGGGCCGCCGGCGGCAGGCCGCAGGCAAGGGCCACCAGGGCGGGGACGGCGCGGAGAAGGTGATGTGCGTTCATGGGAAATCCTTTTACTTCTGCACCGAGAACAGGATGCCGCCCTTGTCGCGCAGGACCACGCGGTCGCCCTCCCTGGCGACGAGGTCGCCGGCCAGGGGCACACGCGTGCCGCCCATGGCAAACGTGTACTGGGGCTTGGCATCGGCCTTGCGGGGCGCGGCAGACGTAGCGGACGTGGCTGGCGTGGCGGGCGCCGGCTGGTTGATATCCAGGCTGGCCATGCGCAGGGTCTGCAGCACGGCGCGCCGCATCATCTCGCGCACCGCGGCGGCTTCCGCGCCGGGCGCGGCGCCTGCCAGCGCGGCCGGTGCCGCCTCCTGGTAAATAAAGCTGCCGGCGTAGCTGCGCTCCGCCGCGCCGTCCTGCCACATCTGCGCATGGCTGCGGGTGGTCAGGGTGAGGGATTTCGGGTCCAGCGTGTAATAGACCAACAGGCGCATGAAAGCGCTGCCGCCTTTTGTCCTGGCGATGCGCGCGTCGAGGGCGCTCTTGGTCGGGATGCGGGCCAGCACTTCGGCGTTGCTCACCTTGAGTGCGAAGCCGGACGTGCCGTCGGCCAGCGCCGCCTTGCTCTCGCCGCGAAAGTCGATGTCGGCCAGGCGGTCCAGGAAAACGCCCATTTCGCCGCTCATCGCCTCCTGGCGGGACTTCTGCACCGACGCGTCAATGAGCGCGCCTATCAGGCCGCCGCCCAGGGCCGCGGAGACGTTGGGCGAATCGGCGCTGAAGATCACGGTTTCCTGCGGCATCAGCACCTGCACGTCGACATCGCGCACACGGTTGCGGTTTTCGGTGGTCAGCGCCTTGTTGAACATGGGCGCGCAGCCCTGCAACACGCCGCAAAAAGCCAGCAGCAGGCACGGGCGCAGCAGCGCCGACAAGGATGGACTCATGGGGGACGGCTCCTCGATAGTGCCCCCCTGCGGGGGTCGGTTGTTATGGATTTCGGGGCAGTATAAGTTGGCACCCCGGCTAAACTGTCCCAGGGCCAATAATCTTGTAGCACTTTTGTAGCAAGCCCACCACAAGTCCTTCCCTGTCACGATTGCGCCGCACCATGCCGCCTTCCAGTCCCCTCGTCCAGATCCGGGAAGCCACGCACGATGTCGTGATCGACATGATGTATGCACGGCCCGACAACTTCACCGGCCAGGTGATCTACGGCCACACACTCTGCTTTCTGCACCCCGAGGCCGAGGCCTGCCTGCGGCGCGCGGTGGCGGGCGCGCGCGCCTTTGGTTTCAAGCTCAAGATTTTTGACGCCTTCCGCCCGCATGAGGCGCAGGAAGCGCTCTGGGCGGTGCTGCCCGTGCCCGGTTATGTGGCCGACCCGGCCAAGGGCTCCAACCACACGCGCGGCGTGGCGGTGGACCTGACCCTGCTGGACGAGCAGGGCCATGAGCTGGACATGGGCACGCCGGTGGACACCATGACGGCGGCCTCGCACCACTTTTACCCCGACCTGCCGGCCGCCGTGCAGCTCAACCGCATGAAGCTGCTGACCATCATGCTGGAGGCCGGCTTTGTGCACCACCCCATGGAGTGGTGGCACTACCAGCTGCCCGAGGCCAAGGAGTTTGAGCTGGTCAGCAGCGCGGTGTTTGCCGGCTGCCTGGACGCCGCGGCCTGACGGACGGAGGAACGCCGGATGGGCTTTCTGGGGCAACAGGCAAAAGAGCAGCAGGATATCTCTGCGGAGCAGGACCGGTATCCACGGCAGCCTGGCGAGCGTAAAAAGCTGCGTCGCCGAGGGTTCGTCTGGCTGGTGATTGGCTGCACCGCGCTGGTATTGGTCGGGCTTTTCTTCCTGGGCGCTGGCTGGATAGGCTGGACCAGCGGCGAAGTCAGGATTCAGATGAAAGGGCAAGCTTCCTATGCGGCAAAGGAGCACGGCCTTCACGAACTGGATTTTTATCTCTACACATGGGGTGCCATGGTGGGGGGCGCCGTCGCCGCGTTGGCGGGACTGTTCGCGCTGGTATCTCTTCCCTTCCGCCCGGCAGTCGAACGCGACATTCTTCTGGAGGAACTGGGGCGACCGCCCGCGAGGTCAAGGGACTCGGAGGTGCCGGGATGGGCAGTTGTCATGGTGCTGGCTGGATTTTTTGCCACGCTGATCTGGATACTCCTTCGCCACTAGCACCATTGGCACCCCAGCGGCCCGCACTCAGGTCGTACGGATGGCCTGCGAATCCGGCATCGTGGAAGCCCGGGGCCTTAAACCTGCGGCGGCAGCTGCCCGGTCGGCTCCGCGCCCTGGGGGCCTTCAACGCCGCCGGTGACCTCGGCGCGCATCATAGGCAGGAACTGCGGGTACTCGCGCTGCAAAAAATCCACCAGGGCCTCGCGCACCTTGCAGCGCAAATCCCAGTTCAGGCCCGAGTTGCCCGAGGTCACCAGCACGCGCAGCTGCATGCTGCGCTCGCCGGCTTCCACCACCTGCAGCAGGCACAAACGCTTGTCCCATTCGGGCGCCGCCTCGCAGGCGCGGCGCGCGGCCTGGCGCAGCGGCTCCAGCGGCATGCGGTAGTCCACCCACAGGAAGACCGTGCCTATGATCTGCGCGCTGTTGCGCGTCCAGTTCTGGAAAGGGTTTTCGATGAACCACTGCAGCGGGATGACCATGCGCCGCTCGTCCCAGATCTTGAGCACCACATAGGTGCCGGTGATTTCCTCGACGCGGCCCCACTCGCCCTGCACGATAAGCACGTCGTCGATGCGCAGCGGCTGGGCCAGCGCCAGCTGCAGGCCGGCGATCAGGTTGCTGAACACCGGCCGGGCCGCGATACCGGCGACGATGCCGATCACGCCGGCCGAGGCCAGCAGGCTGGCGCCCAGCTGGCGCGCGCCCGGGAAGGTCATCAGCATCAGCGACAGTCCCGCCACCAGCACCATGAAGCCGGCGGTGCGCGCGAGCAGCCGCGTCTGGGTATGGATGCGGCGCGCATTGAGGTTGTCTTCGACCTCGACCGAATGCTGGCCGATCACGCCCTGGGCCACGCCGTCGATGGCGCGCAATGCCAGCCAGGTCAGGGTGGCCAGCAGCAGCAGGGCATTACCGTGGCGCACCTGGGAGATCAGCGGCAGCGCATCGGGCGCGGCCTGCCAGACGGCCTGCAGCGCGACCAGGGGCAGGGCGAAGCGTGTGGGCCGCCAGCTGCGGCGCGCCACCGCGCTGGAGATGGGCAGGTTACGGGTGAGGCGCCAGATCACCGCGGCGCCCACGCGGTGCACCACCAGGGCCAGCACCACGGCCACGACGGCCGAGATCAACACCCGCCAGGCGGAATCCTCCAGCAGGTGAAGATCGGCGAAATTCATCGCGAAGAGCTTCTCATCCGGCCTTGCGCGGGCGCACCAGCGCGGCCGCCGTCTTGGCGTTGATGCGCGCGGTTTCGACGTCGGCATCGAAGGCCAGCGCCACGCCCATGCGGCGTTTCACAAAACTCTCGGGCTTGCCGAAGAGGCGGATATCGGAATTGGGCACGCGCAGCGCCTCGGCCACGCCGTCGAAGACGATGCCCTGGGCATCGACGCCGCCGTAAATCACGGCGCTGGCGCCCGGGCTCTTGAGCGCGGTGTTGACCGGCAGGCCCAGGATGGCGCGCGCATGCAGTTCGAACTCGTTCTGCCACTGCGTGCACATCGTCACCATGCCGGTGTCGTGCGGGCGCGGGCTCACTTCGCTGAACCAGACGTCCTCGCCCTTGACGAACAGCTCGACGCCGAACAGGCCCTGGCCGCCCAGGTTGTCGGTCACGGCCTTGCAGATGTCGCGGCATTTTTGCAGCGCGGCCGGCCGCATGGGGTGCGGCTGCCAGCTTTCCACATAGTCGCCGCTGACCTGCACATGGCCTATGGGCTCACAAAAGTGGGTTTCCACCTTGCCGTCGGCGCCCAGGGCGCGCACGGTGAGCTGGGTGATCTCGTAGTCGAAGTCGATAAAACCCTCGACGATCACGCGGCCGTGGCTCACGCGGCCACCGGCCATGGCGTAGTCCCAGGCTTTTTTCACGTCGGCGGGGCCGGAAATCTTGCTCTGGCCCTTGCCTGAGGAGCTCATCACCGGCTTGACGACGCAGGGGTAGCCGGTGGTCGAATCAATCGCGGCCTGCAGCTCTTCCAGCGAATCGCAGAACACATAGGGGCTGGTCGGCAGGCCTAAAGTTTCGGCGGCCAGGCGGCGTATGCCTTCGCGGTCCATGGTCAGGCGCGCGGCGCGGGCCGTGGGGATCACGCGCACCGTGCCGGCGGCCTCGAGCTCTTCGAGCATGGCCGTGGCAATGGCCTCGATCTCGGGCACGACCAGGTCGGGTTTTTCCTTTTCGATCAGGGCCTTGAGCTGGGCCGGGTCGCTCATGGTGATGGTGCGCGCATGGTGGGCCACCTGCTGGCCCGGCGCGTTTTCATAACGGTCGGTGGCAATCGTCTCCACGCCCAGGCGCTGCAGCGCGATCAGCACCTCCTTGCCCAGCTCGCCGGAGCCGAGCAGCATGACTTTGGTGGCGTGGGGGGACAAGGGGGTTCCGAAAGTTGTCATAGATATAGGTATAGGTAAGCGCTGAGGGGGAAGTGGGGAAATGGCGGCCGCAGGAGCAAGCACCTGGGCCGCCTGGGCTTACTTTACTGCACCCATCCCGCCCGTTTGGGTAGGACGTCTGCTTGCTTAGCCCCTACCCAGCACCGGATATTGCCGTCAGATGATAATTATTCTCAACTAGAACACTTCCCCCAAGGCTGCGCATGAAGCGCAGCCCTTTTGAAAGACCTCATGTCCACCTTACCCGCTTCCGCTTCCCCATCCACTCCCGAGGCCGCACCCCGCAAACGCCGTCCGCCGCGCCGCGTGCAGGTCACCCGCGTGCAGACCTTGAGCCCGCTGATGCGCCGCATCACTTTGCAGGGCGCGGAGCTTGAAGGCTTTGAGGTCAACGACCCGGCCTGCTACATGAAGCTGATTTTTCCCGAGCCCGGCCAGGCCGAGCCCGAGCGCCCGCTGCCCGATGGCCCCAGGCCCAAGTCCATGCGCACTTACACGCCGCTGGCCGTGCGCGCGGACGCGCACGAAGTCGACGTCGACTTTGTGCTGCACGGCGACGGCCCCGCATCCACCTGGGCCGCGCAGGCACAGGTGGGACAGGTGTTGTTCCTGATGGGGCCGGGCCCGGGCTACAAACTCGCGCTGGACGCGCCGGTTCACCTGTTGATCGGTGACGACAGCGCCCTGCCCGCGTTTGAAACCATCCTGGCCGCCTTGCCCGCAAGCGCACAGGCGCAGGTGCTGGTCGAAGTGGTGGACGCTGGCGAAGAACGCCCGCTGCACAGCGCTGCAAAAGTGCAGACCCGCTGGGTGGCGCGCGGCGCCGACAACAGCAAGGCCGGCACCGCGCTGGAAGCCGCCTTGCGCCAGGCCGGCGCGCCCGCGGCCGACGTCCGCATTTACCTGGCCTGCGAAGCTGCGGCTATGCGGCGCCTACGCCAGTTGCTGATAGAAGAGCTCGGTGTGGAGCGCAGCCGCATTGTGGGTCGGGGCTACTGGAAGCTTGGCACCGTCAATCACCCGGACCACGATTACGGCGAGGATTAAGCCCCCTCATTGCCGTGCGTAGCTGACCGTCAGCATCTCCCACTGGTGCCCCTCAGGCTCGTTCCAGTAAACACCCTTGCCACCAAACTGCGTGTCGACCTGATGGTCCATGGGGCCGCGCACCGTGCTGCGGTAAGGAATGCCGGCCGCCTGGATGCGCGCCAGGATGGCGTCGAACTCCTGCGGGCTCACCCGAAAACAGAAGTGCTGGACGGGGAAGTCCTCGTCCGTGTCAATGAAATCCAGCGTCAGGCCTTCATTGACATAGACGGCGGAGAAAGGCCCCAGCGCCGTGGGCGCCCAGGGCACGCCCAGCAACTCCGCAAGCTGCCGGGCCGCGGCCACCTTGTCGCGGGCCGAAACGATGGAATGGTCGAGTTCAATGGTCATGCAGGCCTCCCGTTGGGGAAACTGCTTTTATAGACCTTTAACACCCGGCCCGTCACACGCGGGCGTCACAAGCCCCCACGCGCTCACAGGTCGAAAAACACCGTTTCCTTGTCACCCTGCATATGGATGTCAAAGCGGTACTGCGGCCCGGCGCCCGTCATTTCGCGCTTGGCGACCAGGGTGGCGCGCCGCGCGGCCGGCACGCTGGCCAGCACCGCGTCCTTGGCATTCGCCGCGGCTTCATCCTCAAAGTAGATGCGCGTAAAGGTGTGCACCAGCAAGCCGCGCATGGTCACGCAGACGTTGATGAAGGGCGCCTGCCCCGCCGCGGCCACGCCGGGCTTGACGGTGAAGAACTCGTAGTGGCTTTGCGGCAGGGTGCCGGTGCCGCAGCGGCCGAAGCCGGTGAAGCCGCGCGCTTCGGCATCCTCCACCGAGGTGATGGGCTGGCCGCTGCCGTCGGGCTGGGCGATCTCGACCATGGCGTCCATGATGGCGTTGCCGGCGCCGTCAAAGACCTGGCCGGTGATGCGTATGTGTTCGCCTTGGGCATTCGGCTGGGCCAGCACGGGCGTGAACAGGCTTTTGAGGTCGTAGCCGTACTGCGTGGGCGTGAGGCCGTAGGCGAAGAAGGGGCCGACGGTCTGGGAAGGGGTTTGTTTGAGCTGGCTCATGGGGTGTCTTTCCGCCGCTTATTCAAAACGCGTGGCCTTGGGGCCGCGCAGCACGATGTCGAACACATAACCGAGCGCGTAGTCGGGCTGGGTCACGTCCAGGCTGAATTTGGAGACCATCAGCTCGCGCACGCTGTCGGGCGCGCCCATGTACATGGGGTCGTAGCTCAGCAGCGGGTCGCCGGGGAAATACATCTGCGTGACCAGGCGGCTGGCGAAGTAGTCGCCGAACAGCGAGAAGTGGATATGCTGCGGCCGCCAGGCGTTGGGGTGGTTGCCCCAGGGATAGGCGCCTGGCTTGATGGTCTTGAAGCTGTAGCGGCCCTGGTCGTCGGTCATGCAGCGGCCGGCACCCAGGAAGTTGGGGTCCAGCGGCGCGTCGTGCTGGTCGACCTTGTGCACATAACGGCCGGCGGCGTTGGCCTGCCAGACTTCGACCAGGGTGTTGCGCACCGGCCGGCCGTCTTCGTCCGTCACCCTGCCGGTGACGATGATGCGCTCGCCCAGCGGGTCGCCGTTCATGACGGCGTTTTTGGTGAGGTCGTTGTCCAGCGGGCCGAACTGTTCTATGCCGTAGACCGGCGCGTTGAGCTGGGCCAGCGCCTGCTTGATAGGCACCAGGGGCTGCTTGGGGCCGCGCAGCAGTGTGGATTTGTAGCCGGGGTAGATATGCGGCGAATGGCTGGTCCAGTCGCGCGGGGCGAGAAAGCTGTTGTTCAGGTCGGGTTTCATGCTGGGTGTCTCCGTGGGTCAGATGGGCAGCCTGGACGCTTTTTGAGGCGAATTCCGGCGCTGGAATGACTTTAATCGCACTGAATGGTTATGTATATTGAGATTTTTTCGCTTTATCCATAACCAAATAGGCCGATGATGGTTAAATCACGCCATGGTCGATGAACGTATCAAGTACCGGCATTTGCAGTGCTTCCTGGCGGTGGCGCAGCACGGCAGCCTGCAAAAAGCGGCCGACGTGCTGGCCGTCACCCAGCCGGCCGTTTCCAAAACCCTGAAAGAGCTCGAAGACCTGCTGGCCGTGCGCCTGTTTGAGCGCGGACGCCGGGGCGCGGTGCCCACGCGTGAGGGCGAGGCTTTTTTGCGCCATGCCGGCGCCAGCGTGAGCGCGCTGCGCGAGGCCGTGGCCAGCGTGGCGCAGACGCGGCGCCAGGGCAATGCCGTGGTCGCGATCGGCGTGCTGCCCACGGTGGCGCCCTGGCTGCTGCCGCAACTGCTGCTGCGCCAGGATGCCGAAGCCGGGGAAGGCGCGCACACCAGCCTGCGCATACACACAGGCGCCAACCCCGAATTGCTGGCGCGCCTGCGGCAGCGCGAGCTGGACCTGGTCATAGGCCGCTTTGCCGAGCCGGCCCATATGCTGGGCCTGAGTTTTGAGCACCTGTATGCCGACCCGCTGGTGCTGGCGGTGCGGCCCGGCCACCCGCTGCTGGAACACGCCGCGCTGAAGGCCGACGTGCTGGCCGGCCTGCAGGCCTTCACGGTGGTACTGCCCACCCAGGGCACGGCGATCCGCCACACGGCGGACGGCTTTTTCCTCTCGCGCGGCCTGGCCCTGCCGGCGCGCACGATTGAAACGCTGTCGGTGTCGATCGCGCGCGGCTACACGCTGAAAAGCGATGCGGTCTGGGTCTCGCCGCTGGGCGCGGTGCGGCCCGAGCTGGACAGCGGTGCACTGCTGCAGTTGCCCGTCAGCATGGCGGGCACCGAGGAACTGGTGGGGCTCACGCTGCGCGCCGACATGGCGCCCACGCCGGCGCAGCAGGGGCTGATCGCGAATATCCGGCAATTGGCCGCGGAGCGACGCGGCCAGGCCTAGGCCTAGGCGGTCTCAGCCTGGACGGCAAAACGCGCCGTCAACTCGCCCAGGCCCAGCTCATCGAGCACCTCGCGCAAGCGCGCTTGCGCCGCGCGGGTCTTGCCGGCCTGGGGCTGGGCCGGGCGGCTGGCCAGAATCAACTCGTTCTTCATCGAGTGCTCCCAGCCCACGAGTTCGGTCACGGTGACCTGGTAGCCGTTGGCTTCGAGCTGCAGGCAGCGCAGCACATTGGTGATCTGGCTGCCGAATTCGCGCGTGTGCAGCGGGTGGCGCCAGAGTTCGGCCAGCGGGGTTTTGGCCAGTGACAGGGCCCGGCTTTTCTTGAGCACGCCGGCCACCTCGGCCTGGCAGCAGGGCACCAACACCATGTGGCGCGCGCCTTTGGCCAGGCCGAAAGCAATCGCGTCGTCGGTGGCGGTGTCGCAGGCATGCAGCGCGGTGACGATGTCGACGGCGGGCGGCAGCTGGTCCGAGGTGGTGGCCTCCTGCACCGTCAGATTCAGGAAGGACATGCGCGCAAAGCCCAGTCGCGCGGCCAGGCTGCGGGATTTTTCGACGAGTTCGGCGCGCGTTTCTATGCCGTAGACATGGCCGGCCACGGGCTCGCCCGCATGCGCCACGTTGAAGAACAGGTCGTACAGGATGAAACCCAGGTAGGACTTGCCGGCGCCGTGGTCGGCCAGGGTGAAGCCGGCTTTCTGCGCAGCGGCATCCTTGAGCAAAGGCTCTATGAACTGGTAGAGGTGGTAAACCTGCTTGAGCTTGCGCCGCGTGTCCTGGTTGAGCTTGCCCTCGCGCGTGAGGATGTGCAGTTCCTTGAGCAGCTCAATCGACTGCCCGGGGCGCAGCTCTTCAATGACCTGCGCGGCGGGCGCGGGCCTGGTATTGCCCTTGTGTGGTTTTGCGGCGCGCGCGCTGCTGGGGGTTTGCATGGCCCCGAGTTTAGTGGGAGGGCCTGGAGCCTGGCCCCAGCCGGTGCAAAGCCCTTTTCGTCACGCTCTCTTCCAGGGGGAAAGGGAGCAGAACCAGCGAAAGAAAAACTAAAAGAGGGCTTTTGGCACTTATGGGCGCATAATCGAGCAGTACGGGTTGCAAAACACCCGCACAAGTTGGTGATCGGTCAGTTTCGCGCGCTACGGCGTTACTTTTGAGTTTGTTGTGCTTTCGGGACCCCATCGCTTTGTTTTTATGTGTTTTTAGGAGTCCCCATGGGCAATAAACTTTACGTCGGCAATCTGCCATACACGGTCCGCGACGAAGACCTGCAACAATCTTTCGGCGCCTTCGGCTCCATTACCAGCGCCAAAGTCATGATGGAGCGCGACACCGGCCGCTCCAAGGGTTTTGGTTTCGTCGAAATGGGCAGCGATGCCGAAGCACAAGCCGCAATCGCCGGCATGAACGGCCAGTCCCTGGGCGGCCGTAGCATCACCGTGAACGAAGCCCGTCCGATGGAGGCACGTCCTCCCCGTACCGGCGGCTTCGGCGGCGGTGGTGGCGGTTACGGTGGTGGCGGCGATCGCTCCGGCGGTGGCGGCTACGGCGGCGGCGGTGGCGGCCGTTCCGGTGGCGGCGGCTACGGCGGTGGTGGTGGCGGCCGCGGCGGCTACTAAGCCCTGCGAACCCGCTGACTCAGCCCCGCGCTGAGCAAAGCCTGAAAGGCTTCAAAACTTCGGTTTTGAAGCCTTTTTCTTTTGGCGCATGCCCCGGTAGCTCGGAAGCCTGGAAACATCTCCCAACCAATTAACTTGCACACAATTTAATTGTGAGATACAATCCATTCCATGCCAAACAAAACCGACTCCGTGGACGCCATGCTGCAGCTGGACAACCAGCTGTGTTTTGCGCTGTATTCCACCTCGCTGGCCATGACCAAGCTCTACAAGCCCCTGCTCGAGGATCTGGGCCTGACCTACCCGCAATACCTCGCGATGCTGGTGCTGTGGGAGCAGGACGGCCTCACGGTGTCCGAGCTCGGCGAGCGGCTGTACCTCGATTCGGGCACGCTGACGCCTTTGCTCAAGCGCATGGAAACGGCCGGGCTGGTCTCGCGCCTGCGCGCCGTGCAGGATGAGCGCCGCGTGCACATCACATTGACGGCCGCTGGCCGCAAGCTCAAGGACAAGGCCGCGAAGATCCCGGGCTGCATCCTGAGCGCCACGCAGTGCTCGATTCCCGAACTGGTGTCGCTGACGCAGCAAGTCCAGTCTTTCCGCAAGCGCCTCACGGCCTGACCCCTTTTACTTTTCACCGATTTTTAACCCGCCCCTGACCGGGGTATTTTTCAAAGGAAGCCACCATGACCACGCTCGAAAAAGTTCTCTACACCGCCCACGCCCACACCACCGGCGGCCGTGACGGCAAGTCCAAGACCGACGACGGCCGCCTGGACGTCACCCTGAGCTCGCCCGGCACCTCGGGCACCGGCACCAACCCCGAGCAGCTGTTCGCGGCCGGCTACGCAGCCTGCTTCATCGGCGCCATGAAGGCCGTGGGCGGCATGAAGAAGATCGACGTCCCCGCCGACGTGTCGATTGACTCCAGCGTCGACCTGGGCAAGATCCCCAACGGCTACGGCATCGCCGTGCGCCTGGACGTGACCCTGCCCGGCATGGACCGCGCCGCCGCCCAGGCCCTGGTCGACGCAGCCCACCAGGTTTGCCCGTACTCCAACGCAACCCGCGGCAATATCGACGTGACGATTACCCTGAAGTAATCAAACGAACAGCAAGCTAGCGAGCTTGCTGTCACCAAGGCGGCCCGCCGGTGTTGAACCGGCGGGCCGTTTCATTTACGGTGCGGTGATGAACATCGCCACCTTCCAGGTCCGCAAGGACTCCCTTACCGAAACCCGCTGGCAAACCGCAGCCCCGCTTGCGCTGGCCCCCGGCCAGGTGCGGCTGGCCATCGAGTCCTTCGCACTCACGTCCAACAACATCACCTACGCGGCCTTTGGCGAGGCCATGAATTACTGGCAGTTCTTCCCGACCGGCGACGACGCATGGGGCTGCATCCCGGTCTGGGGTTTCGCCGTGGTGACGCAATCGCAGTGCGAGGGTGTCGCCGTGGGCGAGAAGTTTTACGGCTACTACCCCATGGGCAGCGAGCTGGTGGCGCAGCCCGCGCGCGTGACATCCGCGGGCTTTTTTGACGGCGCTGCTCACCGGCAGGCGCTGCCGGTGGTCTACAACCAGTACATGCGCTGCGCCACCGACCCGTTTTACGACGCCGCCACCGAGGATGTGCAGTCGCTGCTGCGGCCGCTGTTCATCACCTCCTTCCTGATCGACGATTTCCTGGCCGACAACGATTTTTTCGGCGGAGGCACCACCCTGCTGCTGTCCAGCGCATCGAGCAAGACCGCTTACGGCACGGCCTTCCAGCTCGCCAGGCGCGCGGGCCTGGCGGTCGTGGGCCTGACCTCGCCGGGCAATAGGGCTTTTTGTGAAAGTCTGGGCTGCTACAGCCGCGTGCTGGGCTACGAACAACTGGACAGCCTGGCCGCCGATACGCCCTGCATCTACGTCGATTTCGCGGGCAGCGCCCCCTTGCGCCAGCGCATCCACGACCGCTTCGGCCAGCTGCGCTACAACTGCTCCATAGGCGGCACCCATGTCGACGAACTCGCGGCCAAGGGCGGCAGCCGGGATTTGCCGGGTCCCAGGCCGGTGCTGTTTTTCGCGCCGGCCCAGGTCAAAAAGCGCGTCGCCGATTGGGGCGCGGAAGCCTTCGGCCGCAAGCTCGCGCAAGCCTGGCAGGACTTCACCGGGCAGGTGGGCAGCGCCCAGCCGCCCTGGCTCAGCCCCCAGCGGCATGCCGGCCGGGCGGCCGTGCAGACGGTGTACCAGGAGGTGCTCGCCGGCAAAGGCGACCCGCGCACCGGCCATATCCTGCGGCCCTAAGAACAGCCGTTTACACGCCCCCGCTGGCTGGGCCCGGCAACTGCGCCGACAATCGGTGCATGACCGAGAAAAGCCAAGCCCCCGCCAGCGCCGCGCTGCATGCGTACGAGACGCTGACCCCTGACCGCGTGCTGGACGCGCTGGCCAGCGTGGGCCTGCTGGGCGACGGCCGCCTGATGGCGCTGTCCAGCTACGAAAACCGGGTCTACCAGGTGCATCTCGAAAGCCCGGTCGGCGAAGCCGAGCTGGCGGGCGACGTGGTGGTCGCCAAGTTCTACCGGCCGGACCGCTGGAGCGACGCGCAAATCATCGAAGAGCACGCCTTCGCCGCCGAGCTGATGGCCGCCGAGATCCCGGTGGTCGGCCCGCTGCTGCTGGAAGGCGCCACGCTGCACCACTTCGGCGGCTTCAGCTTCAGCGTCTCGCCCAGCCGCGGCGGGCGCCGGCCCGAGCTCGACAACCTCGAGGTGCTGGAATGGATAGGCCGCTTCCTGGCGCGCATCCACACCGTGGGCAGCGCAAAACCCTTTGTCCATCGCCCCGCGCTCAACCTGCAGACCTTCGGCTTTGCCCCGCGCGACATCCTGCTGGGCGGCGATCATGGTGCGAAAGGCGCCCACGGCTACATCCCGCTGGACATGGAGTCGCGCTGGCGCAAGGCCTTTGACGAAGCCATGCTGGTGGCGCAAACCGTGTTCGAGAGCGTGGGCGACGTGCGCACCCTGCGCCTGCACGGCGACTGCCACCCCGGCAATATCTTGTGGACGCCCGAAGGCCTGCCGCTGGCGGGGCCGCATTTTGTCGACCTCGACGACGCCCGCAGCGGCCCGGCCGTGCAGGATTTGTGGATGCTGGTCTCCGGCGACCGGGCCCAGAGCACCCGGCAGCTGGGCGCGCTGGTCGACGGCTATGAGGAGTTCCGCGAATTCGACCGGCGCGAACTCGCGCTGATCGAGCCGCTGCGCACCCTGCGCCTGGTGCACTACAGCGCCTGGCTGGCGCAGCGCTGGCACGACCCCATCTTCCCCATCAACTTCCCGTGGTTCGGCTCCAGCGACTACTGGAAGGGCCAGGTCGACATGCTCGAAGAGCAGACCGAGGCCATGCAGGAAGCGCCGCTGGTCGTCTAGCCGGGAGACGGCGCGGCGACGCTCAGGCTAGCAGGGCATTGACCCGCCGCACATAGGCTGCCGGGTCGTTCGGCATGCCGCCTTCGGCCAGCAGGGCCTGGTCGAACAGGATGTGGGCGAGGTCGTCGAAGTGTTCGCCGCTTTCGAGCTTTTTGACCAGCGGATGCTGGGCGTTGACTTCCAGGATGGGCTTGACCTCGGGCACGGCCTGGCCGGCCTGTTTGAGCATACGGGCCAGCTGGGTCGACATGTCGCCGTCCTGCACCACCAGGCAGGCCGGTGAGTCGACCAGGCGCGTGGTGGCGCGCACGTCCTTGGCCTTGTCCTTGAGGGCTTCCTTGAGCTTGTCGAGGACGGGCTTGAACTGGGTCTGCGCCTCTTCGGCGGCCTTTTTCTCGTCCTCGTCCTGCAGCTTGCCCAGATCCACCGCGCCCTTGGCGACCGACTGCAGCGGCGTGCCGTCAAATTCGTGCAGGTAGTTCAGCGCCCACTCGTCGACGCGGTCGGCCATCAGCAGCACTTCTATGCCCTTTTTGCGGAAGATCTCGAGCTGCGGGCTGTTCTTCGCGGCGGCCAGCGTGTCGGCGGTGATGTAGTAGATCGCGTCCTGGCCTTCCTTCATGCGCGCCTTGTAGTCGGCAAAACCCACGCTCACCGTGTCGGTGGTCGAGGAGGCGAAGCGCAGCAGTTTGGCCAGGCGCTCGCGGTTCGCGAAATCCTCGCCCAGGCCTTCCTTGAGCACGGCGCCGAACTCGGCGTAAAAGGTCTTGAACTTTTCGGCATCGTTGGCGGCCAGGTCTTCGATCATGCCCAGCACGCGCTTGGTGCAGCCTTCGCGTATGGCCTTGACGGCGCGGCTTTCCTGCAGCAGTTCACGCGAGACGTTGAGCGGCAAGTCGGACGAGTCCACCACACCCTTGACGAAGCGCAGGTAGGTCGGCATCAGCGCCTGGGCGTCGTCCATGATGAAGACGCGTTTGACGTAGAGCTTCACGCCCGCGGCCTTGTCGCGGTTGAACATGTCCATGGGCGCCTTGGCCGGGATGAACAGCAGCTGCGTGTACTCGGTCGCGCCCTCCACGCGGTTGTGCGTGGTGGCCAGCGGCGCCTCGCTGTCGTAGCTGAGCTGGCGATAGAACTCGTCGTACTGGTCCTGGGTGATGTCCTTCTTGGCGCGCGTCCACAGGGCCGCGGCCTGGTTCACGGTTTCCCACTCGCCGGTCGTCACCATCTCGCCGGGCTGGTCGTTTTCGCCCTCTTTCCATTCCTCTTTCTGCATCAGGATGGGCAGCGAGATGTGGTCGGAGTATTTGTTGATGATGCCCTTGAGCTTCCAGGCATTGAGGTAGTCGAGCGAGTCCTCCTTGAGGTGCAGGATGATGCTGGTGCCGCGCCCGGCGCGCTCGATCTCGCTGACCTCGAACTCGCCGGTGCCGTCGCTGGCCCAGCGCACGCCCTGGCCCGCCGGCAAGCCCGCGCGGCGGCTTTCCACCGTGATCTTGTCCGCCACGATAAAACCCGAATAAAAGCCCACGCCGAACTGGCCTATCAGCTGCGCGTCGTTCTTCTGGTCGCCCGAGAGTTTGGCCATGAAGTCGCGCGTGCCGCTCTTGGCGATGGTGCCCAGGTTGTCGATGGCTTCCTGCTGTGACAGGCCTATGCCGTTGTCGGTGATGGTCAGCGTGCTCGCGGCCTTGTCGAAGCTCACGCGCACCTTGAGCTCGGCATCGTTCTCGTAGAGCGAAGCGTCGTTGAGCGCCTCGAAGCGCAGCTTGTCACAGGCATCCGACGCATTGGAAATCAGCTCGCGCAGGAATATCTCTGGGTTCGAGTACAGCGAGTGGGTGACCAGCTTGAGCAGCTGCGCCACCTCGGCCTGGAAGGAAAGGGTTTGTTTTTGCATGGTCTGGGTCATGGTTGTTTCAAATCTGTTACTAACTCGCTATTTGGACGGGAAATAACCACCCTTATTGGTGGTATTTACCTTTGTTACGTGTAATTCTTTTGGGTTCATTTACGAATAAATCCAATCTTTTCAACGATCTGACGTGATAAATTCCCCACTCCGGCGCTCTGTTACGGTTACAAATGTGCGTTTTTCTGAAATACCTAGTTACAGTTCACTCACCTTCACATTTTGTCCCCCCGTTAACTCGCTCACTCAACCGGAGACCCGTCATGAAAAAGCTTATTTTAGTAATCGCCCTCGGCCTTGCCGCTATCGCCGCCGTGCCCGCCCAGGCAGCCACGGCCACTGGACAGTTCGATGTCACCATCAACCTGACCAGCGCCTGCAAATACGTCAAGACCTCGGACGTGGTGTTCAACTACACCTCGTTCCAGGCCGGCGCCCAGGCACACACCACCGCCGGTGCGTTCACGATCCAGTGCACAAAAACCCTGCCTTACACCCTGGCGCTCGACTCCACCGCCGTAACCGACGATGCCGTTGACCTTGCCTACACCCTGGCACTGAGCGCAGCAGGCGGCACCGGCAACGGTAACACCCAGGCTTACACCGTGACCGGTTCCATGGCTGCTGGCCAGGCCGGCAAGTGCGCCACCGCCGGCGGCGCCTGCTCGAACACCGCAGCGACCAACAAAACCCGCACGCTGACGATCACGTACTAAACGGATCTTGACGTTCGCGGCCCCGATCATGGCAACACCGATGCGCTCGCTCGCAAAGCTGGCTCTCGGTGTGTCCCTGCTTTCGGCGAGCGTTTTCTGTTTTTCCGGTACCGCCGGCGGCCAGTTCGGCGTACAGATCCACCTGAACGGCGGCGACCCCGCCGGCAACGCCTGCACCAGCGCTACGGGCTCGGGCAGCGGCGGCGCCTCGGTGCAGGTCAGCTGCAACTCCAACGTCTTTGTCAATATCGCACAGGTCCGCAGCGTCAGCGCCCAGGGGAATTCTCTGAGCAACTCCCGGTTCATGCCCGGCTACCGCCCCACCCGCGACTCCCTGCTGCCCGATTACTGCCGCAGCGAGGCATCCCGCAACGACCCGGGTCCCCGCATGGCTTGCCGGCTGGATGACCAGCGCCAGGCCTCGGCCGGTGATGAAGCCGACGATGGCTGGGAATTTGAAAGCCGGCGCTACGCCATGGGCCCGGAAGCCGCCGAGATCGAAAAACAGGCCCGCTTGCGCTTTCAGGACATCCGGGGAACGCTCACGGCCGTGCGCCTGGCCCACGCTGGTAATCAGCCGAAATCTATCGAGATGCTGGTATCCTTCTAGGGATGAACGTCCCAAAGCGCCGAAGCAGCCTCGTCACCTATGCTCTCCTGCTGAGTCTGCTTGCGTCCTGGGGTCCCGCCACGGCCGGCGTGTTTTCCGTGACACCCGTGCGCCTTTACATGACGCCGCGCGATCGCGCCATCGCCGTCACCCTGACCAACGAAGCGGACACCGAGGTCGTCCTGCAAGCCGACATCAACACCTGGAGCCAGAAGCCGGACGGCACGGACGAACTGGTGCTGACGGAAGACCTGATCCTGGCGCCGCCCATCATCAAGCTCGCGCCCAAGGCACGGCAGGTGGTCCGCCTGGCCTTGCTCAAACCCGCCGATGCAAGCCGGCAGCTGACCTACCGCATGATCATCCGCGAGGTGCCGGAAGCCCTGCCCGCGTCCGGCATTCAGGTTCCCATCGCGCTGGCCCTGAGCATGCCGGTATTCATCACCCCGCCGGCGGCCAAGCGCGAGGTCAGTTGCACCAACCAGGCGGCAGACGCCAAGACCCTCACCCTGCAGTGCAGCAACACCGGCTCGGCCTACGCGCAAATACGGGAAGCCGTCGTGACGCGGGGCCCGCAGACGCTGGCCCGCTTTGAAGGCGGCAGCTACATCCTCCCGGGCGCCCGTAAAACCGTCAGCCTCAAAGGCGAGCAAGCCTTGACCGCAGGCCAGGCCCAGCTGGTGGTGACCTTTGACGACGGACAAAGCCTGACGACCAGTATCGCGCTGCCCTGACGGGCGCCCTATCCCATGAGGTGTAGACGGGCTCTACGAAAGCATCCCCTCGCAATAGGCATTGCCGTCCTCTGCTATGGCCTGCCGGCCCAGGCGCAGGTGGCGGCTTCCTCCAATGCGCCGCCCGCTGCCCGCGCCGCCAATGACCGCCTGCTTCCGCTGGAAGTCTTCATCAACAGCACCAAGGGCGGCGTCTGGACGCTGCTGGAGCGCAACGGCATTCTGTATGCGCCCGAGGACGCTTTCGAGGAATGGCGGCTGAACCGCCGCCCCAGCGCGCAGGACATTGATTTCCAGGGCCAGCGCTGGTATGCCCTCTCATCCATCCCGGGCTTCGAGGCGCGCCTGAATTTTGCCGAGCAGTCGGTCGACCTGGTGTTTTCCCCCTCGGCCTTCAATGCCGTGCGCCTAACGCAGGAGTCGGCCATGCGGCCTCCGCTGTCGCCGTCGATCCCGGCGTTCTTTGCCAACTACGACCTCAACTACCTCACCAGCCGCAACCGCGACTCTATCGGCGGCAACACCGTGGCCCGCGACCTGGGCGCCCTGACCGAATTCGGGTTCTCAGGGCAGTGGGGGCTGCTGACCAGCAGCTATGTGGGCCGCAACCTCGTGAGCCAGGACCCGACGCTCAAGGCCTCCTGGCGGCGGCTGGAAACCACCTATACGCGCAATTTCCTGGAGTCCAACAGCACCCTGCGCCTGGGCGACAGCAGCACGCGCACCGGCATCTCTGGGCGGTCGGTCTATTTCGGTGGCGTGCAGTTTGCGAAAAATTTCTCCCTGCAGCCCGGCTTCGTCACCCAGCCCATCCCGACCGTCACCGGGCTGTCGGCCGCTCCCAGCACCGTGGAGCTCTACGTCAACGACGCGTTGCGGCAGACCTCCAAGGTGCCTTCCGGCCCCTTCAGCATCGACAACTTCCCCGCCTTGACGGGCGCCGGCGAGGCGCGGGTGGTGGTGCGCGACATCCTGGGCCGCGAGACCGTCATCACCCAGTCCTTTTTCAGCAATGCCAACCTGCTGGAGGAAAACCTCAGCGACTGGAGCTTCGAGCTGGGCGCCATACGCAACCAGCTGGGCATCGAGAACGCCGACTACGGCCCGCGCTTTGTGTCGGGCCTGTGGCGCCAGGGCCTGACCAAAAGCATCACCGTCGAGGCCAACGGCGAATGGTCCCGGCCGCTGGCGCGCGTGGGCGCGGGCGCCAGCTATGAGCTGCCCTTCCAGATGCTGGGCCAGACCGCGGTCTCCTTCAGCCGCAGCGACACCGCCGGCCGCGGCCACAACTGGCTGGTCGGCATAGAGCGCACCGGCTTGCGCCACGGCGTCTCGCTGAGCGCCGAAGGCGCCTCGCGCGGCTACCGGCAACTGGGCATAGACACGGCAAACCCGATGCCGCGGCTGCAGACCACCGCCAGCTACAGTTACAGCACCGACAAGTTCGGGGCCTTCAACATCAGCTATGCGGGCTTTGACAACTATGACCTGGGCAAACTCGACACCCTCAGCGTCAACTACACCATGCGGCTCGGGCCGCACAGCGCGCTGACGCTCAGCGCCACACGGCTCAGCGGAATCTCCACCGGCACCTCGGTGGGCGCGACCCTGATCGTGCCGCTGGAAAACCGCGTCACGATTGCCTCAGGCGTCACCCGCCGCAGCGGCACCACCGAAAGTTACGTGAATGCCAGCCGGGCCCTGAGCGCAGAGACCGGCTGGGGCTGGCGCACGGCGCTGGGTTCGCGCGCCGACGGCGGCTACACCGAGGGCGGCGCCTACTACCAGGGCAGCAAAGGCCTGTTTTCAGCCGACGTCAGCGCGGGGCAGACCCAGCAGAACCTGCGCCTGGGCCTGATTGGGGGATTGGTGATGGCCGAAGGCCAGGCGTTCGCCACACGCCGGGTACAGGACAGTTTCGCCATTGTCGAAGTGCCGGGCTACGCCAATGTCGGCGTGGGCTTTCAGGGCAGCACGCTGACCCGCACCGACGAGAAGGGCATCGCGCTGCTGCCGCGCTTGCTGCCCTTCCAGCGCAACAGCGTGCGGCTGGACCCGACCGAACTGCCCATCAGCGCCGAGCTCGACTCCATCGAGCGTGAGGCCGTGCCGGCCCTGCGCGGCGCGGTCAAGATCAGCTTCCCCGTGCGCTCGGGCCGCGGCGCCCTGATACGCATCGTGCTTGACAATGGCGAGCCCGCGCCGGCCGGCGCCGAAATCGAGCTGGTCGGGGACAAGAAGGAATTTTTCGTCGCCCGGCGCGGCGAAGCCTTCGTCACCGGCCTGCAAACCACCAACAGCCTGCGCCTGAAATGGAATGGCGCGAGCTGCACCTTTAGCGTCGAGCTGCCGCCCGGCAGCCTCGAAGACATCACCCGCGTGGGCCCGGTCCACTGCCCAGGAGTCAAACCTTGAATCTCATGAAAACCTGGCGCCTTGGCGCCGCGGCGGCAGGCCTGTCCCTGCTGGGTGCGGCGCCGGCCATGGCCGCGCTGGTCTGCAACGCCACGGCGACACCCGTGCAGATGGTGTACTTTGAGAACGACCCCAACCCCACCGATGGCGCATGGACCGTGACCATCAATTGCTCGCGCGGCCCCGCGGACCCGACCACCTCGGCCTACACGCTGCGGGCAGACGACGGCTTCAACCCGGGCGCCGGAAGCAGCAACCAGGCGGTGAACGGCACCGGCACGGCCAACCAGATGGCCTACGACCTCTTCAGGACGGCGCCGGGCAACGGGGAATGGGGCTATACCAATGCCACGGACTTCGCGGGCACCATCAACTTCGGCACGGCCCTGACGGCCAGCGTCACGCACGTCTTTTACAGCCGCATCGCGGCCGGGCTCAACAAGAACGCCAAGCTCTTCACCGACACCGTGACCATGCGGCTGCGCTACGACAACGGGCCCGGCAATACGGACGTCTTTCCGACTTTCCCCGTGAGCATCAACAACCAGTCCGTCTGCCTTCTCAGCACGCCGCCCGGCAACATCCAGTTCAACTACACCTCGTTCCAGGTGGCCGCGGCCACGGCCAGCACGGCTTATGCCGTGCGCTGTACCCAGGGCGAAACCTATACCATGGCCCTGGACGCAACGACGGGAACCCTGCTCACGCTCACTTACACCCTGGCCTTGAGCACCCTCGCCGGGCAGACCGGGACGGGCTTTCCGCAGAATTTCACGATCAACGGCAGCATCCCGGGCGGCCAGTCCGGCACCTGCGGCATGGGCCAATGCACCAGCGCGCCACAGACACGAACCCTGACCATCACCTATTGAGCGGCCACCGCTTCACGGCCTCGCGCCCACACTTGGGCAGCGCATCAGCCCGCACAGTGTGACTTTTGTCACGAATTTGCAGCACCTGCGCTCTCGAAAACGGCGCAAAACAACACCATTCGCGATACTGCTACAAGACGTTACTATCACGGGATAACAGCCATCGCACTTGCACAGATCTGGGCGATGCAACGGAGTCGTCATCGATGAGTGTCTCTTACGTCATGCGCCTCGCCTTGGCCGCCCTGCTGTGCACCTGTGCACTGCAGGCCGAGGCTGCCATTACCTGCACGCTCACCACCACGTCGGTCAGCCTCAATTACACCAATGGGCAGGGGACCAATGCCAATGCCAGCGGCACCATCACCGTGAACTGCACGCGGCTGTCGACGGACCCGACCAGCACGACCTACTGGGTCAGCATTGACTACGGCAGCCGCACAGGCCTCACCCGCCGGGTTTTCCGCCATGGCGGAGGAACCATCAACGCCGACCGGCTCGATGTCAGCGTCTACAAGAATGGGACCACGACCGACTGGATCAATACCGGCACCGGGCGCGTGAACGGGACATTGAATTTCGGCGCCGCGCTGAGCGCCAGCGTGCCTTTGACCTACGACTTCCGGGTGGGCGCGGGGCAAACCGGCAACACCGCAGGGATCTTTGACGAGACCTTCATCACCAGCCTTCAGCTCACGACCGCCGGGGCCGTTGTCGCAACCGGGAGCTTTACGCCGACGGTCAGCATCACCGCCCAGTGCTTCGTGGGCCAGGTCGCTTCGGGCAACGCGGCGCCCGGCGCGATTTCACCTTCCACGCTGACCTTGAACTACACCTCTTTTGTGGCCACACCGCAGACCGCCACCATGAATTTCACGGTGGACTGCACGCGCGGCACCAGTTACACCCTGGCACTTTCGCCGACCTCGGGCACGCTGCTGGGCCTGAACTACACCCTGGCGCTCAGCAGCGCGGGTGCCACAGGCGATGGCTTCGCCCAGCCCTACACGGTCACAGGCAGCATCGCGGCCGACCAGGCAGGCACCTGTTCGACGGGCGCCTGCACGGCCACCCAGACCGGGGTCACGGTCACCATCACTTACTAGGTGGGGCGCCCGCCCGGGCCTCCATCAAGCCCACCGGCCGCCGCCCAGACGCGGCATTTTTGCCGCCTTTCGCTGCCGCAAAATTGATAAAACGCCTGTTTTATTGCCAAAACCCCTGCAAAAACTATTAATTTGAAGAAGAAATCAAATTAAGCCGGTGATTTGTGTGAAAAATCACAAATTAACAGTTTTATTGTTAATTTTACCAATTGCTTCAAATTATCAGATTCGCTAGCATGGACCGCAACAGCTCATCCTCTTGAAGGAGTTGCGCCATGAAGACCGTCAAATTTGCCTTTGTCCTTGCCCTGTCCATCCAGTCCCTGCTGGGGCTTCACGGCGCGGCCCAGGCGCAGACGGCTTCCGGCTCCTTTGACGTGACCATCGTGCTGCGCACTTTCAGTGAAGCCGTGACGGCAGACCATCGCTGCACCCATCGCGGGCAGCCCGACGGCAATGCCGGAACCCTGCGTATCAGCTGCCCGGCCACGGTGGACGTCAAGGCCATTGCCAGCGCTTCAGCCAGCAGAAGCGGCCAAACGCAACGCATGAACACCCTGCCCGATTCCGCCGGCAAACGCCTGGCCGTGGTGGCGGGCAAGCCCATGCATTCCCTGGAGCCGGTGGAACTGACGATTTCGTGGTGAGCACTCGCTAGCGGCACCCAGCTGCCCTGCGCTCGTCCGCAACAAAGGCTAGGAGGGCCGGCCACCCAGCCAGGACACCAGCTGCCGCGTCACCTCCGGCCGCCTCAGCAGCTCCAGGTGGTTCATGCCCTGCGCAATCCACTGGTTCTCGGGCGGAAAGGCCAGGCAGCGGTCCGGCTCCGCATGCAGGCCCAGCGCGCTGTCCAGCGACACCAGGCCGTCGCCGACCATCTTGCGCGCCAGCGCCTCCCGCACCGCCACCATGGCGCCCTTGCCGGGCGCCAGCGTGGTGGCCGCCACGGTGTAGCAGGCCACGCCGGCCGGCAAAGGCACGGGCTGGCGCGTGTCCGGCCTGCGCTCGAAGCGCGCCGCATCGTGCCAGTCGGCACGCAGCAGGTTGCCGTGGCGCAAATCGGTGATGCCGGCGCTGCGCAGCTGGCCGATCTTCGCGAAGGGTTTGGTCACGATGTTGCCGCCCAGCACGCCATCCACCCAGCTACCCAGGCGCTCCAGCGGCGCGCCGTGGTGCGGCGTTCCCAGGAACACCAGGGCCTTGAGCTGCGCCAGCCAGCTGTAGCCGGCCGCGGCCGCCTGGTGGCAAGCGCTGCGCGCGACCAGGCCGCCCATGCTGTGCGCCAGCAGCGTGATGTCCTCCACCGGCCGCGGCCAGGCTTTGGCCAGTTGCTGCAGCAGGCCGGCCAGTTGCTCGCCGTTGTCCGAGGTGTGCAGGCCGGTGTTGTAGTGCAAATAAAGCGGGGTGTAGCCCAGTTCGCGCGCCAGCTGTTCCCCGTGGCCACCGGCAGGCGCATCGCTGTTCCACTGCAGGTCGTTCATGCACAGGCCGTGCAGCATCACCAGCAGCTTGCCGCCCGCGCCCGGCAAGCGCCCGGCCAGCGCCTGCGGCTCCAGCAGCAGCGGCTGGCCCGCTGAGCGCAAACGCATGGGAATCACGAGCGGGTTGGCCGTCTCCAGCAGGCGGTCGCCGAGCACACCATTGAGCGCCGACAGCATGGCCTCGCGCTGCGGCGTCGAGGGGCGCTGGTCCGCCGGCACCGCGGCGCGCGACAGCAATGCGTTGGCCGCGCCGCCGGCCAGCCGCGTCACGCCTTTGATGCCGCCGTAGACCAGGCCGGTGATGCCCCGCGCGCGCACGCCGCTGCCGCCCGGCATGCGGTCTATGAACTTCGCGCCCAGCGGCCCGAAGGGCTTGGCGACGGCTTTGTAGACATTGCCCTGCACACTTTCGGCCAGGCCCGTGACGCCCAGGGTGGCCTGGGTGGCGAGCTGCGCCAGCCCCTGGATGTCGGAGACATGCAGCCAGGTGGGCAGCAGCCCGCCGGGGAAAGAAGGTGGCGCGGAAGCCGGCGCGCTGCCGGGCTGCTCGGGTGTAGACATGCCCGATTGTGGGGGCAGGGCCCCGCACGCACCAGCGAATGTTGCGGCGCGCTTTATTTGCAGAGGCTGAACAGCTCCGCCGGCGCGGCCGGCTCGACGATGCCGCCGCTGGGCGGCAGCACCGGCACGGGCTCGGGCGCGCCCGGGTTGAGCACATTGTGGATGCGCGCGGCCAGCACAAAACGCGGGTAGGCCGCGTCGCCAATGGTGTTGCTGCCGTTGGCCAGCAACACCACGTCATAGCCGCTGCCGTAGCTCGCGTTGGCCGCGGCGAAGCTGACCGTCTGCCCGGCCGCGCCGTAGCTGCCCGGCCCGCCCAGCGCCGCCAGCCCCATGCCTATGGGCGCGAACTTGCCGCCGCCCAGCGCGGCCGGCGTGCGCATGCGCGCCAGGCTGGCCGCCGAGACCACGGCGCCGCTCTTGAGCGCGCCGTTCCAGCGCACCATGTCCGAGGCGGTGGAGACCACGCCGCCGGTCGCGTCAAAACCCGAGTTGAGGTCGGGGCAGACGCGCCAGGCGTCGCCGGGCTTGACGCGGTAGTGGCCGACGGCGACGCCGGGCCGCGGCTGCGGGCCCAGCAGGTAGGAGGCCGACATGCCCGCGGGCTTGAACAGCAGCTGCGCGTAAGCCGCCTCCAGCGGCAGCCCGCTGGCGCGTTCGATCACGCGGCCCAGCACGACGTAGCCGGCATTCGAATAGTCGTAGGCCGTGCCCGGCGCGGCGAACAGGCCCGTCGCCTGCATGTTGGCGAACAGCCGCGCGCGGCTGAGGGGCGGTTCCTGCAGCACGGCCGGCATGCCGTCCAGCAGCAGGTCGTCGGGGTCTTTCTCGGCGCCGGGAATGCCGGCCACCATGCCCATGACCTGGGCAATCGTCGGGTCCGGCTGGTAACGCAGTTCGGGTATCCAGCGCGACAGCGGGTCCGCCAGCGAGAGCTTGCCCAGCTCCTGCAGCCTGAGCAGCGCGGCCGCCGTGAGCTGCTTGGTGACCGAGCCTATCTTCACCGGCGTGCTGGGCGTCATGGGCACACCGGCGCGCACATCGGCCGCGCCATAGCCGCGCGTGTACAGCACGGCGCCGCCCCTGCCGACCGCGAGCTGCAGGCCCGGCAAGGCGCCGGGCACGTATTCGGCGACCAGCGCGTCGATCTGCGCGGCCACGGCCGGCGTGATCGGAGGCGGCGCTTCGGTCTGGGCCTGCACGGCGCCGGCCGCCAGCGCCAGACTGCAGGCCGCCGCCACGCGGGCCAGCGAGTAAGTGAAGCTCCCCTCGGCAGGATGGTAAGCGCGCATCGGTGATCCCTCCATGGTTGTGGGCGCGAGCTTACTGTCTTTGCAGCCGGTTCCGCAACAGCTGCAGGGCGCCGCGCCGCCCGCCAAGCCTGCCGCTCAACCCCGTGACGGCGTCCTGTGCGGCGCCGGGGCGGCGACCGCCGCGCGCAGGCGCGACACCGCCAGGAGCTGGGCCTGCCGGTTTTCCGGCTCCGCTTCATGGGAGGTCTGTTCCGCGCAGTAGGCGAACAAGTCGTCCAGCTCGCTGGATTTGTCGAACACCGCGTCGGCGCCCAGATCCGCGGCACGGCGGCGGATTTCTTCCGTGGCGTAGTTGGTGAGCACCACCACCTTCTGGTAGGGCTCGCGCTTGCGGCAGCCCGCCAGCACACCCAGGCCGTTGCCTTCCTTGAGGAACAGGTCGACGATGGCCAGGTGCCACTCGCCGTCGTGCGAACTCAGCCACTGGCTGGCCTCGGCCTGGGTGGCCCCATGGCCCGTGACCTGGACAGCGGCGATTTCCTGGAGCGCCTCCATCAGGTTTTCCAGGACGATCTCGTTGTCTTCGACCAGGTAAGTAATCAGTGCCATGAAGCCCACTTTAGGCCGCTGCCGGGCAAACGCTGCCGTCCGTTGGCGCACGTCCGGGTAGGACAGGGCACTACCTGCCGACCCTGCGCCGCGCAAGGTTTAAGAGGCCCCTAGAAGTGCTCGTGCGGCGCCAGATAGCGCCACTGGCCCACCGGCAAATGCCCCAGGTTGACCCGGCCTATGCGCACGCGCTTGAGCCCGGTCACAAACAGCCCCACCTGCTCGCACATGCGGCGTATCTGGCGTTTTTTGCCCTCCTTGAGCACAAAACGCAGCTGCTCGGGGTTTTGCCAGGAGACCTGGGCCGGCCGCAGCGCCTGGCCGTCCAGGCTCAGGCCGTGGTTCAGCAGCGCCAGTTTCTCGGGCGGGAACAAGGCCTGCACATTGACGGTTTCCGGCCCGTAGCTGACCCGCACCAGGTACTCTTTTTCAATCTCGGAGTCTTCGCCTATCAGCTGGCGCGCCACGCGGCCGTCCTGCGTCAGCACCAAGAGGCCTATGGAGTCGATGTCCAGCCGGCCGGCCGGCGCCAGGCCGCGCAGTTGTTCATGGCCCCAGCGCATGCGACTGTTGCATTCGCGCCAGCGGTTTTGCGGCTGCACCAGCGCCACGGCCGGCTCATGGCCGTCCTCGGCCTGGCCGCTGACATAGCCGACCGGCTTGTTGATCAGGATGGTGACCTGCAGGCGCTGCTGCTGCTCGGCCTGGCGGTCGACCTCGATGCGCGCGTCCACGGCCACGGGCTGGCCCATCACGGCGGGCGCGCCGTTCACGCGCACCCAGCCGCGCGCGATCCAGTCGTCGGCCTCGCGGCGCGAGCACAGGCCCAGTTCGGCCATGCGCTTGTTCAGCCGCACGGTGGCCGCGGGCACGCCCGGCGCGGCGGCTTGTTTGGGGATGCGAACGGCGGCGCCCACGGGTTTGGGGCCGGCGCCGGGTTTGAGGGGGTTTTGCATTTGCTGGGTACTTTAGGGGCCGGCCTGGGCGGCCGGATCGCCGCTTATTGTCCCACTCAGCCCACCCAGAGCCGGTAACCCACCGCCGTTTCCGTCAGCAGGTGTTTGGGCTGGGCCGGGTCGGCCTCGAGCTTCTGGCGCAAATGGCCCATATAGATGCGTAAATAATGGTTTTGCCCCGCATGCGAGGGGCCCCAGACCTCGCGCAGCAGCTGCCGGTGCGTCAGCACCCGGCCGGCATGGCTGACCAGCACCGTGAGCAGGCGGTACTCGATGGGCGTCAGGTGCACCTCCACGCCCGCGCGCCGCACCAGGCGCGCCTGGCGGTCCACCTGCACGTCGCCGAAGCTGAACAGCGGCTCCTCGGGCGTGCCGTCGGCGCCGGCGCCGCGCGGTCGGCGCAGGTTGGCGCGCACCCGGGCCAGTAGCTCGCCCACGCCAAAAGGTTTGGTCAGGTAGTCGTCGGCCCCGGCATCCAGCGCGGCGATCTTGTCGGCCTCGTCGGTGCGCGCCGAAAGTACCACGATGGGCACGGCCGACCAGCCGCGCACGTCGCGAATCACCTCCAGGCCGTCGCCGTCGGGCAGGCCCAGGTCCAGCACCAGCAGGTCGGGCTTGCGCGTGCCGGCCTCGGTCAACCCGCGCTGGGCGGTGTCGGCCTCAAAGACCTGCCAGCCTTCGGCCTCCAGCGCCGCGCGCACAAAACGGCGTATCTGCGGCTCGTCTTCAATGACGACGGCGACGGGCAGGGGATGCGACATGGTGTGCTCAGGCGGTTTCGGGCAGGCCCTGGGGCGGCGGGCGCCGCGGCAAGGTGATGCTGAATTCTGCACCACCGCCGGCCGCCTGCGGCAGGCTCGTGGCCGCGATCTGCCCGCGGTGCGCCTGCACCACCGCCTGGCAAATCGCCAGGCCCAGGCCCACACCCGGCGTGGCCGACTCGGCTTCGCCGCGCGTGAATTTCTCGAACAGCTCCTGCTCACGGCCCTTGAGCGCCGCGGGCAGTCCCGGCCCATGGTCGCGCACCGTCAATAGCAAGGCCGTGTCCGTCACCTCCGCGCGAACCTCTATGGGCGGCTTGCCGTACTTGGCGGCGTTTTCCAGCAGGTTGACCAGCACGCGCTCCATCAGCGCCGCGTCAAACTCCACCAGCGGCAGGTCGGCCGGCAACGCCGTCACCACGGCCCGGCCGGCCAGCGCGTGCTGCGCCTGGCGTATCGCCGAGCCGACGATTTCCTCGACCGACTGCCAGTCGCTGCGCAGGTTCACCGCGCCGCTTTGCAGCCGCGCCATGTCCAGCAGGTTGTTGACCAGCGCGCTCAAGTGGCGCGCCTCGCCGGCAATCGCGCGCGCCGCCTGCGACTGTTCTTCACTGAGCGGCGGTGCCGTGCGCTGCAGGGAATCGGCCAGGCCTATCAGGGCGGTGAGCGGCGTGCGCACGTCGTGCGAGATCGCCGCGAGCAGCATGTTGCGCAGCTTTTCGGACTCCATCTGCACCACCGCCTGCTGGGCCACGTCCACGTAATGCACACGTTCCAGCGCGATCGCGACCTGGCGCGCCAGCGTTTCGAGCTGCTGCACCTGCTCGGGAATCAGCAGCCAGCGCGCCTGCGCGGGCTTGACGGCCAACACGCCGCGCACCCGCATCGGGGCCTTGAGCGGCAGGTAATGCCAGGCCTGGGCCGACAGCGTGGCGGTGGCAAGCCCGGCCGGCTGCTCGTTGCGAAACACCCAGTCGGCCACACTGGCGTCGAAGTCGGCCGGCGGCTTCGCGGGCGGCAGCAACTGGTCATGGCCGTCGGTCGCCAGCACCAGCGCCTGCCCGCCGAAGTTGCGCTGCGCGGCCGCTTCGCCGAGTTCCACGACCTGCTCGCTCAGCAAGGCCGCCGACAAGTCGCGCGTGAGCTCGAACAGCGACTGCGCGCGGCGCTCGCGGCTGGCCGCGATGCGCGCCTGGAAACGCAGGCCCGCCGTGAGCTGGCCGGTCAGCAGGCCCACCACCAGCATCACGCCGAAGGTCACCAGGTATTGCACGTCGCTGACGGCAAACGACAGGCGCGGCGCCACAAAAAAATAATCAAAGGCCGCGACGTTGAGGAAGGCCGCCAGCGCCGCCGGCCCGCGCCCGAACTTCAGCGCCACCAGCACCGTGCCCAGCAGGAAGAGCATCACGATGTTGGCCAGGTCAAAAAAATTCAGCAGGGGATGGGCCAGAACGGTGATGGCCGCGCTGGCGGCCGCCGCCCAGGCGTAACCGGCCAGCTTGCCGCGCCAGGCCGCGGCTTCGTCTTCCTCGGCCGAGCGCTGCACCGCGCGCGCCAGCCGCCGCGCGCTGTCGGCATGGCCCACCTCCACAATGTCCAGGGTGGGCGCCAGCACCGCCAGCCGGCGCGTCATGCTGGGGCCGCTCCACAGGGCGCGCCAGCCCGGCAGCTGCGGCCGCCCCACCACCAGCGTGGCGCAATTGAGCTGCTGCGCCTGCGCCACCAGCGCCGCGGCGGCATCGCCGCCCGTCAGCACCGCCGTGGCCGCGCCCAGCTCTTCGGCCAGCTGGATCACGGCCAGGATGCGGTCGCGGCTGGCGACCTCCAGCAGCTGCAGGCGCGGCGTTTCCACATACGCCGCATGCCAGCGCACATTGAGCTGGCCGGCCAGGCGCGCCGCCGTGCGCACCGTCTGCTCGGCGCCCTCGCGCGGCCCTATGCAGGCCAGGATGGCGCCTTCGGTGTTCCAGACCGGGGTGATGGATTTTTCGACGCGGTAGCTGCGCACGTCGTCTTCCACATGCTCGGCCGTGCGCCTGAGCGCGATCTCGCGCAGCGCGATCAAATTGCCCTTGCGGAAAAAATTCTGCGCCGCGCGCTCGGCCTGCTGCGGCATGTAGACCTTGCCGGCCTTGAGCCGCGCCATCAGCTCGTCGGGCGTGACGTCGACCAAAATGATTTCATCGGCGCCGTCCAGCACCGTGTCCGGCACGGTTTCATGCACGCGTATGCCGGTGATGGCGCCCACCGTGCCGTTGAGGCTTTCCAGGTGCTGCACATTGACGGCCGACCAGACGTCGATGCCGGCCTCCAGCAGCTCATGCACATCCTGCCAGCGCTTGGCGTGGCGCGAGCCCTCCACGTTGCTGTGCGCGAGCTCGTCGACCAGCAGCACCGCCGGCTTGCGCGCCAGCGCCGCGTCCAGGTCGAACTCTTTCAGCGTGCGCCCGCGGTAGGCCACTTCGCGCAAGGGCAGCTGTTCCAGCCCGGCCAGCAGCTCCAGGGTTTCGCTGCGGCCATGGGTTTCCACCACACCGACCAGCACATCGCGGCCGGCCTTGCGCTCGCGCTGCGCGGCGCTCAGCATGGCGTAGGTCTTGCCCACGCCGGCGCTGGCGCCGAAGTAAATGCGCAGGCGGCCCCGGCGCGCTTTTTCCTCCTCGCCGCGCAGGCGGTCCAGGAGCTCGTCGGGGTCGGGGCGGGAGTCGGGGAAGCTGGCCATGGTCAGTGCCTCATGGTATCGGCTTAGCGCAAAGCCTCCAGCGCCAGGTTCAGCCGCAGCACATGGACCTGGGGCTCGCCCAGAAAGCCCAGCAAAGGCTGCTCGGTGTGCTGCCCGACCAGGGCCCGCACTTTTTCCAGCGGCAGATTGCGCGCCTTGGCCACGCGGGCCGCCTGGTAAAGCGCCGCGGCCGGGCTGATGTGCGGGTCCAGCCCGCTGGCCGAGGCCGTGACCAGGTCCACCGGCACAGGGGCGCTGTTGCCGGGATCGGCCGCCTTGAGCGCTGCGATGCGGCCCTTGACGGCATCGACCAGCGCGGGATTGAGCGGTCCCTGGTTGGCGCCGCTGGAGGCTGCGGCGTTGTAGGGCATGGGGCCCGTGGCCGAGGGTCGGCCCCAGAAGTGGCCGGGGTCGCTGAAGTTCTGGCCTATCAGCGCGGAACCCACCGGCTTGCCATCACGAATGACAAGGCTGCCGCCGGCCTGTTTCGGAAACAGGGTCTGGGCCGTGCCAGTCACCACCAGCGGGTAGGCCACGCCGGTGGCCAGGGTCAGCACGGCAAACAGCACGAGTGCGGGACGAAGAATGTTTTTCATGGGTTTTCCTTAAACAAGATTCATGGCCACCAGCAGCAAGTCAATCGCCTTGATGCCGATAAAAGGCACAACCAGGCCGCCCAATCCGTAAATCAACAGGTTGCGGCGCAACAGCGTGGCGGCGCCCACAGCGCGGTACTTCACGCCCTTGAGCGCCAGCGGGATCAAAAACATGATGACCAGCGCGTTGAAGATCACCGCCGACAGGATCGCCGTCGAAGGGCTGCCCAGGCGCATCACATTGAGCGCGGCCAGCTGCGGGTAGGTGCTCACAAAAATCGCCGGGATGATGGCGAAATACTTGGCCACGTCGTTGGCAATCGAAAACGTGGTCAGCGAGCCGCGCGTCATCAGCAAGGCCTTGCCGGTTTCCACGATCTCCAGCAGCTTGGTGGGGTTGGAGTCCAGGTCCACCATGTTGCCGGCCTCCTTGGCGGCCTGGGTGCCGCTGTTCATGGCCACCGCCACGTCGGCCTGGGCCAGGGCCGGCGCGTCGTTGGTGCCGTCGCCGGTCATCGCCACCAGGCGGCCTTCGGCCTGGTACCCGCGTATCAGTTTCAGCTTGTCTTCGGGTGTGGCCTCGGCCAGGAAATCGTCGACACCGGCCTCGGCGGCGATCGCCGCGGCCGTGAGCTTGTTGTCGCCGGTGATCATCACCGTCTTGATGCCCATGCGGCGCAGCTCGCCGAAACGCTGCTTGATGCCGGCCTTGACGATGTCCTTGAGCTCCACAATACCCAGCACCATGGCGCCGTCGGCCACCGCCAGCGGCGTGCTGCCGCGGCGCGAGACTTCATCCGACGCGCGCATCACCTCGGCCGGCACGCTGCCGCCCAGCGCCTCCACATGTTTGCGTACCGCATCGACCGCGCCCTTGCGCAGCTGGCGCGTGCTGCCGTCGGGGCGCAACTGGTCCATGCCGCTCATGCGCGTTTGAGCGGTAAACGGAACCTCGTGGCTGTTGCCCGCCAGGGCTTCACTCGCACCCATGCGCTGGGCCAGCGCCACAATGCTGCGGCCCTCGGGCGTTTCGTCGGCCATGGAGGCCTGCATCGCGGCGGTGGCCAGTTTGGCGCCGGTCATGCCGGGCGCCGGCAAAAAACTCGATGCCTGGCGGTTGCCGTGGGTAATGGTGCCGGTCTTGTCCAGCAGCAGCACATCCACGTCGCCGGCGGCCTCCACCGCGCGGCCCGAGGTGGCGATCACATTGGCCTGCATCATGCGGCTCATGCCGGCCACGCCCACGGCCGACAGCAGGCCGCCTATGGTGGTGGGGATCAGGCAGACCAGCAAGGCCACCAGCGCGGTGATGCTGACCACGGTGCCCGAGCCCGCGGCCTGCACGCTGAACACCGAATAAGGCAGCAGCGTGACCGTGACCACCAGGAAGACGATGGTCAGCGCCACCAGCAGAATCGTCAGTGCGATCTCATTGGGCGTCTTCTGGCGTTTGGCACCCTCGACCATGCTGATCATGCGGTCCAGGAAGGACTCGCCGGGGTTGACCACAATGCGCACCACCAGCCAGTCGGACAGCACACGCGTGCCGCCGGTCACGGCCGAGAAGTCGCCGCCCGACTCGCGCACCACCGGCGCCGATTCGCCGGTGATGGCGCTTTCATCGACCGAGGCCACGCCTTCGATGACCTCGCCGTCCAGCGGAATCATGTCTCCGGCTTCGACCAGCACCACTGCGCCCTTGCGCAGGTTTTCGGCCTGCTCGGGCAGCCAGGCCGTGCCGTGGAAAACCTTGCTGCTGGTTTCCTTGAACTTCTTGGCCCAGGTGCTTTTCTTGAGGCTGCGCAAAGAGGCAGCCTGGGCTTTGCTGCGGCCTTCAGCCAGCGCCTCGGCGAAGTTGGCGAACAGCACGGTGAACCACAGCCAGATCGCCACGGCAAAGATAAAACCGGCCGGCGCCTCGCCCTGCCCCTGCAAGGCCTGCAGGCCCAGCAAGGTGGTCAGTATGCTGCCGATGTAGACGACAAACATCACGGGGTTGCGCCATTGCACGCGCGGGCTCAGCTTGGTGAAGGAGGCCGCGATGGCGGGTTTGAGCAGCGCGGGGTCCAGCAGCACAAAAGGTTTTTGGGTAGTCATATCGGTGTGTCTTTCGCGGCGGTTCAATGGGCGGGCCAGAGCATCAAATGCTCGACCACGGGGCCCAGCGCCAGGGCCGGCACGTAATTGAGCAGGCCCGCCAGCAACACGGTGCCTATCAGCAGCAGCACAAACAACGGGCCGTGCGTGGGCATGGTGCCGGCCGTGACCGGCAGGCGCTTCTTGGCGGCCAGCGCGCCGGCAATCGCCAGCACCGGCACGATGACGCCGAAGCGGCCCAGCCACATCACCACGCCCAGCAGCGTGTTGTAGAAGGGCGTGTTGGCCGACAGGCCCGCGAAGGCGCTGCCGTTGTTGTTGCCGGCCGAAGTCAGCGCGTAAAGGATTTCCGAAAAACCATGCGCGCCGGGATTCGCGATACCGGCCTTGCCGGCGCCGGCCAGCACCGCCACCGCCGTGCCGGCCAACACCAGGATGGGCGTGACCAGGATGACGATGGAAGTCAGCTTCATCTCGTGCGACTCGATCTTCTTGCCCAGGTATTCGGGCGTGCGGCCAATCATGAGGCCGGCGATGAACACCGCGAGGATGGCAAAAATCAGCATGCCGTAAAGCCCGGTGCCGACGCCGCCGAACACCACCTCGCCCAGCTGCATCATCACCATGGGCACCATGCCGCCCAGCGGCGTGAAGGAGTCGTGCATGGCATTGACCGCGCCGCACGACGCCGCCGTGGTGATGACGGCAAACAGGCTGGAGGCATTGATGCCGAAGCGGGTTTCCTTGCCTTCCATATTGCCGCCGGCCTGCAGCGCGCTGGCCGCCTGGTCCACGCCCAGGGGCGGCAGCAGCGGGTTGCCGGCCTGTTCGGCCGGGGTGATTGCCGCCACCGCGACCACAAAGATCAGCGTCATCGCGGCCAGCACGGCCCAGCCCTGGCGCGTATCGCCCACCGCGCGGCCAAAGGCAAAACACAGGGCCGCGGGAATCAGGAAGATGGACAGCATCTGGAAGAAGTTGCTCAGCGCCGTCGGGTTTTCATAGGGATGGGCCGAGTTGGCGTTGAAGAAGCCGCCGCCGTTGGTGCCCAGCATCTTGATGGCCTCCTGCGAGGCGACAGGGCCCATGGCCAGGGTCTGCTTGTCGGTCCTGGCGTCTTCCATGACGGGATTGCCCTTGTCGTCTTTCAGCGCCTGGCCGTCAGGGCCGTTTTTCGGCTGCTGGTAGCTGGTGACTTCGAGCGTGCTCACGTCCTTGTAAGCGTCAAAGTTCTGGATCACACCCTGCCCTACCAGGAAAATCGCGAACACCAGCGACAGCGGCAGCAGCAGCCAGGCCGTGACGCGTGTGATGTCCACCCAGAAATTGCCGATGGCGCCGGTGGCGCGCGCGGCAAAACCGCGAAACAGCGCAAAGACCACGGCAATACCGGTGGCGGCCGAGAAAAAATTCTGCACGGCCAGCACCAGCATCTGCGTGAGGTAGCTCATGGTCGACTCACCGGCATAACCCTGCCAGTTGGTGTTGGAGACAAAGCTGATGGCGGTGTTAAAGGCCGAGTCGGGCGAGATGGCGGCCATGCCGGCCGGGTTCAGCGGCAGCCCGGCCTGCAGGCGCTGCAGGGCATAGACAGCGACCACGCCCAGCGCATTAAAGGCCAGCAGCGCCAGCGCGTACTGCGACCATTTCATGTTGGTATCGGTCGAGGTGCCGGCCAGGCGGTACAACGGCGCTTCCACCCTGTGCATCCAGCCGGGCAGCCGGCCCGCATACAGGCGCGCCAGCCACAGGCCCAGCGGCCAGGCGGTGGCCAGCAGCGCGGCCAGGAAAAGGGCCAGCAGGCCCCAGCTTGAGGCGTTCATCAAAACTCCTCGGCGCAGATCAGCGCATACACGAGGTAGGTCAGCAGCAGGATGGCGCAGACGCCGCCAAAGCCGTACAAAACGTCAAGGGGGATCATGAGCGGCCCCCTTCGGGTTTTTCGAGCTTCTCAAAGCCCCAGACCAGCAGGACCGTCACACCCCAAAGGGCGGCGGCGCCAACCATAAACGCAAGATCCATGATCTTTCTCCAAACAACAACGATGGAGAAAGTGTCGGAGCCGGCGTGTAAAAACGGGGATGAAAGACGGGCGGCGGGTATAAAGAAAGCGTAAAAACCGGCCCCAAAACCGCGCCAGCGCCTGGGTCTGCAGGCCTTTAGCCTGCAAGCCAGCGTATGGCGCTGCCAATCACCATATAAAGGCCTATGGCCAGCAAGCCCGCAAAAAACAGGCGCTTGAAGGTTTTTTCATCCAGCCGGCCGCGCAGCACCTGGCCCGCCGCCATCCCCAGCAAGGCCGCGGGCAAGGCCACCAGCCAGCCCCAGCCGCCGGGCAGGGCAGCCGCCGAGAACGACCCTTCAAGCACCAGGCGCCCAAAAAGCGCGACCGTGGAAACGGTGAAGGACAGGCCCAGCGCCTGCACGAGTTCATCCTTCCTGAAAGCCAGGGCCTGCAGGTAAGGCACCGCCGGAAACACAAACACACCGGTGGCCGAAGTGATGGCGCCGGTGATCAGTCCAATGGCCAACGAAGAGACCCGCTCGCCGCGACGAGGCACGGCCAGCGGAACGGCCACCAGCCCCAGCACGGCATAGGCCATCAAGGCAGCCCCCAAGCCCGCCGATGCCGCATTGGCATTGAGGGTGACCAGGCTCACCGGCGCCCACAGCGTTCCGGCGACCACGCCCAGTTGCAGCGGCCAGAGGCGCCTGAGCAGCCGGCCCAGCGCGGCCCCGTCCCACATCTGCCAGGCATTCGTCAAAAACGAAGGCAGTATCAAAATTACCGCCGCCTGCGCGGGCGGCATCACGCCGGCCAGCAGGCCCATGGACAGCGTCGGCAAGCCCAGGCCGACCACGCCCTTGACCAGGCCGGCCAGCAAAAATACGGCAGCGACGATGGCGACCAGCAGGGTATCGGGCCCCATGCCCGCGAAATTGTGCAAGTTCATGAGGCCGATTCTGCGCAGCGACGCGCCCCGCGCTCAAGCGGTAATATGCGCTGGCAGCCTTAGCCATTTCCGAAGGCTCAACAGGCTCCCTCACTGCCATGCCCGCCAACATCCGCTTTGACTTGGTCGACCTCCGGCTGTTTCTGCATGTGGTCGACACCGGCAGCATCACGGCCGGCAGCAGGCTTTCGCACCTGGCGCTGGCTTCGGCCAGCGCGCGCATACGCGGCATGGAGGACGCCCTGGGCGTGCCGCTGCTGGATCGCCTGCGCGGCGGCGTCAAGCCGACCAAGGCCGGCCTCGCCGTGGCCCACCATGCGCGCCTGGTGCTGCAGCAGGTAGAGCGCATGCAGGGCGAAATCGCCGACTACGCGGGCGGCCTGGCGGGCCGGGTGCGCCTGCTGTCCAACACCGCCGCCATCACCGACTACCTGCCGCAGGCGCTTGCGGCCTTCCTCAATACCCATCCCGGCATCGACGTCGATCTTGAGGAGCGCCCCAGCCATGTGATCGTCTCGCAGCTGCTGGCCCAGGCGGCCGAGCTCGGCATCGTGGCCGACTCCGCCGACGTCTCCAGCCTGGAATCCAGGCCCTTCCGGCGCGACCGGCTGGTGCTGGTGGTGCCCGCACGCAGTGATTTCGGCCGCCGGCGGCAGGTCCTCTTTGAACAAGCCCTGGCCCATGACTTTGTCGGCTTGGGCGAGGACAGCGCGCTGCAGCAGCACCTGGCACTGCAGGCCGAACGCCTGGGGCTGCGCATGCGCACGCGCATACGGCTGCGCAGCTTTGAGGCCGTCTGCCGCATGGTGGAGGCCGGCGTCGGCGTGGCCGTGGTGCCGGCCGTCGCGGCCGAAGGCCATGCGGGCGCGGGCAAGCTGCGCGCGCTCAAGCTCTCCGACGCCTGGGCCGACCGGCAGCTGCTGATTTGCGCGCGCCGCTTTGAGCAGCTGTCGCTGCCGGCGGCCAGGCTGGTGGAAGCGCTGTGCGCACCCGCCCAAAGCGATAAAGTCAGGTCATGAACACCCAAGCCGACCCGCATACCATCACCAGCCTGCCGCAATTGGAAGCACTGTTCGGCACCGTCGGCGAAGCTTCCTTCAAGAAAGAAGTGGACTATTTGCACCCGGCCTACCAGGCGCTGATCCAGGCCTCGCCTTTCGCCGTGCTGGCCACCGCGGGGCCGGGCGGGCTCGATGCCTCGCCGCGCGGAGACCCGCCGGGCTTTGTCGCCATCCAGGACGACAAGACCCTGCTGCTGCCCGAGCGCCGCGGCAACAACCGCATCGACAGCCTGCGCAACCTGCTGATCGACTCTCGGGTGGCCTTGCTGTTCCTGGTGCCCGGCGTCGGCGAGACGCTGCGCGTGAACGGCCGCGCCCGCATCACGGTCGCGCCCGAGATGCTGCAGCGCTTTTCCATGGAGGGAAAGCCGCCGCACTGCGTGCTGGTGATCAGCGTGGAATCGGTGTTCTTCCAGTGCGCGCGGGCCCTGCAGCGCTCCAAGCTCTGGCAGGCCGCGCCGCCAAGCCGGCCCGATGTGCCCACGCCGGGCGCCATGCTGCAGGCGCTGACGGCGGCGGCCATCGACGGCGAAACATACGACCGCGAACTGCCCGCGCGGCAAAAGTCCACACTCTACTGATGGCACATCCCACGCCCGAATCCATGGACCTGCTGGCCCGCTCCTGGCGGCGCTGTACCAGCGCGCTCGTGCCGAGGACCATCACCGGCAGCGTGTTTGACGAATTGCTGGCGCGCTATTCGGAGCCGCACCGCCAGTACCACACGCTGCAGCACCTTGCGGAATGCCTTGCACATGTCGAGGCCGTCCGCCACCTGGCCGAACAACCGGGCGAAGTCGAGTTCGCGCTGTGGTTCCATGACGGTATTTACGACACACAGCGCCATGACAACGAGCGCCAAAGCGCCGACTGGGCACGCGCCGTATTGCAGGGCCATGGTGCGGTGCCGGCCGCCGTGCAGCGGGTGGACGAACTCATCATGGCCACCTGCCACAGCGCGCTGCCGGTAACGCCCGACGCGCAGCTGCTGGTGGATGTGGACCTGTCCATTCTGGGCGCCTTGCCCGCGCGTTTTGCCGAATATGAGGAGCAGATACGGCAGGAATATGCCTTTGTGCCCGAGGACCTCTTTCGCCAGAAACGCGGCGAGATTCTGCGCGCCTTCCTCGCCCGGCCAGCGATTTACAGCACACCGCATTTCCAGGCCGCGCTGGAAGCCCGCGCCCGGGGCAACCTGCGCCTGGCCATCGCCGGCCTCGGCGGCTAGGTCACCGGCCAGGCCTTAGCGGCCCGGGTTGGTGCGCGCGGCCAGGCCCTCATCTTTGGCCGCGAACACGCTGGAGCGCAGCGCCTCCAGGTCCAGCACGCGCAGGCCGCCGTATTCGATGCGGATAAAACCCTGGTCCTGCAGGGCGCTGAGCGCCTCGTTCACGCGCTGGCGCGACAGGCCCACCAGGTAGGCCATCTCCTGCTGCGTGATGCGCAGCATCTGGCCCACGCCCGGGTACAGCACCGGGTTGAACAGCGCGGCCAGGCTGCGCGCCACGCGGATGTCGGGGTTGTTCATGCGGTCGATTTCGCGCGCGGCGATGAACTGGCCCAGGCGCTCGTTGAGCTGGTTCATCACAAAGCGGTTGAAACCGATGGAGTGGTCCAGCAGCCAGTGGAAGGTGTCTATCGGCAAACCGGCCACCACACTTTTGCGCAGCGCCTGAATGTTGTAGCGGTAGGGCTCGCGCTTGAGCGCCGTGCCTTCGCCGAACCAGCCACCGGGCGGCAGGCCGGCAAATGTCATGGTCATGCCCTGGGCGTTGTCGCTGCTCATCTTGAGCAGGCCTTCCACCACGCCGAACCAGTAAGTCACCGGCCTGCTGACACGGCAGACATAGTCGCCCGGCGCGGCGTCACCGACCTGCAGCACCGCGACCGCGCGTGCGCGCTCATCCGGCAGCAGCAGGGGCAGCCAGGGAATGCCGCGCAGCTCGTCCGGCGTGGGCGCCCTGCGGCGCAGGTGAAGGGGTGACTCAGTGGCCATGCTCGCAATGTTCAAGCAAGAAAGCGGGTGGGTAGATCAGGGAAAGCCCGGGCGGGCGCAACCCTTGGATTGTCGTTGGGCAGACAGTTGGCCGCGCCTCCAAAGCATAGCATCGGCCTCGCGTAGACAGGCCGTCAAGAGCCCACCGCAATCCCATCACGACCAGGAGACACCCGCCATGACAAGCCTTTTCACCGCCTCAAAAGCCGGTTTACCGCCGCCCGCTGATCACCTGACACGCCGCCGCATGCTGGGCGCCCTCGCGGCTGTGCCGGCCGCCCTGTACGGTCCCGCGCACGCGCAAGACAGCAGCCCGGTGCGCATCGCGCAATCCATCGCACTGAGCGGGCCGCTGGGCGAGCTGGGCCAGGCCATGCACCAGGGCGCCAAGGCCTGCTTTGCCGGCATCAACGCCAGGGGCGGCGTGAACGGCCGGCCCATAGAGCTCACGGTGGCCGACGACGGCTACGACGTCAAGCGCGCGCTGGGCAACGTCAAGGGCTTTATCGACGACAAAAGCACATTCGCGCTCTTCAACTGCATGGGCACGCCCATGATAGAAGCCATGCTGCCGCAGGTGATCGATTCGGGCATGCCGTTTTTCGCGCCGTTTTCGGGCGCGCTATCGGCGCGGCCGGCCAACGCGCGCAACGTCTTCAACATACGCGCCAGCTATGCCGACGAGGCCGAACAGCTGGTGCAGCACCTGGCGACCATCGGCATACGGCGCATCGCCATCGTCTACCAGAACAACTCCTTCGGCAAGGAAGTCTTCGACGCCACCCAGCGCTCCATGGCCAAACACAAGCTGGAAGCGACCGCGACGGTCACCGTGGAAAACAACGCCTCGGACGCCGGCCCGGCAGCCGAAAAAATCGCGGCCTCCAACCCCGAAGCCGTGCTGGTGGGCCTGGCCGGCAAGCCGACCATCGATTTCGTGAAAGCCATACGCACGCAGCGCAAGGGGCTGTCGCTGTATGCGCTGTCCATCATGGGCGCGGCCGCCACGCTCAAGGCCATGGGCGAGGACGCCACCGGCATCGCGGTCTCGCAGGTGGTGCCGCTGCCGGGCAACACCGTGGTGCCCATGGTGCGTGAATTCCAGCAGGCCTGGAAGGCCGCCGGCGTGGCGCTGGAGCCTTCGCACCTGGCGCTGGAAGGCTATATCAATGCCCGCGTGTTCGCCGAAGCACTGCGCCGCGCCGGCAAAAACCCGACGCGCGCAGCCTTCATCGACAGCACCTGGAATTTGAAGCGCTACGACCTGGGCGGCTTTGAAGTGAGCTTCAGCGATTCGGCCCGCAACGCTTCGCGCTTCGTGGAACTGACCATGGTTTCGCGCGACGGGCGCTTTATCCGATAAACCGGCCGGACCCCGGGGACACCCCAGTAGGACTTACCCGGAAATTGTCGTCGTAATGACACCATAGCGTCAAAGCCGGTCCTACTATTCGCCCATACCAGCGGTTTTCCTGAAAAACCGCGCAAAACGGAGACAAGAAGCGAATGCAGACCACGTTCCCACGATTGCTGCTCAAACATGCGGCCGAGCGCCCCGGCGCCCCGGCCATGCGCGAAAAAGAGTACGGCATCTGGCAGGCGCACAGCTGGGCCGGCATGGCGCAGCTCGTGGAGCACATTGCCTGCGGCCTGCACCAGTTGGGCCTGCAACGCGGCGAGCACATGGTCATCATCGGCGCCAACCGGCCGCGCCTCTACGCCACCATGCTGGCCGCGCAGTCACTGGGCGCCATACCGATTCCGCTGTACCAGGACGCCGTGGGCGCCGAATGCATTTTCCCGGTCAACAATGCCGACGTGCGCTTTGCGCTGGTGGAAGACCAGGAGCAGGTCGACAAGCTGCTGGAGATACGCGGCCAGTGCCCGCAGCTGGCGCACATTGTTTACGACGACCCGCGCGGCCTGCGCAACTATGCCGAGGACGGCCTGCAGTCGCTGGACGCGCTGCTGGACGCGGGCCGCGGTTTTGCCGCCGGCCAGCCGGGCTTCTTCCAGGCCGAGGTCGAAAGAGCCCGCCCCGACGACGTGGCCGCGATGTTTTTCACCTCGGGCACCACGGGCAACCCCAAGGGCGTGGTCCACACCCACAACACCTTGCTGGACCGCGCCAAGGCCGGCGCCGATTTCGACAGGCTGACCTCAAGCGAGGAAGTGCTGGCCTACCTGCCGCCGGCCTGGGTCGGCCAGAACATCTTCAGCTACGCGCAGTGGCTGGCCTGCGGTTATGTGGTCAATTGCCCCGAAAGCGCGAGCACGGTGACGATTGACCTGAAAGAAGTCGGCCCGACCTACTACTTTGCGCCGCCGCGCATTTTTGAAGGCCTGCTGACCACGGTGATGATCCGCATGGAGGACGCGGGCCGCATCAAGCGCGGCATGTTCCATTACTTCATGGGCGTGGCCAAGCGCGCCGGCCCGGCGCTGATGGACGGCAAGCCCGTGGGCGCGCTGGACCGCGTGCTGTACGCGCTGGGCGGCCTGCTGGTCTACGGCCCGCTGCGCAACACCCTGGGCTTTTCGCGCGTGCGCGTGGCCTACACCGCCGGCGAGGCAATCGGCCCCGACCTCTTTACCTTTTACCGCTCCATCGGCATCAACCTCAAGCAGCTTTACGGCTCGACCGAGACCGCCGTGTTCGTCTGCCTGCAGCCCGACAACCAGGCGCGCGCCGACACCGTGGGCGTGCCCATCCAGGGCGTGCAGATCAAGGTGGCCGAGAACGGCGAGATCCTGGTGAAGTCGGCCGGCCTGCTCAAGGAATACTACAAAAACCCCACCGCCACCGCCGAGGTGCTGAACGCCGACGGCTGGTACCACACCAGCGACGCGGGCTTTATCGACGCCAGCGGCCACCTCAAGATCATCGACCGCGTGAAAGACGTGGGCCGCATCAAGGGCGGCGCCAACGACGGCGCCATGTTCGCGCCCAAGTATGTGGAGAACAAGCTCAAGTTCTTCCCGCACATCAAGGAAGCCGTGGCCTACGGCGACGGCCGCGAGAAAGTCTGCGTGATGCTCAACATCGACTTCGACGCCGTGGGCAACTGGGCCGAGCGCCGCAACCTGCCCTATGCCGGCTACACCGACCTGGCGCAAAAGCCCGAGGTCTACCAGCTCATCAAGGAATGCGTGGAAAAGGTCAACGCCGACCTCAGCGTGGATGCCCTGCTGGCCGGCTCGCAGATCAGCCGCTTCCTGGTGCTGCACAAGGAACTGGACGCCGACGACGGTGAACTCACGCGCACCAACAAGGTCAGGCGCGGTTTTATCGCCGAGAAATACCAGCCGCTGATCGACGCGCTCTACGGCGGCAAGGCCGAGCAGTTCATTGAAACCGTGGTGAAGTTTGAAGACGGCCGCAGCGGCAGCGTGAGCGCGACGCTCAAGATCAGCGACACCCAGACCTTTGAGCCAGTCAAGGCAGCAGCATGAACAACAAGTGGCAGCAAATTCCCCAAATACCAGCTCGAGCCGCGGAACCGGCTTTGCCGGGCCGCAGGCGGGCGGCCCCCTCGGGGGGCAGCGCAGTACACGCAGTGACAAGCGTGGGGGTCCACATCCCATGACCAAGAAAATCGGCGACGTCATCCTGGACGTCAAGAACATCTCCCTGAGCTTCGGCGGTGTGAAGGCGCTGTCGGATATTTCCTTCAATGTGAAGGAGCACGAGATACGCGCCATCATCGGCCCCAACGGCGCCGGCAAAAGCTCCATGCTCAACTGCATCAACGGCGTCTATGCGCCGCAGCAAGGCTCCATCACCTTTCGCGGCCAGACCTTCAAGCACATGAACAGCCACCAGGTGGCCGTGATGGGCGTGGCGCGCACCTTCCAGAACCTGGCGCTGTTCAAGGGCATGAGCGTGCTCGACAACATCATGTCGGGCCGCAACCTCAAGATCAAGAGCAACCTGCTGCTGCAGGCGCTGCGCATAGGCCCGGCCGAAAAAGAAGAAATCAGGCACCGCGAGGCGGTCGAAAAAATCATCGACTTCCTGGAGATCCAGGCCTACCGCAAGACGCCCGTAGGGCAGCTGCCCTACGGCCTGCAAAAACGTGTGGACCTGGGCCGCGCCCTGGCCATGGAGCCGCAGGTGCTGCTGCTCGACGAACCCATGGCCGGCATGAACGTCGAGGAAAAACAGGACATGTGCCGCTTTGTGCTCGACGTCAACGACGAGTTCGGCACCACCGTGGTCCTGATCGAGCACGACATGGGCGTGGTCATGGACATCTCCGACCGCGTGGTGGTGCTCGACTACGGCAAAAAAATCGGCGACGGCACCCCCGACGAAGTCCGCAACAACGAAGACGTGATCCGGGCCTACCTCGGAACCAGCCACTGACATGGATGAGAACACCAAGATGAAATCACAGCGCTTCCCCCAACCCACGATGTCCGCATCCAGCGAGGGAGGCCAGTGATGGGTTCGTTCCTGGAAACCATCATCGGCGGCCTGATGTCGGGCATGCTGTATTCGCTGGTCGCGCTGGGCTTTGTGCTGATCTACAAGGCCTCGGGCGTCTTTAATTTCGCGCAGGGCGCCATGGTGCTGTTCGCGGCGCTGGCCATGGCGCGCTTTTCCGAATGGATCCCGCAGTGGACCGGCCTGGACAGCAAATTCATCAACAACGCGCTGGCCTTCGCGGCCGCGCTGGCCATCATGGTGGTGGTCGCCTGGCTGATCGAAAAACTGGTGCTCGGGAAACTGGTGAACCAGGAAGGCGTCGCGCTGCTGATGGCGACCCTGGGCATTTCCTACTTCCTCGACGGCTTCGGCCAGACCATCTTCGGCTCCAGCATCTACAAGATCGACGTGGGCATGCCCAAGGACCCGATGTTCCTGCTTGACAGCGTCTTCCAGGGCGGCCTGCTGGTGAACCAGGAAGACCTGGTCGCCGCGCTGATCGCCACCGCCCTGGTGGCGGCGCTGGCCGCCTTCTTCCAGTACACCGGCACCGGCCGCGCACTGCGGGCCGTGGCCGACGACCACCAGGCCGCGCAGTCCATAGGCATACCGCTGAACCGCATCTGGGTCATCGTGTGGAGCGTCGCGGGTTTTGTGGCCCTGGTGTCCGGCGTGATCTGGGGCAGCAAGCTGGGCGTGCAGTTTTCGCTGTCGGTGCTGGCGCTCAAGGCGCTGCCGCTGGTGATCCTGGGCGGCCTGACCTCGGTGCCCGGCGCCATCGTGGGCGGCCTGATCCTGGGCGTGGGCGAAAAACTCGCCGAAGTGTTTATCGGGCCGTATGTGGGCGGCGGTATTGAAATCTGGTTTGCCTATGTCCTCGCACTGTGTGTCCTTCTGGTCCGGCCGCAAGGATTGTTTGGCGAGAAAATTATTGATCGTGTTTAAAGCCGCTTCTACCTAAAGAAAAATCATGTTCTACAGAGAAAACGGCCAATTCAAAACCAGCTACCGGTCCGACCAGCAGATCTTCCCCATCCTGCAGGACCGCATCGCCATAGGCCTGCTGCTGGCCTTTGCCTTTGTCGCCGTGCCCCTGCTGGCCAGCGACTATTTGTTCCGCGCCATCCTGATCCCTTTCCTGATCTTTTCGCTGGCGGCCGTCGGGGTCAACATCCTGGTGGGCTACTGCGGGCAGATCTCGCTGGGCTCGGGCGCCTTTATGGCGGTGGGCGCTTATGGCGCCTACAACTTTTTTGTGCGCATTCCCGGCATGCCGCTGATCCCCGCGCTGATCCTGGGCGGCCTGTGCGCCATGCTGTTCGGCATTTTGTTCGGCCTGCCCAGCCTGCGCGTCAAGGGCCTGTACCTGGCGGTGACCACGCTGGCCGCGCAATTCTTCAGCGACTGGATGTTCCTGCGCATCAAGTGGTTCACCATGGACACGCCCTCGGGTTCGGTGTCGGTGTCCAACCTGCAGGTCTTCGGCCTGCCGATTGAAAGCGCCGTCAGCAAATACCTGTTCTGCCTGGCCATCGTGGTGGTGATCACCCTGCTGGCCAAAAACCTGGTGCGCAGCGCCATAGGCCGCGAGTGGATGGCGATTCGCGACATGGACGTGGCCGCTGCGGTGATCGGCATACGCCCCATGTACGCCAAGCTCAGCGCCTTCGCGGTCAGCTCCTTCATCATCGGCATCGCCGGCGGCCTGTGGGCTTTTATCTACCTGGGCGCCTGGGAGCCGGCGGCCTTCTCGGTGGACTATTCCTTCCGCCTGCTGTTCATGGTGATCATCGGCGGCATGGGCGCCATCATGGGCAGCTTCTTCGGCGCGGCTTTTATCGTGGTGCTGCCGATTGTGCTGAGCCAGCTGCTGCCGGTGCTGGCGGGCTGGTTGGGTATCTCGATTTCCACCGCCGGCATCTCGCATGCGGAGCTGATGATTTTCGGCGGGCTGATTGTGTGGTTTTTGATCGTCGAGCCGCACGGCTTGGCCAAGCTGTGGGCCGTGGGCAAACAAAAACTCAGGCTATGGCCATTTCCCCACTAAGGCCTTGTGGTGCGCCGGCCCTAGGGTTAAGGATTACTCGAAATCACCGATGCGCGGTGGATGGTTAGGTCGTTTACTGAGGTGCCCCTTTTTTCGCGGTGTTTATAAATTTTCCAGGAGACAACAATGAAGATTCGTAATGTGATGTTGGCGGTGGCAATCCTCGCCACCGGCGCTTCGTCCCTTGTGACGACCAGCGCATTCGCCCAGGCCAAGGAGCAGTTCTTCCCGGTGCTGTCCTACCGCACCGGGCCTTACGCGCCCAACGGCGTGCCCTGGGCCAACGGCTATGTGGACTACCTCAAGCTGGTCAACGCGCGCGGCGGCATCAACGGCGTGAAGATCTCGTTCGAGGAATGCGAAACCGGCTACGACACCGCGCGCAGCGTGGAATGTTATGAACGCCTGAAGGGCAAGAACGGCGGCGCCACCCTGGTGCAGCCGCTGTCCACCGGCGCCACCTTCGCCATCACCGAAAAAGCCCCGGTCGACAAGATCCCGGTGGTGACCGTGGGTTACGGCCGCAGCGAAAGCGCCGACGGCTCCATCTTCAAATGGAACTTCCCGATCGCCGGCACCTACTGGGTCGCCGCCGACGCCATCCTGCAGGCCATCGCCAAGAAGGAAGGCGGCTTCGACAAGCTCAAAGGCAAGCGCATCGCGCTGGTCTACCACGACTCGCCCTTCGGCAAGGAGCCCATCCCGCTGATGCAGGAACGCGCCGCCATGCACGGCTTCACGCTGCAGCTGCTGCCCGTGACCGCGCCCGGCGTCGAGCAAAAAGCCACCTGGCTGCAGATCCGCCAGTCGCGCCCCGACTATGTGGCGCTCTGGGGCTGGGGCATCATGAACACCACCGCCATCAAGGAAGCGCAAGCCACCGGCTACCCGCGCGAGAAGATGTACGGCGTGTGGTGGGCCGGCGCCGAGCCTGACGTGAAAGACGTGGCCGAAGGCGCCAAGGGCTACAACGCCGTGACCATGCAGCACGGCGCCGAGCCCAACTCCAAGCTGGCCAAAGACATGCTGACCCTGGTGCACGGCAAAGGCCAGGGCACGGGCCCGAAAGAAGAAGTCGGCCAGGTGCTGTACATGCGCGGCGCCATGAGCGCCATGCTGGGCGTGGAAGGCCTGCGCGCCGCGCAGGAGCGCTTCGGCAAGGGAAAAATCATGACGGGTGAACAAGTCCGCTGGGGCCTGGAGAACCTGAACCTGACCCAGGCCAAGCTGGACGCACTCGGCTTTGCCGGCGTGATGCGGCCTATCAGCACCTCTTGCACCGACCACATGGGCTCGGCCTGGGCGCGCATCCACACCTGGGACGGCAAGGAGTGGAAGTTCACCTCCGACTGGCTGCAGGCCGATGAACAGGTGATCAAGCCCCTGGTCAAGAGCACCGCCGCCAAGTACGCCACCGAGAAAAAACTGACGGCGCGCACACCGGCCGACTGCCAGTCTTGAGCGGCGTAGCCGCTCAGCTGGCTTTGCCATGTACTGACGGCACCCACCCCAACCCCTCCCGCCAGGCGGGAGGGGCGCGGCTCTCGCGAGCCGCCAGCCTTGAGGGCTGATCGCCTTGCCGGCAGCCCTCAAGATTGGTCAGGAAAAAATATGGACACACCTAACATCGTTCTCAACGTCAACGGCATCGAGGTTATCTACAACCACGTGATCCTGGTGCTCAAGGGCGTCTCGCTGCAAGTGCCGCAGGGCCGCATCGTCGCCATCCTGGGCGGCAACGGCGCGGGCAAGACCACCACGCTGCGCGCGATTTCCAACCTGCTCAAGGGCGAGCGCGGCGAGGTCACCAAGGGCTCCATCGAGCTGCGCGGCGAGCGCATTGAAAACCTCTCGCCGGCCGACCTGGTCAAGCGCGGCGTGGTGCAGGTCATGGAAGGGCGGCACTGCTTTGCCCACCTGACCATCGAAGAAAACCTGCTGACCGGCGCCTACACCCGCGCCAGCAAGGCCGAAGTCGCGGCCAACCTCGAGAAGGTCTACAACTACTTTCCGCGCCTCAAGACCCGGCGCACGTCGCAGGCGGCCTATACCTCGGGCGGCGAGCAGCAGATGTGCGCCATTGGCCGCGCGCTGATGGCCAATCCCTCGATGGTGTTGCTCGACGAGCCCTCCATGGGCCTGGCGCCGCAAATCGTCGAGGAGGTCTTCAACATCGTGCAGGACCTGAACCAGAAAGAGAAGGTCACTTTTTTGCTGGCCGAGCAGAACACCAATATGGCGCTCAAGTACGCCGACTACGGCTACATCATGGAAAGCGGCCGCGTGGTGATGGACGGGGCGGCCGCCGACCTGGCCAACAACGAGGACGTGAAAGAGTTTTACCTCGGCGTGGGCGGCGGCGAGCGCAAGAGTTTTAAAGACGTGAAAAGTTATAAACGCCGCAAACGCTGGCTGGCATAGAGCCCCCACGCTCCGCCGCTGCGCGGGTCGCTGCCCCCCGAGGGGGTGCTGCGCCTGCGGCCCTTGCTGGCTTGAAGTCTTTGCAGCGCACTGAGGTATTGACAGGATTTGGACGATATCGAATGACAACACATTACGACACCCTGGAACACAGGCCGCATGCCGAGCGCGAAGCCGCCCAGTTCGCCACGCTGCCGCAGCAGGTCGCGCACGCGCAGTCCCATGCCCCGGCTTTTGCCGGCATTCTTAAAAACGTGGACGCCTCGGCCGTCACCTCGCGCGCCGCGCTGGCGCGCCTGCCGGTCACGCGCAAGTACGAGCTGCTGGCACTGCAACAGGCCTCGCGCGAAGCGGGCGGCGACCCATTCGGCGGTTTCAGTGCGCTGCGTTATGGCGCCGCCATGCCGCGCGTCTTCGCCAGCCCCGGCACGATTTACGAACCCGACAGCACACGCAAGGACTACTGGCGCATGGCACGGGCCCTGCACGCCGCGGGCTTCAGGGCCGGGCAGCTGGTGCACAACTGCTTCAGCTACCACTTCGTGCCGGCCGGCACCATGATGGAAAGCGGCGCCCATGCGCTGGGCTGCACCGTCTTCCCGGGCGGCACCGGGCAGACCGAGCAGCAGGTACAGGCCATGGCCGAGCTCAAGCCCGCCGGTTATGTCGGCACGCCCAGCTTCCTCAAGATCATTGTCGACAAGGCCGCCGAAATGAAGATCGGGCTGCCCAGCGTGACGCGCGCCATGGTCTCGGGCGAGGCCTGCCCGCCCAGCCTGCGCGACTGGTTCGCTGAACGCGGCATCGCTGCCTACCAGTGTTATGCCTCGGCCGACCTGGGCCTGATCGCCTATGAAACCGAGGCCCGCGAAGGCCTGGTGCTGGACGAAGGCGTGATTGTGGAAATCGTGCGCCCCGGCACCGGCGACCCGGTCGCCGAGGGCGAGGTCGGCGAACTGGTGGTCACCACGCTGAACCCCGACTACCCACTGGTCCGTTTCGGCACCGGCGACCTCTCAGCCGTGCTGCCCGGCAGTTGCCCCACCGGCCGCAGCAACACGCGCATCAAGGGCTGGATGGGCCGGGCCGACCAGACCGTCAAGGTGCGCGGCATGTTTGTGCATCCGGGCCAGGTCGCCGACATCGCCAGGCGTTTTCCCGAAGTGCTCAAGGCCAGGCTGGTGGTGAGCGGCGAGATGGCCAACGACAGCATGCACTTCCAGGCCGAGGCGGCTTCCATGCCCGAGGGGCTGGACCAGCGCATCAGCGAAGCGATACGCGACGTCACCAAGCTGCGCGGTACCGTGCAGTTGCTGGCGCCCGGCAGTCTCCCCAACGACGGCAAGGTTATTGAGGACGCACGAAGTTACAAGTAGAGCCCCCACGGTCGCTCACTGCGTGTAGCTTCCGAGGCCTTGCAGGCCGCGGCTCGCGAGACGCTTCGCCTCTGTCGCCCGTCCAAGCCTGCGCAGGCAGGCTTGGAGCCGCGGGCTCCAGCCCCTCGGGGGCGCTGCGCCTGCGGTCTGGCAAAGCCAGTCCCGCAGCCCCGGCTGGCCTGAACTCCCGAAGCCCGCCGTCTCTAACGCGTGTAAACCCTCTGCATGAACGGGATAGCCCTTACGTAGTTCCCGCGATGTTCGCGCGGTAAGGGGACCGTAAACTTGGCGCCTTCAGATACAAGGAGACGCTCATGAAACGCCTGTTAGTCCTCGCCGCCGCCGCAACGGCCATGTTTGCCGCCCATGCGCAAGCCCCCGCCTTCCCCGGCTCCAAGCCCATCAGCCTGGTGGTGCCTTTCGCCGCCGGCGGCCCGACCGACCGCGTCGCGCGCGACCTGGCCGAGGCCATGCGCAAGGCCATGGGCGGCAGCGCCAACTTCGTCGTGGAGAACGTCAACGGTGCCGGCGGCACCATCGGCGCGGCCAAGGTGGCACGCGCCACGCCCGACGGCCACACCCTGCTGGTCCACCACATCGGCATGGCTGCGGCGACAGGCCTGTACCGCAAGCTGCCTTACAAGGTGCCTGAAGATTTTGAGTTCCTGGGCATGATCAATGAAGTGCCCATGACCATCATCGGCAAGCCGCAGCTGCCCGCCAACAACTACCGCGACTTCGAGAACTACATACGCGCCAATTCCGGCAAGCTCAACATCGCCCACGCCGGCCTGGGTTCGGCCTCGCACCTGTGCGGCCTGATGTGGCAAGCGGCCATCAACGCCAAGGACGCGATGACCACCATCCCCTTCGGCGGCACCGCGCCGGCCATGAATGCGCTGGTCGGCGGCCAGGTCGACATGATGTGCGACCAGACCACCAACACCACCGGCCAGATCGAAGCCGGCCGCGTCAAGGCTTTTGCCGTGACCACCGCCAAGCCGCTGAGCAGCAACAAGCTGCTCAAGGACTACCCCACGCTGCAGGAAATGGGCCTCAAAGGCTTTGACCTGACCGTCTGGCACGGCATCTACGCACCCAAGGGCACGCCCCCGGCCGTGCTGACCCAGCTCAACAACGCCCTGAAGGTCGCACTCAAAGACCCCGACTTCATCAAGAAGCAGGAAGGCCTGGGCGCCGTGGTGGTCACCGACAACCGCGTCGAACCCGCCGCCCACAGGGCGTTTGTGGTCGGCCAGATCGCCAAGCTCAAGCCCGTGATCGAAGCCGCCGGCAAGTTTGCCGACTGATTGATTCCACGCTGACCTGATTGCCAAGCCGCCCGGTGAACGCCGGGCGGCTTTTTCTTTTTCAGGCGCCCGGGTTTAACCCCCTTGAAGCGCCTGCCCACGGACGTTATGTTCGTGTGGTCCCCGGCCGCGTGCCGGCCATCCCCTGGAGAGCCTCTTGAATTACAAACCACCTTTTCTTTCGCACCGCTATACAGGCCTGGTGGCCACCGCGATCGCCGCCCTCAGCACCTTTATGGCCACGCCCTCGGCCTGGGCGCAAACCGCGAACTGGCCCGCCAAGCCCGTGAAGATCGTCGTGCCCTTCGCGCCCGGCGGCACCACCGACATCCTGGCCCGCGCCATGGCGCCTGAACTCTCCAAGGCTTTCGGCCAGCCCTTTGTCGTCGAGAACCGCGCCGGCGCCGGCGGCAACATAGGCGCCGACATCGTCGCCAAATCCGCGCCCGACGGCTACACCCTGCTCATGGGCACCGTGGGCACCCACGGTATCAACAAGTCCCTCTACACAAAGATGGCCTTCGACCCGCAAAAAGACTTCGCGCCCATCACCCTGGTCGCGGGCGTGCCCAACGTCATGGTCGTCAACACCGAGAAAGCCAAGGCCGCCGGCATCAACAACGTGACCGACTTCATACGCGCGGCCAAGGCCAAGCCCGGCACCTTCAACATGGCCTCCAGCGGCAACGGCACCTCCATCCACCTGGCCGGCGAGCTGTTCAAGACCATGAGCGGCACCTATATGACCCACTTCCCCTACAGCGGCTCCGGCCCTGCGCTGCTCGCGCTGGTGGGCGGCGACATGGACGTCATGTTCGACAACCTGCCCTCTTCCATGGCCCTCATCAAGTCCGGCAAGCTCAAAGCATTAGCAGTAACCAGCTCAGAACGCTCAGCCGCCCTGCCGGACATTCCCACCATAGAACAAGCCGGCGGCCCGGCCCTGAAAGGCTACGACGCCAGCTCCTGGTTCGGCCTGCTGGCCCCCGCCGGCACACCGCCCGACATCGTCAACCGTATCCAGCAGGAAGCATCGAAGGCATTGGGCACGCCGGCGATGAAAGAGAAGTTGCTCGCGCAGGGCGCGATTCCTTCGGGCAATACGCCGGCACAGTTCACGGCGTTTATCAATGCCGAGCACAAGAAGTGGGCGCAGGTGGTGAAGGCTTCGGGGGCGAAGGTGGATTAGGGGGGTTAGGCCGCATGAGCATTTCCACTGCACCGCAGCCCAACGTCATGACTGGGGTTTGTGCGTAATCGCCCCACCAAGTTAGCCGGCCCCGAGAACGCAAGGGCTACGGCACGGCGGAACGGGTAGGCTGCGCAGTCTACTGATGCGCAAGATTCCAAAAGTGCCAAATGCGATTTTGATAGGCCGTCGTGATGCATTCGACCGATTTGCATTCATCTCTGACAGTCTTGCGCCAATGATTCTGATCTGAGTCCATGGCCGCCCCGAACTTTGCGCGCAATAGGCCCAAATCTTGAAGCACACGAAGCTCTAAGGCAGCAATGCCCGAATCACCGCAAATTTGCTTCTCAACCCAGGTCTTGGCACCAGAACACCAAGCCGGCATATCGGCGCTAGCAAAGGCAACTGGCTCGCCACCCTGGCGACGCAAAATCAACTTTCCTTTGGGACTGATGGAGGCCACGCCATCCACAACACCGACCCACCCATAGGCAACAAGAATCCTGTTAAAAACAGTGTCAAATGAGTCTGCACCCTGAAGCCTTGCGCTCCAGCGTTCGTTAAACGCGGTCACACCCACACGATAATTTCTCAGAGCGGAAAGATCCCTGAGCATTTCCGCGGACTGTGGAAGTCTTTGCTCAAAGTACAAAAACTGCCACGCCGCCAAATCCGCCTCGATCTGCCCCAATTTTTGATTGGCATCCTGAAGCGAGGTCGCCTGCTCATAAATTCTGACAGCCTGGTTCTCAACCCTGGCCAGCAAAAGGGGATCTGATTTGGATGATTCGTTGTACACACGAGCGTCAATACTGAAAGGCGGGAGCGCAGTGCTGGCAGGCATGTCAATGCGAATCTGGCCCGTACCGCTATCGACTGAAACACTTTGCCGGCCCGCGTAATACCAGGCGCCCAAAGCGGCAAGCCCCAGCGTAAGGCTGATAACCAGAAACCACTTCAAGAGCGACGGCGCGTGCACTTTCGATACAAGAGGGACTTTTTCAAGCATCACCTTTGAAACACCGTACATCACCAAAAAAAGTATTGCACCTGCAGAACCTGCAACGCTCACCGCCTTAAGCACTACTTGACTGTCCATTTATCGCTCTCCTGCAACGTTGCGAAAGATTTGACCGAAGGTATCCATACTAATCAGTCAAATCCAGTCGAGCCACCTTGGTAGAAGCCAGAAAGTCGCCTAGCCTGCGCCTTTGCTTCCCAAAAATGAAGACAGCGTCCAGGATGCTCAGCGCCATTAACGATGCGTTTCGAAGTACGGACTGCGAGTACTTGCACGGCTGGTTTGTACGGACGTCAACGACCGTTGGCAGCAAAATCATGTAGGTCCAGGCCAGCGCGAGCGCTTCCTGCAGAAACTTGTTCATGAATTTTTACGCATCCAGGCCGACAAAAATTCCGTGCCAGGTTTCGTGCGCCCCCGACAGGCGTTGGATTGGCCTCGCAAAACCACTTGAGCTCCCTGCGGTTTTTTCAGCAGTAACCATACGTGGGCTCAGCGAGTGTTTTCGGGCAGATTGTCCGCAGCCGGATACTCATTGTTTGATTCATGGAAATACGCGGGGAGGTGTTCTTCTCCCTTGCAGATAAACTCCCGAGCACAAAGGGAGGATGATTTTCATGATCAAAAAAACGGTGCGACAACGCGCCACTGACTTTTCAAGCGCCTGCATCCTGGCAGTCGCACTTCAGATGGCCCACCCACTCGTGTTTGCGCAAGCAAGCGCAGCGCCCAATGCTCAACTCGCGTCCCGCCTCGACCAGGTCAGCAAAATGCTCGCGGGCGCCGCATCCCGCGATGCCAATGCGGTGTGGGATGCCAAAACAGAGATTGAGGAGCTGCCCTACCCCGCGCGCGGAGACCGCAAGCTGGCGCGCCGGCTGAACACCACGGCGCTGGAGAAGTTCAAGGCCGACCAGATTCCCGATTCGATGGCCGACTTTGAGAAGGCGCGGCGGGCCGACCCGTCTGACCAGGAGATTGCCAACAACTACGGTTATGTGTTGTACCGCGCGGGCAAGCTGACGGAGGCGGAAGCGCAGCTGCGCTACACGCTCGCGCTGGCGCCGGCACGGGCTGCTGCCTGGGCCAATTTAGCCGAAGTGTTGGGCGCGCAAGGTCAGGCGCCGCGTGCGGCCGATGCCTTTGTGGTGTCGCACCGCTTTTCTCGCAACCCGGACACGACGCGCCAGTACATTGAAAAATTCGCCGCTTCGACGACAGACCCGGCGGGCCTGAAGCAGGGTGCGGCGCAGGCGCTTTCGCGTTTGTTCCCGGTTGCCAGCGCGAGCGGTGGTACTGCGGCAGCCGCCGCTGCTGCCGCGCAGCCGCTGGCCGGCACGGCGGCTGAGCGCAACGCTGCCGCGCAGACCGAGATGGCCGCGGCCGCCGGCGCTGCTGCAACAACTCCTGCGGCAGCAGCCGCTGTTCGCGCGCCGGTCGCTGGCGATGCGGCCAAGGCCGCGCCGGTGTCGCTGGCCGATCCTTTTGCGCGGTTGCTGTCGCAACTACCCAATCCTGAAGTCGCGGCGCTGTTCCAGGCGGCGGCCAAGGGTAACGCCGGCCCGCGCGAAGAGCTGCTGCGCCTTGCCAATGGCGGCAATGCGCGCGCGCAGCACGCCGTGGCGATGATTTACACCCAGGGTCGGGGTGTGGAGGTGAACCATGAGCTGGCCAACACCTGGTACCGCAAGTCGGCGGAGGCGGGTTTTGTGCTGGCCCAGGCCAACCTGGGCTGGAACCAGCTTCATGGCATCGGCATGGCCGCCGAGCCGGCACTGGCCCTTGACAACTACCGCCGTGCCGCAGAGCAGGGCCACCCTTATGCGATGAACAACCTGGCGGTGATGTATTACCGCGGCCAGGGTACGCGGCCGGACATCAAGGCATCGTTTGACTGGTTTGTGCGCGCGGCGGAAGCCGGCCTGGCGCGCGGCGCGCACAACGTGGCCTCGCAGCTTGAAAATGGCACGGGCCAGCCGGCTGACCCGCGCAAGGCTTTTGCCTATTACCTGTCGGCCGCGACGGCGGGTTTTGCGCAGTCGCAGTACAAAGTGGGCCACGCTTATGAATATGGATGGGGCGGAACGCAGGACAAGGCAGCCGCGACCGAGTGGTACAAAAAAGCGGCGCTGCAGGGCCTGGAGCCTGCCAAGGATGCCTTGAAGCGGCTGGGCGTGAGCGATTTCTAAGTCCTAAGGCGCCCCATTAAAAAAGCCCTGTCACCAGGGCTTTTTTTATTCCTACCTATATAAAGAGAGTCAGGCCGCCCCAGCGGCCGGGAGCGCCTACACCCCCCAAACCACCTCATGCCCCGCCTTGAGGTTGCGCTGCAGCATGTCAATAAAGGGCACGGCGCGCTGGCGCAGGCCCAGGCCGTCGCCGGGGACCACGCCGTCTTCGGCATTGGCGTCGTGAGCTTCCTCGTGCGCGATGGCTTCCTTCAGGGCGGCGATGGCGGCGGGCATCTGCTCGGGCAGGATGATGCCTTTGGGGGCGGGGTCTTTGCCGATGATTTCGAGGACCTTGCGGCCGTTGGCTTCGAGCATGATCACATCGCCGGCGTCTTTGGATTTGAATTTGTAAAGCATGGATGGCTCCTCAGGTTGTGCAGACAGACCATTATGGAAAGGTTTGAGCGGCCTGCGTGTAGGTAAGTTTCACCTTTTTAGCCGCCAAGGGGTTTCCGCCGGCGGGCGTCGGGTAGCCCGCCGGGCTCAAGCAAAATAGCAGCCTATGTTCAATATCGCCACTGTCCCCAAGTCGGCCCGCCAGGCGCTCAGCCAGGACGGCCTGAGCCTGCTGAACCCGGCCGAGCTGACGGCCACACTGGAGCTGGGCGATGCCTGGGCGCCGGCCTGGAATGCCCTGGTGCCCTCCTGGGACCGGTTGCCGCCCGACGCCCACCTGAAGGACGGCGGGCATTACCGCAAGCGCCGGCACTCGTGTTTTGTGCAGGAGCTTGCCACGGGCACGCTCACGCAGACGCCGCACCGCGCGCACTGGCAGCCGACCGACTACAACGCGCTGCACGGCGGTTTTGAGCGCTGGTTCGAGCCGGTGGAGCCTGCCGTGGCCTCGGCCGCGGCCTGGACGAACTTGATCGCCGGCCTGGGCCGGCTGTTTGCCCAGGTGCAGCCGGCCCCGCGCTGGCACATCGAGGCGCACCAGTTCCGCATCGACACGGCCGGCGGCGTGGGCCGGCCCACGCCCGAGGGCGCGCACCGCGACGGCGTGGACTTTGTGGTGGTGATGATGGTGGGCCGCCACGGCGTGAAGGGCGGCGAAACCCGGGTGTTTGACGCCAACGGCCCGCACGGCGTGCGTTTTGTGATGCGGGAGCCGCTCACGGCGCTGCTGCTGGACGATGCCCGGGTGATTCACGAGACCACGCCCATCCTGCCGGCCGACGACCAGCCCGGCCCCGGATTCCGCGACACGCTGGTGCTCACTTACCGCGCAGCGGCCTTCCAGTCTCCCTGAGGGCTGGCGCGCCGGGGCCAGGCGCCCCGGCAAACATCTGCTTTCCAACCGGCGGAAAACCCTGCTTGACGGATTTACTTTAAACCTAAACAATTAAGGCAAGATTAATCCAGAGAGTACGCTTTCATGCACATTCTTTGCCTGGGCGGTGGTCCCGCAGGTTTGTATTTCGCCCTGCTGATGAAGCTGCAGAACCCGGCCCACCAGGTGACGGTGGTCGAGCGCAATCGGCCTTTCGACACCTTCGGCTGGGGCGTGGTGCTGTCGGACCAGACCCTGGGCAACCTGCGCGCGGCCGACCCGGTCAGCGCGCAGCTGATAGGCGATGCCTTCAACCACTGGGATGACGTGGAGGTCTTCTTCAAGGGACGCTCGGTGCGCTCGGGCGGCCACGGCTTTTGCGGCATAGGCCGCAAGCGCCTGCTCAACATCCTGCAGGAGCGCTGCATGGCGCTGGGCGTGTCGCTGGTGTTTGAAACCGACGTGCAGGACGACCAGGCCATTGCGGCGCAGTACGGCGCCGACCTGGTGGTCGCCAGCGACGGCCTGAACAGCCGCATCCGCAACCGCTACGCGGACACCTTCAAGCCCGACGTGGAGCTGCGCGCCTGCCGTTTTGTCTGGCTGGGCACACGCAAGACCTTTGACGCCTTCACCTTCGCGTTTGAGCAGACTGAGCACGGCTGGTTTGCCGCGCATGCCTACAAGTTTGACGAGAACACCTCGACCTTTATCGTCGAGACGCCCGAGGCGGTATGGAAGGCGCACGGCCTGGACCAGATGAGCCAGGAGGACGGCATCGCCTTCTGCGAGCGCCTGTTCGCCAAATACCTGGACGGCAACGCGCTGATGAACAACGCCACCCATGTGCGCGGCTCGGCGATCTGGATACGTTTCCCGCGTGTGGTCTGCGAGCGCTGGGTGCATGAAGCCGCCATCAACGGCAAGCAGGTGCCCATCGTGCTGATGGGCGATGCGGCGCATACCGCGCATTTCTCCATCGGCAGCGGCACCAAGCTGGCGCTGGAAGACGCGATTGAGCTGAGCCACTGCTTCGCCCAGCACGGCGATGCCACGGCGGCGCTGCAGGCTTATGAAGCGCTGCGTTCCGTCGAGGTGCTGAAGATCCAGAACGCGGCGCGCAACTCCACCGAGTGGTTCGAGAACGTGGACCGCTACAGCGGCATGGAGGCCGAACAATTCTTTTATTCGCTGCTGACCCGCTCGCAGCGCATCAGCCATGAAAACCTGCGCGTGCGCGACGCGGCCTGGCTGCAAGGCTATGAGCAGTGGCTGGCCAAAAGCAATGCGCCGCATGCGCCGCCGCCCATGCTGCTGCCGCTCAAGGTGCGCGAGCTTTCACTGAAGAACCGCATCGTCGTGTCGCCCATGGCGACCTACAGCGCGGTGGACGGCATGCCGCAGGACTTTCACCTGGTGCACCTGGGCGCGCGCGCCCTGGGCGGCGCCGGCCTGGTGTTTGTGGAAATGACCTCGCCCTGCCCCGAAGGCCGCATCACGCCGGGCTGCCCGGGTTTGTGGAACGAGGCGCAGGCCAAGGGCTTCAAGCGCATTGTGGATTTTGTGCATGCCTCGGGCGCGGGCGCCAAGATCGGCATGCAGCTGGGCCACAGCGGGCCCAAGGGCTCGACCCAAGTGGGCTGGGAAGCGCCCGACGAGCCGCTGCCGGCTGGCAACTGGCCGCTGCTGGCAGCCAGTGCCGTGGCCTACGGCCCGAGCAACCAGCTGCCCCAGGCCATGACGCGTACCGACATGGACCGCGTGAAAGCTGAGTTTGTGCAGTCCACGCGTTACGCGGCCGAGGCCGGCTTTGACTGGCTGGAGCTGCATTGCGCGCACGGCTATTTGCTGTCGAGCTTTATCACGCCGCTGACCAACCAGCGCAGCGACGAATACGGCGGCAGCCTGGAAAACCGCTGCCGCTTCCCGTTGGAAGTCTTCGCCGCCATGCGCGCCGTGTGGCCGGCCCACCTGCCCATGAGCGTGCGCATCTCGGCGCACGACTGGGCGCCGGGCGGCAATACGGCCGACGACGCGGTGGCGATTGCGCGTCTGTTCAAGGCCGCGGGTTGCGACTTCATCGACGTGTCCTCCGGCCAGACCACGCGCGCGGCCAAACCGGTGTATGGCCGCATGTACCAGACGCCGTTTGCCGACCGCATACGCAACGAGGTGGGCATACAGACCATTGCCGTGGGCGCGATCTCGGAAGTCGACCACGTCAACAGCATCATCGCGGCCGGCCGCGCCGACCTGTGCGCGATTGCCCGCCCGCATCTGGCCGACCCGGCCTGGACGCTGCACGAAGCCGCCAAGCTGCAAAGCCGCCATGTGAACTGGCCCAAGCCTTACCTGAGCGGGCGCGACCAGCTGTACCGCGAAATCGCCAAGCAGCAGGCACTCGCGGCGCAGCCCGCGGCCGGCAAATAAAAAAACAAAAACCAATACATCAAGGAGACCCGCATGGACATGGAAGCACGAGGCCACAGCGAACACCCCGAGGCATTGCGCCTCTGGCTGCGCATGCTGACCTGCACGCAGCTGGTGGAAAAACAGGTGCGCACCCAGCTGCGCGAGCAGTTCGACACCACGCTGCCGCGCTTCGACCTGATGGCACAGCTCGAGCGCAGCCCCGAGGGCCTGAAGATGAACGAGCTGTCGCGCCGCATGATGGTGACGGGCGGCAACGTCACCGGCATCACCGACCAGCTGGTGGCCGAAGGCCTGGTGGAGCGCGTGGACGTGGAGGGCGACCGGCGCGCCTACCGCGTGCGCCTGACGACCCGCGGGCGCAAGCTGTTTGACGAAATGGCGGCCGAGCACGAGGCCTGGATCGTCTCGGCCTTTGAGGCCTTGTCGCCGCGCGAAGTCGAATCTCTGCACAAGCTGCTGGGCAAGGTCAAGCAGCACCACAACCAACTCGCCGACGCAAAACTGGAAACCCCATGAAACACTACATAGGCCTGGCCAACCCCATGCACGCGCATTTCGATGCGATGGCCCACTACCAGGCGGAGCATTTCGCGTATTCGTTCGAGGACGGCGTCGCAACGCTGACCCTGAACCGCCCCGAACGCAAAAACCCGCTGACCTTTGACTCCTACGCGGAGCTGCGCGATCTGTTCCGCACGCTGAACAGCGCGACCGACGTGAAAACGGTGGTCATCACCGGCGCGGGCGGCAATTTCTGCTCGGGCGGCGACGTGCACGAGATCATCGGGCCGCTCACCAAGATGAGCATGCCCGAGCTGCTGGAGTTCACGCGCATGACGGGCGACCTGATCAAGGCCATGCGCCTGTGCCCGCAGCCCATCATCGCGGCCATCGACGGCATCTGTGCCGGCGCGGGCGCCATGATGGCGCTGGCGGCCGACATGCGCCTGGGAACGGCCCAGGCCAAGACGGCGTTTTTGTTCACGCGCGTGGGCCTGGCCGGCGCCGACATGGGCGCCTGCGCGCTGCTGCCGCGCCTGATAGGCCAGGGCCGCGCCTCGGAGCTGCTGTTCACCGGCCGCGCCATGAGCGCGCAGGAAGGCCTGGCCTGGGGCTTTTTCAACGCGCTGCATGAGCCGCAAGAGCTGCTGGCCCAGGCGCAAAAACTGGCGCGCGAACTGGCCGAGGGCCCAACCTTCGCGCACGGCATGACCAAGACCATGCTGCACCAGGAATGGGCCATGACGCTGGACCAGGCCATAGAGGCCGAGGCGCAGGCCCAGGCCATCTGCATGCAGACCAAGGACTTCACGCGCGCCTACGAGGCCTTCGCGGCCAGACAGAAACCGGTGTTTCGCGGCGACTGAGCACAGCACAACAAGGATTCAGGCATGAAATCGAGCACCGCCCACCTGGCTTTGCCTTTTTTTGACGAGGTTCACCGCGAGCTGGGCCGGCGCCTGGCCGACTGGGCGCCCCAGCAGCAGGTCGACGAGAGCGACGACCGCAAGGCCTGCAAGGAATGGGTGGCGCTGCTGGGCGAGCAGGGCTGGCTGCGCTACTGCGTGCCGGCCGGCAAGGACGGCGCGCTGGGCGGCGCGCTGGAGAAACTGGACTCGCGTGCGCTGGTGATCCTGCGCGAGACCCTGGCCTTTCATTCGCCTTTGGCCGATTTTTCGTTCGCGATGCAGGGCCTGGGCAGCGGCGCCATCACGCTGGCGGGCACGCCGGCGCAGCAGGCGGCCTACCTGCCGCTGGTGGCCAGCGGCAAAAAAATCGCGGCCTTTGCCCTGAGCGAGCCCGACGCGGGCTCGGACGCCGGCGCCATGGCGACCTCGGCCACCGACACGGGCGAAGGCTGGACGCTGAACGGCAGCAAGACCTGGATCAGCAACGGCGGCATCGCGGATTTTTATGTGACCTTTGCCAAGACCGACCCGCAGGCCGGCACGCGCGGCATCACGGCCTTTATCGTCGATGCGGACAGCACGGGCCTGGACAGCAGCGAGCACATCGCCGTGATGGCGCCGCACCCGCTGGCCACGCTGAAGTTCGCGCACTGCAAGCTGCCGCTTGATGCGCAGCTGGGCGCGCTGCATGGCGGCTTCAAGCTGGCCATGCAGACGCTGGACATCTTCCGCGCCTCGGTGGCGGCCGCCGCGCTGGGCATGGCGCGCCGCGCGCTGGCCGAGGCGGTGCGCTTTTCGAAAGAACGAAAAATGTTCGGCCAGACCCTGGCCGACTTCCAGCTGACCCAAGCCAAGCTCGGTGAAATGGCGGCCTTGGTTGACGCGGCCGCGCTGCTGACCTACCGCGCCGCCTGGATGCGCGACGAAAGCGAACGCCTGGGCAGCGGCGCGCGCATCACCGCCGAGGCCGCCATGGCCAAGATGGCGGCCACCGAAAACGCGCAGAAAGTCATCGACATGGCGCTGCAAATGCACGGCGGCCTGGGCGTGAAGGTGGGCACCAAGGTGGAAAGCCTGTACCGCGACATACGCTCGCTGCGCATTTATGAAGGCGCGACCGAAGTGCAGCAACTCATTATTGGAAAGGCCCAATTGCAATCATGAGCACCTCCGTCTCCGACACTCTCGAAAGCCTTGCCGCGGCGCCCTCCGCCCCTTCCGCGCAGCCGGACCGTTTTGTGCACGAGCGCCTGCCGGCGCCCGAGCAGTTGCCGCGCATGGAATACGCGCTGCCCGAGCTGCGCATCCCGGCGCAGGCCAACCTGGTGCAGTCCCTGTTCGACAAGGCGATTCGCGAGGGCCGCGGCGACAAGCCGCTGCTGCGCTCGGACAAGATCACGCTGACATATACCGAAGCCCTGGAGCGCGTGAACCGCATCGCGCAGGTGCTGACCGAGGACTTCGGCCTCAAGCCCGGCAACCGCGTGCTGCTGCGCGGCGGCAATTCCATAGGCATGGCACTGGCCTGGCTGGGTGTGGTGCAGGCCGGGCTGGTGGCGGTGGCGACCATGCCGCTGCTGCGCGCCAAGGAGCTCGGCGAGATCGTCGAAAAAGCCCGGCCCGCGCTGGCCCTGTGCGACGCGACCCTGCTCGATGAGCTGCAGGCGGCCCAGGCGCCCAGCGCCGCGCTGCCCACCATCGTGCCTTTTAATGTGATGGATGCGCCGGGCTCGCTGGCCGTGCTGTCTGCGCAGAAGGACGGCCGGTTCAAGCCCTGCCCGGTATCGGCCGACGACATCGCGCTGATGGCTTTTACCTCGGGCACCACGGGCAAGCCCAAGGCCGCGGTGCACACGCACCGCGACGTGCTGGCCGCCTGCGAAGCCTGGCCGCGCCACGTGCTCAAGGCCAGGCCCGACGACATCGTGGTCGGTTCGCCACCGCTGGCTTTCACCTTCGGCCTGGGCGGCATGCTGATTTTCCCGATGTGGGCCGGCGCCTCGGTGTATTACCCCTCCATAGGCTACACGCCGGAGGCCATGGTCAAGCTGATCAAACAGGTGGGCGCCACCGTCTGCTACACCGCGCCCACGTTTTACCGGCAGATGGCACCCTTTGCCAGACAGCACGGCGTGCCCGGCCTGCGCCTGTGCGTGAGCGCCGGCGAAAGCCTGCCGGACGCCACGCGCCAGCTGTGGAAGGACGCCACCGGCATCGAAATGATTGACGGCATAGGCGCGACCGAGATGTTCCACATCTTTATCTCGGCGGCCGGCGCCGACGTGCGCCGCGGCGCCATCGGCAAGGTCGTGCCTGGTTATACCGCCAAGGTGGTGGATGACAGCGGCGCCGAGGTGCCGCGCGGCACCATAGGCAAGCTGGCCGTGGTCGGGCCCACGGGCTGCCGCTACCTCGAGGACGTGCGCCAGGGCAACTATGTGAAGAACGGCTGGAACTACCCGGGCGACGCCTTCATGCAGGACGCCGACGGTTATTTCTTCTACCAGGCGCGCGCCGACGACATGATCATCACCGCCGGCTACAACGTGGCCGGCCCCGAGGTGGAAGACGCGCTGCTCAAGCACCCGGCCGTGGCCGAGTGCGGCGTGGTGGGCCTGCCCGACGAGGAGCGCGGCATGGTCGTGAAGGCCTTTATCGTGCTCAAGCCTGGCGAAGCGGCCGGTGACGCCACGGCCAAGGCCTTGCAGGACCATGTGAAAGCGACGCTGGCGCCCTTTAAATATCCGCGCCAGGTCGAGTTCGTCGACAAGCTGCCGCGCACCGAAACCGGCAAGCTGCAACGCTTCAAGCTGCGCCAGCCATGAAATTCAGCGTTCCCAAGCGCGTGCGCTTTCACCACTGCGACCCGGCCGGTATTGTTTTTTACCCGCAATTTTTTTACCTGCTGCATGAGGTGCAGGAAGACTTCCTGGAACACATAGGCTTTCCCGAGCACAAACTGATCGCCAGCGGCGTCGGTGTGCCCATCGTCGACCTCAAGACCGAATTCCTGGGCATGTGTCGCAACGGCGACGCGCTCACCATCACGCTGGAGCTCACGCGCATAGGTGGGTCCAGCATAGGCATGCAGTACGAGATCCGCGGCGAGGCCGGCGACACCCGGCTCAAGGCCCACGGCGTGATCGTGTATTCCGAAGTTCCCAACGGCAAGCCCATGCGCATTCCCGATGCACTGCGCGAGGCTTTGCTGCCCTATTTAAAAACATCCCCTGGAGACCCGCCCCATGATCAAAAAAATTCAACCCCCTGACTGGGCCGAACCCAAGGGCTATGCCAACGGCATGCTCGCGCGCGGCGCACTGCTTTTTGTCGGCGGCCAGATCGGCTGGAACGCGAAACAGGAATTCGAGAGCGACGACTTCGTCGCGCAGACCAAACAGGCGCTGCAAAACATCGCGGCCGTGCTCAAAGCCGGCGGCGCCGGGCCCGAACACATGGTGCGCATGACCTGGTATGTGGTGGACCGCGTCGAGTACGTGGCCAGGCTCAAGGAACTGGGCGCCGCCTACCGAGAAGTCATGGGAAAAAACTTCCCGGCCATGACCTGCGTTGAAGTGGCGGGCCTCGTCGAGGACCGCGCGCAGGTGGAGATTGAAGTTACGGCGGTGGTGCCGGACTAAAGCTGAAGACCCTGTCGCGGCGCGCATGATGAATGCAAGCCGGAAAGCAAAACGCCTGCATGATGCAGGCGTTTTGGGTTTGGTTGCGCGGGCAAGATTTGAACTTACGACCTTTGGGTTATGAGCCCAACGAGCTACCAGGCTGCTCCACCGCGCGGTATATCTGTATTGTAGCTTACTCTGCCTTGGCCGCGTCAGCGGTAGTGTCTTCCGACACTTCAGGGCGGTCCACCAGTTCGACCAGGGCCATGGGCGCATTGTCGCCAACGCGGAAACCCATCTTCAGAATGCGGGTGTAGCCGCCGGGACGGGCCTTGTAGCGAGGGCCGATTTCAGCGAACAGCTTGACGACCATGTCACGGTCGCGCAGGCGGTCGAATGCCAGGCGCTTGTTGGCCAGGGTGGGTTCCTTGCCCAGGGTGATCATGGGCTCGACCACGCGGCGCAATTCCTTGGCCTTGGGCAGGGTGGTCTTGATGACTTCGTGCTGCAGCAGCGAGTTCATCATGTTGCGCAGCATGGCGAGGCGGTGCTCGCTGGTGCGGTTGAGTTTACGTAGTCCGTGTCCGTGGCGCATGATCAATTTCCTTTTTTAAAATCCGGACAGCCGTGTCAGGTACTGCCCGTGCGAGACCCCTTTGAGGCGGGTCTTGTGGGTTCAACAACTAATTAACGCTTGTCCAGGCCGGCGGGAGGCCAGCTTTCCAGGCGCATTCCGAGGGTGAGGCCACGGGAGGCCAGCACTTCCTTGATCTCATTGAGGGATTTACGTCCCAGATTGGGGGTCTTGAGCAGCTCGTTTTCAGTGCGCTGGATCAGGTCGCCAATGTAGTAAATGTTTTCGGCCTTGAGGCAGTTGGCCGAACGCACGGTGAGTTCGAGCTCGTCGACGGGGCGCAGCAGGATGGGGTCGAACTGCTGCGAGCTGCGCTGAACGGGCGCGTCGAACGCGGCCAGTTCATTGCCTTCGAGCTGCGCGAACACCGCGAGCTGTTCAACCAGGATCTTGGCCGAGGCACGGACTGCGTCTTCCGCGGTCACGGCGCCGTTGGTTTCGATTTCCAGCACGAGCTTGTCGAGGTCGGTGCGCTGCTCGACGCGGGCGCTTTCGACGGTGTAGCTCACGCGCTTGACGGGCGAGAACGAGGCGTCCAGCACGATGCGGCCGATGGATTTCGGCGACTCGTCGCCATAGCGGCGCTGGTTGCCGGGCACATAGCCGCGGCCGTTTTCAACCTTGATCTGCATGTCGATCTTGCCGCCGTGCGACAGGTTCACGATGACGTGTTCAGGGTTGATGATTTCCACGTCGTGCGGCGTCTGGATGTCGGCGGCGGTGACGGGGCCTTCGCCGTCCTTGCGCAGGCTCAGCGTGACTTCATCGCGGTTGTGGAGCTTGAACACCACGCCCTTGAGGTTCAACAGGATGTTGACGACGTCTTCCTGCACACCGTCGATGGACGAGTACTCGTGCAGGACACCCGCGATGGTGACTTCGGTGGCGGCGTGGCCGACCATGGACGACAACAGTACGCGGCGCAGTGCGTTGCCCAGCGTGTGGCCGTAGCCGCGCTCGAAGGGCTCCAGAGTCACCTTGGCGCGGTTGGCGCCAAGCTGCTCAACATTGATGGTTTTTGGTTTCAACAAATTGGTCTGCATGCAGTCTTCCTCTCAATACCCTCGGTTCGTTACACCGATAAGGCCGGCGAAGCACACCCTGGCGGCACGGTGCCCCGTGCCGCAGGAACGAAAATTAGCGTGAGTACAACTCGACGATCAACGATTCGTTGATGTCGGCGGCGAACTCATCGCGGTCAGGAACCTTCTTGAAGGTGCCTTCGCCCTTGTCGGCGTTCACATCGACCCAGGCGGGCAGGCCGACCTGTTTTGCGAGCTCGAGGGCTTCGGTGATGCGGGTCTGCTTCTTCGACTTTTCGCGCACGGCGATGACGTCGCCGGTCTTGACCATGTACGAAGGAATGTTGACCGTGCCGCCGTTGACCGTGATGGCCTTGTGCGACACCAGCTGGCGTGCTTCAGCGCGGGTCGAGCCGAAGCCCATGCGGTACACCACGTTGTCCAGGCGGCATTCCAGGATGAACAACAGGTTGGCGCCGGTGTTGCCCTTGCGGCGATCGGCTTCTTCGAAGTAGCGGCGGAATTGCTTCTCGAGCACGCCGTACATGCGCTTGACTTTTTGCTTTTCGCGCAGTTGCAGGCCGAAGTCGGAAGTACGGGTACCGGAGGTACGGCCGTGCTGGCCCGGCTTGGAGTCGAATTTGGCCTTGTCGCTGATGGCGCGGCGGGCGCTCTTCAGGAACAGGTCGGTGCCTTCACGGCGGGATAGTTTGGCCTTGGGGCCGAGATAACGTGCCACTTGAGTGTCCTTTTTTCATCTGCTGCATTTACATGCAGGAGCCGGAGGTCGTGACCTGCCGGCGGTGGGCTTGGTAAAAATGCCTGGTATCTGACGGGCTATAACGCCCGCCGGACAGCCAGGCACGGGGGATTAAATGCGGCGGCGCTTTTGCGGGCGGCAGCCGTTGTGCGGAACCGGGGTCACGTCGGCAATGGAATTGATCCGGATGCCCAGTGCGCCCAATGCGCGAACAGACGATTCACGGCCGGGACCAGGACCCTTGATTTCAACGTCAAGGTTCTTGATGCCCTGCTCAATGGCGGCGCGGCCGGCGACTTCCGAAGCGACCTGCGCTGCGAAAGGCGTGGATTTGCGCGAGCCCTTGAAGCCCTGGCCACCGGAGGAGGCCCAGGACAAGGCATTGCCCTGGCGATCCGTGATGGTGATGATCGTGTTGTTGAAAGAAGCGTGCACGTGGGCGATGCCATCGGCCACGTTCTTGCGAACTTTCTTGCGAACGCGCTGTGCGGCGTTATTGCTTGGTGATTTTGCCATGACGACCTCTCAATTATTTCTTCAAAGCTGCAGCGGCCTTGCGCGGACCCTTGCGGGTGCGGGCGTTGGTCCGGGTGCGCTGGCCGCGCATGGGCAGGCCACGACGGTGGCGGAAGCCGCGGTAGCAGCCGATGTCCATCAGGCGCTTGATGTTCATCGTGGTTTCACGACGCAAGTCACCTTCGATGGTGAACAGGGCGATCTGCTCACGGATTTTTTCCAGGTCGCCGTCGGTCAGGTCTTTGACCTTCTTGGCGTAGGCGATGTCGCATGCTTCGCAAATCTTGCGAGCGCGCGTGCGACCGATGCCAAAGATAGCAGTCAAGCCGATTTCGGCGTGCTGCTGCGGCGGAATATTGATACCAGCGATACGAGCCATGTTCGTCCTCTAAAACTCTTGAAATCAGCCTTGACGCTGTTTGTGGCGCGGGTCCGTGCAGATCACACGGACAACGCCCTTGCGACGGATAACCTTGCAGTTGCGGCAAATCTTCTTGACCGAAGCTGAAACTCTCATTTCTATTACTCCTAAACTTTCACTCTGTGCCTACTTGGCACGGAAAACAATGCGTGCCCGCGATAAATCGTAAGGCGTCAATTCAACCGTCACCTTGTCACCGGGAAGGATGCGGATGTAGTGCATACGCATTTTTCCCGAGATGTGCCCCAGTACTACATGTCCATTTTCAAGCTTCACCCTGAAAGTTGCATTGGGGAGGTTTTCTACAACCTCGCCTTGCATCTGGATCACATCGTCTTTAGACATATCCCATCAAATACCCAGTTAACCGCCCAGTGACGTCTTGAAGTTCGCCTTTTTAAGCAACGACTCATACTGTTGCGACATCATGTAGTTCTGCACCTGGGCCATGAAATCCATGGTCACCACGACAATAATCATCAACGACGTGCCGCCGAAATAGAAAGGCACGTTGTATTTCAAAATCAGAAACTCCGGCAGCAGACACACGAATGTGATGTACACCGCACCTGCCAACGTCAAGCGCACCAGGATTTTGTCAATGTAGCGGGCCGTCTGGTCACCAGGCCGGATGCCGGGAATGAAGGCGCCGCTCTTTTTCAGGTTGTCCGCCGTTTCACGGCTGTTGAACACCAGGGCCGTGTAGAAGAAGCAGAAAAACACAATCGCGCTGGCATACAGCATCACGTAGATCGGCTGGCCGGGTGTCAGCGTGCTGGCGATGTCTTTCAACCAGCTCATGCTGTCACCGGCGCTGAACCAGCCCACCACCGTCGCCGGCAACAGGATGATCGACGAGGCGAAGATCGGAGGGATCACGCCCGCCATGTTCAGCTTCAGCGGCAAGTGCGACGACTGGCCGCCGTAGACCTTGTTGCCCACCTGGCGCCGCGCGTAATTCACGAGAATCTTGCGCTGCCCGCGTTCAACGAACACCACGAAATAGGTCACCAGCACGACGACCAGGACAATGATGATCGCCACAATAATGCTCATGGCGCCGGTACGCACCAGCTCCAGCAAACCGCCCATCGCGTTCGGCAAACCGGCCGCGATACCCGCAAAGATCAGGATCGAGATACCGTTGCCCAGGCCGCGCTCGGTGATCTGCTCACCCAGCCACATCAGGAACATGGTGCCGGCCGTCAGGCTGAAAACCGCCGTCATGCGGAACCCGAAACCAGGCGCCAGCACCAGACCCGGCGAGCTTTCCAGTGCCACGGCAATGCCCATGGACTGGAACAACGCCAGGGCCAGCGTGCCGTAGCGCGTGTACTGGGTAATCTTGCGGCGGCCGCTTTCACCCTCTTTTTTCATCTGCTCGAACGTCGGAACGACGTAGGTCATCAGTTGCATGATGATCGAGGCCGAGATGTAGGGCATGATGCCCAGGGCAAACACGGTGAATCGCGACAGGGCACCACCCGAGAACATATTGAACAGGTTCAATATGCCGCCTTGCTGGCCCTTGAAAAGCTCTTTCAGCTGGCCAGGGTCTATCCCAGGCACCGGGATGTGCGCGCCAATGCGGTACACCACCAGGGCCAGCAGCAAAAACACAAGCCTGTTGCGCAGGTCACCGTACTTGCCGGTTTTCGCAATTTGAGCCGAGTTGGTTGCCACTGATTTGTCCAGTCAGGTATTTAAGCGATGGAGCCGCCGGCGGCTTCGATCACGGCCTTGGCAGCCGCCGTGGCGGAAATGCCGTTCAGCTTCACAGCCTTGGTCAGTTCGCCGGTCTTGATGACCTTGACGTTCTTGGCCAGCTGGCCCACCAGGCCGGCCGTCTTCAGCGCCAGCAGATCCACTTCGGCCAGGCCGAGCTGCTCCAGCGCGCCGAGGGTGACCTCTGCGTTGAACTTCAGCAGGTGCGACTTGAAGCCGCGCTTGGGCAGGCGACGCTGCATGGGCATTTGACCGCCCTCGAAGCCCACCTTGTGGTAGCCGCCCGCACGGGACTTCTGGCCCTTGTGGCCGCGACCCGACGTTTTGCCCAGGCCGGAGCCGATGCCGCGGCCGACACGGCGCTTGGCATGTTTGGCACCTTGGCCAGGCTTGATTCCGTTCAATTCCATGATGAGTCTCCGCTCAGACAATCTTGACCAGATAGCTGATCTTGTTGATCATGCCGCGCACTGCGGGCGTGTCCTGCAGTTCGCTGACGCTATTGACGCCACGCAGGCCCAGACCGCGCACGGTGGCGCGATGCGATTCCTTGGTGCCAATCGGGCTGCGAACCAGCTGGACTTTGAGTTTGGTTTCTTTGGTCATTTCAATGCCGCCTTAACCGAAGATTTCTTCGACAGACTTGCCACGCTTGGCCGCGATTTCCGAGGCGGTCGTGGAGTTGTTCAGTGCATCCATGGTGGCACGCACCATGTTGTAGGGATTGCTCGAACCATGGCTCTTGGCCACGATGTCGGTAATGCCCATGACTTCAAAAACAGCGCGCATCGGGCCGCCGGCAATGATGCCGGTACCCTTGGGAGCCGGCGCCATCATGACGCTGGCCGCACCGTGGTGGCCGAACACATTGTGGTGAAGGGTACCGTTCTTCAACGAGACCTTGGTCATGTTGCGGCGCGCTTCTTCCATGGCCTTTTGCACGGCTGCTGGCACTTCTTTCGACTTGCCCTTGCCCATGCCGACGCGGCCGTCACCGTCACCAACCACCGTGAGTGCGGCGAAACCGAGGATACGGCCGCCCTTCACGACTTTGGTCACGCGGTTGACCGCGATCATTTTTTCCTTCAGACCATCGTCTGGAGCGTCGTTGTTCGATTTTGCTTGAAACTTAGCCATACTTAATTCCAGTCTGCTTAGAACTGCAAACCAGCTTCGCGAGCCGCATCAGCCAGCGCTTTGACGCGGCCGTGGTACGCAAAACCGGCGCGATCAAACGCCACTTTTTCTACACCTGCTGCTTTTGCCTTCTCGGCAATGCGCTTGCCAATGGCTTGCGCGGCAGCAACGTTTCCGCCTTTACCCGAGGCGCCGATTTCCTTGCGCACTTCGACTTCCGCGGTGGAAGCGGCAGCCAGAACCTTGGTGCCGTCGCCAGAGATAACGCTGGCGTAGATGTGCAGATTGGTGCGGTTGACGGTCAGACGGGCAACGCCTTGCGTGGCAATGCGGATGCGGGTCTGGCGTGAACGACGAAGGCGCTGCTCTTTTTTGGTCAACATGATGCAGCTCCTTATTTCTTCTTGGTTTCTTTGATCGTGATTTTCTCATCCGCATAACGGATGCCCTTGCCCTTGTAAGGCTCGGGAGGACGGACGGCGCGCACTTCGGCGGCGATCTGTCCCACACGCTGGCGATCGGAACCCTTGATCACGACTTCGGTCGGGGTGGGCGTTTCGACCTTGATACCGGCCGGCATGTCCATCACCACCGGATGGGAGTAACCCACCGTCAGGTTCAGCTTGGCGCCTTGGGCCTGGGCTTTGTAACCCACGCCGATCAGGCTGAGCTTCTTCTCGAAGCCCTTGGTCACGCCCGTCACCATGTTGTTCACGAGCTGGCGCATCGTGCCGCTCATGGCGTTGGCTTCACGCGAGTCGTTGGCCGGCGCAAAGGTCAGCTTGCCGGCATCGTTCTTGATGGTGACAAGCGCGTTCTGGGCCAGCGCCAGGGTGCCGAGGGCGCCCTTGACGTTGATCTGGTCGTCTTTCATGGCCACGTCCACGCCCTGGGGGACGGAGACCGGCATTTTTCCTACACGAGACATTTCAGTTTCTCCTCAATGCCGCCGTTAGGCCACGTAGCAAAGCACTTCACCACCGATACCGGTAGCGCGGGCTTTACGATCGGTCATGACGCCTTTCGGGGTCGTGACAATTGCCACACCAAGGCCGTTCATGACCTGGGGGATGGCGCCATGGCCTTTGTAGACGCGGAGACCGGGGCGGCTGACGCGCTCGATGCGCTCAATCACGGGGCGGCCTGCGTAATACTTCAGGGCGATTTCCAGCTGGGACTTGCCGTCGTCGGTCTTGACGGAGAAGCCATCGATGTAGCCCTCATCCTTCAGTACCTGCGCGATGGCAACTTTGACTTTCGACGACGGCACCAGCACAACGGCTTTTTCAACCATTTGTGCATTGCGGATGCGGGTCAACATGTCGGCGATAGGATCACTCATGCTCATTTTGCGGTTCTCCTATGCTTACCAGCTTGCCTTGGTGATACCAGGGATATCACCAGCAAAAGCCAACTCGCGAATCTTGGCGCGAGCCAGGCCGAATTGACGGAACGTACCGCGCGGGCGACCCGTGATCTCGCAGCGGTTGCGCTGGCGAGTCGGGTTGGCGTTGCGGGGCAACTTTTGCAGCTCAAGGCGAGCCAGGGCGCGCTCTTCATCGGAGCGCTTGGCGTCGTTGGACGCAGCCTTGAGTTCAGCGTATTTTTTGGCGAACTTGGCGGCGAGTTTCTCGCGCTTCAGTTCACGTTGCAGTAAAGCTTGTTTTGCCATGTCCCGCCTCAGTTCTTGAACGGAAAACGGAAAGCGGTGAGGAGCGCCTTGCACTCTTCATCGGTCTTTGCCGTGGTGGTGATGCTGATATTGAGACCGCGCAGGGCGTCAACCTTGTCGTACTCGATCTCAGGGAAAATGATCTGCTCTTTCACGCCGATGTTGTAGTTTCCGCGGCCGTCGAAGGCCCGGCCGGAAATACCGCGGAAGTCGCGCACGCGGGGCAGAGCCACGGTGACAAAACGATCGAGGAACTCATACATCTTCACGCCGCGCAGGGTCACCATGCAGCCGATGGGCAGGTCTTCGCGGATCTTGAAACCGGCGATAGCCTTCTTGGCCTTGGTCACGACGGGCTTCTGGCCGGCGATCTTGGTCATGTCGCCGACGGCGTTGTCCATGACCTTCTTGTCGGCGACAGCCTCGCTCACGCCCATGTTGAGCGTGATCTTGGTGATGCGGGGAACCTGCATCGGCGAGGTGTAGCCGAATTTTTCAACCAGGCTGGGGGCGATTTTTTCGCGGTACTGGGTTTGCAGGCGGGCCTGCAAAGCAGCTTGTGCTGCGGGTGCGGTCTTTGCCATGTTATGCAACCTTGATTTCTTCGCCGCTGGACTTGAAGACGCGCACTTTCTTGCCGTCAGCCAGGAGCTTGATGCCAACGCGATCCGCCTTGCCGGTTGCGGCATTGAAGATTGCCACGTTCGACTGGTGAATCGGCATGCTTTTTTCGACGATGCCGCCGGTGGTGCCCTTCAGAGGGTTGGGCTTGGTGTGTTTTTTCACCAGGTTAATGCCCTCAACCACGACATGGCTGTCGTCTTTGCGCAGCGAAATCTTGCCGCGCTTGCCTTTGTCGCGACCGGCGATCACGATGATCTCGTCGCCCTTACGAATCTTGTTCATGGCGCGTCCTTACAGAACTTCAGGAGCCAGGGACACGATCTTCATGAACTTTTCAGTGCGCAGTTCGCGCGTCACTGGTCCGAAGATGCGGGTGCCGATAGGCTCCAGCTTGGCGTTAAGCAACACGGCTGCGTTGCCATCGAATTTGACGAGGGAGCCGTCACCGCGGCGGATGCCCTTGGCGGTGCGAACGACCACAGCGCTGTAAACCTCGCCTTTTTTGACGCGGCCACGCGGAGCGGCTTCTTTGATGCTCACCTTGATGACGTCACCAACGCTGGCGTACCGGCGCTTGGAGCCGCCCAGAACCTTGATGCACATCACGGACTTGGCACCCGTGTTGTCAGCAACATCGAGCTTGGATTGCGTTTGAATCATTTAAATGTGTTCCCAACTTGCACCGGAAGACAATCCCTTGAGATCGCCAGCCAATCAGTCTTGGGCCTGTCGTCCACACCACAAACCACTTGTGATGCTTCCGTTAGGCAGAATTCCTCGCCTTTTTAGAGCGAAGCCCACGATTATCACTGAATCGCCTGGCAGTGTCAACCGGCTGGTGTGAAAATATCCCAACAGCGCTTTTGCATGCGGGCCTGGCGGCCCAGGAACCGCAAAGCCGCGGCTGGAACCGGTGCCCCCGAGGGAGTGAATTTCAGGGATGAAATCTAGCCTGGCATCAATACCAGAAAGAAAAGTCCGCTATAAAAAGCGGAGCGATTCAGGGCAGTACTCAGTCGGGCAGGCTCAGGTATTGGCCGCAGAGCGCCAAAAATGCGTCGAGCTGCGGATCCACCCCGTTTTCCTGCTGCAGCAGGGCCGCCACTTCCGGCCCCAGGGTCCGGGCCAGCGCGGCGTCCAGGAACAGCAGCCGCGAACGCCGCGCCAGCACGTCTTCCACCGTGCGCGCATATTCATGGCGGGCGGCAAAGCGCACCATGGCCTCGGTCAGGCCGCCGCCCAGCTCGTGGCCGGCGCCCGGCAGGCTGTCCAGGGAAGCCGCCTCGCTGCCATATAGATGAGGGCCGGGGGCCTCGCTGATCTTATGACCCGAGTTGTGAGCGCCAACTAACTTCAAATGCGCGGTGGTGCTGGCGGCCCGCGCGGGCAGCAGGGCCGCGCCAAAACATTTGTCCAGCACGTCCTCCGCCATGGCGCGGTAAGTGGTCCATTTGCCGCCGGTCACCGTGACCAGGCCGCTTTTGCTGACCAGCACCGTGTGCTCGCGCGACAGGGCCTGGGTGCTGCCGGCATCCTCGTCCGGCGGCTTGACCAGCGGCCGCAGACCCACCCAAATGCTTTTGATGTCAGCCGGGCCCGGGGCGCGGCTCAGGTAACGCGCCGACTCGCGCAGGATGAAATCGACCTCTTCCCGGAAAGGCAGCGGCTCGCGGGCCAGGTCGTGGCGCGGCGTGTCGGTGGTGCCCAAAATGGTTTTGCCCAGCCAGGGCACGGCAAACAGCACCCGGCCGTCGGCCGTCTTGGGCACCAGCAGGGCATGGTCGGTGGGCAAAAACGAGCGGTCCACCACGATATGGACACCCTGGCTGGGCGCCACCATGGGCTTGGTGTCGCGGCCTATGGCCTGGCCGTCCTGCAGGCGCAGCTGGTCCACCCAGACGCCGGCCGCGTTCACCACGCAGCTCGCGCGGATCTCAAATGTGCGGCCGGTTTCCTGGTCGCGCGCATGCAGGCCGGCCAGCTTGCCGCCTTCATGGATCAGGCCGGTGGCCTCACAGTAATTGACCAGCAGCGCTCCCTGGCGCGCGGCTGTGCGGGCCAGCGCCAGCGCCAGCCGCGCGTCGTCGAACTGGCCGTCCCAGTACTTGACGCCGCCCTTGAGGTCGCGCGGCTGCACCGTCGGCAAATACGCCAGGGTTTCCTGGCGATTGAGGAATTCGGTCGCGCCCAGGCCGGCCTTGCCGGCCAGCGCGTCGTACATCTTGAGCCCTATGCCGTAGAACGGCGCCTCCCAGAATTTGTAGGAAGGCATGACAAAAGGCAGCGGCTGCGCCAGATGCGGTGCATTGGCCAGCAAGGTGGTGCGCTCCAGCAAGGCCTCGCGCACCAGTGAAATATTGCCCTGCGCGAGGTAGCGCACGCCGCCGTGCACCAGCTTGGTGGCGCGCGAGGAGGTGCCCTTGGCAAAGTCGTGCGACTCCACCAGCACCACGGAAAACCCGCGCGCGGCGGCGTCAAGCGCCACGCCCAGGCCGGTGGCGCCGCCGCCGATGATGGCGATGTCGTAGTGGCGAGGCGCGGCCAGGCTGTCCATCAAGTCCTGGCGCCGCGTGGCGGCAGCAGGTGCGAATTCAGTCGACATGGGCTTTGATTCCCGTTCCATACAAACCCATTTTTTTAAAGTGGCGACGAGCTTACCCCAGCGCCGTGGCGGCAAGCGCCGCCCTCATCCGCAAAAAAGGGCCGTGCGGCACCCAAGCGCCGCACGGCCCCGCGGTTTAACGCACCTTGCCGTCTTTCCAGGCCTGCAGCAACTTGTCGTAGTTGATGGTTTCGCCCTTGGGCTTTTCATTGGCCAGCTTGGCCCATGGCGCGCCCTTGTCGCTCAGCCATTTGGCCGGGTCGCTCTTGGGGTTGAGCTTGGGCGCGCAGTGGGCCATGCCGGCGCGCTCCAGGCGTCCCATCACCTGGTCCATCTCGTCGGCCAGGTTGTCCATCGCGCCTTGCGGCGTTTTTTCACCCGTCACAGCCTGCGCCACGTTCTTCCACCAGAGCTGCGCCAGCTTGGGGTAGTCGGGCACGTTGTTGCCGGTCGGCGTCCAGGCCACACGGGCCGGGCTGCGGTAGAACTCGATCAGGCCGCCGTAGTTGGCGGCGTTCTTGGTGAAGTACTCGTGGTGGATGTCGCTGTCGCGGATGAAGGTCAGGCCCACCACCGATTTTTTGGCCGAAACGGTCTTGGAGGTGATGAACTGCGCATACAGCCAGGCGGCGGCGACCTTGTTGGCATCATGGTCCTTGAAGAAGGTCCAGGAGCCCACGTCCTGGTAGCCGTTTTGCATGCCCTGCTTCCAGTAGGGGCCGTTGGGGCCGGGCGCCATGCGCCACTTCGGCGTGCCGTCGGCGTTCACGACCGGCAGGCCCTTCTTGGTCATGTCGGCGGTAAAGGCCGTGTACCAGAAGATCTGCTGGGCGATCTGACCCTGGGCCGGCACCGGGCCGGCCTCGCCGAAGGTCATGCCGCTGGCTTCCTTGGGTGCGTACTTCTTCATCCAGTCCACATACTTGGTCAGCGCGTACACCGCGGCCGGCGAATTGGTGGCGCCGCCGCGCGCCACCGAGGCGCCCACCGGCGTGCACTTGTCGGCCGCCACGCGGATACCCCACTCGTCCACCGGCATGCCGTTGGGAATGCCCTTGTCGGCGGTCCCGGCCATGGACAGCCAGGCGTCGGTAAAGCGCCAGCCCAGCGACGGATCCTTTTTGCCGTAGTCCATGTGGCCGTAAATGGGCTTGCCGTCTATGGTCTTCACGTCGTTGGTGAAGAACTCGGCGATGTCTTCATAGGCGCTCCAGTTCAGCGGCACGCCCAAGTCGTAGCCGTATTTGGCCTTGAACTTGTCCTGCAGGTCCTTGCGCGCGAACAGGTCGGCGCGGAACCAGTAAAGGTTGGCGAACTGCTGGTCGGGCAGCTGGTAGAGCTTGCCATCGGGCGCCGTCGTGAAGCTGGTGCCGATGAAGTCCTTGAGGTCCAGGCCCGGGTTGGTGTATTCCTTGCCCGCGCCGGCCATGTAGTCGGACAGCGCCAGGATCTTGCCGTAGCGGTAGTGGGTGCCTATCAGGTCGGAGTCGGAGATCCAGCCGTCGTAAATCGACTTGCCCGATTGCATGGAGGTCTGCAGTTTTTCAACCACGTCGCCTTCCTGGATGATGTCGTGCTTGACCTTGATACCGGTGATTTCCTCAAAGGCCTTGGCCAGCGTCTTGGATTCGTACTCGTGGGTGGTGATGGTCTCGGACACCACCGAGATTTCCTTCACGCCCTTGGCCTGCAGCTTCTTGGCCGCGTCGATGAACCACTTCATCTCCGCCTGCTGCTTGTCCTTGGACAGCGTGGAAGGCTGGAATTCGCTGTCGATCCATTTCTTCGCTTCGGCCTCGCCGGCCCAGCCGGGGCTGGCCATGGCACACACCGCGGCCACTGCCAGTGCCGTATAACGCATCTTCATGACTTGTCTCCTCATTGGTTCACTCCCCGTGGTTGAAGGCTTGTTCGGCTCCGGGGAATATGAGCCGGGTTCCTTTTTCTGCGCACTTCTTTTTTCCTCACGTCCTGCCTAGCCCTTGCGCATGATCCATGCGAGCAAGACCATGGACAGCACAAAACTGATCCAGATGGAGGGGTCCGCCTCCAGCCCCAGCCAGCCGGCCAGCTTGCCGCTGATGCCGACAAAAATCAGGTTCACATAGGCCGCGCTGAGCAGGCCTATGAACAATCGGTCGCCGCGCGTGGTTTCCAGCGGCAGGAAGCCGCGCCGCATCGTCGTCGGCGACTTGATCTCCCACACCGTCATGCCCACCAGCATCAGCACGATGCAGCTGAAAAAAACCGCCACCGGCGTCGTCCAGGCCATCCACTCAAACATCTGTCATCTCCTTCTAGACCCTGCCCATCGCGAAACCCTTCGCGATGTAGTTGCGCACAAACCAGATCACGATGGCGCCCGGGACTATGGTCAGCACGCCGGCCGCCGCCAGCGTGGCCCAGTCCATGCCCGAGGCCGACACCGTGCGCGTCATGGTCGCGACGATGGGCTTGGCGTTGACGCTGGTCAGCGTGCGCGCCAGCAGCAGCTCCACCCAGCTGAACATGAAGCAGAAAAACGCCGCCACGCCCACGCCGGCCTTGATCAGCGGCAGGAAGATGCGCGTGAAAAAGCGCGGGAAGGAATAACCGTCGATGTAGGCGGTCTCGTCGATCTCGCGCGGAATGCCGCTCATGAAGCCCTCCAGGATCCACACCGCCAGCGGCACGTTGAACAGCAGGTGGGCCAGCGCCACCGCGATGTGGGTGTCCATCAGGCCCACCGTGGTGTAGAGCTGGAAGAAGGGCAGCAAAAACACCGCGGGCGGGGTCATGCGGTTGGTCAGCAGCCAGAAGAACACATGCTTGTCGCCCAGGAAGCTGTAGCGCGAGAACGCATAGGCGGCCGGCAAGGCCACGGTGATGGAGATCACCGTGTTGATGGCGACGTAGATCAGGCTGTTGATGTAGCCCGAATACCAGGACGGATCGGTGAAGATGGTCTTGTAGTTGTCCCAGGTGAATTGCTGGGGAAAGAAGGAAAAGCTCGACAGGATCTCGCTGTTGGTCTTGAAGCTCATGTTGACCATCCAGTAGATGGGCAGCAGCGCGAACAGGATGTAGGCGATGAGGAACAGCGTGCGAGCCTGGAATTTCGGTGTGTTCATTCCACGCCCTCCTTCTCCTGCGTACCCACCCGCTGCATCCAGTTGTAGAGGATGAAGCACAGCAGCAGGATGATCAAAAAGTAAATCAGCGAGAAAGCCGCCGCCGGGCCCAGGTCGAACTGGCCGACGGCTTTTTGCGTGAGGTATTGCGACAGGAAGGTCGTGGCATTGCCCGGCCCGCCGCCCGTGAGCACAAAAGGCTCGGTGTAGATCATGAAGCTGTCCATGAAGCGCAGCAGCACGGCGATCATCAGCACGCCGCGCATTTTCGGCAGCTGTATGTAGCGGAACACCGCGAACTTGCTGGCGCCGTCTATGCGCGCGGCCTGGTAGTAGGCGTCGGGAATCGAGCGCAGGCCGGCGTAACCCAGCAAGGCCACCAGCGGCGTCCAGTGCCAGACATCCATCATCAGCACCGTGATCCAGGCGTGCGTGGCATTGCCGGTGTAGCTGTAGTCAAAGCCCACCTTCTGCAGCATCGCGCCCAGCAGGCCTATGTCGGCCCGGCCGTAGATCTGCCAGATGGTGCCGACCACATTCCAGGGGATCAGCAGCGACAGGGCGACCAGCACCAGCACCAGCGAGGCTTTCCAGCCCTGCGCCGGCATGGACAGCGCCAGCGCGATGCCCAGCGGGATCTCGACCGCCAGCACCGCCAGCGAGAACGTGAGCTGCCGCCACAGCGCCGCATGCAAATCCTCGTCACGCATGACGGACGCAAACCACTCGGTGCCGACAAACACGCGGCGCTCGGGCGAGATGATGTCCTGCACCGAATAGTTGACCACCGTCATCAGCGGCAGGATGGCGGAAAAGGCCACGCAGATGATGACCGGCAGCACCAGCAGCCAGGCCTTCTGGTTAACAGGCTTCGTCGTCGTGCTCATGCTTCCACCAGTTCATCGTTGAGGTACAGGCAGGTGTGCGTGCCCATGACCTGCAGCCAGATCTCTTCGCCGACCTGCGGTGCGCGTGAGGCGGGGTTCAGGCGGGCTTTCAGGGTGTGCTCGCCGATGCGCGCCGTCAGCATCCAGTGCGTGCCTATGTCCTGCACCAGCGTGACGGTAAAGGGCAGCGCCGCCGGGTCGCCGGGCGCGGTCTTCACCACATACTCGGGGCGCACGCCCAGCTTGAGCTCGCCGTCGGGCATGGCGCGCCCGGGCGGCAGCGCCAGCGGCCGGTCCGCGACGCGCAGCGCGCCGCCGGACACCGTGGCCGGCAGGAAGTTCATGCCGGGCGAGCCGATGAAGTGGCCGACAAAGGTATGGCGGGGCCGCTCGAACAGCGCGTCGGCCGAGCCGGTCTGCACCGCGCGGCCGCGCGTCATCACCACCACCTCTTCGGCAAAGGTCAGCGCCTCGACCTGGTCGTGCGTGACGTAGATCAGCGTGAGCTTGAGCTCGTGGTGGATCTGCTTGAGCTTGCGTCGCAGCTGCCATTTGAGGTGCGGGTCGATCACGGTGAGCGGCTCGTCGAACAGCACGGCCGACACGTCGGGCCGCACCAGGCCGCGGCCCAGCGAGATCTTCTGCTTGGCGTCCGCCGCCAGCCCGGCCGCGCGCTGGTTGAGCTGGCCGCTCATGTCCAGCATCTCGGCGATTTCGCCCACGCGTTTTTTGATCTGCTCTTCGGGCACCTTGCGGTTGCGCAGCGGAAAGGCCAGGTTCTCGGCCACCGTCATGGTGTCGTAGATCACCGGGAACTGGAAAACCTGCGCGATGTTGCGCTGCTGCGGCGTCGCGCGCGTCACGTCCACGCCGTCGAACTTGACGCTGCCCTGCGAGGGCACCAGCAGGCCGGACATGATGTTGAGCATGGTGGTTTTACCGCAGCCCGAGGGGCCCAGCAGCGCGTAGGCGCCGCCGTCGCGAAAGCTCATGTTCAGCGGCAGCAGCGCGTAGTCGCTATCCTCGCGCGGGTTGGGCCGGTAGGCATGGGCCAGGTCCAGGTCAATGCGCGCCATGCGACCTCCGTGGAGCCAAAAGCAACGCGCCTTCGGCGTCGAAAACATAAACCTGCGCCGGGTCCAGGTACAGGGTGACGGGCGCGCCCAGATCGAAGTAGTGCACACCCGTGAGCTGCGCCACCAGCTCGCCCACGGTCGTCGCCACGTGGACAAAGGTGTCGGAGCCCGAGATCTCGGCCAGCTCGACCTTGCCGAGCAGTGCCACGTCGCCTTCGCGGGCCGTGATACGCAGGGCGCTGCCGCGAATCCCTGCCGTGAAAGAGGCCAGGCGCTGCGCCGGCGCGTCCGGCAGTTTCAGCGCCAGCGCCGGGCCGCCCGTCAGCTGCAGGCCCTGGGCGGCGGGCAGCGCCGCGACCAGATTCATGGGCGGGTCGCTGAAGGCCCTTGCCACGCGCAGCGACTGCGGCGCGTGGAAAACCTCGGCCGTCGGGCCATACTGCAGCAGCTCGCCGCCGTCCATCACGGCGGTGTAGCCGCCCAGCAGCAGGGCTTCGCCGGGCTCGGTGGTGGCGTAAATGACCGTGGAGTCGCCCGCGGCGAAGAGCTGGGTCAGTTCCTCGCGCAATTCCTCGCGCAGCTTGTAGTCGAGGTTGACCAGCGGCTCGTCCAGCAGCATCAGCGGCGCGCCCTTGGCCAGCGCACGCGCCAGGGCCACGCGCTGCTGCTGCCCGCCCGAGAGTTCAGCCGGGTAGCGGTCCAGAAACATGTCGATGTGCAGGCGCTCGGCCAGGCCGCGCACCTTGCGCTCTATGTCTTTTTCGCCGCGCAGCTTGAGCGGCGAGGCGATGTTGTCGGCCACGCGCAGCGAGGGGTAGTTGATGAACTGCTGGTAGACCATGGCAACGTTGCGCTCGCGCACCGGCATGCCGGTCACGTCGGCCTGGTTGACCAGGACCTTGCCGTGCGTGGGGACGTCCAGGCCGGCCATGATGCGCATCAGGCTGGTCTTGCCGGCCTGCGTGGCGCCCAGCAAGACCGTGACTTCGCCGCTGCGCGGCGCCAGGCTCATGTCGTACAGCCATTGCTCGGCGCCGACCTTTTTGCTGATCTGGTCCAGGGACAGCTGCATCACGCCGCTCCCCCGCCCCGCTGGGGCCGGAACAGGTCGCCACACACCCCGGCCGGCGCCGGGACAGGCAAGAAATTTGAAACAGTCAACAAGAAAGCGTCTCCCGAGGATTTGCAGACGGAACTTGATAAGTTCGGTTTTTTTCTATTTTTCTTCCTTTCTGATTGTTTTATCTAATTGTTTTCCCTTATCTGTTTCCTTTTGTTTCGATATAAAGTTTCCCCAAGGCCATACAGCTGTCATTCTTAGGTCCTTTTAATTCCCCGATTTCCCCTTAGATCCCCCCAGACTTGGACCCGCGTGAACTCCAATCCCAGGCAAATCAAGCTTCTTGACGTGGTCCGCGCCCACGGCTCGGCCTCCGTCGAGCAGCTTGCCGACAAGCTCAACGTCACCCTGCAGACCGTCAGGCGGGACGTGCAGCGCCTGTCCGAAGCCGGCTTGCTGACGCGCTTTCACGGCGGCGTGCGGGTGCCCACGTCGACCATTGAAAACATCGCGCACCGCCAGCGCGAAAGCCTGAATGCCGAAGGCAAGGCGCGTATCGCCGAGGCTGTTGCCAGGCGCATCCCCAACGACTGCTCGCTGATCCTGAACATAGGCACCACCACCGAAGCCGTCGCCAAGGCCTTGCTGAACCACAAGGGACTGCGCGTCATCACCAACAACCTCAATGTGGCGGCCATCCTGTGCGGCAACACCGACTGCGAGGTCATCGTGGCCGGCGGCGTGGTGCGCGCGCGCGACCGCGGCATCGTGGGCGAGGCGGCGGTGGACTTCATGCGCCAGTTCCGCGTCGACATCGCCGTCATCGGCATTTCCGGCATAGAGCCCGACGGCTCGCTGCGCGACTTCGACTACCGCGAGGTCAAGGTCGCGCAGACCATCATCGAGCACGCCCGCGAGGTCTGGCTGGCCGCCGACAGCAGCAAATTCAACCGCCCGGCCATGGTCGAGCTGGCCAGGCTTTCACAGATTGACCGGCTGTTCACCGACATGCCGCCGCCCGAGCCCTTCCCGGCCCTGCTGGAGGAAGCGGACGTGAGCTGCGAAGTGGCCCATTCCTGAGCGCCGGGCAACAGCGGTTTTCATACACTCCAGCGCATGACCTACCTCCTTGCCCTCGACCAGGGAACCTCGAGTTCCCGCAGCATCGTGTTTGACGAACACGGCCACATCGTGGCCCTGGCGCAGCAGGAGCTGCCGCAGATCTACCCCCGGCCCGGCTGGGTCGAGCACGACTTGAATGAAATCTGGCGCACCCAGCTGGCCACGGCGCGCGAGGTGCTGGCCAAAGCGAACATCAAGGCCGGCGACATACGCGCGCTGGGCATCACCAACCAGCGCGAAACCACCGCCCTCTGGAACCGCAAGACCGGCCAGCCGGTGCACCACGCCATCGTCTGGCAGGACAGGCGCGCCGAAGCCACCTGCGCCGAACTGCGCGAGCAGGGCAAGGAAAAACTGATCCAGTCCAAAACCGGCCTGCTGGTTGATGCTTATTTTTCAGGCACCAAGCTCAAGTGGCTGCTCGACAACGTGCCCGGCGCGCGCGCGCAGGCCGAGCGCGGCGAACTGGCCTTCGGCACCATAGACAGCTGGCTGATGTGGCAGCTCACGGGCGGCGCGCTACACGCCACCGACGTCAGCAACGCCTCGCGCACCATGCTGTTCAATGTGCACAACAACCAGTGGGACACGGAACTGCTGGACCTGCTGGGCATCCCGGCCTCGCTGATGCCCCAGGTGCTGCCCTCCAGCGCGCATTACGGCGAGGTGCGGCCCGAGCTGCTGGGCCATGCGATTGCCATCGGCGGCGTCGCCGGCGACCAGCAAAGCGCCCTCTTCGGGCAGGCCTGCTTCAAGGCCGGCATGGCGAAAAACACCTACGGCACGGGCTGCTTCATGCTGATGCACACGGGCGGGCAGTTCCAGACTTCCCACAACGGGCTGCTGACCACCAGTGCGGCCCAGCCAAGCGCACAAACCCAGTTCGCCATCGAGGGCAGCGTGTTTGTGGGCGGCGCCGTGGTGCAATGGCTGCGCGACGGCCTGCATGCCATCAAGGGCAGCGCCGAAGTGCAGGCGCTGGCCGAAAGCGTGCCCGACTCGGGCGGCGTGATGATGGTGCCGGCCTTCACCGGCCTGGGCGCGCCCTACTGGAAACCCGACGCGCGCGGCACCATCACCGGGCTCACACGCGGCACCACCGTCGCCCACATCGCGCGCGCCGCGCTGGAAAGCATCGCCTACCAGAGCGCGGCCTTGCTGCAGGCCATGAGCCGCGACGCGGTCGGCGCCGGCGCCGCGCCCGTGGCCGAGCTGCGCGTGGACGGCGGCGCCTGCGTCAACGACCTGCTGATGCAGTTCCAGGCCGACCTGCTGGGCATCCCGGTGATACGCCCGGCCGTGATTGAAACCACCGCGCTGGGCGCCGCCTACCTGGCGGGGCTTTCCAGCGGCGTGTACCGCAGCACCGAAGAACTCTCGGGCATGTGGCGCGCCGAGCGCAAGTTTTTGCCCACCCTGGGCGCGGACCGGGCGGCCGAGCTGATGGCGCGCTGGGAGCAGGCGGTGCGGCAGACCGTGCTGCAGTGAACGCTGCCTGCGCCGCTGTCACATTTCCCACAGGGGCGGCCGCTAGACTGGCCGCATGAACACCCCCGCCACGTCTCTTTCGAAGCGCCGGCTCATCCTCGGCGCCGGCGCGGCCGCCGTGCTGGGCCTGGCCGGCTGCGCGGCACCGCCGTTGCCGCCCGCGGCGGGCCAGCCGCCCCGCGCACGCCTGCGCCTGATCGGCGAATCCCGTTTTGCGCACCGCCTGCAATTCCAGGGCAGCACCGTGGGCGGGCTGTCGGGCATGGACTACGACCCGGCCGGCGACCTCTATTACCTGATCAGCGACGACAGCTCCAGCATCAACCCGGCGCGCTTTTACACCGCGCGCATCGCGCTGGGCATGGACAGCCTGGGCGCGCCCGAGCTGCTGGGCGTGGCCACGCTGCGCCAGGCTGACGGTAGCCCCTATCCTTCGGCGCTGCGGGGCGGGCCGGTGCCCGACCCGGAAGCGATTCGCTGGCGCGCGGCCAGCAACACCCTGCTGTGGACCAGCGAAGGCCATGCGCCCAGCGGCACCGCGCCCTGGCTGCGCGAAGCGCGTCCCGACGGCGGCTTTGTGCGCGAATTCGCCCTGCCGGCGATGTTCAATTTCCAGGCCGGCGCGGGGCCGCGCGGCAACCTGACGCTCGAAGGCCTGGCGCTGGCGCCCGACGGCCGCACGGCCTGGATCGCCATGGAAAACGCCTTGCTGCAGGACGGCCCCGTGCCCAGCGTAGAGGCGCCGGGCGGCCCCTGCCGCTTCACCCAGATAGACCTGGCCAGCGGCAAGGCCCTGCGGCAGATTGCCTATGTACCCGACGCCATCCCGCGCGCGCCCGTGCCGCCCACCGCCTTTGCCGACAACGGCGTGGCGGAAATCCTGATGCTGGACGCCGAGCGCATGCTGGTGCTGGAGCGGGCCTACGTGACGGGCTCGGGCAATTCGCTGCGCCTTTACCTGATCGATACCCGCCAGGCCGGCGACACGCTGGAGCTTCCCACCCTGCGGCCGGGCGCTTACCGGCCGGCCGGCAAAACCCTGCTGGCGGATTTTTCGGCCTTTACCGGCCCTGGCGCCGGCCCGCGGCTCAAACAGCTGGACAATAGCGAGAGCATGAGCTGGGGCCCGGTGCTTCCCAACGGGCGCCGCAGCCTGATGTTCATCAGCGACGACAACTTCAGCCCCCGGCAAATCAGCCAGTGGCTGGCCTTTGAATTTTTGGACTGACAACGCATGACATCCACCTCCCGCGCAAACACCGAACACATCGCCTTCATAGGCGGCGGCAACATGGCCAGCGCCATCATCGGCGGCCTGCTCAAGCAGGGCCTGCCGGCCGGCCAGATCCAGGTGGTCGAGCCTTTCGCCGAGCAGCGCGCCAAGCTCGCGCAGCAATTCGGCATTCAGGTTCACGAAGGCCCGGGCGCCTGGCTGGCCGCCGCCGGCCTGGTCGTCTGGGCGGTCAAGCCGCAGGTCTTCAAGGATGCGGCCCTGCAAACGCGCTTTCACACCAAAACCGCCCTGCACCTGAGCGTGGCGGCCGGCGTGCGCTCCGGCAGCATTGCGCACTGGCTGGGCACCGAGCGCGTGGTGCGCGCCATGCCCAACACACCGGCGCTGGTCGGCAAGGGCATGACGGCGCTGTTCGCCCGCGAGGCCGCCACCGGCGCCGACAGGCAGGCGATCGAAAAAGTACTCAAGCCCACGGGCGACTACCTGTGGCTGGCCGAGGAAGCCCAGCTGGACGCGGTGACCGCGCTGTCCGGCTCAGGCCCGGCCTATGTGTTTTATTTCATCGAGGCCATGATCGAGGCCGGCACTGACATGGGCCTGCCCCTGGCGCAGGCGCGCCAGCTCGCGATCGGCACCTTTGTGGGCGCCTCCGCGCTGGCACAGGCCTCCGATGAGCCGCCGCAGGAGCTGCGCGCGCGGGTCACCTCCAAAGGCGGCACGACTTACGCTGCGCTGACATCGATGGAGCAGGACCGCGTCAAGATGCAGTTCATGCGCGCCATCCACGCCGCCCGGCAACGCGCCGCCGAGCTGGGCGACGAGTTCGGCGGCGCCTGAAAGACGCGTCAACCGCCCGGCGGCGGCAAACGTTGAACAGGAGCGTACGTGCAGCTTGTCTTGATCCACACCCTGTGGGACACCCCGGCAGCATCCGCGTTACAACTTTTCCCAACATCCGGAGCTTCACATGAACAAACTTCTGTCCACCCTCATCAGCGCAGCCGTCCTCGCCATGCCCCTGGCCGTGATTTCCACATCCGCATCGGCCCAGGCTCCCGCCGCAGCACCTGCAGCAGCCCCCGCTGCCGCGCCTGCCGCAGCACCCGCCCAAAAAGCAGCCCCCGCCACCAAGGCAAAGGCCAAGAAAGCCAAGCGCAAGGCAAAGGCCAAGAAGGCCGCCGTCTGACCAGCTCAGGCTGACGCAAAAAAGCCCGCTTCACGCGGGCTTTTTTATGGGCGCCTTCCGGGCCTTGCGCGGTCAGCGGCCCAGGTAAGACAGGGCGATGCCCGCAAAAACCGCAAAACCCAGCCAGTGGTTGAGGCGAAAGGCCTTGAAGCAGTCCTCGCGCCCGCGCTTGCGAATCAGCCAGCCATGCCACAAGGCCTGCAGCAGGGCTACGCCCATGGCGACCCAAAAAACGGGCGATTGGCGCACCATGTCCGGCAGGACCCAGGCCCAGACCACCAGGTAGGCGGCGTAGCACACCATCACCGCCGCCACGTCAAAACGGCCCAGCGTGATGGCCGAGGTTTTCATGCCTATCTTGAGGTCGTCGTCGCGGTCCACCATGGCGTATTCGGTGTCGTAAGCCACCACCCAGAACAGGTTGCCCAGCAGCAGCACCCAGGCCAGCAGCGGCACGCGCGACTGCACGGCGGCAAAAGCCATGGGAATGCCGAAACTGAAGGCCACGCCCAGCACGGCCTGCGGCATGGACACATAACGCTTGGCAAAAGGGTAGGCCAGCGCGATCGCCAGCGCCGCGAACGACCAGGCGATGGTGGCGGTATTGGTGGTGAGCACCAGGCCGAAGGCCAGCAGCGCGAGCACCGCGCCGACGATGAGCGCTTCGCGCACCGACAGCGCGCCGCTGGTGACCGGCCGCTGGGCCGTGCGTTTGACGTGGCGGTCAAAGTCCCGGTCGGCCACGTCGTTGACGCAGCAGCCCGCGCTGCGCATCAGGATGGTCCCCAGCGTGAACACCGCCACCAGGTGCCAGCCCGGAAAGCCGTGCGAAGCCACCCACAGCGCCGACAGCGTAGGCCACAGCAGCAGCAGCCAGCCCGCCGGGCGGTTCCAGCGGATCAGCTGAAGATAGAGGGCGAGCTTATTCTTCAAGCAGCGAGCGCAGCATCCACGCGGTCTGCTCATGCACCGTCAGGCGCTGGGTCAGCAAATCGGCCGTCGGTTCGTCATGGGCCTTGTCGGCCAGCGGGAACAGCTCGCGCGCGGTGCGCGCCACGGCTTCATGGCCCTGCACCAGGATGCGCACCATCTCGAGCGCCTTGGGCGGCAGCACCGGCACATCGGGAATCGACGCCAGCTTGCTGAACTGCGCATAAGAGCCCGGCGCGGGATGGCCCAGCGAGCGTATGCGTTCGGCGACGGGGTCGACCGCGGCCCAGAGTTCGGTGTACTGCGTCATGAACATCAGGTGCAGTGTATTGAACATGGGGCCCGTCACATTCCAGTGGAAGTTGTGGGTGGTGAGGTAAAGCGTGTAGGTGTCGGCCAGCAGGCGGCTCAGGCCCTTGGCGATGGCCGCGCGGTCTTTTTCGCTGATGCCGATGTTGATGGAGGGTGCGGCTTTTCCATTGGGTTTGGCGGAAGGCTTGGCCATTGGGTTTCCTTTTTTTGAAAATTCAGGGGCAACTTTAACGAAATCGGGATGGCGGCCGCAACAGCCGCCGTCAATGCGCGCCATAGGCGGGCTTCAAGACAGGCGGATGACGCCGGGCAGCTCGCAGGCGTAGATGGCGTTGCGCAGCGCGGCGATGGCTTCATAACGCGTGAAGCTGCGCCGCCAGGCCAGTACCACGCGCCGGCTCGGCACGTCGCCCTCGAAGGGCAGGTATTTGATGAACGAAGGTTGCTCTGCGGCCACCTTGCCGCGGGCCGGGGCGGTTTTTCCTTTCCCCGCCTTTTTGGCGGCGGCCTGCTCGGCCAGCGCTTCCTTGGGCACGCCCAAACGGGGTACCAGCGTAATGCCCATGCCGGCCGCCACCATGTGCTTGATGGTCTCCAGCGAGGAGCCCTCAAAGCTTTTGCTGATACCTTCGGCGCTGCTGGAAAAGCGCGCGAACTCGGGGCAGACCTCCAGCACATGGTCGCGAAAGCAGTGGCCGGTACCCAGCAGCAGCATGGTTTCCTTCTTGAGCTCCTCGGCCGTCACGCCGCCGCGCGCGGCCAGCGCATGCGCGCTGGGCACGGCCGCCATGAAGGGCTCGTCATAGAGCGGCGCGATCGCCAGGTTGGCGTCCGGGAAGGGCTCGGCCAGGATGGCGCAGTCGATTTCGCCGGTGCGCAGTTCCTCGAGCAGCTTGACGGTGAAATTCTCCTGCAGCATCAGCGGCATCTGCGGCGTCATCGCGATGGCCTGGCGCACCAGGTCGGGCAGCAGGTAAGGGCCTATGGTGTAAATGACGCCCAGGCGCAGCGGGCCGGACAGCGGGTCCTTGCCGCGCTTGGCGATTTCACGGATGTTGTCGGCCTGCTCGAGCACGCTCTGGGCCTGGCGCACGATCTCCTCGCCCAGCGGGGTGACCGTGATTTCATTGGCATTGCGCTCAAACAGCTTGACCTGCAACTCCTCTTCCAGCTTCTTGATGGCCACGCTGAGCGTGGGCTGGGAAACGTGGCAGGCATCGGCGCCCTTGCCGAAATGCTTTTCCCGGGCAACGGCGACGATGTATTTGAGTTCGGTCAGCGTCATGGGCTTATTGTCCTGCTTTTCTCGCCTGCCGTATCGCGGTGTTCAGGCCTTGAGGTACTCCGCCTTGCCGCCCAGCCAGCGCAGGATGTGCCGGTGCGCGAGTTCCGCATGCCGGTCCAGCATGGTGGGCGCCAGGCCGCGCGCCCAGGCCAGCAATTCCGTGTCGGTGGCGAGGTCGGCAAAACGCAGCAGCGGCGCGCCCGACTGCCGCGCGCCCAGGAATTCGCCCGGCCCGCGGATTTCCAGGTCGCGCCGGGCGATCTCGAAGCCGTCATTGGTCTGCGCCATGGCCTTGAGGCGCTCGCGCGCCATCTCGCCGAGCCGGGGCGCATCGCCGGTGGAATACAGCAGCACGCAGGCCGAAGCCGCCGCCCCGCGCCCGACCCGGCCGCGCAGCTGGTGCAGCTGGCTCAGGCCGAAACGCTCGGCGTGCTCTATCACCATCAGCGAGGCATTGGGCACGTCCACGCCCACCTCTATCACCGTGGTGCTGACCAGCACACCCATCTGCCCGCCGGTGAACAGCGCCATGACCGCCTTTTTTTCAGCCATCGGCATGCGCGAATGCAGCAGGCCGACCATCACGCCCGGCAAGGCCGCGCTCAAGGCTTCATGGGTCTGGGTCGCGTTGACGAGGTCGATGGACTCGCTTTCCTCGATCAGCGGGCAGACCCAGTAAATCTGGCGCCCCTCGGCGAGCTGGCCGCGTATGCGAGTGATCACCTCGTCGCGCCGTGCGTCGCTGACCACCTTGGTCACGATGGGCGTGCGGCCGGGCGGCAGCTCGTCGATGGTGGAGACGTCGAGGTCGGCGTAATAACTCATGGCCAGAGTGCGCGGAATCGGGGTGGCGGTCATCATGAGCAAATGAGGTTCTTCGCCGCCTTCAGTCATCTTGCTGCGCAGGGCCAGGCGCTGCGCCACGCCGAAGCGGTGCTGCTCGTCGATGATGGCCAGCGCCAGGTTCTTGAACTTCACCTTGTCCTGGATCACCGCATGCGTGCCCACCACCAGGCCGGCGTCGCCGCTTTCTATCATCGCCAGCATCTCGCGCCGCTCCTTGGCCTTCTGGCTACCGGTCAGCCAGGCGGTCTTGATGCCCAGGGGCTCCAGCCAGCCAATGAGCTTGCGGAAATGCTGCTCGGCCAGGATTTCGGTGGGCGCCATCAGCGCGCATTGCCAGCCCGCGTCCATGCAGCGGGCCGCGGCCAGCGCCGCCACCACGGTCTTGCCGGCGCCCACATCGCCCTGCAGCAGGCGGTGCATGGGGATGTTTTTCTTCAGGTCCGCCTCGATTTCGCCGCACACGCGCTGCTGGGCCGCGGTGAGCCGGAAGGGCAGGCGTTCCAGCAATTGTTCTTCCAGCGTGCATTGCGGGCCGCGCATGGCCGGGCCCGTGAGCGCCGGCGCGCGCATGGCCGCGCGTATGCGCCTGGCCTGCAGCTGCGACAGCTGCTGGGCCAGCAGCTCCTCGGCTTTCAGGCGCTGCCAGGCCGGGTGGCTGCGGTCTTCCAGCGTGGCCAGCGACACGTCAGGCGTCGGGTGGTGCAGGAACTGCAGCGCCTCGCGCAGGCTCCACAGGGCTTGCGGCAAGCCCTTGCCCAGCACTTCCTGGGGAAGTGTCTCGCGCAGGTCGGCGCGGAACAGCCCGCTGAGCACCGCCTTGCGCAAATAGTTCTGCGGCAGGCCGGCCACCGTGGGATAGACCGGCGTCAGCGCGCCCGGCAGCTCGCCTTCGGCCAGCCTGAAACTGGGGTGGATCATCTCGCGGCCGACAAAGCCTCCGCGTAGCTCGCCGCGCACGCGCACGCGCGCGCCCACGCTGAGCGTCTTCTGGTGGGCGGGGTAAAAATTGATGAAACGCAGCACGCAGGTGTCGCTGCCGTCGTCCACCGTCACGCGCAGCTGGCGGCGCGGCCGGAAGGCGACGTCGCTGTGCGTCACCACGCCCTCGATCTGCACCAGGTCGCCGTCGCGGGCGTCGGCCAGGCGCACGATGCGGGTTTCGTCCTCGTAGCGCAGGGGTAAATGCAGGGCCAGATCGATGTCGCGGCGCAGGCCCAGTTTTTCCAGGGCTTTTTGCGCCGGCGACTTGGCCGGGGCTTTTTCAGGCCTGGCCTGGGCCGCAGCCAGTTCCCCGGCCTCGGGCGGGGCGGTTTTGCGGGCGGGAGCACCGGGTGGCGACATGGGACAATTGTGCCTTCATGAAAACGCATTTCAGCCTAGGCGATTTTGATTTCGCACTGCCCGAAGAACTCATAGCCCAACACCCCGCCGCCCAGCGCAGCGCCTCGCGCCTGCTCGACGGGCGCGAAAGCCCGCCGGTGGACCGGCGTTTCACCGAACTCCCCGGCCTGCTGCAACCCGGCGACCTGCTGGTTTTCAACGACACCAAGGTGGTCAAGGCCCGCCTCTTCGGCCAGAAAGCCAGCGGCGGCAAGCTGGAGCTGCTGATAGAGCGGGTGCTCTCGCCCCATGCGGACCAGGGCCATGAAGTCGCCGCCCACATGAAGGTCAGCAAAAAACCGCTGCCGGGCGCGGTGCTGCAAATGGACGGCGGCTTCACCGCCACCTTGCTGGGCCGCTGGCCCGAGGACAGCGGGCCGCTGTACCGCTTTCGCCTGAGCAGCGACCCCTACGCGCTGATGGCGCAGCACGGCCATGTGCCGCTGCCGCCTTACATCACGCATACCGATTCCGCCGAGGACGAGCAGCGTTACCAGACGGTGTTCGCCAAAAACCCGGGCGCCGTGGCGGCGCCCACGGCCGCCCTGCATTTTGACGAGGCCGTGCTGGCCGAGCTGGAGGCGCGCGGCATCCGGCGGGCCAGCGTGACCCTGCATGTGGGCGCGGGCACCTTCCAGCCCGTCAAGGCCGAAAACATCGCCGAACACACCATGCACTTTGAGCGCTTTGAGGTGCCCCCGGCCACGCGCGAGGCCGTCGCCGCCTGCAAGGCGCGCAGCGGCCGCGTGGTGGCCGTGGGCACGACCACGGTGCGCGCGCTGGAGTCCTACGCCAAGTTCGGCCCCGAGTGCAATGACACCAACATCTTCATCACGCCGGGCTTCGAGTTCGCCGTGGTCGACCTGTTGCTGACCAACTTCCACCTGCCCAAAAGCACCTTGATGATGCTGGTCAGCGCGTTTTCGGGCTATGAGCACATCATGGCGCTGTACCGGCATGCGATCGCCCAGCGTTACCGCTTTTTCAGCTATGGCGACGCCATGCTGCTGGCGCGCAAAACCCCTCTGGCCCGCAACTGACGGGGCCTGAGGGCGCCTGAATCTCCCCGCGTACACCTGCGACAATCCCAAGATGCTCGAATTTGAAGTTCTGAAGACCGACGCGCCGGCCGGCGAAGGCGCCGGCGCCTATCTCGGCAGCTACGCCCGCCGCGGCAAGCTGACGCTCAACCACGGCGTGGTGCAAACCCCCATCTTCATGCCGGTCGGCACCTACGGCACGGTCAAGGGCGTGATGCCGCAATCGCTGCACGATATGGGTGCGCAAATCATCCTGGGCAACACCTTCCACCTCTGGATGCGGCCCGGCCTGGACGTGATGCAGCAATTCGGCGGCCTGCACAAGTTTGAAAGCTGGAACAAGCCGATACTGACCGACAGCGGCGGCTTCCAGGTCTGGTCGCTGGGCGAGATGCGCAAGATTTCCGAAGAGGGCGTGAAGTTCGCCTCGCCCGTCAACGGCGACAAGCTGTTCCTGACGCCCGAAATCTCCATGCAGATCCAGACCGTGCTCAACAGCGACATCGTGATGCAGTTCGACGAATGCACGCCTTACGACACCAAGGGCCACATCACCACCGAAAGCGAAGCGCGCCATTCCATGGAACTGAGCCTGCGCTGGGCCGGCCGCTGCATCGCCGAGTTCAACAAGCTGGAGAACCCCAACGCGCTGTTCGGCATCGTGCAGGGCGGCATGTTTGAAAACCTGCGCCAGGAATCGCTGGACGCGCTGGTCCAGCTGGACCTGCCGGGCTATGCCGTGGGCGGCGTCAGCGTGGGCGAGCCCAAGGAAGAGATGCAGCGCATCATGGCGCACACGCCGCACCGCCTGCCCGCCAAAAAGCCGCGCTACCTGATGGGCGTGGGCACACCCGAAGACCTGGTCGAGGGCGTGGCCGCCGGCGTCGACATGTTCGACTGCGTGATGCCCACGCGCAATGCGCGCAACGGCCATATGTTCACGCGCTTCGGCGACCTGAAGATACGCAACGCGCGCTACAAGACCGAAGACCAGCCGGTGGATGCGACCTGCAGCTGCTACACCTGCAAAAACTTCTCGCGCGCCTATATGCACCACCTGGACCGCTGCGGCGAAATGCTGGGCCCCATGCTGTCCAGCATCCACAACCTGCATTACTACCTCAACCTCATGCAGGAAGTGCGCGATGCGCTGGACGCCGGCCGCTTCGGCGAATTCAGCGCGCGGTTCCGTGCCGACAGGCAGCGGGGGGTGTAATGAACATCAACTTGCAACGCTGGATAGACCGCTGGGCAGGCATTCCGCTGTGCGCGGCCGTCTCCGCGGTGGACGCCGTGGCGCGGCGCTTTCGCAAGGACGGCAAGATTGACCAGGCGCCGCGCGCCATCGTGGTGATCTTGCTGTCGGAAATGGGCAGCCTGGTGCTGGCCCATGAGATGTTCGCGCAGCTCAAGCAACGCTACCCCGATGCGCCGCTGCATGCCCTGCTGTTCGGCAAGAACCGCGAGATTCTGGACCTCATGCAGGTGGTGGACCCGGCCAACGTGCATACGGTGGACGACAAGTCGCTGGGCGGCCTGCTGTCCAGCCTGTGGAAGGCGATCGGCGAGCTGCGCCGCGCGCATGTCGACGTGGCGATTGACTGCGAGCTGTTCTCGCGCATCAGCAGCCTGCTGTCGTACGCCAGCGGCGCGCGCATCCGCGTGGGCTTTCACCGCCACACGCAGGAAGGCCTGTACCGCGGCTCGCACATCAACCGGCCGGTGCCCTACAACCCCTACCACCACATCAGCGCGCAGTTCCTGACGCTGGCGCGAGCGATTGATTCGACCGCCGTGCCCAAGTCCAAGCTGCCGGCCAATCTGGCGGCGGCAAGCGGCAAAGCGCCGCCGCACGTGCAGCTGGACCCGGCGCTGGTGCCGGGCATTGAGGCCCGCCTGGCGCAGGACTTTCCCGCGATCGCCGGCAAGCCCCTGGTGCTGGTCTATCCGGGCGGCGGCATCCTGCCGATACGCGCCTGGCCGCTGGATTCCTACACCGCGCTGTGCCGGGGCCTGGTGGCCGACGGTTGCGCCGTGGCGGTGATAGGCCTGAAGGACGACCAGGCTCTGGCGCGGCAACTGGTGGCCGATGTGCAGGCCGCCTTTCCGGCCAACCCGACCAGCTCCGTCATAGACCTGACCGGCTACACGCGCTCGATCTCCGAGCTGCTGGCGCTGTTCCATGTGGCGCGCCTCTTGGTCACCAACGACGGCGGGCCTGGCCAGTTCGCGGCGCTCACGCCGATCTGGACGCTGATGCTGTTCGGCCCCGAGACACCGGGCCTGTATGCGCCGCTCACGCCGCAGTGCCATTCCTTTTACAGCCAGTGGCCCTGCTCGCCCTGCCTGACCGCCTACAACCACCGCTCATCCTATTGCGACGGCGACAACCAGTGCCTGAAGGTCATCGCACCGGACACCGTATTGGCCAAGGCGCGCGAGTGCCTGGCGGCGCCCTGAACCCATACCCCCTGATGTCCACACTCCGATCTTTTGCCGAGGCCGTGATCCGGCGCCTGCCCGCGCGCCTGCAGCCCATGGTGCGCTGGCGCTTCATCAAGTTCGGCGTGGTGGGTGCCAGCGGTACGGTGGTCAACCTCGCGGTGCTCTACCTCGCGCAGGAGTTTTTGTTCAACTGGATCGCGGACTTCCATGACCGGCTCAACTACTCCATCGCGCTGGCCATCACCGTCGCCACCATCAGCAACTTCTACTGGAACCGGCGCCTGACCTGGCGCGACCGCAAGCACGAAGTCCACCATTCGGCGCTGTTCCTCTTCTCCAAGTACGTGATGGCCGCCGGCCTGGCCATCGTGCTGCAGTCGCTGCTGACCAAATGGCTGGCCCTGTATATGCACTACCTGCTGGCCAATGTGCTGGCCATCGTACTGTCCAGCGTCTGCAATTTTGTGGCCAACGACCGCATGACTTTCCGCCGCCGCCGCGCCAAAATTGCAGCCGATGCCGCCGCGCACCCACCGCCCGCCGATGTCCATGACAAGCCCTGAGTCCCTGAAAACACGCTTTCCCGCCCACCGCATCTGGATAGGGCTGGCCCTGCTGGTCGCCCTGGGCTATTTGTTCGGCCTGGCCGGCGACCACATCCCGCGCAACGGCGACGAGCTGGTCTACGCTCACATCGCGCGGCTCACGGCGCAAACCGGCCACTGGCTGCCGCTGGTGAGTTCCTACGACTTCATGCGCAACACCAAGCCGCCGGTGCTGTTCTGGCAGGCCATGGTGGCCGGCGGCTGGGGTGAGCACTGGACGCTGCTCAACCTGCGCCTGCCCAGTATTGCCTATACCTGGGCCATCGCCCTGATGACAGCGCTGCTGGCCTGGAAGGTCGTCCACGGTGAAACCGCGCCGGCCGACCGCCGCCGCCACGCGCTGGCCATGGGCGCCATCGCCGCCATCGTCTACCTGTCCTTCTTCAGCACCTACCGCTACGGCCGGCCCTACCTGACGAGCGCACCCGAAACCTTCTGGCTGTTCGGCGTGTTGTTTGCGATTGCCTGGTCGCCCGCAAAGCTGCTGGCCTCGCGCTGGCAGTTTCCGCTGCTGGCGGGCATCGCCATCGGCATAGGCTGCCTTTACAAGTCTTTTGTCATGGTGGTGCCGGTGGGCTTTGCGCTGGCGCTGTGCTACCAGCTGCTGGGTGCGCGCAAGCCGGCCTGGGAAGTCTTGCGGCCCGGCATCGTCGGCGACGGCCTCAAGGTGGCGGCCATCTGCGCGCTGGCCCTGGCGATTTTCGGCCTGTGGTTTGCCATAGACCCGCAGCCGGGCGAGGTCTGGCGCGAATTCGTCGTCGGCGAGAACGCCGGCAAGATGAACTCGTCCAAAGGCTACTTCGCCATTGCCTTTAGCGGCAGCAGCGGCATCCTGACCATCCTGACGGGCTATTACTCCAACGCGCTGTTCCTGCTGCCTGTCGCGGTGGGCTGTACCTGGGCGGCATGGAAAGCCTGGCGCCAGCGCAAAGCCACGGGCCAGTCCATCAGCGATACCGAAAAAGCGCTGTGGATATGGCTGCTGGCCTTCGCACTGGTGTTCATGGTGCCCACGCAGCGCTCCACGCGTTACCTGATTCCCGCCATGCCGGCGCTGGCCGTGCTGATCGCGCTCTACTGGGAGCGCATCGCGCGGATCTGGTTCAGCCTGACCCTGGTGATCTGCCTCATAGGCGCGCTGGCCATGGGCCTGATCGGCTATGGCGGCGTGCGCGCCACGCAGGACACCTGGCTGTTCTCGCCGCTGTACTGGATCTTCCTGGCCGTGCTGGCCGCCGCCTGCATTGCGGGCATGGCCAAACCCCGATGGACCCGGCCCGTCGCCGCGCTCAGCAGTTTTGCGGTGCTGTTCGCGCTGGCCTGGGTCACCGCGCCCTTCAACGGCGACATGGGCCGCTTCCGCGCGGAAACCAATGCGCTGCTCAAAGGCCAGGCGGTATCGGTGCCCAGCAACTTCAATGGGCATTTCGAGCGCTACGAGTTCATCATCCCCGGCGCCAAAATCGTGCCCTACTTCGCCGCGCAACCGGTGGATTACCAGGACATGGACGCGCTCTTCAAGAACACGCGCTACGCCCTGGTGCAGCGCCGCCCCGGGGAAAAGCCCTGCGAGCCATGCCGCGTCATTGACGAGCGCTGGGACCTGCGTTCGCGCCAGGACGAAAAAGAAGGTACGCTGGGCGCCTTCAAGTCGCCGGAAACCTTCTGGTACGCCAAAGAGTACCTGGTCGAGCGGGCCGCGCCGTAATCCCTTGCGGCTCCACCCCTGCAAACAAACAACAACGAGGAAACACCATGCTCCGACTCACCCGATTTGCAGGGATGTTGGCCCTGGCGGCCATGCTGGGGCTGGGCGGCTGCGCCACGGCCATCAAGCCGCATGAAACCAGCGGCGCGCCTACATTGGGCTTCCAGAACATGGCGCTCAACCCGGGCAACGGGGGGGAACTGGTCAACGCCGACACGCTGCGCCCGGGCGACATCATCCTCACCGCCGAAAACGGGCTGAACTCGGTCGGCATACGCCTGATCACGCTGTCGCCCGTGAGCCATGCCGCGGTCTACATGGGCAACCGGCAGATCGCCGAAGCCGTGGGTTCGGGCATACGCATCCGCAGCGTGGACGCGATGCTGGAAGACGAAGCGACGGTGGTGGCCTTTCGCCACCCCGACCTCACGGCTGGGCAGGCCGTGAAGATCAACAGCTTTGTGGCCCGCCACGAAGGCCAGAAATACAACTACGTCGGTGTGATGCTGCAGGCCCCGTTCGCGCTGGAGCGGCGCATGTGCGAATTGCCGCTGGTGCCGTCCATGGTGCGCGACTTCTGCATACGCGGCATCGCGGCCGTGCAGCTGGGCCTGGGACGCAACGACCAGTTCTTCTGCTCGCAGTTCATCCTGGAGGCCTACCGCAGCGCCGGCCTGCCGCTCACCGACGCCGATCCGCGCCTGATCAACCCCGGCGACCTGCTGCACATGAGGGAGGGCGACGTGCCCTCCATCCGGATTCACAAGCCGCTGCAGTATGTGGGCCACCTCAAGGCGGCGCCGCAGGTCGCAGCGGCGGAGCAGTTCGGGCAGTAAGCCCGTTCCGCGCCAGGTTCAGCCGCCCACATGCATGGTGAACTCGGCGCCGTTGGACAGCCTGCACTGCCCGGTGCCCAGGGTGGACGAGTTCATCTGATAGCGGCAGCTGATGTAGTTGCCCCGGCTGCCCGAACCATTGGCCACGCCTTCACGCGTCGATGAACCCGCGATGCGCGTGGCCTCTCCGGTAAAGCTCTCGCCGTTGATGTTGGTGGTGAACGTCCCGCGCCCGTTCATGTCGTTGGTCACCACCGCCCCCACCATGCCGTAGGCACGGGCCATGTCGTTGGCCGGGTAGAGCCGCGCCGCAAAGGTCGTGCTGGCCGGGACAGCCGGCGTGACGTAGACCGTGGAAGTGACCGGCGGATGTGCAGGCTGCACCGGCACAACATAGCAGCCCGTCAGGGCCGTGGCGCCCAGCACCGCGGCGGCCAGAGCCGTGCGACGCGACAACCGTGAGAGGCGTGACAGGGGGAACAGGGAAGACAAGGAAGAAGCGATCTTCATAAATAACCCGAAGGCCCAAGCACATGCTTGTGGGCGCAGTGTGCGGGGGGGCGTTCAAAAGGTTGCATTTAAAGATACAAGATCATCTGATTTGTACGATAAGCATCAAATTCAGATACTTCACCGAAATTCCGGACGCCGGCCACCCGCGAAATAGCCGACCCACAGCGCAAGACAACAAGCTGAGGCAACATCAGGCCCTTCCCCTTTATTGTTTTTTTGCCGCAAAGATGACCATGCAATACCGCCGCCTTGGAAACAGCAACCTCAAAGTCTCCGTCCTGTGCCTGGGCACCATGATGTTCGGCAAGCAGACGCCTTTTGAAGAAGCGGCACGCATCGTGGCCTCGGCGCGCGAGCACGGCCTCAACTTCATAGACACCGCCGACGTCTACAACCAGGGCCAGTCCGAAAAAGACGTGGGCAAGCTGCTGGCCGGCCAGCGGCAGCACTGGGTGCTGGCCAGCAAGCTGGGCAATGCGGTCAGCGACAGCATCAATGAAAGCCATTACTCGCGCCGCTGGCTGGTGCAGCAGACCGACGCCATCCTCGCGCGGCTGCAGACCGACTACCTGGACATCCTCTACCTGCACCGCGACTACCACGAGGAAAACCTCGAGGAAGCGGTGCGCGCGCTGGGCGATTTGATACGCGCGGGCAAGCTGCGCAGCTTCGGCCTGTCCAACTTCCGCGGCTGGCGCATCGCCGAGGTGGTGCGCCTGTGCAAGGAACTGGGCGTGCCGCAACCCGCCGTGTGCCAGCCTTACTACAACCTGCTCAATCGCGGCCCGGAAGTCGAAATCCTGCCGGCCTGCGGCCACTACGGCCTGGGTGTGGTGCCCTACAGCCCGCTGGCGCGCGGCGTGCTCACCGGCAAATACCCGCCCGGCCAGCCGCCGGCCGAAGGCACGCGCGCCGGCAGCGGCGACAAACGCATCCTGGAAACCGAGTTTCGCGAAGAATCACTGCTGATCGCGCAGAAGATCAAGACCCGTTGCGAAGGCAAAGGCCAGGTTCCCGGCCAGTTCGCCGCAGCCTGGGTGCTGGCCAACCCGCTGGTCAGCTCGGTCATCGTCGGCCCGCGCACCCTGCCCCACCTGGAGGACGTCTACGGCGCGGTGGACCTGGTGCTGGACAAGGACGACGAAGCCTTTGTCAACGAACTGGTGGTGCCCGGCCACGCGTCCAGCCACGGCTATAACGACCCGGGCTATCCCTTCTTCGGCCGTCCAGTCTGACTGGCGATATACCCTTTCCACGGCCTTCGGTATGTCATCAATAACAACTTGCGCCGGCGAGACGAGGGTAACCCGCGCAACAGGCCCGGAGTGCCTAGTTCTGTTTCTGGAACAGCTCCAGCCGAGACTCGGTGGCGAGCTCCGCTTTACGCGCGGTCATGGCAATTTCATAACGAGTACCAGGCAGGGGCAGGCGCGGTGAAAAACTGAAGGAGAAGTTTCCTGCGCCGTCCGCCTGGACCCGCTCGGAAAGCACATCCTGCGCCACACCGAACAGACCGGCAACCGGTGCAATGGCATGGACCTTGACGTCGACCGTGGCGCCTGGCGCAGTCTTTCCGCGCACTGTGGTGGAATTGCCCTCCACAGCGGTATTGTTGGCATGGCTGGTGACCTGCAGCGGCACCGTGGTGAGGACGGCGGCAGCAGCCCCGCCCACGTCAAAGACCCAGACCTTGTTCATCGTATTGCCCACCAGGTCTTTGGCTGACACGTCCACCGTATAGCGTCCGGGCGGCAGGTCGCCGCGGTAGCTGAAGAACTGCGCTGTGATGTTGCTCTCGGCAGTCACGTTGCGGCCGGACAGCAGAATGCGAACACTCTTCGGGTCTACACCAACACCGCCCGCATCGTCAAAAGATGCCGACACCGAAGTGGCGGCGTTGCTCGCCACGACTTCGCCTTCACGAGGGGACAGGTTGCGCAGCACGGGTGCCTTGGCATCCATCGTCAAGGGCTGGGCCAGGGTGGAAGTGACAACCTTGTCGCCCATGCGCAGCCGGGCCACGATAGGCCGGGACGGCGCCAGGTTGTCGAGCCGCCGGACGGTGTAGTTGCCTTCATAGACGCCGGGGCGGGTTTCGCGCATGGCAACGTTGTCCATGACGCCGGGGATGTCAAAAGTAGCGGTCGCGCCAGGCATGCCATTGAGCATAAATCGTAGTTCGGCGCCTGGCTCTATCTTCTCGACAGGCGCCACGGCAAAGCGATCAATTTTCAGCACTGCGGGTGGCGGTCCTGCCACCACGGGCGGTGCTGCAGCGACCGGGTTACCCGAAAATCCGGCGGGAAAACTGTAGTCGGCAGCAGCGCTACGGTTGCGTACTTTGATGGTCGCACGGATCAGGCTGGTCTCGGCAATTCGGTCCTGGCGCCTGACGGTGTATTCGCCGCGGTAAACGCCCCGCGAAACTTCCTTGAGCGGAATGTTGCGCTGGACCCCGCGAATACGCAAGCTGGCTTGTCCGCGCGGTGTCGCTTCAACGGTGAATTCAAGGTCAGCACCCGAGCTCAAACCTCCATCGGAATTAACCTGCAGGGAGCGGACTTCGGGCATGGCAGCCTGGGCCATCACCGTGGCTGGCATCAGCGCGCCGACAGCGGCAACAACCGGCAAGAGAAAAAACAGCGATGCCACCTGATGACGAATATGTGTTTTCACGATGGAACCTTTTGTAAGTTAGATGACTGAATGTGCGCGCATCCACAGACTTCGTCTGTAGGCAAAGGGAGGCGCCCCGAGTAGTCATAGAACGTCCTGCGCCAGTCATGTTCTGCCCAAACTCAAGGTATGGCGGCGTCCTGCTGCGAACCAGCTGCGGTTGCACCGCAGGCATGGCAAAACTTCGCAAAAGCGCTCTTGCGCGTGGCGCATTGGAGGCAATGGTCAAACAGGCCTATGCCGCAGTGCGGGCAAAAATCGATCTCCGTGTTCTTGAGGTCCACGGCCCGCTCGCAGCCGGGGCACACGCTTTTTGACAGGCGCTTGAGTGCCGTGTCGTAGCTCAGTTCCTCGCGGCGCTGCGCATCGGGCAACTGCTCGGCCAGTTTCTGCTTTTCGAGGTAGCGGTTCAGCGCGACGATGGCCTGACGGCCGACCAGTGCCGTGACAACAATGCCCACGATGTAGCGCACATAGCCACCGTAGCTGGGCAGGTAGGGCACCAGCTCGACGAAGAAGGCGAACAGCGCAAAGAAGATAAAGCCCCAGACAAAAGGCCAGTAAGTGCTTTTGCGTTTTTTCGCGAACAGCCAGCCGGCCGCCGCCAGCAGCGGAAGCGTCAGGGCCAGGCGGTACAAAAACACGCGCAATTCCACACGCCGGTATTCGGCGTTGAGCTGCACTTGCGCGGCTTCTTCCATCTCGCGGAGCTTGCGGCGTTCGCGCGCGGCGCCCTGGCGCGCATCGAGCGCGGCCTGCTGCTGGGCCTCGACGGCCGCACCGGCCGCGCGCTCGCGCTCCTTGAGCGCATCCAGCGCCCGCGTGCGCGAGACCAGCTCCGGGTCCTGCTCGGCCAGCTGCGTGGCGTGCCGCGTGGACAGCCAGTTGTTAAAGGTTTCGCGCGCGGCCGCCGAATCAGCCTGGGCCGCCCGGCGCTTGAGCTGCGCCTGTTCCAGCGCGGCCTGGGCATCCTGCCCTGCGCGCTCGGCGGCCTTGATGGCATTGCGCAGCGCGGTGCTGGCGTTGGCATCCATGTAATCGTCGAGCGAGAGCTGTTTCTCGACCTTGGGGAGGTCACCCACCACGGTGCCGCCCAAGCCTATCAGGAAGCCGGCGAACACAAAAGCCACCAGCCAGAGGCCGCGGTGCATCCATTTTTCCGTCAATCGCAGGGTATTGGCCATGCTTGTCTCCAGTTTCCGAACATCACAAACGCATCACTCACAGCCCGACCACCACCATAGGCTTGCCGTCCGTCATGCGGGCCCGTTGCAGCCAGGCGAAGACCGAGTCCACCGTGACGGTTTCAATGCGGTCGGCAAAACGCTTGTCGTTGGGGTGGTCGTCGAACGCGACGTTCGCGGCCGTCATGCGGCCGCCCAGCCGGGTCAAAGGGCCCAGCTTGAGCACCGTGGGCTCGTAGCCCTTGAACTGCAGCCAGGCCTGCGCCTGCTCGCGCGTGGCCACGCCGGGCTCCGCGGCGGCAGCCATGGTTTCAATGGCCCACTGGTTGGACTGCTGGTATTTGCGGCCCCAGACATAACTGACGATGCTGTAGGGCTTGTGGTGCATGGCCGTGATCCGTGCCGGGTCCTGCAACAGCGCCAGCAGCTGCGCCTGGGCTTGCGGCGATGGCGCGACCCAGGCCGCTTCGAAGCGCCACAAGTCGTCAAGAAAGAACTCGCCCAGCCCCTGGCGGTAAATCGCCGAGTCGCTGGTGCCACAGCTGTTGAGCTTGTGCACCACGCGCCAGGTCATGCCACCCTGCCCGTCCGGTAACTGGTAGGCCAGGCCGAGGTGCGAATAGCGCAACCCGTATTTGCCGAGATCCTGGCCGGCCCGCGCCAGCAGCACGACTTTTTCGCCGCTGGCGTTGAGCGAAGCCAGGGTCTTTTCGGCGAGCACCATGGCCCGCTCCACGGTCTGGGGGGTGGTCTTGCGCGCTTCGCAGGAGCGCCCGGCATGGGCGGCAGGTGCCGCACCTAACGCGACGGCCAGCAGCAGCGGCAAAAGGGCTTTGAAGATTTTCATGGGATGGCTCCGGCTTATTGGGTCAGGCGTTCGTTGTGCAGCAAGGCGCGCCCCAGCGCATTGGGGATAAAGGCAATCGCCTCCCCGGCCGCCGACAGCACCACACCCGCGCCCACCACGCTGACGACCACGGCCGTCCCGGCCACCACGGACACGCCGGCCACACCCCGGCCCACCACCTCTATGCTGGCGCGGGCGCCGTCGGAGGCGCGCTCCAGCACATACAGCGTTCCGCGGGCCGTGCTCTCGACGGTCTTGACCACCAGCACAGTGCCCGCCGTGGACAACACCACCGGAATGGCCACGACGGAACCCGCGGCGGCACTGGCGCCGACCACCACGGAAGCCACCGGCAGGGCCGACACGGCGCTCAGGGCCGAGGCTTCCGACTGGGCTTGCGCGTTGAACGCGGCGCTTCCCGCCAGGGCGATGCAGACAGCGGACAGATAAGTGGCAAGTCGATTTTTCATGATGTTTCCTTGGTGTGTGCGGTGCTTATTCATTGGCCGCGTGGCTGCGGGCGGCACGGCCCATGCGGGCTTCGCTGAGGTCGGCTTCATGGCTGTCGCGCAAGGTCTTGGCCAAGGTGAAGCTGCAGGTGATCAGGTAGAGCCAGCTCACGCCCAGGAAAGCCTTGTAGGTTTCGTTGATCTCCATGCGCCACAGGCCCCAGCCGGTCAGCGACATGGCCAGGAAGAAGCCGCCCCACACCACCAGCCTGAACATGGGCGTGTCGGCCAGCTTGCCTTCGGCCCTGCTTTGCTGCTGGTCGCGCACATACTTGGCCAGCACAAAGGCCGCCGACAGGCAGAAGAAATAACCCATGACCATGAAAGCGCGGTCCAGGTCCCGGCCGGGCAGGTAGGACAAGCCCACGGCGCAGAGGAAAACAGCGATCAGGAAAGAAGCCCAGACCTGCAGTTGCCAGGGTTTGGAGTCACGGTGTATCAGCGTCTGCATAAAAAACCTTGCGGTTGTTGAGGTGCCGCTAATGTGCGGCCGCCTCACGCCAAAGTCATGCAGATAGCGATACAGTTTCCTTGAAATGGCCGACAAGCATCGAATTTCGATACTTTTTTCGCTTCAGGCTTCCAACAATGCGGCGACCCGCGCGCGCAAGGCCTCGGGCTGTACTTCGGCCGGCGTGAGCGCCGGCCCTGCGTTCAAGCCCACCCGGCTGAAAACCCCTCGCCGGAAAGGCCTGACCATGGCCGTGCCTTTTTCCACGCGGCTGAAGAACGATCCCCAGAGGTTGGTCAGCGCCATGGGCACGACCGGCACCTGCAGGCCGTCGCGCTCGGCGTTTTCCAGGATCTTCATGATGCCGCCCTTGAAAGCCTGGAGCTCGCCGTTCTTGGTGATGCCGCCCTCCGGGAAGATGGCCAGCAGGTCGCCATCGCGCAGCACCTTGGCAGCCGCTTCGAAGGCCGCTTCGTAGAGCGCCGGGTCTTCGGTGCGCGGCGCGATGGGGATGGCCTTGGCCAGGCGGAACAGCCAGCCCAGCACCGGCATTTTGAAGATGCGGTGGTCCATCACGAAGTAAATGGGGCGCGGGCTGGCCGCCATCAACAGCACCGGGTCGACAAAACTCACGTGGTTGCAGGTCAGCACGGCCGCGCCCTGCGCCGGGATGTTGTCGTCGCCGGTGATCTTGAAGCGGTAAACCAGGCGCGAGGAAATCAGCGCGATGAAGCGCAGCAGGTACTCGGGCACCAGCATGAAGATGTAGAAGGCCACCACCGCATTGGCCAAGCCCACGAACAGGAAGATCTGCGGGATGCTGAAGCCGGACTTGAGCAGGGCGCCGGCCAGGACGGCGCTGACGATCATGAACAGGGCGTTCAGAATGTTGTTGGCCGCGATGATGCGAGCCCGGTGCGTGGGCTGGCTGCGCAGCTGGATCAAGGCATACATAGGCACGCTGTACAGGCCCGCGAACAGGCTCAGCAGCGCGAGGTCAATCATCACGCGCCAGTGGGCATGCTGCGCCATGAATTCGCCCACGCTCATGATGGGCACGGCGGGCAGGCCGCGCGAGGCGAAATACAGGTCCACCGCGAACACGCTCATGCCGATGGCACCCACCGGCACCAGGCCGATTTCAACGTGGCGCTTGCTGAGCACCTCGCAGAGCAGCGAGCCGGTCGCGATGCCGACGGAGAACACCACCAGCAGCAGGGACGCCACCTGCTCGTTGCCGTGCAGCACTTCCTTGGCAAAGCTCGGGAACTGGCTCAGGAACACGGCGCCGAAAAACCACATCCAGCTGATGCCCAGCATGGAGCGGAACACCACCAGGTTGTCGCTGGCAAGTTTGAGGTTGCGCCAGGTTTCCGTCACCGGGTTCCAGTTGATCTTCAGGCCCGGGTCGGTCGCCGGCGTGAGCGGAATGAACTGCGACACCAGCCGGCCCACCAGGGCCAGGCCCACGCAGGCCATGGCCACATAGTCGGGCCCGACCTGCGGCACGGCCACCATCAGCCCGCCTACGACCTGGCCCAGCAGGATGGCCACAAACGTGCCCATCTCGACCATGCCGTTGCCGCCCGTGAGTTCACGCTCGTTAAGCGCCTGCGGCAGGTAGGCGAACTTGACCGGGCCGAAGATCGTGGAGTGCAGCCCCATCAGAAAGGTGCAGCCCAGCAGCACTGGCACCTGCACGTTGGCGTTGCCGCTCATAAAACCGACGGCCGCGATCAGCATGATCACGACTTCGAGGTTTTTGACGAAACGGATCACGCGCGTTTTTTCGAACTTGTCGGTGAGCTGGCCACTGGTGGCCGAGAACAGCAGGAAGGGCAGGATGAACAGCGCGCCTATGGCCAGCCCGGCCAGCGCCGGAGGCAGCCAGCTCACACTGAGCTGGTAGGTCACCATCACGGTGAAGGCGAACTTGAAGAGGTTGTCGTTGGCCGCGCCGGAAAACTGCGTCCAGAAAAAAGGCGCGAAGCGGCGCTGCTTGAGCAGCGCGAACTGGTTCGGGTGCCCCTGGACAGGCGGCGGCGACACCGGTATGGCCCTATCAACACTCATGCTTGACTCCTCGTTTCGGTGGTTGTGCGGCGGGCTGCGCGCCTAAGCGACGGACCCACTCTGTTTCTGGACGGTGCACTGGATTCTGCCTTGATTTCGCGCGCGGCCAGCAGGGCCGACACCACGGGCCAGGCGGCGCAGGCGGCCACCATGTGTTTGAGGCTGTGGCCCGACACCAGCTGGCCGGTCCATTCGTAGACTGCGTGGTCGCCCAGCTCCAGCAGCTTGGCCAGTGCATAGATGGCGATCACCAGACCCCAGCGCACCGGCAGTTCCCAGGCCTGCGCTGGACGCAGGCAGGCAAAGCCCAGGATCAGCGCCATGCCGCCTCCCTGCAAGACCGCCCAGGGCAGCACATTGCCGCCCAGCGACCAGGCGTAGACGGAAAGCGGCCCCAGCACCAGCACGGCCGTGGCAAGCGCCATGCCGGCGCGCGTGCTGACGGCCCGCATCGCCGCCAGGCCCATCAGCCCGGCAAAAGCCAGCACCATGCCGCCGCGGTCCCAGGCCAGGCCGGCGTCACCGGGCTGCAGGTGGTAGGCCGCGGACACCGCCGCCGTCGCCCACAGGCCGCCGAAAAAAAGCCCGGCCATGGCCGCCGCCGCGGCGCTGACGGCGCGCTCGCGGACAGCCCGCAGCAGCGCCCAGATACCCAGCATGCCCCATAGCGCGAAGGGCAGGTTGCTGATGACGTCCATCGCGTGCGGCAGCCAGCCCCAACTGCGCTGGTCGGCAAAGTCATGGTAGTGGGCGGGCTGGGCCACCGAAGGCCCCAGCAGCGCGGCCGCCAGCAACAGCAAGAAGACAGCAGCAAGGATGCATTCACGGCGCCAGGCCAGGGCAGCCGGGCGCGCGTGCCAGAGGAGCGGCTCAACCCGGCGGTGAAGAATGGAGGGGATGGTCTGCATGCGGAAAGCTCCTGTCTATATATGTGAGTGAGCCGCACTGTGGGGGCGGAAAGGGCCGCAAGCATCAAAATTCAGCGCGGTGGAGCCTCTTCAACCCCAAAGTACCGATAATCGATACCCATGAGCACCACCGCCGACCTCGTCACCGTCCTCAAAAAAGAACTCAAGGCCGCGCGCATGACTTATGCGGACCTGGCCGCCAAACTGGGCATGGCCGAATCCAGCGTCAAACGCATGCTGGCCAAGGGGGACATGCCGCTGTCGCGCATAGATGCGATCTGCCGCGCGCTCAAGCTGGACTTTGCCGACCTCGCCAGGCGCATCGCCGACACCCAGCCGCTGCTGGCCGAACTGACCGAGGCGCAGGAGAAAGCCGTGGTCGCCGATAAAAAGCTGCTGCTGACCGCGATTTGTGTGCTCTCGCAATGGACACTGGAGCAGATCACCAGCAGCTACCGGCTCTCGGAGGCCGAGTGCATCAAATACCTGGCGCAGCTGGACCGCATAGGCATCATCGAACTCAAGCCCCTGAACCGCTACCGGCTCAAACTCGCCAAGACCTTTCGCTGGCGCCCGCATGGGCCGGTGATGGATTACTTCCGTGAAAACGCCCTGCTCGACTATTTTTCAGGCGGCTTCGACGGCAACGGCGAGGGCCTGCTGCTGGTGCACGGCGCCATCAGCCGCGGCCTGGCACCCTCCTTCCTGGAGCGCATGCAGCGCGTGGCCCAGGATTTTGCCCAGCAGCACCAGACGGACCAGAAGCTGGGCGACAAGGACCGCGAGGGTTTTACGCTGCTGCTGGCCATGCGGAGCTGGGAGTTTGAGGCTTTCGCCGCATTGAGGAGGTAACACCCCCGTCCAGGTTCACTGCGTGTAGCCTGTTCCCCCTCAAGGGGGCGGCGCCTTGGGCCGGCGAAGCCGGACCCTTGGCCCCCGCTGGTTGGGTAGGCGTGACGTCAATTGCATGCAATTATATTAGTCAACTAATAAAATATCGCGTTTACTGGTAATATTCAGCCGTTTTAAGCCGAAAACACGAATTTTGTGCATGCAATTCTTAACGGAACCGCGATGACCCCAAGCTCCACCTACGTCGGCCTGCCCATCCCCGTGGCGGCCAACCTGACCGACACCAAATACTTTTTCCAGGCGCTGGACAATTTTTCACGCGTGATGGCGATACGCCCGGGGGACAGGGTGTTGATGTTGGCCGACCCGCTGCTGGATCCGCGGGTGATCGACGCGGTGATCGGCATCGCCAAATCGCGCGGCGCCGAGGTGCGCATCTACATGGAGCCCAGCACCCAGGTGACGGCGGTGCCGGAAGAAGTGCATGCCATGCTCCAGAAAGCCACTTTTGTGGTGTCGACCTGGTTCTGCTCCATCCTGGATCCGCTTTGCATCAAGCTGCGCCGCGCCGGCCAGCGCTGGGTCAAGATCACCTACTTTCGCAACCTCGATTTGCTGCACACGCCGCAGGCGCGCTTTCCGGTCGACCTGATCGGCGAGATCATCCGCGGCACAGCCGCCCGCTATCCGACCGAAGGCGGCTTCGACCTGCGCTTTACCGACCCGCGCGGCAGCGACTTCCGCATCAGCTTCACGCAGGAAATGCGCGCCAACCAGCTGGCCACCAACCGCTGGCGCGGCCAGATGACGGCCGAGGAGGACGGCTGTTATGTGCACTACCTGCCGACGCACGGCCCCAACCTCTGGGACCACAACTCGGTCAAAAACGACTTCAAGGCCGTGGTGCCCATGGCCGGCGTGCTGTACCCGCAGTGGGCCGTCGGTTTTGCCAAACCCTTTGAGGAAAAAATCGCCGTGCATTTTGAGGGCGACACGATTGCCGCGGTCGAGGGCATTTCGGAAGAGGCGGTGATCCTGCGCGAAATGCTGGTGGGCGGCCGCATGATCGAAGGCGGCGGCTGCGGCTTCAACCCCAAGGCGCCGCGCCACACGGTCTACCCGGCCGGCTCCAACGCGCCGGGCGCGCTGCACTTCGGCATAGACCTGGCCCAGCCCAGCGACTACATACGCCGCGTCATGCCCGACTGGGAAGAGCCGCCGGTGCACATGGACCTGATCACGCTGGATGCGACGGTGACCGCGGGCGGCAACACCTTGATCAAGGACGGTTTTTTGTGCGCACTGCGCGACCCGGCCGTGGTGGCGCTGGCCGCGCGTTACGGCGACCCTGTGGAGTTGCTGGAAGCGCAGGTGCTCTAAGCGGGCGCCGTAAATACGGTCAGCACGCCGGTGTAACCGTAGAGGTGATGGCGAGCGATTTCGCCGCCGGCAAAAAAACCCACCAGCGGCACATCGCCCAGCGCGCGGCGCACGATCTGCATCTCGGCGCTGGGCGCGCCGAAGTGCGGCCCGCCCCGGCCTGAGCAGCTCACATAAACCGCGCCGGCAATGCGCCGCGCGGCATGCGGTGCCGATTCGGCTTCCGATGCGCTCAGGGCGCTGGCGACTTCCAGCGTGACTTCCTCGGGCTCCAGCTCTTCGCGGATTTCAGCGCAAACGCGGATCAGGTCGGCGCGCGCGGCTTCCATATTGCGTTCGCAAAAGGCCAGCTTCATGCCCACGGCCGGCACCTCGGCAATCGCGATGCCCCGGCGCGACGGGTCCAGCCCTATCAGGTGGCGCACCCGCACCTCGGCACCAAACTGCCCCGCGCGCCGGCCCGCGGCATGGGCCGCGCCGTCATCGGGAATGTCGGCCGGCCGGCTCAGGCCGACCAGGGTGGTGCGCACCTTGGCCAGCGCCTCGCGCGGCTGGTCCAGCGACACGGCCAGGTCCGCCAGCATGACATCCAGCGCGGGCTTGCCGTCAAGCTCCGTCACCACATTGGACTCACAGGCGGTGATTTCATGGTCGGCCGACACCGGCCGGCAGCCCTGGGTGATGCGCGACATCAGCGCCGCGCCCCGGCCGAAAGCCACGCCGCTCAGGCCACCGCTGAACACGCCGCCGGCGGCCCCCTGCCCCTTGACGTTGCCATGCCCGCTGAGCGCGAACTGCACCGTGCCTGAGCGGCTGGACGCCAGGCCGCCGAACACATAACCGCTGTCGGTGCGCTCGGCCATTTCGGCGATCAGTTCGGCCACATCGGGCGTGCCAGCATCGGCGTGCACCAGCGCGGTATGCGCCTTGAAGCGGCCGCTGCTGGCCGGCGGCAGCGGCGACACGCCGGAAAACACCCGGTACTGGTCGTGCGGCAGCTCGCACAGCATCACCGTGAGGGCCGGCTCGTCGAAGTACTCGACATTGTTGGAGGCGATGCCCACGCCCACCGTGCCGCTCCAGTCGGTGATGTCGGGCAACTCGGCGCTCAGGTGGTCGAGGATGTCCTGCGCATGGGCCGCGTAATGGTCGGTGATGTAAAGCAACGCCAGCGTGGGCGACTTGGCGTAGCCGGGCAGCGCCTGGTAGGCGCGCAGCTGCGCCAGCACCAGGCCGGCCGCCATCTGCCATTGCGGATGGGTGGCGTGGCCGTAGGGGAAAAGCTTCATGGGGTCCTGGTGAAATTCAGTGGAGGTGGAAGTCGGGGGTGAATCCGGCGCGGTTCAGCGTGCGGTTTTGCGCGCAGCCGCCTTGCGCGCCGGCGCCTTGGCCCTGGTTTTGGCGGCGGGTTTGGCGGGCGCCTTGCCGGCGGCCGGCGTGGGCCATCCCTGGCTGCTGCGCAGCGCGGTGTTCATGGCCGCGCGCGCGCCGCCCGCCATGGTTTTGCCCGCCGTTTCGGCCATGTTGCGGGCCATGCCCGTGGCCATGCCGGTGGCGGTTTTCACCGCGTCCTTGGCCAGGCCCGCGGCCAGGTTCTTGGTCGTGTCCATCGCGGCTTTTTTGGCCGCATCCTTCATGGCGTCGGTCGCGATCGCCTGGAACTGCTGGGTCAGCGCGCCCCACCACTGCATGGGGTCGACCACCCCGGCCGGCGCGGCGGCGGCCTTGCCCGCGGCAGGGGTTTTGGCCTTTGCGGCGGGCTTGCCCGTCCCAAAACTCGAGGGAGGCACTTCCAGCCCCGAAAACGTCCTGGCCTTGTCGGCCACACGCTGCACGCCGCCGGCCACGCTGTCGGCGACCTTGAGCTTGAAGGCGTTGGCCACATCGCCCATGTTGAAGTTCATGCCCTTGAGCGTGGCCAGCGTCATCTTCTGCACTTCCAGCGCCTGGATGGTGGCCTTGAGCGCCGTGGCGTTCTGGTCCAGCCAGAACTGCACGGCCTTGAGCTCCTCGATGCGCTTGTCGAGCTCCTCGACGTTGAGCGTGGGCGCCACCCAGTTCCCGAGGTTGGGCAGCTGCGGGATGCTTTGCGTGGCGCTGCCGGCCGCCTGTTTGGCCAGGTTCTGCAGAAAATCAAAGCCGGGCACCAGCTTGCCGAAACCGGGGAAAGAAGGGTTGTCTGCGTCACTCATGAATGTGTCTCCTGGCATGTTGTGCATGATGGCATTGAAGGGCGGGGCGGCAGGGCATCCCGGCTCGCGCCCTTGTCTTCATTGTGCAGCGCCGTGGCGGGACGTCAACCGGTTTTTGGCCCTCGCCCGCGGGCACGGCCTGATAAGCTTGCGCCATGGCCTATACCTTCGCCTCCGCCACGGTGCTCCTGCTGCTGATCACCGACCCTTTCGGCAACATCCCGATTTTTGCCAATGCCCTCAAAGGCGTGGCGCCCGAACGGCGCATGTTCGTCATCCTGCGCGAGGTGCTGATCGCCTTTTTGCTGCTGCTGGCCTTCATGTTCGTCGGCGACGGGTTTCTGCGCCTGATGAACCTCAGCGACCTGTCGCTGCAGATCGCCGGCGCCGTCGTGATGTTTTTGATCGCGCTGCGCATGATTTTCCCCTCGGACCAGCCCGAGGCCGCGCCCCTGCTGGGCGAGCCGCTGATCGTGCCGCTGGCCATTCCCGCGCTGGCCGGCCCCTCGGCGCTGGCCACCGTGATGCTGCTGGTGTCGCAGGCGCCGGAGCGCCGGCTTGAATGGGTTGCCGCGCTCTGCGTCACCATGGCCGTCTGCGCCGTGGTGCTGGTGCTGTCCGAGCGCATACAGCGCGTGGCCGGCGACCGCGTCATGATGGCGTTCGAGCGGCTCATGGGCCTGATCCTGGTGGCGATTTCGGTCGAGATGTTCCTGCGCGGCATACGCCTGTTCATCACCCAGACCGGGGCCGCCGCATGAAAACATCCTTGCAACGCCTGGTCCTTCTTGCTGCGTGCGCACTGGCCTCGCCCTGGGCGCATGCCGTGCAGGACTGTGAAATCAACGGCGAAAGCGTCAACCCCAACAACGGAAACACCACCGCCGGCAAGACCGGCATCATGCGCTGCAAGGACCGGGACTCGGGCCAGCTGATGCGTGAGCAGGAACTGCAGGGCGGCAAGTTCATGGGCCTGGTGCGCTTCTACCAGAACGGCAAGCTGCAGCGCGAATACAGCGAAAACGAGCGCGGCAACCGGCACGGCCGCGCGCGCGAATTCGCAGCGGACGGCCAGGTGCTGCGCGACGCCGTGTACGACAACGGCACCGAGGCCGGCCTGGCGCGCAGCTTTCACGCCAATGGGCAACTGCGGCGCATTGTGTTTTACGGGCCGCGCGCGGGCGGCAGCGTCGAGCAGGCCTATGCCGAATTCAACGATCGCGGCCAGCTCCAGGCCTTGCGCTGCGGCGACAAGCCGCTGCTGGCGGCGCCGGCCGACGACACCCGCTGGTGCGGTTTTTCGGGCGGCGCCTCCAAGGTCGAACTGTTCGGCAGCAAGGGCGTGCTGAACGGCAGCAGCAGTTACCTGGCCGGAAAACGCATACGCCATGAAACACTGGGCGAGGGCGGCAAGCCCGATTACCTGGACGAGGTATCGGGCAGCACCCGCATTGAGCGCCATTTCAACAACGCCGGTGTCAAGCGGCGCGAAATCCAGTGGAAGCTGGACAGTGAAGCGCCCAGGAATTCGCTCAAGGAGCGGGAGCAAGAGTTTGCCGACAGCGGCACCCTGACACGCGACAGGAAATGGTCCGAAGGCAAACTGGTGAGCGACCAGTCTTATTACCTCAACGGCCAGCCGCGCAGCAAAACCGAATTCGGCGGCGATGGCGACAGCGCCTGGCTGCAAGCCACCGATTTTTTCGACAACGGGAAAATCGCCAGGACAGGCCGCTACAGCAATTCCAGCCGCTACCGGCAATTACCCCTGGGCACACACCAGCGCTTCAACGAGGCCGGAAAGCTGGTGGCCGAATCAAGCTACGACGACCGCGGCCGCATCACGCGCGAAAAAACCTGGGACAACGAAGGCAAATTGCTGAGCGACGATGCGGTCTTTGAAGACGGCTCGCGGAAAACTTACGCTAAATAGCCCTCACACAGGGTGGCTCAGACAGCCTCGACCACTTTTTGGTCGATGGCACCGAAGACCGATTGCCCATCCTTGCCCTTGGCCTCGATGCGAATCGTGTCGCCGTATTTCATGAACTCGGTCTTGGGCTTGCCGTCTTCTATGGTCTCAATCGCGCGTTTTTCGGCGATGCAGCTGTAGCCGTGGCTCCAGTCCTTGTTGCTGACGGTGCCCGAGCCCACGATGCTGCCGGCGCGCACATTGCGGGTCTTGCAGATGTGAGCAATCAGCTGGCCGAAGTGGAAGGTCATTTCGGGGCCGGCCTCGCACATGCCGACCTTGCGGCCGTTCCAGGTGCTTTGCAGGGTCAGGTGCAAACGGCCCTTGTCCCAGGCATCGCCCACCTCGTCGGGCGTCACCGCCACCGGGCTGAAGGCCGTGGCCGGCTTGCTCTGGAAGAAGCCAAAGCCCTTGGCCAGCTCGTTGGGGATCAGGTTGCGCAGCGAAACGTCATTGGCCAGCATCAGGAGGCGCACGCCTTCGAGCGCCTGGGCCGGCGTGGCGCCCATGGGCACGTCGCCCGTGATCACGGCGACCTCAGCCTCGAAGTCGATGCCGAAATCCTCGCTGGCCACCACCACGTCATCGCAGGGGCCTATGAAGTCGTCGCTGCCGCCCTGGTACATCAGCGGGTCGCTGTAAAAGCTTTCCGGCACTTCGGCGTTGCGGGCCTTGCGCACCAGCTCCACATGGTTGATGTAGGCCGAGCCGTCAGCCCACTGGTAGGCGCGCGGCAGCGGCGCCATGCAGCGCGAGGGCTCGAAGGGAAAGGCGTGGCGCGCCTTGCCGTTGTTCAGCGTTTCATAGAGGTCCTGCAGCTGCGGCGACATGAAGTTCCAGTCGTCCAGCACCTGCTGCAGTTTGCCCGCAATGCCGGTCGCATAATGGGCCGTGGAGAGATCGCGCGACACCACGACGAGCTGGCCGTCGCGTGAAGAGTCTTTGTAAGTGGCGAGTTTCATCGATATCCTGGTGGGTGGCTGCCGGCTTTCGCCGCAGGCCTTGATTGTGCCGTGTATGCCGCGGCCGGCGGTGGGGTCCGGACCCGCGTTACGATCCATGCATCCACAGCCCCACGGCAACCTGAAATTCTAGTCAAGCCCATGAAAGCAAGCCCCGGCGCCACCGCCCCCGCACGCCGCAGCACGGCGCCGCAGCGCGCGGGCATACAGTCGCTCGAGGTCGGGTTTGCCCTGCTGGAAGTGCTCTCCACCTCGCCCGGCGCCCTGATGCTGCGCGACCTGGCGGCGGCGGCCGGCATGAGCGCAGCCAAGGCCCACCGCTACCTGGTGAGCTTCCAGCGGCTGGGACTGGTGGTCCAGGACCCGGCCACCACGCTGTACGACCTGGGCCCGGCGGCGCTCAAGCTGGGGCTGGCTTCCCTTTCCAGGCTGGACAGCGTGAAACTGGCCCGGCAGCGCCTGCAGCCCCTGATGGCGCAGACCGGCCAGACCCTGGCCCTGGCCGTCTGGGGCAACCAGGGACCCACGCTGGTGCACTGGGAAGAATCGCCGCGGGCGGTGACGGTCAACCTGCGGCTGGGCGACGTGATGCCGCTGCTGTCTTCGGCCACCGGCCTGTGCTTTACCGCGTTTTCATCGCCGCGCCTGCTGGCCGCCGGCAAGCCGCAGGGCCGGCTGGCGCTGCTGGTCAAGGAGGAACTGGCACGCAACCAGAAGCTGGCGCGCCAGGACGTCCCCACCACCATGGCCGGCCTGGCCGAGGTGCTGGAGGACGTGCGCCGCCGCGGCATGGCGCGCGCCGTCAATACATTGCTGCCGGGCGTGGCCGGTTTTTGCGCCCCGGTCTTCGACGCCGACGGCCACCTGGCCCTGGGCATGGTGGCGCTGGGCTCGCTGGCCACCTTTGACGCCGACTGGGACGGCGTAGTGGCCCGGCCCCTGGCGGCGGCGGCCCGGCAACTTTCCCGCGACCTGGGCTTCAAAGCGGCATGAGCACGCTGGCCGCCTCTTCCTATCCCGCGCCGCCCCGGCGCGCGCTGGCCTTGCTGGCCGTGCTGGTGCTGATCGTGCACACGCTGGTGCTGACCTTTGTGCCGGCGCACTTCGGCCTGGGGCGGGACAGCGCGCCGCTGCCCGCGCGGCCCTTTGAGACGCGCAGCATTGCGCCGCCGCCACCGGCCCCGCAGCCCGAGGCCGCGCCCGCGAGGAAAACGCCGGTGGCGGCCAGGGCAGAACCCGCGCAGGAGGACAACGAGGCCGAGCCGGTCCGGGTGCCCAAGCAGCGGCCGGCCGACTACGTGCCCGATGCGCCCACGCCCTCAGACCTGCTCGCGGAAGCAGCCGCCAGGGCCGAAGCCCCCGCCGCGAGCGCATCCGAAGCGGCGCCCGCCATCCCCGCCGAGGCACCGGTGGCCGCCATGGCCTTGCCCGCCAGCATGGTGCTCGACTACAAAATGACTGGCAGCGCCAAGGGCTTGAACTACCACGCGAACGCCGAGCTGCGCTGGCAGAACAGCGGCGACGCCTACGACGTCCTGATGCGCGTCAGCGCCCTGTTCCTCGGTTCGCGCAGCATGGCCAGCACCGGACAGCTCAGCCCCGAGGGCCTGGCACCCGCGCGTTTTTCCGACAAATCCCGAACCGAAGTGGCCGCGCATTTTGAGCCCGAGAAAAACCAGATCAGCTTCAGCGCCAACACGCCCACGCTGCCCTGGGTCAAGGGCGCACAGGACCGGGTCAGCGTGTTCATGCAGCTGGGCGGCATGCTGGCGGGCAACCCGGCCGGCTTCCCGGCGGGGTCGACGATCTCGATCTATACCGTGGGCCCGCGCGATGCCGAAACCTGGACCTTCCTGGTGGAAGCCGAGGAAAAAATCTCCCTGCCCTTCGGCGAACTGGCCGCGGTCAAGCTCACGCGCCAGCCGCGGCGCGAATTCGACCAGAAGGTGGAGATCTGGTACGCGCCCTCGCTGGGTTATCTGCCCGTGCGCAACAAGATCACCCAGTCCAATGGGGATTTCATCGACCAGCAGCTTAGCGCCCTTAGCAAAGGTTGAGGGCCCCTTTATCCCGCGCTGGGCCGCGCTAAGCCGCGTTGCGAATGCCGCACGCTGGCGCCCGCTTTATGTGCGGTTTCACACGATGTCGCGCGTCTTTACCGAACACTTGCATACCGGATGGTGCGGACTCTTGAACTTGGCCTCATCGTAGCTATCTGACGAGAAAGGACTTCACCATGCACATGCTTTACGACTCCGACTCCTTTGCCGTGCTGCAGATTCACGCGAACGCGCCGGAAGAATCCGCGCCCGCTCCCGCCATTCCCCAGCTGGCCCGCCACGGCTTTGAAATCGTGGACAAGCGCTCGGGCAAAGAGGTCTACCTGGACGGCTCCTGGGCCGAAATGTTCCAGCAACGTTTGAGCGCATGGGCACAGAACACGCCCACGCAGGAAGAAATCGAAGACACGCTGGAAAGTTATAGCGGGCTGGCAAACACGCCCATGTCGATGCACTGAGCCCACGGTTGCTCATTCCGCCGGCGGGATTTCGGCTTGCGCTGCTGAGCGCTTCTCGTAGATCCACCGGTACATGGGTTCGGCCAGCAGCAGCACGGCCGCCAGCCTGGTGACGTGAAAGGCCGTGACCACCGGCACCCCCAGTTGCAGGACCTTGGCCGTGATGGCCATTTCGGCGATGCCGCCCGGTGAGGTGCCCAGCAGCAGCGTGGCCCAGTGCAGGCTGGTGAACTGCGCCAGCGACCACGCAAACCCCGCGCACAGCGCGATCATTCCCACCGTGGCCAGCGCCACCGAACCCAGCCAGCGCGGTGCCATGTGCACAAAGCCGCTGGTAAAACGCACACCCAGGCTGATGCCTATGACCAGCTGCGCGGCATTGGTCATCCACTGCGGCAGGGCTGAGAGCGTGAAACCAAAGGCCGTCAGCAGCAGCGACACCACCAAGGCACCTATAAACCAGGGGTTGGTGCGCTCCAGCTTGAGCATGACCCAGCAGCCTGCGCCGGTCAGCACGGCCAGCAGGGCCAAGCCCGGCCACTGCACCACGCGCGCGCCCGGCAGGGTGGCGTCCAGCCCGTGCAGGCCCGCCCACTGGAAACCGAAGGGAATGACCAGCGTGACCAGCAGCACGCGCAGGCTGTGCGCCGAGGCCACCAGGTCGGTCTGCGCGCCGTGGCGCTCGGCCATCAGCGTCATTTCCGAGGCCGCGCCTATGGGCGCGGCAAAGTAGGTTGTGATGCGAGAAAGCCCTTTGACCTGCAGCGGCCCCGGCCCATGGTGCACCCGGTAAAGCCAGGCCCCAAAAGCCAGCCCCAGGGCCAATGCCCAGACAATGTTCAGCGCAATCGCCCACCACAGGCCGGCGAGCAGGGTGACGACCTGCGGCGTGAAGTACAGCCCCAGCGCGCAGCCGATCACCCATTGCCCGGTGTTGCGCAGCGGCGTCCAGCTGGCCGTCGGGCCGCCCAGCATGGAGGCCACGGCGGTCGCCAGCAGCGGGCCAATCATCCACGGTAAAGGCGTGCGCAGCCAGACGCACAGGGAGGCGGCGGCCCAGGCCATGAGCAGCGTCAGGACAACGCGCACGGGAAAAGCGCGGGCAGGGAGCGAAAAGGACGGCATGGCTTAGGGCGTGGCCGACAAAAACCGGCTGGAGGCAGTAGTATCCATCGATGCCTTATTTTGCCGCCCCTCGTCCTTTGGCATGGCTGCTGTGCACCGCCGCGATGGCCCTGGCCGCCGGCTGCGCGGGCCGGCCCGAGGCGCCCATGCTGCAGGCGCCCGGCGGCGACAGCGCGCAAACCTCGGCTCGCCTGGAAGCCGTGCTTCCGGCGGAGATTCTTATCCTCGGCGAACAGCACGATGCGGCCGAACACCAGCAGATCCAGCAGCAGGTCGTCGCCCTGCTGGCGGCGCGCGGCACATTGGCCGCGCTGGCGCTGGAAATGGCCGATACCGGCGCCAGCACCTCGGCGCTCAAGCCCAGCGCCACCGAGCAGCAGGTGCGCAACGCCCTGGCCTGGAACGACAAGGGCTGGCCTTGGGCCGCCTACGGCCCCGCCGTGATGACGGCCGTGCGCGCCGGCGTGCCGGTGCTGGGCGCCAACCTGCCGCGTGCGCTGATGCCGGCCCGCATGGCCGACAGCCGGCTCGACCTGCAGTTGCCGGGCCCGGCCCTGAAGGCGCAGCAGCAATTGATGCGCAGCGGCCACTGCAACCTGCTGCCCGAGAGCCAGGTCACGCCCATGGCGCGCCTGCAGATCGCCAAGGACGTCACCATGGCCAATACCCTGGCCCAGGCCGCCTTGCCGGGAAAAACCGTGCTGCTGCTGGCCGGCAGCGGCCACGCGGACCGCCAGCTGGGCGTGCCGCAGCACCTGCCTGCCGATGTGAAGGCCAAAGCCGTCCGCCTGCGCGCCGGCGGCGCCGCGGCCAGTGACAAGGCAGAGGCTTTCGATGCGGTGTGGGAAACGCCCGCGCTGCCCGAAAAAGACTACTGCGCGGGACTGGACAAGCTAATGCCCAAGCCCTGAGCGCAGGCTTCAGCCGCGCCTGATGCTTCAGGCGTGTTTGCGGATCGCGTCGGCCACCACGTTGACGATACGGTCTATGTGCGCTTTCTCGACGATATAGGGCGGGCAGACCACGATGTTGTCGGCCGCCGGCCGCACCAGCACGCCGTGGTGAAAGCACTCCATGAAGACGTCATAAGCGCGCTTGCCGGGCGCGCCGGCCACGGGCGCCAGTTCCACCGCGCCGGCCAGGCCCAAGGCGCGGATGCCGATCACATTGGGCAGGCCCTTGAGGCCGCTGTGCATGGCATCGCCCAGCACCTTGCCCATTTGCCCGGCGCGCTCGTAGAGCTTTTCTTCCTTGAACAGGTTGAGCGTCGCGATCGCCGCCGCGCAGGCCACCGGGTGGCCCGAATAGGTGTAGCCGTGGAAAAACTCGATGGCATGCTCGGGCGCACCGCTGTTGGCGTTCATCATGCCGTCGTAAATGCGGTCCGAGCAGATCACGCCGCCCAGCGGGATCACGCCGTTGGTCACGCACTTGGCGAAATTCAGCATGTCGGGCACCACGCCGTAGTAGTCGGCGCCGAAGCCGGTGCCCAGGCGGCCGAAGCCGGTGATGACCTCATCAAAAATCAGCAGGATGCCGTGCTTGTCGCAGATCTCGCGCAGGCGCTTGAGGTAGCCCTTGGGCGGCAGATACCAGCCGGCGCTGCCGGCCACCGGCTCCACGATGACGGCGGCCACATTGCTGGGGTCGTGCAGCGGCAGGATGCGGTTTTCGAGTTCCAGCAGCAGGTCTTCTTCCCACACGGGTTCGGCGCCGTTGATATAGGCGTGCTTGACCGGGTCGTGGATGAAGCGCATGTGGTCCACGCGCGGCAGCAGGGCGGCGCCGTAGACCTTGCGGTTGGCCGGAATGCCGCCCACGCTCATGCCGCCAAAGCCGACGCCGTGGTAGCCCTTTTCACGGCCTATGAAGATGTTGCGGTGGCCTTCGCCGCGCGCGCGGTGGTAGGCCAGCGCGACCTTGAGCGAGGTGTCGGCCGCCTCCGAGCCCGAGTTGCAGAACAGCACCTTGTTGAGGTCGCCGGGCGCCATGCCCGCGATGACTTCGGCAGCCTTGAAGGCCTGGTCGTTGCTGGCCTGGAAGGCGGTCGCGTAGTCCAGCGTGTCCAGCTGCTTCTTGATGGCGTCGTTGATGGGTTTGCGGTTGTGGCCGGCGCCGACGCACCACAGGCTGGAGATCCCGTCTATGACCTGGCGGCCGTCGTGCGTGGTGAAGTGCATGCCGTCGGCGGCCACGAACACACGCGGGTCCTTCTTGAAGCTGCGGTTGGGCGTGAAAGGGAGCCAGTGGTGCTCCATGTTGAAGTCCTGATAGGCCATGGCGTGTTTCCTGCGTCTGAAAAGGGGGTGTTCCGGCATTCTGGCACTTCCGGGCGGGTACCGGCCTCACCTGCGACAATTCATCCCCTATGAATCACGCTTATATCCTCACCCTGTCCTGCCCGGACCGTATGGGCATTGTTCATGCCGTGTCCGGCTTCCTGCTGGACAACGGCGGCAATATCGAAGAAGCCGCGCAGTACAACGACCACGACACGGGCCTGTTTTTCATGCGGGTGCAGTTCGCCTGCGACAGGCTGAGCCATGAGGAGCTCTCCGGCCAGCTCAAGGCCTTTGCCCAGCCCTTCGGCATGAGCTGGAAGCTGCATGCCACCACCCAGCCCATGCGCACCGTCATCATGGTCAGCAAGGAAGGCCACTGCCTCAACGACCTGCTGTTTCGCTGCAAATCGGGCCTCTTGCCGGTCGACGTGCGCGCCATCGTCTCCAACCACCGCGAGTTCTACCAGCTGGCGGCCAGCTACAACATTCCTTTCCACCACATCCCCGTCACGGCGGCCACCAAGGCCCAGGCCGAGGCAAAGCAGCTGGAAATCATCGAGTCCGAAGGCGCCGAACTCGTGGTGCTGGCGCGCTACATGCAGGTGCTCTCCAACGAGCTGTGCCAGAAGCTCTCGGGCCGCGCCATCAACATCCACCACTCCTTCCTGCCCAGCTTCAAGGGCGCCAAGCCTTACTACCAGGCGCATGACCGCGGCGTGAAGCTGATAGGCGCGACCGCCCACTATGTGACGGCCGACCTCGACGAAGGCCCCATCATCGAGCAGGACGTGGCACGCGCCGACCACAGCAAGACCGTGGAAGACCTGACCGCCATGGGCCGCGACACCGAAAGCCAGGTGCTGGCCCGCGCCGTCAAATGGCACAGCGAGCATCGCGTGCTGCTCAACGGCCACAAGACCGTCATCTTCAAGTAAGCCCACAGCTCACGCCCCATGACAACGCGATTGCGGCGCCTCCTGTTCAGCAGCGTGCTGCTGTGCCTTTGCCTGGGCACGGCGCACGCCGACAAACTCGACGATGACTTGCAAACGGTTTGGGAAAGCTTGTGGGACGAGCGAGGCACGCCGTGGCAGCTGATGCGCTGGGAGCACCAGGTCCGGTATCGCATCTTTGGCGCCGACGCGCCCCGACACCGGGAACACATCATTCGCGCCCTGGAAGCCGCCGGCCAGGCAACGCGCTTGCGAATGATCAATGTTTCGGACGATGCCGATGGAGAAAAAACCGCCGCATTGCAGATTGAAGTGGCCGATGACAACGACCCAGGCCTGCCGGACCATCAAGCGTGCTTTATGCGCCCTCTCCAGTGGACGAATCGTATCTTCAGCAAAGTGCAGATCAGAATGCGATCCCGGTCCACATGGGGCTGCACCTTTCATGAAGTCATGCATGCCATGGGCATACCAGGCCATCCATCCGGCAAAACCGTCTTGAGCTATTTTCCCTACCGCCGCGACACCTTGATGGATCTGGACAAACTGATGCTGGCCGCGTGGTACTCCCCGGCAATGCCACGTGAGGCCACTCCCTTTGAGGCATTGGCGGTGCTCAGCGAAGCGGTGGCGCGGCAAGCCGATCTCGGCCTGCCGCCAGAGGACGCGCAAAAGAAGGCAGCGGCCTTTACCCTCGCCATCTTCAAGGAAATGGAAGCCTTCGCCTCGGGTCAAGGCGACATCCCCACCATCATCAAACGCTCAGGCAAAGCCAGCGGCACGCATATGGACACTGCCCGGCAGCAAATTGGCCTTTTTGTCGGCCGGGCCTACCTGCAGGGAACCATCGTTGCCAAAGACACGTCCCTGGCCGCGCAATGGTTCAAGCGAACGGCTGAGCAAGGGTATGCCCCTGCGCAGATCATGTGGGGCCTGACCCTGGCTCGCGGAACAGGCGTTGAGAGAGACCCGCAAGCTGCCTGTACGTGGTACACCCGGGCGGCTCCGTCGTACAGCACCATGAAAAAAACCGAGCTGCGCAGGCTTGAACTCACCCTGTGTCCCCCACGCATTGAGCCGGAGATCGCCCAGACCTCCCCGTCGCAATAGGAGGCTGAATCATGAGCAGAATCCCGCCCATTCAATGCCTTCTGACGTTTGAAGCGCTGGCACGCCTGCGCAGCGTGACGCAGGCGGCCGAGGAGTTGTGCGTCACGCCCAGCGCGGTCAGCCACCGGGTCAAGCAGCTCGAGCAGATCATTGGCACCAAGCTCTTCGGGCGCGCCGATTTTTCACTGACCACCGAAGGCAGCGAATACCTGGCCCATGTGCGCGAAGGCCTGGCCACCTTGCAGAAATTCCCGGGCGCGGCCGGCCAGAGCAGCGCGCCCGGCAAGCGCAAGCTGCGCCTGGCGGTCACGCCGACCTTTGCGCGCTCCATCCTGATTCCGCGCCTGCGCCAGTTCACCGACGCCTATCCCGAAATCGACCTGACCCTGCAGGTGTCGATTCCGCTGCTGGACGTGGTGGCCGAGGATGCCGACCTGATCGTGCGCTTCGGCACCGGCCGCTATGCGGACCTCGAACACGTCTGCCTGAGCAAGGACGAAGTCGCGCCGCTGGCCTCGCCCGCCTTTGTGCGCGAGCACGGCCCTTTTGAAGCGGCCGAAGACCTGGAGGGCGAAAGCCTGCTGCGTTCGCCGCTGGAGCCCTGGCGCACCTGGTTTGCCGCCCATAAACTCGATTGGCCCGAGCCCGCCGACGGCTCCCAGTTCAACGACATAGGTCTGATGTGCGACGCCGCCGCGGCCGGCATGGGCATCGCGCTGATACGCCTCAAGCTGGGCGCGCCCTGGCTGGAAAACGGCTCGCTGGTGCGCCTGGGCAGCAACGCGGTGTTTGCCGGCAATGTCCCCAGCCCGCATGCGCACTACCTGTGCTGGCGCACCGGCACCATGGATCGCTGGGAATGCGCCGCTTTTGCCGACTGGCTGCGGAAAAGCCTGGGCTAGCAGTACTAGGGCCCCCAAGCGCGTGAATGGGAACGCCTCTACCCGGCGTGCAAAGCCTTAACGAGCGCTCACCCTGCCGGGGCTTTGCATCCTGTTCAAGGCCTTTTTGACTTGTAGCGCATTTTGCGTACGCCGATAGCGTTAACGCATCCCATGCGTCCGACAAGTGGTTTTGCGCTCATACCGCCATCATGCCTATGATGGGCTGGCCGTGGCACCCTACGAGGACCCGGCCAGCGGCGCATGGTCAAAAAATCAACTTGTTCAACGAGGGGAATTCTCATGAGAAAAAATCAATTAGCCGCCGGTCTGGCCGGCATCCTGCTCTCCATGCTGGCCATTTCACCCCTGGCTCACGCCGAGGGCAAAGCGGCCGGCAAATCCGTCAAACCCGGCACCTTCTGCACCATCCAGGACGCCAAGGCCTGCCAGGACGCGGTCACGCCCGCGCAAATCCTGTCGCGCTTCAAGGCCGGCAATACGCGCTTTGTCTCGGGCAAGCCGCGCCACCAGAACTACCTCAAGGAAATGAAGGCCACGGCGGACGGCCAGTTCCCGCTGGCCAGCGTGGTGTCCTGCATAGACTCGCGCGCACCGGCCGAAATCGTGTTCGACCAGGGCATAGGCGACCTTTTCAATGCGCGCGTGGCCGGCAACATCGTCAACGAAGACATCCTGGGCAGCCTGGAATTCGCGCACAAGGTCGTGGGCGCCAAACTGCTGGTGGTGATGGGCCACACCAGTTGCGGCGCCATCAAGGGCGCGTGTGACGATGCCCAGTTGGGCAACCTGACCGGCCTGATCGGCAAGATCAAACCGGCCGCAAATCTGGTCTCCGCCGACGTCAAGGACCGCACCTCCAAAAACTACGCCTTTGTCGAGATGGTGGCCGAGAGCAATGTACGCCTCACGGTCGAGACCATCCGAGAAAAGAGCCCCATCCTGCGCGAGATGGAACAAAAGGGCGAGATCATGATCGTGGGCGCCATGTACGACGTGAAGACCGGCAAGGTGAAGTTCTACGACACGCCGGGCGCCAGCAAGGCACCGGGCACGAAGTCCTGAGAACCTCTTGAAGGGCTGAACGGGTTCCTGGCTCAGCGCCAGTTCACCGTCGCCTTGATGCTGCAGGCGCCCATCCCGCTGCCCGGCGCAGCCGGCATGGGCGGGGCGTTGGACCGCCTCAAGCTGAGGCACTTCACAGCCGTAACTGAATGTTAGACTCGCGCGATTCCAACAAATAAGCCGGGGGGAATTGATGCGGATTTTTCGACTGCTTGTCATTGCTGTCGCCATTTTTCTGACCGGCTGTGCGGCCACTGGCCCCCGTTATGCCGAAGTCGAGGCCAGCTTCCCTACCCTGCGCCCGGGTGACGGGCGTCTGGTGGTCTACCGCTCAGGCGGTCTCGGGCCGGTAGTCCAGCCGGACATCAAACTCAATGGCGAAGTTGTCGGCAAGTCTCAACCCGACGGTTTTTTCTTTGTTGACCGCGCGGCAGGCAAATACACGGTCAGTGCCCGCACTGAAATCGAGACGAGCCTGGACGTTGACCTGGAGGACGGTCGCACGACCTATGTGCAGACCGGCATCACGATGGGCCTCTTTGTGGGTCACCCCGTTTTCGGCCTTCAAAGCGAAAGCACGGCCGTAAAACACCTGCCTCACCTGGCTTATACCGGCGCAATTCCGCTCGCGCCCGGCGCACCGCGCGCCCTTGCCGCGAACAACACCACGGCGCGCAGCACCAATGAACGAACCCGCGCACCCAGTCCCGTGACGCTCGACGACCTCAACGGCCTGTTGCCAGTCGCACCGCGCCCCGGCGCCGTGAACGACACCGCAGGGCGCAGCACCCAAGAACGAAACCGCGCATCCGGCCCAGCGACGCTCGACGACCTGAGCGGCCTGTTACCTCCAGCACGATAAACCGAACGCTCAATAAGGCGCACAGTGATATTTCAGTTCATGCTTCGCGGCATAGGCCTGTTTCTGGTTGGCTGCAATGTTCTTGCCCAAAATGCAACACCGAGCGCGGAACAGCTCTTTGAGCGCCTGTCACCCAGTATCTGGGTCGTCAAGACCTTTGATGATGCGGGAAGGCCGATCGCTTCAGGCAGCGCGGTTGTCATTCGAGCCGGCTCGCTCATCACAAACTGCCATGTGCTGGCCAAGGCGCGCAAGGTTTCGGTGACACGCGACAACGTCGCTTACGGCGCCACCCTCGAACACGCAGACACCGCGCGCGACCTGTGCCAGCTCAAGGTGGCCAATTTCAACGCGCCGCCGGTCACCATAGCCTCCACGGAAACGCTGAAAATCGGCGCCCGGGTCTATGCCATCGGCAATCCACGCGGGCTGGAAATGACGATCAGCGATGGTCTTCTGTCCGGCATCCGCCGTGCCGACAACGATGAGTTCGTCGCGCTGCAAATCACGGTTCCCATTTCGCCGGGTTCCAGCGGCGGTGGCCTTTTCGACGCGCAAGGCCGTCTGATTGGCATCACCACCTTTATCTTGCGCGATGCGCAAAACCTGAATTTCGCCGTGCCGGCCGCCTGGATTGCCGAGGTACCCGCGCGCTCGGCGGCAGCGCTGGCTGCGCGCAGTGAGCGCAGCAAACCTACTGCGGCCACCCAGGCAGGAAATGCGCAAGTTTTCGAGTACCGGCTGCGTGATCGAACCACCGGATTGACACAGAACATCAGGTACCGGCTGGACCGCATGGATGGAGACCAACTGATCTTCAACCAGGGAAGCCGGGTGGAGCGGGCCGGCGGCGAGGTTGTCACGCTCACCAGCGCCATTGCCGGGGAGTATGAGTTAGCCATGCCGCCGGGCGGTTGGATCACCAAGACACCGGAACGCGGGCAGACATGGCAGCTTCAGTACGAAACCAAGATGCAAAACCAGCGAATCGGAATGAACGTCACGGCCCGCGCAACCGATGAATCGACCATGCGCATTGGCGAGCGCGAGTTTCGCATCATGCGGGTCGAATTCACCGGGTTTACAGAACGGGGAACTTTTGCCAAGACTAACGCGGTATACGCCGCCAATGCATGGTACGCGCCTGAACTTGGCCGCATAGTGCGATTTGATGCAAAAACGCGCGGCGGAAGCGGCACCAGTTTCTTTCTTGTCGACGAAGCTCTGGAACTGTTCGACATCCGCAAGGAGTGACCGAAAGCGAAATGCAGCGCATTGGCATGACGGGCCGCTGAAAAAGAAAAACCTTGGCCGAGAGGCTGAAAAAAACTGGTCCAGCAAGCGTTTTCACAAAACACCCTCATTTTCTTCACGCCGCCGACCCCAGCTTTGCATTAAAGTGCCTTCGTCACCGGCGAGAACCGGTTTTATCCCCGAAGGCCACCCATGAACGCACCCGCTGAAGCCTGGCAACAGCACCCGCTTGAACGCCGTGAACGCCAGGTCCAGGTGGTCGGCGCGCTGCAGGCCGTGCTGCCGGCCCACGCGCTGCTCTGGAACAACGAAGACACCACCCCTTACGAATGCGACGGCCTGACCGCCTACCGCCAGCGGCCGCTGGTGGTGGCCCTGCCTGAAACCTATGCGCAGGTGCAAGCCGTGCTCAGGGCCTGCCATGCGCTGGACGTGCCGGTGGTCGCGCGCGGCGCCGGCACCGGGCTTTCCGGCGGCGCCATGCCGCACAAGCTGGGTGTCACGCTCTCGCTGGCCAAATTCAACAAAATCCTCAAACTCGATGCCGCCAGCCGCACGGCCGTGGTGCAGGGCGGCGTGCGCAACCTTGCAATCTCCGAGGCGGCCGCGCCGCTGGGCCTGTATTACGCACCCGACCCTTCCAGCCAGATCGCCTGCACCATAGGCGGCAACGTCGCCGAGAACTCGGGCGGCGTGCACTGCCTCAAGTACGGCCTGACGGTGCACAACGTGCTCAAGGTCAAGGGCTTCACGATTGAAGGCGAGGAGGTCGAGTTCGGCGGCGAGGCGCTTGACGCCCCCGGCTTCGACCTGCTGAGCATCATCATCGGCAGCGAAGGCATGCTGGCCGTGACCACCGAAGTCACCGTGAAGCTGGTGCCCAAACCCCGGCTGGCGCGCTGCATCATGGCCAGCTTTGACGACCTGCGCAAGGCCGGCGACGCCGTGGCCGCGGTGATTGCCGCCGGCATCATCCCGGCCGGGCTGGAAATGATGGACAAGCCCATGACGGCTGCCGTGGAGGATTTTGTGCATGCCGGCTACGACCTCAGCGCCGAAGCGATCTTGCTGTGCGAAAGCGACGGCACGCCCGAGGAGGTCGAAGAAGAAGTCGGCCGCATGAGCGAGGTGCTGCGCCGCTGCGGCGCGACCGCCATCGCGGTGAGCCGCGACGAAGCCGAACGCCTGCGCTTCTGGAGCGGCCGCAAGAACGCCTTCCCGGCCTCGGGCCGCATCAGCCCCGACTACATGTGCATGGACTCCACGATCCCGCGCAAGCGCCTGGCCGACATCCTGCTCGCAATCGCCGGGATGGAAAAGAAGTACCAGTTGCGCTGCGCCAATGTGTTCCACGCGGGCGACGGCAATCTGCACCCCTTGATTTTGTTTGATGCCAACGACCCCGACCAGTTGCACCGCTGCGAACTCTTCGGCGCCGACATCCTGGAGACCAGCGTCGCCATGGGCGGCACGGTGACGGGCGAGCACGGCGTGGGCGTGGAAAAACTCAACTCCATGTGCGTGCAATTTTCGGCCGAGGAAAACGAGCAGATGTTCGGCGTCAAACGCGCCTTCGACAGCAAGGGCCTGCTCAACCCCGGCAAGGTGATCCCCACCTTGAACCGCTGCGCCGAGTACGGAAAAATGCTGGTGCGGGCCGGGCAGATCAAACATCCTGACTTGCCGCGGTTCTAAACAAAGGCCGGGGCACGGCCGGATCGGGATCACGTAGACTGCGCAAAAAAACCCGAGGCAAGGTCATGCACACAACACGGTCCAGCGGCGCCAGCACTTCCCTCACCACACCTGGACGGCTTCTTTGCGCCCTCGCAGGCGTCTTGCTCGCATGGCTTCCGCAATCGGGGCTCTGCCAACAAGGCTCTTCATTGCCCAACCTCGAGCCCTTCGACAAGGCCGTGCTGGAGGTCATGAAGAAACACGACATCCCCGGCGCCAGCCTGGCCGTGGCCAAGGACGGCAGGCTGCTGCTTGCCAAGGGCTATGGGTATGCCGACAAGGGCAAACAGGAGGCCATGACGCCGCAAACCCTCACCCGCATGGGCAGCATCAACAAGACCTTGACGGCGGTCATGGTGCTCAAGCTTGCGGAGGACGGGAAACTGAAGCTGGACGACGCGGTGCTGCCCCTGTTCGAGAAAGCAGGGATAACGTCCAAGCCGCCCGCCGACTCACGTGCCGGGGACATCCGCATACGCCACCTGCTGCAGCATTCGGGCGGGTTTGACCGGGAGCGCTCGGGTGACCCCTTCTTCCAGCCGCGGCTCAGGGAGATTGCCCGCCGGCAAGGCGCGTCGCCCGTCAGCTGCGACGCCATCATCCGCGATTCGCTGCAGGAGAAACTGGACTTCACGCCCGGCGAGCGCTTTGCCTATTCCAACACCGGCTATTGCATGCTGGGGAGAGTGGTGGAGATCGTCAGCGGCGAGTCCTATCGGGCTTTTAGCAGCCGGGAGTTTCTGCAGCCCGTCATCGGCAAAGGCTTTCAGGCCGCCAGCAGCACCGAAAGCCGGCCCGGCGAGACCAAGTACTACCCGTTTCCCGGCGAACCGCTGCAGCGCGGCGCGCCCGGCGTCTCGAATGCGAATGTGCCCAGCCCCTACGGTTCCTATTCGGTCGAAAACATGGACGCGCTGGGCGCATGGATCGCGACGCCGACGGAGGTCCTGAAATTTTTCCTGGCGATAGACGGCACACGGGGAAAGCGCCTGCTCAACGAGGAATCGTTGCGGGCCATGCGCAGCGAACCCGTACTGGCCAAGGAAGGCAATCCGCGCGCCTTCTACGGGGCGGGCATCCATGTGGTCAGAAGCGACAAGGGCGACAACTGGTGGCACACCGGCAGCCAGCCGGGCCTGCAAACCCTGGCGCTCAGGACCCGGCAAGGTTATGCCTGGGTGGTGGCTTTCAATTCCAGGCCCGAGCATGCCGAGCGCCGCGCCTTCTTCAAGGACATAGACCAGGCGCTGTGGGGCGCGGCCAATGCGGTCAAGGAATGGCCGCAAGGAGACCTGTTTGCCAACAACCCCTAAAGGCTTGACGCGATGACGGCGCTGCGCGGATTGGCCTGGTTACTGGTTTTTCAATCGATGGGGGAACTGCTGTCGCGCGGCTTTTCCCTGCCGTTTCCGGGGCCGGTGATAGGCATGGTTTTGCTGCTCTTGGCCCTGCGTTCAGAGCTGGTGCGAGGCCCTGTGTCAGTGTGCGCAGACTTTCTGCTCTCGCACCTTTCGTTACTCTTTGTGCCCGTCGGCGTGGGGGTCATGACCCATCTTTCGCTGGTCAGCCAGTATGGCGCGCGCATTTTGCTGGCCGTGGTGGTGTCGACTTTGGCGGGTTTGGCGGTCACCGTGCTGACGCTGCATTTGCTGCGGGACCGCGGCGAAGCGAAGCCGCAGGAGCCGCCGCATGCCTAAATTTGTCGAACTCTGGGTCTACCTGTCGGCCACACCGTTGTTCGGCCTGACGGCCACGCTGGTGGTGTATGTGCTGGCGCAGGCGGTGTATGCCCGCCTGGAGCAAGCGCCCTGGGCCAACCCGGTGCTCTGGACGGTAGTCTGCCTGGCCGGCGCACTGCTGGCCACCGGCGTGCCTTATCCCACCTACTTCGCGGGCGCGCAGTTCATCCATTTCCTGCTGGGCCCCGCGGTGGTGGCGCTGGCCTGGCCGCTGTGGCTGCGCCGCGAGGAGCTGCGGCGGCGCTGGGGCCGGCTCTTGTTGGCCGCGCTGGCCGGCGGCATCGCGGCCGGCGGCTCGGCGCTGCTGATGGGCTGGGCGCTGGGCCTGCCTTCGGAAGTGACTTTGTCGCTGGTCCCCAAATCGGTCACCGCGCCCGTGGCCATGGGCATTGCCGAAAAAATAGGCGGAATTCCGGCGCTGGCGGCCGTGTTCGCGGTGATCACCGGCCTGGTGGGCGCGCTCAGCGGCAAATACCTGTTTGACGCCCTTCGTATCCCGCGCGACGCTTCTGGTTGGGCCGCGCGCGGCTTCGCATTGGGCACGGTGTCACACGGATTGGGCGCGGCGCGCGCGCTCCAGGTCAACGCCGACGCGGGCGCCTACGCCGGACTCGCGCTGGGCCTTCAGGTGGTGTTGGCCTCCGCGCTGATACCGCTAGTCTTTCGCTTCCTGTAGGCAAACGCGAAGACGCCGCATCACCTTCCTGCCGCGAACGGCGGGGAAGTGATGTGGCTTGTTCGTTGGGGCGGCTGGACCGCGCCCTTTTTTTGCTTTAAGTCTCCTACACCGCCTGCAGTCCTGGTTTCACAGCGGCCGGCTTGGCAGCGGCCAGCGCGCCAAACAGGATCTCGCCCGAAAGCTGGCCGCCTTCTTCAATCACCAGCTTGCCGTAGCGGATGATGCCCGTGACCTTGCCGGTCGAGTAAATCACCAGCTTCTGGCGCACCGTGAGGTTGCCGTTGAACTCGCCGCGGATCTCCGCCACGTCGATTTCCGCCGAGCCCTTGAAGGCGCCCTGCTCGGAGATCTGGATCACGCGCGAATCCATGGTGGCTTCCACGAGGCCTTCGACGACCAGGGTGTCGCAGTCGGTGATCTCCACGCCCTTGAGCTTGATGTTGGGCCCCACCGTGAGCTTGCTGCCGCCTTCCTTGGTCGCGGTGGTGGAAGGCGAGGCTTCGTTCACGGCTTTGGCGGCATTGTTCTGCTGGCCGGACAGCGGGGCCGAATGCAGCGTGCTGGCGGAGCCGGTGTTGCTGTAGCCGTTTCCGGGGCTGTTGCGCAGGCCCGTCGGTGTCTCGTTTTCTCGCTTGCCAAAGAACGGTGTTGCCATGTGAGTTCCTTCAAAAAAGAAGGCATGGTACGTCTGCGAAAAATTAAAAGCTTGAGCAGCATGCAAGAGAGGTAACGAAATTAATTCTTACATTCCCCCTCAGATGTCCTGGGAACAGCCTACGCGTGTAGCATGTGGCGCACCATGATTGCCGACAGCGAACCTCACGGCTTCACGCTTTTTGCCACCGCCATAGGGCAGTGCGCGCTGGTGTGGAACGAACACGGCATCGCCGCCGTGCGCCTGCCCGAGCAAACCGAAGGCCGCATGCTGTCGCGACTGCACCGGCGATTCCCGCTGCTGGAGGCCGCCGCGCCGCCGCCCGCCATGCAGCAAGCCATAGACGCCATGGTGGCCCTGTTCGAAGGCCAGGCCCGCGACCTGCGCTTTTGCGCGCTGGACCTGCGCCACGAGACGCCCTTCCACCGGCGCGTTTATGCGGCCGCGCAGGACATCCCGCCGGGCAAGACCAAGACCTATGGCGAGATCGCCACCCTGCTGGGCGAGCCCGGTGCGTCGCGCGCCGTGGGCCAGGCGCTGGGCCACAACCCTTTTCCGGTCATCGTGCCCTGCCACCGCGTGCTGGCTTCGGGCGCGCGCTCGGGCGGCTTTTCGGCGCCCGGCGGCGTGTCGACCAAGCTGCGCATGCTGCTGATCGAGGGCGCCGAGATAGGCGGCGCGCCCGGCCTGTTTGACCGTGAGCCGCCGCCTTCCTCACATTGAATTTTTTGGCTTCATACGAAACACCCACACCCATGGCCTCCACACCCAATTCCGCATCGCCATCCCTACGCCTGTACTCGGCCCGCCTCAGCATGTTCGGCGCCAAGGTGCAGATCGCCGCCATCGAAAAAGGCATAAACCTGGAGGTCGTCATGGTGCCTTTCTCGCAGGCCCAAGGCTATTCGCCCAAAGACCCCGAGGTGGTGCGCATCAACCCCAAGAAGCAGGTGCCGGTGCTGGTGCACGGCGACGTGGAGGTCTTCGACTCGACGCAGATCCTGGAATACCTTGAAGACCTCAAGCCCGAGCCGGCACTGTGGCTCACCGGCATCCACAAGCGCGCACTGGCCCGCCAGCTGGAGCACCGCTCGGACGAGGTCTACTTTCCGCACGTCATCAAACTCATGGGCCTGCAGGACAGGCTGGACGACCCGCAGGCCGTCGCGGCGCTGCAGGGCGCGCGGGATTTTTACCGCTACCTCGAAGCGCTGCTGGGCGAGCAGGACTACATGCTCGGGGAGTTTTCCAATGCCGACATCGCCCTCTACATGGCCATGGTGTTCGGCGAGCGCATGAGCGCCCCTCTCACCGCCGAAACGCCGCGGCTGCTGGCCTGGCGGGGCAGGATGAGCGCGCGCGCCTCGGTGCGGCAGGTGCTGCGGCCTATGGCCGAATACCTGCTGCACGACGGCCATGGCCGGCCTCTGCCTGCCTTTATGGCGGCCATGCTGCACGGCGACTGAGTTTCAGGCCTGCCACCAGCATGGCTGCTGCAAATGAGCCATGCAAAAAGCGCCGCTTTGGCGCAAACTGGCGGGCCCGGCCACGCCAACAACTCCAAGACGCGCAGGCCGGGTCATAAAGGAGTTCAGCATGCCCCGCCATACCCCCATAGAGCGCTACCGCAATATCGGCATCAGCGCGCACATCGACGCCGGCAAGACCACCACGACCGAGCGCATCCTGTTTTACACCGGTGTGAACTACAAGATAGGCGAGGTGCATGAGGGCACGGCCACCATGGACTGGATGGAGCAGGAGCAGGAGCGCGGCATCACCATCACCTCGGCTGCGACCACGGCTTTCTGGAAAGGCATGGCGGGCAACTATCCCGAGCACCGCATCAACATCATCGACACACCGGGCCACGTGGACTTCACCATCGAGGTGGAGCGCTCCATGCGCGTGCTCGACGGCGCCGTCATGGTCTACGACGCCGTGGGCGGCGTGCAGCCGCAGTCGGAGACCGTCTGGCGCCAGGCCAACAAGTACAAGGTGCCGCGCCTGGCCTTCGTCAACAAGATGGACCGCGTGGGCGCCGATTTTTTCCGCGTGCAGCGCCAGATCAGCGAGCGCCTCAAGGGCGTGGCCGTGCCGGTGCAGATCCCGGTGGGCGCGGAAGAGCACTTCCAGGGCGTGGTGGACCTCGTCAAGATGAAGGCCATCATCTGGGACGACACCAGCCAGGGCGTGCACTTCGAGTACGGCGACATTCCGGCAGAGCTGCTGGAAACCGCCAATGAATGGCGCACCAAAATGATTGAGGCTGCCGCCGAGGCCAATGACGAGCTGCTCAACAAATACCTGGCGGGCGAGCCCCTGAGCGAGGATGAAATCAAACAAGGCCTGCGCCAGCGCACCATCGCCAACGAGATCGTGCCCATGCTCTGCGGCAGCGCCTTCAAGAACAAGGGCGTGCAGGCCATGCTGGACGCGGTGATCGACTACATGCCTTCGCCAGTGGACGTGCCCGCCATCCTGGGCCACACCGAGGATGACGTGGGCGAGGCCGAGCGCCACCCGAACGACGACGAGCCCTTCTCGGCGCTGGCCTTCAAGATCATGACCGACCCTTACGTCGGGCAGCTGATTTTCTTTCGCGTGTATTCGGGCGTGGTCAAAGCCGGCGATACGGTCTACAACCCCGTCAAGGGCAAGCGCGAGCGGCTGGGCCGCATCCTGCAAATGCACGCCAATGAACGCAACGAGGTCAAGGAAGTGCGCGCGGGCGACATCGCCGCGGCCGTGGGCTTGAAGGACGCGACCACCGGCGACACCCTGTGCGACCCGGCCCACGTGATCATCCTTGAGAAGATGGTGTTCCCCGAACCGGTGATCTCGCAGGCGGTGGAACCCAAGACCCAGGCCGACCAGGAAAAAATGGGCATCGCGCTGAACCGCCTGGCGCAGGAGGACCCGTCCTTCCGTGTGCACACCGACGAGGAGTCGGGCCAGACCATCATCTCGGGCATGGGCGAGCTGCACCTGGAAATTCTGGTGGACCGCATGAAGCGCGAGTTCAGCGTCGAGGCCAATGTCGGCAAGCCGCAGGTGGCTTACCGCGAAACCATCAGGCAGGCGGTGAACGACGTCGAGGGCAAGTTCATCAAGCAGTCGGGCGGGCGCGGCCAGTACGGCCACGCGGTCATCAACCTGGAGCCGCAGCCTTCAGGCAAGGGCTATGAGTTCGTCGACGCCATCAAGGGCGGCGTGATCCCGCGCGAGTACATTCCCGCCGTCAACAAGGGCATCCTGGAGACGCTCAAGGCCGGCGTGCTCGCGGGCTACCCGGTGGTCGACGTGAAGGCCACGCTGGTGTTCGGCTCCTACCATGACGTGGACTCCAACGAAAACGCCTTCCGCATGGCCGGCTCGCTGGCCTTCAAGGAAGCCATGCGCCGTGCCAAGCCGGTGCTACTGGAGCCGGTGATGGCGGTGGAGGTGGAAACACCCGAGGACTTCATGGGCAATGTGATGGGCGACCTCTCCTCGCGGCGCGGCATGGTGCAGGGCATGGAAGACATCGCGGGCGGCGGCGGCAAGCTGGTGCGCGCCGAGGTGCCGCTGTCGGAAATGTTCGGCTACTCCACCACCCTGCGCTCACTCACCCAGGGCCGCGCGACCTACACCATGGAATTCAAGCGTTATGCCGAAACCACGCCCGACGTGGCCGCGGCCATCATGCGCGGCAAGGGCGGTTGAGGAAGCGCCCGAAGCCGAAAGACATCTACGCCCTCAGGGTCTGTGGGCCTTCGTTGCGTATTTCTGCCGGAGTTCTACACTGAAATTCCCTTGGCTTCACTACGGAGGTTGTCATGGATACCCTCAATCGTTGGCAAGACAGGCTGGAGATTTTCGCGGGGCTCTGGCTGTGCATCGCGCCATGGGCGCTGGCGCTGCCCGCGGCGGCGGCATGGTGCTCGGTGGTCGTGGGCGTTGCCGTCATCGTCCTCGCATCGCAAGACCTTTTTCTTCCCAACCACATGGACGACTGGGCCAATGTCCTGCTGGGCATGGGCCTGATGATCTCGCCCTGGGTCTGGGGCTACAGCGGGCACGACAACGCCCTGCTCAATGCGCTGCTCATGGGCTTGCTGGTGGCACTGACCTCGGGCTGGGCCCTGGAGCGGGTGCTTTATGACAAGTTCAAGGTCTGGAGAGAACATCATCACGCGCATTGAGGCCGGGTCTTGCGCCGGCGGGCGCGGGCTCTTCTTCTGCTCTCTCTGCTGAGGGCTGCTGGCCGGGTCTCGCCCCGGCGGGCGACCTACTTTCTTTTGCTTCGCCAAAAGAAAGTAGGCAAAGAAAAGGCGACCCGCAGTCTGGGTCCCTCCGCTGCGCTTCGGGCAACCTGCGCTGCTCGACTGCGGAGGGGGTCTGGCTAAACTCGCTACGCTGCGCTTCGCTCAGACAACGCCAGCCCTTATCCCTCCTCCGTCTGCGCTGCTCGGCCCAGCCAGGACGGGGCAATCGGGAGCGGGGACAGAAGACAAAGAAACCAAGACAAATACGAACAAGGACACGCCATGGCGTGTCCTTGTTTCTTCGGGTATTCGGCTGTTTGGTATTCCTGTCCCCACCCCTTGTGGATGCGCCGAGGAGCGCAGGGCCAGACGGATCAGGGCAAAAACTTGTTTGAGCCGAAGGCGAGTTGTTTTTGACCCCGTCTGGACCGAGCACCGCAGGTTGCCCGTAGCGAAGCGTAGGGACGCAGCAACCAGGGTCGCCTTTCTTTTGCTTACTTTTCTTTGGCGAAGCAAAGAAAAGTGAGTTGCCGCCGGGCAACCCCGGCCAGCAAGCCTCAGCAGAGAAAGCAAAAAGACGAAGAGAGGAGACGGAGAGAAGGGGAAGAGCGCGTCCAGCCGGAGCAAGACCCGGCCCTCCAACCCCTGCCAAAATCCCCCAAATGCAATTCTTCAAAGACCTTAACCTCTCCGCCTTCACCGCCGGCTTTGTGGCCGTACTGGTCGGCTTCACCAGTTCGGTCGCCATCGTGTTCCAGGCCGCGCAGGCCTTCCATGCCACGCCGGCTGAAATCGCCTCGTGGATGTGGGCGCTGGGCATGGGCATGGGGCTGTGCTCGGTGATTCCCTCGCTGTGGCTCAAAAAGCCGGTGATGGTGGCCTGGTCCACGCCGGGTGCCGCGGTGCTGGCCACGGCCGGGCTGGCCGGCGGGTTTTCGATGGGGGAGGCGGTGGCGGCTTTTATGGTCAGCGCCGCGCTGATCACGCTATTCGGTATCACCGGCTGGTTTGAAAAAGCCATGAACCGGATTCCCGTGGCGATTGCGTCGGCGCTGCTGGCCGGCGTGCTGGCGCGTTTCGGCATCCAGGCTTTTTCGGCGGCGCAGACGGCCCTGCCGCTGGTGCTGCTGATGCTGGCCATCTATCTGCTCGGCAAACGCCTGTTGCCACGTTATGCCGTGGTGCTGACGCTGGTCGGCGCAGTGGTGTTTGTGGCCGCGCGCGGGCAGCTGGCCTGGTCGGAAATGGCATTTTCTTTCGCCATGCCGGTGTTCGTGATGCCGAAGTTCAGCTTCGCGGCCATCGTGAGCCTGGCGATTCCGCTGTTTGTGGTGACCATGGCCTCGCAAAACCTGCCGGGGGTGGCGGCCATTTACTCGGCGGGCTACGGGCCGGACAGCGCGGACGGCGGCATTCCGATCTCCAAAGTCATCACGCTGAGCGGCATTGCCACGCTGGTGCTGGCACCCTTCGGCGCCTTTGCGCTCAACCTGGGCGCCATCACGGCCGCCATCTGCATGGGCCGGGAAGCGCATGAGGACCCGGCCAGGCGCTACACGGCGGCGGTATCCTGCGGCGCAATGTACATCGTGATCGGCATTTTCGGCGCGGCCATCACCGGCCTGCTCACGGCCTTCCCCAAGGAGCTGGTGGTGGCCATCGCGGGGCTGGCGCTGCTGGGCTCCATAGGCAGCGGGCTGGCGGCGGCGGTGAAGGACGAATCGCACCGGGAAGCCGCACTTATCACGTTTCTTGTCACCTTGTCGGGCGTGGTAATAGCCGGTGTGGGTTCGGCCTTTTGGGGGGTGGTCGCGGGCGCGCTGGCGCTGTTTGTACAACAATACGGCCAGCAAGGCCGTGAATCCCTGTCCGCCCCGGCGCCGGACGCCCGAACCATTTCCAAACCATGAACCTTCTTTTTGTCGCCGATCCGCTTGAATCCTTCAAGATCTACAAGGACACCACCTTCGCGATGATGCGCGAGGCGCAAAAGCGCGGCCACCGCATCAGCGCCTGCCTGCCGGCCGACATGAACTGGCAGACCGGCGCCAAGGTCACGGCCCAGGTGCGCCACATCCGGCTGACAGGCGACGCCGACACCTGGTTCACGGCGGACGCGTCACGCCCCGATGGGCGCGAAGCCGTCGCCGGTTTTGACGCGGTGGTGATGCGCAAGGACCCGCCCTTCGACAGCGAGTATTTCTACAGCACCCACCTGCTGGAACAGGCCGAGCGCGAGGGCGCCAAGGTCTTCAACAAGCCGCGCGCGCTGCGCGACCATCCGGAAAAACTCGCCATCCTCGAATTCGCGCAATTCAGCGGCCCGACGCTGGTCACGCGCAGCGCGGCCGACATCAAACGTTTTCATGCCGAGCACAAGGACATCATCCTCAAGCCGCTGGACGGCATGGGCGGCATGGGCATCTTTCGTGTCAAGGAAGACGGCCTGAACCTGGGCAGCATCACCGAGACGCTGAACCGTGACGGCGCGCAAAGCGTGATGGTGCAGAAGTTCCTGCCCGAGATCGCCAAGGGCGACAAGCGCGTGCTGGTCATAGGCGGCAAGCCCGTGCCTTTCAGCCTGGCGCGCATCCCGCAAGGCAGCGAGGTGCGCGGCAACCTGGCGGCCGGCGGCCTGGGCGTGGCGCAGCCGCTGTCCAAACGCGACGTTGAAATCGCCGAGGCGCTGGGCCCGGTGCTGGCCGCGCGCGGCCTGCTGCTGGCCGGCGTCGACGTGATCGGCGACTACGTGACCGAGATCAACGTCACCAGCCCGACCTGTTTCCAGGAAATCCACGACCAGGCCGGCTTTGACGTGGCGGCCATGTTCATCGATGCGCTGGAGGCGGCGCTGAAGGCTTGACGCCGCCGGCGCGCCGGTTAAGCTGGCAGGCCCCATCCACGAGGCCTGAGCCATGAAACCCGCCCGCCGATTCCCTTCATTGCGCCGCGCGCTGCGCCCGCTCGCCCTGATCGCCTGCACCGCACTGCCGCTGCTGGCGCAGGCGGCCGAGCAAAAAATCATCTTTATCCGCCACGCGGAAAAACCCGACCAAGGCCTGGGCCAGCTCAACTGCCAGGGCCTGAACCGCGCGCTGGCGCTGCCGGCCGTGCTGCTGGGGAAATTCGGCAAACCGGATTTTGTGTTCGCGTCCGACCCGCACGAGAAAAAACCCGACGGCGGCCAGCTGTACAACTATGTGCGGCCTCTGCTGACCGTCGCGCCCACGGCCGTGCAGGCCGGCTTGCCGATCAACACCTCTTTCGGCTTCGAGGACATCAAGGGGCTGCAGCGGGAGCTGGCGGCGCCGCGCTACCAGAACGCGGTGGTGCTGGTCGCCTGGGAGCATAAAAAGCTCGAGGACATGGTCAAGGCCATGCTGGCGGGCATGGGCGGCCAGCCCGACGCCGTGCCGCACTGGAAGGGCAGCGACTTCGACAGCATTTATGTGCTGACCGTGCAGCGCGACGGGGGCAAGACCGTCGCGAGTTTTCGCCATGAGCAGCAGCAGCTTGATGGGCAGGCTGCGGCATGCCCCAAGCCCTAGTCCAAACCTTAGGAAAAGCTAGGCGGCCGCCAGCGCGCCGTCCTCAAACACCTTGAGTTCGCCCGGCGCGAAGGCCGTCCACTGCTCGTTCGTGGTCAGCGGCGCCGTGACGACCACGGCCACCTTGTCGGTGGGCCGGGTGTGCTCGGCGAAGTTCACGCTCACGTCTTCATCGCTCAGCGTGGCATGGGCAAAGGGATGCTTGCGCTCTACGTAATACAGGTTCGTGGAGGCATGGGCCCACAGCGCCTGGCCGTTGCTGAGCAAAAAGTTGAAAGTGCCGTGGCCGGCAACCTGCGCCGCAAGTTCGCGCAGCGTGATGCTGAGCTCCCGCACGCTGGGAACACCGGCGTGCGATTTGGCCATCTCCTGCATGATCCAGCAAAAGGCGCGCTCGCTGTCGGTGCTGCCCACGGGCCGGAAGCTGCCGTGCAGGCGCGGCGCAAAATCCTTCAGGTCGCCGTTGTGCGCGAACACCCAGTAGCGGCCCCAGAGCTCGCGCACAAAGGGGTGGCAGTTCTCCAGCGCCACGCGGCCTTGCGTGGCCTTGCGGATGTGCGAGATCACGTTGCGGCTTTTGATGGGGTAGCGGCTGATCAGCTCGGCCACCGGTGAACTGCTGGCCGGCTGGTGGTCGACGAAATGGCGCAGGCCCTTGTCGCTGGCGCCGGCCACGCTGTCGTCACCCTCAAAAAATGCGATGCCCCAGCCGTCGGCATGGTGGTCGGTATGGCCGCCGCGCTGCGCAAAGCCGCGAAAGCTGAAGGTCACGTCGGTGGGGGCGTTGCAGTTCATGCCCAGGAGTTGGCACATGGTCAGCCTGCTTTCTGTGGGTCGGTGGGAAGGCTGTTCACGGGCAGGCGGAGCTGCCAGGCCGCCACCATGGCCAGCAGGCACAGCGCGGCCAGCATCAAAAACGCTTCGTTGAAGGCTGCCAGCCGCGCCGGGCTGCTGGTGCTGTTGGCCAAAGAGTCGCCATGGGCGGCCAGCCGCCATTCGAGCACGATGCCGCACAGGCTCACGCCGATGGCGCCGCCCAGCATGCGCAAAAAGTTGATCGCGCTCGCCCCCTGCGAGATCAAATGCTCGTGCAGCGGCCGCAGCGACCCGAGGTTCAGCGAAGGCAGGATAAAGCCCAGGCCTATGCGGCCCAGCGTGGCCCAGGCCACCAGCATCCACAGGCCGGAGGCCAGGCTCACCGTGAGCATCAAGGCGAAGGAGGCGGCCAGCAGCGCCAGGCCCGTGCTGACCAGCAGCCAGGTCGGGTGCTTGTCGGCCAGGCGGCCCACGCCGGCAATCGTGGCGGCCAGCACCAGCCCGGCCGGCAGCAGTATGGTGCCCACATGCGAGGCCGAGAGCTTCAGGCCCAGCTGCAAATAGACCGGCAGCAGGTAGGTCGAGCCGAACAGGGCCGTGCCGTAAATAAAGGCGACGATGCTGCCCATGGCGAAAGGCCGGTAGCCGAAAAGCGCCAGGTTCATCAACGGTGCGCCGCCATTGGCGGCCAGGCGGCGCTGCCACCAGACAAAAGCCGCGAGCGCGGCCGCCGCGCCGCCAAGCAGGGCAAAAGCCTGAGCGCCGCCGCCCGCGCCATGCAGCTGGACCATGCCGTTGAGCAGGCACAGCGTGCCCAGCGCGCCCAGCAGCAGGCCGCGCCAGTCGATCATGGCCGTGTTGCGATTGGCCGCCACGCCGCCGGGCGCGGTGTCGGGCACATAGCGGTAGGCCATCCACAGCGAGACGAGGCACAGCGGGATGACCATGAAAAAAATCGAACGCCAGCCGAACAAATCCACCAGCACGCCGCCTATGCTGGGCCCGACCGCCGGCGCCAGCACCACGCCCATGCCGAAGAGGCCGCTGGCACGGCCCTGCTCGTGCGGGCCGAAGGCGCGCATGATGATGATGGCGGGAATCGGCTGCACCACGCCGGCCGCCAGGCCCTCGGCCACGCGCGCGCCCAGCACCAGGCTGAAATGGTTGGACAGGCCGCCGACGATGCCGCCGGCCATGAGCAGCAGCATGGTGCCCGCATAAGTGCGGCGGTAGCCGTAGCGCGCCAGCAGCCAGGGCGTGGTGAGCATGGAGACCGTCATGGCCACCATAAAACCCGAACTGACCCATTGCGCGCGCTCCTGCCCCAGCGTGAAGTGCTGGCTCATGTCGGGGATCGCCACGTTGACGATGGTCGACGACATGATGGAGGCCATCGTGCCTATCATGACCGACAGCAGGAGCAGCCAGCGGTAACGCGGGCCGTGGCGCGCCTGCAGGTCGGCGAGTGAAGCGGACATGCGGCTGGCCTGGTCTTTAATCCCTGGGTTCGGACCAGAGCTTGCCGCCGGTGGCCCAGTTCTCGCGCTTGATGTCAGTGATCAGGATGTCCACCGACTCGGGCTGGCCGCCCAGGATTTCAACGCTGACGCGGGTAATGGCTTCAACGAGCTTTTTCTTCTGCTCGATGGTGCGGCCTTCCATCATTTCGACGTGGTAAGTGGGCATGGTTTCCTCTGGAATGAAGTGCCTGCGGCGGGATTGCCGCGGGGCGTGTGAATACCCGATGATAAAAGCAAGCGCCGCGGGCGGTTTTGTCGGCCTGCGGGGACGGCGATGAAGTACGGGCGGTAACGTCGATTGCCGAGTCGACTGGGCCGATGACCTTTCATTTGGCCTGCGGACCGGCTGGTTGGCACAACGCCGACCCGACGGCAAGGTTATCGAACCCGATTGGGCCCCGCCTCTTCGAGCATCTTGGGCACGCCCAGCTGGTGGGCGCAGTGCACGACCGCCTCTCGAAGGGCCGCCTGCCAGGCGCTGCCGATACTGTCGCCGTAGAAGGTGGCCATCGCCTTGCAGGCGATGGGGCGACCCTGGTGGTCCAGGGTCAAATCGACGTAGAGCGGGAGAGGACCGTCGTGACTGACCATGGCGGGCACAGCTCGGGAAGCGATGAGACCGCCAATCAAGCCGCCGATGGCAAAGGGCGCGTATTCAGCACGGGTGGCGGGTCGGCCCAGCCGTTCGCCAACTGCGACGTTCAGAGCGGTCAACCGCAACTGCCCGCTGAGCTTTACCCGCAATTGCTCGTCCAGTTGTTCAGCCAACGCACCTCTGAGTGCTTCGATCGGCATCTGTTCAAAAGCGCTGTCTTCCAGCCGCTCGGCTTCGCCTTGGGGCGTGACGACCTTGCGTGCCAACTGGCCGGCGGGAGGGCGACCGTCGATCATGATCAATTCGGCGCTTCCAGGCGCATCGAGCGAGCCGGTGACGGTGTACGGTGCAGCGCCCATCACTGAAAAAGACCAAGCGGCACCGATTGCCGCGACGAGTATTCCGCGCGAATTCAACTTCATCGGGCCTCCCTGGCCATTGTGTCGCTGTAATTTAAGTCACTACGGGTGTTCGGCGGGCAGGCCCGCACACACGTCTGACACCCGATGATAAAAGCAAGCGGCCCGCGTTGTTTTGTCGGCCTGCACTGACAGCATGACAGGCGTTGCCGCCGGGCCCCGAAACGCCTTGCCGGCGATATCCTGTACCTTCGCCTTAGATTTCCCGTCGAGTGCTTGCGCTTTCCAGCTGTGCAGGCCCATAACCTATCCGGGCAAGCTACTTGTTTCTCACCACCTCCGCCCCTTCCACCGACCCCCCTCTTCCCCTGCTGGCGGGCCGCAACTACCGCTGCCAGTGCGGGCAGCCGGTATTCTTTCGCAACAGCAAATGCCTGGCCTGCAACACGCCGCTGGGCTATGACTGCGAGCGCGGCCTGCTGCTGCCCCTGATGCCGGGACCGCACAAAGGCAGCTGGCGCGAGTGGCAGGCGGGCGCCGCACCGGCCACGCCGCCGCCCGACGACACGCAGCCCCCCTCGCTGGATGAGATTCCCGGCCAGGAGTCCGCACCCGACGCCGCGCCAGCGCTGTCCGCCGAACCGGATGGCGAGGCCGGCGATGACGACGGTATCCCGACCTACAAACGCTGCCTCAACCTCTCCACCCCCGCCTCCTGCAACTGGCTTGTGGCCTGGCACGACCCCGCGGACATGTGCCGGGCCTGCCGGCTGAACCGCACGATTCCCGACCTGACGAACCCGGAACAGCCCGACAACGGCTACCTCTGGGGGCGCATAGAGCTGGCCAAGCGGCGGCTGGTGTCCTCGCTGATCCTGCTGGGACTGCCGGTGGCCTCGCGCATGAGCGAAGACCCGGAGCGCGGCCTGATGTTCGATTTCCTGCGCTCGCCCGTCAACGGGCCGCACATCATGACCGGGCACAACACCGGCCTGATCACGCTCAACATCGACGAGGCCGACGACGCCAAGCGCGAGGCGGTGCGCAAGGCCATGCGCGAGCCCTACCGCACCCTGCTGGGCCACTTGCGCCACGAGGTAGGCCACTATTACTGGGACCGGCTGGTGGCCGGCACGCCGTGGCTGGAGGGCTTTCACGAACTCTTCGGCGACGAAACGCAGGACTACGCGGCCGCCCTGCAGCGCAACTACGACGAAGGCCCGCCCTCCGACTGGCCGCAGCATTTCGTGAGCGCCTATGCCAGCACCCACCCCTGGGAAGACTGGGCCGAATGTTGGGCGCACTACATGCACATGCGTGACGCCATAGACACCGCGCTGAGCTTCGGCCTGAGCGTGGACCGCTTCGACCTCGAATTCACACCCTTCACGCTGGACGCGCTGTACCAGCCGGAGCATCCCGATGCGGCGCAGTTCCTGGCCTTCATCAACCACTGGACCCGGCTGACCACCATGCTCAACGAGATGTCGCGCAGCATGGGCCAGCCCGACTTTTATCCTTTTGTGCTGCCCCTGGACGCGGTGGGCAAGCTGCAATTCATCCACCTGCTGGTGGTCTCGGGCAGCTGGCGCGAGCCGGAGGCAAGCCAGGCGGGACAGGCGCAGACACAAGAGGCGCCGCAAGCGCAGCCGGCGGGGTAAACGCGGGCCGGGCGCGGCACGTGCGCTACAGTGGTGGCGCCATGCCGCGCCGCCCCAAAAGCCATCACTACAGCGTCTATGTGATCGAGCTCGCGCCCGAGGTCTGGGACCTGCCGCGCTTTCGCCGCGCCAACCCGGACTACCAGCTGGGCAAACCTTTTGTCTATGTGGGCATGACCGGGCTGGACCCGGATGTGCGCTTTGACAAGCACAAGGCCGGCATACAGTCCAACCGCTTCGCGCGCGATTTCGGCCTGCGCCTGCTGCCCCGGCTCTACGAGATGTACAACCCCATGCCCTACGATGCGGCGCGCGACATGGAGGTCGAGCTGGGCATCGCCCTGCGCGAGGCGGGCTACGGGGTCTGGCAGGCCTGAAGCCGGCCTGCCGGCGCTTATTCCAGCGCGCTCACGCGGACGCCGTGCTGGCCGGAGAACGCCAGCAGGATGCCGGCGATCTCGCCATCCTGCAGCGTGGTGGTCAGCTCCACGAGCTTGTTGCCGCCGCCTTTGTGGCTGTCGCTCACCGTCACGGTGGCCGCGGGGTCGCCCGCGGCGAACAGCTTTTGAAGCGACGGGCCCAACGAGGCCATCACGCCGTCGCGCTCGTCCTTGCCGGCGTTCGTACCTTCCTCGTACTGCACTTCAAATGAAAAATTGGTCTTGGGGCTCATGGGAATGTGCTCCAGTGCAAGGTCACTTATTTGAGCAGGGTGGCCGCAAGGGTGATTTCGGGCACGCTGGCCAGGGCTTTTGACAGCGGGCAGGCTTTCTTGGCCCCCTCGGCGATTTCCTGGAACTTGGCCTCGTCGATGCCGGGGATGCTGGCCTCCAGCGTCAGCGCGATGCGATCGATCAGAAAACCGTCGCCCTGAGGTACCAAGCGGACCTTGGCACGGGTGTCGGCCGAGGCGGTGGTAAAACCGGCCTTGTCGCAGGCAAAGGAAAACGCCATGGTGAAACAGGCCGCATGCGCAGCACCCAGCAACTCTTCCGGGTTGGTGCCGCTGCGGTCATCTTCGAACCGGCTGCCGAAGCCATAGGGATAACTCTTGAGCGCGCCGGTGTCGGTGCTGATGCGGCCCTGGCCTTTTTTGCCGGCGCCTTCCCAGTGAACGGAAGCATTTTTTTCAATCATGGAAGCCCCTTGAAGGTGAAAGCGAATTCACCAATGTGCGCGCCGGCGGCGAGCGCGGATGTCGGACAGCGCCGCGTGCGGCGCGCCGCGCGCTGCCTACAAGGGCTAGGGGGTGTTACGCGGTTTCCGGCTCGGCCTGGGTGGCCGGAGAAACGACTTCCGAGGCGACCGCGTCCAGTGCCTGTGCCACCACGCCCTGGCTGTCCACCGGCCTGAGCAGGCGTTCCCGGATCAGGCGTTCACAGCTGCGTTTGGTCATGGAGTGCGGCTGCCCACCATGGCTCACGAACATGAACAGCGTGCCCTTGGTGCTGGCCCAGATCAGCTGGGCGCGCAGCCAGCGGCGGCGCGAGTACAAATCGACCCAGTGGCCGGCCCGCAAGCTCATCAGCAGGCGCTCGGCTTCGCCCTGGGCCAGGGCCGGCGCGGCGTTGGGCGAAGCCTCCTGCTCGGCGAGCAGCTCGGCATGGGAGGAGTCGACCTCTTCCCCCACAGAGTCCGCGGTCTCCATGCCCGAGGATGTTGCGTGTTCTTCCTCCAGCGGCATGAGCTCGCCCGGCGCCGTCGGCAGCGTGTCTTCAAAGCCGGCGGCATCGAGTTCGTCGCGCGCCAGCCAGGGGTGGGCGGCCGCTTTGGCCAGGCGCTGCTCGGGCGTGGCCGGCAGCTCCTCGGGCTCCAGCGGCATGGCGCCCGACTCTTCGGCGTCGCGCTGGCTTTTGAGGCGGCGCAGCTTGAGCACCGGCCGGTGCAGCTTCATCAGGCCCTCAAAAAAGGGCTCGCTCTCGCGCGGATCCTGTCCCAGCAGTTCCAACCCTTCGTGCAGCTTGGCCAGCAGGCTGGGGATCATCTCGATCAGCTTGGCCGGCCGCTTGAGGGTGACTTCCCGCTTGACGCTCCAGAGCAGGTCGGGCACCACCGAGCCGAAGCCCATGGGGTCTATCTGGTTGCGCGTGTCGACGAGCTTGGCGTGGGCCATGGCCAGCGCCCAGGGGCCGAACAGGAAATCGAGCACCAGGCCGGGCACCTTGTCCAGGTCGGAGCGCGTGCTGAGCTCAAAGGCGATCTGGTCGGCCTGCGTCTGGCGCTCTTCGGCAAAACGCAGTGCCTGCAGCACGTTGTTGCGGTTTTCCGCCTCGAGCTGGTCCTGTTCGTCCCAGCCGTACTCCAGTTTGGCCAGCGCCATGCCGAAGGGCTGGGCGTCCTCAATCGTGAGGCTGTTGAGTTCGTTGAAGGCGCGGGTGACCGGTTCGAAGAAGGCTAGGAACTCGGGGCTGAATTCATCGTTGTACTTGAAGCTGCGCTGCGCCACCCGCTCCATGACGCGGCGCCCGGCATGGCCTTCATCGCTGAAAAAGCGCGGGTCCACCATGGCCAGCCGCAGCAGCGAAGGCTCCAGCGCCACGATGGCCTCGCGCACCGGCACCAGGAGGCGCGGGTCCTGCGCCACCTGGTTGACCAGCTTGCGCACCACCTCCAGGCCCAGCACCTGGCCGACCTGGCGGGCTTCCTTCTTGAGCTGGGTGCGCACGATGGCGCGCTCCCGGGGTTTGGCATACGAGCCCCAGACCTGGGGGCTGAGCTGGCTGCGCTCGTCGACCAGGCGCTGCGGCCGATCCACGGCCGGCATGCCCTCATAGTCAGACATGTAGCCGGGGCGTGACTCGGCCAGCGGCGCGGAACCGGAGTCTGGCGTGGCGTGGAGGGCGGCGAGCTCCTCCTCGACGGTCTCGTAATAAGAGGGCGCCAGGCCGTGGTGGGCATTGCTGCCGCCGTTGAACAAAAAGTCCTGGAACAGCTCGTCCCGGATCTCGTAGTTGGACAGGTCGGCGTATTGCGGCACCGGCTGGCCACCGCCCTCGCCAAATCCGCCTTCGCCGCCACCTCCACCGCCGCCGTTTGCGTCACCTTCGACAGCGCCGCCGGGGCCCGTCGGGCTGGAACCGTTTCCGCCGCGGCCGCGCCCGCGTCCGACGCTGGCCGGCGTGGGCAGCACGCGGTAGCTGGCGCCCTGGACGTTGGCGAGTTCGAGCTGGTTGACCAGCCGCTCATACAGCCGCTTGAGCTCACGGCCCAGCGGGTCGGCCATGTACTTGAGCCACAGCGAGACCACCGCCGGCTCGGCCTTGCTCGCCACCGCCATTTCGCGCAGGGTTTGCGCAAAGACTTCGGGGCGCAGCGGGTTGAGTTCGGGCCTCACATTGGGCAGGCCCTGCACCGTGCTGATCAGCTTGTTGAGTTCGGCCAGAACGTGGTCCACGGCCGGCAACACCTGCTGGAGCAGCCGGGAGGATTCAATCGCCTTGGAGACGTCCTGGTCGTCGACCAGCGAGAAGCTCGCATGGCTCAGGGCGGCGAAGGCGCTGGACGAGGCCGCGGCCGAAGCGGCCAGTTGCTCGCTTGAAGCTTCGGGGGCTCGCGCCGCCTGGGCCGCGGCGGCCACATTGGCCTTGAAATGGACCAGCAGGTCGGCGGGGTATTGCACGCTCCAGGCGGTCTTGTTTTTGAGCAGTTCGCGCCAGGCCGTGGCCAGTTCGTCGCGTTCGGCCACCTTCATGCTTTGGGTTTCGGCCACCTGCAGGCCCGCCACGGCATCTTCCACGCACTTTTCCAGAGCAGACCGCGCCGCTGTGGCCGCCGACTGGAGACAGGATTGAAGAACGTCAGGTTGCGAAGCCATCTGGAGCCAGGATTTCCGGAAATAAAAGGTGAGAGCGCTCAGCCAGCCAGCTTGCAACCATACGTGCCGGGGGCCAGACAGATGTCAAGGGTAAAGGCCAACCGTGTTTCCTTTGAGATGCTTGCAAAGTGTTTCATTTGGTTTCTCCTGTACACATACGATTTCTGCCGCGCTCTTGGGGCAACTCGGCGCAAGCTGCCGCTTAAATCCCCCGAACGCACGGCTGGAGGAGGGTTTTTTGTAAGATCGGCGCTTCTTTGTAAAGGTCGGTTCGGCGCAACACTTTCGGCGCCGCGGCGGCCCCAAACCTCCACGGAGCCTGTTTTGGCGTCATTTAGGCCTGTTTTCGCCGGTTTCCGGCTTCCCTGGCTGGCGGCCGGCGCGCTCTGGATGTGTGCCAGCGCCTGGTCCCACACCGTGCTGGACAACGCCGCCCTGCTGGGCATGAGCGCCGAACAGGTCACCGCCGCCCTGCCTGGCGCCCAGCCGGTGCGGTCCCCGCGGCGTTTGCCCTCGGGCGCGCTGGGCTCGCTGCGTGTGCCCGACGCGCTCTGCGAGGGCGCCCATTTCGAGCAGACCTTGTTTTTCGCGCACCAGAAGCTCGCGCAGGTGGACTTGGTGCTGCTCAACCCCGCCTCCGGCCCGGGCGCCGAAGAAGCGCTGGCCAAAGCCCAGGCGGCCTTGCTGCAGTCGCTGCGCGCGAAGCTGGGCCCGGAACTGGCCGCCTTCGGCGCCGTGCCGGGCGCCGCGGCCGACAGCGCATCATGGGCCGGTGCGGACGCCGAGGTGATGCTGTTCCGCTCGGGCAGGCCGGGCCATCCCAGCCTGCGCGTTGTCATCCGCCAGCGGCAGCTGGTGGATGCGGGCGAGCTTTAAGCTGTCCCGGCCTTCACCTTCAAGCGCCAGGCGTGCAGCAAGGGCTCGGTGTAGCCGCTGGGCTGCTCCAGGCCCTTGAAGACCAGGTCGCAGGCCGCCTTGTAGGCCGCCGAGCTGCCAAAGTGCCCGGCCATGGGCTGGTACAGCGGGTCGCCGGCGTTTTGCCTGTCGACGACGGCGGCCATGCGTTCAAAGGTTTCCGTCACCTGCGCCTTGCTCACCACACCGTGCAGCAGCCAGTTGGCCATGTGCTGGCTTGAGATGCGCAGCGTGGCGCGGTCTTCCATCAGGCCCACGTTGTGGATGTCGGGCACCTTGGAGCAGCCCACGCCCTGGTCTATCCAGCGCACCACGTAGCCGAGGATGCCCTGGGCGTTGTTGTCCAGCTCCTGCTGTTTGGCTTCGGCGCTCCAGGCCGGCGTGCGTGTCACGGGGATTTGCAGCAAGCCGTTAAGCAGCGCGTCGCGCTCCTTGTTGGCGTCCACCCTCTCCAGCTCTCTTTGCACCTTGCCGACCTTGACCTGGTGGTAGTGCAGCGCGTGCAGCGTGGCGCCCGTGGGGCTGGGCACCCAGGCGGTGTTGGCGCCGGCTTTGGGGTGGGCGATCTTCTGCTCCATCATGGCCTTCATGAGGTCGGGCATGGCCCACATGCCCTTGCCGATCTGCGCCTTGCCGCGCAGGCCGCAGGACAAGCCCACCAGCACGTTGTTTTTCTCATAGGCCGCGATCCAGGCGCTGGTCTTCATGTCGCCCTTGCGGATCATGGGGCCGGCATGCATGGCGGTATGCATCTCGTCGCCGGTGCGGTCCAGGAAGCCGGTGTTGATGAAGGCCACCCGGCTGGAAGCGGCGGCGATGCAGGCCTTGAGGTTGACGCTGGTGCGGCGCTCCTCGTCCATGATGCCGAGCTTGACGGTGCTGCCCGGCAGGCCCAGCATTTTTTCAACGCGGCTGAAGAGTTCGGCGGCAAACGCGACCTCGGCCGGGCCGTGCATCTTGGGCTTGACGATGTAGACCGAGCCTTTGCGCGAATTCTTGATGCCGGGCTTGCCCTTGCGCTTGAGGTCGTGGATGGCGATCGTGGTCGTGACCACGGCGTCCAGGATGCCCTCGGGGATTTCGCGCGTGGCGCCGTCCGCCCCGGTGTACAGCACCGCCGGGTTGGTCATCAGGTGGCCGACGTTGCGCACGAACATCAGCGAGCGGCCGTGCAAGGTGACGGGCTGGCCCTTGGGCGAGGTGTATTCGCGGTCCGGGTTCAGGCCGCGGGTGAAGGTCTTGCCGTCCTTGGTCACGCTTTCGGTCAGCGTGCCCTGCAAAATGCCGAGCCAGTTGCGGTAGGCCAGCACCTTGTCCTGCGCATCGACCACGGCGACCGAGTCCTCCAGGTCCAGAATCGTCGACAGCGCCGCTTCGACAACCAGGTCGCTCACGCCGGCCGCATCCGTGCGGCCTATGGGCGTGTCGCGGTCCATGCGGATGTCAAGGTGCAGGCCGTTGTGCTGCAGCAGCACCGACGTGGGCTCCGAGGCCTTGCCCTGGTAGCCCACGAACTGGCTGCTGTCCTTGAGCGTGGTGGTCTTCTCGCCCTTCTTGCCGTCCTTGAGCGTGACGACCAGCTCGCCGCCCCTGACCGCGTAGCCGGTCGAGTCGATGTGGGAGCCTTTTTTCAGCGGCACGGTACGGTCCAGCACGTAACGCGCGTATTCAATCACCTTGGCGCCGCGCACCGGGTTGTAGCCCTTGCCTTTTTCCGCGCCGTCGGTTTCGGCGATCACATCGGTGCCGTAGAGCGCGTCATAAAGGCTGCCCCAGCGCGCGTTGGCCGCGTTGAGCGCGTAGCGCGCGTTCAGGATGGGCACCACAAGCTGGGGGCCGGCCTGCAGCGCCAGCTCGTCGTCCACCTTGGCCGTCGTGATGCCGATTTTTTTGGGCTGCGGCACCAGGTAGCCGATCTTTTCCAGGAAGCCGCGGTAGGCCGCCATGTCGGCGATGGGGCCGGGGTTGGCCTTGTGCCAGGCGTCGAGTTCTGCTTGCAGGCGGTCGCGCTCGGCCAGCAGGGCGATGTTTTTCGGGGCCAGGTCGGCGACGATGCCGTCAAAGCCTTTCCAGAACGCGCTGCTGGCCACGCCGGTGCCGGGCAGCACATGGTCCTCGATGAAGCGGTAAAGCTCCGTCGCGACCTGCAGGCGGTAGCTGGCGGTGCGCGCGGTGTTGCTGGCGGAGTTGGTGCTCATGGTGTTGTCCCTTTTTTCAATAAACCAAGAATAAAACGTAAAACGGGTGTCAATGGAAAGGCAGCGCCAGCACGTCGCGCAGGCTGCTGCCGGTGTACACGGGTTGCGTGCCGAGCTCTTCAAACGGCAGCTGGTAGCGGTTGACCCACAGCGTGCGGTAGCCGTACCAGGTGGCGGCCAGCGCGTCCCAGCCGTTGCAGCTCACGAAAGCGATCTGCCTGGCCTCCAGCCCGGTGGCCTCAAGCCCCAGCGCATAGGCCTCGGGAGCGGTCTTGTATTTGCGGATACCGTCCACGCTGATCACATGGTCCAGCAGGCCCTCGAGCCCGGCGGAGCGCACGGCCACGCCCAGCATGGACGGGTCGCCGTTGGACAGGATGCCGGTGACCACGCCGCGCGCCTTCAGCGCCTGCAGGACCTCCCGGTTTTCCGGAAAGGCCGACAGGTGGCGGTACTGGTTCATGAGCTGGTCTTCCTGGCCCGGCCCCAGGTCCAGCCCCAGGCGCTTGCAGGCATAACGCAGGCCGGCGCGCGTGAGCTCCCAGAACGGCTGGTAGTGCGCGCCGCCGTTGCTGGTGGTCACCAGCCGCGTGTATTCAATCTGTTTGTCGCGCCACAGCAGGCCCAGCGCCTGGCCTTTTCCGGGGAACAGCTGCTCGGCCAGCAGGCCCACGCTGTAGACGTCGAATAGCGTGCCGTAGGCGTCGAACAGCACCGCGCGTAGCGCGGCGGGCGGATGGGAACGGGGCTTTTCCATGGCCCTCTACTGTATTTGATACAAGGACCGCGATTAATTAACGTGAAATCGCTTAATCCATGACATTTACAGCCGTAATTTCGCCAACAAGCCATTGGCCGGTAGCGACGGCGCAGGTCTGGACCTCGCACCCGGGGCGGCCCCGGCGCCTAGCGCCCCCAGCGCAGCACCAGCGGATCCAGCCGCCTGGCGGTGGCCAGCAGCCCGGCGCGCGTGTCCGGATGCATGGCCGGGAAAGGATGGCGCGGCGCCTCGCAGGCGATCACGCCGCCTTCCTTCATCAAGGCCTTGGCGGCCAGCAGCCCGGCCTGGCGGTTTTCGAAATTGATCAGGGGCAGCCACTGCTGGTACAGGGCGTAAGCCTTGTCGTGGTCGCCGGCGCGGTGCGCCTCGATGATGGGACGAATGCCGTCGGGGTAGCCGCCGCCGGTCATGGAGCCGGTCGCGCCGGCGTCGAGGTCGGGCAGCAGCGTGATGGCCTCCTCGCCGTCCCAAGGACCCTCCACCGCGCGGCCGCCCAGGCGGATCAGCTCGCGCAGTTTGGACGCCGCACCGGCGGTCTCGATCTTGAAATAGGCGACATGTTCGATCTCGCGGGCCATGCGCGCGAGGAAGCAGGCCGACAGCACGGTGCCGCTGGCGGGCGCATCCTGGATCATGATGGGGATGTTCACCGCATCCGACAGGCGCGCATAAAACTCGTAGATCTGCGGCTCGCTGACGCGAAAGGTGGCGCCGTGGTAGGGCGGCATGACCATCAGCATGGCGGCGCCCATGTCCTGCGCGCGGCGGCTGCGTTCGGCGCAGATCTTGGTGCCAAAGTGGGTGGTGGTCACGATCACCGGTACGCGCCCGGCCACATGTTCAAGGACGGTGCGGGTCAGGGTTTCGCGCTCTTCGTCCGACAGCACAAACTGCTCGGAGAAATTGGCCAGGATGCAGATGCCGTCGGAGCCGGCGTCGATCATGAAGTCGATGCAGCGCTTCTGGCTTTCCAGGTCCAGCTCACCGGTTTCGGTGAAGGTGGTGGGAGCGACGGGGAAGATGCCGCGGTAGCGCGGCTGGCGGGGCGTGGTCATAGAGGTAGGGAGTCAGGTTGGAGGAAGCTTCACGGGTTCGCAGACCGGCTGCCTAGTGGGAATGGCGGGGAACTTCGGAGCCGCGGCAGCCGACCAGGAAATCAAAATCGCAGCCCTCGTCGGCTTGCAGCACATGATCGACGTACAGGCGCTGGTAGCCGCCGCGCATGCCCGCGGCGGCCTTGCCCTGCAGCGCCGCAAGGCGTTCGGCGAGTTCGGCATCGCTGATGTCCAGGTGCAGGCGGCCCTGGTCGCAATCGAGTTCTATCCAGTCGCCGTCGCGCACGGCGGCCAGCGGCCCGCCGGCCGCGGCTTCGGGCGCCACGTGCAGCACCACGGTGCCGTAGGCGGTGCCGCTCATGCGCGCGTCGGAGATCCGCACCATGTCCTTGACGCCCTGGCGCAGCAGCTTGGGCGGCAGGCCCATGTTGCCGACCTCGGCCATGCCGGGGTAGCCCTTGGGACCGCAGTTTTTCATGACCATGACGCAGCTGGCGTCAATGTCGAGGTTTTCGTCGACGATGCGCTCCTTGTAGTGCTCCAGGTTCTCGAACACGACCGCGCGGCCGCGGTGCTTGAGCAGCTCCGGCGAAGCCGCGGAGGGTTTGAGCACCGCGCCGCGCGGCGCCAGGTTGCCGCGCAAGATGCAGATGCCGCCGTCGGCAATCAAGGGATTGTCGAGCGGGCGAATCACCTCGTCGTTGTACTGCGGGGCCTCGCGCACGTTGTCCCATAGAGCCCGGCCGTTGACGGTGAGTGCATTGGGGTGCGGCAGCAGGCCGTTCTCCCCCAGGCGGCGCAGCACGGCGGGCAGGCCGCCGGCGTAGTAAAACTCTTCCATCAGGAAACGGCCGGAAGGCTGCAGGTCGACCAGGGTGGGCGTGTTGCGGCCTATGCGCGTCCAGTCTTCCAGGTCCAGCTGCACGCCGATGCGGCCGGCGATGGCCTTGAGGTGAATCACCGCGTTGGTGGAGCCGCCTATGGCGGCGTTGACGCGGATCGCATTTTCGAAAGCTTCGCGCGTGAGGATTTTCGACAGCGTCAGCCCTTCGCGCGCCATCTCGACGGCGCGCGCGCCCGACATCTGCGCCAGCACGTAGCGGCGCGCATCGACCGCGGGAATCGCCGCGTTGTGCGGCAGGGAAGTGCCCAGCGCCTCGGCCATGCAGGCCATGGTGGAGGCCGTGCCCATGGTGTTGCAGGTGCCGGCGGAACGCGACATGCCGCCCTCGGCCGCCAGGAACTGGTGCAGCTGGATTTCGCCCGCCTTCAGCGACTCGTGCAGCTGCCACACCGCCGTGCCGGAGCCGATGTTTTTGCCTTCAAGCTTGCCGTTGAGCATGGGCCCGCCGGTCACCACAATGGCCGGGATGTCGCAGCTCGCCGCGCCCATCAGCAATGCGGGCGTGGTCTTGTCGCAACCGGTGAGCAGCACCACGGCATCAATCGGGTTGCCGCGAATCGCCTCTTCCACATCCATGCTGGCCAGGTTGCGCGTGAGCATGGCGGTGGGCCGCAGGTTGGACTCGCCGTTGGAGAACACCGGGAACTCCACCGGGAAGCCTCCCGCCTCCGAGATGCCGCGCTTCACATGCTCGGCGATCTTGCGGAAGTGCGCATTGCAGGGCGTGAGTTCCGACCAGGTGTTGCAGATGCCGATGATGGGCCGGCCGTCGAACTCGTGGTCGGGAATGCCCTGGTTCTTCATCCAGCTGCGGTACATAAAGCCGTTTTTGTCGGCCGAGCCGAACCATTCGGTGGAACGTAATTTTTTCTTGGTGCTTGTCATGGGGTGGTGTAGGGTCGTTTCAGGAAGAGGTGGGTGTGCGCTTCACCAGCAGCCGTTGCAGCAGGCAAAAAACAAACAGCAGGACGCCGACGACAATGCGCGTCCACCAGGAACTCAGGCTGCCGTCGAAAGAAATCAGGGTCTGGATGATGCCCAGCATCAACACGCCGAACAGGGTGCCGGCCACATAACCCACGCCGCCGCTGAGCAGGGTGCCGCCTATCACCACGGCGGCAATGGCGTCCAGCTCCAGGCCGGTGGCGTGCAGGCCGTAACCCGACAGCATGTAGAAAGTAAAAACCACGCCGGCCAGCGCCGAGCAGAAGCCGGAAAGCGTGTAAACCCCCACCAGCGTGCGGCGCACCGGCAAGCCCATCAGCAGCGCGGACTGCTCATTGCCGCCGACGGCATAGACGGTGCGGCCGAAAGGCGTGCAGTGCGCGATGAACACCGCCGCCAGCAGCACCGCGACTGCAATCAGGGCGCTGATCGAGAGCGAGGCGTCTTCCCACAGGGGAATGCGCAACTGCGAGACCTCCGAATAAAACTCGTTGGTGATGCTGATGGAGTCGACGCTGATCAGGTAGCACAGGCCGCGCGCCAGAAACATCCCGGCCAGCGTCACGATAAAGGGCTGCAGGCGAAAACGCTCAATCAGAAAACCCATGAAGGCGCCGAAGGCCGTGCCCATGAGCAGCACCAGGGGGATCACCGCGGCCGGGCTCCAGCCGTGGTGCTCCACCAGCGCGGCCGACACCATGGTGGTCAGCGCCACCACGGAACCGACGGACAGGTCTATGCCGCCCGAAAGAATCACAAAGGTCATGCCCACGGCGACGATGACCAGGAAGGCGTTGTCCACCAGCAGGTTGAGGAAGACCTGCGCCGAAAAAAAGCCGGTGTAGAGCACCGAGCCCAGGCTCGCCATGGCGACAAACAGCGAAATGGTGGCCGCCAGCGGCAGGTACTTGGGATTGAAGCGCGAAGCCGGCGCGGCCGGCAGCTGTGGCCGGGGCGCGATTTTTTCGATGGGTGCTTTCAGCGTCGCGCTCATGGCCGCATCCCCCGCACGGCCGGCCGCCGTACCCAGATGGCGACCTCGGCCCGGAACTCCGGCGACTGCAGCAGCATCACGGCAAACACCACCACGGCCTTGACCACCAGGTTGATCTCGGGCGGCACGCCCAGCGAATAAATGGCATAGGTCAGGGTCTGGATGATCAGCGCGCCTATCACGCTGCCCACCAGGCTGAAGCGCCCGCCGGTGAGCGCGGTGCCGCCCAGCGTGACCGCCAGGATGGCGTCAAGCTCGAGCAGCTGGCCCGCATTGTTGCCGTCGGCGCTTTTGACGTTGGAGCTGATCAGCAGGCCCGCAATGCCCGCGCACAGGCCGCAGAAAGCGTAGGCCGCGACGATCAGGCGCCGCGCCTGCACGCCGGCAACGCGCGCCGCGGTCGGGTTGATGCCCACGGCCTGGATGAACAGCCCGAGTGCGGTGCGCGTCACCGCCAGGTACAGCAGGACAAACACCGCCACCACGATAAACAGCGAGAAAGGCAGGCCCAGCAGGTAGCCGCTGCCCAGGAAGAAAAACGGCGCGTAATAAATGGTGATGATCTGCCCGCCGGTGATGAGCTGCGCGATGCCGCGGCCCGCCACCATGAGGATCAGCGTCGCGATGATGGGCTGCATGCCCACCCTGGCGACCAGCAGCCCGTTCCACAGCCCGCACAGCAGCGCGATGCCCAGCGCCGCCAGAATCGCCAGCGGCATCGGGAAGCGGCTCACGCCCGCCGCCACCGAGCCGCCTATCATCCAGGCGGCCAGCGCGGCGGCGATGGCCACCACGGCGCCCACGGAAATGTCGATGCCGCGGGTGGCGATCACCATGGTCATGCCCAGCGACACCAGCACCAGCGGCGCTGCGCGGTTGAGGATGTCCACCAGGCTGCCGTAGAGGTGGCCGTCGCGCCACTCGACGTGCAGAAAGCTGGCATTGAACACCGTGTTCACCACCAGCAGCAGGAGCAGCGTGAGCAGCGGCCAGGCCAGCCGGTGCCGCATGACACTGGGGGAGTGATTTTTTTCAAGCATGCTCGGCCGCAATCAGTTCATAGACGGCGTCTTCGCTGCTGCCCGCCGGCAGCTCGCCCACCTTGCGGCGGTCGCGCAGCACCACGATGCGGTGCGCCACACGAACCACCTCGCTCATTTCGGAGGAGATGAAGATCACGGCCATGCCGGCCTGCGCCAGGCGCAGGATCTGCTCCATGATTTCCTGCTTGGCGGCCACGTCGATGCCACGCGTCGGCTCGTCCAGGATCAAGAGGCGCGGCTCGGTCGCGAGCCAGCGCGCGATCATGGCTTTTTGCTGGTTGCCGCCCGACAGCAAGCCTATGGGCGTGTCCACACTCGCGGTCTTGATGCCCATGGCCTGGACAAAACGTTCGGCCAGCGCGGTCTGCTCGGCCCGCGACAAAAAGCGGCGCATGCCCATGCGGGCTTGCAGCGCCAGCGCGATGTTTTCGCGCAGCGACAGCTCGGCCACGATGCCGTCGGTCTTGCGCTCCTCGGGGCACAGGGCCAGGCCGTGGCGGATCGCGTCGGCGGGGCTGGAGAAAGCCACTGTCTCGCCGTCTATCCTGAGCACCCCGCGGTCCGGCGCCTCCAGCCCGAACAGCAGGCGCGCCAGCTCCGTGCGGCCCGCGCCCAGCAGGCCGGCAAGGCCCAGCACCTCGCCGGCACGCACGCGCAGGTCCACGGGCTGCAACTGGCCGCTTTGGCCCAGGCCTTCGGCCTGCAATAGCGCCGGCTGCGCGTCATCAAACGCAGACGTTGCCGGGGCGCTTGCGGATTGCGCGGCCAGCTCCCGGCCCAGCATGGCCGCGATCAATGCCTGCGGCCCCAGTTCGCCGGCCCGCCACTCCCCGACCCAGCCGCCGTTGCGCAGCACCGTGATGCGGTCGGACACCGCATAGACCTGGTTCAGGAAATGGGTCACAAAAACAATGGCCAGGCCCTCGCCGCGCAGGCGGCGCAAGACCTCAAAGAGTTTTTGCACTTCGTCGTCGTCAAGGCTGGAAGTGGGTTCGTCCAGGATCAGCACCTTGGCTTCGATGCTGATGGCGCGCGCGATGGCCACCAGCTGCTGCACCGCGACCGGGTAGCTGGACAGAAGGCGCGTGACGTCGATGTCCAGGCCGACGCGCGCGACGAGTTCGCGCGCGCGCCGGTTCAGCTCGGCCCAGGCGATGCCGTATCCCTGCGCAAAGCCGCGCCGCGGGTAGCGGCCCGCGAAAATGTTTTCCGCCACGGACAAGTTGGGGCAGAGATTGACTTCCTGGTAGACCGTGCTGATGCCCAGGCGCTGCGCGGCCAGGGGAGAAGCCGGCCACACCGGCTGGCCGGCCAGTTCCATCCGGCCGCCGCTGGCTTCCAGCACGCCGGTCAGGACCTTGATGAGCGTGGACTTGCCCGCGCCGTTTTGCCCCATCAGGGCATGGATTTCACCGGGATACAGGCGCAGGCGCACATCGCGCAGCGCATCGATGCCGGCAAACTGCTTGTGGATGCCCGAGAGCTCCAGCACGGGAGCGATATCGGCGGGGGTATCGGCCGGGGTCATGGGGCAAGCCCGGCGCCGTGCGCCGCGGTATTCGCCTTGGGGACGGCCGCAGGGTTCATGCCTTGTTTTTGTTATAGACGTCGACAAACACGGCGGCCAGCAGCACCACGCCCTTGATGACCTGCTGGTAGTCGATGCCGACGCCCAGGATGGACATGCCGTTGTTCATCACGCCCATCACGAACGCGCCTATCACCGCGCCCATGACTTTGCCGACGCCGCCCGAGGCCGATGCCCCGCCGATAAAGCAGGCGGCAATCACGTCGAGCTCAAAACCCAGGCCGGCCTTGGGCGTGGCGGTATTCAGGCGCGCGGCGAACACCAGCCCCGCCAGCGCCGCCAGCACGCCCATGTTGACGAAGGTGTAGAAAGACAGGCGCTCGGTCTTGATGCCCGAGAGCTTGGCCGCCTTTTCGTTGCCGCCCAGCGCATAGACACGCCGCCCTATGGTGGTGTGCCCGGTGATGAAGTGGAACAGGAAGATCAGCACGGCCATCACGATGAGCACATTGGGCAAGCCCTGGTAGGAAGCCAGCAGGTAGCTGAAATAAATCAGCAGCGCGGCGAACACCGCGGTTTTGACAAAGAAGAACATGGCGGGCTCGGCCTGGATGCCGTGCTTGATCTGGCGGGCCCGCGCGCGCAAGCCGGCGGCCGCCAGCACGGCGGCAAGGACCACGCCCAGCAGCAGTGACGTCATGCGCAGGCCCTCGCTGCTCAGCAGGTCCGGCATGAAGCCGGAGCTGAGCTTCTGGAAGGACTCGGGGAAGGGCCCCACCGACTGGCCCTGCAGCAGCGCCAGCGCAAGTCCCTTGAACACCAGCATGCCCGCCAGCGTGACGATAAAGGAGGGAATCCGGAAGAAGGCGACGAACCATCCCTGCACCGCGCCTATCAGCGCGCCGCAAGCCAGGCACAGCAGCGAGGCCGGCACGAAGTTCCAGTCGTACTGCACCATCAGCACGGCGGCCAATGCGCCTATGAAGCCGCAGACCGAGCCCACCGACAGGTCGATATGCCCCGCCACGATGACCAGCAGCATGCCCAGGGCCATGATGACGATGTAGCTGTTTTGCAGCACCAGGTTGGTCAGGTTGAGGGGCTGCATCAGCGTGCCCTCGGTCATGTACTGGAAGAAGGCCATGATGGCCACCAGCGTGACCAGCATGCCGTATTCGCGGAAGTTGTGCTTCAGGTAGTCCAGCGGTGATTTGTCGCCCGCGGACGCGGCTTTGGCCGGCGGCATGGTGGCGTTGGAGGATTCGTTCTTCATTTCAGCTTGCTTTCACGATCGCGCGCATGATTTTTTCCTGGGAGGCTTCGGCCGTCGGCATCTCGGCGATGAAGCGGCCTTCGTTCATGACGTAGATGCGATCCGTCATACCCAGCAGTTCCGGCATTTCCGAAGAAATGACGATGATGCATTTCCCCTCGGCCGCAAGCTGGGCCATCAGGGTGTAAATCTCGTACTTGGCGCCCACGTCGATGCCGCGCGTGGGCTCGTCGAGGATGAGCACCTCGGGGCTGGTGAACAGCCACTTCCCGAGCACCACCTTTTGCTGGTTCCCGCCCGAGAGGTTGAGGACTTTCTGGCCGACGCCGGAGCAGCGTATGCGCAGTTTTTCCCGGTAGCGCTGCGCCACCTGGTATTCGCTGCCGCTGTCGATCACGGTCGCGGTCGACACGCCCTTGAGATTGGCCAGCGACACATTGAACTGGATGTCTTCGTTCAGCACCAGCCCGTTGCCCTTGCGGTCCTCGGTCACATAAGCCAGGCCGTGGCGAACGGCTTTTTCCACCGTGCCGACGTCGATGGGCTTGCCGTTCAGCAGGACCTGGCCGCTGATACGGCGGCCCCACGATCGGCCGAAGATGCTCATGGCAAGCTCCGTGCGCCCCGCGCCCATCAGCCCGGCAATGCCGACGATTTCACCGCGCCGCACCTGCAGGCTCACGTCCTTGATGAATTTCCTGTCCGTGTGCAGCGGGTGGTAAACATTCCAGTCGCGCACCTCAAACACGGTTTCGCCGATTTCCGGCTGGCGCGGCGGGTAGCGGTCTGCCATCTCGCGGCCCACCATGCCGCGGATGACGCGGTCCTCGCTGACGGCCTCTTCGCGGCAGTCCAGCGTTTCCACGGTGCTGCCGTCGCGCAGGATAGTGATGGCGTCCGCCACGCGGGAGATCTCATTGAGCTTGTGCGAAATAAGGATGCAGGTGATGCCATGGCCCTTGAGTTCGAGCAACAGGTCGAGCAGCGCCTGGCTGTCGTTTTCGTTGAGGCTGGCCGTGGGCTCGTCGAGGATGAGCAGCTTGACCTGCCTGGACAGGGCCTTGGCGATTTCCACCAGCTGTTGCTTGCCCACGCCGATGTCCGTGATCAGCGTGGCGGGTGATTCCTTGAGGCCGACTTTTTTCAGCAGGGCCTGCGTCTTGCTGTGCGCGGCCATCCAGTCGATCACGCCGTGCTGCGCGGTCTCGTTGCCCAGGAAGATGTTCTCGGCGATGGACAGCAGCGGAACCAGGGCCAGTTCCTGGTGGATGATGATGACGCCCAGTTGCTCGCTGTCGTGGATGCCGAGGAAGCGGCGCTCCTGCCCTTCGTAGACGATGTCGCCGCTGTAAGAGCCATGCGGGTAGACACCGGAGAGGACCTTCATCAAGGTCGATTTTCCGGCGCCGTTCTCGCCGACGATGGCATGGATCTCACCGGCGCGCACGCGCAGGTTGACCTTGTTCAGCGCGACAACACCGGGGAAGGTCTTGCGGATGTCGCGCATCTCCAGAATCGTTTCCAATGCCTGTCCTTTGATGCAAGGTGATTGCCACCTCTTGGCGTTGACGGCCCCGCGCCTTGCGGCGTGGGGCCGTTTGTTCCGTTTTGTTTTCAGCGAATGCTTACTTGATCTGGGATTCTTTGTAGTAACCGCTGCCAATCAGCACCTGGTTCCAGTTCGACGCATCGACGGCCACGGGTTTGAGCAGATAGGAGGGCACCACTTTCACGCCGTTGTTGTAAGTCTTGGTGTCGTTGATCTCCGGCTGTTTGCCGGACAGCATGGCGTCCACCATGTTGGCCGTGACCTTGGCGAGTTCACGCGTGTCCTTGAAGATGGTCGAGTACTGCTCGCCTTTCAGGATGGACTTGACGGAAGCGATTTCTGCGTCCTGGCCGCTGACCACCGGGCAGGGCTGCTGCGCGGTGCAGTAACCCACGCCCTTCAGGGAGGACAGGATGCCGATGGACAGGCCGTCATACGGCGACAACACCGCGTGGACTTTTTCCTTGCCGTAGTAGGCCGACAGCAGGTTGTCCATGCGCGCCTGCGCCACCGCGCCGTCCCAGCGCAGGGTGCCCACCTTGTTCATACCCATCTGCTTGCTGCGCACCACCAGCTTGCCGCTGTCGATGTAGGGCTTTAGCACGCTCATGGCGCCGTCGTAGAAGAAGAAAGCGTTATTGTCGTCGGGCGAACCACCGAAAAGCTCAATGTTGAAGGGACCTTTGCCCTGCTTGAGGCCCAGCTTGTCGACGATGGTGGTGGCCTGCAGCACGCCGACCTGGAAGTTGTCGAAGGTGGCGTAGTAGTCCACGTTCTTCGAGCCCTTGATCAGGCGGTCGTAGGCAATGACCTTGATGCCTTTGTCGGCCGCGTTTTGCAGGGCCTTGGACAAGGTGGTGCCGTCGATGGAGGCGATCACCAGCACCTTCACGCCCTTGGTGATCATGTTCTCGATCTGGGCCAGCTGGTTCGGGATGTCGTCCTCGGCGTACTGCAGGTCGGTCTTGTAGCCGCGCTCCTTGAGCACCTTGACCATGTTGTCGCCGTCGGCGATCCAGCGGGCAGAGGACTTGGTCGGCATCGAGATGCCGATGCTGCCCTTGTCCTGCGCATGGGCCAGCGGTGCGATACCGACGGCGGCCAGGGCCAGGCTGGCCAGCAAAGTCTTCAGAAAAATACGCTTCATGAATTGTCTCCTTGTGTGTTGTCAGTGATTCTTGAGTATCCGCGCGCCCTTGCAGGCGCCCCATCAGTACTTACGCTTGGGAAATTCCGCGGCTGCCACTTCCATCGGAAAAATCCCTTCTTCAGTAACGATTCGTTTCTGGACCGGCTTGCCGGCCTTGATGTCTTTCACCGCGGCCATCAACTGGGGGCCCAGCAAGGGGCTGCATTCCACGGAGACGTTGAGCTTGCCGGCCATCATGGCCTCGAAGGCGCCCTTCACGGCGTCGATGGAGATGATGGTGATGTCCTTCGCCGGCTTCATGCCGGCCTCTTCGATCGCCTGGATCGCGCCTATCGCCATGTCGTCGTTGTGCGCGTACAGCACATTGATCTTCTTGCCCTCGGCCTTGAGGAAGGCTTCCATCACTTCCTTGCCCTTGGCCCGGGTGAAATCGCCTGTCTGCGAACGGATGATCTTGAACTTCGGGTCGGCCTTGATGATTTCCTCAAAACCTTTTTTGCGGTCTATGGCCGGCGCGGAACCGACGGTGCCCTGCAGCTCGACGATGTTGACCTGCCCGCTGCTTCCCTTCATTTTTTCCACCAGCCAGCGGCCCGCCTTGCGGCCTTCTTCCACAAAGTCGGAGCCCATGAAGGAGACATACAGCGAGGTGTCCTTCACGTTGACGGAGCGGTCGGTCAGCACGACCGGGATCTTCGCCGCCTTGGCTTCACGCAGCACGGTTTCCCAGCCCGACTCGACAACCGGCGAGAAGGCGATCACGTCCACCTTTTGCGCGATGAAGGAGCGGATGGCCTTGATCTGGTTTTCCTGTTTTTGCTGGGCATCCGAAAACTTGAGCTCGATGCCGGCGTCCTTGGCGGCCGATTTGATGGATTCGGTGTTGGCGGTGCGCCACTCGCTTTCCGCGCCCACCTGGCTGAAACCCAGCACGATGGCTTTTTGCGCCCATGCGGAAGCCGGCAGCAAACCGGCAAGGGGGGCGCAGGCGAGCGCTGCGGCGAGGGTACGGCGTTGGATCTTCATGTTGTCTCCTTTGGTTGAAATTAAACTGACAAGTCTCCCGTGATCCGAAGTGGTTCAGGCCAGCACGTAGCCGGTCTTGACCGTCGTGTAAAACTCCGCGGCGTAGCGGCCCTGCTCGCGCGGGCCGTAACTCGAACCCTTGCGCCCGCCGAAAGGCACGTGAAAGTCAACGCCCGCGGTCGGCAGGTTGACCATGGTCATGCCGACCTCGGCGTTGCGCTTGAAATGCGTGGCGTGCTTCAGGGATGTGGTGCAGATGCCCGCGCACAGGCCGAAGGGCGTGTCGTTGGCCAGGGCCAGCGCGTGTTCAAAATCATCGGCCTGCAGCACACAGGCGACCGGCCCGAAGATTTCTTCGCGCGCGATGCGGTGCTCCGGCTTGGCCAGGAAAAGCGCCGGGCTCATGTAGTGCCCCGGGGTGGCACGTTCGAGCAACTCGCCGCCCCAGACATGCTCGGCGCCCTCGTTGCGCCCTATCTCCAGGTAGGACTGGTTGTTGTCCAGCTGGCCCTGGTCGACCACGGGACCTATTTCGATGCCTTGCTCCAGCGCGTGGCCCACCTTGAGCGAGGCGACGCGGTGGCGCAGCCGGGCGACGAAGGCGTCGTGCACGGACGCCTCCACAATCAGGCGGCTCGAGGCGGTGCAGCGCTGGCCGGTCGAAAAATACGAGCCTTGCACCGCGCATTCGACGGCCTGGTCAAGATCGGCATCGGCCAGCACCACCAGCGGGTTTTTGCCGCCCATTTCAAGCTGCACCTTGGCGCGGCGCGCGGCCGCGGACTGCAGGATGCGCTCGCCGGTCGCCACCGAGCCCGTGAAACTCAGCGCATTGACCAGGGGATGGTCGACCAGCGCCTGCCCGACTTCCCGGCCGCTGCCCATGACCAGGTTGAACACGCCCGCGGGCAGCCCGCAGCGGCTGATGATTTCGGCCAGCGCCCAGGCGCAGGTGGCGACCAGCTCGGCCGGCTTGAAGACCACCGTGTTGCCGTAAGCCAATGCCGGCGCGATCTTCCAGGCGGGGATCGCCAGCGGAAAATTCCACGGCGCGATGATGCCCACCACGCCGACGGGTTCACGCGTCACGTCTACCTGGATGCCGGGCCGCACCGATGCCAGGGTCTCCCCCTGGACGCGCAGCGCCTCGCCCGCGAAAAACTTGAAGATCTGGCCGGCCCGCGCCGCTTCGCCCACGCCTTCGGGCAAGGTTTTGCCTTCTTCCCGCGCCAGCAGCATGCCCAGTTCGTCCTTGCGTGCCAGGATCTCGCTGCCTATCTGGTCGAGCACATCGGCGCGGCGCTGCGGGGTGCTGTGGCTCCAGTGCGGCAAAGCCTCGGAGGCCGCGCGGATCGCCACTTCGGTCTGGTTGCGGTCGGCACGCGCATACTCGCTCACCACTTCGCGGGTGTCCGAGGGGTTGCTGCTGATGCCCGTGGTGGTGCCGGTTTCCCAGCGCCCATTGATGTAATGCCGGGCGGTGTGCTGCAGTTCGCCGAATCTCATGAGAAGAGATGTTTTTTCATAACGACGCAGTCTAGAATCGATTTTGATATCAATCTAATCGTTTTTTTGACAAAATTGATATCGTTCTACGCATTCTGGAAAACCCGATGACCACCTACAACCACTGGTTCATACGCGCAAGGCTCAAAACCCGGCAATTGCTGTTGCTGGTCGCGCTGGCCGAGGAAGGCAATATCCACCGCGCGGCGCAGGTGCTCAGCATGACCCAGCCGGCGGCCTCCAAGCTGCTCAAGGACCTGGAAGACGTCCTGGAGGTGCCGCTGTTCGAGCGCCTGCCCCGCGGCATGCGGCCGACCTGGTATGGCGAAACCATGATCCGGCATGCGCGCATGGCGCTGGCCAGCCTGAACCAGGCGCATGACGAACTCACCGCGCTCAAGACCGGGCACTTCGGCCACGTCGCCGTCGGCGCGATCACCTCGCCGGGCCTGGCCTTGCTGCCCTCCGCGGTGGCCGTGGTCAAGCAGGAGCACCCCAGCCTGCGCATCTCGCTGGACATCGAAACCAGCCCGGTGCTGCTGGAGCGGCTGGAGCAGGGCAAGCTCGACATCCTGGTGGCGCGCCTTTTTGCCGAGCACGACAAAACCCATTTGCGTTATGAGCCCCTGGTCGAGGAGCCGGTGTGCGCCATGGCCAGGCCGGGCCATCCCTTGCTGGGGGTGTCGGGCCTGACCCTGCGCGACGTGGTGGCGGCCGCCTGGATCGTGCCGCCCGCGGGCAGCGTGCTGAGGCACCGCTTCGAGCTGATGTTCCAGGAGGACGGGCTCGCGCCGCCGATCAACGTGGTCGAGTCTTCGGCGCTGCTTTTCATCACGCGCATGCTGCAGCAAAGCGACATGGTGGCCGTGGTCGCGGCCGATGTGGCGCGGTATTACGCGGCGCACGGCCTCGTCGCGATGCTGCCGCTGGACATGCCCTGCCATATGGACGCCTTCGGCATCATCACCCGCACCGACCGGCTGCCTTCACCCGCCGCCAAGGTCATGATGAAGGCGCTGAAGGCGGCGAGCCTGACGCTCTATGGGCGCAGGCTGGAAGTGGACCTGGCCTGAAGCTCAAACCCAGCCGGCATCCACCTTGAACTCCTGCGCGGTGCACATGGCGGCGTCGTCGGAGGCCAGGAACAGCACCATGCGCGCGATGTCGTGGGGCAGCAGCTTGTCGGGCAGGCACTGGTTGCGCTCGAGTTCCTTTTCGCCTTCGGCATCCAGCCAGAGCTTGATCTGCCGCTCGGTCATGACCCAGCCCGGCGACACGGTGTTGACGCGGATGCGGTCGCGGCCCAGTGTTTTCGCCAGGCCGCGCGTCAGGCCGTTCACCGAAGACTTGGCGATGGCATAGCAGGGATAGCCGGCGCCCTTGCCCTGCCAGCCGGTGGAGCCCAGGTTGATGATGGAGCCGGCGCCCAGCCGCTGCATGCCAGGCACCACTGACTGGATCGCAAAAAAGGCGGGCCGCTCGTTGATCGCGATGCGCTCGTCGTAGTAGGCGGGCGTCACGGATTCCAGGCTGTGGCGGTCATCGCTGGCCACGTTGTTGACCAGCACCGAAAAATCGCCCAGCGCCTGCGCCGCCTCGGCAATCGCCGCTTGCAGCGCGGCCACATCCCGCACATCGCAAACGCGCCACCAGGGGCGGGCATGCCCGGCATCCGCCAATTGCTGGGCCAGCGCCTCGCTGGCGTCCTTCGCGACATCAATAAAGGCAACACGCGCGCCCTGCTGGGCAAATGCCGCCACGATGGCGGCGCCTATGCCGCTGCCGCCGCCGGTGACAAACACCGACCGGTTTTTCAGGCTGGGAAAGAGGGAGAGGGTGTCGCTCGCGGGAGCGGAACGCATGGAGGCAGGGCTCGAAATATTTGACATTGCAATTTATATATAGATTGATTTAAAAACAATAGATTTTCAACATCACTATGCATTGATATCATGCATCGCGTCAAGAGCCAAGGCGCCATGCACAGGCCCGCAACAGGGAGACATCAGTGGCATCGATTCAGGATACCCTCGCGGACATGCACAGGCCGCAGCCGGCCACACCGGCGCCCGGCACAGCGCATTGCGTGGACCCGGCGGGGGCCCTGCTGGGTGAAGGTACTTTGTGGTCGCCGCGCGAACAGGCCCTGTACTGGGTGGACATTCTGGGGCGCCGCCTGCACCGCCTTGACCCGGCCTCCGGCGAGCGCAAAAGCTGGTCTTTTGATGAGGAAATTTCCGCGCTGGCCGAACGGGCCCATGCGCCCGGCCTGATCGTCACCCTGCGGCGCGGCTTTGCGCTGTTTGACCCGGCTACGGGCGGCGAACCGCACTACCTGCACCAGCCGGAGCTTGCCTTGCCGGGCAATCGCTTTAATGACGGCAAGTGTGATGCGCAGGGCAGCTTCTGGGCGGGCACCATGGACTTTGATTGCGTGGTCCCCACCGGCGGGCTGTACCGCTACGACCCCGACGGCCGCTGCACCTGCCATGACCAGGGTTTTGCGGTGACCAACGGCCCGACCTGGTCGGCCGACGGGCGCTGCCTGTATTTCAACGACACGGTCAAGGGCCGCATCCATGCCTACGACTTCGACAGCGCGGCAGGGACCTTGTCGAACAAGCGGCTTTGGCTTGCCTTTGCGGCCGGCGATGGTGTGCCCGACGGCATGACCACCGACGCGGCAGGCCGCCTGTGGATCGCCCACTGGGGAGGGGCTTGCGTCAGCTGCCACGACCCGGTTACCGCCCAGGAGCTATGCCGTGTGCCGCTGCCCACCAGCCATGTGACCAACTGCGCCTTCGGCGGGCCGGACCTGCGCACACTGTTTATCAGCACGGCCCGCACCGGGCTCACGCCGGAGCAACTCGCCGCGCAGCCGCTGGCCGGCGGCCTGTTCGCGGTGGCCATGGACAGCCCGGGCGTGCCGGCCGGCCTGTTCGGCGGCTGATGCCGCGAACAAAGCAGATCTACCCACCTTCATCCGCATCCATCCGCCTTCACCGTGAAAGACTTTCGATGACCGATCCCGCACACCCTGTTGCCTGGCTGCGCCACGCCGGCCAGCGCTTGGGGCTGCTGCCCTCGCTGGGCGGCAGCGTGGCCGCCTGGCAGCTTGAGCGTCCGCAAGGGCCGCTGGATCTCTGGCGGCCTTGGGACGGCAAAACCGCAGACCTCTACCAGACCGCTTCGTTTGCCATGGTGCCGTGGTCCAACCGCATCAGCGGCGGCGGCTTCAAGCACGCGGGGCAGTTTCACGCGATGCGGCCCAATCGCAAGGGCGAGCCCTATCCCATCCATGGCGACGGCTGGCTGCAGCCCTGGGAGCTCTCGCAGCCCGCCGCCGACACGCTGGTGATGACACTGGTGTCGCACGGCTTCGACGGCAACCCGTATGACTATGAGGCCGTGCAGACCTTCCGGCTGGTTGAGGGCGGGCTGGACCAGCGGGTGCAGGTGCGCCACCTGGGCATTGCGCCGCTGCCCTATGGCCTGGGCGTGCATCCCTGGTTCCCGCGCACGCCGCAGACGCGGATCACCGCGCCTGTGCAAGGCCTCTGGCTCTGCGGTGACGACCCGCTGCCGGTGGCGCACACCACCGATTTTCCGGCGGGCTGGGACCTGAGCGGGGGCGCGCCGGCCAACGGCCCGCTCATCGACAACGGCTACACCGGCTGGGGCGGCAAGGCCAGCATCGCCTGGCCCGAACTGGGCCTGCAGGTCACGGCCGGCATGCCAGACTTTGAGCGCGACGGCGGCGCCGCGCGGCACTTCTGCCTGGTCTACCGGCCGCCGCAGGGGAGCGCCTTTTGTTTTGAGCCCATCACGCAGCCTATCGATGCCTTCCACCTGCCGGGCCAGCCCGGCCTGCGTGTGCTGGGGCCGGGGGAACAGTTTTCGCTCAAGATCCAGTGGCGCATCGAGCCCCTGGCCGCGCAGGGCTGAGCCGATGCAGCCCTAAGCCCCCTTAACCCGCTTAAAGCTGGCCCGTCAGGCGGCGGGCGGCCTCAAGCACCGGCTTGACATGGGCTTCGCTGTAACGGTTGGCCGGCATGGTCAGCGTCACCGCGCCCGCCAGTACGCCGTCGGCCCTGAACACCGGCGCTGAAATCCCGGCCACCTCGGCCAGCCGGTCGCCAACCGCCGTGTAGTAACCCTGTTCGCGAATCCTGGCGTAAAGCGGGTGGTCTTTTCGCCCGGCGGCTTTTGCCCTGTCGGTGTCGAAGGCGATCAGGATGCGGGCGCCCGTGCCGCGGTCGGCGGGCAGCAAGTCGCCGGCCCGGATGTGGTCGCGGATCGGCTGCGGCGAGTCCACCCGGTACAGGCACAGGCGGGCCTCGCCCTGGCGCACATGGTAGGCCGCGCTCTCGCCGGTGGCCGCGACCAGCTCGCGCAGCACCGGCAGCACCACGCGGTCCAGCGAAAACGAGGCGGCATACACCGCGTTGAGGCGCGCCACCTCGTTGCCCAGCCCGTAGTTGCCGTCGTCCAGGCGCTGCACCAGGCGCGCGTGCTCCAGCGAGGCCAGCAGGCGCAGCGTCGTGCTTTTGTACAGCTGCGTGCGGCTCGCGAGTTCCGCCAGGCTCAGCGAGGTGTCGCCCGCCCGGAAGGCCGACAGCAGGGTCAGGGCGCGGTCCACCGCCGCGGCGCCGCCAGGCGCGGCGTGGCTGTCGGCAAGGGATTCGATCTGGGCTTTGCGGGGCATACGCGGCTTTCAAGGCTTGGCGCGGCGCGCGGCTTGACAAGCCGGCGTTTAGCGTGGAATATTTCATTAGAGAGAACTATATTCCATCCTACAGAACTATGACCACGAATGCAAGCGCCTCCCGGGCATCCCGGCCGCCCCCCGAGGTGCTGATCAGCGAAGTCGGCCCGCGCGACGGCCTGCAGTCGGTCAAGGCCGTGATGCCGACGGCGCACAAGCTGCGCTGGATCAGCGCCCTCTACGAAGCCGGCCTGCGCGAGATCGAGGTCGCATCGTTTGTGCCGGCCAGGCTGCTGCCGCAGATGGCCGACGCGGCCGAGGTGGTGCGGCATGCCCTGACTTTGCCCGGCCTGACCGTCATGGCGCTGGTGCCCAATCTGCGCGGCGCGCAGGCGGCCCTGGCGGCCGGCGTGCACAAGCTTACCCTGCCGGTGTCGGCCAGCGCCGCGCATTCGCTGGCGAATGTGCGCAAGAGCCGCGAGGAGATGGTCGAAGAGGTGCGCGCCATCGCGGCGCTGCGGCGCGACACCGCGCCGCACGTCAAAGTCGAGGCCGGTATTTCCACCGCCTTCGGCTGCACGCTGCAGGGCGAGGTCGCCGAGGACGAGGTGATACGCCTGGCCGCGCAGTGCATTGCCGCGGGCGCCGACGAATCGGGCCTGTCGGACACCACGGGTTACGCCAACCCGGCGCAGGTCAGGCGCCTGTTCCGCCGGCTGCGCGCGGAAATCGGCGAACACGCCGGCGCGGCCCATATGCACAACACGCGCGGCCTGGGCCTGGCCAACTGCCTGGCCGCCTACGAGGAAGGCGTGCGCACCTTTGACTCGTCCCTGGGCGGCCTGGGCGGTTGCCCTTATGCGCCGGGTGCCTCGGGCAATGTGGTCACCGAGGACCTGGTCTTCATGTTCGAGGCCATGGGTGTTGCCACCGGCGTGGACCTCGCCAGGCTGATGGCCGCCCGGGAACCGCTGCGGGCCGGGCTGCCGGGCGAGGCGATTTACGGCATGACACCCGAGGCGGGTTTGCCCAAGGGCTTTGTGCAAGGAGCCGTCCATGTCTGATACCAGCGCGCCACCGAACGGGCCCGCCAGGGAACTGCCCTACGCGGGCCTGCGCGTCGTCGAATTCACCCACATGGTCATGGGGCCGACCTGCGGCATGCTGCTGGCCGACCTGGGGGCCGAGGTCATCAAGGTCGAGCCGATTGCCGGGGACAACACGCGCAAGCTGATCGGCTCGGGCGCGGGCTTTTTCCCCATGTTCAACCGCAACAAAAAAAGCCTTGCCGTGGACCTGCAGACGCCCGAAGGTCGCGAACTGGTGCTCAAGCTGGTCGCGACGGCCGACGTGGTCAGCGAAAACTTCAAGCCGGGCACCATGAAGAAGCTGGGCCTGGACTATGCCTCGCTCAGCAAGCTCAACGAGCGGCTGATCTACGTGAGCCACAAGGGTTTCCTGCCAGGCCCCTACGACCACCGCACGGCGCTCGATGAAGTGGTGCAGATGATGGGCGGCCTGGCCTATATGACGGGCCGCGCCGGCGACCCACTGCGCGCCGGCAGCAGCGTCAACGACATCATGGGCGGCATGTTCGGCGCGATAGGCGCGATGGCGGCGCTGGCCGCGCGCGAAAAAACCGGCAAGGGCCAGGAAGTGCAGGCCGCGCTGTTCGAGAACAACGTGTTCCTGGTGGCCCAGCACATGATGCAGTTCGCCGTCACCGGCCAGCCCGCCGCGCCCATGCCCAGCCGGATCTCGGCCTGGGCGGTGTACGACGTGTTCACGGTCAAGGACGGCGAGCAGATTTTCCTGGCCGTGGTCAGCGACACGCAGTGGGCGGTTTTCTGCGAGGCCTTCGGCCTGCAGGAGCTGCGGGCCGACCCGCGGCTGCAAAGCAACAACGACCGCGTGCGCGCGCGCGACTGGCTGATGCCGCTGCTGCGCTCGCAGCTGGCCGGGCACAGCGCCGCCGAGCTGGGCGCGGTGTTCGAAAAACACGCGCTGCCGTTTGCGCCCATCACGCGGCCGCAAGACCTGTTCGAGGACCCGCACCTCAAGGCCACCGGCGGCCTGGCGCCCATCACGCTGGCCGACGGCGAGCGCGCGGGGCAAACCACCTCCACCGTGCTGCTGCCGCTCACGCTGGGCGGGGAACGGCCGGGCGTGCGCATGAACCCGCCGCGGCTGGGCGAGCACACGCGGGAGCTGCTGCAGGAGCTCGGTTACTCAGGCGAGGCCATCGCGGCCTTGCAGGCCGGCGGCATCACGCGCTGAGCATTCCAGAACAAAACCACAGAACACCCACGGAGACAGACATGAACAACAAGCTGAAAGCGGTTTTGCTGGCGGCGGGCCTGGGCCTGGCCCAGCTCACGGCAGGGGCGCAAACCACCTGGCCCGCCAAGCCGATCCGCATCATCGTGCCCTTCCCGGCGGGCGGGCCGACCGACATCACGGCGCGCGTCCTGGGGCAGGCTATCGGCGAGTCGCTCAAGACGCCGGTGATTGTGGAAAACAAGGCGGGCGGCCACGGTTTCATTGGCGTGGGCGAGGCGGCCAAAGCGCCGGCGGACGGCTACACCCTGATGATGGCCAGCATAGGCACCATGGCCATCAACCCCAGGCTGCACGAGAAGATCCCCTACGACGCCAACAAGGATTTCGCGCCGGTATCCCTGGTGGTGACCGTGCCTATCGTGGTGGTGGCCAATCCGCGGGTGCTGCCGGTGGCGACCTTGCCGGAACTCGTGGAGCGGCTCAAGGCCAACCCCGGCAAGATCAATTTTGCGTCGGCCGGCAACGGCGGCTCCTCACACCTGGTGCCCGAGTACTTCAAGTACCGCACAGGCACTTTCATGACGCACATTCCCTACAAGGGCTCGGGCCCCGCCATCGGCGACGTGGTGGCCGGCCAGGTGCAGCTGATGTTTGACACTTTGCTGACCAGCACGCCCTTTGTGAAAAGCGGCAAGCTCAGGATGCTGGGCGTCACCACCGCGCAGCGCCTGCCGCAGTACCCCGATGTGCCCACGGTCGCGGAGGCGCTGAACATGAAGGACTTCGAGGCCTCGTCCTGGTATGCGCTCTATGCACCCGCCGGCACACCACCCGACATCGTCAAGCGCCTGTCCGCCGAGGTGGATGCGGCGCTCAAACAGCCGGCAGTGGCCAAACGCCTGACGGACCTGGGCGCCATACCCGCCGGAGGCACGCCGGAGAAACTGGCCGCGTTCCAGCGCCTCGAGCAGGACAAATGGGGCAAGGTGATCCAGCTTGCGCACGTCAAGCCGGACTGAGCCGGCCTCTTGAGCGGCCCGCCGGCCGGGCGGGCACCGCCGCACGACATCCACATCAACGGAGACACGCATGCACAAAAACCTGAAAACCATTTTGATCGCCGCGGGCCTGGGCCTGGCCCAGCTCACGGCGGGGGCGCAAACCGCCTGGCCCGAAAAGCCGGTGCGCATCATCGTGCCCTACGCGCCCGGCGGCACCACCGACTACGCGGCGCGGCAGATCGCGCAAAAACTCACCGAGCAGACCAAACAGTCCTTTTATGTCGAGAACAAGGCCGGCGCCAGCGGCACCATAGGCACGGACCTGGTGGCCAAGGCCGCGCCCGACGGCTACACCTTGCTGACCAACGACACCACCTATGCGATGCTGCCTTCGCTGTTCAACAAGCTGCCCTGGGACCATGCCAACGGCCTGGTGCCGGTGACCACCATCGCGCTGACGCCGGTGGTGCTGGTGGTGGGCGTCAACTCGCCCTACAAGACGCTGGCCGAGCTGCTGGCCTTCGCCCAGAAGAACCCGGGCAAACTCAATTTCGGCTCGGGCGGCCCCGGCAGTTCCACCCACCTGTCGGCCGAGCTGCTGAAGAAGGAAGGCAAGTTCTTCATGACGCACATCCCCTACAAAGGCGCCGGCGAGGCCATGCTGGCCGTAGTGTCTGGGCAGGTCGACGTGCTGGTCACCGCCAGCCCCACGGCGATCCCGCAGGTCAAGGGCGGCAAGCTGCGCGCGCTGGCCGTCACCGGCGACAAGCGCCTGTCCAGCCTGCCCGATGTGCCCACCTTCCGGGAAGCGGGCCTGCGCGGCTACACGGTCACCAACTGGTTCGGCCTGGTGGCACCCAGGGGCACGCCGCCCGAGCTGGTCGGCAAGCTGCAGGCGGAAGTCAAGAAAGCGCTGGCCGACCCGGCCCTGCGCGAACGCCTGGCGCAGCAGGGCGCGCAGCCCGGCGGCATGGCGCCGGCCGACTTTGCCGGTTTCATCAAGCAGGAAACCCTGATCTGGGGCACGGTGGCCAAACTCGCCGGCGTGAAGCCCGAATAAGGCCGCGCAGCATGTGGAACCTGTCCTTCACGCCGCCGCAAGTCATTGAAGCCCGGGTGCTGACCCGCCTGCCGGACAACCTGCGCCAGTCCCGGCCCACGGCCTGGGTGGACGCCAACAAGCCCGGCCATGTCATGGACAGCTTTCTCGAGGGCCCGGCCTTCGACCGCGCCGGCAACCTGTACCTGGCCGACATTCCCTACGGCCGCATCTTCCGCGTGAGCCCCGAGCTGCAATGGACGCAAATCGCGCAGTACGAGGGCTGGCCCAACGGCCTGGCCGTGCACCGCGACGGCAGCGTCTGGATCGCGGACTACCGGCGCGGCATCCTGAAACTGGACCCGGCCACGGGCCGCGTGGACACGGTTCTGGGCCACCGCAACAGCGAGTCCTTCAAGGGGGTGAACGACCTCACTTTCGACGCGCAGGGCCAGTGCTATTTCACCGACCAGGGGCAGACCGGCCTGCACGACCCCACGGGCCGCGTCTACCGGCTGCGCGAAAACGGCCAGCTTGACCTGCTGCTGGGCAACGCGCCCAGCCCCAACGGCATCGCGCTGAGTGCCGACGGCAAGCTGCTGTTTGTCGCCGTGACGCGCGGCAACGCGGTGTGGCGCGCGCCGCTGCTGCCCGACGGTTCCCTCTCAAAAATGGGCGCCTTCCAGACTTTTTTCGGCGCCAGCGGCCCCGACGGCATGGCGCTGGACGCCGAGGGCCGGCTGGTGGTCGCGCATGCCAGCCTGGGCGGCGCTTTTGTGCTCAATGCGCGCGGCGAAGTCACGCATTTTGTGCGCAGCCCCGTGGGCGCCACGGTCACCAATGTCGCTTTCCGGCCGGGCACGCGCGAGCTGCTCATGACGGAATCGCAGACCGGCAGCGTGCTGGCGGCGGAACTGCCCGCGCCAGGCCAGCTTTTGTATTCACACGACACTCCGGGGTGAACGGCGGAATAAGCGGAGATTCTCTGTTGATTACTGACATTCATGCGCATAATGAAGGCGCATGGACAAACTCAAACAGCTGGAATCCTTTGTCTCGGTGGTGGCGCGCGGCAGCCTGACGGCGGCCGCCAAATCCGAGGGCGTGGCGCCGGCCATCATGGGCCGGCGGCTGGACGCGCTGGAAGAGCGGCTGGGCGTGAAGCTGCTGGTGCGCACCACGCGGCGCATCGCGCTCACGCATGAAGGCAGTGCCTTCCTCGAAGACTGCCAGCGCCTGCTGGCCGACCTGGCCAATGCGGAGGCCAGCGTGTCGGCCGGCGGCGTCAAGGCCAGCGGCCATTTGCGCATCACGGCGCCGGCGGGTTTCGGGCGCCGGCACGTCGCGCCGCTGGTGACCCGCTTTCGCGAGCAGCATGCCGACGTGACGATTTCGCTGAACCTCAGCGACCGCGTGGTCGACCTGGCGGGCGAGGGCTTTGACTGTGCGGTGCGCGTGGGCGACCTGCCCGACTCCTCGCTGGTCAGCGTGCGCATGGCCGACAACCGGCGCCTGTGCGTGGCCACGCCGCGCTACCTCAAGACCCACGGCACGCCGCAGCACCCCAGCGAGCTGGCGCGCTTTGACTGCCTCACGCTGTCCAGCGATGCCTCGCAGACGCGGGGCTGGGCCTTCCAGGTGGGCGGCGAGCTGGTGCACCTCAAGCCGGGCGGGCCGCTCGACTGCTCCGACGGCCAGGTCCTGCACGACTGGTGCCTGGCCGACTGCGGCATTGCCTGGCGCAGCACCTGGGAGGTCGAATCGGAGATCGCCGCCGGGCGGCTGACGGCGGTGCTCGAAGACTTTGCCGCGCCGCCCAACGGCATTTACGCCGTGTTCCCGCAGCGCAAACATTTGCCGCTGCGGGTGCGGCTGTGGGTAGACTTCCTCAAACACCATTACAGCCAGCCCGAGTTCTGGCGCACCCCGTCGGCCTCCGCCGCCGCCAAGCCCTGACACCCCAACAAAGAAAAGAAGGACCCCGCGATGACGCTCGAAGCCCTGCTGGCTTATGCCCACCTGCTGGCGATTCTCACCATGGTGGTTTTTCTCGCGAGCGAGGCGGCGCTGTGCCGCGTCGAATGGCTGAATGCCGCCGTGGTCGAACGGCTGGGCAAGATAGACATGGTCTACGGCATCTCCGCGGGCCTGGTCTTGGCGACCGGCCTGGCGCGCGTGTTCCTGGGCAGCAAAGGCGCGGCCTGGTATGCGCACAATCCCCTGCTTTATTTAAAGCTGGCCATGTTCCTGGTGATTGGACTGATCTCCATCAAGCCGACGCTGATGTTTGTGCGCTGGCGGCGCGCGCTGCGCGCCAATGGCGCCCTGCCCGACGCGGTGGAGGTCAAGAAAGCGCGCCGGCTGGTGATGGTGCAGGCGCACATCCTGCCTTTTATTCCGCTGGTGGCCGTTTTCCTGGCGCGAGGCTTCGGCTAAAGAAGACCGCGCACCAGCCAGAAGGCCGTGCCCCACATCATCAGCGCCACCAGCAAGTCCATGGCGCGCCAGACGGCCGGTGAATTGAGCCTGCGGCCCACGCACCACAGCGCCACACCCAGGCCGGTGAACCACAGCAGCGAGCCGGTGATGGCGCCCAGGCCGAACACCGCGTTGTCGGGCTGCGCATAGGCCAGCGAGGCCGTGCCTATGACCACGGCCGTGTCCAGCCAGGCATGGGGATTGAGCCAGGACAGCGCCAGCGCCAGGCCCACCGCCTTGCGGCGCGAAATGAGCTCGGCTTCGGCCGGCGCACCGTCAGCCGCCTGCGGTGCCGGTTGCAAAAAGCGCCGCATCGCCTGGGCGCCATAGACCAGCAGCACCAGCGCGCCCGCACCGGTCATCGCGCCCAGCAGCTTGTCGGACAGTCCACCCAGCTGCGCCAGCCCCATCACACCGAGGGCGATCAGCGCCACGTCGGTCAACACACAGAGGGCGACCGTGAGCCACAGGTGCTGGCGCAGCAGGCCCATGCGTATGACATGGGCGTTCTGCGGGCCTATGGCCATGATCAGCGAGAGGCTCAGGACCATACCGGTCAGGAAGGCGGGGGCGGCAAGCGGGTTCATGGTGCTTCTTCAAAGGTTCAGGGGAGTCGGCTTGCACGCAGTGTCGGGCAAAGCCCATAATGCTTAAACAAAGTTAACTAAAACTTAGATTGATTAATTAATACTTGATTCATACCCACCATGCTCGACGCCCGACAACTCGATGCCCTGGCCGCCGTGATTGAGCACGGCAGCTTTGGCGAGGCCGCCAAAGCCCTGAGCCTGACGCTGGCCGCCGTCTCGCTGCGCATCAAGTCGCTGGAAGGCGAGCTGGGCCAGCGCCTGCTGGTGCGGGGCAAGCAGGTGCGCGCCACGCCGGCCGGCCAGGCCTTGCTGGGCCATGTGCGGCAGCTGCGGCTGATGGAGTCCGACCTGCTCGCGGGCCTGCAGGGCGGCGGCAAGGCCGGGCGCCTGCAAAGCCTGAGCGTGGCGGTGAATGCCGACTCCCTGAGCAGCTGGTTTTTGCCCGGCGTGGCGCCGGTGCTGCAGGGCCACGGCTTGCTGCTGGACGTGGTGGTGGACGACCAGGACCACACCCACGACGCGCTCAAGAGCGGCGACGTCACCGGCTGCGTGACCACGCTGGCCCAGGCCATGCGCGGCTGCGTGGCCGAACCCCTGGGCGTGATGCGTTACCGCTGCATGGCCTCGCCGGCGCTGCTCGCGCAGTGGAACGAGCCCACGACGGGCGGCCAGGCGGCGGGGCCGAACCGTCTGGCCCATCGCCTGCTGGCCAGCCCGGCCGTGATCTTCAACCGCAAGGACGCGCTGCAGGACACTTTCCTGGCCCAGCATTTCAAGCTCAAGGATGCGCTCTACCCGCGCCATTTCGTGCCCGCCGTCGATGCCTTCGAGCTCGCGCTGGAACTGGGCATGGGCTGGGGCATGGTGCCCGATATCCTGCTGGCCGCGCGCGCGCGCCGCCCGCCGCTGCAGGAGGTGTTGCCGGGTTGCGCGGTCGATGTGCGGCTTTACTGGCAGCACTGGGCGCGCGAACCGCTGGCGGCGCAGCGCCTCACGCAGGCCGTCAAACAGGCGGCGAAAGAGCAGTTACTGCAGGACTGACGCGGACAAAAAAAAAGCCTGCCGGGTTGTCCCCAGCAGGTTTTTTAGGGTTTGTGAGAAACGCAGCGGCTTTACTTGCTCAGGCACTCTTTCATGAAAGCCTTGCGTTCATCGCCTTTTTTGCCTTTGGCGTCGACGTTGCAGGTCTTCATCTTTTCTTGCTGCGTGGCCTTCTTGGCGCTCAGGCATTCCTTCATGAAGGCTTTGCGTTCGTCGCCCTTCTTGCCCTCGGCATCCTTGTTGCAGGCGCCCATCTTGGTTTGCTGCGCGGTCTTGGCGGGAGCGTCCTGGGCATGCGCCACGGGAGACAGGATCATGGTGGCGGCAAAAGCGAAGGCGGTCAGGGATAACAGCTTTTTCATGGTGGCTCCAATGGGTTGGGAATCGGGATTGAGTTCCGGCTGGAATTCCAACACATAACGCCGGGCCAGGCAAATTCGATGACCGGGCATGCGCGCGCGCCGGGCGGCGCATGGCTTAACCGTAAAATCAGCCCATGCTCTCGATTAAAAAAGACCTGCTCGCGGCCCTGGCCGCGGGCCTGGAAGAACTTTCCCCCGGCGCGGGCGACAAAGCCGCGTTTGAATCCCCCAAGGTGGCGGCCCACGGCGACTTTGCCTGCACGGCCGCGATGCAACTGGCCAAGCCGCTCAAGCTCAATCCGCGCCAGCTCGCCGAAAACCTGCGCGCCGTTTTGCTCAAGGCCCCGGCCTTCGAGCGCTGGGTGGACGCCATCGAGATCGCCGGCCCCGGCTTCATCAACATTCGCCTCAAGCCCGCCGCCAAGCAGGAAACCGTGCGCGAGGTGCTACAGGCCGGCGCCGCCTACGGCACGCAGGCCGCAGGCAGCGGACGGCGCATGATCGTCGAGTTCGTTTCCGCCAACCCGACCGGGCCGCTGCACGTGGGCCACGGCCGGCAGGCCGCGCTGGGCGACGCGATCTGCAACCTCTTCGCCACCCAGGGCGCGCAGGTCTGGCGCGAGTTCTATTACAACGACGCGGGCGTGCAGATCCAGACCCTGGCCGCCAGCACGCAGGCGCGCGCCAAGGGCCTCAAGCCCGGCGACGCCGGCTGGCCCGAATCGGCCTACAACGGCGACTACATCGCCGACATCGCGGCCGACTTCCTGGCGAAAAAGACGGTCAGCTCGGACGACCGCGAGTTCACCGCTTCCGGCGATGTGGAGGACATGGACTCGATACGCCAGTTCGCCGTGGCCTACTTGCGCCACGAGCAGGACCTGGACCTCAAGGCCTTCTCGGTGAAGTTCGACAACTATTACCTTGAGTCCAGCCTGTACAGCTCGGGCCGCGTCGACGCCACGGTGGCAAAACTGAAAGACGCCGGCAAGACCTATGAACAGGACGGCGCGCTGTGGCTGAAGTCGACCGATTACGGCGACGACAAAGACCGCGTGATGAAAAAGAGCGACGGCAGCTACACCTACTTCGTGCCCGACGTCGCCTACCACCTGGCCAAGTGGGAGCGCGGCTTCGGCAAGGCGATCAACATCCAGGGCATGGACCACCACGGCACCATCGCCCGCGTGCGCGCCGGGCTGCAGGCCGCCGGCGAGGGCATTCCCCAGGGCTATCCCGACTACGTGCTGCACACCATGGTGCGCGTCATGCGCAACGGCGAGGAGGTCAAGATCTCCAAGCGCGCCGGCAGCTACGTCACGCTGCGCGACCTGATCGAATGGACCAGCGCCGACGCCGTGCGTTTCTTTTTGCTCAGCCGCAAGCCCGACACCGAGTACATCTTCGACATCGACCTGGCGCTGGCCAAGAACAACGAAAACCCGGTGTACTACGTGCAGTATGCGCACGCGCGCATCTGCTCCATCCTCACCACCTGGGCCGAGCAGGGCGGCGACGAAGCCAGCCTGAAGTCCGCCGACCTCTCGGCGCTGGACAGCCCGCAGGCCCAGGCGCTGATGCTGCTGCTCGCCAAATACCCCGAGATGCTGGCCAACGCGGCCGCGGGCCTGGCGCCGCACGATGTGGCGTTTTACCTGCGCGAGCTGGCCGCCTGCTACCACAGCTACTACGATGCCGAACGCATCCTGGTCGATGACGAGGCCGTCAAGCGCGCCCGGCTGGCACTGGTCGCGGCGACCGCGCAGGTGTTGCACAATGGCCTGGCGGTGCTGGGCGTGAGCGCCCCGCGCAAAATGTAAGAACGCCGGTAGCACCCGGATTTTCAGGACAAGGCAATGAACGTGGGCAAGGGTATGAATACACAACGAGGCGGGACGCTGCTGGGTTTGATCATTGGCGCGCTGATAGGCCTGGGCGCCGCGCTGGCCGTGGCGGTCTATATCACCAAGGTGCCCGTGCCTTTCATGAACAAGAGCCAGGCGCGCAATCCCGACAGCGATGCCGCGGAAGCCAAGAAGAACAAGGACTGGAACCCGAACGCGCCACTGGCCGGCAAGAACCAGCCCAAGCCGCCGCCGGCCGCGGCCACCCCTGAAGTGAGCGGTGTTGCCGTTCCCGACCCCGCCGCACCCAAGGCCGCCGCCTCGGCGCCCGCCAAAACCGCCGCCGCCAAGCCCGCCCCCGCGGTCGACCCGCTGGGCGACCTGGCCAAGGCCAAGGTCGAAGGCCTGTCGTCCGGCCCCAGCGTGGATCCTTTCAGCTACTTCATCCAGGCCGGCGCCTTCCGCACGCCTGAAGACGCCGAACAGCAGCGCGCCAAGCTGCTGCTGCTGGGCATGCAGGCCAAGGTCACCGAGCGCGAGCAGGCCGGCCGTACCGTGTACCGCGTGCGCCTCGGGCCTTTCGACAAAAAGGAAGACGCCGACAAGGCCAAGGAGCGGCTGGACAACAATTCCATTGAAACGGCCCTGGTCCGCGTGCAGCGCTGACCCCCTGTTGCGGATAAGCTGAACTTTTCACGGGGCCGGTGTACAAACCCCAGTGCCCCGCAATACGAGGCCGCCGTCCGCAGGGGCGGCTTACCCACCCTTTCTGTCATACCAGGAGAAGAATCTGATGCAACGCCGTGAGTTTTCGTTTTCAGCCGCCTCGGCGGCCGTCGCCAGCCTGGGCGGCATCGCCCTTCCCACGCTGGCGCAAGCCCAGGCCAAGGCCCCCAAGGACGGCGCCGACTATGTGACGCTGGACAAGCCGGCGCCCACCGAGGTCCCCGCGGGCCAGGTCGAGGTGGTGGAGTTCTTCTGGTACAGCTGCCCGCATTGCAATGCCTTTGAGCCGACGCTCGAGGCCTGGATGAAGCAGGCGCCCAAGGATGTGACGGTGCGGCGCGTGCCGGTCGCCTTCCGCCCCGATTTCGAGCCCCAGCAGCGCCTTTTTTATGTGCTCGAGGCCATGGGCAAGGTCGAGGAACTCCACAAAAAGGTGTTTTACGCGATCCACGTGGAAAAGTTCGCGCTCAACACCGCCGACTCCATCGCCGCCTGGGCCGAAAAGCAAGGCCTGGACAAGGCCAAGTTCATCGAGATGTACAACTCCTTCACCGTCACCACCAAGGCCCGCAAGGCCACGCAGCTGCAGGACATCTACAAGGTCGACGGCGTGCCGGCGCTGGGCATTGCGGGGCGTTACTACACCTCGGCCACCCTGGCCCAAAGCATGGTCCGCGCGCTGCAGGTCACCGATTACCTGATCGCGCAGTCGCGCATCAAAAAGTAAGGCCGTAAGGCATCCGTCCAGGGCCGCAGCGGCCCACGCCGAAAAACCCGCCTCGTTCCAGGCGGGTTTTTTTATGCCCCTAATATTCACCCGTGCAAGCCATTCCCACAGCTTGCATGGCTACAATGGCCCAACCCAAAGCAGCAAGATTCGTGCCTTATGAAACACCCCCTTTATTTCCTCGTCCTGCCGGCCGCTTTGGCGCTGGGGGCGGCGTTTCCGGCCTGGGCCGAAAAAGCCGACCGGGACAAGCCCATGAACGCGGAGGCCGATGCCCTGCGTTATGACGACCTGAAGCAAACCAGCGTGTTCACCGGCAATGTGGTGATCACCAAGGGCACGACCATCGTGCGCGGCGCGCGGGTCGACGTGAGCCAGGACCCCGAGGGCTACCAGCAGGCGATCGCCATCGCGGCGCCCGGCAAGCTGGCCTTCTACCGCAAGAAACGCGACGGCGTCGACGAATACATCGAAGGCGAGGGCGAGCGCATCGAATACGACAGCCGCGCCGACCTGGTCAAATTCATCAAGCGCGCCGTGGTGCGCCGCTACAACGGCGCCACCCTGGTGGATGAAACCACGGGCGCCGTGATCGTCTACGACAACAACACCGACGTCTTCACCGTGGACGGCGGCGCGCAGAACAGCACCGCCGCCAACCCGAGCGGGCGCATACGCGCCATGCTGTCGCCGCGCGCCGCCGCATCGGCCCCGGGCGCCGCGCCCGCCCCCGCAGCCCCGCCCGCCGCCCTGCGCCCCAGCACCACGCTGGGCACCGAAAAGAAATAGAAAGAACCTGCACAGATGGATGTGGTGACTGACACTTCGGCGGCCAAGGCCGCAACCCCCAGCCGCCTGGTGGCGCAGGGGCTGCAAAAATCCTACGGCAGCCGCAAGGTCGTGCAGGACGTTTCGGTGGCCGTGCAAAAAGGCGAGGTCGTGGGCCTGCTGGGGCCCAACGGCGCCGGCAAGACGACCTCCTTCTACATGATCGTGGGCCTGGTGCGCGCCGACGCCGGCGAGATTTCCATCGACGGCCAGTCAGTCGAGCACATGCCGATTCACCTGCGCGCCCGCCTGGGCCTGAGTTACCTGCCGCAGGAAGCCTCGATTTTCCGCAAGCTCACGGTGGAAGAAAACGTGCGCGCCGTGCTTGAACTGCAGCTGGACGCGAACGGCAAGCCGCTGGGCCGCGCCGACATCGAGTCGCGGCTCGATGCCCTGCTGCAGGACCTGCGGGTGGACCATTTGCGCAATTCGCCGGCGCCGGCGCTGTCGGGCGGTGAACGCCGCCGCGTCGAGATCGCCCGCGCCCTGGCGACCCAGCCGCGCTTCATCCTGCTTGACGAACCCTTCGCTGGCATAGACCCGATCGCCGTGATCGAGATCCAGCGCATCATCGGCTTCCTGAAGTCGCGCGGCATCGGCGTGCTGATCACCGACCACAATGTGCGCGAAACGCTGGGCATCTGCGACCATGCCTACATCATCAGCGACGGCCACGTGCTGGCCCAGGGCACGCCGTCCGAGATCGTGAACAACGCCGATGTGCGCCGCGTCTATCTGGGCGAGCACTTCAAAATGTAAAGATGGCTCCCCCCCTTTGTCGCTCACTTCGTGTAGCTCCCTCCCCCCTCGAGGGGGCGGCGCCTGCGGCCTGGCAAAGCCAGATCCGCGGCCCCCGCTCGCACTTTTTCTGCGCTTCCTTCAAAGCTCCTTGACATGAAGCAGGGCCTCTCGCTCCGCGTCTCGCAGCATCTTGCGCTGACGCCCCAGCTGCAGCAGTCGATACGCCTGCTGCAGCTGTCCACGCTCGAGCTGAGCCAGGAAGTCGAGCAGATGCTCGACGAAAACCCGTTTCTCGAGGTGTCGGACGAAACCGCAGTGCGCGAGGAGTTCGGCCTGGAGCATGTCAACACGCCGGTCAGCCAGGACAGCCGCGAGTTTGAATCGGCCGCCGATGCAACGGCCGGCGGCGGCGCGGAAGACGCGGGCCTTTCAGCGGCCGGCGAGGCCGAGGTCAGCGCGGAACCCAAGCTCGAGGAAAGCTGGGAAGGCGACGGCACGGTGGAGACCACCCCCGACGACAGCGAATGGGGCAGCGATGCGCCTGCGCGCAAGAACAACAACGAGGAAAGCGAGGCCGAGGCCTCGGACCTCACGGGCGGCCATGAGTCGCTGCAAGACCATTTGCACCGCCAGTCGCTGGGCCTGCGCCTCTCAGAGGAAGACCGCGCGGCCCTGCATTTCCTGATCGAGTCGCTCAATGACGACGGTTACCTCGAAGACAGCCTGGCCTCGCTCGCGGCCGGCCTGGCCGGCGGCGACCTGGAACAGGCCGAGGACCTCGAGCAGCGTTTTGCCATGGCGCTCAAGCTGCTGCACCACATGGAGCCGGCCGGCGTGGGCGCGCGCAACCTGGCCGAATGCCTGGGCCTGCAGTTGCTCGACTGCAAGGACTGCGAGGAAACCCGCGCCGCCATTGCCGTGTGCAAGCATCCCATGGAGCTGCTGGCCAAACGCGACGTGAAGCGCCTGTCCTACCTGTGCGGGTTCACCGAAGCCGCCATCAAGGGCGCGATCGCCGTGATAGGCCGGCTGGACCCCAAACCCGGGCGCCGCTTCATCAACGTGGAACGCAACCTGATCGTGCCCGACGTCATCGTCGTGAAGTCGGGCCGGGGCTTCAAGGTCACGCTCAACGGCGACGTGATGCCGCGCCTGCGCGTGCACGACATCTACGCCAATGCCCTCAAGCAGCACAAGGGCCAGGACGGCCAGGCGCTGCAGCAACGCCTGCAGGAGGCGCGCTGGTTCATCAAGAACATCCAGCAGCGCTTTGACACCATACTGCGCGTGAGCAGCGCCATCGTCGAGCGGCAAAAGAGTTTCTTCACGCACGGCGAGCTCGCGATGCGCCCGCTGGTGCTGCGCGAAATCGCCGACGAACTGGGCCTGCACGAATCCACCATTTCACGCGTGACCACCGCCAAGTACATGGGCACGCCGTTCGGCACCTTTGAACTGAAGTATTTCTTCGGCTCCGCGCTGGGCACCGAAACCGGCGGCAACGCCTCGAGCACGGCGGTGCGCGCGCTGATCAAGCAGTTCGTCTCCTCCGAAAGCGCGAAAAAACCGCTCAGCGACAACCAGATTTCCGAGATGCTCAAGGAGCAGGGCATTGAATGTGCGCGCCGCACCGTGGCTAAATACCGTGAAGCCTTGCGCATCGCACCCGCAAATCTGCGTAAGTCTCTCTAAACCGCCTCATGAATCAACTCCAGTTATTTTTACCCTGCGCCGCGGGCGTCGAGGCCCTGCTGGCCGCCGAGGTGCAGCGCGTCACCGGCATCCAGGGCAAGGCCTGGCGCGCCGGCGTGCAATTGCAGGCCTCCTGGCGCGACGCGCTGCAGCTCAACCTGCACAGCCGCCTGGCGCAGCGTGTGCTCATCGAGCTGCAGCACAACCAGTACCGCGGCGAGCAGGACCTCTACAACGCCGCCGCCAACGTGGCCTGGGAGATCTGGTTCACGCCCAAACAGACCTTCAAGGTCGAGATCACCGCCCAGCACAGCCCGCTGACCAGCCTGAACTTCGCGGCGCTGAAGATCAAGGACGCGATCGCCGACCGCTTTCGCGCCAAGTTCGATGACGTGCGGCCCAGCGTCGACACGCGCTGGCCCGACGTGCGTGTCTATGTGCACCTGACGACGGACACCGTCACGATTTACATCGACACCTCGGGCGAGCCCCTCTTCAAGCGCGGCTGGCGCGAGGACAAGGGCGACGCGCCGCTGAAGGAAACCCTGGCCGCCGCGATGATTGCCGCCAGCGGCTGGGACCAGCTGTGCAAAACCGGTGTGCCGCTCTACGACCCCTGCTGCGGCTCGGGCACCATCGCCATCGAGGCCGCGCAGATCGCCTGCAACATCGCGCCCGGCATCAACCGGCGCTTTGCTTTCCAGAAGTATCTGCCCTTCCAGGGCCATGTGTGGGACGGCCTGCTGGACCAGGCCGAAGCCGCCATCACCGAGCCCACGGCACCGGTGTTCGGCAGTGACGTCTCTTTCCGCATGGTCGACTTCGCCGAGCGCAATGCCGAACGTGCCGGCGTGGCCAATGCGGTGGAATTCCGCGGCGGCGACGCGCTGCAGCGCATGCCGCCCGCGCCTTCGGGCGTGATGCTGGTGAACCCGCCTTATGGCGAGCGCATCGACGTCGCCGGTGTGGCCGGCATCACCGGCGTGCAAGGCCGCGACCAGCGCCGCCAGCAGGGCCGGGAAGTCCAGCACGACCACCGCAACCAGCCCATCGACGAGTTCGGCCAGCCCTTGGGGCCCGACAGCGGCGACACGCGTGAAGAGCCCGCTTTCGAGACCTCGCGCGACCGCTCGGCCAACCCGGGCCGTGAACAGGCGCAAAACGCCTGGGGCGAGGAAGCCGCCGACTTCTTTCCGCAGCTGGCCGCGCACTGGAAGAAAAATTACGCGGGCTGGACGGCCCACGTGCTGACGCCCGACCTCAAGCTGCCCGGCAAGATGCGCCTGAAGGAATCGCGCCGCGTGCCCATGTGGAACGGCCCCATCGAATGCCGGCTGTTTCGCTTCGACATGGTGGCCGGCTCCGCGCGCGGCAAGCCGGGCGCGGCGCGCGAGCCGGCGCCGTGACGGCAATGGCGCGCCAGCCCGTGGTGCTGGACACCAACATCGTCCTCGACCTGTTTGTCTTCAACGATGCGGCCGCGCAGCCGCTGAAGCAGGCGCTGCAAGCCGGCGAACTCGACTGGCTGGCCACTGCGCCCATGCGCGACGAACTCGCGCGTGTGCTGGCTTACCCGCAGATCGCGCCGCGCCTGGCGTTTTACCAGTTGAGCGCCGACGACGTGCTCGCGGCCTTTGACCGCCACGCCCGGCTGCTGGAGGCGGCGCCCAAGGCAAGCGTCACCTGCAGCGATGCCGACGACCAGAAATTCATAGACCTGGCGGTGGCGGCCAAAGCCCTGTTGTTAAGCAAGGACCAGGACGTGCTCTCCATGGCCAAACGGCTGGGCAGCCTCGGCGTCAAGGCGCAGAGCGCCCTGCGGGCTTAGCGGCAGCAGGCCTGTTCAGGCCGCCGCGACGCTGGCGCCCGAAACCGCAGCGCCGTCCGGCCCGGCCGGCGCCTGCATGGCGGCGCCATTGGCGCGAAAGCTGTGCGCGCTGGCCAGCGGCCAGTAGTAGCTGAACACGGTGTTCTGTTTTTCCAGCGAACCCAGCAGTGCGCCGGGCTCCACCCGCATGATGAGGTTGCTGAGCAGCCGCACCTCGGTGTCGGTCAGGCGGCGCACGATGTGGTGGGCGTTGACCTCTCGCGGGTGGCACAGGCCCGCGGCCTGCACCAGCTCCTGCAGCGCATGCAGCGTGCTGCGGTGGAAGTTGCGCACGCGCTCGGCCTTGTCGGGCACCACCAGGGCCTGCTGGCGCACCGGGTCCTGCGTGGTGACGCCGGTCGGGCACTTGCCGGTGTGGCAGCTTTGCGCCTGGATGCAGCCCAGCGCCATCATGAAGCCGCGCCCTGCGTTGCACCAGTCGGCGCCCAGCGCCATCAGCCGCACCATGTCGAAGGCGCTGACGACCTTGCCGGCCGCGCCTATGGAGATGCGGCTGCGCAGGTTCACGCCGATCAGCGTGTTGTGCACCAGCAGCAGGCCTTCCTGCAGCGGCGCGCCCACATGGTCGGTGAACTCCACCGGCGCAGCGCCCGTGCCGCCCTCGGCGCCGTCCACCACGATGAAGTCCGGCGTGATGCCGGTCTCCAGCATGGCCTTGACGATGGCGAACCACTCCCAGGGGTGGCCTATGCAAAACTTGAAGCCGGTCGGCTTGCCGCCCGAGAGCTTTCGCAGCCTGGCGATGAAATGCATCATTTCCACCGGGGTGGAAAACGCGCTGTGGCTGGAGGGCGAGATGCAGTCCTTGCCTTGCGGCACGCCGCGCGCGGCGGCGATCTCCGCGGTGACCTTGGGGCCGGGCAGTATGCCGCCGTGGCCGGGCTTGGCGCCCTGGCTCATCTTGATCTCGACCAGCTTGACCTGCGGGTCGCGCGCATTGGCGGCGAAACGCTCCTCGCTGAAGCTGCCGTCCTCGTTGCGGCAGCCGAAGTAGCCCGAGCCGATTTCCCAGATCAGGTCGCCGCCGTGCAGCCGGTGGTGCTGCGAGATCGAGCCTTCCCCCGTGTCATGCGCGAAGCCGCCCAGCTTGGCACCCTTGTTGAGCGCCATGATGGCGTTGGCCGAGAGCGAGCCGAAGCTCAGCGCCGAGATGTTGAAGACGCTGGCATGGTAGGGCTGGGTGCAGGGCTCGACCGAGGGCGAGGGATGCTCGGGCGAGCCGCCTATCCAGACGCGGAAGTCGTGCGAAGCCAGTTTGGTCGGCGACATCGAATGATTGACCCATTCATAACCCTGCGCGCCCACGTCGAGCTGCGTGCCGAAGGGCCGGTTGTCGGGCTCGCCCTTGGCGCGCTGGTAGACCAGCGTGCGCTGGGCACGCGAAAACGGCGTGGCCTCGCTGTCGCTTTCAATGAAGTACTGGCGCATCTCGGGCCGTATGAACTCGAACAGAAAGCGCATATGGCCTATGACCGGGTAGTTGCGCAACACCGCGTGCCGGGTTTGCCGCAAGTCGTGCACCCCCACGCCAACCAGCGCGATACACGCCAGCAGGGCCAGCAGGGTCAACCGGCCCACGCCGAAGACCGCCAGGCTGAGCAGCGCCAGCAGCACGCCCAGCGCGCACAAGGCCATGAAGGAGTAACGAACCGGGAACCGGGCATCCAGACGCTGGAGGAACATGGTGGCGCTTCCGTGGGGGAGGGGCAGAATAACCGCGATGCGGCAGATACACTTTGCATCATAAGAGCCTCGCGTGAGGCTCAGGACTGTTTTTCATGAAGCCCACCCCCAAATCCGCCATACCCTCAACGCCCGCGCCGGAGCCGGCTTTCCTTGAAGCCGAGGACTTTGACGCGCTCGACGCCATCCTCGACGACTTGCGCACCCGCTACGACGAGACGCCGCAGTGGGAGTTTTGCGAAGGTTTTATGGCCGCCGTGATCTGCTCGCGCCGGCCTATCGCCGCCGACGAATACCTGCCCGTGCTGCTGGCCGTGCCCGCCGAGGGCGAGGCGCCGGACCCGGAAGGCGGCTCCTTCGCGGACGATGGCCAACGTGAGCGCTTCCTCACGCTGTGGAACCAGCGCTGGCAGGAAGTCGCCGTCGCGCTGGATTCGGAAGTCGATTCGCTGGAAGACGACAACTGCTACCACCCCGAGGTGATGGACATACGCGGCGCCGTGGCCGAGATGGCGCCCGAGGAACGCGCGGCCTTCAAGCGCGAGGACCTTCCCGCATTTGCGCAGGTCTGGGCGCTGGGTTTTATGTTCGCGGTCGAAAGCTGGCCCGACGAATGGATGGCGCCGCGCGACAAGGACGCCGCCAAATGGCTGGACGGCGCGCTGCAAGCCGTGGTGGCCATGACCGAGGACGACACGGCCGCGCCCGAAGTTTCACCGCTGAGCGAAAACGGCGCGCCCAGCACCAGCATCGCCCGGCTCAATGCTTTTGGCGAGGCCATCTGGGCGGTGTACGACCTGCGCGAGCTGTGGAAGACGCTGGGGCCCAAAGTGGAGACGGTGCGCGCCCAGGCCACGCCGGGGCGCAATGACCTCTGCCACTGCGGCAGCGGGAAAAAATACAAGAAGTGCCACGGCGCGGGCTGAGGTTTCCCCGCTGCGGTCAAGGCTCCAGCGACAGCAGCAGCTTCTCCACAATCGCATGCGCGTAGCGGCTCGCCACTTCCTCGACAAAGCGCGGGAAATCCACATGCGCGCTGTCGTCCGCGCGGTCCGAGATGGTGCGCACGGCCGCAAAGGGTACACCGTAGTCGTGGCACACCTGCGCCACAGCCGCACCCTCCATCTCGACCGCGAGCACCTCATGGCCCGCGCCCGTGAGCGCGGCATGCAGGCCTCGCGACTCGCCGGCGCCTGAGACAAAACGGTCGCCGCTGGCGATCAGCCCCTGGTGCACGCGCGCGCCCGGGAAGGCCGCGCTGGCGCCGCCATCACCGAGCGCCGCCGAGGCCGCGCTGAACAGCAGTGCCGTGAGCGCCGCGTCGCCCTCAAAACGGCTGCGGCCGTACAGCGGCACCTCGTAGCGCGGAAACAGTGGCGAGGCATCGAAGTCGTGCTGCACAAAATCGCTGGCCACCACGACGTCGCCCACATTCACGCCGGCACCCAGGCCGCCGGCCACGCCGGTGAAGACCATGCGGCGCACGCCAAAGCGTTCGATCAGCGCGGTTGCCGTGGTGGCCGCCGCCACTTTGCCGATTTTCGACAAGGCCAGCACCACCGGCCGACCATGCAAGTCGCCCAGCCAGAAGTCGCGGCCGGCGTGCCTGACCTTGTGCGGCTGGTGCAGCAACTCCATGAGGCCTTGCTGCTCCTGCAACAGGGCGCTGAGGATGGCGATCGGGGCGGCGGAGGAAATCGGCATGAAGGGATTGTGCCCAGAAGGCATGGACGCAAAAAAGGGCGACTTGCGCCGCCCCTTAGAAAACCTTTGCAGGCTCTAAAACTGTTTACCGATAAGTTATTTTTTATCTCGCAGCTCGCGCCGCAGAATCTTGCCGACCGGTGTCTTGGGCAGCTCGGTGCGGAACTCCACCACCTTGGGCTGCTTGTAGCCGGTCAGGTTGGTCTTGCAGTATTCGCGCACCTGGGCTTCGGTGAGGTCCGGGTTTTTCTTGACGATCACCAGCTTGACGGCTTCGCCGGACTTGTCGTCGGCCACGCCCACGCAGGCGCATTCCATCACGCCGGCCAGCTTGGCCACCACGTCCTCGATCTCGTTGGGGTAGACGTTGAAGCCGCTCACCAGGATCATGTCCTTCTTGCGGTCGACGATCCTGAAGAAGCCGTTTTCATCCAGCACGCCGATGTCGCCAGACTTGAAGTAGCCGTCGGGCGTCATGACCTTGGCGGTTTCGTCGGGGCGCTGCCAGTAGCCGGCCATGACCTGCGGGCCCTTGATGGCGATCTCGCCGGGCTGGCCCTGCGGCACTTCGTTGCCGTCATCGTCGAGCAGCTTGAACCAGGTGCCGGGAATCGGCACACCTATGGTGCCGGTGAAGGCCTTGCTGTTGGTCGGGTTGCAGCTGGCCGAGGGCGAGGTCTCGGACAGGCCGTAGCCCTCGCAGATTGGGCAGCCGGTTTTTTCGAGCCACAGTTTGGCGACAGCGCTTTGCACGGCCATGCCGCCGCCCAGCGAGATCTTCAGGTGCGACCAGTCCACCGTATTGAAGTCCGGGTGGTTGGCCAGGCCGTTGAACAGCGTGTTGACGGCCGGGAAGCTGTTGACCTTGTGCTTGGAGAGTTCCTTGAGCACCGCGGGCAGGTCGCGCGGATTGGGGATCAGGATGTTCTTGCCGCCGGTGCGCATGCCCAGCATCATGTTCACGGTGAAGGCGAAGATGTGGTACAGCGGCAGCGCGCAGACATAGGTAGGCTGGTTGCCGGCCTGCATGCTGGCCATGGCCGGGCCGTTCCAGGCTTCGGACTGCAGCACGTTGGCGATCACATTGCGGTGCAGCAGCACCGCGCCCTTGGACACGCCGGTGGTGCCGCCGGTGTATTGCAGCACGGCCACGTCGTCGGGCTTGATGTCGGGGCGCTTGAGCGTCAGGCGCGTGCCCTGGGCCACGGCGTCATTGAAGCGCACGGCGCCCGGCAGGTTGAAAGCCGGCACCATCTTCTTGACGTTGCGCACCACGTAGTTGACCAGCGCGCCCTTGAGCATGCCCAGCTGGTCGCCCATGGCGCACAGCACCACGTGCTTGACCGGGGTGGCGGCGATGCACTGCTCCAGCGTGTTGGCGAAGTTCTCGATGATGACGATGGCCTTGGAACCCGAATCCTTGAGCTGGTGCTCGAGTTCGCGCGGCGTGTACAGCGGATTGACGTTGACCACCACATAACCTGCGCGCAGGATGGCCGCCACAGCCACGGGGTATTGCGGCACGTTGGGCATCATGATGGCGACGCGGTCGCCCTTGGTCAGGCCCAGGCTTTGCAGGTAGGCACCGAAGGCCAGCGAAAGGCTGTCGGTCTGGCCGAAAGTGACGTCCTTGCCCATGAAGCTGTAAGCGACGCGGCTGCCGTGCTTTTTGAAGCTTTCTTCCATCAAGGCCACCAGCGACGGGTACTGCGACGCGTCGATGTCGGTGGGAACGCCCGGCGGGTAGGCCTTGAGCCATGGGCGGTCAATGGTCGCTGCATTCATGTTTGTCTTCTCCATTACGTTTTGCTTACAGCCATGGATTCTCACGGCCTGCCCTCTTCGTGGCTATTGCGTTTTCCCTAGGAAACCCGGGAAATCAGAAGGGAAGCCCCTCTAAAGTGGATAGTCCCGCGGCGCACGGCCGCGGGCAAACTCCCAGTCCGCGCTTATTCGATGGCCTTGCCCATGTCCTCGATCACCTTTTTGGCATCGCCGAACACCATCATGGTTTTGTCCATGTAGAAGAGTTCGTTGTCCAGGCCCGCGTAGCCGGCCGCCATGGAGCGCTTGTTGACGATGACCGTCTTGGCCTTGTAGGCCTCCAGGATGGGCATGCCGTAGATGGGGCTGCCCTTGACGTGCGCGGCGGGGTTCACCACGTCGTTGGCGCCCAGGATGATGGCCACGTCGGCCTGGCCGAACTCGGCGTTGATGTCTTCCATTTCATGCACCTGGTCGTAGGGCACTTCGGCCTCGGCCAGCAGCACGTTCATGTGGCCCGGCATGCGGCCGGCCACCGGGTGGATGGCGTACTTGACGTTGACGCCCTTGTCGATGAGCTTTTGCGCCAGTTCCTTGACCGAATGCTGCGCGCGCGCCACCGCCAGGCCGTAGCCCGGCACGATGATCACGGTTTCGGCATTGCCCAGGATGAAGGCGGCGTCGTCGGCCGAGCCCGACTTGACGGGCCGCTGCTCCTTGGCGCCCGCGGCGGCCGCGCCGGCCTCGCCGCCGAAGCCGCCCAGGATCACGTTGAAGAAGGAGCGGTTCATCGCCTTGCACATGATGTACGAGAGGATGGCACCCGAGGAGCCGACCAGCGAGCCGGCGATGATCAGCATGGAGTTGTTCAGCGAAAAACCGATGCCGGCCGCGGCCCAGCCCGAGTAGCTGTTAAGCATGGACACCACCACCGGCATGTCGGCGCCGCCGATAGGGATGATGATGAGCACGCCCATCACGAAGCTCAGCGCCAGCATCGCGAAAAAGGCGGGCCAGCTGCCCGTGAACATGAACACCAGCCCCAGGCCTATGGTCAGCAGGCCCAGGACCAGGTTCAGCTTGTGCTGGCCGGCGAACTGCACCGGCGCACCCTGGAACAGGCGGAATTTGTAGGTGCCCGACAGTTTGCCGAAGGCGATCACCGAGCCGCTGAAGGTGATGGCGCCAATGGCGGCACCCAGGAACAGCTCCAGGCGGTTGCCGGTGGGAATGGCGCTGCCCTTGGCCGCAATGCCAAAGGCATAGGGCTCAGCCACGGCGGCCACGGCGATAAAGACCGCGGCCAGACCGATCATGCTGTGGAAGAAGGCCACCAGCTCGGGCATCTTGGTCATCTCGACCGTCTTGGCGCGCCAGGCGCCATAGCCCCCGCCGACCACCAGGCCCAGCAGGACATAGCCCATGCCCAGAGCCTTGCCGCCCGAGATCTCGACGATCAGCGCGGCCGTGGTCAGCGCGGCAATGGCCATGCCCACCATGCCGAACAGGTTGCCGCGTATCGAGCTGGTGGGATGCGACAGGCCCTTGAGCGCCTGAATAAAACAAACAGAGGCCACCAGGTACAGCAGCGTGACGAGGTTCATGCTCATTTGGCGGCTCCTTCAGCGGGCGCGGCGGCCTTCTTTTCTTTTTTGCGGAACATCTCCAGCATGCGGCGCGTCACCAGAAAGCCGCCGAAGATATTGACGGCCGCCAGCGCCACGGCCAGCACGCCCATGGTTTTGCCCAGCGGCGTTTCGGTCAGCGCGGCTGCGAGCATGGCGCCCACGATCACGATGGCCGAGATCGCGTTGGTCACCGCCATCAGCGGCGTGTGCAGGGCCGGCGTGACGGTCCACACCACGTGGTAGCCCACGTAGATGGCCAGTACAAAAATAATCAGGTTGATGATGGTGGGGGAAACTGCTTCCATGATCGCCTATTGAGAGGTTGATGAAGTAACACGGGGAGTGGCAAAGGCCAGGGGTGGGAGGGCCATGTTGCCGCTCATGGAGTAGACGCTGCCCTTGACGGCCGCGGCCAGCTGGCGCGCCCACACAAACTGGCCGGGTTTCAGGTACGCCGGAAGGCTTGAAGCTTCTTCGCCCTGCAAACCCAGAAAGCCCGGCACCACCAGCAGATTCACGTGCATGCTGGTGCCGCCGGAGCTGCCTACCGTCACGCCGATGGCTTGCAAGGCCGGCGGCACGGCCATGCCGCTGTTTTCCATGGCACTCAGCACCTCGGGCATGGCACGCTTGAGATAGAGCTCCGCCTTCAAAGGGATTGACGCGCGGATGCATTCGAGCGCATTGGGATCTTTCGTCAGGTTCAGGGCATGGACATTCTGGTTGCTCGTGCAGGTATTGACCCAGTTGACACGCAGCCCCCCGCCCTTCGACGAGTCCACATAAAGAATGGCCATCACGCGGCCGCCCGAGATGAAGGCAAACGAACGGGTTTCGGTAGGCAGCGCACCCCCCGTGCCATTGCCGTCCACTTTGTCTTGTCCGTCGCTGGTCGTCAGCGCTTTCCAGTTTCCCTCCGGCAGCTCGATGTTGGCCCTGCCCACCTTGACGGTTTCGGCATGCGCAGGCAATGCAGCCATTGCGGCTGCCAGCATCACCAGCGAAAGCAGCCTGCCGGTCATTTTTTCTTCACCTCGCCGCCCTGCGTCATCAGGCAGGCCGCGACGATGTCGTCTTCCAGGTCGACCTTGAGCTCACCCTCTTTGGTGATGATGAGCTTGAGGAAGTCGAGCAGGTTGCGCGCATAAAGCGCGCTGGCGTCGGCCGCGACCAGCGCCGGCACATTGGTTTCGCCGATCAAGGTCACACCGTGCTTGACCACGGTCTTGCCGGCTTCGGTCAGCGGGCAGTTGCCGCCCTGCGGCGCGGCCAGGTCGACGATCACGCTGCCGGGCTTCATGGCCTTGACCATCTCTTCGGTCACCAGCACCGGTGCCGCGCGACCCGGGATCAGTGCCGTGGTGATGACCACGTCGGCCTGCGCCACGCGTTTGGCGACCTCGGCCTTTTGCCGCTCCAGCCAGCTGGGCGGCATGGGCTTGGCATAACCGCCCACGCCGACGGCGGCTTCGCGCTCTTCGTCGGTTTCATAGGGCACGTCGATGAACTTGCCGCCCAGCGATTCGACCTGCTCCTTCACGCTGGGGCGCACGTCGCTGGCCTCAATCACCGCGCCCAGGCGCTTGGCCGTGGCGATGGCCTGCAGGCCGGCAACGCCGACGCCCAGGATCACCACGCGCGCGGCCTTGACCGTGCCGGCCGCCGTCATCAGCATGGGGAAAAAGCGCTGGTAGCGGTCGGCGGCCATCATCACGGCCTTGTAGCCGGCGATATTGGCCTGCGAGGACAGCACGTCCATGCTTTGCGCGCGGCTGGTGCGCGGCGCGGCTTCAAGGGCAAAGGCGGTCAGCTTGCCGGCGGCCAGGCGCTGCAGGCCGGCCGCATCGAAAGGATTGAGCATGCCGACCAGCACGCCGCCGGCTTTGGCCAAGCCCATTTCGCTGTCCAGCGGGCAGCGCACCTTGAGCACGATGTCGGCGCCGTAGGCGCCCGCCGCGTCGGTGATCTCGGCGCCGACGGCCGTGTAGGCCTCGTCGGGAACGCTGGCGGCGACGCCGGCGCCCGACTGCACACGGACGGTGTGCCCCTGGGCCTTGAGTTTTTTGGCCGTCTCGGGCGTGATGGCGACGCGTGTTTCTCCGGCCGTGATTTCGGCGGGTACCCCAATCAGCATGGGTCTCTCCTCAGTACGTTGGTATGGGCTTGGTGGACATCAGCCCGTGGATGGGCTTGTGCGTGATCTGTCTTCTGCGTGTCTGTATTTGTACCTGTCATGAAGCTTACATGAGATTTTTGCGATTTTTTGTCAGGGCAGTCTATAGTTTTTGCGTGACCGGGGGGCGCCCGAAAAAAAGCCCCGCCAGCCGCCATGCGGCCGACGGGGCTTTCTCAGCCTGTCTTGCCTTGGACTACTTGGCCGTTGGCATCACGAATTCGGCACCTTTGCCAATGCTTTCGGGCCAGCGCTGCATGATGGATTTCTGCTTGGTGTAAAAGCGCACGCCCTCTTCGCCATAGGCGTGCATATCGCCAAAGAGGCTCTTTTTCCAGCCGCCGAAGCCGTGCCAGGCCATGGGCACGGGAATGGGCACATTGATGCCGACCATGCCGACCTGGATGCGGCGGCTGAATTCGCGCGCCACATGGCCGTCGCGGGTAAAGCAGCTCACACCATTGCCGAACTCATGGGCGTTGATGAGCTCCACCGCCTCGGCGAAATCCTTCACGCGCACGCAGCCCAGCACCGGGCCGAAGATCTCTTCCTTGTAGATGCGCATGCCGGGCGTGACGTGGTCGAACAGCGTGCCGCCCATCCAGAAGCCCTTGTCGCAGCCGGCGCCGGCCTGCGCGCCCTTGAAGCCGCGGCCGTCAACCAGCAGCTTTGCGCCTTCCTTCACGCCGGTGTCTATATAGCCGGTGATGCGCTGGTGCGCGGCCGCGGTGACGATGGGGCCCATCTCAGCGTCGAGCTCCACGCCGTTCTTGACCACCAGCGTTTTGGCGCGCGCCTCCAGCATGGGCACCAGCTTGTCGGCCACATTGCCGACCAGCACCGCCACCGAGATCGCCATGCAGCGCTCGCCGGCCGAGCCGTAGCCCGCGCCTACCAGCGCGTCCACTGCCTGCTCGAGGTCGGCGTCGGGCATGACCACCATGTGGTTCTTCGCGCCGCCCAGGGCCTGCACGCGCTTGCCGTGGCGGGCGCCGGTTTCATAGATGTAGTTGGCAATCGGCGTGGAGCCGACAAAAGACACGGCCTTGACGTCCGGGTGCACCAGCAGCGCGTCGACCGCCTCCTTGTCGCCCTGTACCACGTTGAAGACGCCGTCGGGCAGGCCCGCCTGCTTGAGCAGGTCGGCCATGAACAGGCTGGGGCTGGGGTCTATGGGGCTGGGCTTGAGCACAAAACAGTTGCCGGCGGCAATCGCCACCGGGAACATCCACATTGGCACCATCACCGGGAAGTTGAAAGGCGTGATGCCGGCCACCACGCCCAGGGGCTGGCGCAGCGTCCAGTTGTCGATGCCGGTGCTGACCTGGTCGGTGAAATCGCCCTTGAGCAGCTGCGGGATGCCGCAGGCGAATTCCACGATATCGATGCCGCGCGAAACCTCGCCCTGCGCATCGGTGAAGACCTTGCCGTGCTCGGCGGTGATCATGTGGGCCAGCTTGTCCTTGTTCTGGTTGAGCAGCTCCAGGAACTTGAACAGCACGCGCGCGCGGCGCAGCGGCGGCGTGTCGGCCCAGGCCGGGAAGGCCGCCTGCGCGGACGCCACGGCGGCGTCGACCTCGGCCGTGCTGGCCAGCGCGACGTGGCCCGACACCGCGCCGGTCGCGGGGTTGAAGACCTCCTGGCTGCGGCCCGAGGTCGGTGCGGCGACGCGGCCGTTGAGGTAGTGGCCAATGGTGGCCTGGGGAGCGGCGGCGGGTGATAAAGACATGGGGAAATCCTCTGGAGGTGGCCTGGCGGCCGGCGGGAGCCCGAAAGGGGCGGCCTGCTGGCAGTCTAGGCCTGCAGGGCCGGATTGATAACTCCCTCATTTGTGATTACATTGTTCATATTCCTGAACAATCGAGGGCTGGGGCGATCCGGCGCCCGCACCATGTCTTCCGACCAGCTCTCCCCTCTTGTGGCCGACCTGCACCTGCTGACGGTGCTGGCGGCCACCCGCAGCTTCACCGAGACGGCGCGCCGCCTGGGCGTCTCCAAGGCTTCGGCCAGCATGCGCATCAGCGAGCTGGAGCGCGCCGCCGGCGTGATGTTGGTGCGGCGCACCACACGCTCGGTGGGCCTGACCGAAGCCGGCCAGCAGCTGGTCAACGGCATGCAGCCGGCCTTTGCCCGCATCAGCGAAAGCTATTCGGCCGTGAAAGACCTGGTGGGCACGCCGCGCGGGCTGATACGCGTGACGGCGCCGGTGGCACTGGGGCGCCAGCACCTGGCGCCCTGCGTGGCGGCCTTCCTCAAGCGCTTTCCCGAAATCCACATTGAGCTCGAGCTGACCGACCGCTTCGTGAACCTAGCCAACGAGGGCTTCGACCTGGCGATACGCCATACCAACACGCCGCCCGACACCCATGTGGCCTGGGTGCTGTGCGAAACGCGCTCCATCCTGCTGGCCAGCCCCGATTACCTGGCGCGGCGCGGCGTGCCCACCCAGCCCGCGGAACTCGCGGGCCACGACTGCCTGCTCTACCTGGGCAACCACAACACGGCCAGCTGGACCTTTATGCGCAACGGCAAACGCAAGTCGCGCGAGCAGGTCGGCGTCAGCATCAGCGGCACGCTCAAGGCCAACAACAGCGAGGTGCTGCGCGAAGCGCTGGTGGCCGGCCTGGGCATAGGGCTGCTGCCGGACTTCAGCGTGCCCCCGGGTGTCGGCCAGCAGGCGCCCCTGGTCCATGTGCTGCCCGACTGGCAGGTGCAGGGCTTCTTCGGCGAGCGTATCTATGCCCTGAGGCCCTGGTCGGCCCAGGTGCCCAAGGCCGTGCAGTGCTTTGTCGAGCACCTGCGCGAGAGTTTTGCCCGCGGCTTCGGCGCCGCGCAGCCGGCGCCGGCACAGCGACAAGCTGGCGAGGAAAAACACCCGGAAGCACTGTCACGCGCGCCACGGATAATCAAAGCATGAACAATCGATGGAAGCCCAGCGTCACGGTCGCTGCGGTCATAGAAAAAATAATCGACGGCGTCCCCAGGTTCCTGCTGGTGGAGGAGGAGACCCGGGACGGCCTCAAGCTCAACAACCCCGCCGGCCACCTGGACCCAGGCGAAAGCCCGGTTCAGGCTTGCGCCCGCGAAACGCTGGAGGAGGCCGCCTGGCACTTCAAGCCGACGGCCATCGTCGGCGTCTACCTGTCGCGCTTCGAGCGCGCCGTGCCCGGCCAGGACCAGCCGCTGGACATCACCTATTTGCGCTTCGCGTTTTGCGGCGAGCTCGGCGAGCACGTGCCCGGCCAGGCGCTGGACGAAGGCATTGTGCGCACCGTCTGGCTGACGGCCGACGAGATCCGGGCCAGCGTGCCCATGCACCGCAGCCCCCTGCTGCTGACCTGCCTGGAAGACTACCTGGCCGGCAAACGCTACCCGCTGGAGCTGGTGACCACGGATGCCAGCGTGCATGCACCCCTGGGCCAGGGCGGGGCTCAGTAAAAAATCCGCTGCGCCACGGGCGGCGGCGCCCACTGGTACAGCCAGGTTTCCGTCAAGGGCTGGCCGTCGACCTGCAAATGCATGCGCAGGTTGATGGGTGCCGTGCTCTCGCCCTCGGGGCGCAGGTCGAACATGGCGCGCCAGCCCTTGATGGCGTCCAGCGGCCGGGCCGAGGTCAATTCAAGCGTGCCGCGCGAGGCGGTGATCACGGCCTTGACCGGGGCCCCGGCTTTCAGCAGCGCAAGGTCGCCGCCCGCAAAATCAACCGCAAAGCGCCGTGAGTAGGCGGTGCGCTTTTGCCCGACCACGCCGCCCAGGCCGGTGCGTGTGGCCACGCAGCGCGCCAGCGGCCCTTGCGCGGCGGGCGGCTGGCCGCCCCAGTGCAGCCTGTAGGAAAACAGCAGTTCCTGCCCCGCCTGCGGCTTGTCCTTGGGGTTCCAGAAGGCCACGATGTTGTCAAAGGTTTCGTCCACGGTCGGGATCTCCACCAGCTGCACCGCGCCCGCGCCCCAGCCCGCCTTGGGCTCGACCCACAGGCTGGGGCGCTTTTCGTAGAACACGCCGTCGTCCTGGTAGTGGTCAAAGTTCCGGTCGCGCTGCATCAGGCCGAAACCGCGCGGGTTGTCGTCCTGGAAGGCGTTGAACTGCAGTTGCGCCGGGTTGGTCAAGGGGCGCCACAGCCATTCGCCCGTGCCGCTGTGCATGGCCAGGCCGTCGGTGTCGTGGATTTCGCCGCGCCAGTCCCAGCCCATGCGCCTGTCGTTTTCGCCGGTCTGGAACATGCTGGTGCACGGCGCGATGCCCAGGCGGTCTATGGTCTTGCGCGGGTACAGCGCCACGTCCAGGTCCATGATTTGCGTGTCGCCCGGCGTGATCACAAAGCGGTAGGCGCCGCTGACGCTCGGCGAGTCCAGCAGCGCGTAGACGGTCAGTGAAGCCGCGTTTGGGTCCGGTTTTTCGAGCCAGTAGCCGATGAAATCCGGAAACTCCTCCGGGAAGGTTTGCGCCGTGTCGACGGCCAGGCCCCGTGCCGACTGGCCGTACTGCCATTCGCCGCCCACCGCGCGAAAGTAGCTGGCGCCCAGGAAGGCCGCCACGTCGCGCACCGGGTCGGTGTGGAAATTGAGGCGAAAGCCGGCAAAACCGAGGTCGGCGGGCAGTTGCTCGCCCCGCACGCCGCTTTTCCCGTAGTCGAACATGGCCGGGTCATAGGCCAGTTCCTGGGCCTGGCCGTTGCTCACTTCGTGCATGCGCACCGGCGTCTTGAAATACAGGCCGAGGTGGAAAAATTTGGCCACAAACCGCAGCTTGTCATCGCCCCACAAGGCATGGTCGTCCCGAAAGCGGATGGCCTGGTGCTGGTCCCAGTTCAGGTCCGCAATACCGGACGGCAAGGCCACGGCCCGGCTCCGGTAGGGTTTGGCGGCCAGGTCGCGCGCCTGGCCCTTGAGCGCCGCGTAGTCGAAGGCCTGGGCCTTGCCCACGGGTTTGAGGCCCGCGGCCTGGGCCAGCGACGAAAGCCATGGCAGCCCGGCGGCCATGCCGGCAGCCGCGGCGGCACGACCGGTGCGGAAAAGAAATTGACGTCTTTGCAAAGTGGCAGCTCCTGCAAGAAAGGGCTTTCCATTGTGCTGGAAACATGCGCGGCGACGCGCCGCGGCCCTCGACATTAGTCCGAATGGCTCAGCAAACCCGGTGATTTTCCCCTGGCGGGCGCCCGCCTTTGGCCTACAGCCGTAGGGCCGGCAGGGCCGTAAGGCCCGAAGCCGGCGCAAAAGCCTTCGCCTTTTTACAATGGGGCCATGGGCAACCCGCAAATCAACACACACAGCCACGGCGGCAAGCGGCAACGCATCGTCGTCGGCCTGAGCGGCGGGGTGGACTCCGCGGTGACGGCGCACCTGCTCAAACAGCAGGGCCACGAGGTCATAGGCATCTTCATGAAGAACTGGGAAGATGACGACGACAGCGAGTATTGCTCGTCCAACATCGATTTTGTCGACGCCGCCGCGGTGGCCGACGTCATCGGCATAGAAATAGAACACGTCAATTTCGCGGCCGACTACAAGGACCGCGTGTTCGCCGAATTCCTGCGCGAATACCAGGCCGGCCGCACGCCCAACCCCGACATCCTGTGCAACGCCGAGATCAAGTTCAAGGCCTTCCTGGACCACGCCATGCGCCTGGGTGCCGAAAAAATCGCCACCGGCCACTATGCGAGAGTCCGCAGGAATGAAGCCACCGGCCTGCACGAACTGCTCAAGGGCCTGGACCCGGCCAAGGACCAGAGCTATTTCCTGCACCGCCTGAACCAGGCGCAGCTGTCAAAGACACTGTTCCCGGTGGGCGAGCTGCACAAGACCGAGGTTCGCCGCATCGCCGACGAGATCGGCCTGCCCAATGCGAAGAAAAAAGACTCGACCGGCATCTGCTTTATCGGCGAGCGCCCCTTCCGCGATTTCCTGAACCGCTACATCGCCAAGGCGCCCGGCCCGATCAAAAACGACAAGGGCCGCGTGCTCGGCGAACATGTGGGACTGTCCTTCTACACGCTGGGCCAGCGCCAGGGCCTGGGCATAGGCGGCGTCAAAGCCAGGGGCGCCGACCTCAAGGCCGCGCAGGCGCGCGGGCTGCGCGGCGTGGGCGAGCACGAACCCTGGTTTGTCGCGCGCAAGGACCTCGAGACGAACACGCTGTGGGTGGTGCAGGGCCATGACCATCCCTGGCTGCAATCGACGGTGCTGACGGCGCAGGACTGCAGCTGGGTGGCCGGCAGCGCGCCCGTGCCCGGCGCCATGGCCGCCAAGGCGCGCTACCGGCAGGCCGACGCGGCCTGCGAGCTGCGCCAGGTCTCCAGCGACAGCTGCGAGCTGGCCTTTGCCGATGCGCAGTGGGCGGTCACGCCCGGGCAGTCGGCCGTGCTTTACCAGGGCGAGGTCTGCCTGGGCGGCGGCGTGATCACCGCCAGCAATGTGCAGAACCAGCCCGCGGCCACGCCGCCCCACGCTGGCGCGGCGCGTCACAGCGCCGTTTCGACGTAGGTGTAGATGTAGTTGGAGCCGCCGTTGACGTTGCCCAGCAGGCGCGACGAGCCAAAAATGCCCGAGCGGTGCGACACGCCGAAGCCGATATAGGTTTCCTTGAGCGGCCGGTAGCCGATCAAATCACCCAGGCTCACGTCCAGGGTCGGGTCCAGGAAGTTGAGCATGCGCGAGGCCGGCTTGCCGTTGGCCGCCAGGCTGGAAGACTCGATGTAAGGGGCGCGTTGCGCCATCGACACCCCCACGCCCAGGCCCAGCCGGGTCTTCACGCGGCCGCTCCAGGGGAAGCCCGAGTACACGGCCTTCATGAACAGATCGAGCTGCACGCCGTTGGCCTGCAGGCCGCGCTCGTTGTGCTGCGTCAGGCCCACATAGCCGATGAAGTCCAGCGGCCAGCCGTTCACGTTGTTGAGGAAAGGCTTGCCGACCTGGATGCCGGTGATGCTGGTGGCATTGGTCTTGGCCGTCGACAGGCACTGCGCCGTGATGATCTTGGCCAGGTGGCAGCCGTCCTCGGTGGACTTGCCGTACAGCACCTTGAAGTAGGTGGGCGTGTCGTTCTCGGCCCATTCGCGCTTGTGGCCGCCGAAGTCGTAGGCCGCGCCCACATACACCGCGGGCAGCACGCTTTTTTGCACGATGGGGCTGTCCTTGACCTTGTTGCCCAGGAAGGTCGCCGACACGCCGGCCAGCAGGCGCCAGCGCTCCGTCAGGTCGTAAGAACCGTAAAGCCCCAGGGAAGTCTGCACACCCGCGCCCGGTGCATAGGCGGGACGGCTGGCCGTGGCCTCGCCGGCCTGCACCCCGTAGTAATAGTTGTTGAGCTTGGCATCGCGAAACGCCACCGTCAGGCTGGGGCGCAGCATCCAGGGGCCGGAGCGCCAGTCATAGGTGTAGCCCAGGCGAAATTCATTGCCCTTGTAGGTATTGCCAATGTCGTGCACCAGCTCGGCCTGCAGCGTGCCCCAGGGCTGGCGCCAGCGGTAGGCCAGGCCCAGGTCGATGGCGGAATCGCGTGCCGACATGCCGGCCAGGCTGGCCGGCAGGCGCTCGGTGGGAAAGCCTTCCAGGCGCTGCTCCACAAAAAGGTCCAGCCGCCGCTCGTCGCCGTTGAGCAGCTTCACGCCGCCGCGGTTGGCATGCAGGAACAGCCGCTCGCCTTCGTAAAGGTAGAGCGGCAGCAGGTCGTAGCGGCTGCCCGCGTCCTTGTAGGGCGAGCGCTCGACGCGCATCACCATGCCGAGCCCGGCGCTGCCCGTGGCCGGAAGAATGTCGGTAATCGGCTCGACGTTGCCGCCGGCCAGGGCAGTCGCGGCCGCGCACAGCCCGCCCAGCGCAAGGGCGAAACCGCGCAGGATGCCGCGCGGCAAAGAGAGCAAAGGGAGACGGTTCATCATTTTTTTAAAGGTGTTGGATGCCGGCCGTGCCCGGGCAGGCGTGGCAAACACCCTCGATGCTATCCACGAACAATGCATTTCCCCCGGCCGATTTGTAAGAAAACAGGCACAGATCGGATAGGCCGATGTCTTCATGCGGGGCTTTACCCTCACACGCCGGCTCACACGTACACTGCCTATCGTCGGGTCTCCATTCACTCAACGGAGACTGTTATGCCCAAATTCGTGATCGAACGTGCCATCCCCGGACTCGGCGCCCTCAAGCCAGCCGAGCTGCACTCCATTTCCCAGAAATCGTGCGGCGTGCTGCGCGAACTCGGCCCCGAGGTGCAGTGGGTGCAAAGCTACCTGACGGGAGGCAAGATGTACTGCGTCTACAACGCCGCCAGCGAGGAACTCGTGAGGGAACATGCGCGCAGGGGCGGCTTCCCGGCGGACTCCGTCGCGCGGGTCACCGGCGTCATAGACCCCACCACCGCCGAAGCCTGAGGCCCGCCCGTGGATCCGCAAGCCCCGAACGACATGCCGCCTTTGGGGCTTGCCATCCACCTGCTCGGCCCGCCGCGGGTGGAGCGGGACGGCAAACCCCTGCCGGCGCCGCGCGGCCACAAGGTCTGGGGCCTGCTGGCCTACCTGGTCCGCAGCGAGTCGCCGGTCAGCCGCAAGCAGCTGGCGGGGCTGCTGTTCGAGGATGCCGAAGACCCGCTGGCCGCCTTGCGCTGGAACCTCAGTGAACTGCGGCGCCTGCTGGACAGCGCGGATTTACGCGGTGACCTGCTGGCGCTTGCGCTGCCGCCCGCGACCTACCTCGACCTCGGGGCCGTGCTGTCGGGAAGCTGGGCGCAAGCCTTGTGCGTGCCCGGCCTGGACCGCGAGCTGCTCGAAGGCATGAATTTTTCAGGCAGCCCGGCCTTCGAGGTCTGGCTCGCCACGGAACGCCGCCACCTTCAGGCCGCCGCCGAGGCCGTGCTGCGTGAGGCCGCGCTGGCCCGCATGGCGGCAGGCGCCATGGCCGAAGCCGCCACACTGGCCGCCCGGTTGGTGCGCCACAACCCGCTGGACGAAAACTACCAGGCGCTGCTGGTGCGCAGCCTGGCCGCTTGCGGCGACGGTGTGGGCGCGGCGCGCCAGGCCGCCGCCTGCCGTGAATTGTTCCAGCGCGAACTCGGCGTGCAGCCGGGCGCCACACTGGATGCCGCCCTGCGCACCGCCACCGCGACGCCCACCGCGCGGCCGGCCACCGGGCGCGCCGCGGCACTGGCGCAGCTGGAGGCCGGGGAGGCCGCCATAGGCGCCGGAGCGCTCGACGCCGGCCTGCAATGCCTGCGCCGCGCCATCGTCGAGGCCGACGCTACCGGCGACACGGCGCTGCGCGCGCGTGCCCGCGTGGCCCTGGGCGGCGCGCTGGTGCATGCCGCCCGCGGCCGCGACGAGGAAGGCGCCACGGCGCTTCACGAAGCCCTGGAGGTGGGCCGGGACGCCTCGCCGGCAATCGCCGCAGCGGCTTGCCGCGAGCTCGGTTATGTCGAATTCCTGCGCGGCCGCTACGAGCGCACGCTGGCCTGGCTGCAGCGCGCCGCGCCGCTGGCAGGCAGCGACCGCGCGGAGCAGGCGCGCATCGCCACCGTGCACGGCAGCGCGCTCAGCGACACCGCGCACTACGCGGCCGCCATCAGCCTGCTGCACGAAGCCGAGGCGCTGGGCGCCGCGGCCGGCGACCCCAAACAGCTCGCCTATGCGCTGTCCATGCTGGGGCGCGCGCTGCTGCTGCACGGCGAGCTGGACGCCGCCGCCGACGCCCTGGACCGCTCGGTGGCCCTGGCCCAGCCGGGCTGGACCGCTTTTGTGCCCTGGCCGCAATCGCTGCGGGCCGAGGTCGACCTGCTGCGCGGCGACGTGGAGGCCGCCGCGAACCGTTTCGAGCATGCCTTTGCGCTCGGCTGCCAGATCGGCGACCCTTGCTGGGAAGGCATTGCCGGCCGCGGATTGGGGCGGGTGGCCATGGCGCGTGGCGAACCGCGGCGCGCGGCCGAAATCCTGGTCGACGCGCTGGCGCGCTGCGTGCGCCTGCCCGACGCCTACCTGTGGGGCAAGGGCTATGCGCTCGATGCGCTGTGCGGCGTCGCGGTGGCCGATGCCATGCCCCAGGCCTCGGCCTGGATCAACGAGCTGCAGGACCTGGCCGCGCGCAGCGGCATGCGCGAGCTCACGGTGCGCGCCTGCCTGCACCGCGGCGCGCTGGGCGACAGCGCGAGCACGGCCGCGGCCGGCTTGCTCGCCGGCCAGATCGACAACCCCGTGCTGCACGCCCTCGCCGGGCTTTGACAGCGGCGACGACACCCCAAGAGCTTGATGATGAAGACAAAACCCAAAGACGCCGTGTTTCGCGGTGGAACCCGGCGCCTGCTGCCAGGCCAGGCGCTGCGCCTGCCCCGGCGCGGCGGTGAATTGACGGTGCTGCGCGGCCGGCTCTGGCTCACGCGGGGCAAGGACCCCGGCGACCACTTCATCGCTGCCGGCCAACGCGTGCGCCTTGGCGACCACGAGAACGCGGTGATCGAGCCCGCGGAAAGCACGCGGGGCGTGAGCCTGCACTGGGAGCCCCGCCGCCCGGCCCTGGCCGGCGCCCTGCTGGCCCGGCCCTTGGGCGGCGCGGCCTTCCTGGCTTTTGTGGCGGCCCGCGGCTTCGCGGCGCTGGCGCGCCAGGCCGCAGCGGCTGCCAGGCGCGCGCGCGGCCATGGCGAAATTAGCGAGGTCCATGCCTTGTTCATCGCGCTGGAAGGCGGCCAGACGCGGAAGCCGGGCCGGCACTGCTGAAACTCAGCCTTCCTGAACCTCGCTGACGGCCTGCCCTTGCTGCGCCCTGTCCGCCAGCAGGTCGACAAAGGCGCGGACCTTGGCGGGACGAAAGCGCGCGGCCGGAAACACCGCGTGGATGCCGCCTGAAGGCAGCTGCCATTGCGGCAGGACCTCGATGAGACGGCCGGCCGCAAGGTCGCCGGCCACCGCATAGTCCGGCAGCACCGAGAGCCCCGCACCCTGGCATACGGCTTCGCGCACGGCCAGTGTGGCATCGAGAAAAATCGAGGCCTGCACAGTCACGGCCTCGCGCTTTATCTCGTTGAGCGAGAAATTCCAGCTGAGGTGCTCACGCAAGGCGGTATTGGCGACGAAAGGCAGCGTGGCGATGTCTTGCGGACGCGTGAGCCGCGCCACCTGTGCCTTCATGGCCGGCGGCGCCACCAGCAGTTGCCGGAAGGAGCCGATTTTTCGGGCCTGCAAGCTGGTTTCAGCCAGCCAGCCGACACGGATCGCCAGTTCGAAGTTGCCGGACATCAGGTCCATGGTCTGGTCACTCAGCACCGCATCGACCTTGCACGCGGGGTAGCGCCGGGTAAAGGCGGCGATGGCCGGCACCACGACACCCACGCCATAGTCGAAGGGAGCGGTGAGCCGCAGCATGCCGGAGGGCTCCGCCGAAGTCTCAGCCAGGTCGTCGAAAGCATTCCCGGCCTCGCGCAGGATCAGTGCGCAACGCAGGTAAAAGGCCTGGCCCAGTGCGGTGGGCTGCACCTTGCGCGTGGTGCGCACCAGCAGCGATGTGCGGAACTCGCGCTCCAGCCGGGCTACCTGCTGGCTGACCACGGCCTTGGTGATGCCCAGCCGATCCGCCGCCGCGGTGAAGGAGCCGGTTTCCACCACCGCCGCGAAGTAGGCCAGGCGCCTCAGGTTTCCCAGCCCTCCAAGGCTGCTGTCGTCGTGATTGTTTGCTTTAAACATACATTGTGTTTATCAGAGATGTCTTTAACAGTCAATTGATAGTGCCTACGATCACAGCCAGTGAGCCAACAAACCATGACCAAGACCCTGCATTACCTCTTCGACCCGCTGTGCGGCTGGTGCTACGGCGCCACGCCGGTGCTCTCCGCCTTGCTGGAAATCCCCGACGTCAGCGTCGAATTGCTGCCCACCGGCTTGTTCTCCGGCGCGGGCGCAAGGCCCATGGACAGCGAGTTCGCCGCCTACGCCTGGTCCAACGACCAGCGCATAGAGCGCCTGACCGGTCAGCGCTTCAGCGAGCAGTACCGGCAGCAGGTTCTCGGTGATCGCCAGCGGCTTTTCGACAGCGGCCCCGCTACGGTGGCGCTGACGGCCGTGTCATTGACCGCGCCGGCCAGGGAGCTCGAAGCCCTCAAGGCCATACAAAGTGCGCGTTATGTGGACGGCAAGGATGTGAGCTCCTTGGCCACACTGGCGGACGTTCTGCGCGGGCTGGGCCTTGAGCAGGCGGCAACCATGGTCATGCAGCCCGACGAAGCACTGCTCGCGGCGAACCGGGCCCGCACCGGCCGGGCACAGGCCCTGATGCGGGAGTTCGGCGCCCGCGGCGTGCCGACCCTGGTTGCCGAAGCCGGCGCGAAGCGCTGGATCGTGAATCACGCGGCCTTCTATTCCAACCCCCGTGCGCTGATCAGCGAGCTCGAAACGGCCTGAGCCGGGCCTGAATTGAAGCTCGTGCCAGCGAATCTTTTTTAGTTAACCGTGAGAAAGCGAACCATGACAACACGAAGAGAAACCCTCAAAACCGTAGCCGCCGCGGGTGTCGCGACGGCCATCTTAGGAGTGAAAAGCGCTATGGCTGCCAATACCAATCTGACCTGGAAACACTTTCCCGCCGGCGAGCATGGATTCTTCCGCGCCCCGGTCCTCATCTCCGGCGATCGCGAGGCCGTCTTGATCGATGGCGGCTTCACGCTTCCCGACGGCAAGGCGCTGGCCGATGCCATCAAGGCCACGGGCAAAAAGCTCACGACCATTTACATCAGCCAGAGCGATCCTGATTACTACTTCAGCCTCGCGCCCATCAAGGCGGCATTTCCCGATGCCAAGGTGATCGCCGCGCCGGCCACGATAGCGGCCATCAAGGGCAATGTGGAAAAGAAACTGGCGACCTGGGGCCCCCAGCTCAAGGAAAACGGCCCGCAGGCCCTGGCCGACATCGTGATGCCCGAAGCCTTCGACGGCCGGACCCTGACCCTGGAAGGCCAGGCCCTGGAGATCGTCGACGTCGACGGTCTTGCGAATCGCCGCTATATCTGGGTGCCTTCGCTGAACGCCATCTTCGGCGGCGTGCTGCTGTTCTCCGGCGTTCACGTATGGACCGCCGACACGCAGGGCGCGGAGGCCCGCGCCGCATGGGTGAAGGCACTTGACGCCATGGCCGCGCGCAAACCCGCCGTGGTCGTCCCCGGCCACATGGCTGTCACGGCGGCGGTGGACGCAAGCGCGATCCAATACACACGCGACTACCTCGTGGCTTTCGAGGAAGTGCTGGCCAAGTCCGCCGACAGCGGCGCCCTGATCGCGGCCATGACCCGGCGCTACCCGAACGCCGGCATGGGCGTGGCGCTGCAAATCGGCGCCAAAGTCGCCAAGGGCGAGATGAAGTGGGGTTGAGGCCATGATGTCGAACATCGACATCGTCCGCGCGCACTATGCCGCGTCGGCGCAGGGAAACATCGACGCAATGATGGCCCATGTGTCGCCCCAGGTGCGCTGGACCGAGATGGCGGGGTTTCCCTGCGCGGGCACCTGGGTCGGGCCGCAAGCGGTGGCCGAGAACGTCTTTGCCGTACTGGGCAGGGACTGGATCGGCTATCGCTTCGAACTGCAAAGCCTGATCGACGGCGGCGAGCACATCGTCGGGGTGGGAAGCTACCGCGGCACTTATCGCGCCACGGGAAAGGACCTGCAGGCCCGCGTCACCCACATCTGGCATCTGCAAAACGGCAAGATCGTGGCCTTCGAGCAGTTCACGGACACGCTGCTGGTCCGCCAGGCCATGGGCAGCAACTAAGAAAAAGAAAAAAAAGAAAAAGCCCGCCCTCCTCTCGGAGCGCGGGCCTTAGTCAAAAGACTGTTGATAGGGCAACCGATGTGCTTGTGCTGAACAAGCCGATCGAACCGGGTGCCACGCATTTGCGCGCCGGCATCGAGCACAGCCGCTAAAATTCCCACCGGAAGCAAAGGGCACCGGGAGGTTGATCGCCTCGTTGTTGAAGGCAAAACATGGCAATAAACCATCTTGAGGTGGATGACGGGGCAATACACCCCGGCACGCGCACCTCGCTATTCCTGCCTTCGCCCTTGCTCGCGGATTGCGTGTGCGCTTATGTGGTGCGCGACACCTTGGACGCCCAACTGAGTCCCCAACAAAGCTTCAGTCATTTACCGGTGTCTCCGCTGGTCAGCATGGTTTGGTTGATTCAAGGTGGAAGATCGTCAATACCTCTTGGCGATGGTGAATGGCCCGCGTCGTCAAGACGGGTTGTCTTGCGCGGCCCTCGCACGCAACCCACGGTTTGGCAAAGCCACGGCCCGGCCCTTGGATTTTCACTGACTATTTTTCCGGATGCATTTCACGCGCTGACACATTTGAATGTGACTGGTTTGCTTGACCAGGCCAGGAACCTGCAAACCGTACTTGGCAAAGACTGGCAGCAGATGGCGATTTCCGTCCTGCGGGCCGGCGAAGATCTGGAACGCATTCAGATCATTGAGGCCTTTTTAACGCCTCGCTGGACACCTGTGCGTGCGCCGCGGCCGGTGGCAACACCGCCGGATGGCCTGTCCTTGTTCAATGACTGGGTTGATGCGGTAGCACTGCGTTCATCCGCTTCAGGGCAAAGCACGCGCCAACGGGAGCGGCTCATCAAGGGGCAATTGGGACTTCCCATGCGTGCGATCCGTGGGCTGGTACGCATGGAGTCAACATTGACGCGGGGACACGGCTCCAACGCCTTTGGAGGCCCGTCTTTGGTGGACGTCGCCCATGCCATGGGATTCTCCGACCAGGCGCACTTGTGCCGGGAAGTGAAGCGCTACTCGGGCCTCAATCCAAGGGACCTGCAACGCGCCATTGAAACCCAGGAGTCCTATTGGCCTTACCGCTTGAGGCAGGCGCTGAAAGTGCGCTGACGGCTCTGGACCTTGTCCACAGGCCGCAATTTCTGTTGAGTCCAATTCCGCAATACGCGCCGCAAATGTCGTTTTGATTCAAGACCGCCTCCTCGCGCTTGCGTAACATCCAAGTCTTTTGTTTGCCCGGCTCGCCCCACCATGCGCTTGCAGATCAGTCCCAAACTTCTCGGCCTCAGTCTGGCCGTGCTGTCCGTTGCCTCTGTGAGCCACGCTCAGGGCGTCTACAAGTGGGTGGATGCACAGGGCAAAACCCACTACGACCAGCAGCCGCCCGCCAGCGATAAACCCAGTGAGGCGCTGAAGCTGCACAGCAACAGCAGCTTTGGCGGAGACAACAACGGCAAGGTACGCCCCACCGAATACAACGCCGACGGCACCAAAAAGATTCCCAAAGACGTGCAGGACTTTGCCAAGGGCATGGAAAAGGCCCTGGGAACCAAAGACAGCAAAGAGGTGCCGCTGGATTGCGCCAGCGCGGTCAGGAATGCACAGGAGCAGGCGGATACGGCGCTGGAAGTCAGTGCCAAGAACCTGAAAACCGGCTACATCACCCAGGCGGACTACGACAACAATGCCGCCAGGCTGCGTCGCGCCAAGGCAGAGACCAACCTGGCCAACTGCCAGTCCGCCACGGGCAAGGACCGCGCCTTCTACCAGTGCATGTCCAACGGCAACAACCACTTCATGGCTTGCATCAAGTAGGCAAGCAGTGGATTCTCCAAAAGCCTGGGGGAAATACATGCATGCCACGAAGCCTGACTCCCACGGGCTCGGTCCATGGGGCTCACTCCGGGTAAGAAAAAACCCACTCTTCTCTCGAAGAGTGGGTTTCAATCAACAGAACGCCTGATTTTCTGACTTAGAACGGAATGTCGTCATCCATGTCGTCAAAACCGCTGGCCTGCTTGGAGGCCGCCGGGGCCTGGCGTGGCGCGGCTGCCGCCGGCGCGCGCGCTGGGGCCGACTGGCGCGGGGCTTCGTAGCCGCCGCCACCGCCGTCGTCCCCACCGGGGCCGCCCATGCCCTGGCGGCTGCCCAGCATCTGCATCTGGTCGGCGCGGATTTCGGTGGTGTATTTTTCGATGCCGTCCTTGTCGGTCCACTTGCGCGTGCGCAGCGAACCTTCCACATAGACCTGCGAGCCCTTGCGCAGGTACTGGCCGACGATTTCGGCCAGGCGGCCGTTGAACACCACGCGGTGCCATTCGGTGGCTTCCTTCATTTCGCCGGTCTGCTTGTCTTTCCACCGGTCGGTGGTGGCGATGGTGACGTTGGCGACCTGGTCGCCGCTCGGGAAGCTGCGCATTTCGGGGTCGCGGCCCAAATTGCCGACGACGATGACTTTATTGACGGATGCCATGAGGGGTTCTCCTGAGCTGATCTACAGAGCGGGGCCCTGCTATTTATGAATAACTCACAGTTTAACTGGCCGGCCCGGCAAGGCTTCCTCGCCAGTGGCCGTAACGGCCGCATGGCGCCCGGGCGCCCGCATGGGCCAGGCCACTAGCAGCCAGGCCAGCATCAGGCCGCCGCACAGCATAAAAAGCCCCGCCGCGCCATGGGTTTTGGTGACCCAGCCGCCGATAGCGCCGCCGGCAAAAAAGCCCAGCGACTGCAGGGTGTTGTACACCCCCAGCGCCGCGCCGCGCGCATGGGCGGGCGCCACGCGGGAGGCCAGGCTGGGCTGGGTGGCTTCCAGCACATTAAAACCGCAGAAAAACAGGAACAGCAAGGCGGCCAGCAGGCCCAGGCCGTGCGGCCCCGGGCTTGAGGACACCGCCCACAGCAGGCCGAGCTGCACCACAAAAACCAGGCCCACAGCGCCCAGGAAGGCCGCGCGCAGGTAGCCGCGCCGCTCCAGCGGGAACAGCGTCATGCCCATCACCAGGAAGGACGCCAGCACCGCCGGCAGGTAGACCTGCCAGTGGCGGGCCTTGTCGAGGCCGGCTGCCACCAGCAGCGCCGGTATCGCCACCCACATGGCCAGCTGCACCGCATGCAGCACAAAAACGCCGAAGTCCAGCCGCAGCAGGGCTGGGTCCCTGAGGACTTCGAGCACGCTGCCGCGCGGGCGGTTCGCATGCTCCAACGGCTCGGGCGGCACCCACCACAGGACCACCGCGATGCCGCCCAAGGCCAGCGCGCCGGTCAGGGAAAACAGGCCGTACAGGCCGATGGAGGCCGCCAGCAGGGGCGCCACGAGCAGCGAGAGCGCGAACATCAGTGCGATGCTGCTGCCCACCAGCGCCATGGCCTTGGTGCGCACCTCGTCGCGCGTGGAGTCGGCCAGCAGCGCGGTGACGGCCGCCGAAATCGCGCCCGCGCCCTGCAGCGCGCGGCCGGCGACCAGCCAGTCCAGGTCGGGCGCCCAGGCCGCGACAAAGCTGCCCAGGGCAAATATCACCAGGCCGGAAATAATCACAGGTTTGCGGCCCCACCAGTCCGAGGCGATGCCGAAGGGAATCTGCAGCAGGCCCTGGGTCAGCCCGTAAACGCCCATGGCCAGGCCAACGCGCGCCGGGTCGTCGCCGCCCGGGTATCTGGCCGCTTCCAGCGCGAACACCGGCAGCACCAGGAACAGGCCCAGCATGCGCAGCGCAAAAATCGACGCCAGCGAGGCGCTGGCGCGGCGCTCGGTGGCGGTCATGGGGTAAGACGGGGGAGCGGAGGACTCGGACAAGGGATAAACAGGCAAAAAAGGCTCAAAACCGGACAAAAGACGGCCCAAATCGGGAACAAACCCGGAATTTGGCCGCCGTGGCGCGGCAAGCCAGGCCGTCCCCAAACGGCTATTGTGCTTGAAACGGTGCTTCGGTCTATGATGGAGAGTTTTGCGGCTGCCACATCTTGAACTCTCCCGACGACAGCAAATACCTCGCCTCCCAGGCCGCAGAAGGCCGTCACGTGGCTGAGCCCCCGGCCCGCTACCTGGCCCAGGCCCTGGCGGCGCAGCGCATCAGCATCCGCGGCGCGCGCACGCACAACCTCAAGAACATCGACCTGGACATCCCGCGCAACCAGCTGGTGGTCATCACCGGGCTGAGCGGATCCGGCAAGTCCAGCCTGGCCTTCGACACGCTGTACGCCGAAGGCCAGCGCCGTTACGTTGAAAGCCTGTCCACCTACGCGCGCCAGTTTTTGCAGTTGATGGACAAGCCCGACGTGGACATGATCGAGGGCCTGTCGCCCGCGATCTCCATCGAGCAGAAGGCCACCTCGCACAACCCGCGCTCCACCGTGGGCACGGTGACCGAGATCCACGACTACCTGCGCCTTTTGTTCGCGCGCGCCGGCACGCCGTTCTGCCCCATCCACGACCTGCCGCTGCAGGCGCAAAGCGTCAGCGAGATGGTCGACACGGTGCTGGCCCTGCCGGAAGACACCAAGCTGATGATCCTGGCGCCGGTGGCGCGCGACCGCAAGGGCGAGTTCGTGGACCTGTTCGCCGAAATGCAGTCCCAGGGTTATGTGCGCTTTCGCGTCGACGGCACGGCCTACGAGTTCGACGAGTTGCCCAAACTCAAGAAAACCGAGAAGCACAACATCGACGTGGTGATAGACCGCGTCAAGGTGCGGGCCGACCTGCAGCAGCGCCTGGCCGAAAGCTTCGAGGCCGCGCTGCGCCTGGCCGACGGCAAGGCCCTCGCGCTGGAGATGGACACCGGCAAGGAGCACCTGTTCAGCGCCAAGTTCTCCTGCCCGGTCTGCGACTACTCACTCAGCGAGATGGAGCCGCGGCTCTTTTCCTTCAATTCGCCGGTGGGCGCCTGCCCCACCTGCGACGGCCTGGGCCACATGGAGTTTTTCGACCCGGCGCGCGTGGTGGCCTTCCCTTCGCTCAGCCTGGCCAGCGGCGCCGTCAAGGGCTGGGACAGGCGCAACGGCTATTACTTCGCCATGCTGGAGAGCCTGGCCAAGCACTACAAGTTCAACATCGACACGGCCTTTGAGGAGCTGCCCGAGAACGTGCAGCAGGTCGTGCTGCACGGCTCGGGCGACGAGGAGATCAAGTTCAGCTACGTGATGGACTCGGGCAACTTCGCCGGCAAGAAGATCAGCAAGAAGCACCCCTTCGAAGGCGTGATCACCAACTTCGAGCGCCGCTACCGCGAAACCGACTCCGCCGCCGTGCGCGAGGAACTGGCCCGCTACCGCAGCGTGCAGCCTTGCCCCGAATGCGAAGGCACGCGGCTGCGCACCGAGGCGCGCCACGTCTACCTGGTCAGCGCGCCCGAAGGCGGCGCCCAGCCCGGGCGCAAGGCCATCTACGAGATCAGCCATGCGACGCTGCGCGAGAGTTTTGAGTACTTCAACGTCCTCAAGATGGAAGGCGCCAAGGCCGAGATCGCGGCCAAGGTGGTGCGCGAGATCGGCCTGCGCCTGAAATTCCTCAACGACGTGGGCCTCAACTACCTGAGCCTGGACCGCAGCGCCGAAACGCTGTCGGGCGGCGAATCGCAGCGCATACGCCTGGCCTCGCAGATAGGCTCGGGCCTGACCGGCGTGATGTATGTGCTGGACGAGCCCAGCATAGGCCTGCACCAGCGCGACAACGACAGGCTGATCGGCACGCTCAAGCATTTGCGCGACATCGGCAACAGCGTGCTGGTGGTCGAGCACGACGAGGACATGATTCGCGCGGCCGACCATGTCATCGACATGGGGCCGGGCGCCGGCATCCACGGCGGTCGCGTGATGGCCCAGGGCACGTTTGACGAAGTCAAGAACAACCCCGACTCGCTGACCGGCAAATACCTGGCGCAGACGCTGCAGATCGCCGTGCCCAAACACCGCACGCCCTGGCTGCCGACGGTGAAGGCGGTGGAAGCCGCCGAGAAGAAAAAAGCCTCGCGCTTTCCGCAAAGCCCGGCCGCCGAACGCCGCGCCGCGCGCGAAGCCGTGCACCAGGCCACGCTGGGCGACATGCAGGCGCTGCGTGTCATCAACGCCACCGGCCACAACCTCAAGGGCGTGAGCGTCGAGTTTCCGGTGGGCCTGCTGACCTGCGTGACCGGCGTCTCCGGCTCGGGCAAGTCCACGCTGGTCAACGACACGCTGTACGCCGCCGTGGCCCGCACGCTGTACCGCGCGCATGAAGAGCCCGCCGCGCACGAGTCCATCGAAGGCATAGAACATTTCGACAAGGTCATCAACGTCGACCAGTCGCCGATAGGCCGCACGCCGCGCAGCAACCCGGCCACCTACACCGGCCTCTTCACGCCGATACGCGAGCTGATGGCCGAGATGAACACCGCCCGCGAACGCGGCTACGGCGCGGGACGCTTTTCCTTCAACGTCGCCGGTGGCCGCTGCGAAGCCTGCCAGGGCGACGGCGTGGTCAAGGTCGAGATGCACTTTTTGCCCGACGTGTACGTGCCCTGCGACGTCTGCAAAGGCATGCGCTACAACCGCGAGACGCTGGAAGTCCAGTACAAGGGCAAAAACATCGCGCAGATCCTGGACCTCACGGTCGAGGTCGCGGCCGAGTTCTTCAAGGCCGTGCCCACCATCGCGCGCAAGCTGCAGACCTTGCTGGACGTGGGCCTGTCCTACATCAAGCTGGGCCAGGCCGCGACCACACTCTCGGGCGGCGAGGCGCAGCGCGTCAAGCTCGCGCTGGAACTGAGCAAGCGCGACACCGGGCGCACGCTGTACATCCTCGACGAGCCGACGACGGGCCTGCATTTTGCCGACATCGACCTGTTGCTCAAGGTGCTGCACCAGCTGCGCGACGCGGGCAACACGATTGTCGTGATCGAGCACAACCTGGACGTCATCAAGACGGCCGACTGGCTGGTCGACATGGGCCCCGAGGGGGGAGCCGGCGGCGGCACCGTGGTGGGCGTGGGCACGCCGGAAGACATCGCGGCGAACCCGGCCAGCCATACCGGCCGTTATCTCGCGCGCCTGCTCTAGGCTTTTTTGTTTGCCATGCCTGGGCGCCTGTAGCGCTCAGGCCGCGCCTTTTCTTTTTTTCAACGGATTCCGGTTTTGAACAGCTCCACCTTTTTCACCCAGCGCAAAATCGTTTTCCTGCTGGCCTCGCTGTGCTGCCTGCTCTGGGGCAGCGCCTACCCGGCGATCAAGAACGGCTATGTGCTGTTCCATATCACCGCCGACGACATTCCCTCCAAGCTGGTGTTCGCGGGCTGGCGTTTTCTTTTTGCCGGCCTGGTGCTGCTGGTGTTCGCCTTCATCGGCCGCAAGCCGGTGCTCCAGCTGGACCGCCGGACCTTCGGCCAGGTCGCCATCGTCGGCCTCACGCAGACCAGCCTGCAGTATGTGTTCTTCTACATCGGCCTGGCCTACGCCACCGGCGTGAAGAGCTCCATCATGAATGCGACCGGCACTTTTTTCAGCGTGCTGCTGGCGCACTACATCTACAAAAACGACAGGCTCAGCTTCAACAAGGTGCTGGGCTGCCTGGTGGGTTTTGCGGGCGTGATGGTGGTGAACTTCAGCGAAAGCCTGCTCAGCTTCGACTTCACGCTGCTCGGTGAAGGTTTTGTCGTGATCGCCGCCTTTGTGCTCTCGGCCGCCAGCATCTACGGCAAAAAAGTCTCGCAGCGCGTGGACTCGGTGGTGCTGACCGGCTGGCAACTGGCCATAGGCGGCCTGGCCCTGTTGCTGATCGGCTTTGCCACCGGTGGTTCGCTGACGGGCTTCACCCTCAAGTCCACCTTGCTGATGGTGTACCTGGTAGTGCTGTCATCGGCCGCGTTTTCCCTGTGGACGATTTTGCTGAAGTACAACCGCGTGAGCATGATCACCGTTTTTAATTTCATGGTGCCGATTTTTGGGACCATGCTGTCGGCGGTGTTCCTCGACGAGCGTTTCCTCGAGTGGAAAAACGGCCTGGCCCTGGTGCTGGTTTGTTATGGGATTTGGTTGGTGACGAAAGAAGAGAAGGGTGGTTGAGCCGGGTCTTGCTCCGGCGGGCGCGCTCTTCCTCTTCATCCTCCTCTTTCCTCTTCTTGGTTCAGCTGGCCGGGTCTCGCCCCGGCGGGCGAGGCACTTTTCTTTGCTTCGCCAAAGAAAAGTACCCAAAAGAAAGGCGACCCGCAGTCTGGGTCCCTACGCTTCGCTACGGGCAACCTGCGGTGCTCGAGCCAAGCGGGGTCCGGCTAAACTCGCCTTCGGCTCAGACAACGCCGGCCCTGATCCGCTTGTCTCTGCGCTCCTCGGCCCAGCCAGGACGGGGCAATCGGGATCGGGAACCGAATACCGAAATACCAAGAAGACAAATACAAACAAGGACTCGCCATAGCGAGTCCTTGTGGTTTTCTGTCTTGGTATTTTTTCTCCCCACCCTTTGTGTATGCGCCGAGGAGCGCAGGTTCAGGCGGATAAGGGATCGCGTTGTTTGAGCGAAGTGAAACGTAGCGAGTTTAGCGAGACCCCGGCTGAACCGAGCACCGCAGGTTGCCCGTAGCGAAGCGAAGGGACGCAGACACCAGGGTCGCCTTTTCTTTTGCTTACTTTTCTTTTGGCGAAGCAAAAGAAAAGTGAGTTGCCGCCGGGCAACCCCCGGCCAGCAGCTCTCAGCAAAGGGAGCAGGCGCGCAA